>NZ_CP137079.1:2641955-3962933 GCF_033170155.1 Raineyella sp. W15-4 | reverse complement strand
TTGTACGAGGCCTGGCCCTGCGGGGTGTTGACGATCGTCGCGGACATCGACGCGGTGTTGACGATATTGCCGGTCTTGCCCTGCGCGACGAGGTAACGGGCGAACGCCTGGGCGACGAAGAAGATGCCGTTCAGGTTGACGTTCACCACGTTCGTGAAATCGGTCGGCGTGCAGTCCAGCGCCGGCTTGTGCAGGCAGATGCCCGCGTTGTTGAACAGCAGGTCCAGCGTGCCCATGTCGGCGGCCGCCTGCTCGATGGCCTGAGCCACCCCGTCCGGATCGGTGACATCGCACTGCAACGCGATGGCACGTACGCCGTGCTGGGCGGCGATCTCCGCGGCGACCTCACTGGCATCCGCCAGGTCGAGGATCACCACGTCCGATCCCTGCTCAGCGAGCTGGTGCGACACCACCTTGCCGATGCCTTGACGACCGCCGGTCACGACTGTGACCTTGCCCGCCAGCGAGAAGCGATCCGAGTCCATACATACTCCCAACCTTCGCACCCTTGCGACCTGGAACCGGCCACCTCGTTGTGGCCTGAGAGTTCAAGAAAGGCGTTTCGTAAAATGAGGTTAAGATCTCCGGATGACGCCTGTCAAGGGCCTCCCGGACGCTCCTCCGCAGGTCGGATCACCGGGCGGGGCACCGATCTCGCCCGCTCGGCGGGATCCCCGTCCGGTCGCGGTCCGGTCGCGCCGGAGCGTGGCGTGGATGTGACAAACGAGACAGGACAAAGTCGCCGGTGACAGGCGGTCACGGCGGGGCCATCGCCCACCGTCGAGGCCGCACCGTTCCGGGATCCGGGCCGGCGGCCTTCGACAGAGGTCTTGCCGACCCCTCCTCGTACCGCGAGGATGGGAACGCCGACGACAGGAGAAACCCGATGGGCAGGATCGCAGCACACGAGTTCGTCAGTCTCGATGGCGTGTTCGAGGATCCGCGGTGGACGATGCCGTACGGATTCACCGATCGGATGGGCGAGGTGATCGGAGAACTCACCAACGCCAGTACGGCCATCCTCCTGGGGCGCACCACCTATCAGATGTTCGCTCCGGCGTGGTCGGGACGTACGGTCGAGGACGATCCCGGCGCGCCGTTCTTCAACGACACCCCCAAGTACGTGGTGTCGTCGACCCTCACCTCCGCCGACGCCTGGCAGAACTCGCAGATCCTCGGCGGATACGACCCGGCGGCGATCAGCGAGCTCGCCGCCCGCGAGCGGGGCGTGTACATCAGTGGCAGCGGCACGCTCGTCCGGGCCCTGTTGGCCGACGGGCTCCTCGACGAGCTGCATCTGCTCGTCTATCCGATCGTGCTCGGCTCCGGTGCCCGCCTGCTGGACGAGCGCCTGCCGAACACGCCCCTCGCGCTGCTGTCCCACGAGGCGTTCGACAACGGCGTACTGCATCTGACGTACGGACCTGCGCGCTGAGCCCTCCGGGCGAACGGCGAGTCTTCTCTCTCCCCTCTCTCTGTTGGTCCGATCCCCCCACCCGCCCCCGGGCGAACGGCAGGTCTGTTCTCGAGCGGGCGATTCAACCCCCCGGTGACACTTTCCGGCACGCCCGTCGGCGCGTGCGCGCCCACCACGACGTTCCCGCGGGAACGCCCGGAACGGGCCGGGCGCCCGACCGGGTGGGACGTGACCAGACGGCGGGAACGCGTACGCACGTTCCCGCGGGAACGCCGGACCGGGTGGGAGATGACCAAGCGGCGCGAACACGTCGGGCACGTTCCCGCGGGAACGCTGAGGCGGGCGGGCTGCAGGCGCATCCGAACCCGCACGCCCCGACCCGGCTCCCAACCCTCACGATCCCCGACCGCCCTCGACCACCGACATGCCCCAGCAATCGCGACCCAAGCCAGCATCCCCGACCGGATTTGGTCGATATCCCCGGGGAAGGTCAGGGAAACCGCAGAATCGTCGGGAACCGTGATCCCGGTTTCGGGGAACGCCACCGGCTCACCACACACCAGAACAACCGGCCCTCAGCCACCGAAATATGCACCAGCAGCATTCGTCAGAGTCCGGCCCGTCGTCAGGCCAGGTGCAGCGCCGGATCGCCCAACGCGTACGTCCGCACCGGGCCCGGCCCGGTCTCCGCGGTCTCGAAGCGCACGGTCACCCGGCCCAGCCCGGTCCCCCAGATCCAGCCCGGCCCCATCTCGTCGTGCACCACGTCTGCCCCGGGCAGCCACCGAGGTGCGCGCCTTTCGAGCGTCTCGGCGGCGGTCCCCTCGGCGGCCACGGGCCCCGAACCCGGCCCGCCGCCAGAACCCGCACCCGGTCCGCCAGAACCCGGTGACCCCGCCGCAGGGGCGTCCGACTCGGAGGCGCCCGGTCCTCCCGACCCCGACGCCCCTCCCGGCACGATCTCCTCGTGGTCCTCGCGCGCCTCGAACAGGCGGTCCTGGGCCACCGTGGTCAGGCCCGACACACCGACGCCGAGGAGGCGTACGCCTTGGTCGAGCTGGTCGAGCCGGAGCCCGCCGAGCAGGTCGGTCGCCTCGGCGGCGACCACCTCGGCGCTGTCGGTGGCGCCCTCCAGGGTGCGGGACCGGGTCCAGGTGGTGAAGTCGTGCAGCCGCACCTTGAGCGTCACGGTCCGGGCGAACACCCCCATCGCCCGCATCCGCTGGGCCACCAGTCGGGCGTCGCGGACGATCCGCGGGATCATTTCCTCCCGCCCGGCCAGGTCGGTCTCGAAGGTGTCCTCCACCGAGATCGACTTGCGGTCCCGGTCCGGCGAGACGTCCCGGTCGTCGCGGGCGAAGGCCAGCGCGTGCAGTGCCGTGCCGTAGGCCCGGCCCAGTTCACGGACCAGCTCGTGCTCGGAGCGTGACTGCAGGTCCGCGACGGTCGCCACGCCGAGCCGGGCCAGCCGGTCGAAGGTCGCCGGCCCGACGCCGGGGATCACCCGCACCGACAGCGGCGCGATGGTCTCCACCTCGGTGCCCGGGACGACCAGGTGGATCCCGTCGGGCTTGTCCAGCTCGGAGGCCAGCTTCGCGATGAACTTCGACGTGCCCAGCCCGATCGAGCAGGTCAGGCCGCCGGTCCGTTCAGCGACCTCGGCCTTGACCCGGCCGGCCACCGCCATCACCCCCTCGTCGGTGAGCGCGAGTGGCTCGCGGGCGGCGGCGAGGTCGACGAATGCCTCGTCCAGCGACAGCGGCTCGACCAGCGGGGAGAGATCCTCCAGGATCCCCATCACGATCCGGCTCGCCGCCCGGTAGGCACCGAACCGGCCGGCGAGGAACGCGGCGTTCGGACAGAGCCGCCGCGCCTCGTGCATCGGCATCGCCGAATGCACCCCGTATGTCCGCGCCTCGTACGAGGCGGTGGAGACCACGCCGCGCTGGCCGAGCCCGCCGACCACGACCGGCTTGCCCCGCAGGGACGGCTTGTCACGCTGCTCGACCGAGGCGAAGAAGGCGTCGAGGTCGAGGTGCATGATCGAGGCCTGCTGGCGCACCCCCGCACCTCCCTCGTCGTCGGGCCGTCGCCGGCGCACGCCCGCTCGGCTCCTGTCGAGGGTACCGAGGCGAGCGAGCCGTACGGGTCTGTCTGCCCCGGGCGGGGTCGGCGGGGTCCTCTCAGGCGAGCTCGCCTCCGTTGCGTGCCGCGTACTCCTCGGCCGAGAGCAGCGCGCCCTCGGCGGAGACCTCGACGGTGAACAGCCAACCGGCGCCGTACGGGTCCTCGTTGAGCAGTGCGGGATCGTCGAGCACCGCCTGGTTCACCTCGACGACGGTGCCGGCGGCCGGCGCGTACAGGTCGGCGACGCTCTTGGTCGACTCGATCTCGCCGCAGACGTCGCCGGCGGCGAGTTCGGTGCCCGGCTCGGGCAGTTCGAGGTGGACGACGTCGCCGAGGGCCTCGACGGCGATCGCGGAGACGCCCACCTTGGCGGGCGTCTCCGCGGTGTCGAGCCACTCGTGGTCCTCGGAGTAGCGGAGGCCGGCCTTGACTGTGCTCATCTGGATGCTCCTGTGTGCTAATGGATCGCTGGCGATGTCGTGTGGATCTGTGCTGATGAATCTGTGCCGATGAATCTGTGCCGATGAATCTGCGCCCCGGTGGAGGTGGCCCGGTGCTGCCGGTCCGGCCTACTTCTGCCGTCGGTAGAACGGCAGTGCGACGACCTCGAAGGACTCGGGTCGGCCGCGCAGGTCGACGTCCAGTTGAGTGCCGGGCGCGCTGAGCTCGACCGGGACGTACGCCAGGGCGACCGGGTGGCCGAGGGTCGGACTGGGCTGGCCCGAGGTCACCTCGCCGACCGGGCGGCCGTCCCGGAGCACGGCGTAGTGCGAGCGGGCCGCCCGGCGGCTGAGGCCCTGCAGGCCCACCAGTCGTCGTCCACTGGTGGTGCCCACCCCGTCGTCCTTCTGCTGTTGCAGGGCCGCGCGGCCGACGAAGTCGCCCTCCTTCGCGAGGGCAACGACGCCGCCGAGGCCCGCCTCGTACGGCGAGATCTCCCGGGAGAGCTCGTTGCCGTAGAGCGGCATGCCCGCCTCGAGCCGCAGCGAGTCCCGGCAGGCGAGGCCGCAGGGCAGGAGTCCGGTCCCCTCGCCCGCCTCCGCAAGGGCCGACCACACCGCGGGCGCGGACGCGTTGTCGACGAAGAGCTCGAATCCGTCCTCACCGGTGTACCCGGTCCTTGCCACCAGGGCGGCGCGGCCGGCGACGGTGGCCGGTACGCAGGAGTAGTACCTCAGCCCGCCGGCCCGGGCGCCGTCCTCGGCGGACAACATCCTGAGCAGGATCTCCTCGGCGCGCGGGCCCTGGACGGCGATCAGGGAGGTCTCGGCGGAGGCGTCGTGCACGGTGACGTCAGCGCGGCCCGAACGCTCGCCGAGCGCAATGAAGGCGCCCGCCCGCTCGTCGAGCGCGGCGACGACAGTCGCGGTGTTGCCCGCGTTGGGCACCACGAGGTAGTCGTCCTCGGCGAGCCGATAGACGATGAGGTCGTCGATGATGCCGCCGTCCTCGGCGCAGAGCAGCGAGTACTTCGCCCTGCCGACGGCGACGGCCGACAGCCGGCCGACCAGGGCGAAGTCGAGGAAGGCACCGGCGACCGCGCCGGACACCCGGACCTCCCCCATGTGGGAGAGGTCGAAGAGCCCGGCGGCCTCGCGCACGGCACGGTGTTCGGCGAGCTCGGAGCCGTACTTCAGCGGCATCTGCCAGCCGCCGAAGTCGGTGAAGTGGGCGCCCAGACTCTCGTGTACGGCGTGCAGGGCGGTGAGCCGGGGTGACGTGGTCTCAGGGATGTCCTGCGACGTGCTCTCGGTGCCGCCGGGTGACGTGGTCTCGGGGATGTCCTGCGACATGGTGTGGTCCTTTGTCGGGGCGGGGTCGTCAGTCCTGGAAGGCTTCGACGGGTGGGCAGGTGCAGACCAGGTGGCGATCGCCGTACGCCTGGTCGATCCGCCCGACCGGCGGGAAGTACTTGTCCTGGCGTGAGGTCCGGCCGGGGAAGGCGGCCTGTTCGCGGCTGTAGGGCCGGTCCCATTCCGAATCGATCACCGCGGCCGCGGTGTGCGGGGCGTGCCGCAGCGGCGAGTCGGCGAGGGGGAAGTCGCCGGCGGCGACCTGATCGATCTCGGCGCGGATGGCGATCATCGCGTCGACGAAGCGGTCCAGCTCGCCGAGGTCCTCCGATTCGGTCGGTTCGACCATCAGCGTCCCCGGCACCGGGAAGGCGAGGGTCGGCGCGTGGAAGCCGAAGTCGATCAGGCGCTTCGCGACGTCCTCGGCGGTGACGTGGGTCCGGGCGGTGAGCTCGCGCAGGTCGAGGATGCACTCGTGCGCGACGAAGCCGCCCTCGCCGGTGTAGAGGACGGGGAAGTACGGGTCCAGCCGCTTGGCGAGGTAGTTCGCCGCGAGCAGCGCCGAGCGGGTCGCCGCAGTCAGGCCGTCGCCTCCCATCAGGTTGAGGTAGGCCCAGGAGATCGGCAGCACCCCGGCCGAGCCGTACCGCGACGCTGACACCGGCAGCCCGTGTCCGAGGTCCTCGCCGGAGAAGTGCGCGGCGTCCGCGGGCAGGAACGGGGCGAGATGGGCGCGGACGGCGATCGGGCCGACGCCGGGGCCGCCGCCACCGTGCGGGATGCAGAACGTCTTGTGCAGGTTCAGGTGGGAGACGTCGCCGCCGAACCTTCCGGGGCGGGCGAGGCCGACGAGCGCGTTCAGGTTCGCCCCGTCGAGGTAGACCTGGCCACCCGCGGCGTGGACGAGGTCGCACACCTCGCGGACGTTCGCGTCGTACACCCCGTACGTCGACGGGTAGGTGATCATGATCGCGGCGAGCCGCTCCCGGTGGGCCGCGATCTTCGCCTCGAGGTCGGCCCGGTCGATCGCGCCGTCCGCAGCAGTGGCGACGACAACGACCTTCATCCCGGAGAGCGCGGCGGAGGCGGCGTTCGTGCCGTGCGCGGAGGCGGGGATGAGACAGATGTCACGCCCGCCCTCACCGCGGGCGGCGTGGTAGCCGCGGATCGTCAGCAGGCCGGCGAGCTCGCCCTGCGACCCGGCGTTCGGCTGGAGGGAGACCCGGTCATAGCCGCTGATCGCGGCGAGACCCTGCTCGAGGTCGGCGATCAGCGCGCGCCAGCCCTCGGTCTGGGAGTCCGGGGCGTACGGGTGGATGCCGGCGAACCCGGGCCAGGTGATCGGCTCCATCTCGACGGCGGCGTTGAGCTTCATGGTGCACGACCCCAGCGGGATCATCGTCCGGTCCAGGGCCAGGTCACGGTCGGCAAGCCGGCGCAGGTAGCGCATCAGCTGGGTTTCCGAGCGGTAGCTGTGGAAGACGGGGTGCTGCAGGTAGGGGCTCGTACGATGCACCGCCGGGTCCAGCGCGAAGTCCGCGACATCCGAACGGGCCTCCGCGCCGACCGCATCCGAGCCGACGGCCGGGCCCACACCCGAGCCGGCATCCCGGCCGGCTCCGTCCCCGCCCCGGCCCGACGGCCGGGCCCCGAAGACCTCGGCGACGGTCACCACGATGGCGTCCGTCGTCGTCTCGTCGCAGGAGATGCCCACGGTGTCGGGGTCGATGAGCCGCAGGTTGATGCCCTCGGCCTCTGCGGCGGTGACCAGCGCGGCGGCCCGGCCGGGCACCCGGGCCGTCACCGTGTCGAAGAAGCTGCGGTGCGCGACCTCGACGCCGGCGGACGCGAGGGCCGCGGCGAGGGTGCGGGCGTGGCCGTGAGTGCGCTCGGCGATGGCCCGCAGCCCCTCGGGACCGTGGTGGATCGCGTACATGGCCGCGACCACGGCGAGCAGGGCCTGGGCCGTGCAGATGTTCGAGGTCGCCTTCTCCCGGCGGATGTGCTGCTCGCGGGTCTGGAGCGCCAGGCGATAGGCGGGACGCCCGGCGTCGTCGGTGGACACCCCCACGAGCCGGCCCGGGAGCTGGCGCTCCAGGCCCTTGCGGACCGCCATGAACGCTGCGTGCGGGCCGCCGTAGAAGAGCGGGACGCCGAACCGCTGGGCGCTGCCGACCGCGACGTCCGCACCTTGCTCTCCGGGAGGGGTGATCAGGGTGAGCGCCAGCAGGTCCGCGGCGACGGTGACCATCGCCCCGCGCTCCTTCGCGGCGGCGATCAGGGCGGTGGCGTCGCCGACCCGCCCCGAGGCGCCGGGCTGCTGGAGCACCACCCCGTTGATCGGGCCCGCCGGCAGGCCCCGAGTCAGGTCCGCGACCTCAACCTCGAAGCCGAGCGCATGAGCGCGACCGCGGACGACCGCGATCGACTGGGGGAACAGGTCGGCGTCCAGGACCGTACGCCCGCCGGCCGCCCGCTTGTCCTTGTTCGCCCGACGCATCAGCAACACCGCCTCGACGACCGCGGTGGCCTCGTCCAGGAGGGAGGCGTTGGCGATCTCGAGCCCGGTGAGGTCCTCGACCATGGTCTGGAAGGTCAGCAGCGCCTCCAGCCGGCCCTGGGAGATCTCCGGCTGGTAGGGCGTGTAGGCGGTGTACCACCCCGGGTCCTCGACGACGTTGCGCCGGATCACCGCCGGGGTGATGGTGTCGTAGTAGCCCTGCCCGATCATCTGCACCCGGGGCGTGTTCCGGGCCGCGAGGCGGCGCAGCGCGTCGAGGACCTCGGACTCGGTCAGCGCCGGGCCGAGGTCGAGCGGTGTGTCCTGCTGGATGGCGTCGGGGACGGCGGTCGCGGCCAGCACCTCGGCACTGGCGGCTCCGACGACGGTCAGCATCAGTGCGACGTCCTCGTCACGGCGGGCACCGATGTGCCGGTCGACGAAGGCCGCTGACGGGTGGTGGGTCATGAGGAACTCCGCAAGACAGGCCGGCGGCGCCGGCATCGGCTGGGTTCCTCCCCGCTCTGTGGTGGGACCTGAGAGTTTCCACCGGCCGGGGGCCGGCTTGCACCGTCGGTGAGCCCGGCGGACCGGACTGCTTTCCAGAGTTGCCTTGCCGTGGCGGTACGGGTGCCTGAGAGATTCCCGGAGAGGTGTTGCTCCTACGGCGCCTGCGCACTGACGTGCCCAGAACTCTCCCGCCACGACTCGATAGGCGTCGCCTCCTTGGCGACTTTTCCCCGCAAACTACTCGCCGGCCGGGCCGTCGGCAAGCTCCGCGGGCGGCGACCCGGTTACGGTCAGGTACCAGGTTTACGGTCGGATATTGGGGCCTCGGGTCAGGTATTGGGACCTCGGCCGATCCCTATCATGGCCGCATGATCCGCCTCGAACACGTCTGCGTCGTCCATCAGGTCCTGCCCGACGCCGGACGAGTGGGCCGCACCGGGATCGACAAGCGCCCGGTCGACGGTCCGGTGCAGGTCGGCCCGCGGCAACTGGCCGGTGACGAGATCTGCGACACCACGCACCACGGCGGGCGGTTCCGCGCGGTGTACGTGGTCTCCGACGAGGACGCCGCAGTGATCGAGACCGAACTGTCACGTACGCCGCCGGTCGGCTGGCTGGGCGAGAACTTCCGCGTCTCCGGGGTGTCGATGAGCGAGGTGCTGCTCGGCGAACGATGGCGGGTCGGCGACGTCGAGATCTCCTTCACCGAGCCGCGGGTGCCCTGCTCGACGTTCCAGCGGTGGGTGCAGGAGGAGTCCTGGGTACGTCGATTCGCCGACCTCGGTCGTCCCGGCGGACTGGCCGAGGTGATCCGGCCGGGGACCGTCCGCGCCGGCCTACCGGTGGAGGTGGTGCACCGGCCCGCGCATGGGCTGACCATCGGCGAGGCCTTCCGGCCGTCCCTGCCGCCGGACAAGGCGGCAGCGTTGCTGGCAACGTACGCCCCCGAGGACATCCAGCCCGACATGCTGCGCAAGGCCCGGGCGGCAGTGGCCCGCTGAGGGCGACGAGGCACCGCTGAGCTTGGTCCGTGGATATCGATAGGGAAACCCGATAGCCCTTTCCCGAACGCCCCTTCCGGGCCAGCGACCCGAGGCCCACCGGATCAACTGGCCCACTGTCCGGTGGCGAACATCCAGGCCCACCACACCATCAGCCCCACCGACACCGTCGCGGCGAGACCGACGAGGAGCCATCCGGCGCGGCGGCGGGTCCCGGTCGCCGCGGTCGCCGTCCCCCCGGCCCCGGTCGCCGTCCCCGCCTCAGTCGCCACGGCCCCTGTTCCCCCGGTCCCGGTCGCTCGTGCCGCGAGCTCCCCCACGATCGCCCAGGTGGGGAACCACAGCAGCACCGCCCGGTTCACCGACATCAGCCACGGCGAGAACGAGAAGGCGAGCAGCTGCACACCGACCCAGGCGGCCTCGGCCCAGCGGCGGCGGCGCAGCATCCAGCCGGTGGTGAGCAGACCGACCGTGAAGGACACCAGTTCGTAACGGAACATCCAGCCCCAGCCGTTCGCGTCCGCATAGCCACCGGGGCGTACGGCGGTCAGAGTGGCCCGGACCGAGTCCCAGGGCCAGGTGAACGTCCGTTGCCACCCCGCCTGCTGCGCCGCGAACCAGGCGGTCCACGACCCGGTGACAGCCCACAGGTAGACCACGTACGCCGCCAGCACCGCCAACGGGACGAGCAGCCAGACCGCCCGGCCGGCCGCGGCGCGCATCCGCCGGCCCAGATCCTGCCCCCGTGCGGCCGGCCAGGTCAGCGCCAGCACCGCCAGGGCGCCGATCAGGAACAGCCCGGAGACCCGCAGGGTGGCGGCGAAGGCGGCGAGCAGAGCCGCGGTCGCCCACCGGTCGGCGCGGGCGCGCTCCCAGGCCCAGAACGCGGCGGCGCAGAACAGCGCCTCGGTGTAGCCGACGACAGTGAACACGGCGGTCGGGGCGATCAGCCAGGCGACCGCGGACCACGTCCCCGCCGACCATCTCCCCGCGGACCAGGTTCCGGCGCGCCGGTCGGTGGTTCCCTCCGGCCCGGCGAGCCGCCGCAGCGCGGCCGCGGCCAGCGCGGAGCCGATCAGGGAGAGCAGCATCCCGGTGATCTCGGGGGGCAGCCCGATCGACGACCCGAGCCGCATCAGCAACGGCAGGCCGGGGAAGAACGCCATCTCCCGATGGTCAGGCGCATAGCCCTGGCGGGCGATCCGCGCGAAGTGCGCGACGTCCCAGTTACCGAGCACCCCGACCGTGCTCCAGCCGTGGACCGCGGCCGTCACCAGCAGCGTGCCGAGCAGCAGTGTACGGCTGCCGATCCAGGCGGCAGCGACCGGCCGGCTCCACTCGGGACGCGGCGGAGCGGGCCGGAGCCGCTCGTCCCGCGGCAGAGGATCGTCCCGCGACATCCCGGGCCGGGAGCGACTACCCACCCGTCGTCTGTCCCTTGCCTCCGCCGTTGCCGTTGCCTCCGCCGGTGCTGGTCCCTGTTCCGGTGCCGCCCGAGCCGCCGCCTGTGCCGCCACCACCGCCCGTCGACGGCTGCGAGCTCGGCCTCGACGACGCCCCGCTCGAGGCGTCGGTGGACGGTGCGTCGGTGCTGGGCGCGGCGGTCGGCACCGGGGTCGCCTTGGCCTGGCTCGACGCTGTCTGCGTCGGTGTGTACGCCGGCAACGGGGTGGCCGTCCGACGACTCGGCGTGTTGGCCGGGGTGTCGAAACTTTGCACGGCCTGGCCCTGGGTAGCCACCTGCATGTAGGACAACCATGTCGAGGCTGG
Source organism: Raineyella sp. W15-4 (assembly GCF_033170155.1). Classification (GTDB taxonomy): domain Bacteria; phylum Actinomycetota; class Actinomycetes; order Propionibacteriales; family Propionibacteriaceae; genus Raineyella. The sequence continues at coordinate 3,951,815 of NZ_CP137079.1, read as the reverse complement.
GAACCCGGCGCCGAAGAAGGTCTGGGTGCCCGCCTGGCGGTAGGGATCCAGGTCGCTGGAGCCGTCGTCGCCGGCGACGTACATCACCGCGGTGGAGATCTGCTTGGTGTAGGCGACGAACCAGGCGGAGGCGATGTCGTTGCCGACTCCGGCGGTACCGGTCTTGCCCGCGACCGGCCGGCCGAGGGCCGACGCCTTGGCACCGGTGCCCTCGTTGACCACCGACTGCAGGGCGCTCGTCGTGGTGGCGGCGATGTTCTGCTCGACGGTCTGCTTGTTGGCCGAGGAGGCCTTGTAGAGCACGTTCCCGTCGCGGTCCCGGACCTCGCGGACGACGTGCACCTGGTTCTGCTTGCCGCCGTTGGCGAGGGTGGCGTACGCGTTCGCCATGTTCACCGGGCTGACCTCGGCATAGCCGAGCACGATGCGGTTGTACGCGTCCCAGGCACCGCCCTTCGGGGCGCCGGCGTCGTTCGCCGCCTGGATCACCTTCGACGGCCCGTGGTCCATCTGGGAGACCATGTCGACGAAGGCGGTGTTGATCGACTGGGCGGTGGCCACCTGCAGCGTCACCGGGCCGTACTGCTGATTGAACTCGTTGCGGACCGTCTGGTTCTCACCCTTGGGGGTGAAGGTGTTGCCCTGGAAGACCGAGTCGAGGGTGAAGCCGTCCCGCAGCCCGGCGATCAGGCCGAACGTCTTGAAGGTCGAACCGGTCATCCGGGCGGTGGAGGCCCAGTTGCGGGAATTCTTGACGAAGTCGTCACCGCCGTACAGGGCGATCAACTCACCGTTGGTGGTGTCGACCGACGCAATCGCGGCGTGGACGGCGTTGGCGTTGGTGCCCCGTGACTTGGCCGCCGCATTGGCCTGGGTCTGGTTGGTCTGGGCCGCCTTCTCCGCGGCCGCCTGGGCCTTCTGGTCGAAGGTGGTCGTCACCCGCAGACCGCCGCCGTTGATCTGGGCGTCGGTGAAGCCGAGCGAGGCGAGTTCCTGCTCGGCCATGTTCACCAGGAACCCCTTCGGGCCCTGGTAGCGCGGGTTGGCCTTGACCGTCGGCAGTTCCGGCATCTTGCCGGTGAACTGGCTGTACTGGTCCTGGGTGATGGACTTCGCGTCGAGCATGCCGGACAGCACGTACTCGTAGCGGGCCTTGAGCCGCGACATGTTGTCCGGGTCGACCTTCGGGTCGAGGATGCTCGGGTTCTGCACCACCGAGGCGAGGACCGCCGCCTGACCGACGGTGAGGTCCTTCGCGTCGATGCCGAACCACGCCTGCGCCGCGGCCTGCACGCCGTACGCCCCACGGCCGAAGTAGACGGTGTTGAGGTAGTTGGTGAGGACCTCCTCCTTGCTGAGCCGGTTGCTCAGCTTGAGTGCGAGGATGACCTCTTTCACCTTGCGGGAGATCGTCTGCTGGGGCGTCAGGTACATCAGCTTGATGTACTGCTGGGTGATCGTCGAGCCGCCCTGCACGTCCTTGCCGGAGGCGATGGCGATCAGCGCGCGGACCATGCCCATCGGCGAGATGCCCGGGTTGGTCCAGAACGTCCGGTCCTCGGCCGCCACCTGGGCGTCCTTCATCGCCTGCGGGATCTGGTCGTACGTCAGGCTGGTGCGGTTCTGCACCGCAAGGTCGGACAGCTGCGTGGTGCCGTCGTCGTAGTAGAGATAGGTGGTGTTGGTCTGGAAGTCCGCGTTCGGGTCGGGCACCTTGATCGTCGAGTAGAGGCCGGCGAACGCAATGCCGCCGACCAGCACGACGGCGAGGACACCCGACATCAGGATCGTGAGGATCTTCTGCCAGAGGGCCATCCTCCGCCACCTCGACGTCTTCACCGGAGCCTGTCCCCTGCGGGGACCACGAGCCGGGGGCTGCCGCGGGTGCGGGGTCATGTGAGCCATGGATGTCCTGACGGTCGGCTGCCGACCCGGTGATGGCGATGCACCTCCACGTCAGGCAGGACGGGTACTTCTCGTGGACACAACGGGCCACGTGGCCACTAGGATATGTCGGGCCTCTTGCCGGGCCGAACCGCAACCCTTGGATTGTGGCCAGATCGGCACGTCGCGGGGCGCGTACGGGCGGGGCGCCCACCGCCAGCGACCGCGCCGGCACCCAAACCCCGCACTTCACGCCGGTCGCCCGGTCGGGGCCGACCTGTGGCGTCGTTCGTCAGGTTCGGCTCGTCAGGTTCGGCTCGTCAGGTTCGGCTCGTCAGGTTCACTCGCTGAAGCGGTCGGGGCTCATGAACGCGGCGTCGGCGAACGGGGCCTCGCCGACCGTCAGCTGCGCGAGCAGCTCGCCGATGCCGGCAGCGTGTTTCGCGCCGTGGCCCGAGTCCCCGCCCGCGATCACGATCCGGTCGTCGAGAGGATGCGGACCGATGATGAACTGCTGGTCGGGTGACTCGGTCACCACGCAGGGGATGACCCTCGACGGCTGCGACTCGATGCCCGGAAAGGCCTGGGCCACGTACCCTTTCAGTTCATCGATGTCTCCTCGCTGGTGGATGTAACGGTCGAGCGTGTCGGCATCGCTGCAGTATTGGAAGGACTTCGCGTCGTCGCCGAGTCCGATTTTGATGCCGAAGTCGTCGGAAGACCCGTGCCCCCACATCAGCATCCCGTTCGGCAGTTCACGGATAAAACCTGGGAAGTTTTCCAGGCGGTACTCGTCGGCGTGGCCGGGCTTCGCGTCGAACCAGTACAGCGGTGTGCGCTTGGGGCGGAACGGCAGTGTGGGAAAGAACTTCGGCATCCACGCCCCCAGTGCCACGACGACCTTGGCGGCGGCGAACACCGCCGTCGCCGTATGGACCCGGATGCCGTCTCTGGTGATCTCGAGCCTCGCCACCCGGGTGTCCGGGTAGACGTCGGCGCCGAGACGCTGCGCGGCGGCGACATGTCCGCGGACGAATCGCTCGGGGTAGCAGACTCCTCCAGCGGTGTCGAGGACTGCCACCTCCTGATCCTGCACGTCTCCGTAGCCGGGATAGCTGTCGACGAACTGGGCGTGGTTGAGGCGCGTGACCGGCGTGCCGGCCGTCTCTGCGGCCCGGATCGTGCCGGCGACGGGAACGCTGTCCGGGGTTCCCGAGCTGAGGACACCGCTCTGGCTGACGTATTCCTCACCGGTCTCGGCGGCGAGACCCGTCCACAGCTCGAGGGACTTCACGGCTATCGGTGAGAGCCCGACGTGCTCCTGGCAAGCGATGCGAAAGAGCCGGGTGGTGCCGTGGGTGGAGCCGAGCACGTGACCGATGCCGTAGCGCTCGATGCCCGCCACATCCACGCCCCGGGCGGCCAGGCGCCACAGCGCCGCCGACCCCCAGGCGCCCAACCCCAGGACGATGACGTCCTTCGTGATCTCGACCATCTGACTCTCCCTGCCTCTGCTGGATGTGGTGCCGGCTCGGCGGCTGGCCGAGGGTTCACCACGTTCTACTTCGTTCAACTTCATCGTTTTCATCGTTCTACTTCATCGACGCTGCATGTCCTTCATTGACACGTCCTTCATCGACGCTCGACAGATCGGCTCCGCAGGCGCGGTCTCGACCTCAGCATCGGATCGCTGCGCGGTCAGCGCGACCGGCAGACCGGCAGTGCCCGTGAGAAGCCGGGGATCGGTCCGGGGTCCCGGACCGATCGTCCGCCGGCCTCGGCCTGCGAGAAGCCGCCCGACGGTGCCACGCCACGGAGCACTTCGAGGCGGGCTCCAGTTTGGGCAACGGGTCGCCGTCCCGTATCGTGGTTGGTCGTGCGTACGTCGTACGCCACCCGATCGGGGCATTGGCGCAGCTGGTAGCGCACCTGCTTTGCAAGCAGGGGGTCAGGGGTTCGAATCCCCTATGCTCCACCAAGTAGTCGTTATCAGAACCCGGGAAGCCGCGCCGCTGGGCGCGGCTTCTGTCATTGCAGGCCAGGTTCGCCGCTGCTGACGACGTCGTTGTAGTCGTCGTTCAGCTCGATCCGGATGTCCTGCTCGGCGCCGATGAGGATGCGTCGAAACACTGTCTGGTTCAGCTGCCGGCGCAGTGCAGGGTCGGCGTTGGCGTAGGTTGCGGCGGCATCCTCCAGGATGTCGAGTGCCTCGCGGAGCCGACGCTCGTCCTCGGCATGCGCCTTGGCGAGGAGCGCTCGTTCACGCTCGGCGTCACGTGACTCGTCGTCCAGCCGTTCCCGGACTTCGGCATAGAGGTCGGCGGGCACGACCATGGCGTCGTTCGCCGTCTCCAGGCGGATGCCCTTGTCGGTGATCTCGGCAGCGAGCGCGGTGGCTCGGTTGAGCTGCGCGAGACTCGCGTCGTAGTGACGTTGCAGGCGAGTGAGCGCGACGACCTCCCAGCGGCGTCGCTGTCCCGCGGTGATCTCGATCTGCCGGTAGAGGTCGAGGATGCGCAGTTCGACCCGGTCACTGCGAAGGTGCTTGCGTTTGCGCGCACAGTCCTTTCCGGGCTGCGGCGCAGTGGAAGTACGTGTAGTCGGTGCCGTGCCGGTTTCGGGTGTGCTGGATCGTGAGGGCGCGCCCGCACTCAAGGCAGAAGACGGTGCCCTTGAGGTAGTGGAGGTGCTCGCGTGCGCGTGCGCCGCTGCGGCGGGCGGCGAGCACGTCCTGAACGTCCGCCCAGGTCGCCGGGTCGATCAACGGCGGATGTGCGCCGGGGTGTTCGGCGCCGTCGAAGACGACGAGGCCCTTGTAGTAGGGGTTTGCGCAGCAGGTAGTGCACGCTGCGGAAGGTGAGCGGCTGTCCCGGCCGGTTGGGTCCTGGGCGGGTGGTGACGCCTCGCCGGTTCAGCTCGGCGGCGATGCGGGCGGCGCTCCACTCCCCAGTCGAATACGCCTGGAAGGCCCATGTGATGTGCTGGGCTCGGTCGGGGTCGATGGCGACGGTGCGGATGTCGGTCCGGCCGGGTGCGGTCGTGTGCACGTTGAGGTAGCCGAGTGGTGCCCGGCCGGGTGTGCCGCCGTTGACTGCCTTCAGCCGCATCCCTTTCATCACCTCGGTGGCGAGGTTCTGGGAGTAGAACTCCGCGATCGATGCCACGATCCCATGCAGCAATCGGCCTGAAGCCGTCTGGTCGATGGCCTCGGCGGTCGACACGAGCCGTGCACCGGAGCTGCTGATGGCAGTGGTGAGGTACGCATCGTCGCCCGGTTGCGTGCGAGGCGGTCGATCTTGTGGACGATGACGAAGTCGACGGCGTGATCGTTCAGGTGGTTCAGCATCCGCTGGAGTTCGGGCCGGTTCATCGTGGTGCCGGACCGTCCGTGCTCGACGAACTCGGCCGTCACGAGCGCTCCCAGTTCGTACGCGCGTCGGCGGCACGCTTCGCGTTGAGCCGGGACGGACAGGCCCTCCGGCTCTCCGTTGCGGGAAGCCTGGCGGGTGGTCGAGACGCGCAGGTAGCAGATCGCGCGCAACGGGGATGTTGGGTGAGGTGCCGACGTGGAAGCCGTCCATCCGGTTCTCGGGGCTCGGGATGGGACGCGAGGTCCTGGGTGTTTGGTACGCCATGATCCTTGAAACCTCCCCCATTCTGGTACGCGTGCATAGTCAAAACCTCCCCCCTTTTGGTACGCGAGCGTTGTAGTGTGGCTGGCCATGAGGGATGACCAGATCGCTGCGGTGCTTCGTGAGGCCAACCCGTGGTGGCTTGCCGCGGCGATGGGGCGTTCGCCGACCGAGTGGACGGCCAGCCACCGGCTGCTGCGAGACCGCGGCCGATACGACCTCGGCTACCGTTCCAACGTGCTCGACGACGTCGCCAAAGGGCCAGTCGATGACAAGCTCGTCGTGCTGACTGGCCCGCGCCGGGTGGGCAAGTCGATCGCACTGATCGACGCGGCGGCGGCGCTGTGCGCGCGCGACGACGTCGACCCGCGCCAGGTCATCCACGTCCCTGCCGACGACTTTTCCGCTGCGGACCTCGGCCGGGCGTTCGTGCTCGGCCGCGATCTCACGTCGTCGGTGGACCGCCCCGAACCGCGCCGCCGGGTGTGGTTGCTCGACGAGGTCAGCGGCATCCCTGGGTGGACCGCGACCCTCAAGCGGCTGCGAGACCAGACCCTGGCCGGCGATGACACGGTCATCGCCACCGGATCACGCTGGGTCGGCGTCGAAGACGTCACCGCCAACCTCTTCGCCGGCCGAGCGGGCAGCGGAGCGCACCGGCGCATCCGGCATATGTTCCCGATGTCGTTCCGCGACTTCCTCATGGCCAGTGGCCGTAACCTTCCCGCTCCGCCGCCTGCCCCACTGTGGGACCTGCAATCCGCCACGGTCCGCGACCAGGTCGAGGCGCTCACCTTCCTCGTGGACGACTACGACCTCGCCTGGCAGGCATACCTGCGCTCGGGCGGCTTCCCGCGCGCGGTCTTCGAGGCGGTCACCGACGGCGCGGTGTCGCAGGGCTACCTGCGCGACCTCGAGGCATGGCTCGTCGCGGACGTCGGGCCCGACGACACCCCCGACTCCGTCGCCCTCCTGCTCGACGCCCTCGCCGCTCGGACGACGAGCCCCCTGAACCTCACCAAGACTGCCCGCGACCTTGGGTACGGCACACGCCAACAGTTCGACCGCCGCGTCAAGCGCCTCATCGCGACGTTCGCCGCGATCGAGTGCCCACAGCGCGACGAGCGCGGAGCCGTCATTGGCGGCGCCCAGGCCAAGTACTACCTCTCCGACCCGATCCTGGCCTGGCTGCCGTCTCGCCTGCGCGCCGGGCTCGCGGAGCCTGACTTGACCGCCCTGACCGAGGCGACGATCGGGACGACGCTGGCGCTCGCTCTGGAGAATCAGCAGGAGGGCAGGCTCGCCTTCGGCGACACCATCGGGTACCTGCGCACCGATTCCGGCAAGGAAGTCGACCTCTGCCCGGTCGCCGTCGCAACGGCCGGCGGCACTGGCACGACGACCCCGATCGAGAGCAAATGGGTTGCCCGCGGCTGGCGCGCCGAAGCGAAGGTCATCGAAGGCAAGTACCAGGGCGGGGTCCTCGCGACTCGGAACATCCTCGATCTCTCCGAGCGCGCGTGGGCAGTCCCAGCGCCGCTGATTGCGCTCTTGTTGCGCTGAGACTGTGGAAACCGAGGTTCTTGCGACGAGGTCGGTCGGTCCGTTCAAGGCCCGGGCGCACTGTGACCACGGTCCGGAGCGAACCCTGCCCACGCTTCATGCGGGGCGGGGTTCGACTCTTTCCAGCCCTCCGTCCGCGGGCGACGTGCTGTGCTCCTTCGGCGGTGGCGGCCCGGTGAGACCTCGACCGCTCCGGATTGGCCACTCTGAAGGCGTACGTCGATTCAAGTCCATGTGCGTATGGACACAGGTTGGCCGTCTAGAAGAGGGAGCGCCCGGGTGCGGCCTCTAGGCGGGCGTCGGGGTGCCGGCCGCGAGCATCGTGCTCACTCGGGTGGCCTTACATCAGGTCGCGTCAGCGCTTCAGTCGCACTCCGCATCGTCCCCGTAGTTCCAGCGCTCCGTCACGGTCCGCAGTTCGCGGCGGGTGCGCTGGCGGTCGGCGCGGCGGTCGAGGCGAAGTCCGTAGCCGCCGTGGCACATCCAGCAGGAACAGACCGCGTGGCCGTCCCAGCGCCACTCCCAGTGGCAGTGACCACGCCCCTGCCAGAGCGCGTCACGATCGAAGGGGTCGGGAAGATCGCACACACCGTCGGCGTGGTCGTGGACTTCGGCACGACCGATGTCACCACGGGCGACACGGATACGAAGCGGAACATGAGCATCTGTACGAGACACGGAAGGCCTCCGAGGTTCGGGGCAGCCCCGGCCCGCGTTCCCTCGGTGAAGGACGAACCGGGGCTATTGCATGAGCCCTTCTCGTGGCCGTGTTCTCATGTCCGGCATTCTCGCACGAGCCGCCGGGTCTCGCACGTGGCTTGCGCTGCGGCGCCACAATCCTGAGGGGGCCACAGCCTGGAGCACTACCGTTGAGCGGTCAACGTGCGCCCGTGCACGATCAGCCGAACCGGAAGGACGTCCAGCCGAACCGGAAGGACATCGTGGGCACCAGTCGACCCGGCGGATACGCGACAGGTCGTGCCACCAGGGCGAGCATCGTCGCCCGGGCCACCGAGGTCTTCACCGAGATGGGCTACGCCGGAGCCTCGGTACGGGAGATCGCCCGACGGTGCGACATCTCCCACGCCACACTCCTGCACCACTTCCCGAACAAGGCGTCGCTGCTGACCGCCGTCCTGCACCAGCGTGATCTCGACGCCGCGGCAACCTATCGCCACGTCGAGACGGTCGACGACCTGTTCTGGTTCATGATCGACGTCGCCACCAGGAACGAGGAGCATCCGGAGCAGGTGCACCTCTACACCCTGTTGTTCGCCGAGGCCGCTGATCCGCACCACCCGGCGCACGAGTACTTCCGCCGGCGCGGCCTGCAGCGGCGCATCGTGGCCCAGAGACTGGCCGTCGCCCAGCGCAACGGTGAACTCGACCCGGCGATCGACCCCTCGGCCCTGGCGGCCAACATCGCGGCCGTCTGGGACGGCCTCCAACTCCACGCCCCGCTCAGCCCGGTCCCTATCGACGTGCCCGCGCAGTTGGAGCTCTTCTTCGCCCGGGTCCTCGGGCGGCCGCTGCGACCGCGGACGCAGGCCGCTGACCCGGGCGGCGAGACCGCCGGGACGACCGCCCAACCCTGAGGGCCGGGACCCGCCCACCTCGGGGCCGGATGAGCCCTTTCGTCGGCACCCGTGCGTGCGCGGCGAAACGGCCTGCCCGTTGGCCACCTCGGGCGCACGTCGCGCCACCCCGCGGCCTGGCGTCCTGTGCCCGGATCGGCCGACCTCATTCCTCCGCTGTGGCGGACGTCCTGTGCGCGTTCCGTCTGACGACGCGACCTTGTATACACACTGTGAATATCTGCCATACGGTTGATGTTTGGTGGCGCTGTTGGCTCACGCCGACGGTGCCCGTGGCTCGGTCTCGGACGATTCGCCCTCGACGGAGCCGTCCATGTGACACCTGGGGGTGCCTAAGCGCAGGACTGCTGGCGGCGTGTTCGGACGGTGGCGACAGGGCATCCGAGCGATGGGGGGCGGATGCCCGCCGTCGCAATGTCAGAAGCCGACCTGGCCATCCCGTCGTTCCGCACCCACCCCTTGAAGAGCGCGACCAGCTGGGACGTTGGTCGATCTGGGTCAATGGCAACTGGCGGGTCACGTTCGGGTTCATGAGGACCGACGTCGACGTGGTCGACTACGAGGACTACCACTGGGATGAGCAGCAATTATGGTGCACGATCCGGTCCATCCCGGCGAGGTCCCACAAGAAGACGTACTCGCCGACCTCGGCCTGCCGGTCGGGGAGGCAGCCGAACGACTCGGCATCTCACGCGTCGCGCTCAGCCGCGTCCTCCACGGCCATGCCCGCATCACCCCTAAGCTGGCGGTCCGTCTGGAGGCCGCCGACGTCAGCACCGCCCACGCCTGGCTCGCCATGCAGACCGCCTACGACCTGGCGATCGAGACCAGCCACGGCATACCCCACGTAGAACCGCTCAGTCCTACGGCCTGGGACCTGCGGTTCGTCCCGGGGGCCGTCTGACCTGTACAGCCAATCTCGCGACGGGGTCGCTCCACCAACTCGAAGGGCCAGATCAAGCACTCCACGACGCACGCGGTCGAGATCGCGGACATCGGAAGCGACGCCGCGTCGGTGGCCCCGAAGGCATTCCCCGCGATGGGTACGGGAATGTCTGCGACCCTCGGACCCCACCACGCTCCGCACCGACTAGACGAGAGTTCGTTCTCTGCTCGGCTCTCAGGACTCCCTGTCGTCCAGCGGCACCGGCTGAGATTTCTGGGCTGTGGGAGTGGCTTCCTTCTTGCGCTGGAACAGCGTGCCGAATGCTCCGGCCACCCCGACCGCGGCCCCCTTGAGCGCAGCACCTGCTTGTTCGGCAGCGGCTGAAGCGCGAGGCTGGTCCGGGACGCCATCGCCGTCGATGTCAACGGAGCGGAACACCTCGGTCGCACGGTCGAAAGTCTGGTCGCCGAACCGCCTCGCGGCAGCCGCGCCCTCCGTGGTGGACACGAACACCTTCTCCACGACCTCGCCGGCCGCCCGTCCCCACTTCTTCGCATCGGCCGACTCATGGCCGGACTCGATACCGAGGCGCCCACGGAAATCGAGGACGCCGAAGGAGACCTGATTGCTCGATGTGACGGCGGCCGGCGAGTCAAACGGGTTGAACAGCACCTTCGCGTTCGCCTTCCGCACGGTTTCGTCCATTTGGGTCAGCAGGCGGGCGGTGCTGCGGCTGATGAGTTCGAGGCGGCTTCGGCGCGCAGCCGTAAGGCCGAGACGGTGGCTTTCGAGTTCCTCCGGCGAGGCGTCGAGCACACGGTCGAGTTCGAGTACCGAGACTCCGTCCTGGAGTTGGAAGGTGCGCGCCAGAACGGCGAGCCACTCGCGAACCTTCGGTTCGGCATCCTTCGTCGCCCGAGCGATGTCGCCGATGTCGGACTTCTTCTCCAGCTTCTCGGCGATGACGTCGAGCTGGCGCAGCGCGTATGCCTGTGTGCGGGCGAGCGTCATCGAGGTCGCCTGGACCTTCGACCACGTCACCTCGGAGACCCGGCCAACCTGATCACGGACAGTCAGCGCCTCCTCGATGATCAGGTCGACGCCGATCATGTCCGCGAGCACGGCGTCCTTCTGTCCACGGAGAATGTCGTCGACCTTCTCGTTGATCTCTTGCAGGTACTTGACGATCTCATCCATCTGCTGCTGCATCGCCCGCTGCTGCATCATCGTCGACAGCGCAGTGAGCGCGAACGGCCCGCCGAGCAGCGCTGACGGGGCTTGTGCAATCTGGAGCCACCGCTTGATGTCACCGGGCTGGCCGATCATCGCGTGGCTCACTCCGGGCGTCTTAGTCGCCATGAGACCGTACTTCCTGACCGCCTCAGCGGATTCGGCAGTCAGCTTCACCCAGCGTCCGGAGTTCGCTGCCACGTCGGCTCCGATCTGCACGGTTGCACCAGCGGTGCCCGACGACGACCAGAGGCGGTGCAGGTCGAGGCTCTTCGACGGTGCCTTGTCGAGCCCCGATGACAAGAGGAACCTCTCGACATCGGTCGAGTTGCCGATGACCGCGAGACTGTCGCCGTCACTGACCAGTTCGACCTCGCTGCCCATTGCTACTCCTGCTGCCCGCGGGTGTTCCTCACCCCTGGGGTGAGCTTCACCCCGAACGGTACTCGTCGGCACTGACACCTCGACGCCGCTCGCACCGAATCGCTGGCCCAGTTCGGTAGCGAATGCAATGACTTCCTGACCACTGGATGGGCCGGTGCACCGGGCGAATGGTCGAGAAAGCCGTGCCCACGCCGGTCCGAGTACCTGTGACGTACGTCATGCAGCCCTTCGAGGTGAGGCTCGACAGCCAGGGCTGGCCATGGTCCACCGCGAAGTTCGAGCTCGGACCCGGGAGCCTGCGCACCGTGTTCACCCGCCGGTGCTGACCACGAGGATCCCGTACGGGAACAGCAGGAGCGAGGCCTGGGGCGTTCCCGCGGGAACGCCCCAGGATCCGTTCACCCGGTGTCCCCGTGGAGACCCGCCCGACCCCTGACACTGTGGACCAGAGGTTAGGGTTGGCCGCGATGAGTGAGCCCATGCCTTTCGAGATCTATCGTCCTGGCGTCTTCCTGCACGGCACGAAGGCGGACCTAGTGGCGGGCGAGCTGCTCGTTCCGGGCCGGGAGTCGAACTTCCAGCAGGGCCGGGTGATGAACTATGTCTACTTCACCGCGACGCTCGACGCGGCGGTCTGGGGAGCCGAACTGGCGGCCGGCAACGGTCCCGGCCGCATCTACCTCGTGAAGCCGACCGGCGCGTTCGAAGACGACCCGAACGTGACCGACAAGAGGTTCCCCGGCAACCCGACGCAGTCGTTCCGCAGCCGCGAGCCCCTGCGCGTGGTCGAGGAACTCGTCGGCTGGGTCGGTCACTCACCCGGAGAAGCTCCGGGCCATGCGGGACGGGCTCGACGCGAGCCGGCGGCACGGCTCGGCGCAGATCGAGGACTGAGGCGCAGCCCGTCTCGCCCGGCTCGTCGAGCCCGCTGCGCGTGGCTGGTGCGGTCGACCACGTCAGGGATCCGAGGTCACAGATCCGAGGTCACATCCAGCCTCGTCGTGTGGGACGAAAGTCCACAGCATGCAGAACTGCTCGATCGCCACTGAACCGCTCGCCGTAGTCAGGCGCGGGACAACTCACCACCGTTCGCGCATCGCGGTGAACCGTCGGCTCTGGGACTCAGGCGAGAGCGGCACCACCGCCGAGAAGTGACGCATCATCCGGACCCGCAACGCCTGACGCCTGCCAATGAGGGTAAGTGCGTCGCTCGTCCACAACACCGACATCCTCGGCGGCGGACGACACCGTGAACGCGACCCACAGTCCGTTGCGGGTCGGGGTGTCACCCAGGTCGACGCCCAGGATCCTCGCGCATCGGTCGATCCGTGACCGGAGGGTGTGGCGATGCATGTTCAGGGCGTTGGCGGCAGCCTCCCACTGGCATCCCGTATTCAGCCAGACAGCCAGTGACCGGGTCAGGTCAACGCCGTGCGCGTCGTCATACCGGGTGAGTGGCTCGAGCGTACGGCGCGCCTGCTCGTCCATCCCCGGCACGGCGGCCACCGCCCCCATCATGTGCTCCACGCTGCCGGGACGGTACCTGACCAGCGGGAGGTCCGCGGACAACGCCTCGCGAAGCGCCACCACCGCTTGCTGGTGGCCGAGGGTCACGGAGTCGTAGAGCACCGGCCGCGACACGCCGATGCGGGCACCCTCGAGCGGTGCCTCGGCGATCGACCCGGCGGCCCGCTGAGCCGACAACAGCACCACGGTGAGCCCCTCGTATTCCGCCGCAAACGGACGCCTGTCGCCGGCGCGGCGCCCCAGCATGCGGATCAGTTCGCTACTGGGCAACTGGTCGGACGACACGGCCATCACCACAATCGGTGGGTCCGGAAGGGTGCCCCAGGCGGCTGTGGTCGTGCGTGCCTCTTCGACCGCCCCGCTGAGCAGCAGCCTGAGCACAGCCGTATCGAGGCGGGCGCGCGCCCTGCGGACCTCGGCGGAGCGCAGCATGGCGACCGACAGGAGGGCCACTACCGAGGTGATGAGCTGCCGTACCGGCTCGGACATCTGCCTGTCGCTCCCGTACGCCAGGACGCCGAGCAGCTCATGGGCCGGACCGAGCGTCTGCAGATGGGCATCCAGCTCCGGCCCCTTAAGGCTCGTCCCGCTGCGTATGCCACGATCGAGGACCCCGACACAGCGCTCCCGGAGCGCCGCCACCGCGGGCGCACCCAACCGGGAGGCCCGGGCGGACCGATGCAGGGGTCGCGCCATCTCGTCGAAGCAGATCACCCACGTGTCGAGTTCCTCGCCGAGCTGCTCGACCACGGCCGCGGCCCCTCGCTCGCTCAGCGCGGCATGGGTGAGGCGCCGCTGGGCCTCTCCGAACCAGACGGCGGTCTCGCGCTGGTCCTCCCGCAGCAGCGCCCCGACATCACGGATCATTTCGATGAAGGACATCTGCCTGCTCCACACCAGCGGCATTCCCTGCCGCCGGCATTCGCCGGCCAACTCCGTCAGCAGGTGGGTCTCGTCCTCGCGGTCAGGATCTCCGATCCGCTTCGGCCCGCACACGATGCCCGCGACTCCGACCTCGGACAGTCGCCGCACGTATGCAGCGGCGATCGACCCATCGAAGCCGGCGTCCACCAGTGGGCCCGTAGTGAGAACGAGTTCTCCGCCGTGCAGGTAAGGCGTCGGGTCCAGGAGATTCGTGTAGTAGGGCCAGGACACGACCGGATCGTGGTCTACGCGGACGACGGCCTCGACGCGAGGGCCGAAGTTCCCCAGGACGTCACTCAGCGAGAGGCTCATGCCGTCCCATCGAAGCCCCAGCACGTTTCGTCGACGAAACGTTCGAGTAACGGCGCGTCCGGAGTGGGCGCGATGGATCCGGCGCCGTCCGGTGCCGGGTCACGGCGGGGCTGGACGAAATGGCGTTTCGAGACGATTGCCGCCGCCATCTCGTCCAGAACCGGACCGTGTGGCGCTCCTATGTTCTGTCTCACCTGAGAAGGGAGCACAGATGACGACAAGGATCTTGGTCCGGACCCACGGGTCGGACGACTTCGCCACAGACTTCGCCACGATGTCCGGTTTCGGCGCCACGCCCGCCGGCGGTGTCGATCGACAGGCCGCCACCGCCGCCGACGGCCTCACCCGGGACTGGCTGTCCGGGTGGTTCACCGAGCATGGCTTCACCCGACTGGTCGATCCGATCGGCAACCTCTTCGGCCTGGCCGAATACGTCCCCGGGGCACCATACGTGCTCGTCGGCTCGCACCTCGACAGCCAACCGCGCGGCGGCCGGTACGACGGTGCGTACGGGGTCCTGGCCGCCGCCCACGCGGTGGCGCGGGTCACCGCTGCCGTGACGGCAGGCGACTTCGTCCCGAAATACAACCTGGCCGTCGTGGACTGGTTCAACGAGGAGGGCTCCCGCTTCGAACCGAGCATGATGGGAAGCGGTGTGTTCTGCGGTCGCATCCCCCTGGATGTGGCGCTGGCGACCGCAGACCGCGATGGTGTCACGGTCGCCGAGGCACTGGGGGGTGTCGGCTACCGCGGAACCGACGTCGTCCCCGAGATCGTCGGCTGCGCCGAGATCCACATCGAGCAGGGTCACCGACTCGAGGACGCGGACGTGACCATCGGTCTGGTCGAGTCCAATTGGGCCGCTCACAAATATCGCATCGTCGTGCGCGGCGAACAGTCCCACACCGGATCGACGCCCATGGAGGAGCGCCGGGACGCCCTGCTGGCGGCCGCGCACATCGTGGTCGCCGCCCGGGAGGTCTGTGACCTGTTCCCGACCGGTCAGCTGCACTCCGGGATCGGTCTGCTCGAGGCGATTCCCAACTCGCCCGTAGTTGTCAACCGGGAGGCGCGGCTCCACCTGGACATGCGTTCACCCTTCCTCGAGGTGCTGGACCGCTCGGACGCCTGGCTGCGAGCCCGGTTCGAGGAGATCGAGAAGGCCACCGGCACCACGATCGACCTCGGCAGGGCCCACTTCTGGGACGTGGAGCCGTACCACGACGAGGGCGTCGCGATCGCGGAACGGGCGGCGGCCGATCTCGGTCTCACGGCGCGGCGCACCCTCACCCTGGCCGGGCACGACTCAACCAACCTGAAGGACCTCGTACCGACGGTCATGCTCTTCATCCCCAGTGTCCGCGGCATCTCCCACAACGAGCACGAATACACCGCACCCGAGGACTGCGAGGCCGGCGTACGCCTGCTCGCCGAGGTCCTCGCCCGCCAGATCACCGGAGTGTGCACCGGCGCACCCCGTACGTCGGCGCTGGCCGGCACGCTGCACACCGTCCCCGCCTGACCTTTCCGCTCGGACAACCATCCCGCTGAGAACGGAGCACTCCCATGCACCTCACCACCGCCCACTGGTCCTTGCTGCTCCCCGTGGCGGCCTTGGTCCTCACCCCGCTCTTCCCCTTCGTCAACACCCCCACCACCGCACTCGGCGTTCCCCCGATCCTGTTCTGGGTCGGCGGCTGGGCGATCGTGACGACACTCATCCTCGCCGCGCTCTTCCGTCGGGAGCCCGAACTCAACGACACCACCAGCACGGAAGGAGACCTCCGATGATCATCGCCACGATCCTCGGCCTCGCACTGATCGCCGTCCTTGGCCTGCTCGGCCGCCGGAGGGTGCTCGACACGAACTCCGGATGGTCCATCGGCAACAGGACCATGAGCAGCCTGACCACCTTCTTCCTCCAGGCCGGAGCCATCTTCACCAGCTTCACCTTCCTGGGAATGTCCGGCCTAACGGTGCTCGGCGGGATCTCCGCCGCATACATGCCGGCATACCTCGTCATCGGCTACATCGGGATGTTCCTCCTCGGCCCCGCCGTCTGGAAACTCGGCAAGGTCTTCGGGTACCACACCAACGCCGACATGGTCGGCCACCAGTTCGGCAGCCCCGCGCTGGGCCGCCTCGTCGCCCTGCTGGCAGTGATCTTCTTCATGCCGATCGTCCAGGTCCAGATCGTCGGACTCGGCACCATCGTCTCCTTCAGCACTGGCCTGAAGCAGGCGGGCACGCTGAGCATGATCGTCGCGACGGTCCTCATCCTCGCGTTCGTCACAACGGCGGGGCTGCGCGGCGTCGCGGTGACGGCCTATTTCAAGGACATCGCCATGGTCGTCGCACTGGCGATCATCCTGGCCGGCACGCTCGCCACCTTCCAGGCGGGCAATCTGATGGGTGAGGTGATGACCCGGGCCGAGCACCTGATGGTGATCGCCCCCGGAACCAAGACCTACGGGATCGCGTGGTTCATCTCCAGCGTGGTGATCAGCGGGATCGGCCTGGGCGCCATGACGCTGCCGGAGAGCTGGCCGGCGGTGCTGTCGGCTGACCGGTCACGAGCCGTCTCCAAGAACCACGTCCTGCTGCCGCTCTACACCCTGGCGACCTTCATCCCGATCGTGCTCGGCTTCTTCGCGGTCACCCAGCTCCAGATCCACAAGGGCCAGGAGAACTCCGCCATCCTCACCCTCGCCGCACAGTCACTTCCCGGCTGGCTGATGGGCGTCGTGGTGATCTCCGGTCTGGCATGTGCGATCGTGCCAGCGGCCCACTGCGTCCTGGCCATCGCCACCCTGGTCTCCTCGAACCTCACCCCTGCCAGCATCACCGAGGACCGCAAACTCCTCGTCGGGCGCGTCGCCTCGGGCCTCATCCTGCTGCTCTCCCTCGGCCTCGCCCTGGGACGCCCCGACCTGATGGCGAACCTCTACCTGCTCACGTACGCCGGACTGGTCCAGCTCGCCCCCGCGAACCTGCTGTCGGTCACACGCCAGCGGTTCGTCAACGCTGCCGGTCTGATCGCGGGTCTCGTCACATCCGAACTCGTGGTGATCGGCTTCACCGTCGGCAAGGTGAGTGTTTTCGGCCTGAACACCGGCGTGGTGGCCCTGGTGGTCAACCTCGCCGTGATGGTCGCAGTGTCGGCCGCCACCGGCGAGGCGAGACGTCCCGCGGTACCCGACCGGCCTTCCGCGGAGCCCGCGGGGGCGGCCCACCGGGAGCTGGTTCTCGACCTCGAAGCCTGACTTTCACCGCAGCCCAGCGAAATCGACCTGTCCCCGAAAGGAACCCCCGTGAGCACCCCGGACCCGTACGCCTACCTCAGCGCGACGGACTTGACCGCACAATTCCGGCGCGGACGCCTCCGACCATCGGAGGTGACCGAGCACCTGTTGGCGCGCATCGCGGAGGTGGATCCATCCGTGAATGCGATCACCGAGGTGCTCACGGACCTCGCCCGGACCCACGCCGCGGACGCCGACCGCCGGTGGGCGGTGGGAGACCCGGCCCCACTGCTCGGGGTACCGATCGTGCTGAAGGAGAAGCACGAGCTCGCCGGCCACCCCGTGAGCCAGGGCGTGGTGGAACTCACCGACACGCCGGATCGCGACCATCCGATCGTGGAGCGCCTGCTCGCCGCGGGGGCCGTACCCATCGCCCGCAGCGCGGTCCCGGAGTTCTGCGCCGCGACCGTCACCGACTCCCGCCAATGGGGCGTGACCCGCAACCCGTGGAACTCGGAGTGTACTCCCGGCGGTTCCTCCGGCGGATCCGGCGCGGCGCTGGCGGCCGGATTCGCCCCGTTGGCCACCGGATCGGACATCGGTGGATCGACCCGGATCCCCTCGTGCTACTGCGGAGTGGTCGGCTACAAGGCGCCGTACGGCGTCGTCCCCGGCCTGCACCCCTCGACCATGGACTGGTACCGCAGCGACAGTGCGATGGCACGCACCGTCGAGGATGTCCGCCTCATGCACAACGTCATCGCCGGCCAGCATCCCCGTGACCAGCTGTCGATCCCGTCCAGGCCGGTGGGGCGGCCGCCGCGATCCGGACGTCTGGACGGCGGGACGGTGGTACTGAGCCGACGCCTCGGCGACTACCCCGTGGACTCCGACACGGTAGCCAACCTGGAGGAGACCGCCTCCGTGTTGGCCGCCGCCGGCGCGACGATCGTGGAACGCGAACTCCCCTGGCGCGCCGACGAGATCATGGAACTGGCCTTCGCCCACTACGGTCATATCCTCGCACCAGGCATGGCGGAGCAGATCGTACGGTCGAACGCCGAGGTCTCCCCCTACATCACCCAGTTCATCGAGCACGCGCTCGCCGTGGCCTCCCGGGTCGGGCTGCTGGACACGTTCCGTCGGGAGACGATCATGCGCGACCAGCTCTCGGCAGTGCTCGCCGATGCTGACGCACTGATCGCCCCGGTCTCTGCCCGCTCCTCCTTGCCGGCCGAGGCCCCGACGACGTCGGTCGACGGACTCGGCCGGCACTACTGGCAAGACCAGATGGCGGTGCCGATCAACATCAACAACCGGTGTCCAGCGCTGGCGGTGCCCACCGGATTCGCTCGCAACGGCGTTCCGACAGGACTGCAGATCGTCGGCGGCCCGTACGACCAGGAGGCGGTCTTCCGGGTCGGCTACGCCGTGGAGGCCCACCGGCCGTGGGCGCAGGTCACCCCGCCCCTGCCGACGGATTCCCGGACCATCACGGCGGCCTGAGGGACCGGCGCCTCCCAGCTCGAGACCATCGCCGCGCCCCGACCATTCCCCGAGAAGCGTCGCGGATGGGTCTGTGCCGGCTGGTGGCGAGAATCACGCAGAAATTGCCCACACAACGCACGAGAAGGTCGGGAGACCTTGAGGAACACCCCGGCCGACACCCACTGACGAACTGACGAAAGGAAATATCGATGTCTTCGATCCTGGAGGCCAGCAAGCTGCTCGACCCAACGGTTCCCGTGGGACACGGGATGCACGGCATGGACCTCGATGCGGCGATCATCGCGGCCGACCACGACCAGGTGTTCCATTCCTGGTCCGCGCAGGCCCATCTGCCGGCCTTTTCGGTAGCGGGCGGCAGCGGTGCGACGCTGTGGAACCATGCGGGTGAGCGGTGGCTGGACTTCTCCAGCCAGCTCGTCAACGTGAACATCGGCTACCAGCATCCCCGGGTGGTCGCGGCGATCAAGCAGCAGGCCGACATCCTCACCACGATCGCACCGGCCACCGCCAACCTCGCGCGGGCGGAAGCGGCCCGCCGGATCCTGGCCCACGCCCCGGCGGCCTTCGAGAAGGTCTTCTTCACCAACGCCGGCGCGGACGCCAACGAGAATGCGATGCGGCTTGCTCGCCTCGCCACCGGTCGGGACAAGATCATCTCCCGGTACCGCTCGTATCATGGCAACACCGGCGCTGCCGTGGTGGCCACCGGCGACTGGCGGCGCATCCCGAACGAGTACGCACGCGGTCACGTCCACGTCTTCGGTCCCTACCTCTACCGTTCGGAGTTCTGGGCGACCACGCCGGAAGAGGAATGCGCCCGCGCGCTGCACCATCTGGACCGGGTAATCCAGTCCGAAGGGCCTGACACGATCGCCGGGATCCTGCTCGAGACGGTGCCCGGGACCGCCGGGATCCTCATGCCACCGCCGGGGTACCTGGCCGGGGTCCGCGAGATCGCCGATCGCTACGGCATCGTCCTCATCTGCGACGAGGTGATGGCCGGATTCGGCCGTACCGGATCCTGGTTCGCATTCGAGCAGCAGAACGTCGTCCCCGACCTGATCACCTTCGCCAAAGGCGTGAACTCCGGTTACGTCCCGGCCGGCGGGGTGCTGTTGAGTTCTCCGATCGCCCACGCCTTCGACGAGAAGGTCTTTCCGGGAGGCCTGACCTATTCCGGCCACCCGCTGGCAATGGCGGCGATCGTGGCGACCATCGCCGCGATGGAGGACGAGCACGTGGTGGAGAATGCCGCCACGGTCGGTGCCACCGTGATCGGGCCGGCGCTGGCCGAGCTGGTCGCGGACAACCCGCTGGTGGGCGACGTACGTGGCACCGGCGTCTTCTGGGCCGCCGAACTGGTGGCCGACAAGGCGACCCGCAAGCCGCTGCCCGCCGCACGGATAGCCTCGATCAAGGCCGCCTGCCTGACCAAGGGTCTCCTCCCGGCCGTCGTCGACAACCGCATCCACGTTGTGCCGCCCTGCGTCATCACGACCGACGAGGCCCGGCGCGGCATGGCCATCCTGACCGAGGTCCTCACCGAGGAGGCGGCCCGATGACGGACTCCCCGCGTCGCGTGCTGGTCACCGGCGCTTCATCCGGAATCGGGGCGGCGACCGTACGACGCCTGCAGGCCGACGGGATGGCGGTCATCGCTGCCGCCCGGCGGGCCGACCGACTGGCCCGGCTCGCAGCGGAGACCGGCTGCGAGGCCTATCCCCTCGATGTCACCTCCGCCGAGGAGGTCGACGCTCTGGTCACCCATCTGGCCCGGACCGGCGGGCTGGACGCGGTGGTCAACAACGCGGGTGGGGCGCTCGGCCTGGACAGCGTCGCAGAGGCCGACATCGACGGTTGGCGGCGGATGTACGAGCTCAACGTCCTGGGCACCCTGCGGGTCACGAAGAGCGTCCTACCGCTGCTGCGCGCCGCGGGGGCGGGCGACGTGCTGGTCGTCACCTCGACCGCCGCGCACGGCGCATACGAAGGAGGCGGCGGCTACACCGGCGTCAAGCACGCCGAGCGGATGCTCACCACGACGCTGCGCTGGGAAATCGTCGGCGAACCGATCCGGGTGCTGGAAATCTCCCCCGGCAACGTCGAGACCGAGGAGTTCTCCCTCGTCAGATTCGGCGGCGACCACGAACGCGCGGCCAAAGTCTACCAGGGCTACCAACCGCTGCTCGCCGAGGACATCGCGGACGTCATCGCGTACGCCCTCACCCGCCCCGACCACGTCAATCTCGACCTGGTCATCGTGCGCCCGCGGGCCCAGGCCCACAACACCAAGATCGCCCGCACCCCCGCGTGAGGCCACCCCCGACAGACCTGCCCCCGTTGGTCCTGGCCACCTGGTGACACCTGCCCGGCGACGGCGGACGATCAGTCCTCCAACGCCCCGTCCACCGTCGACCGGCGCACCACCAGCCGGGGCGCCAGCACCTCCCGCCGCGGTGGCGCCTCGGTCTCGACGGCGCGGGTGAGGGCCGTACGGACGGCGAGGCGGCCCAGGGCAACCGGTTGCTGGTCGATGCTGGTCAGGTCCACCGACCGCAGGGCCGAGGCCCGGAGATTGTCGAAGCCGACCACCGCCACGTCCTCCGGTGCCCGTAGGCGGCGATCCGACAGGGCTTCGAGGACCGCGTACGCGGCCTGGTCGTTGTTGGCGTAGACAGCGGTGGGCGGGTCGGTGGCCGCCAGCAGCCGCAGCGTGACCGCCCGGACGTCGTCGAAGTCGTACGCGATGTCCTCGACCCAGGGATCGAGGCCGGCGCGGGTCATCGCCTGCACGTACGCGTCGACGCGGGGGCTCGGTCGCCAGGTCGGGGCCAGGTGGACGATGCGCCGGTGGCCCAGGGAGACCAGGTGGTCGACCACCAGCGCCCCGGCCGCGGCCTCGTCGACGATCACACTGTCGACGCCGGTGACCGCACGGGTGGCCGAGACCAGCGGGATGGTCCGGCTCAGCGCGCGCAGCTCCGACCCGGGCATGGTGCCACTGATCATGATCAGGGCATCGACCCGGGCGGCCAGCAGGTCGTTCACCGTACGTTCGTCGCGGCGGCCGCTGGGGTCGGACACCCCGACGACCAGACCGAGGTCGCTGGCGTCCGCCTCCGCCTGGATCCCCTGGAAGACGTCCGCGGTGAGGTCGTTGCGCATGTCGAAGAGGAGCACCCCGATGGAGTGGACGCCCTTGGACGCCAGCCGCGCCGCCAGGGAGTTGCGCCGGTAGCCGATCCGCTCCCCCGCCTCGAACACCCGCTGTCGGGTCTCCTCCGAGGCGCCCTTGACCCCGCGGTAGACGATAGAGACCAGGGCGCGGGACACCCCGGCCTCGCGCGCCACGTCCTCCATCGTCGGCAGCCGTCCACTGTCGCCCGCCTGCGACACCTCGTGATCGTTGATGATGAACCCCTGGTGACGTGTCATTCCGAGCACCGAACGTAGCAGACGTCTCGGTGCCGACATGTCACGCCACCAGGGGCCGAGCGGGCCGGAGCCGGCGCGCTACCGCACCGCGTGGACCCCTTCGGTCTCGAACTGCACCTCGAGCTCCTCCAAGGAGAGATGCCCGGTCTCCGGCAGGAAGTGGCGCACCAGCAGGAAGCTGAGGACGTTGAGGATCCCGAAGATCAGGAACGTCCCGTCGATCTTGAAGGCCGCCATCAGCGACGGGAAGGTGAACGCCACCGTGGCGTTGGCGACCCACATCCAGAAGACCGAGAAACCGACCGCCGCGCCGCGCGCCCGCTGCGGGAACAGCTCACTGAGCACCACCCAGATCACCAGTCCCAGGCAGGCCTGCATGATGCCGACGAAGGTGATCACCAGCACCATGATCACGATCGCCTTGGCCAGCCCCTCGGGAAGCACGAACGCCAGCAGGGCGATCAGGAAGTGCAGGACGGCGACGCTGGCCAGGCCGAAGAGGATCATCGTACGGCGCGGGAAGCGAGAGATGACCTTCAGGCCGATCATCATGCCGGTCACCGACAGGATGCCGTTGGCGATGTTGACCACGATCGCGGTGTCGGCGGCGAACCCGGCCGTCTCCAGCAGCTGGGTGCCGTAGAACATCACCGAGTTGATCCCGGTGAGCTGCTGCGCCACCGCGATGCCGGTGCCGATGATGATCAGCCGGCGGATCCATGGCTGCTTCAGCGCCGCCCCGATGCCGATGACCTTGGTCTTCTCCTCGAACTCGCTCAGCGCGACGATCGCCGCGAGCTCACTGTCGGCGCGCTCGGCGGGGCGCACCTGGTGGAGGACGTCGCGGGCCCGCTCCACCTTGCCTCGTGCCACCAGCCAGCGGGGGGACTCGGGCATCGACAACATGCCGACGAACAGCATGATCGCCGGGACGGCGGCCACCGCCAGCATGTACCGCCAGACCCCCACGTGGTGGCCCCACAGCTGGGCGATGATCGCGTTGAAGACGAACGCCAGCAGCTGCCCGAGGACCACGGCCACCTCGTTGCGCGCGCTGAGCCGACCGCGCCACTCGGTGGGCGACATCTCGGAGAGGTAGACCGGAACGGTGACGGATGCGCCGCCGACCGCCAGCCCGAGGATCACCCGGGACGGCACCATCACCCCGAGGCTGGGAGCCAGCACGCAGCCGGTGGTGCCGAGCAGGAAGACCCAGGCGAGGACCAGCAGCACCCGCCGGCGACCGAAACGGTCGGCGAGGGCGCCGGTCACGGTCGCGCCGATCGCGGCACCGAGGAGCAGCGAGCTGGTGACGATCCCTTCGGTCAACGCGGTGAGGCCCAGCTCGGCCTTCATCGGAGTGAGGGCGCCGTTGATGACGCCGGTGTCGTAGCCAAAGAGGATGCCACCGAAGGTGGCGATCACGACGACGACGTCCAGCCGGCGCCGGTACTTGCCGGGGACCAGGGCAGGAAGCTGGGCGGTCGTCCCACCGACGGACTGGGCGCTCATCGCAACTCCTCCGGGTGCGAGGTGATCGCGCCGAGGCGCTCCACCATGATGTCGTGGGTCTTGCTGTTGTCCTCGTCCCAGGTGTCCATCCAGCTGAAGAGCGCGCAGGTGGCGATCCCGTCGAACTCGACGTCCCTGAGCGCCTGCCAGAACTCGTTCCAGTCGACCTCGCCCAACCCGATCGGGTTGTGCTGGTGGATGCGGGCCGGATTGCCCGGCGGGTTGGAGATGTAGCGTCCGCCCTCCGACGCACGGTGGTCGAAGGAGTCGGCGATGTGGAGGTGGCGCAGGTCCTTTCCTGCGTACCGGATGATCTCCCCGGCATTGCCGCCCTGGTGGAAGGTGTGCGGCGCGCAGTAGAGGAAGCCGACGTTGGGCGAGTTGATCGCCCGGATCATGTCGACGGCACGGATGCCGTCCTCGATGAAGTCATCGGGGTGCGGCTCGAGGTTGAGCTGGATGCCTTCCTTCTCGATCCGGGGAAGGATCACGTCCATGGACTTCCAGAACTGTGCCTCGGATCGCTCCGGCTGCTCGGGACGCCCGGAGAACTCCGAGTTCATCTGGTGGCAGCCGAGGTCGAGGGTGATGTTGATGGCGCGCAGCCAGTAGCGCACCGCTGCCTGGCGCTCGTCCTCGTCCGGGCTCGACCAGCGGTACAGCGGCAGGCAGGAGGCCAGTTCCAGTCCGTACTTCTTCAGCGTCCGCTTGATCGTGGTGACCTGCTCGTCATTGGCCGTCGGATGGGTGTAGTACGGCCAGACGTCGTCGCGTTGGGAGAATTCGATGTAGTGGAAGCCGGCCTCCGCGGCACGGCGGAAGTAGTCGTCCAGGCTCTGCTTGCGCAAGGAGAAAGGATCAACGGCAATCTTCATGGGTCTGCTCTTCTTTGAGGTTTCCGGAAAGGGTCTGTGACCACGGGCGCTGAGGTCGACAGGCACCCGTGGCTCTCGGGCAAGGGTCAGTAGGTGGGCTTGTCGAATTCCAGGCCGGCCTTCGCGGCGGCGGCGTTGAGGCTCTCGGTGGCGAACTGCAGGCCCTCGATGCGTCCCATGTGCGGGTCCTCGTGCTCGATCTGGACCGAGATGTCCGGGTTCACCCGGTTGAGCGCGGCCAGCCACCGGCTCCAGAACTCCACGTCGTGGCCGCGGCCGATCGAGACGAACTCGTAGCTCGGGTCCTCCGGGTAGTCGTTGGCGGTGTACCGGCCGGTGAACGCGACCTTGTTCGGCCCCTCGTTGCGGCGCCACAGGTTGTTGAGGAACCCGTTCTTGCGCAGGTTCTCCTCGTAGATCTTGGTGTCCTTCGCCGCGGACATGAAGACCCGGTCACCGAAGCGTTCGATCGTCTCGACCGGGTCGATGCCCTGCCAGAACAGGTGTGACGGGTCCATCTCCATGCCGATCGACTCCGCGCCGGTCTCCTCGATCAGCCGGGCCAGAGTGGTCGGGCTGTAGACCAGCTGGTGGGGGTGCATCTCGATGGCGAGCTTGATCCCCCGGTCCGTGGCGTGCGCGGCGATCTCCTTCCACAGCGGCACCGCGAGACTCCACTGGTAGTCGAGGACGTCGATGTAGGCGGAGTCCCACGGCGAGACGACCCAGGACGGGACGGTCGAGGTGGGCTCTGCCCCCGGGTTGCCCGACTGCATGACGACCACGCCGACACCGAGCAACGCGGCCAGGTCGATCGCGTCGTGCATCTCCCTCAGGTGACGCGGGCCGACCTCACGGTCCGGGTGCAGCGGGTTGCCGTTGTTGTTGAGCGACGTCAGCGACATCCCGGCGGCGGACAGCTTGCCGAGGAACTCCGAGCGGGCGTGCTCGGAGACCAGCAGCGCACTGGTGTGGATGTGGTAGTCCCGGAAGAAGCCGCCGGAGTTGAGCTCCAGGGAGGTGTGGCCGAGCTGATGGGCCACCTCGATGGCACCGTCGAGGTCACGGTCGTGCAGGCAGGTGGTGAACATTCCGAGCTTCATTGCCGGAACTCCTCTTTCTCAGTCGTGGGTTTCTCAGTGGTGGATGGGGGTGGCCGGGGCAGCGGCGGGGATCGCGACGGGGCGGTGCGTACGGGCCGACTCGAAGGCCGCGTCGACGACGTGCATCGTCTGGGCGGCGACCTCGAAGGAGGTGTCGATCTCCTCCCCGTGGACGACCGCGGTGAGGAACTCCTGCATCTCGGCGATGAAGGCCTCGCCCCAGCCCGCGGCATTGCCCCGGGCCGCCATCGGCACGGTGTCGACGACATGCGGACTGGCCAGACCGGGCTGGATGACCCGCGGACCATCGAAGACCTTGTCCTCGGGATCGGTCTGGTAGAGCGTCCACTCGTTCATGTGGCCGAAGGAGTACTTGACATGGCCCTTCGAGCCGAAGATCTCGAAGCCCAGGTCGATCGTCGCGCCGGCGGCGACCCGGCTGGACAGGATCGTGCCGAGCGCCCCGTCGCCGAAGCGAACGTTGATCAGCGAGGTGTCGTCGTTGGTCACCGGGGCGAGTGAGCCGTCCCGGGTCGGGCGCTCCTTGACGGTGATGTCGAAGACGCTGGAGGACACCTCCGCGATCGGCCCGAGGATGTACTCGAGAGCGTCGATGACATGGGTGCCCATGTCCAGCACCACCCCGCCGCCGCTGGTCTGCTGGTCGTAGCGCCACACCATCGGTCCCTGCGGATCCAGCGCGTAGTCGGCGAAGAACTGTCCGCGGGCGAAGTACGGCGTCCCGATCCTGCCGTCCCGAACGACCTCACGAAGCTGGGCCAGCGCGGGGATCCTCCGGTAGGAGTAGCCCACCGCCGCGACCTTCCCGGACTCCTTCGCGATGCCGGCGAGCTCGTCCGCCTCCGCGCCGTTGCGCCCCAGCGGCTTCTCGGCCAGCACGTGCTTGCCGGCCCGCAGCAACGACCCGACGACCGGCAGACTCAGGAAGGTCGGCAGGGCGACCGAGACGACCTCGATGCTCGGGTCGTCGATCACGTCCTGGACATCGGCGGCCACCCGCTCGAAGCCATAACGGCGGGCGATCTTCTCGGCCAGCTCGGTATTGGGGTCGACCAACGTCGCCAGCCGGACCTCCACGCCGGCCAGCCGGTCGGTCATCGCGGCGTTGCGGAAGCCGAAGGCGTGCGCCTGCCCCGCCTGGCCGGCGCCGACGACGGCGACCCTGATGGTTCTCTTCTCCTGCACGATGTGACACCTCTTTGTGTGTACGGATCTGCGTGTGTACGGACTTGCATCCCGGCGAGGGCGGCCTCGGGCCCGCTCGATCACGAGGGGCCGCCCTGCCCGGAGGCACCATCCGGAGCACCGGACATCTCAAGACTAGAGCGCTCTAGTAACTGACGTCAACCATTTGTCACGACATTTAGGATTCGAGTTACCGGTGTCCGGCGGACCCCGTCAGCCAGGCCGTACTCGCCCAGCTCGCGGCCGTCACCGTCAGCCCCGGCGGTGCTGGGCCACCCCCGTCCACCACCGAATCGACAGATAACGTAGCGAACGTTGTGGCACTAAATTCTCAACGTTATCCTGGGTCTATGACGACAGTGACGACCAGTGTCCCGGAGGGGCTCACCAGGGAGCAGTACGAAGCCTTCCTAGCGCAGTTCGCCGACACCAGGGCTGCGATCAACCGGGTCGCCGCCGCACTGGAGGCGCAGGAACAGCCGGTCGGGCCGAACACTGCCGCCCAGCTCTCCCAGGTCGAGCTGCTGTGGAGGCACCTGATCGAGACCTACGGCGTGTACACCTCCGCGGACATCGCAACGCTGCGGGGAGGCAGCCCCACCAGCCGCTCCATCGCCACCACCCTGGCGCGGGAGTACGGGTTGATCGGGTTCCGACGCGGACGGCCCAAGGTCTATCCCCGCTTCGAGTTCCTCGGCCGGAACCCCCACCCGCGGTGGCGTGAGATCGTCACACCGCTCCGGGAGAGCGGCGTCGACGACGAGGAGATCCTGCTGTGGATGGTCTCGGCGAACCCGTACCTGGGCGGAGCCGAACCGGCCGCGCTGCTGGAGCATGCGCCCGAGAGGGTCGCGGCACTGACCGCGGAGGAGGCGTCCGGCCGTTGGTTCTGACCGCGCCGCCCTCACCGTTCGACCCACTGCGCGAGACGGTCGCCACCGGTACGATCCTCTACCGGGTCCATGATCCCGGCCTCCCCGCCAGCGGTCGAATCGAGCCGGTCACCAACCCGGGCGACGTCCCCAACCCCGGATTCGGGAGACCGACCCGCTTCGCCTTCTTCGGCGACCCCGTGGTCCCGGTCCTCTACGCGGCCGACAGCCCGGAGGGGGCGGTCCACGAGACCATCCTCCACGACGCCGAGCCCGGCACCTTCCTGCTCGGCCGCGACTGGCGCACCAAGGTGCTCACCGTCCTGGAGGTCGTCGAACCGATCGAGGTCGCCCGGTTCCACAGCGACGGACTGCGCCGGTTCAACCTCTTCGCGGCCGACCTGACCGACACCCCGCCCACGGAGTACCCCGGTACCGTCCGGTGGGCCGAGGCAGCCCATGCGATCGGGCTCGGCGGGGTCACCTACATGTGCCGCCACCACAACCACAGCCAGGCCTGGTGCCTGTTCGGCCAGCCACCCCTGCGTCCGCTCCCCGGGCACCTCGACGCCAGGGCCTTCATGCTTCCCGAGGACGCAGAGTGGCTCGCCGGCCTCGCACTGAGGATGGACGTACGGCTGCGGCCCTGACCCGGTGACCTCACCCACCCGGCCTCACCCCCACCCCACGACACCACCCGACGGCGCGAACGCGGAGTCCGTGCTCGAGCGGGCGATTCAACCCCCTGGTGACACTTTCCGGCGTACCTGCGCGACCTGCTGGAACGCGAGGCCGCGACTTCTGAGCTGGAGGAGGTCCTCGCCAGGGTCGACCGCCGTTCCGAGACCTCGACGATCTCCAGCGTCGACCTGATCCGCGCCGACCGTGAACGATGACCCACCCGTTGTCATCTAGGGTCGCACACGGCGCGTCAGCCCTGGCCACCACACCCCGGTCTGACGGAACAGAGCGGCCTGACGCTTCTCCGTCGGCGCTGGGCCTGCAAGGGTTGTTCCGCCATCACCACCGACACTCATCGGCTGTGCCCGACCGGCTCGTCGAACTCGGTCAGGATCTTCCGGGAGGACGAGAGCCCGAGGCGGGTAGCGCCCGCCTCGACCATCGCCAGCGCGGTGGCGAGGTCGCGAATTCCGCCCGACGCCTTCACCCCCAGTCGCGGCCCGACCGTCTCGGCCATCAACCGGACCGCGTGCACCGAGGCTCCCCCGGCGGGATGGAACCCCGTCGACGTCTTGACGAAATCAGCCCCCTCCTGTTCGGCGATCCGGCACACCCGGACGATCTCGTCATCGGTGAGGATCGCGGACTCGATGATCACCTTGAGCACCGTGGCCGCGGGCACGGCCGCCCGCACCGCGGCGATCTCGTTGGCGACCACTGCCCATTCCGCGCCCTTCACCGCCCCCAGGTCGACGACCATGTCCACCTCCGCGGCGCCGTTCGCGGCCGCCAGGGCGGCCTCGGCCGCCTTGATCGACGGGGCCACCGCCCCGGAGGGGAATCCGCACACGGTGGCGACGCGTACGCCGTCGACGCGCACCGGCAGTCTGGCGGGCGACACACAGATCGCGTACGTCCCCAGCTCCCGCGCCTCCTGGGCGAGCGCTGCCACCTCCTGCGCGGTGGCCTCCGGCCGCAGCAGGGTGTGATCCATCAGCTGCGCCAGTTCCTGACGGGTGATCATCTCAGGCTCCTCCTTGTCGACTGCTTCGATTTCTTCTGCACCGAGTTTCTTCTGCACCGACGTCGACCACTGCTCGCCGACCGCCGACCGCCGACCGCCGACCGCCGACCGCCGACCGCCGACCGCCGACCGCCGACCGCCGACCGCCGAGGCTATCCCGCTCGCCCGTCCTCGGCCCGACGGATCGAGGCCCGGGCGGCCGCGACCACGGCCTCCACGGTGATCCCCGCACGTCGGAGGACCTCCGCCCCGGGACCACTCTGGCCGAAGTGCTCGACCGACACACATTCCCCGGCTGTGCCGAGGTATTTCCACCAGAGGCCGCCGGAGCCGGCCTCGACCGCGACGCGTGCCGCGACCTCCGGCCGCAGGACCGTCCGCCGGTAGTCGGCAGGCTCTGCCTCGAACCACTCCCAACAGGGTAGGGACACGACCTGCGCCGCAAGTCCCTCCGCCGCGAGCCGCTCCGCCGCCGCCACGGCCAGGTGCACCTCCGACCCGGTGGCCATCAGCACCGCGTCGGGGCGGTCCACGGCGCGGACCACGTAGCCACCGCGCCGGGTCCCCTGCACTGATGCCTCGGCCAGCCTGAGCTGGGGCACCTCCTGCCGGCAGGAGACCAGGGCGACCGGTCCCTCGGGGCGTTCGATCACCCGTTGCCAGGCGCCCAGCACCTCGGCCGGATCGGCGGGCCGGACGACCGCCAGACCGGGGATCAGCCGCAACGACGAGAGTTGCTCGACCGGCTGGTGGGTCGGGCCGTCCTCCCCGACGGCGACCGAGTCGTGGGAGAAGGTGAAGATCGCCGGCAGCTGCATCAGGGCGGCGAGGCGCAGCGCCGGGCGCAGGTAGTCGGAGAACACCAGGTACCCGTTCGCGAACGGGCGGGTCAGGCCTCCCAGGGCGATCCCATTGGTGATCGCTCCCATCGCGTGCTCGCGGATGCCGTAGTGGATCTGTCGGCCACCCGGCCCACCGGGTCGCCCGGTGGTGTCCGCCGGGCTGAGCAGGTTGTCCTCCCGGCTCAGCCGCCCACCGGCGGTGTCGGCCAGGTCCGCGGATCCTCCCCACAGTTCGGGGAGCCGCTCGCCGAGCATCCGCAGGTAGGCGCCGGTGACGCTGCGGACCGCGACCGGTTGGTCGCCGAGGTCGGGCAGGTCGTCCCAGAGTCCCTCGGGGAGGGTGCCAGCCTCGAGCCGGTCGAGCAGGGCGACCCGGTCGGCCGGAGCCGCGGCGCGCCAGGCCTGGTAGCGAGCGGTCCACTCGCCCTGCAGCGCGGCTCCCCGCTCAGCGGCCTGCCGGCGGGCCGCCGCCAGGAGCTCCGCGGGCACGGCGAAGTGCTCGTCGGGATCGAGCCCCAGGAGCTGCTTGGTCGCCCGGATCTCCTCCTCTCCGGGACGGCCGGCGTGGGCCTTGGCGGTGCCGCCGACGGCCGGCATCGGGTTGCCGATCCGGCTGTGGAGGCGTACGAAGGTCGGGCGGTCGTACGGTCCCGAGGAGGCGGCAACCGTCAGGACCGTATCGATCCCGGTCAGGTCCTCACAGTCGTTCACCTCGAGGGTCCGGAAGCCGTACGCGGCGAAGCGGGCGACCACATCCTCGCTCGTCGTCACCCCGGTGCTGCCCTCGATGGTGATCCGGTTGTCGTCCCACAGCACGATCAGGTCGCCGAGCCTCAGATGCCCGGCGAGGGCACCCGCCTCGTGGGAGATGCCCTCCATCAGGTCACCGTCGGAGACCAGGCACCACACCCGGTGCCGGAAGGGACTGTCCGTCCCACCGTCCGGATCCAGCATCGCGGTCACCCGGCGAGCGTCCAGGGCCATCCCGACGGCGTTGGCCAGCCCCTGGCCGAGGGGGCCGGTGGTCGTCTCGACCCCGGGGGTGAGCCCCCGCTCGGGGTGGCCCGGTGTCAGGGAGTCGATCGTCCTGGCCCGCCGCAGGTCGTCCATCGTCAGGCCGTACCCGTGGAGATACAGCTGCACATAGAGCAGCAGGCTCGCGTGGCCGGCCGACAGGACGAACCGGTCCCGCCCCGGCCAGGCCGGGTCGGCGGGGTTGTGCACCAGGTGTTCCTGATAGAGGACGGTGGCCAGCGGCATCAGGCTGGTGGCGGTGCCGGCATGGCCGTTCCCCTTGGCCTGCACGATGTCGAGGGGAAGGACTCGCGCGTGACGGATCAGCTCATCCAGGAATGCTTGCATCAGTTTTCACCTCGTTCTCGATGAGGGCACCGGGCCCGTGGGGGCCGGCGGCAGCCTGCGCCGTCCGGCCCCCACTTCCCGGCAGCGACGGGCTCAGTGGCGGACGGGCTCCTTCTGCGCCGCCAGCCACTCCGCCCGGGCCCGTCCGGGCAGCCAGCCGGTGTCCACCCGACGGACCTTGAAGATCCAGGCGGCGGCGACCAGCAGCAGCGCGAAGAGCACCATGACGATCGGGGCGGCTGGCATGCCGAGCCGGGCGATCAGGCCGTTCACGGTCCCGAACCAGCCGAAGTCCGCGTCGCCGAAGGTGCTGTTCGCCATGCCCAGCGTCCCGAGGACGGTGAGCAGGAAGGCGGGCAGCAGGGTGATCAGGATGCCGTTGAGGAAGCCGCCGACGACGGCGCCGCGACGACCGCCGGTCGCGTTGCCGAAGACCCCGGCGCCGCCACCGTCGAAGAAGTGCGGCACCATGCCGGGCAGGATCAGCGCCAGCCCGAAGGCCGGGCCGAGCCAGATCGCGATCACCACCAGGGTGAACAGACCGCCGACGAAGGAGGAGAGGAAGCCGATCAGCGACGAGTTCGGCCCGAACGGGAAGACGATCGGCACGTCGAGCGCGGGCTTGGCCCCGGGCACGACCCGCTCCGCGATGCCCTGGAAGGCCGGGACCAGTTCACCGAGGATGATCCGGACGCCGTAGAGGATCACGCTGACACCGATGCCGAACTGCAGCGCCTGCGCGAAGGCCGCCATGATGTACGCACCCAGGTCGGCGGACGGCCCCGAGGTGGACGACGCGAAGATCTGCATCAGGGTGTCGTGCGGCAGGACGATCGCCCCCCAGACCGCGAACACCATGTACAGCACCAGCATCAGCAGGGTGGTGGACACCATGGAGTCACGCAGGAAGCTGAGACCCTGCGGGAAATTGACCTCCTCGGCCGACTTCGAGCGCTTTCCCACGGCGGCGCCGGCGGCGCCCGCGACGATGTAGCCGAGGGTGTTGAAGTGGCCGATGGCCAGATTGCCGTCCGGTGATCCCACCACCCGGTTCATGTAGGGCTGGGCGAAGGCCGGCATGACCACCATGATCACCCCCATCAGCACCGAGCCGATCAGCACGACCCAGATCCCCTGGCCGGGACCGAAACCGACCGACAGCACCACGGCCAGCAGGGTGGACATGAAGACCATGTGGTGGCCGGTGAGGAACACGTACCTCAGCGGGGTGAAGCGGGCCAGCACCAGCATGACGATGAAGCCGAGGACGATGATGTAGGCCGACTGCGCGCCGAACTGACTCGCCGCCTGGGCGGTGATCACCTCGTTCGTCGGGACGACGCCGTGCGCCCCGGTGTCCTTGAGGATCAGGTCACCGAACGGGGTGAGCGAGTTGACGACGACGGTGGCGCCGGCACCGAGGATGAGGTAGCCCATCGCCGCCTTGACGCCGCCGGAGATGACCTCGCCGGGCTTCTTCTTCATGGCGATCAGGCCGATGACGGCCACGATGCCGATGAGGTACGCCGGAACGTTCAGGATCTGAACGCTGATGAAATTCAGGATTGACATGAACCACGACATTGTAGTGTTCTCTCCACGTCGTTCCCGGTCTCAGGACCGGGGGAGGTGATCGGACAGCACGGTTTCGATCTCCGTGGCGTCCATGAAGTTGTTGACGACCGCGACCGGGGCCGAGATGTCGGCCAGCTTTTCCGCGAGTTCGGCGGAGGTCAGGATCAGGTCCGCCCCTTGCGCCGCCCCTCGGGCGGCACTGATGTCCGAGGTGGTGACCGTTGCCGGCACGCCCAGCCGGCCGAGGGCTTTCTCGGCGTTCATCTTGAGGATGATGGACGTCCCGATCCCCATGCCACAGACGCATACGACATTCATGATGTGTTTCCCTTCGAATTCTTCGTCGAATCGATGAGTGTTCTTGTCGGATCGTGTTCTTGTCGGAAGGGCCCTCTCGGGGTGGGGCCTCAGTCGCCGATGTCACCCGCGAGCAGTTCGCGGACCCGGGCCGGCGTGTCGGCCGTCGCGAGCGCGGCCGACAATCCGCGATCGGCGAGCGCCCCGGCGAGCGCCGACATGACCTCCAGGTGGTCCTCGTGGTCGCGGGCCGCCAGGCCGATGACGAGGCCAACGGGATCGTTGTGTGCGTGCCCGAACGCCACCGGCACCTCGAGCCGGACCCAGGACAGGCCCGACCGCAGGACGGCGTCCGAGGGCCGGGCGTGCGCGATCGCGATGCCGGGAGCGATCACGATGTACGGACCCAACCTGTCGATCGCCGCCACCATCTCCTGGGTGTAGCGGTCGGTGGTGGCGCCGCTGCTGACCAGCGCGTCGCCGGCCGCGATCACCGCCGCACGCCAGTCCGCGGCCGGAAATCCCAGCTTGACGGCTGCGTCCGGCAGCGCAGTGGACAGGTCCAGAGCCATACGAGGCACCCCTTCGACGGATCGGCAACGTCGCCGGTGGGCTGACCCGCCCACCGCTCCAGGATGGCCCCGTCGAGGATGTTTTGTCCAGAGCTATACAGAAGTTCTGTCTAGGTTTCTACAGATCCGTTGCCGGGCAGCGGCAGGACGACGCCCCGGTCGAGCGCCGCATCCACCTGCGCCGGGTCCAGGGCCTGCTCCAGCGCCAGTTGCGCGGCACCGATGAGTCCCACGGCGGGGTCCATCCGGGAGCGGAGCACGGCGATGTGGGCCGCCACCAACGGGTGCACCTGGGACAGGGCGACGCGCCTGATCTCGTCCGCGAGGCCGGGCAGCCCCTCGATCAGGCCTCCCCCGAGCACGACCAGCTCCGGGTCAAGGGTGGAGATCGCCGCACCGACGACCACCCCCAGCCGGTGGGCGCCCCGGTGCAGCAGCTCCAGGATCTCGGTGTCGCCGGCCTCCGCCAGCCGCACCAGGTCGTCGGCGCCCCGTACGGCCGCACCCCGCTCCCCCAGCAGGCGGGCGATCCCCTGGCCGCTCGCCACCGCCGCGGCGCAGCCGGTCCTCCCGCAGACGCACCGCACCTCGCTCCCCTCGTCGGGGATGTGGGCGAGGTCGCCGGCGAGGCCGTTGGCCCCGCGCAGCACCTGACCGTTCGAGATGATGCCGCAGGCCAACGACATGTCGAGCCGCAGCACCAGCAGGTTGCGGGTCTGCGGCCAGGACGTCAGCCACTCGCCCTGGGCGAGGCAGTTGGCCCCGTTGTCGACGACGACCGGGATCGGCCGGATCCCGAGGGCGGGCAGGAAGGCCCGGACCTCCCGGGCGATGCCCACGTCGGCCCATTCGGTGTGCAGTCCCGGCAGGTCGGACAGCGGCGGCCGGGCCATCTCCCCGGAGAGATCGACCGCATCGGGGACGCCGATCGCCACCCCCATCACCAGCGAGGGGTCCAGGTGCTCCCGCCCGATCAGTTGGCGGAGACGGGTGGCCACCTCGCCGAGGACCAGCCCGGGGCCGGCGCTGACCGCCATGTCGAAGCCCGCCGAGGCGATCACCTTGCAGGACAGATCGGTGACCGAGATGGCCGTCCGGGCAGTGCCGATGTCCACGGCGACCAACAGTCCGCCGGTCTCGTTCAGCATGAAGACCCGGGGCGGACGCCCGGTCGTACGGTCCTGGACACCCTGCACCACGAATCCGCCGGCAGACAGTCTGGCCAGCCGGGACTCGACGGTGGCCCGGGCCAGCCCGGACCCGGCGATCAGTTCCCGGGTCGTCATCCCGCCGGACTCACGGATCATCGCCAGCAGCGCGCCCGGCCCGGACTCCACCCGCAGCGCCCGACCGCCGGACATCGCCGAGCCTGCGGCCACCGACGCCACCTCCCACCGGATCCGGCTCGTCGCCCGTACGACAAGTTCTTACCATTTTTGCGCAAAATCGAGACCCCGTGGCGAGCAGCATGGCAGAATCGTGGCGGACCAGGCATGAGCTGCGCCGATGCAGTTGCCGGCGGGGTCACCTCAGGAGAGCAGGACAGGGCGCCCAGCATGAAGATCATCACCGTGTGCACCATGGGTATCGGCACGTCGATCCTACTGAAGATGAACGTGGAGAAGGTCCTGGACCAGCTCGGTCTGTCCGGCAGTGTCGAGGCCTCCGACCTCGGCTCGGCCCGCGGCGCCTCGCAGTCCGCCGATCTGATCATGACGAACGCCGAGATGGCCCGCGCGCTGAGCGACGTCGCCGTCCCGGTCGCGGTGGTCCACAACTTCATGGACACCGAGGAGATCGCCCGGGCACTCCGGGAGGCCGCCCGGCAGTAGCGGCTGGGACAACACCCGCGACCGCGGACTCCGTACAGCCACGACCGCGGTCTCGATGCGGAACGTACGCTGAGAGCACGGGACGTTTCTCCGGCACGAGGTGGTGGCGATGATGGGCACAGGCATCCGGCTGGGGCGCATTGCCGGGATCGAGATCAGGCTCCAGTGGAGCGTGGTGATCATCTTCCTGCTGATCGCCTGGAGCCTGGCCACCGTGCAGTTCACCCTGATCCCGGGCAGCAGCGCAACGGCCCGCTGGGTGGCCGCGGTGATCGCGGCACTGCTGTACTTCGGTGCGCTGCTCG
The DNA here is from genome assembly GCF_033170155.1 of Raineyella sp. W15-4. Taxonomy (GTDB): domain Bacteria; phylum Actinomycetota; class Actinomycetes; order Propionibacteriales; family Propionibacteriaceae; genus Raineyella. The sequence continues at coordinate 3,915,634 of NZ_CP137079.1, read as the reverse complement.
CCCACGAGCTCGGACATGCGCTGCTGGCCCAGCGCAAGGGCATCGAGGTCGAGAGCATCACGCTGTGGGTGTTCGGCGGCGTGTCGCGACTCAAGGGTGAGGCGGAGGGCCCGGCCGACGAGTTCCGGATCGGCGTGATCGGTCCCGTGGTGAGCCTCGCCGTCGCTGCGCTCTTCGCCGGGATCTGGTACCTGCTGGGAGCGCTCGGCGCCCCCGCGCTGGCCGTCGAGGTGGCCCGTTGGCTGGCGCTGATCAACCTGTTGCTGGGGGTGTTCAACCTGTTGCCGGCGTTCCCGCTCGACGGTGGCCGGGTGCTGCGGGCCTGGCTGTGGCGCCGTCGCGGTGACCGGGCCGCCGCGACGCGGACGGCCGCCGCCGTGGGGCGCGCCTTCGGCGTCGTCTTCATCGCCGGCGGGCTCTTCCTGTTCATCGCCGGCGCGCCGGTCAACGGACTGTGGTTCGCCCTCCTCGGCTGGTTCCTGTTCGGCGCGGCCCGGGCCGAGGAGTCCCACGTCCTGCTCGCCGCGGCGCTGCGCGACGTCCGGGTGGCACAGATGATGACCGCGAATCCGACCGTCGTCCCGGCTGACCTGAGCGTGCAGGACTACGTCTCCCGGGCGATGGCGTCGCGCTTCACCTCCTTCCCGGTGGTGGACGGGAGCGGCGCGGTGGTCGGGCTGGTGACGATGCGGCTGGTCCGGGCAGCGATGGCCCGGGGCCAGCAGCACGCCACGGTGGGACAGGTCGCCACACCGCTCGGCCAGGTGCCCGTCGTGTCGCCGTACGACACCGCCACCCACCTGGTGGAACAGCTGCAGCAGGCCCCCGACGGCCGGGCCCTCGTCTTCGACGGCGGGCGCCTGGTCGGCATCGTCTCCCCCACCGACCTGCAGCGGATGCTGGACCTGGCCCTGCTGCGGCCCCGCGCCGGCCGTTGAGTCGAGCGTCAGGACCGGGTGGGCACCGCCGCGGACGCGAGTTCCAGCACTCTGAGGTAGCCCTCGACCGTCCAGGCGGCGCGGCCGACGAAGAGCCCCTCCACTCCGGGGACGCGCAGGATGGCCAGGATGTTGCCCGAATTGACCGACCCGCCGTACACGATCGCCGTCACCCGTCCGCCCCAGGTGTCGGCCAGGGCGGCGAACACCGGGGCGATGTCGGCGGGGTGTGCCTCGCGGCCGTGCTCCCCGATCGCCCAGATGGGTTCGTACGCGATCACCACCGGGCTCGGGTCCGCCACGCCGTCGAGGGCGGCGGCCACCTGTCCGAGGACGTGGTCGACGCTGCCGCTGGCCTCGAAGACCTCGGCCGACTCGCCCACGCACAGTACGGGCCGCAGCCCGTGACGCAGTGTGCTGCGTACCTTGAGGTTGACCGTCTCGTCGGTCTCGGCGAAGAACTCGCGTCGCTCGGAGTGACCGATCTCGATCATGGTCGCCCCGGCCTCGGCGGCCTGCGGCACCGAGATCTCCCCCGTCCAGGCGCCCGCGTCCTCCCAGTGCGCATTCTGCACGCCGAGCAGGACGGGGGTGCCCGGGCCGAGGCACTCGCGAACGGTCGCCAACGCCGTGGCCGGCGGGATGACGAACGGCTGCACCCCCGCCGGGGCCCCATCGGCCAGCGCCGCGGCGAGCCGGGTCGCGTAGTCACGCGCGAAGTCCAGCGTCCCGTTCATCTTCCAGCTGGTGCCGACCCACAACATCAGCCGACCTCGTATCCGCAGATCGCGTCGACCTTGGGGGCGGAGGCCGAGGACGGGTCGAACTCGTAATCGAGGAACTCGGCGGCGAGTCGACGAGCCAGCTCCAGACCCACGACCCGCGCCCCCAGGCACAGCACCTGCCCGTTGTTGGAGAGCACCAGCCGCTCCACCGAGTAGCTGTCGTGCGCGGTGCTGGCGCGTACGCCCGGCACCTTGTTCGCCGAGATGGCCATTCCCATGCCGGTGCCACAGACCAGGACGGCCCGCTGTGCCTCGCCGTCGGCGACCTTCCGCGCACCCGCCACACCGACGTGCGGATAGAAGGTCCGGTCCTCGCAGGACCCGACGCCCACGTCGATCACTCGGTCGACGCGCGGGTCGGCCGCGAGATCGGCCTTGATCCGGTCCTTGTATTCCACGCCGGCGTTGTCGGCGCCGACCACCACCACGTATCCCATGTCTTCTCCTCGGTGTTTCCGGGCGCGACGAACGTCCCGGTGTCGTTCAGGGTCAGGGCGCGCCGTCACACGCCCGGAAAGATGGCCGGCCCACCGGCCGATGGGCGATGGGCTCGCCCGGTGGGCCGGCCGTGGGTCGGCCGGCCCCGGTCCCGTCGCAGGTGCCGGACGGGGCCGGGGCGGCGCTCCTAGGAGACGGGCAGCGCCTGACGGTGGGCCAGCTGCATGCCGGCGTACTCGGCGGCGACGCGGGTCGACTCGATCATGCTGCCGCCGTTCGCGATGCCCTTGCCGGCGATGTCGAAGGCGGTGCCGTGGTCCACGGAGGAGCGCATGAACGGCAGCCCGAGGGTGACCGTCACCGCCTTCTCGAAGTCCAGGGTCTTGCAGGCGATATGGCCCTGGTCGTGGAACAGCGACAGGATGCAGTCGTGGTGCCCGTCGAGGCCGAAGGCGAAGATCGAGTCGGCGGGCAGCGGCCCGCGGGCGTTGATCCCGAGTGCCTTGGCGTCCGCCACCGCCGGGATCAGGTGCTCGACCTCCTCGGTGCCGAACATCCCGCCCTCACCGCCGTGCGGGTTGAGTGCCGCCACGGCGATCGAGGGATTCTCGAAGCCCAGTGCCCGCAACTCGCGGTCGATGTCCTTCAGGTAGGTCAAGGTCCGTTCCCGGGTGATCAGGTCGCAGGCCTGGCGCACCGAGACGTGGCGGGTGAGGAAGAACACCCGCAGCTTGTGCACGTTGAACATGGTCAGCGCGTACGGCGCCTCGGTGAGCTCGTTGAAGATCTCGGTGTGCCCGATGAAGGGGATGTCCGCCGCCCTCAGCGCTGCCTTGTTGATCGGGGCGGTGGACACCGCATCCAACTGGCCGGAGAGGCCGAGCTCGATCGACTTCTCGAGGTAGGAGTATGCCTGCCGAGCGGCATCCGCCTGGACGACGCCGTACTCGATCGTCGCCCCCGGCACCGCGTGGGTGTCCAGCAGGTCGACGGTGCCGAACTCGTACCTCGCTTCCTCGGGCGCAGAGATCTCGTTGATCACGAGCGGGGTGTCCTGGATCGCCGCGGCTCGCTCCAGGTGCTCCCGGCCGCCGATCACGAAGGGCCTGCAGACCTCGTAGATCATCGGGCTCCGGACGGTCTGGAGGACGATCTCCGGGCCGATGCCGGCGGGGTCACCGAGGGTGATGGCGGTGACGGGCCTAGGCGTTGACTGGTGCATTTTCCTCTACCTCTTCTTCATATGAGCTCCGATTGGTTTCATCGAAGATCCGATTGACGCATTGCACGGCGGTCTCGGGCGTACCGGTGAGACCGCCCTTGCAGACCACCGGGACCCCGTCCCAGGGCCCACCGACCAGGACGCCCTGGTCCGCCTGGGGGATGACGTAGTCGACGAGTCCGAGCCCGCGAGTCCCCAGCGCCCGGCAGGTGTTGACCATCACGTCGCCACCGGTGAGGTACAGGCCGGCGAGCGAGTCGCCGATCGCCTCGGCCACCCGCCGCCCGATCTCGCCCAGCCGGACCGGGATCCGGGCGGGACCGACGCCCGGTTCCAGCCCGATGGCCCGCTCCAGGGCGGCCAGGTCCACGACCCGGCCCGACAGGGTGGACTGCAGTCCGAGCAGCAGGACCCGCGGCGGGTCGGAGCGGCGCATCAGGCGCGTTACCTCCCCCGAGACCCGCTCCGCCTCGGCGCGAAACCCCTCCTCGTCACCCATCAGGGGATCGATCGCCACCTCGACCGCCCAGGTGCCGGACAGATTGCGCAGCACGTTCATCTGGCCGTTCGTCGTGCTGGTCGCACTGCCGGCCACAACGAGGACCGTGCCGTGGTCGGTCGGGGCGGACTCCACCCGGATGGTGCGCTCGTGCGGCACCCGGGTCTGCACCGTGCCGCTGCGGATGGCCATCCGCTCGGTGAACGGCCCCGGATCGACGCAGACCGTCCTCCAGCCGAGCCCGACCACGGCCACCGCGATGGTGTCGATGTCCTCCACCGACGTGGCGTCGACGAGGATCACCCGGGCGCCGGTGCCACGCTGGTCGGCGAGGGCACTCTTGAGCCGGTCCCCTCCCGCGATCACCGCGTCGATGCCCACGCTGCCGACGCCGAGGGTGCACTGGTCGGCCAGCAGCCTGCGCAGGTCGGACTCGGTCACCGGGGTGCGTACGTCCACCGCCACCGGAGTCCGGGCCAGCAGCACCGAGTCGATCAGCGAGTAGCCACCGACGACAATCCGCCGCGACTGCGGCATCGCCGGCACGACGATGGCGACGTAGTCCTCCCCGAGCACGCTGAGCATGCCCTCGACCTCGGGACCGATCCCGCCGCGGCAGGTGGTGTCGATCCGCTTGGAGAACAGCCGGGCGCCGGCCGCCACCAGGTCCTGGGTCGCCCGGTGCACCCGGGCATACGCCTCGGGCCCCGGCAGCGCCCGCGAGTCGGCGTTGACGATCACCGCCGCATGATCGGCCTCGAGCTCCCCGACACCATCGGCGTCGAACAGCACGACGGTGTCCACTCCGACCCGGGCCAGCAGGGCCCCGACAGTCGTCGCTCCGGTCAGGTCGTCGGCGACGATTCCTAGGCTGGGCATGTCCTCATCTCCTCTCTTGGATCGGTAGCGTCCCGGTCAGTCCGCGAGGACCGGCTGGACGGTCTTCGGTCGGGCCTCGACCAGGGTCAGGATCACGACCAGGGCCAGCACCAGGACCACCACGAAGTAGCCGAAGGCGACCGCATAGTTGCTCGCGGTGGCGTCGAGCAGGGCACCGACGATCATCGGGGCGAAGAAGCCACCGAGATTGCCACCGGAGTTGATCAGGCTGATCGCGAAGGGATACGTCTTCACGTTGGTGACGTCCATCGGGTAGGCGGTGAACATCGGCCAGCCGATGTTCAGGAAGAAGCCGGTCAGCATCAGGCTGATGACGATCAGGGTGGTGTTCTGCGGGGCGTTGATGACCGCGACCAGCATCACGGCGGCGAACAGCGCAGTGAGCAGCATGGTCGGCTTGCGTCGGCCGTTGAACACCCGGTCCGAGATCACGCCACCGAGCAGGGCGCCGAGCAGACCGCCGACGGCCGGGGCCGCCGCGATGAAGCCGGTCTTGGCGAGGGTGAAGCCGCGGGCCTGGACCAGGTAGAGCGGGACCCAGGTGAGCAGGCCGTAGTTGACGTTGTTCATGAAGAAGTACGCCAGAGTGTCGCCCCACACGTTCCAGGACCGCAGCACCTGACCGTTCGAATCCATGGTCCGGACGTCCTTGAGCCGGATCAGACGATCGAGCCAGCCCATCGAGCGGAACTCGATCGTCCTGCCGGTGCTGGCGGTGTCGGTGATATGCGCCAGTTCGGCGGCGTTGACGTGCTTGCTCTGCTCGGGGCGGTTGCGGACAACCAGGTACCAGACGACCGCCATCAGCACACCGGGCAGGGCGAACCAGAGGAAGACCGCGCGCCAGCCGGCGGCCATTGCGATCGCGATGGCGATCGACGGCACGATGATCGGGGCGAACTGGGTCGACGCGATGTAGAGGCCGGTCGCGGTGCCCTTCTCCTTGGCCGGGAACCAGGCGTTGACGGTGGAGGTCATGCCGACCGGCACCGGGCCCTCGGCCAGGCCGAGCAGCAGGCGCAGCGCAAGCAGCGCGATCGCCGCGGTGGTGAAACCCATCAGGAAGGTGACGACGGAGAAGGCGAGGATCGCGATCGAGACGATCGTTCGGGTGCCCTTCTTGCCGATCAGCAGGCCGGCGGGGATCTGCGACACGGCATAGCCGAGGAAGAAGAAGCTGGAGATGGCGCCCATCGTGAAGTTCGAGATCACGAACTCTTTCTTCACGAAGGGCAGCAGGGCGCCGATGTTGGACCGGTCGGCCATGCACACCACGTAGCCGACGAAGATCGTCGTCATGACCACCCAGCGATACCCGGTCGCCCTGGTGGCCGCGCGGAGGCCTGTGGTTGGTTGGAGTGAGGTTGCCATGGTTGGTGCTCCCAATGTCGTCTTTGACAGTGAGCGATCGGTGATCTGCCCCGCGAACGGTTGACCCGAACGCGAGATGGCTCCGACCGGCCCGATGACGACGACGGTGCCGCGACCGCCGGCGAGCCCCGAGGACACGGTCCGCGCATGTTCCGTGATCCCACCAGGCGCACCGAGGTTCTCCCGGTCGCGGCGCCGATCCATCGGACGCCACCTCCGCGGTCCTGAACCCCGGAGCGTGGCTGATGACCAACGCTGGGGACAAGACTGACCCACATCCCGATGGTGGACTCCACCCGGACACCCGATCACGGGAGGATGTGTCACTATGGGCCAAGGTCCTGATGGGCCATTGTTGTGTTGCATTCAGGTTTCGTGTCAGCTGGGAGGTCTGCTCACATGGTGGGTCGGATTCCCGGCGCGAAGCCCGGGCGCGAGCCTCTCGACACTCGCGCGAAGCCACTCGACGCCCGTACCAGAGCCCGACTGGCGGAGCTGGCCGAGCTCTACTGGGTCGGGGGTCACACCGTCGAGGACATCGGCCGGCAGCTCGGCCTGTCGCGCTCGACGGTGTCACGGCAGCTGGCCCGGGCCAGGGCCGAGGGGGTGATCGAATTCGTCGTCCACCGCGACACCGGCGCCGACCTGGCGCGGGAGTTCACCAGTCGCTACCGGGTCCGCACCGACGTGGTCGACGTCGCGGAGGAGACCCGGGCCGAGGCCCGATTGGACGCCGTCGCGGCGGCCGCCGCCCGGCGACTCGGCACGCTGATCGCTTCGGAGATGATCGCGACGATCGCCTGGGGAGTGACGATGGAGGCGGTCTCCCGCCATCTCGAGCCGCACCCGGTCAAGGGCGTACGGTTCGTCCAGTTCAACGGATCGGGGAACACCTTCACCTCCGGGATCGGATACGCCGGCACCCTGATGGACCGCTTCGCGCAGGCATTCTCCGGCACGGTCCAGCTCCTTCCGGTCCCGGCATTCTTCGACTCCGCCACCACCCGCGAGGCCATGTGGCGCGAACGGAGCATCCAGCGTGTGCTCCGTCTGCGTCAGTCGGCGGACCTGCTGATCGCGTCGATCGGGACGGTCCGCAGCGAACTGCCCGGCCATCTCTACCGAGCCGGCTACCTCGGGGACCAAGGTCTGCAGGAACTGCTCGCCCAGGGCGCGATCGGCGACCTCGGCGGCATGTTCTTCCGGTCCGACGGCAGCTTCGACAACATCGGCGCCAACGACCGCTCCACCGGGCTGCCGCTCGGCGAACTACGGCGGATCCGCACCCGCCTGGTGATCGCCTCCGGACGGGGCAAGGCGGCGGCCGTCCGCGCCGCTCTGCGCGCCGGGTTCGTCACCGATCTGGTGATCGACACGCACTGCGCGGAGGACGTGCTCTCCGACACAGAATGATCGATTCAAGCATCACCTGTCAGTGACTTGGCCACTTGGCGGTGATTTGAGTCACTTCAGGTCGTACTTGACAGCATCTTTGATCTAAACGATCATTTTAAGCAACGAGCTGTGATCGAACCGCGCCAAGAGTCTCCGGTGTCCGACCCCGGGGACCGACCACAGTGAGTCAACGGTGATCCGAGTCGCCCCGCAGGTGGACCCGAGACTCGAACACCGACCGATGGACGGGATCCACCTGGGTGGGGGGAGAATCGGCACATGCACGAGGCCCGCCCCACCCGTACGTCAGGAGAGCAGGGCATCCCGCGTCCGGAACGAGCCAGCAAGGGGCAACGTCGCCGCCAGCAGATCCTGCACCTGCTAACCAGTGATCCGGAGTCGAACGTCACCGTGAGCGACCTGTCCGAGACGTTCGGGGTCTCGGTCGCGACCATCCGCCGCGACCTGACCGATCTGCAGGAGCAACGCCTCGTCACCCGCACCTACGGCGGCGCCGCGCTGCAGCGGCTGCCCGCCGAGCTCACCATGGTCGAGCGGGAGTCGACCCATTCCGACGCCAAACGTGTCATCGGGCGGGCTGCCGCCGAACTCATCGAGGACGGCGACCTGGTCATCCTCGACTCCGGCTCGACCACCGAGCAGTTGGCGATCGCTCTCGGCGACCGCCCGGTCTCGGTGATCACCAACGGCCTGCGCGTGGTGCAACAACTGGTGCCGTACGAGCGGGTCCGGGTGACCGTGCTCGGCGGGTCGCTACGCGGTTTCAACGAGACGACGTACGGGCCCGACGCCGAGGCGATGCTCAGGCACGTGTACGCGACCTTCGCCTTCATCGGTACCGACGCGGTGGATCCGCGCCGGGGTATCACTTCCCGCACCTACGAGCAGGCCCGGCTGAAGTCGATCATGCTCAGCAACACCCAGCAGGTCTACGTGGTCGCCGACTCCTCCAAGCTGGGCCGACACCAGCCGTTCAACTACTGGTCCACGCTGCCCGCCGGCTGGGGCCTGATCACCGACGACGGCGCCGCGCCCGAGGCTCTCACCGAGCTCCGGGCCGCCGGCGCCGAGGACATCATCGTCGCCAGGACACCGGGCGAGGAGACCTGACGGACGGATCCCGCTGCTGGACGGCTGAGGCGGTGACCTATTCCGCCGCCTCCACCGGCGCCGTCTTCTCCGTCGCCCCGGCGCCGACGAACGGCCAGAACGCGAAGCCGTCGCTCAGCACCGCCAGCAGCGGGAAGGTGACTCCGAGCAGCGCCGACGCCAGCCACACCTCGCCCTGGAAGCCCGGCGCGCCGAAGGCGATCTCACCCGACACCACCGGCAGCACCAGGACGTAGAGCTGGCCGAGCAGCACCCCCACGACGGCGGCGATCAGGGCCGAGACCAGGCCCCGGGCGGGCTGCGCCTTCGGCGCCGGCACCCGGCCCTGGAGGATGTTCAGCACGACGATCGACCCGAAGAGGAATGCCACCGTGACCCCGGTCAGCATGGTCGGCCAGGACAGCCGGAACAGGCCCACGCCGAGCACCTCGGCAACCACCGTCACCGCCGCGATCAGGCCGGTCGAGGCGGCCGCCGCAACCGGCGGGTTCTTCATGATCCGCTCGGTCAACGGCCAGAACCCGAAGTGCAGCACCAGCAGGCCCACCGCCATCGTGGTGACCACGGTGGTCATCACCGCCCAGATGTCGAACGGGCCGTGCGGATCCAGCGCCGCGACGTACGCCGGCCCGCCCTCGAAGGAGGAGTAGTTGGCCAGCAGCAGGTAGGTCAGGACGGACAACACGTACGCCACGAGCATCAGGAGGTACCCGCCGAGCACCGGGTTCCGGATGCCGCGGAACGGCCACCCGCCCCAGATCACCGCGAGCAGGAAGGTGTAGGGCACCGCCATGATCGCGATGTGCGCGACGTTCGGCACCGGCGGTGTCAGTCCGCCACCGAACAGCACGACCAGCAGGGTGGCGATCACCGCGGCGTTGACCAGCATCAGGGCGAGGAAGGCCAGGCCGCGCCAGGGCTGGCCCAGCCGGCCGATCGGCCGGGGGTGCTCGGTGTGCCAGAAGGCGCCGATCACGAAGAGGCTCGGCACCCCGCAGACGAGCACATAGGAGACCCAGTCGCGGAAGGTGGGCCAGGAGAAGAGTGCGATGAAGGCCAGGGAGATGACCACGGCCACGACCAGCACCAGGATGCCGAGCACCGGCTGGTCGAGGGGACGGCGCGCGGCGGTGGGCGCTGTTTCATTCATGACGGTCCGTTCGGGGAGCGCACCCGACCCGGCGGACGTGGGACACCTCGCCGGGTCGGTTGAATCTTGAATTGGCTGCGCTCACGATAGCCGGGCGCCGTACGCTCCCGCTCGCGGGCGTCCGACTGTGCGGCACGTCACATCGGCTGACGCCTCATCACTGCGGACCGCGGATGAGGATCGGGTCCTCGGTGACGGCCGGACCAGCAATGAGACGATAGTCCGGTGGATCCCCGACTGAGCGCCACCGACCGCCGACCCGCGGTCCTGGTCTGCGACCTCGACGGCACGATCGTGTTCGACGGAGAAGTCCCGTCGACGGACGCCGCGGCCCTGCAGGCCTGGACCGCGGCCGGCAACCTCCTGGTCCTGGACACCGGCAAGTCGGTCGACGCCACCCGGCGGGTGTGGACCTCCGCCCTGCCCCGGCCCGACTACGTGATCGCCTTCACCGGGGCGGTGATCACCGACGGCGACCTGGTCCCGCTGTCGGTCCGGTCCCACGACCCGGCGCTGTTCCCGGAGGTGTTCCGTACGGTCCGCGACGAGGTCCTCGCCCTCTACGCGTCCACCCTGGAGCGGGACTACGAGGTGCTCAACCGGGCCGGCATCCACTCGATGATCCTGCCGGCCTTCGAGCCGGCCGACGCGGAGTGGGTCGCCGGCCAGGAGCTGTTCGGCATCCCGCTGTTCGTGCCCGGTGACGCCGACCGGGCCCGGCTGGCAGCCACCCTCACCGACCTGGTCGGCGACCGCGGCGTGCTGCACCGCAACCAGACCTTCCTCGACATCGTCCCGGCCGGGGCGACCAAGGGGCTGGGGCTGCGCCGGCTGCTGGCCGACCTGGTCCCCGACCACGGCCCGGTGTGGACGATCGGGGACTCCTGGAACGACCTGAGCATGCATGCCGAGGCCGACCACCCGATCGCCCTGCGGCACTCCCCCGCGGAGGTGCTCGCCGCCTGCGAGACCGCCGTCGGCAGTGCCCACGAGCTGATCGACCGGCTGCTGACCGCCACCGGCCCCGGGCGGCCCGGCCCGGCGACGTAGGATCGGGGCGTGCCGACCCTGGACAAGATGCCGGACCTGCCCCCCGATCCGTCCGACGTACGCCTCGTCGTCGCGGACATGGACGGCACCCTGCTGGACGCCGAGGGCCGGATTCCCGACGGGTTGTGGCCGCTGCTGACCCGGATGCGCGAGCGCGGGATCGCCTTCGCCCCGGCCAGCGGGCGCCAGTACGCGACCCTGCGGCACCAGTTCGACCGGGCCCGTGACGGGATGGTCTTCATCGCCGAGAACGGCTCCTTCGTGGTCCGCGACGGCGTCGAGGTGAGCGCGATGCCGCTGGACCGGCCGTTCGTCGAGGAGGCGATCACCCGGGTCCGTACGCTCGCCGGCAGCGGCCGTGACGTCGGCGTCGTGCTGTGCGGCAAGCGATCGGCCTACATCGAACGTCGGGATCCGCCGTTCGTCGCCCAGGCCGAGCCCTACTACGCCGAGCTCGCCGTGGTGGACGACGTGCTGGTCCCCGACGACGAGGTGCTCAAGATCGCCGTCTTCGACTTCGTCGACTCGGCGGTGACGGCCCAGGCCCTCGCGCCGTTGCGCGCCGGCCACCAGGTGGTGGTGTCCGGCCACCACTGGGTCGACCTGATGGGCCGGTCGGTCAACAAGGGCACCGCCATCCGCCGGTTGCAGCGGACGATGGGCATCGGTCCCGCCAACACGGTGGCCTTCGGCGACTACCTGAACGACCTGGAGATGCTCGGCGCGGTCGAGCATTCGTACGCGATGGCGAACGCCCACCCACAGGTCCGTGCCGCGGCCCGCTACACCGCCCCGTCGAACGCCGAGCAGGGTGTGATCACCGTCCTGTCGGCCCTGCTGGCGGTGGAACCTGCGGTGGGGGGTGCGGTCCGGACCACATCTACGCTAGGCTCCAGGCCATCGGACCGGTAATGGCGGAATAATATCCGGCCTTGGTAGGCCTTTCCGCCCCGGCCGGGACGGCTCGCCGACCGCGGGGCACTCGCCCGCTGACCGACCCTCGGCACCCCGAACCGAACGTGAGGATCACCGACTCATGACTGCTCGACCGATTGCCGCCATCGCCGCCACTGTTGCCCTCATTGCTCCGATCACGTCTGCGGCGGTGGCCGAGGCCGCCCCGACCACCACGACCATGTACGTCACCGGGTACAGCTGGTGGGACAACACCCCGCCGGGCTCCAGCGACATCTCCGACCCGGTCATCCACACCAACGCCGGAGGGACCGGCAGCTACGACGATCCGGTGACCCTGGCGGTCGGCCATTCGATCACCAACGGGCGCGACGTCCTGGACTACCCCGCCGGCACCCGGTTCTACATCCCGGCACTGCGCCGCTACGCCATCGTCGAAGACACCTGCGGAGACGGCGCCACGCCGCAGAACGGCCCCTGCCACACCGGCTATCAGGGCCACCCCTGGATCGACATCTACATCGGCGGCCAGAATGTCTCCCGGTCCGTGGCGAACAACTGTGCGTCCAGGATCACCGACCTGCACACCGTGATCCGCGACCCGGACGCCGGGTACGTCGTGGTTCCCGGGTCGCTGGCGGCCGGTTGCACGGTCTACAGCGAGACGCCGGTCAGGACCGCTGCCACCAGCCCGACGGCGACCGCCACTGCCACGCCGACCGCCTCCGCCACGCCGACGGCCAGCCCGACACCGACCCGGACCGCGAGCGCCACCCCGAGGCCGTCGGCGACCGCCACCCCGACCCCGTCAGTGCGAACGGTCGGCACCGTGTCCGTCGACCATCTCACGTCGGCACAGCGCAGCGACCGGAACACCGCGTCCACCTCGATCAGCGCGTACGGGTCGGAGGTCTTCACCGTTCAGCAGGCGCTGCAGGAGCTTGGTCTGCTGCGGCAGGACAAGGTCAACGGACACTACGGACCGGAGACCGTGTCGGCCGTCAAGGCGTTCCAGCGACAGCTGGATGATCGGCGGACCGGCACGCTCACCCGCAGGGAACTCAGCCGCCTCTTCCGTTCCGCCGATCTGTCCGTACGCGTCACCGACTGAGGACGATCAGGCGATCCTGAGCGTGGTCAGGCGATCCTGAGGGCGCTCACCCCGGTGGACGATGCCCACCGGGGGCCACACCCGGGTCGTTCTGCGCGATCGGTCATCCTGTGCGCTGCCCGGCGTCACCGACCGAAGATCGGTGTCAGCCAGGCGCGCCCGAGAGTGTGGAAGAACAGGGTGAAGCCGAGTGTCGCCGGCGTGGCGTCCGGCGACAGGTCGAGCCGCTCCACGTCGACCGCGTGCACGGTGAAGAAGTACCGGTGCCGGCCGTGCCCCTCCGGCGGTGCGGCACCGAGGTAGCCCGCCGTCCCCGCATCGTTGCGCAGGGTCAGCGCACCCTCCGGCAGCCCCGGCTCGGTCGTGCTGCCCGCGCCGGTGGCGAGGTCGGTGCAGTCCACGGGGAGGTCGAGCACCGCCCAGTGCCACCAGCCCGACTGGGTCGGCGCGTCCGGGTCGTAGCAGGTCAGGGCGAACGACCGGGTGGCCGCCGGGAAGCCGGACCAGCTCAGCTGCGGCGAGACGTCCTCCCCGCCGGGGATCTGCATCCTCCGGGACCGGTGCCGGGGCGCCAGCTCCTCCCCGTCGGTGACGTCGGTGCTGGTCAGCTGGAAGCGCGGCACGTCCCGCAGCTTCGCGAACGGGGAATTCTCCATCTGGCGCTCCTTCGCGGTGGGTCCACCCAGGCGGCTCGAACGGCCCGGCTCACAGCCCCAGCCGCACCGGGATCCGCCGTGACCCGAAGTGTCCCGGCGTCGCGGCGAAACGACCCGGGATCACCGTCCCACAGTCAGGACACCGCCCGTCGGCGGTGAGCCGATAGCTGCGCAGATCGTACCAGTCGCGGACGATCAGCGCCGAGCGGCAGGTCGGGCAGTAGGTGGTGTCCCCCTCGCGGTGGTGCACGTTGCCGGTGTAGACGAAGTGCAGTCCGGTCTCCAGGGCGATCTCGCGGGCCCGGATCAGGGTCTCCCGCGGCGTGGCGGGAACGTCCTGCATCCGCCAGGCGGGGTGGAAGGCGGAGAAGTGCAGTGGGACGTCGGGGCCCAGTTCGGTGAGGATCCACCGGGTCATCGCCCGTAGTTCCTCGTCACCGTCGTTGCGGCCGGGGATCAGCAGTGTGGTGATCTCGAACCATACCGATGTCTCATGTTTGAGGTAGACAAGGGTATCGAGCACTGTCAGCAGGTGCCCGCCGGTGAGCTGCTGGTAGAACTCCTCGGTGAATCCCTTCAGGTCGACGTTCGCCGCGTCCATCGCCGCGAACAGGTCCCGTCGGGCCTGGCCCTGGATGTAGCCGGCGGTCACCGCGACCGTCCGTACGCCCCGCTCCCGGCAGGCCAGCGCGGTGTCGACGGCATACTCGGTGAAGATCACCGGGTCGTTGTAGGTGAAGGCCACGCTCTCGCAGCCGTACCGCTGCGCCGCGACGGCGAGCTCCTCGGGAGAGGCCTGGTCCATCAGCCGGTCCATCTCGCGAGACTTGCTGATGTCCCAGTTCTGACAGAACTTGCAGCCGAGGTTGCAGCCGGCGGTGCCGAAGGAGAGCACCGAGGTGCCCGGGTAGAAGTGGTTGAGCGGCTTCTTCTCGATCGGGTCGAGACAGAAGCCGGACGATCGTCCGTACGTGGTGAGGACGATCTGGTCACCCTCCCGCATCCGGACGAAACAGAATCCGCGCTGCCCGTCGCGCAGATGGCACTCACGGGGACAGACGTCGCACTGGAGCCGGCCGTCGTCCAGGGCGTGCCAGTAGCGGGCGGGGTGGGACGGGGCGGGGGACGGAGTGGACATGATGGTTCCTCCTGCCGAGCGGGTACACCTCTCGCGGTGGGCCCGGTCGGGCCCGGTCCCGGCGGCCCCTGAGGGGCCTGGTCCTACGACCGGGATGCCGCGCCGCTCGGCGTTGTGCTAGGAACAAATTTTAGTCGCTCCGCTCGCGCCGTACGGGCCTGCAGGGCGGACATCTGTGGATCACCGACCGGACCGGTACGCACCTTGTCCTCGTCGGGCTGATGTCACCCGGTCACGGCTCCTCGGCCACCACACCGGGCAGGTCGGCGAAGCGGGCTGACGCGTCCCGGCTGAGCAGCACCCGCCCGGTCTGGGCAGCATGCGCGGCGATGATCAGGTCATGGGCTCCGCGGGGCTTCCCGGACCGTCGAGCAGCAGCGATCAGCCGGGCATGCTGGACAGCGGTGGCCTCCGTGTACTCCAGCACGTCCACGGTGTCGGTGATCACCGCCAGCGCGCGGGAACGAGCGGCGGCACGCTCCGCCGTATCCGCCAGCTCGATACCGGTGCGGTATTCGGCCACGGTGATGGCGGCGATGGCCAGCTCATCGTCGTCCAGCGCAGCCCGGTCGACGGCGCCGCGTTCATAGTCGATCAGGACATTGGTGTCGAGGATCAGACGTCTGCCCATGGGTCCGCCTGCTCGTCGGTAAGATTCGCCACAGCGTCCGCGATGTCGGCAGCGAACCGGTCATCCGGCGGAGCCAGGCCGGCCAGGGCCGTACGGAGATCACGCCCGGTGCGGTGGGGCGCGGGGCGCATCTCGACGATCGGCCGGCCTCCTCGGGTCACGGTGACGGTCTCGCCGGCCTCGATCGCGTCGAGCAGGTCGGAGAAATGACGAGACGCCTCAGTCGCAGTGAGGGTTCGCATGAAGCCATCATATCTGATACTCAGATTCCGGTCTCACCCAAAGGACCTCACCCAAAAGAGCAACCTTGGATGGGCACGAGTGACATCGCTGACGCCCTTCACTCAGCGGATACGGACCGCCCGAACAACATCAGCGGTGCGGAGTTCACTGATCGTGGCTTGGAGGTTGAGCTTCGGTCGCCATGTCGCCGGATCGAAGATCGCCTCCCACGAAGACTCGATCTCGGCACGCAGTTCGTCGGGCCATTCGGTGATCGGGGCCGCGTCGTAAGGCTTCGCTCGCGCGCCGAAGTCGTCATCGAGCGCGGTCCAGCGCAACTCCCACTCGTCCTCCGACTCGCCAGGGTTCACCGGCACATGGAGGTAGCGATTCAGCACGGCGTGCCAATCCGAGAACTCACTGAGCAGGGGCGCGCTCTCGAGCAACGCGGACGGTCAGCAACACCTCGCCTCTGGCGTACTTGGCGATGTCTCGCTCACGTCCATGATGATTCACTCCGGCACTGACACCGCACCGAGACTCGGCCGGCGGCCTCCGCGTTTCGCCCGAGCGTTGTCGTCTGTAGTCCAACACCAATGCACGGGCGAAACGCGGAGGTGGAGGTGCGGTGGGGACCCGCCGATCCTCCGATTCGGCCTACTTGGCTCCCGCCCGCACCGGGATGGTC
Source organism: Raineyella sp. W15-4 (assembly GCF_033170155.1). Taxonomy (GTDB): domain Bacteria; phylum Actinomycetota; class Actinomycetes; order Propionibacteriales; family Propionibacteriaceae; genus Raineyella. The sequence goes on along the minus strand of NZ_CP137079.1, from coordinate 3,899,394 downwards.
CGGGCGATCGGCTTGCTGACCGAGGAGAAGAAGTCGTTGCCCTTGTCGTCGACGATGATGAAGGCCGGGAAGTCCTCCACCTCGATCCGCCAGACGGCCTCCATGCCGAGCTCGGGGTACTCCAGCACCTCGACCTTCTTGATGCAGTCCTGGGCGAGCCGGGCCGCCGGGCCGCCGATCGAGCCGAGGTAGAAGCCGCCGTGTGCGGCGCAGGCGTCGGTGACGGCCTTCGACCGGTTGCCCTTGGCCAGCATGATCATCGAGCCGCCGGCTGCCTGGAACTGGTCGACGTAGGAGTCCATCCGGCCGGCGGTTGTCGGCCCGAACGAGCCGGAGGCCATCCCCTCCGGGGTCTTGGCCGGGCCGGCGTAGTAGACCGGGTGGTCCTTGAGGTACTGCGGCATCTCCTCGCCGGCGTCGAGGCGTTCGCGGATCTTGGCGTGGGCGATGTCGCGGGCGACGACCAGGGTGCCGGTCAGCGACAGCCGGGTCTTCACCGGGTACTTCGTCAGCTCGGCGAGCACCTCGGCCATCGGCCGGTTGAGGTCGACCGCAACGGCCTCGTCCTCGGCACCGACGTGCTCGTGGGTGACCTCGGGCAGGTAGTGGCCGGGCTCGAACTCGAGCTGCTCGAGGAACACCCCCTCCGGGGTGATCTTGCCCTTGCACTGGCGGTCGGCGGAGCAGGAGACCGCGATGGCCACCGGCAGCGAGGCGCCGTGCCGCGGCAGCCGGACGACCCGGACGTCATGGCAGAAGTACTTGCCGCCGAACTGTGCGCCGATGCCGAAGTCCTGGGTCAGCTGCAGGACCTTCTGCTCCATCGCCGGATCGCGGAAGCCGTGGCCGCTCGCCGATCCCTCGGTGGGCAGCGTGTCGAGGTACTTCGCGGAGGCGTACTTCGCGGTCTTCAGCGCGGCCTCCGCGGAGGTGCCGCCGATCACCACGGCGAGGTGGTAGGGCGGGCAGGCGGCGGTGCCGAGGGTCCGCAGCTTCTCGTCGAGGAACTCCATCATGGCGTCCTCGTTGAGGATCGCCTTGGTCTCCTGGTACAGGTAGGACTTGTTGGCCGACCCGCCGCCCTTGGCCATGAAGAGGAACTCGTACTCGGTCTCGTGACCGGGGTGGGTGTCCGCGGCGATGTCGATCTGGGCCGGCAGGTTGCAGCCGGTGTTCTTCTCGTCCCACATGGTCAGCGGGGCGTTCTGCGAGTAGCGCAGGTTGAGCCGGGTGTAGGCGTTGTAGACGCCCTGCGAGATCGGCACCTCGTCCTGCACCGAGGTCAGCACCTGCTGTCCGCGGTGGGCCGAGACGATCGCCGTGCCGGTGTCCTGGCACATCGGCAGCACCCCGCCGGAGGCGATGTTGGCGTTCTTCAGCAGGTCCAGGGCGACGAACTTGTCGTTGTTCGAGGCCTCCGGGTCGTCGAGGATCTTCGCCAGCTGGGCGAGGTGCGCCGGACGCAGGAAGTGGGCGATGTCGTGCATCGCCGTCTCCGTGAGGAGGGTGATCGCCTCCGGGTCGACCTCGAGGAACGTACGCCCACCGGGCCCTTCGACGGTCCGGACCCCCTCGGTCGTGAGCAGACGGTACGGCGTCTCGTCCGGCGTGACGGCCGGCAGCATGTCCTCATAGAAGAACTCGGTCACGGATCACTCCTTCGTGCGGATCACGGTGGTGCTCGTCATCTTTCCACGTCGGTCTGACCGTCTCCCACCGGGTGCTGGTCGGCCGGGCCGGGCTTCGCCGGGCTCTCCGTCTCCCTCGCCGGGCTCTCCGTCTCCCTCGCCGGTGTCTCCGCCGATCCACCGGCCGCCGGGCGATCCGTCCAGGGCAGCCACCGTGGCAGCGAGGGGACATGGTGCAGCTGCCACTGGGGTCGGACCGGCGGTTCCTCGGCGTCCTTGGAGCGCAGGAAGACGTTCACCCACTGCAGCCGCGGGCTGGAGTCGATCAGCAGCGACTTGGCGAACAGGGTCAGCGGCACGGCGAGGATCGACCCCAGGGCGCCGATCACACTGGTCCAGAAGACCAGTGAGACGAAGGTCACGGTGGTGTTCAGCCCGACGGCGTCCCCGGTGAACTTCGGCTGGATGATCGCCTGGATGACGAAGTTGAGCACCGAGTAGGCGATCACCACGATCAGCGCCTCCACCGGGCCGCCGTCCAGCAGGGCGAGCAGCGCCGGGGGGACCAGACCGACGACGAAGCCGATGTTGGGGATGTAGTTGGTCACCCAGGCGAACAGGCCCCAGACGAACGGCAACGGCACCCCGAGCGCGAACAGCACGATGGTGTCCAGCACCGCCACGATCAGGCCGAACAGGGTGTTGACCACCCAGTAACGACGCACCCGGTAGCCGAAGTCGCCGAGTGCCGCAGCCAGGTACGGCTGGTACTGCCGCAGGGACGCCAGCCTGCCCTCCATCGCGGTGGAGTCGACGAGCAGGAAGGCCACCGCCATGGCGAGCACGAAGATGATCGTCCCGGCCGAGGAGACCCCGGCCAGCAGGCCCTGCAGCAGCTGGATGATCCGGCCCAGGTCGAGCTGGCCGAGCAGCAGGTCGGCGTTGGAGGTGTCGATCCCGCGCTCCGACAGCCACCGCAGCACCTCGCCGGACATCTCGTTGACGGTGCCCGCGTACCGGGGCAGCACCTGCACCAGCTGGGCGATCGACACCGCGACTCCGGTGAGGATGCCGAAGATCACCGCGTAGAGCAGGATCAGCATCAGCAGGCTGGCCAGCCAGCCGGGGAGGTGCCAGCGGACCAGCCGCTGCCGCATCGGACCGACGGTGAGCACCAGGGTGAGCGCGAGGAACGTCGGCCCGACGATCCCGGCGATGTAGCGCAGTCCGATCGCGACGACGACCAGCGCCGCCGAGACGAGGATCAGACCGATCCCGATCGGCAGCGGCGCGTCATCGCGGATCAGGGCGCTCCCACGGCCGCGGCCGGTGCGGGCGGACGGCGTCCGATCGCTCACTGTGGGCTCTCCGGGTCCCGGACCCGGCCGCTATGCGGGTTCCCCGACGGCCTCCCGCTCCGCGACCGCCGCCGGCTCGCGTACCGCCTCCGGCAGCGGCAGGTTCTGGCCGACCTCGACGATGGCATGCATCGTCTCCAACACGCCGGGCACCGAGGCCAGTGCCTTGGTCGTCACCACCGACACCCGGCGGAACCGCTGCTGCAGCAGGGGCTTGAGGACCAGGTCGGAGTCGCTCCGGGTGGCCATCAGCATCAGGTCCGGCAGCAGGGCGACGCCCAGCCCCGCGGCAGCAAGGCCCTGCAGGGCGATGTAGTCGTCGGTCTCGTACGTGATGTCGGGCTGGAAGCCGGCCACCGAACAGACGTCGACCAGGTTGCCCTGACAGGAGGGACAGCCGGAGATCCACCGGGCACCCTCCAGATCGCTCACGTCCACCGCCGGCTCGGCCGCCAGCGGGTGCGACCGCGGCATGGCCACCCAGATGTGCTCCTCCAGCGCGGTCTGCCAGATCTCGTCGGGATCGTGGCGCAGATCGGGCCGGCGCAGCGTCATGTTCTCGGAGTGGTACTCGTACACCAGGGCGATCTCACAGTCGCCCTTGCGGAGCAGCTCGAGGGACTCCTCCGTCTCGGCCTCACCGAGCCGGAAGCTGATCCCGGGGTGCTCGTCGGCCATCCGCGCCAGGGCGCCCGGCAGCAGCGCCGCCGCCCCCGAGGCGAAGGCACTGATCCGGATCTCGCCGCCGCGCAGGCCGGCGATGGCGGCGATCTCGGACTCGGCCCGGGACAACGACGGCAGCACCTGGCCGGCATGCCGCAGCAACACCCGGCCGGCCGAGGTGAGACTGACCCCGCGGGACTGCTTCGTCACCAGGGGGGTGCCGAGCTCCTTCTCCAGCCGCTGCATCTGCTGGGTGATGGCGGGCTGGGAGAGGCCGAGCTCACGAGCGGCGCCCGACAGGGTGCCGTACTTGTCGATGGCTGCGATCAGCCGCAGGTGCTTGACCTCGATCATGCGCCGATTCTACGTGATACTTCTTTCGTAATCCATAAGTTCCTGTGAATCGCGGGCGCAGGACTTTCCTCTACACCCCGGCTGGTCGGCTACCGTCGGGTCATGCGAAACGGCGCGGCCGCCCTCCTGCTCCTCATCCCCCTGCTCGGGGCCTGTTCTGCGGCCGGTACGCCCACCGCGACGGGATCCCCGGCGGTTTCCGCGCCCGCCGTCAGCTCCGACGCCGCGACCACGCCGGCGCCCGACCTCACCGACCCGCCGAGCACCCCGCCGGTGGGCGAGCAGCTCACCCTCGACCAGGCGGCCGACTTCCCCGACGGCCTGGCGATCCAGATCGACGGCATCACCGCGGCCACCGCCCCGGCCGGGATCATCGGCGCGGAGGGCACCGGTGGCGAGGTGGTGGTCGCGGACGTCGTCATCACCAACTCCACCGCCGCGGCGTACGACGCGACCGGGGTGGTGATCCACGGGTACTACCGGGACACCGTCGGCGCGGTGATGCTGAGCGATGCCGGCGGCACCTTCGGGGTGGGTTTCGCCGACCCGGTCCCGGCCGGGGCGCAGCGCAAGGCGCACGTCGGGTTCGCCATCCCCCGCGCGGACGCCGGGAACGTGACGATCGCGGTCGACCCACGTGACGGGAAGCACAATGCGGTCCAATTCCACGGCTCCGCGGTTGGGAAGTGACCCGTGGATGGCCAGACTGGTCTGCAGCACGACACCAGGCGTTCAGAGGATGGCAGATGACCGACAGCCCGTACGGAGAAGCAGCGGCCGCGACGGGGGACCCGGGAAAGAGACCCGCGAAGCGGCGCCACCCGGTGCTGATCGCCGTCGGCGCGCTGCTCGCGGTCATCCTGATCGTCGTCGGTGCGCTCGGCCTCTACCTGAACGCGATCCGCACCTCCTTCGACAGCAATGTGCACCGCACCAGCGGTGTGATCACCCCGCAGCCGAAGCAGGGGGACGCGCTGAACTACATCGTGATGGGCACCGACACCCGCGACGTCAGCTCCGAGCGGGGCCGCAGCGACGCGCTGATGCTGGTCCACGTCCCGGCCGACCGCAAGAGCGTCACGATCATCTCCTTCCCGCGTGACATGTGGGTGCCGATCCCCGACCACGGCAGCGCCAAGATCAACGCGGCGTACTCCTGGGGCGGCCAGGCGCTGACCGTGCGGACCATGCAGGACCTGCTGGGGGTGCCGATCGACCACATCGTCACCACGGACTTCCAGGGGTTCAAGGACATGACCACCGCCCTGGGCGGGGTCACCGTGTACAACCCGAACGCGAGCCACCAGGACATGGTCTTCCCGCAGGGTGACGTCACCCTCCAGGGTGACAACGCGCTGGCATACGTCCGGGAACGCTACGACCTGCCCCGCGGCGACTTCGACCGCGCCGAACGGCAGCGCACCGTCGTCCAGGCGATCATCCGCAAGGCGTTGAGCACCGATGTGCTGGCCAACCCGGGGCAGTTCACGAACTTCGTCTCCAGCTTCTCGAAGTACCTCACCGTCGACGCCGGGCTGACCGACACCGAGTTGCTCAAGACCGGCATGTCGCTGCGCGGGATCACCGGCGACGACATCCACCTGATGCAGGCTCCGGTCGCCGGGACCGGTTGGTCGGCCGACAAGCAGGCGATCGACATCGTCGACGAGGCCAAGCTGGCCGAACTGAGCGACGCGCTGAAGAACGACACGGTGGACCAGTACCGGACCAGGTATCCGGAGGGGTGAGCCGGGACCGGGGGAGCGGGAATAATGGGCCGGACAGAACGGTTGTCCCGGCGACCGACCCCCGAACGAGGAAACCCATGAGCGACGTACGCGACCTGATCATCATCGGCAGTGGCCCGGCCGGTTACACCGCGGCCATCTACGCGGCCCGGGCGCAGCTGGAGCCGCTGGTCATCGAGGGTGCCGTGGACGCTGGCGGCGCCCTGATGACGACCACCGAGGTCGAGAACTTCCCTGGCTTCCCCGAGGGCATCCAGGGACCCGAGTTGATGGACAACATGCGGGCCCAGGCCGAACGGTTCGGCGCGGAGTTCATCACCGAGGACGTCGTCGATGTCGACCTGACCGGTGACGTCAAGGTGGTCAAGGACTCCAACGATGACATCCACCACGCCCGGGCGGTGATCCTGGCGACCGGCTCCGGCTACCGCCGGCTCGGCCTGCCCGACGAGGACCGGCTGTCCGGCCACGGCGTGTCCTGGTGCGCCACCTGCGACGGATTCTTCTTCCGGGACAAGCCGATCGCCGTCGTCGGCGGTGGTGACTCCGCGGTCGAGGAGGCGACCTTCCTGTCCCGGTTCGGCCGGTCGGTGCTGATGATCCACCGGCGTGACCAGCTGCGGGCGTCCAAGATCATGGTCGACCGGGCGATGGACGACCCGAAGATCTCCTTCGCCTGGAACAGCGAGGTCTCCGCGATCAACGGCGACGGCAAGGTCGAGTCGGTCACCCTGAAGGACACGACGACCGGTCACCTGCGCGAGGTTCCTGTGGAGGGGCTGTTCATCGCGATCGGTCACAACCCTCGCTCGGAGCTGTTCCGCGGCCAGGTGGAGCTCGACGAGGGCGGCTACGTCCGGGTCGCGAGGGACAGCACCGCCACCAACCTCGACGGCGTCTTCGCTTGCGGCGACGTGGTCGACCACACCTACCGGCAGGCGATCACGGCCGCCGGGACGGGCTGCGCCGCGGCCCTCGACGCCGAGCGCTGGCTCGCCGCGCAGGGCGTCTGAAACCCCCGGAATTGATCCGCGGGGCGGGCTAGACTCCCGCCCCGTGGAGAATCCGACCCTGGACGCCGTGACGGATACGACCTTCGCCGAGCGGGTGCTCGCCGCGGAGGTCCCGGTGCTCGTCGACTACTGGGCGACCTGGTGCTCCCCGTGCCGGCAGCTCGATCCGATCCTGGAAGAGCTGGCTGTACGCTACCGGGACCGGGTCCGGTTCCTGCGTCTCGACACCGACGCCAACGCCGTCACCCCCGACGCCCAGAGGGTCCGTGGCGTGCCGACCGTGCAGATCTTCGTGGCCGGGCAGGAGGTCCGGCGGTTCCAGGGCGCGAAGACCAAGCGGGAGCTGCAGGACGCGGTGGAGTCCGTCCTCGCCTGACGGCGACCCCGCCGTCGCCTCCGGGGGCCCGGTTATTGTTGACTCCGTGCGCCCCGACCGCGAGGCACCGACCGGAGGAACCGATGAGCACAGCCCGTGACAAGTCCACCAGGCAGATGACCGTGCTGGTCTCGATCGCGGCCGCGGTCGTCGTGCTCGGGGTGGTCGTCCTGATCGGCTGGCTGTCCTCGCAGGCCGGCTCGAAGGCCTCCTCGGCCAACCCGGCCACGACCCCGATCGTGCTGCCCCGGAAGGCGGGCGACCTGGTGATCGACCCGAACGCGCAGCCCTCGCCGACCACCATGGCGCTGGGCGGCGGCCAGGCGCAGACCGTCACCGGCACCTACTACCAGGGCAACGACAAGGAGCTGCTGGTGATGGCGGTCCGCCCGGTCAGCGACATCTCCGGTCTGGTCGACGACCTCGGCATCACGGCAGTGCGCCAGGTCGGCGCCGGGATGTGCGGCCGTTACAGCACCGGACAGGACGTCTGCGTGGTCCGCGGCGACAACGTCGGCGTGGTCGGGGTCGGTCTGGCCGACCAGACCCTGGAGCAGGTCGTCGCCCAGAGCGCCGCGGTCGCCACCTCGATCGTCTCCCAGTAGGACCGTCTCCCAGTAGACCAGGGCCTCAGGCCTTCTCCAGCCGGCGGCTGTGGGCGACGTACGCCTCCCGGGTCAGCGGCCGCACGGATTCCGCGTACAGCCTGGCGGCGACGGTCCGGGCGGTCTCGATCGCCGCCGGATCGCTCGCCGCGGCAGCGACCAGATGTCCCGAGTCGGGCAGCCAGACCAGCGCCGGGGCGTCGAACACCCCCAGAGCGATCTTCAGCACCGTCGGGTAGAGCGCCCAGGCACTCGCCGTCCAGTCGTCGGAGGAGACGATCACCACGCCGTCCTCGCGGGTGACCGGCTCGAACCGGCTGAGTGCGAAGCGGCTGCGGACCGCGGAGAACACCTGGTCGGCGTCCACCTCCCAGGCGGACAGGTCGGCGGTCGACACGTACCCCTCGCCGTGGCTGATCGCCTCCAGCAGGTCCTCCCCCACCGGACGGGACAGGATCCAGTCGGGCAGGTCGGTGCCGACGATGGTCGGCGCGAGCTCGTCCACCGGGACGTACGACGGCAGCGCCCCGGTGCTCACCAGCATGGCGTACGTCCAGTCGTGGATCGCCGACTCGGAGAGGTCACCGACGGCGACGAAGCCGCCCACGTCGAGGATCCGGAAGCTCCCGTCCCGGTAGGTCACCCGCAGCTGCTGTTCGCTCAGCGGGGCGACCTGGGCGCCGGCACCGTTGGGGGCGGCGGGAAGGATGCTGCGGGCCGCCGCGGCGACCCGGTCCCGGATGTCCTCGACACTCTCGTTCACGGAGACAGCCTACGGGGGCCGGACCGGTGCGCCGGTTCCGGCCCCGGCGCGGGCCGGCGGGCCGGTTCCGGACCGGCCGGCGCCGGCCGCCCGACCAGCCCCCGCACCCCGTCGACGAGCGCCGACCAGGACGGCAACCAGGACCGGGTGGCCTTCAGGTCCATCCGCAGCCGTGACGCCAGGACGTCCTCCCGCAGCACCCGGAAGCCGTGCGCCAGCAGCCAGTCCTCCGGCGGGGCGACGCAGGTCGGTCCGGTCCGGGAGGCGCGGATCTCCAGCCCGGCGACCCGGCGCCGGACCAGCAGCGCGGCCAGTTCCTCGAGCAGGTGCCGGCCCACCCCCCGGCCGCGATGGTCCGGGTCGACCCAGAACTGCAGGATCACCGCGGCATCAGGGCTCACCCCGGCCGAGGCGTACGGCCCGCGCAGTGGCGCGTTGAGCGGCGGGGAGATCAGCACGTGGCCGACCGGGGTGTCCCCGATCCGGGCCTGGACCCCGCAGAAGCCCCAGGTGTGCGCGGCGGCGTCCACCCAGGACTGTCCGGTCCCCGGGGGCACCGTGTGCGGCAGCGGGCAGTCGGCACAGACCATCGGGAGCCGGGACACCCCGCCGGGCTGCAACGGCTCGACCTTCAACTGCTCGACGCCGGCCATGGCTCCATCCTATTCCCGGGGACGGCACGGACAATCTGAACAGCGCGGCCCGCCTCGGGCGTGGGTGGCACACTGGGCGGGGTGAGCTCGATGGAACCTCAACGCCGTGACACCCGACTCGACCTCTACCACGACCGCTACGCCGCCCGGGCGTTCGGGATGAAGGAGTCGGCCGTACGAGCTCTCTTCGCCGTCGCGAACCGACCCGAGGTGGTCTCGCTCGCCGGCGGCATGCCGAACATCGCGGACCTGCCCCTCGACATGGTGGCGAACGCGCTGGGTGACATGATCCAGTCCTCCGCCGGCCCCAAGGCCCTGCAGTACGGTTCCGGCCAGGGTGAGCCGATGCTGCGCGAGCAGATCTGCGAGGTGATGGCCGAGGAGGGCATCAGGGCCCACCCGGACGATGTCACGGTGACTGTCGGCAGCCAACAGGCCCTCGACCTGATCACCCGGATCTTCTGCGACCCCGGTGACGTCATCCTCGCCGAGGCGCCCAGCTATGTCGGCGCGCTGAGCACCTTCGCCTCCTACCAGGCCCGGGTCGTCCACGTCGAGATGGACGAGGACGGTCTGGTCCCGGAGCGGCTCCGGGAGGCCGTGCTGACCCTCACCGCCGCCGGCCAGAAGGTGAAGTTCCTCTACACCATCCCCAACTACAACAACCCCAGCGGCATCACCATGACGCTGGAGCGCCGCAAGGCGATCCTCGAGGTGGCCCGGGAGACCGGCCTGCTGATCGTCGAGGACAACCCGTACGGCCTGCTCGACCTGGAGGGCGAGCGACTGCCCGCCATCCGGTCGATGGAAGGTGAGCAGGTGCTCTACATGGGCTCCTTCTCCAAGACCTTCTCCCCCGGTTTCCGGGTCGGCTGGGTGCTCGCCCCGCACGCCGTCCGGGAGAAGCTGGTGCTGGCGCAGGAGTCCGCGACGCTCTCCCCGCCGACGTTCTCCCAGTACGCGGTCTCGACATACCTGCGGGTGCACGACTGGCGCCACCAGATCGACGTCTTCCGCGACATGTACCGGGAGCGCCGCGACGCGATGCTCAAGGCACTGACCGAGTACATGCCCGCCGGCAGCAGCTGGACCCACCCGCGCGGCGGATTCTTCGTCTGGCTGACCGTGCCGGTCGGGATCGACTCCCAGGCGATGCTGCCCCGCGCGGTGACGAATCGGGTCGCCTACACCCCTGGCACAGCCTTCTACGCCGACGATCTGGGCGCCCGCAACATCCGGCTGTCGTACTGCTATCCGACCCCGGAACGGATCCGGGAGGGGGTCCGGCGCCTCGGTGAGGTGCTGAACCGGGAGTCCCAGCTGAACCGTACGTTCGGCGTCCATCCCGGGGCCACCCATCCGCACAGCGTCGTGGAGCCCACCAGTCCCCGCCCCGACCAGGCGTGACGAGCGTCCAGGAGGAATGATGACCGCCACCGGCAACCAGATCCCCACCCCCGAGGCACCACTGACCGACGCCACCGGCGAGGGCCCGCTCTCCGGCCCGGCACTGGGCACCCCGTCGGCCCCGCTCGAGGGGACCGCGCTGGGCACCATCGTGGTGCTCGCCGGCGGCCTGTCCCACGAGCGTGAGGTGTCCCTGCGGTCCGGCCGCCGGGTCGCCCAGGCGCTGCGCGACCGCGGCTGCACCGTGGTCGAGTCGGACGTGAACTCCGACCTGGTCACCCTGCTCCGCGACCTCGACGACCCGGTGGTGTTCCCACTGGTGCACGGCGCCACCGGTGAGGACGGGTCGCTGCGGGAGGTGCTCGGGCTGCTCGGCGTGCCGTACGTCGGAGCCACCGGCGCGGACAGCCGGGTCGCCTTCGACAAGTCGATCGCCACCTCGGTGATCCGCGGCATCGGGCTCACCACGCCGCAGCAGGTCGCCCTGCCCGACGAGGTGTTCCGCGAGCTCGGGGCCCGCGCCCTGATGGACGCCCTCGGCGAGCGGATCGGCTTCCCGATGTTCGTCAAGCCGTCGCGCTCCGGGTCCTCGCTCGGCTGCTCCAAGGTCACCGGCCGCGAGGAGCTCGCCTCGGCGATGGTCGGCGCGTACGCGTACGGCGATGTCGCGGTGGTGGAGACCTACATCGACGGGATCGAGGTGGCCGTGACGGTCATCGACCGCGGCGACGGCCCCCGGGCGCTGCCGGCGGTCGAGATCCGCCCCGACTCCGGCGACTACGACTACTCCTCCCGCTACACCGCCGGCACCACTCGCTTCATCACCCCGGCCGAGGTGCCGGACGAGGTCGCTGAGGCCTGTGCCGACATGGCGCTGCGGGTCCATGACCGGCTGCATCTGCGCGACATCTCCCGCACCGACATCATCATCCGCGACGGGGTGCCCTACTTCCTGGAGTGCAACGTCGCCCCGGGAATGACCGAGACCTCGCTGGTGCCGCTCGAACTCGACGCCGCCGGCCTCGACCTGGGGGAGGTCTGCGAGGCACTGGTCCGCGAGGCCCGCCGGCGTCAGCTCCCCTGACCATGGTGCGGACCCGGATCCAACAGGTCGCGCTGCTCCTCGTCGGGCTGGTGCTCGCCGGGGTGATGATCGGGCTCGGCCTGTGGCAGATGCAGGTCTTCCAGGACCAGGGCCAGCACGGCGCGGTCGCCAGGATGAACGAGCCGGCCGTGCCGCTGGTCTCGGTGGCTCAGGCGGGGCAGCAGATCACCGACGGCTATGGACGGACTGTCGCCTTCACCGGGACGTACGTGCCCGAGGAGCAGTTGCTGATCCCGGTCGACGGCAGGCCGGGCACGTTCCGGGTGCTCACCCCGCTGCGGACCGCGGACGGCACGCTGGTGCCGGTGATCCGCGGGGAGTCGACCGGGACCACTCCCCCACCGGCGCCGACCGGCGCGGTGGACCAGCGCGGAGTGCTGCTCGCCTCGGATGCACAGGCCACCGGGTCGGTGCCGGACGGACAGATCGGCTCGGTCTACCTGCCCGTCCTGGTGCAGCGCTGGCCGGACCCGATGATCGCCGGCTATGTCACCCTGCCGGACGACCTGGCCACCGGCCAGGGCCTGCAGCCGGCCACCCCGAATCTGCCGTCCGGCCGCGGCTCGGTGCAGAACTTCGGCTACGCCCTGCAGTGGTGGGTGTTCGCCGCGTGCGCCCTGGGCTTCGCGATCTACCTCGCCGGCCACCTCGGACGTGCCGCCGATCGGCGTCGGCTCGCCGATCTTGGTCTCATCACGCAGGATGAGATCGGGCCCGATCCCGATCGGATGTCCTGACCCGGCGGCTGCTCCCGCCGCGCCCCGCCGCGCCACCGCCGACCCAGCCCCGACCGCTGCCCGTCCCGCACCGCCACCCTTACCCGAGGAAGAGGAACAGAGGAACATGGATCCCCAGAAGCGCTCGGCCATCCTGGCCGCTCTCACCCGCTACCGCGTGATGGCCTGGGTGGTGGGCTGCCTGCTCGTCGCCCTGGTCTGCGTCGCCATGCCACTGAAGTACGTGTGGCACAGTCCGGCGATGGTCTCCTACCTCGGGGTGGCCCACGGCTGGCTCTACATGGTGCTGCTGATCACCGCGTACGACATCGGTCGCCGGGTGAAGTGGCCCTGGGTGAACCTGCTGCTGATCGCGCTGGCCGGCACCATCCCGTTCCTGTCCTTCGTCGCCGAGCACTACGCGACCCGTAACGTCCGCCGCCACCTCGCCGAGGCCGATGCGGCTGCCACCGGGGCTGCCGAGATCCCCGCCGCGGGGTCCGATTCTCCGAACCAGCTCGAGGCCTGAGTCGAGCAGACCCGGCCAGGCGCAGTGGCCGGTGGCGACCGCCCCGAACGATCAGCTCATATCTGGCTCTATCAAATGATTAATAGATAGCCGTAGAGTCTACGATCATCGCGCTACCCAGCCACCGATAACAGCGCCTTCTCTTCGGCCCCCGCTCCCCCACCGCCATCCCGGCCCGCACTGCGGTGCGTCAGGCGGTACGCGCCCAGGGGTCGGGCGGCGGGGGCCGACACCTCAGGCGGTGCGGGCCGGCCGCCGGCTGCCGGGCTTGAGCAGAGCCATGATCCGTTCCAGGTCGGCCTCGGAGACGAACTCCAGAACGATCTTGCCCTTCCGCGCCCCTCGAGTGACCTCGACCCGGGTGTCGAAGTAGTCACCCAGCTGGGCGGAGAGCTCCTGGAGCTGCGGATCCCTGTCCCGCGCCGACCGACGGCCGGGACGAGGTCCGTCGCCGCCACCCCGGGCGACGATCTCCTCGGTCATCCGTACCGACAGCCCCTCGGTGACGATCCGGGTGGCCAGACGTTCCTGGGCCCACCGGTCGGTCAGACCTAGCAACGCCCGGGCATGTCCCGCCGACAGCACCCCTGCAGCCACCTGCCGCTGCACAGATGGTGGAAGATTCAACAATCTGATCATGTTCGCGATCTGTGAGCGAGACCGCTTGATCCGCGCCCCCAGTTCCTGTTGGGTGCAACCGAAGTCCTCCATCAGCTGCTGATAGGCCGCCGCCTCTTCGAGCGGGTTCAACTGGACCCGGTGGATATTCTCCAGCAGCGCGTCCCGCAGCATGTCGTCATCGGCGGTCTCCCGTACGATCGAGGGCACCGTCTCCAGCCCGGCCAGGGATGACGCTCGCCAGCGTCGCTCCCCCATGACCAACTCGTACGCACCCTCGCCGTCCTCGCGGACCACGATCGGCTGCAGCAGGCCGACCTCGCGGATCGAGCCGACCAGTTCATCGAGGGCGTCTTCGTCGAAGACCTGGCGGGGCTGCTTGAGATTCGGATGGATCCGATCGATCGGGATGTCGGCGTAGTACCCGTTCGAGGGGTCCACGACGGTACTCTCCGATTCGGCTGCGTCCGGCTCCACCGCGGGTTGCTCGACCGCGTTCTGGCGCGGCCGGTCGTGCTCACCCGGTGTCGGTGCGGTCTCCTCCGGCGTCGGTACGGTGGAGACCACCGGTCGCGTCGACTCCTCGGTCTGTCGATGCATCGTGTCGACGATGACGTGCTGGTCGACCGGGTGCGGCGGGGCATCCAGATCGGTCCGCTGGAAGAGCTCACCGAGTCCCCGCCCGAGTCCTGCTCGTCGTTCTGCCATCAGTACTGCTCCGCTCCGCGTCGTGCCAACTCTTCTGCTGCCGCCAGATAGGCCTGGCCGCCCGCCGAGGCGGGCTGATAGGTGATGACCGTCTGTCCGTAGCTGGGTGCCTCCGCGATCCGGACGGACCGGGGGATGACGGTTTCCATCGTCTCCTGGGGGAAGTACTGCCGGACCTGCCCGGCCACGTCGGAGGACAGCCGGGTACGTCCGTCGAACATCGTCAGGATCACCGTCCGCAGCGCCAGGGCCGGGTTGATGTTGGCCTTGACCATCGCGATCGATCGCTGCAGCTGGGTGAGACCCTCCAGCGCGTAGTACTCACACTGGATCGGGATGAGTAACTCCTCGGCAGCGACGAACGCATTGACGGTGAGGATCCCCAACGAGGGTGGGCAGTCGATGATGACGTAGTCGACGTCATGCTCGGCGACGTACGCGTCGACAGCTCGCTTCAGGCGTGTTTCACGTGAAACAACCGAGACCAGCTCGATCTCCGCACCGGCCAGGTCCATCGTGGCCACCAACACCTTCAGGTTGGGCGCCTCCGGCGACAGCTGGGCGTGATCGGCGATCCGCTCCTGATCGATCAGCACCTCGTATGTGCCCGGCTCGCCGTCGCGGTGCTCGCCGCCCACCGCCGTCGACGCGTTGCCCTGCGGGTCGAGGTCGACCAGCAGGACGTTGAGGCCGCCGAAGCCGAGGCCGGCGGCCAGGTTCACTGCGGTCGTGGTCTTCCCGACGCCGCCCTTCTGGTTGACCACCGCAACGATCCTCGGGGCCGGAGGGCGGGGGAGAGCGGGGCGTGTTTCACGTGAAACATCGTCCAGATCATCCGGCGTCTCGATCTCCGGGGTCTCATCCGTCTCGTAGAGTGCCCGCTTCGGCCCGTGGGGGGTCGAGGCGCGCCGTTTCAGAAGAGCCATCTGGGTAGGGACCTTTCGCGGCCAGCGGGGGAGGCGTGGGGCTTCCACCCTCATCCCCGGTTCCGACAATGTTCGCCAGACCTTGTTCGTCGAACCGGTCAGCGTGTGACATCCATGAAATCACACCACCGTCATTCGCGCATCCGCAACACCGCGCATCGATACGGCGACGCGGTCTTCATCACTTCCGACACGTCCCCGACTGCCTTCTCACGCCACGGACGACCGCCGCGGACGGCCGACCGACGCCGCCGACGCGCCTCCCTCGGGAGAAGATTTATCTAGGATTTATGCTAGAAAGAGAGATATTCGGGCATCGATGCCGGCACAGCCACAACCGAAGCCGGCACAGCCACGAATGTTTCCCGTGAAACACTGCCGGACCGGGCCTCAGCACACTTCCCCAGTCGGCCATGTCAGCCCGGCCGCCGCCGATCCGCAGTCACCAGGCGCCGATCACTCCGCTCAGAATCGCTCCTGACGAACCGTCCGGCGTAGCCGTACGACGGTCGTCGACGCCGTCCGCGGGTCGGCGCGTACGCTCAACACCTCGGCGCTCAGCCGCGCCTTGCGTAATTCCTTCGTGGCCTTCTCGACCTCGGCCTGCGCGCCGACACCCTTCAGCGCCAGGATCTCCCCGCCGCCCCCCGCACCACCGGTCCGTACCAACGGCAGGCACCAGCCGATCAACTTGGTCAGCGCCCCGACGGCCCGGGACGTCACTACATCGAACCCAGTCCCGGGATCGAACTCCTCGGCGCGTCCGTGCAGCACCTCGACCCGGTCACCGAGCTCCAGTTCCGCCACGGCGAGCTCGAGGAAGTTCACTCGCCGCTGCAACGGCTCGATCAGATTCACCCTGGCGTCCGGCCGGCCGATCGCCAGGACGAGTCCCGGCAGCCCGGCCCCGGAGCCGACGTCGGCGACGGTGCAGCCGTGGGGGAGCAGCGACAGCAGTGCGGCGCAGTTGAACAGATGTCGGTCCCACAGCCGGGGGGTCTCGCGCGGGCCGATCAGTCCCCATTCGCTCCCGCGGGTGGCGAGGATCTCGGCGTACGCCCGGATGATCGGTTCCTGGGGACCGAAAACCGCCCGGACGATATCCGGGTCGGGAATCTCGACCTGGGCCTCGCCGGGCGGCATCGTCTCCGACATCGGTCAGTCCTCGGCGGCCATCACCACGACCCGCCGGTTCGGCTCCTCGCCCTCGGACTCCGAGAACAGCCCCGCCGCGGCCACGGCGTCGTGCACGATCTTGCGCTCGAAGGGATTCATCGGGGTCAGCCGCACCGACTCGCCGGTCTCCTTGACCTCTTCGATCGCGTCGGCGGCCAGCTCCTCCAGCTCGCGGCGCCGGTGCTCCCGGTGCCCGCCGATGTCGAGCATCAGCCGGCTGCGGTGACCGGTCTCGACCAGAACGGCGAGCCGGGAGAGCTCCTGGAGCGCCTCGAGCACCTCGCCGTTGCGCCCGATCAGGACGTCGCTGTCGGTGATGATCGAGACGTGCGCTCGGCCGGATTCCACGAAGGTGTCGATGTCGCCGTCCTCGTCGGCGATGTCGAGCAGTTCCTCCAGGTAGTCGGCCGCGACCTCGCCCTCCACCTCGAGGGGGCCGTCCGGCCCGTCGTCCGCCAGATCGTCACCGTCCTCGTCCTCGACGTCATCCGGCTCCTGGTCGGCCGGTGCAGACCCCTGGTCGTCCGCCGCGAGCGTCTCCGCCGGTACCTCCCCCCGCTCCGCCGCGTGCTCCGCGAGGTCGGGCCCGCCGGTGGTTTCCGGCGAGGGGTCCACGGTCTCGGCGCTGACATCCGTATCGGTCATGGGAAACTCCTCGATGGGAACAGTGAAAACCAAGGGGTGCGTACGCCACCGGGCCTGCGTCGGGCCCGGCGGCACGGACGACCTGACTGCTGCGTCCTATTTCTTCTTGCCGGCGCGCTTGGCCCGGCTGCTCTGCGTCGGCTGGTGCCGGGTCGCGGCCGAGGGCGGCGCCGCCTTCTTCTGCTTCTTCGGCGCTGCCTGCTGCTGTGCCGCCACTTCGGCGGCCTCGGCCGCCTTGAGCTCGGCGATCCGGGCGCGGGTCAGCTTGTCCCCGGGGCGCACCTTGCGGGGATTGAGACCCTTGGCGCGGATCCGCTCCTCCCAGTCGAGGTAGGCCGGCGTGCCGGGGGAGGGGTTGTTCCGGATGATCCACTCCTGCTGGCCGAAGGACCACAGCGTCGTGGTGAGCAGGTAGATCAGCACACCCACCGGGATGGTGGCACCGAAGAAGATGTACATCGCGGGGAAGAGGTACACCATCATCTTCTGCTGTTGCGCCATCGGCCCGGTCATCGCCGCCGGCGACATGTTGCGGGAGTACATCTGACGTGAGGTGAAGAACTGGGCGACCACCATGATGATGGTCATCACCGCGGTGAGGACCTGGACCCCGCCGAACCCGTTCTCGAACGGCCAGAACCGGCCCGACAGCGGCACGGTGAAGATCGTCGCGTGGGTCAGCGAGTCGAGCAGCTGCTGGTGCTGCGGACCGGCCAGCCAGGAGCCCCGGGCCTCGCCCCGCGACGCCCCGTCGATCACCCGGTAGAGGGCGAGGAAGAACGGCGTCTGGATCAACAGCGGCAGGCAGGAGGCCATCGGATTGACGCCCTCCTCCTTGTAGAGCTTCATCGTCTCCTGGCCGAGCCGCTCCCGGTCGTCGGCGTACTTCTTCTGCAGCTCCTTCAGCTTGGGCTGCACTTCCTGCATGCCGCGGGTGCTGTTGATCTGCTTGACGAACAGCGGGATCATCGCGGCACGCACGGTCACTGTCAGCAGCACGATCGACAGGCCCCAAGCGGCGCCGCTGCCGGCGCCGAAGACCGGCGTGAGCAGCCAGTGGAAGCCGACCATGATGCCGGAAACCACCCAGTAGAGCGGCTGCGCGATGGCGCTGAAGAAATCGTTGATCCCGGCCAGGGGAACCAGGAGCGGCTGGAGCAGATCCATGTCGGTTACAGACCTCTATGACGTCGAGCGGGTGGACAAATCATCGGGGCCGGCCGTCACGCCAGGCTCGTAGTGGAGCCCGGCGGCGGCCTGGCGGGCCTTGGCTGCCTGTTCCTCGGCCCACTCCTCGGCTGCAGGTGTTCCCGGTACCGGATCGTACCCACCGGCGGCCCAGGGATGGCACCGGCCCAGGCGCCGGGCGGCCAGCCAGCTGCCCTTGATCGACCCGTGCACCCGGACCGCCTCCAGGGCGTACGCCGAACAGGAGGGGTAGTAGCGACAGACCGGCCCGTAGAGCGGGCTGATCACGGCGCGATAGAGCTTGAGGAAGCCGATCAGCAGGTACTTCATCGTGATCCTTCTACGTCCCCGTGCCCCGCGCCCCGATATCAGCGTACCCGGGCGAGGGCACGGTCCCATGCCGCGGTGAAGTCGTCGACCAGTCGCTCCGGCGTCGCGGCGGCGGCCGGCAGTGCCCGGACGACCACCCGGGCGGTCGCCGGCAACCCGGCCAACCGTGCGGCGGCCAGGTGGCGCAGTCGGCGTTTCGTACGGTTCCGGGTCACCGCGTTCCCCACAGCCTTGGATACGACGAAGCCCACCTGGGCAGGCGGGCTGTCACCGAGTCGGGCGTGCACCACGACACTCGGTCGGGCCGCACGGACCCCACGGCGCGCCGTGAGCCGGAACTCATCGGAGGAGCGCATCCGAGCGCCGCTGGGCAACATCCGTGCGACGGTGGTCGTACGTCAGGCGGAGAGCTTCTCGCGACCCTTGGCGCGACGACGGGCGATGGTGGCGCGACCCGCACGGGTCCGCATCTTGGTGCGGAAGCCGTGGGTACGGGCCCGGCGCCGGTTGCTCGGCTGGTAGGTGCGCTTGCTCACGAATATCTCCCCAGGAACTGAGATCGACAGGACGTACCGAGGGCCGATACGCGTACGGACACCACGGTGGTGACCGGACCACGGTACGCGGACGGCTCCGCGAAGGCAATTCTCGCCACCACGGTCCGCCGAACCTCTGGCGTGTCCGACCCTTCCGGTGCAAGAATCCTGCCTACGGCGTTGTCCACTCGACACGCCGACCAGCCCGCGAGAAGTCCTCCGGTAGGTTGCACGGGCCGGATCGGCCGAGTACTCTCAAGCGCTCCGGCCTCCGCCGACAACCGCATAACCAGCCCAGCCCCCCTGGAGCAGCCCCCCGTGGCCACACGCCACCGCGGGGCGTGATCTGTTTTCCACACCTGTGGAAAGATGTGTGGATGCGGCTCCTACAGGGCCGCATCGAGGACAGGAAGGGCACGCGTGACTGGGACCACCCCCGAACACCCGCGGTTCACGACTGAGCAGCTGCCGGAGGCGTGGGCGTACATCGTCAAGCACTCCGGGGCCCGGCACCGGGGCCTGTTGCGCAACACGAAGCCGCTCACCGTGGTCCAGAACACCGTGATGGTGGCGGTCCCGAACGAGTACACCCGGGACCAGCTGGAGAACCGGCTCCGCCCGGGGATCGAGGAGGCGCTCTCCGACTGCTTCCGCCACCTCACCCGGCTGGCCGTCACCGTCGACCCCGACATCGCCCTCGACCTGGAGACCGAGCTGCCGCTCGAGGCGCCCGAATCGGTCACCGACGAGGATCTCGACGACGAGTGGTCCAACGAGGACGTCGGCTCCACCGGCCGGATCGGCCCGTTCGTGCCCCGCCCCAGTCCGGAGACCAGCCGGGACGGCAACCTCACCGGGCAGGTGCTGGAGAGCACCCGGCTCAATCCCCAGTACTCCTTCGACAACTTCATCATCGGCCCCTCCAACCGGCTGGCGAACGCGGCCGCCCGCGCCGCCGCGGAAACCCCGGGCAAGGTGTTCAACCCGCTGGTCATCTACGGCGGGTCCGGGCTCGGCAAGACCCATCTGATGCATGCCGTCGGTCACTACGTGCTGCACCTCTACCCGGACGCCAGGGTGCGCTACGTCTCCACCGAGGAGCTCACCAACGAGTTCATCAACGCCATCTCGGAGAACCAGACCGTCGAGTTCCGTCGCCGCTACCGCGAGGTCGACGTGCTGCTGATCGACGACATCCAGTTCCTGGAGGGCAAGATCCAGACCCAGGAGGAGTTCTTCCACACCTTCAACACCCTGCAGAACGCCGAGAAGCAGATCGTGATGACCTCCGACCGGCCTCCGAAACTGCTGGAGGCGCTCGAGCCACGATTGCGGTCCCGGTTCCAGTCCGGTCTGATCGCCGACGTGCACGCGCCGGACCTGGAGACCCGGATCGCCATCCTGTACAAGAAGGCGGAGCAGGAGCGGCTGGCCGTCGACCCGCAGGTGCTCCAGTTCATCGCCGAGCGGATCCAGACCAACATCCGGGAACTGGAGGGAGCGCTGATCCGGGTGGCCGCGTTCGCCTCCCTCAACGGCGAGCCGGTCGACCTGCCGCTCGCCCAGGTGGTGCTGCAGGACCTGATCCCGGCCGGCAACGGCTCGGAGATCACCTCGGGGCTGATCATGGCCCAGACCGCCGGCTACTTCGGTCTCAGCGTCGACGAGCTGTGCAGCGCATCGCGGACCCAGAACATCGCCACCGCGCGCCAGATCGCGATGTATCTGTGCCGGGAGCTGACCGACCTGTCGCTGCCGAAGATCGGCCAGCAGTTCGGTGGCCGCGACCACACCACCGTGATGCACGCCGAACGTAAGATCCGTCAGCTGCTCTCCGAGCGCCGTGAGGTCTACACCCAGGTGACCGAACTCACCACCCGAATCCGCCAGAAGGCCGACAAGGCCTGACATCGAGTGATCCAGATCACATTATGGACCTGGATCCCGATTTGTCAACACCTGTGGATGGGATTGTGGACAACTGTGGACAGTTGCCCCGCCGACTGCGGACAATCTGCCGACGCCGGTGGGCGACCGATCCGTACGTCCACATCTTCCACCCGTGTGATTTTCGGTTGCCCACCCCGGCTGTGGACGGCGCTTCCCGGCCTGACGAGGGGAAACGCTACTTCTCCACAGTATCCACACGACCTATGACTACTGCTGTATCCAGATCAGAAATGACAAGAAGCGGTGGTAGGGCCGGGAGACGACCCAGCGACGAGACCGCCGTGCGGGACCCGGGCGACAGCACAGTCGATATGATCAGGTGGCCACGACAATCCCCCCAGGAGGCCCAGTGAAGTTCGAAGTCGACCGCGACGTGTTGGCGGAGTCCGTTGCCTGGGTCGCCCGGAGCCTGCCGACGCGCCCGTCGATCCCGATCCTGGCCGGCCTGATGATCCACGCCGAAGGTGAATCGCTGACCCTGTCCAGCTTCGACTACGAGACCTCGGCCCGGGTCGACCTGCCGGCGACCGTGCACGACGAGGGCACCGCGCTGGTGTCCGGGCGCCTGCTCGCCGACATCACCCGATCCCTGCCGCACTCCGGTGTCGCCGTCGATGCCTCCGGCGCCGCGATGGATCTGACCTGCGGCAGCGCGCACTTCACCCTGCAGCTGCTGCCGACCGACGACTATCCGGTGCTGCCGGCGATGCCGACCGAGACCGGCACCGTGCCCAGCGACGCCCTGGCCGAGGCCGTCTCCCAGGTCGCCGTCGCCGCCGGCCGGGACGAGCTGCTGCCGATCTTCACCGGCGTCCGGGTCGAGATCGACGGCGACACGCTGTCGATGCTGGCCACCGACCGCTACCGGATGGCCCTCAAGGAGCTCACCTGGACCCCGGCCCGGTCCGACTTCCGCGGCAACGCCCTGGTCCCGGCCAAGGTGCTCTCCGAGGCCGCCAAGTCGATGGCCGGCGGGGAGACGGTCAGCATCGCCCTGTCGCAGCCCGGCAGCGGTGAGGGGATCATCGGCCTGGCCGGTGAGTCCCACGGCACCCGGCGCCGGATCACCACCCGGCTGCTGGACGGAGAGTTTCCCAAGGTCCGCCACCTGATGGACATCCAGGCCACCCTGACCGTACGGTGCGCCACCGCCGATCTGATCGACGCCGCCAAGCGCGTCGCCCTGGTGGCCGAGCGCAACTCGCCGCTGCGGATGGTGATGGGGGAGAACGAGGTCACCCTGGAGGCGGCCAGCGGCGACCATGCGCACGCCTCGGAGCAGATCGAGGCCGAGTTGGACAGTGCCGGCGAACCGTTGATCGCCGCCGGATTCAACCCGCAGTACCTGCTCGACGCCCTGGGCGCGCTGGATGCGGCGTACGTCAACTTCTCCTTCACCCAGCCGGGCAAGCCCTGTCTGCTGACCGGGATCGCCGCCCTCGACGGGGAGCCACTGCTCGACTACCGCCATGTCATCATGCTGATGCGGCTGCCCGACTGACCCGGTCGCCGGCATCCTGCCGGCGGCTGACACGACTGAGACTGGAAGCGAAGCGACATGACATCCCTGGGACTGGTGGGTCTGGGCCGGATGGGCGGCAACATGCGGGAGCGCTGGCGGGTTTCCGGTGTGGATGTGGTCGGCTACGACCTCAACCAGGAGCTCAGCGACGCCACCGATCCGGCCGATCTGGTGGCCCGGCTGGCGCCGCCGCGGGTGATCTGGCTGATGCTGCCGGTGCAGCACATCGACGCGATGCTGGCGCAGGTCGTCCCGCTGCTGTCCGCGGGCGACGTCGTGGTCGACGGCGGCAACTCGAAGTACACCGACGACCAGCGCCGGGCGGGCGTCTGTGCCGAGCATGGGGTGGCCTTCGTCGACTGTGGCGTGTCCGGCGGGGTGTGGGGCCGCACCAACGGCTACGCCCTGATGGTCGGCGGTGAGGCCGCCGTCGTGGAGCGGCTGACGCCGTACTTCCAGGCACTGAAACCGGCCGGCGACTTCGGCTTCGTGCATGCCGGCCCGGTGGGCGCCGGGCATTTCGCCAAGATGGTCCACAACGGCATCGAGTACGCCATGATGGAGGCGTACGCCGAGGGCTGGGAACTGTTGGCGACCGCCGACCTGGTGACCGACGTCCCGGCCGTCTTCCGGTCCTGGCGCGAGGGTTCGGTGGTGAAGTCATGGCTGCTCGACCTGCTCGACAATGCACTCGAGGACGACCCGGACCTGTCCGATGTCCGCGGCTATGCGGAGGACTCCGGCGAGGGCCGATGGACCGTCGAGGCGGCGATCGAGCTCGGCGTACCGACCCCGGCGATCAGCGCCTCGCTCTACACCCGGTTCATCTCCCGGCAGACCGATTCGCCGGCGATGAAGATGATCGCCGCGCTGCGCAACCAGTTCGGCGGGCATGCCGTGCTGCCCGAGGACGACTGAGCCTGGTGTACGTCGACCACCTCACGCTGGCCGACTTCCGGTCGTACGCGTACGTCGACGTGGACCTGGCGCCGGGGGTGGTGACCTTCGTCGGGGCGAACGGCCAGGGCAAGACCAACCTGGTGGAGGCGGTGGACTACCTGGCCACCCTCGGCTCCCACCGGGTCTCCGCCGACCTGCCGCTGGTGCGGCACGGCACCGAGCGGGCGACGATCAAGGCCCGGGTCCGGGCCGGACGTGTGGACGACCGGGCCCTGGTGCTGGAGATCGACATCCATCCCGGCCGGGCCAATCGGGCCCGGCTCAACCGGGCACCGCTGTCGCGGCCCCGCGAGCTGCTCGGCATCCTGCGCACGGTGGTCTTCTCCCCCGAGGACCTGGCCATCGTCAAGGGCGACCCGGCCGCCCGTCGGCAGTTCCTCGACGCCCTGGTGGCGACTCGGTGGCCCCGGATGGCCGGCGTGCGCCACGACTACGACAAGGTGCTGCGGCAGCGCAACAGCCTGCTGAAGACGATGTCCGGCCGGGGCGGGCGGGTCGCCGACCCGTACGCCGACGACACGCTGCGGATCTGGGACGAGCAGCTGGCCACTGTCGGGGCCGAGGTGCTCTCCGCCCGGCTGGACACCCTCGCCGCACTGATGCCGCACACCGCCCGGGCGTACGCCGACATCGCGCCGGCCAACAACGTGGCGACCGCGCGCTACCGCAGCTCGTTGGACCCGGACGGGCCGGCGGACCCGGACGGTGCGCCCGGGACCGACCGCGAGGAGCTGCGGGCCGCGCTGCTGGCCCGGATGGCCGAACGCCGCGGTGAGGAGATCGCCCGGGGGGTGTCGCTGGTCGGGCCGCACCGCGACGACATCGAGCTGTTCCTCGGCGAGCTGCCGGCCAAGGGCTATGCCAGCCACGGGGAGTCCTGGTCGTACGCCCTGGCGCTGAAGCTGGGCGGTTTCCAGCTGCTGCGGGCCGACGGGATCGAGCCGGTGCTGATCCTCGACGACGTCTTCGCCGAACTGGACGCCACCCGCCGGGACCGGCTCGCCGGCGGAGTGCTCGGCGCCGACCAGGTGCTGGTCACCGCCGCCGTCGCCGAGGACCTGCCGGCCGCCCTGGCCGGTCAGCGGTTCCGGGTCGCCGCGGGGGAGGTGCTTCCCGATGCCGCCTGACCCGGATCGGCCGGACGAGCCGCTGCCCGAGGACCCCGAGCCCGCCCCGGACACCCCCGATCCGGACGGCCTCGAGTTGGCCCGGCGGATCGCCCGGCAGGTGAACGCCGGGACCCCCGCACCGCAGCGCCCACCGCGGCGGAAGCGCCGCCGGCCGATCGAGCCGATGTCATCGGGGGCCCGCCCGGACGACCGGGACCCGCAGCCGATCGGTGATGTGCTGCGCCGGATGGTGGAGGAGCGCGGCTGGCGCACCGACTTCGACGTGCACGCCCTGATTGCCCGCTGGCCGGAGCTGATCGGCCCGTCCAACGCGGCGCACTGCCGGCCGGAGGCGTACGAGGACGGGGTGCTCACCGTCCGCACCTCGTCGACCGCGTGGGCGGTGCAGATGCGCTCGATGGCGCCGGCCGTGGTCGCCCGGCTCAACGAGCAACTCGGCTCCGAGGTGGTCCGCCGGATCCTGGTCAAGGGGCCGGACGCCCCGTCGTGGAGCCACGGCCGGCTGCGGGTGCGTGGTCGCGGCCCTCGCGACACCTACGGTTGATCCGCGGCTCCGGTGGTGGACCTCGACACGTACGGGTGATTCTGGCGCGCGGATGCCCCGCCGACGTGGTCACCCTTGCGAATGACCCTCCGGGGTCCGCAGACCGCCTTCCAGGGCCGTCTGCGCGGGTGTGTGACGTCCACTACACCCCCGGTGGGGTAGACTGCACCAGTGACCGAAGCCGAGCAGAGCACCCACGTGGCCCCTGACACGTACGACGCCAGTTCCATCAGTGTCCTGGAGGGCCTGGAGGCGGTTCGCAAGCGACCCGGGATGTACATCGGCTCCACCGGTGAGCGGGGCCTGCACCATCTCGTCTACGAGGTGGTCGACAACTCCGTCGACGAAGCACTGGCCGGCTACTGCGACACGATCCGGATCGAGCTGCTGCCCGGCAACGGGGTCCGGGTGGTCGATAACGGCCGCGGCATCCCGGTCGGCATCCACCCCAAGGAGGGCATCTCGGCCCTCACCGTCGCGCTGACCATGCTGCACGCCGGCGGGAAGTTCGGCACCGGTGGCTACAAGGTCTCCGGCGGCCTGCACGGCGTCGGCGTGTCGGTGGTGAACGCGCTGTCCGAGCGCCTGATCGTCGACGTCAACACGGACGGCTTCCACTGGCGGCAGGGCTTCCACCTGGGCACCCCGGACGGTCCACTGCAGCAGCTGGAACCGGCCGACGACACCGGGACGACGGTCACCTTCTACGCCTCGGACGACATCTTCGAGACCACCGAGTACTCGTACGACACGCTGGCGACCCGGTTCCGGGAGATGGCCTTCCTCAACAAGGGGCTGGCCATCACGATCATCGACCTGCGCCCGAGCGGCGAGCGGGACGCCGACGGTGCCGACCTCGACCAGGCCGCCGCCCCGGGTGCCGCGAAGCCGGGACGGGGGCCGCGGACCGACACGTTCCTCTACGACGACGGCCTGATCGACTACGTCAAGTACCTCACCGGCAGCAAGGAGACCGTCCACTCCAGCGTGATCGCCGTCGAGACCCACGATCCGGAGCACGGCATGGGCCTGGAGGTCGCCATGCAGTGGAACCAGTCCTACACCGAGTCGGTGCACACCTTCGCCAACACCATCAACACCACCGAGGGCGGCACCCACGAGGAGGGCTTCCGCTCCGCGCTGACCAACACGGTCAACAAGTGGGGCGAGACCTGGGGACTGATCAAGAAGCGCGAGGACCGGGTCTCCGGCGACGACATCCGCGAGGGGCTGACCGCGGTGATCTCGATCAAGATCGGTGAGCCGCAGTTCGAGGGCCAGACGAAGACCAAGCTGGGCAACACCGAGGCCCGCTCGTTCGTCCAGAAGGTCGTCAACGAGAAGCTCGGCGACTGGTTCGAGCAGAACCCGTCGGAGGGCAAGGACATCGTCCGCAAGGCCCAGGCGGCCGCGTCGGCGCGGATCGCGGCCCGCAAGGCCCGTGACCTGGCCCGCAACCGCAAGAGCCTGCTCGGCGGCGGCTCGCTGCCCGGCAAGCTGGCCGACTGCTCGTCGACCAACCCCGAGGAGTGCGAGGTCTTCCTGGTGGAGGGCGACTCCGCCGGCGGCTCCGCCAAGGGCGGCCGCGACCCGCGCACCCAGGCGATCCTGCCGTTGCGCGGCAAGATCCTCAACGTCGAGAAGGCCCGGATCGACAAGATCCTCCAGAACAAGGAGGTCGAGGCGATCATCAACGCCCTCGGCACCGGGGTGCACGAGGAATTCGACGTCGAGAAGCTGCGGTATCACAAGATCGTGCTGATGGCCGACGCCGACGTCGACGGCGCGCACATCCGTACGTTGCTGCTGACCCTGTTGTTCCGGTTCATGAAGCCGCTGATCGCCGCCGGGCACGTCTACCTGGCCCAGCCGCCGCTGTTCCGGCTGCGCTGGACCAACGCCCCGCACGAGCTGGCCTACACCGACGAGGAGCGCGACCGGCTGCGCGAGGCGGGTCTGGCGGCCGGCAAGAAGCTGCCGAACATCAACCCGATCCAGCGGTACAAGGGTCTGGGTGAGATGGACCCGGAGGACCTGTGGACCACCACCATGGATCCGGAGAACCGGATCCTGCTCCAGGTGACGCTGGAGGACGCCGCGGCCGCCGATGCGATGTTCACCATCCTGATGGGCGAGGACGTCGCCGAACGCCGCGCCTTCATCCAGCGCAACGCCAAGGACGTCCGCTACCTCGACATCTGATCGGAAGAACTGAACATGAGTGAAATCCCCCCGCAGAACGAGGATGCCCAGGGCGAGGGCCCCGACGAGCAGGCCGTCGCCGACCAGCAGGGCCTCGCCGTGGCCGCGAAGACCGACAACGTCGAGCAGGTCGACCTCGAGGCGGAGATCCAGAAGTCCTACCTCGACTACGCCATGTCGGTGATCGTCGGGCGGGCCCTGCCCGACGTCCGCGACGGTCTCAAGCCGGTGCACCGCCGGGTGCTGTACGCGATGTACGACGGCGGCTACCGCCCCGACCGCGGTTGGAACAAGTGCGCCCGCGTCGTCGGCGAGGTGATGGGCACTTACCACCCGCACGGCGACTTGGCGATCTACGACACCCTGGTCCGGCTCGCCCAGCCGTGGGTGATGCGGGCCCCGCTGGTCAACGGTCAGGGCAACTTCGGCTCCCCGGGCAACGACCCGGCCGCGGCGATGCGCTACACCGAGTGCAAGATGGCGCCGCTCTCGATGGAGATGGTCCGCGACATCGACGAGGACACCGTCGACTTCCAGCCGAACTACGACGGCCGCGACATGGAGCCGACGGTGCTGCCGGCCCGGTTCCCGAACCTGCTGGTGAACGGCTCGACCGGCATCGCCGTCGGGATGGCCACCAACATCCCCACCCACAACATGCGCGAGGTCAACGCCGCGGTGCAGTGGGCGCTGGAGCACCCCGAGGCCTCCGAGGAGGAGCTGCTCGAGGCCGCGATGGAGCGGATCAAGGGCCCGGACTTCCCGCTCGGCGCGCTGATCGTCGGCCGCAAGGGGATCGAGGAGGCGTACCGGACCGGCCGCGGCTCGGTCACCATGCGCGCGGTGATCGACATCGAGGAGGACGACAAGGGGCGTACGCAGCTCGTCGTCACCGAGCTGCCGTACATGTGCAACCCGGACAACCTGGCGCTGAAGATCGCCGAGCTGGTGCACAACGGCAAGCTCAACGGGATCGCCGACATCCGCGACGACACCTCGGCCCGTACGGGCCAGCGGCTGGTGATCGTGCTGAAGCGCGACGCCCAGCCGCGGGTGGTGATGAACAACCTCTACAAGCACACCCAGTTGCAGGACACCTTCGGCTGCAACATGGTGGCGCTGGTCGACGACGTGCCCCGTACGCTGCGGCTGGACCAGTTCATCTCCTACTGGATCACCCACCAGATCGAGGTGATCCGGCGCCGCACCGAGTACCGGCTGCGCAAGGCCGAGGAGCAGGCGCATATCTACCGCGCCCTGGTGAAGGCGCTGGACGCCCTCGACGAGGTGATCGCGCTGATCCGCCGCTCGCCGACCACCGAGGCCGCCCGGGAGGGGCTGAAGGATCTGTTGGAGATCGACGACGCGCAGGCCACCGCCATCCTCGACATGCAGCTGCGCCGGCTGGCTGCCCTGGAGCGGCAGAAGATCATCGAGACCCTGGAGGAGATCGAGGCCCGGATCGCCGACTTCCGCGACATCCTGGCCAAGCCCGACCGCCAGCGGGGGATCATCGCCACCGAGCTGCAGGAGATCGTCGACAAGTACGGTGACGAGCGGCGGACCCGGATCGTGTCGGCCGACGGCGACCTCTCCGACGAGGACCTGATCCCGGACGAGGACGTCATCGTCACCATCACCCTCGGCGGCTACGCCAAGCGGACCCGCTCCGACCAGTACCGGGTGCAGAAGCGCGGCGGCAAGGGCGTCCGCGGTGCGACGCTGCGGGCGGACGACGAGGTGGCGCACCTGTTCGCGACCACCAACCATCAGTGGATCCTGTTCTTCACCAACATGGGCCGGGTCTACCGGGCCAAGGCGTGGCAGCTCCCGGAGGCGAACCGGGACGCCAAGGGCGGTCACGTGGCGGGGCTGCTGAGCTTCCTGCCCGGCGAGTCGATCGCCCAGGTGCTCGCCATCCCGTCGTACGACGTGGCCGACTACCTGCTGCTCGCCACCCGCAAGGGGCTGGTGAAGAAGACCACCCTGTCGGCGTACGACTCGCCGCGCCAGGCCGGGGTGATCGCGGTCAGCTTCCGCGACGAGGACGACGAGCTGATCGGCGCCGAACTGGCCGGCAGCGAGGACGATGTGTTGCTGGTCTCCCGCAAGGGGCAGGCGATCCGGTTCCGGGCCGATGACGAGCAGCTGCGGCCGATGGGGCGGGCCACCTCCGGGGTGACCGGGATGAAGTTCCGTGACGGCGACGAGCTGCTGGCGATGATGATCGTCCGTGACGACTTCCCCGAGGACGACCGGTTCGTCTTCACCGTCACCGACGAGGGGTACGCCAAGCGCTCCCGGGTCAGCGACTACCGGCTGCAGGGCCGCGGCGGACTCGGCATCAAGGCGATGAAGCTCAACTCCGAACGTGGCAGCCTGGTGGGCGGCCTGATGGTGCAGGAGGGTGACGAGGTGATCGCCATCAAGACCTCGGGCCAGGTGACACGGAGCGCGGTCTCGGAGGTCGCGGTCACCTCGCGTGACACTATGGGGGTGAAGTTCGTCGGGGTCTCCGGCAGCGACGCGGTGTCGATCATCGCGCTCAACCCGGAGCGCCCCGAGGACGATGACACGACCGAGGAGAGCACCAGTGAGTGACGCCCGACCGGACGGCGATGTCGATGCGACCGTGCTGCGGTCCACCGAGGAGTTCTACGGCCCCGCCGGGGTGCCCGAATCGCCCACCCCACTGCGTCGGCCCGGCCAGGAGCCGGCCGACGCGGTATCCCGCCGGACCCGGAAGGCCACTCTGCGACTCAGCCACGTCGACCCGTGGTCGGTGATGAAGACCTCGTTCGTCTTCTCCATCGCCTTCGGCATCGCGGCGCTGATCCTGGTGCTGATCACCTGGCTGGTGCTCTCCGTCTCCGGGGTGTTCACGCTGATCAACGAGCAGGTCGGGGCGCTGCTGCTGTCGCCCGGCGACACCCAGCAGTTCCGGATCCAGGATTACTTCGGACTGTCCAAGACGATGGGCCTGACCATCCTGCTGTCGGTGCTGAACGTGGTCATCCTGACCGCGATGTCGACGCTGCTGGCCTTCCTCTACAACACCGCCTGCCGGTTGATCGGCGGCCTGGAGGTCACTCTCGCCGAGGACTGAGTCGGTCAGTCGGCGGTCGGAGCGTCGGCGGCTGGCGGAGCGTCGACGGAGGACGTACCTGACCGGCGCCGGGCGACGACCGCCCGAGTGACGATCCAGGCCAGGGTGATCACCGCGAGGAGGGTGTAGGTGTCCGCGGCGACGATCCGCCAGCCGTGCAGGGTCAGCTCCCGGCCGTTCTCGTGCGGGAGCTTCCAGATCGCCTGGGAGATCGTCACGATGCCCCACAGGGCGGCGATCACCCGGGCTGCGACGTCGGTCCGGGCGGCGGTGACCAGCAGCAGGAGGATCGGCCAGGCCCACACCAGGTGGTGGATCCACGACACCGGTGACACCAGGATGGCGATCAGCTCGGTGCCGAGCACCGCTTCCACCACGTGGCCCTGCCGCCAGCGCAGCGCGCAGCCGGCGATCCCGACGACGACGGTGACCAGGGACAGCACCGCCCACGGCACCGAGGTGTGCTCGCCGAGGACGCGCGCCAGCGCCCCGGTGAAGGACTGGTTGCTGAGGTAGTAGGGGGTGCCGATCCGGCCGGAGTCGAAGATCGTCGTCGTCCAGTACGTCACCGAGGAGCGCGGCAGCACCGCGAACCCCAGCAGCACCGTCCCGATCCCGGTGAGCGGAGCGACCACCGCCGCCCGCCGCTGCCGGGTGGCCAGCAGCAGTAGCCAGAAGATCGCCGGGGTGAGCTTGATGCCGGCGGCCAGGCCGATGCCGACACCGCGCCAGCGCCGCTCCTGCGGTGCCAGCAGATCCTCCAGGACCAGCCAGGCCAGCAGCAGATTGACCTGCCCGAACCCGAAGTTCGACACGACCGGGTCCAGCAGCAGGGCCAGTGGGGTGAGCAGCACCGCGACGGTGGTGGTCACGTCGGGCTGCAGGCGGCGCAGCACCAGCACGCTGATCCGGATCAGTGCCGCGCCACTGAGGGCGTACGTGGCCACGATCATCGCCTTGGGCGGCAGCAGGGCCAACGGGGCGAACACCACCGCCGCGAACGGCGGGTAGGTGAACGGCAGCCAGAAGTCGTGGAGTTCGTAGAGGCTGGCCTGGCGGTGCCAGACGAACTCCCCGCCCATCCGGTAGACCTTGAGGTCGATCGGGTCGTGCTGGCCGACGTACGCCCACAGCACGATGGCGAGCAGCACCGGGACGGCGGCCCACCACCACGACGGCATCGGGCGTCGATCGCGCTCGGTCTGCATGGTGTTGTCCCCGTTCTCGTCGTCGGCTCCGCCGGTCGTCGGAGGCGGTTCACCTCGCACCACTCTAGGGAGCGGACCGGACGGCCAGGGACCTGTACCGATTTTGCGCGGTGCACGAGATGCGATAATGTTTCTCCTCGGCGCGGCAAGCGCGACGGGCCTATAGCTCAGGTGGTTAGAGCGCTGTCCTGATAAGACAGAGGTCGCTGGTTCAAGTCCAGCTAGGCCCACCGAAAAGAGCCTCTGACCAGGTGAAACGCTTGGTCGGAGGCTCTCGTGATGTTGTGATGAAGGGGCTGGCCGACGGGCGCCTGCGCGTGCCGGCCGCGCGCCGAACTGTCAGAGTGTCGACGCTCGTACGGTCCGCATCAGGTCGGGGTACGGGTCGGCCAGTGGCGTCCTGACGGCTCGGATCGCCTGGCGCAGTTGCCGAATCGGCTCCCCGGCAACGTAGTAGCGCCCGCGGGTCTGGCCGTGGGCATCGAGGAGACCGGCATCCACCAACTGCTTGAGGTCTCTGGTCGCGGTGCGGTCCTCCACGCCCGTCTGCGTGGCGTACCCGGGCCGCTGCACGCGGTAGCCGAGGGCAGCGTCCACCAAAGCGTCGTAGGAGCGCTCGGGGAGGCCGAGTGGCTCCCCGAGCTCCAGCAGCCGGTTCCAGATCTCGCGAACCTCGTCGAAACGTCTTCGCACCGTGTGGGCCTGCATGTGGTGGGCCCGGAGGGTGAAGCGGACCCAGTCGTGGGCGTCGTTGCCGGGATTCCAGGCACCGCGTCCGGTCGCGGCGAGGATGGTGTAGTAGTCCTCAGTGTTGCGCCCCAGCCACTCCTCGATGCTGGAGAAGTCCGGTTCGAGGATGCCGTCACGGCCCAGGATGAACGTCTGCAGGATGCGCGCCATGCGGCCGTTGCCGTCACGGAACGGGTGGATCATCACCAGGTTCAGGTGGGCCATGGCGGCGACCACGATCGGGTCACCCTCCCGCTCGCTGCAGAGTTCGTCGGCGAACTCCCCCATCAAGGCGGGGACCGCCTCGGGATCCGGACCCCGGTAGACCAGCCGATCGTGCAGTTCGTCGTGAACGTAGATGTCGGACGATCGGAACTGGCCAGGGGACTTCTCGAGGTCGTGCTCGAGCAGAAAGAAGTGCAACGACTTGATGGTCTGCAGGTCAGGGCGTACGTCGGGGTCGCCGATCATGTGCAGGACATAGGTCAATACCCTGCGGTAGGCGGTGATCTCGGCGATCACACGGTCGTCGGCCGTCAGCGGGGGCTGATCGTCGACGACCGCCAGGGCGTCGTCCGGGGTGGCGTTGATCCCCTCGATGCTGTTCGAGCCGCGGATCGCCCTGGCGCGTGAGGTGCGGCGCAGAGCCCCTCGCCAGCGAGCAGGGACGCGCAGGACAGCAGCCAAGTCGGCCTTCAGGCCGTGGATCTCGGTCAGGACCTCGCGATCTCGATCATCCAGCGTCGGCTGTCGGTAGAGGCTCATGACGCAGGCCTTCCTGTCTCAATGTCTCAATGTCTCAATCATAGAGACATTGAGACAGGAGGTTGCTTCCGGCGCCCCGGATGTCGACGGCCTAGTGGTACGACTGTCCTGCAACCTGCTCATCGACGCCTGCCTGCGTGAACCGTTCACCGGTATCGGCAAGCCCGAACAGCTCAAGTACGGCGCGCAGGGATCCTGGTCCCGCCGCATCAGCGACGAACACCGGCTCGTGTACCCCGGCGACGTCGACGACCTGGTGATTCTCCAGGCGCGATACCACTACTGATCGCTCCGCATGGGATCACGGGACAGGCCGGGCCTGGCTGTGGTCGATGCGGCGGCCGGGACCGGGATAATGGTCGACATGACCTACGACGTCGTACGTCTCGCTGTCGACGAGCGGCACACCCAATTGGTGAAGAAGAGCGTCGGGCCGGTGCTGCTGGCGTTCCGGGCGTACGCGATGATGACGCCGGAGGAGCGCCCGGTCGGCCACGACCAGTTCTACATGATGTGGATGGACCTGGACCGGCGCAGCGTCCCGGTGACCGCGGTGATCCGGGCCGCGCTGGCGCCGGCCACCGCCCGCGCGATGACCGCCCGGGTGTTCGGACACGGCGTCGACCCGGTGGCGGGCCGGATGGGCTGGTGGCATGCCGCTGACCTGATCGGATCGCCGGAGGGCTTCGAGGCCCGGGTGGCGGCCCGGCTGGCCTGGCTGGTGGACGAGGACATGGGAGCGTTCCTGCGCTGGGACGCCCCCGACCCTGCGGAACTGGCCGCCCTGCCGCCGGCTGTGGAACCGATCGACGAGGTCGGCCGGTGGGTGTTCGACCGGTTCACGCTGACCGACCCGGCCTCGTGGGCTCCGACCAGCCGGGCCCTGGAGGCGGCGCCGGACCCGGAGATCCGCCGCCGGCTGCTGGATCTGCGGACCGATCTCACCGGTCCCGAACCGGCCACGCTGGGCGAGGAACTGGTCCGCGCCCGGGCCTTGGCCGCGGCGGGGGAGCGGGTCGAGGCGGCGTCGCTGCTGTCGGCGCTGATCACCGTACGGCCCTTCGACCCGGACATCCTCGACAACCTCGCGGCCGCGGTGGCCGACCCGGACCTGACCGCCCTGCTGACCCGGCGAGCGGCGAGCTATCGCGCCGTCGGAGGATCTGCCGGATAATGGTAAGACCAATACCTGATCCATGATTGAATGGCCTCATGGCTCCCACCGTTGGTAACAGGATCGTCCTCGTCGGGGCCGGGGACGTCGGCGCCGCGTACGCATATGCCCTGGTGAACCAAGGGATCACCCACGATCTCGCGATCATCGACGTCAACGAGACCAAGGCCCGCGGTGAGGTCGAGGACCTCAACCACGGCGTCGTCTGGGCCCCTTCGCCCACCGATGTCCGGCTCGGATCGTACGAAGCCGACGCCGCCGACGCGGCACTGCTGGTGATCACCGCCGGTGCCGCCCAGAAGCCGGGCGAGACCCGGCTCGACCTGGTGGAGAAAAACCTCCGGATCACCGGCGGCATCGTCCGCAGCGCCATCGACAACGGGTTCCACGGCATCATCCTGATGGCCACCAACCCGGTCGACGTGCTCTCCTACGCCGCCTGGAAGACCTCGGGCCTGCCGAGCAGCCAGGTGCTCGGCTCGGGCACCACCCTCGACTCGGCCCGGTTCCGCTACCTGCTCGGCCTGCTCTACGACGTGGCCCCGATGAGCGTGCACGCCAGCGTGGTCGGCGAGCACGGCGACTCCGAGCTGCCGGCGCTGTCCGCCGCCACCATCGCCGGCGTCCCGATCGCCGACGAGCTGGCCCGCCACCCGGAACGCCGGCTGGAGATCGAGGAGGCCTTCCAGGTGACGGTCACCTCGGCGCAGCGGATCATCGCCGCGAAGGGCTCGACGTCCTTCGGCATCGGGATGGCGCTGGCCCGGATCACCCGCGCCATCCTCGAGGACCAGCGGGTCGCGCTGCCGGTCTCCACCCTGCTCGACGGCGAGTACGGGCAGCACGACATCTATCTGGGCACCCCGGCGGTGCTCTACCGCGGCGGTGTCGAACGGGTCGTCCAGATCCCGCTCAGCGAGGACGAGCAGCGACGGTTCGCGAGCAGCGCCACCGCTCTGCACGAGGTGCAGGACCGCTACATCCACAGCTCCGACAACAGCTGAAGGCTGCGCAGCCGCACCTGCGGGTCGTGGGCGTAGGACACCACGATGAGTTCGTCCGCAGCCGTCGCGGCGACCAGCTCGTCCAGCACCCGGCGGACCGTGGCCGGCGATCCGACCGCCCGGCAGGTCAGCATCCCTTGGGCGGCCCGCCACCCGGCGTCGTGCGGCAGGTCCGCGCGGGGCGGCTGCAGCGGCTGCCGCTCACCGGTCGCGTTGCCGATCGACATCTGTACGTGGGTGGAGTACTGGAACTCGGCCTCCGCGTCGGTGTCGGCGACCAGCACCGACACCCCGACCATGGCGTACGGGGTCTCCCGCCGGGCCGTCGGCGACTCGGTGGAGAAGGCGTGCCGGTAGACCGACAACGCCTCGTACAGCTCGTCGGGGGCGAAGTGCGAGGCGACGGCGAACGGCAGCCCCAACTGCCCCGCGATGGAGGCACCGTTGACGGTCGAGCCGAGCACCCAGATCGGCACCTCGGTGCCGGCGGCGACGATGGACGACACCCCGCGCGGTGAGTCCCCGGACCCGAACCAGGCCTGCAGCTCGAAGATCTGGTCGGCGAAGGACTGGGCGTCGGAGGCCCCGCGGCGCAGCAGCCGGGCGGTCATCGGGTCGGTGCCCGGCGCCCGGCCGAGCCCGAGGTCGACCCGGTCACCGTGCAGTTGCACCAGGGTGCCGAACTGTTCGGCGATGGTGAGCGGCGCGTGGTTCGGCAGCATCACACCGCCCGAGCCGATCCGCAGGGTGCTCGTCATCGCCAGCGCGTGCTCGATCAGCAGGCTGGTCGCGGAGCTGGCGAAGGTCGGCGAGTTGTGGTGCTCGGCGAACCAGTACCGGTGATACCCGCTCTCCTCGGCCAGCCGGACTGCGGCGTACGTGGCTTCCAGCGCCGCCCGGACGTCGGATCCCGCGGAGACCGGGACGAGGTCGAGGACGGAGAGCGGTGGGCGCGTCATGCCCCGATCGTACGTGCGCGGGGCCATCGACTCCGCAACGTCGCCCGGGGGTGGATGGGATTGGGACCGAAGGTCCCCAGGGCGGTACGTTTCGCCGCCGCCACCAGCGCCTCCCGGTGGGCCTGGGCCAGATCCCCGGCCTCACGCTCCGCCTGGGCCTCGCTGATGGCTGCTGCCAATCGGCGCCGGACGAGTTCCGACATGGGGGGAACGGAGGCCCGACGCAGCAACTCACCCAGTCGATCCTCCCGTTCCTCGTCGCTCGCGTCGAGCGGGCTCTCGGCCTGCTCCAGCGGGTCGTCGATCACCACGCCTCCTGATGGTAGAAGCACATGTTGTTCCCGTGCGATGTACCCCCGTACGCCGTACAGCCCAGTGACTGACTCGTCTCATTCTGACTCATCCCGGGGTCGGGAAGTCACGCAGCAGGGCCGCCAATCGGGCCCTGCCGCGTGAACACCGGGACTTGATCGTCCCCGGGGCGCAGCCGAGCATCCCGGCCGCCTCCTCGACACTGAATCCCTCCATGTCGACCAGGATCAGCGCGGCCCGCTGGTCCGGGGTGATCTGCCCCAGGGCTTCGGTGACCGCGTCCACCAGGGCGTCCGGCGGATCATCCCCCGGGGCCGCAGAGACCACCCGCTCCGGGTCGAGCGGGGTGGTCGGCCGGCGCTTCAGATAGCGGATCCGGTCCAGGCAGGAGTTGATCACGATCCGGTGCAACCAGGTGGCGACGCGAGCGTCGCCACGGAAGGTGTGCGCCCGCCGGAACGCCCGCAGATAGGCCTCCTGCAGGGCGTCGGCGGCATCGTCCGGATCGCCGAGAGTGCGCACCGCCACCGACCAGAGCCGATCCTGGTGCCGCCCGACGAGCACCGCGAAGGCCTCGGGGTCGCCATCGACGTGGGCGGCCAGCAACTCCTCGTCGGTGGGCGGCTCCGGTGGCCCGGTCATGGTCGTACCTGCACCTCGTAGATCCCCCCGCGGAACTGGCCGCTCCCGTCGGAGGGGAGCGACGTCAGGTAGATCATCACATAACGCGTGGTGACCGGGTGGTCCGTGGTCAGCTGTACGGTCCCCCGGGCCCCGGTGGCGCTCGCCACCGCCCGCCAGGACTTCTCGGTGTCCATCGGCGCCGAGGTGGTGGCGGTGTTCTTCGGGACCCGCATCTCGACCGCCGATCCGGTGCCGTAGAGCTGCAGCGTCAGACCTCCGACGTCGCGGGGCCGGCCCAGGTCGAGGACCAGCCCGGCGCCCGGCTTGAGCTTGCCGAAGCGGGCGTCGCCGACGTACGACATGGTCTGCCACATCGTGGTCGGATCGCCGTCGTCCGCGAACGGTGCGGTGCGGTCGTTCTCCTCGTTGTTCCCGCCGTCGGCGGCCGGGTCGAAGGTGGCCACCCCGACGATCTGCCAGGGGCCGGCGTCGGTGGACGGGGACGCGGTGGAGCTGCTGCCGGTCGGCGTGGTGCCCGGGGCGCCGCCCGGCCGTCCGGAGCGTCCGGCGTTGACCGCGACGCCGATCAGCCCGACGACGATGGCCAGCGCGACCAGGACCAGCAGGCCGATCACCCAGCCGCGTCCCGGGGTCTGCCGGGGCACCACCGGCAGGGGGCGGGCGCTGGGCTCGGGGGGGACCGCGACGGCGATGGTGGGCTCGGCCGGGACGGCGGGCTGCTCGCGGGTGGCGTCGAGGGACAGCGTGCCCTGGGCGGTCCGGACCCGCTGCTCGAGCCGATAGGAGGCGTCGGTCACCCCCAGCACGGTCGACAGCGCGGCCACCACCCCGGCGGCGGTGGTGATCCCCGGCTTGCCCGCGGCGTTCTCCATCATCGGGCTGACCCCGCCGATCACCTGCTGGCAGATCCGGTCCAGGGCCGGCGGGACATCGGTGCGGACCCGCCGTGCGGAGGGCCACATGCCGCCCCGGGTCGGCGCGGGGGGCAGCCCGGGCAGCGTCCCGCCGGGCCACATCCCGGTGAGGCAGGTGTAGAGCAGCCGGCCGAGGGCGAACACGTCGGTGCGTTCGGCGCCCTCGACCTTCGAGTCGCGCTCGTCGCCGGGCAGCAGCGCCTCGTCGATCTGGAAGCCGAGGATCTTGACGTTGCCGGTGTCGGTGACCATCACCGCGTCGGGGTCCAGCCGCTGGTGGTAGCGGCCCTGGGCGTGCACGGTGGCCATCGCGTCGGCGATCTCGCGGACCAGCCAGGCCGACTCGGTGCCGGACAGCGGGCCGTGCGCGAGCAGCTTGGTGAGGGTCTGACCGGGGGCGTACTCCCGGACCACGTACGGCTCCGCCCCGTCCTCGGAGAAGTCGAGGATCCGGACGAACCGGGCGTCGGTGACCTGGGCGGCCCGCCGGGCGGCGGCCAGCAGCAGCGGGCTGCGCGGGTCACCGGCCGGGAAGAACTGGCAGACCACCCAGCGCTTCAGGCTGAGGTCGGTGGCCCGCCACAGGTCCTGACGGCGGCCGTCCAGCGGATCCTCGAGGCGGAACCGGCCGCCGAGCAGCCGGCCGGCCTGATAGGCGGGCGCAGCGATCGGCCGGGTGTACTCGTCGTCGGCGCCGAACGCCTCGACGTCACCCGGCTCGTCGTCGGTCCCGGGGGTCTGCGGCACGGCGCCCTCCTCCTGCTGCCGTGGGGGGATGGTCGGTGGGGTCCCGGAGCCGCGCCGGCGCAGGAGCGCCGCCAGCGCCTCCTCGACCTCCTCGATCCGCAGCCTACGGGCCAGCAGCACGAAAGTCCCACTCCCGGCCACGCCGGCGACGGCCACCGACAGCAGCAGGAGCAGCTGGCCGTGCCCGCCGGTGAACCGGACGATCAGCCAGGCGACCAGTCCGGCGGGCGCGGTGGCGACGGTGAGCCGGACGATGTGCCGGGCGACGGGCGCGACCCGGAAGTCCGGCAGCCGACGGCGCAACAGCGGGACGGCGATGCTCAGCCCCACCACGTACGCCAGGGCGTACGCCCCGCCCAGCCCCGCGGCCACCCAGCCCGGCGCGTGCCAGGGGACGACCAGGACGATCGCCAGGATGATGTTCGTCGCCACGATGGTGCTCTGCACCAGGAACGGCGTCCGGGTGTCCTCCAGGGAGTAGAAGGACCGGATCACCAGGTAGTGCAGGCTGTACGGCACCAGGCCGAGGGCCATCACCAGCAGCGTACGGCCGATGAAGTCGGCGTCCCGGGCACCGGCACCGTTGCCGAACATCAGCTGGCTGATCGGGAAGGCGAGGGCGAACAGCGCGACCGCGCTCGGCACGATCACCGCCAGCGCCATCCGCATCGTCCGGGCCGACTCCTCGGCAACCCCCTTGAGGTCGCCCTCGGCGGCCAGCCGGGAACTGCTGGTCACCATCTGGGTGGCCAGCGACAGGGTGATCAGCGAGTGCGGCACGATCCAGATCAGCGAGGCGGTCTGGTAGGCGGTGATGCCGGCGCCCTCGCCGCTGCCGCCCAGCACGGCGGTCGAACCGAGCCGGTTGACGACGAAGATCGCCAGCTGGTTGACCAGCACGAAGTAGAGGGTCCACTGGGCCAGCCGGAAGGTGTGGCCCAGGCCGGCCCCGCGCAGATCCCAGCGCGGCCGGTAGCGGAACCCGGCCCGGCGCAGGAACGGCAGCAGGATGAAGAACTGGGCCGCGATCCCGAGGGTCGAGCCGAGGCCCAACAGCAGCACCTGGGGCCAGCTGAACGGCGCCCCGTGCGAGCTGCCCCAGACGCCGAGGTAGAGGCCGAAGACGACGATCGAGAGGACGTTGTTGGCGATCGGGGCCCACATGTAGGGGATGTAGACCTGGCGGGCGTTGAGCACCTGGCCGACCAGGACGGTCGCGCCGTAGAAGAAGATCTCCGGCAGGCAGAGGTAGGCCAGCGCGACCATGTTGCTCCAGTACGGAGCCATCGCCGGCTCGCGCCAGCCCTCGGCGGTGTAGAGCGTCATGATCCACGGGGCCGCCACCGTCACCAGCACCGTCATCAGGCCCAGCGCGGCCAGGAACGCGGTCATGATCCGGTTGGTGTACGCCTCACCGCCATCGGCGTCCTCGTCCATCGCCCGGACGATCTGCGGCACCAGGACGGCGTTCATCACGCCGCCGGCGAGCAGGATGTAGAGGCTGTTGGGGATCGTGTTGGCGAGGTTGAAGGCCTCGGCCGGCCGGGTGCCGTTGCCGAGCACAACGGCGATCAGCGCGGCCCGGACGAAGCCGAGCACCCGGGAGGCGAGCGTGCCGCCGGCCATCAGCACCGTGGTGGACATCACCGAGCGGCGGCGCGGGGCGTCGGTCATGCCCGGCTCCGTTCGGCGCGGACCTGCTTGATCCGCAACACCGTGGTGCCGATCACGACGACTCCCGACACGATCATCAGTATCCATCCGACCCTTCCGGCCTGTGTGGCCTGTACATCGATGTCCACCGGGAAGCCGATCGCGGTCCCCGAGGGGGTGGTGAGCCGGGCCACCACGGTGTAGCTGCCGTTCGCCTCGACCCGCGGCACGGCGACGACGCCGATCGCCTCGCCCGCACCGATGGTGCGGATGTCGACCGGTGGCACGTGCAGTCGCTCGGCGTTCTCCGACTCGAACTCGAGCCGGACCGACACCGGGACGCTGAGGTTGTTGGTGACGGTGACCGGGAACTGGGTGTCCTGCCGGGCGGTGAGCAGCACCGGGCGGGCGCTGATCGCCACGGCGTTGCCGTCGGTGATCTGCTGGATCCGGTCCCGCTGGAGATCCCGATAGGCGACGTACGACCCGGACGCGGCGGCGGAGGCAGTGGTGCCGGAACCGGTGGCGCCGGTCCCGGTCGTCCACTGGCTGCTGGCCAGCGAGGCGACCAGCCGCCAGGTCATGTCCGCGGCGATCCCCGGATCGGTGAACATGCTGGCCAGCCCGGAGGTCGACGTCGCCGCCCGGCGTACGTCGCCGGCCCGGTCGTCCTCGGTGGTCGCGGGGGCGTGCAGCACGGCCTCGCTGATCGGCGCGGAGGTGCCCTCCACCAGGGAGGCCAGCGAGGTGCGGGCCGAGGTGTCGAGGTCGTCGGCGTGGGCGGTCGCGACGTCGGTGATCAGCCGCACCTGGGCGGGGCGGTGGGCGAGGGCGTCGAGGAAGCCGGTCGCGGCGATGGACTGCCGCTGCTGGGCGTCGGTGCCGTTCTCGTCCGGTCCGGGGGTGAGGGCCCGGGTGTCGTACGTCACCACGGTGGCCCCCTCGGCGGTGGTCCAGTGCGCGGGCGGGACGGCGCCGTGGGCGGTGTCGGCGCCGTCGGTGGGCTGGGCGGCGAGGACGACCGGGGGGGCGGCCGGGGTCGGGGCGGCCGACGGTGTGGCCGAGGTGCCGGCCGAGCCGGTGGTGGACGGGGCGGGGGAGGCGGTGCCGGTCGGGCTGGCGTCGGTCGGCGTGCCGGCGAGGGTGGCCAGCCCGCGCCGGGTGAGCAGTCCGCCGGCCGGTAGCACCGCGGTCGGCAGCTGGGCGATGTCGGCCGGCAGCGTCGTGGTGTCGAGCGCGGACTGCACGATGTCGGCGTGGCCGACGTCGGCCAGCAGGTCGATGTCGACGCTGCCGTAGGGCAGCCGGTAGCCGGGGGTGGTGAGCGCGTCGAAGGTCTGCAGCCAGGTCTTCGCGTCGCTCTCGCCCGCCCCGGTGCTGCCGTCGGTCAGCTTGTAGCCCTTGGCCATGTCCTGCAGTGAGACGATCAGCGCCGGGTCGACGAGATGGGTCCGGCCGTTGCCGGCGGCGCTGCGCAACAGCACGTCGAGGCGACCGCCGGGGGCGATCTCCTGGGCGAGATGGTCGTCGAGGAAGGTGCCGGTCGCCACCCGTGAGGGTGCCGAGCTGAGCAGCACCACCGAGGCGACCTGCAGCGGCGTGGTCTGGGTGCCGAGGTCCTGCGGCAGCCAGGCGCGGGCCCGGCCCAGCGTGGTGTTGCCGGCACCGTACGATCCGCGGATCTGGACCCCGATCATCGTCACCCCGTCCCGGGCCGGGATGCCGAGGTCCGACAGCGGGGCGCTGACGGTGAACGGGCTCTGCTGCCCGGGCGCCAGCGTCCCGGAGGGATCGGTGCCGAGGATGACGTACCTCGCCACGTAACGGGCGCCGGTCGGGCCGTCCGCGGTGTCGAGTTCCGTCCGAGTGGTACGGACCTGTTGGTCGCGCCAGAGGTAGGCCTGGACGCCGGTGAGGGTGGTGTCGCCGGTGTTCGTCACGGTGCCGCTGAGGGTGACGATGTCGGTGGCCGAGGTGACCTTGGGGGTGACCGAGGTGAGGTCGACCCGCACCCGGTCCTCCGCCCGGGCGGGGGTGGCGGCGACGGTGATCCCCGACAGCACCGTCAGCGTCGCCAGCAGGACCGCCGTGAGCAGCGCGGGTACGCCGAGGATCCGGCGGCCTGGACGGCGGCGCGGGGACGGCAGCGGGCGGGAGCTCACCCCGCCATCGTACGGGCGGGCCCGGGTAGACTCGGGCAGCGTGCCCTCCCTGACCCGAGCCCAGGACAACGCGGTGACCGAGCTGATGCGGATCGCCCCCGTGATCGACCGGCTCGGTGAGGTCTTCGCGGCGGCGGGCCACGAGCTGTACCTGGTGGGCGGATCGGTCCGGGACGCGCTGATGGGGCGGCTGGGTCACGACCTGGACTTCACCACCTCGGCCCGCCCCGACGAGATCGAGCGGTTGTTGAAGAAGGTGTCCCGCGAGGTGTGGGACGTCGGCAAGGCGTTCGGCACCATCGGCGGCAACGTCGAGGGCGGCTGGGTGGTGGAGATCACCACCTACCGGGCCGACACCTACCGGGCCGACTCCCGCAAGCCGGCGGTCGCCTTCGGGGACACCCTGGAGGGCGACCTGGTCCGGCGGGACTTCACCGTCAACGCGATGGCGGTCGACGTCCGGACCCGGAGGTTCGTCGACCCGTTCGGCGGGTTGGCCGACCTGGCCGGCGAGGTGCTCCGGACCCCGGGGACCCCCGAGCAGTCGTTCTCCGACGACCCGCTGCGGATGATGCGGGCAGCCCGGTTCACCTCGCAACTCGGTTTCGTGCCGGCGCCGGAGGTGATCGCGGCGATGTGGGCGATGGCCGACCGGCTGGACATCATCTCGGCCGAGCGGGTGCGCGACGAGCTGTCCAAGCTGCTGCTCACCCCACGCCCGCGCAACGGGCTCAACGTGTTCGTGGCGACCGGGCTGGCCGCCCGGGTGCTGCCGGAGCTGCCGGCGCTGCAGCTGGAGGTCGACGAGCACCACCGGCACAAGGACGTCTACGAGCACTCGCTGACCGTGCTGGACCAGGCGATCGCGCTGGAGCAGGCCCGCGGGCACGCGCCGGACCTGGTGCTGCGGGTCGCCGCGCTGCTGCACGACATCGGCAAGCCGGCGACCCGGCGGTTCGAGGAGGGCGGCAAGGTGTCCTTCCACCACCACGACGTGGTGGGGGCGAAGCTGGCCCGGAAGCGGCTGAAGGCGCTGCACTTCAGCAGTGACGAGATCAAGCAGATCGCCACGCTGATCGAGCTGCACCTGCGGTTCCACGGCTACGGCGAGGGGGACTGGACCGATTCGGCGGTCCGCCGCTACGTCCGCGACGCGGGGGACCAGCTGGAGCGGCTGCACATCCTCACCCGGGCAGACTGCACGACGCGGAACCGCAAGCGGGCGGCGGCGCTGCGGGCGGCGTACGACCACCTCGAGGCGCGGATCGCGGAGCTGGAGCAGCAGGAGGAGCTGGACGCGATGCGCCCGGACCTGAACGGCGACCAGATCATGGCGATCCTGGGGGTACCGGCGGGGCCGGTGGTCGGCCGGGCGTACAGGTACCTGCTGGAGCTGCGGATCGACAACGGTCCGTTGGGCGAGGAGGAGGCCGCACGCCGGCTGCGGGAGTGGGCCGCGGAGAACCTGTAGCGACCTCCTCCGGACACAACGGAGTCGGATCACTGCTCCGCGCAGGCCAGCACGCAGTGCAGCAGGACGTTGATGCCGTCGGTGCACGCCTCCGGCGTGGAGTACTCCCGCGGGTTGTGGCTGATCCCCTCGTACAGTCCGGGGACGAAGATCATCCCGGCCGGTGCGATGGCCGCGATCTCGCCGGCATCGTGGCCGGCGCCCGAGGTGATCCGCGCGTGGGACAGCCCGAGGCGATCGGCAGTGGCTTCGACCAGGTCGATCATGGTGGGGGAGAAATCCACCGGGGCGGTGTGTGCCGTCTCCCGCACGGTGATCGTGGTGCCGGTGCGTTCCGCGATGCTGTCGACACAGGCGCGC
The DNA here is from genome assembly GCF_033170155.1 of Raineyella sp. W15-4. Taxonomy (GTDB): domain Bacteria; phylum Actinomycetota; class Actinomycetes; order Propionibacteriales; family Propionibacteriaceae; genus Raineyella. The sequence continues at coordinate 3,854,832 of NZ_CP137079.1, read as the reverse complement.
AGGTCGGTACGGGCCCGATCGAGGGCATCGGCATCCGGATTGCGCAGGTCGACGGTCAGCAGGGCGAGGGCAGGGACGATGTTGACCAGATTGGGGCGCACCTCGAAGCGGCCCACCGTGGTCAGCAGCCGGCCGTAGTCGCCGGAGGCTGCCATCTCGTCGGCGTGCACGGTGATCAACGCAGCGGCCAGGGAGGCGTTGCGACGCAGTCCACGCGGCGTGGTGCCGGCGTGGGCGGCGCGGCCGCTGATGGTGATCTCCCACCAGTTGATCGCCTGGACCCCGAGCACGACCCCGACCTGCCGATCGTGGTCGGCGAGGATCGGGCCCTGCTCGATGTGGCACTCCAGGTAGGCGTGCGGCGGGCGCGGCATCGGGACCGGCCCGGCACCGACCTGGCCGAGTCGGACCAACTCCTCGCCGATGCTTGCACCGTCACGGTCGGTCAGGGCGTACGCGTCGGTCAGGTCGATCCGGCCGGCGGCCACCGCGCTGCCCAGCATGTCCGTGCCGAAGCGCGCCCCCTCCTCCTCGGTGAAGAAGCACACCTCGATCGGGCGGCGGGTGCTGATGCCGGCGTCATCCAGAGTCCGGACCACTTCCAGGCCCCCGAGCACGCCGAGGCAGCCGTCGAAGCGGCCTGCCGTCGCCACCGAGTCGAGGTGCGAGCCGATCATCACCGGCGCGAGATCAGGCTCGCTGCCCGCCCTGCGGGCGAAGACGTTGCCGATGGCGTCCTGGCGGACCTCCAGGCCGGCGTCACGGAACCAGCCCACCACGAGGTCCCGGCCGTCCCGGTCGGCGTCGGTCAGGGCGAGGCGGCGGACGCCGACCAGGCCGGTGGCGACGTCGTCGTACGCCCCGATGCCACCCAACGCGGCAAGGCTGTCCCAGAGGCGGTCGCCGTCGATGGTCAGCTCGCCGATGGTCGACGAGGGATCGGTCGTGGTGGTCATGCTTCCTCCAGGTGGGAGACGGGTGCGAAGCCGCAGACCCGCTCGTAGTTGACGGGATCGGTGGGGCCCTCGGTCGACACGACGAGGACGTGGTCGTCCGGACCGAGGCCCAGACCCTCGCGGTGCCGCAGGAGTCCGGCGAGACCGGCGGCGCCGCTCTCGCCGGAGGCGATGCCGTCAGCGGCGAGCAGACGCATGGCGTCCTCGGTGTCGCTGTCGTCGACGGTGACGAAGGTATCAAAGCCCCGCGACACGTCGGCCCAGGCGGTGACCGACGGCGTACCGCAATTCAGCCCGGCCATGGATGAATTCTGCGGGCCCGGGATCGTCACGGGGTGGCCCTGGGCGATGCTCACCGTGACGCAGTCCGCGAGGGTCGGTTCGACCCCGACGAGCAGCCGGGCAGGGCCACCCGCGAAACCCCGCGCGATGGCTGCCGCGAAGGCCCCGACGCCGATCTGGGCCGCGACAACCGTCGGCGTGATCAATTCCAGGTCGGTGAGGATCTCGCCGGTGAGAGTGCCGTAGCCGTCGATCACCCACCGCGGGACCTCGGTGTAGCCCTCCCACGAGGTGTCGGAGATGACCACGTGCTCGGCGTCGGCCAGGGCTGCGCTGGCGTCGATGGCGTCGTCGTAGCCGCCGTCCACGACCCGCAGGTCCGCGCCCTCCGCCCGGATCGCTTCGCGTCGGGCCGTGACCATGTCCCGGGGGACCAGGATGATCGCAGCCAGACCCAGCAGGGAAGCCATCCGGGCGACGGCCCGACCGTGGTTGCCGTCGGTCGCGGCGACCAGTGTGACCGGGCGCGGCCCCAGCGCGGACCTGAGTTCCGCGAGGGTGACCTCCCCGGTCGGAGCGTCGTCGCCGAGGTGGGCGAGCAGTGCCCGGTAGCTGGCCCAGGAGGCACCGAGAATCTTGAAGGAGGGCATCGCCAGCCGGCTCGACTCGTCCTTCACCTGCACCGAGGCGACGCCGAGGGCCAGCGCCGCTGTCGGTGCGGCCTGCAGCGGGGTCGGTGCCCATCCCGGCAGCTGCCGGTGGAAAGCGGCGCTGCGGTCGTCGGCAGCGGGCACTGCCGCGCGGTCGACGAGGGGGTTGCGGACGATCCTGGTCTCGGTGCTGGTGGGCATCGGCTCTCTTCCTGGAGCGTGGCGGGATGGCCACCACTCTAGAAACTTGTATGACAACAGTCAAGAATCAGGTAGAACCTGTAATGGTAGATTCACATTGCTTTGTGACGATCCGGGAAGGGGACCGCATGAATCGGGGGGAGAGCACTCCGCGGGCTGACGGGATTCGGACCCGGCGGCAATTGCAGACCGAGATCAAGGACGCGATCCTCGCGGATTTCATCCTGTCCGGGAAGGTGGCCCCCGGGGACCGTCTCCCCTCCGAGGCCGAGCTGGGGGACATCTTCGGAGCCTCCCGGGTGACGGTCCGGGCCGCGCTGCAGAGTCTGCGTGACCAGGGGTACATCCGGATCGCCCGCGGCTCCGGATCGCACGTGTTGCCCCGCCCTGACATGGTCCGCTCCGGGCTGGACCGGCTGGTCTCCTTCGACACCTTCGCGCGGCAGGCGGGTCATCAGATGGGCACGGCCGACATCGAGCTCGGGGTGGCCCCTCCGGGTGATCAGGTGGTCCACGATTTCGTCAATGACAAGGGAAAACCCATCCTCCGTGTGTCCCGCACGAAGGTCCTGGACGGACATCGTTGCGCCTTCGTCGTCGACCACGTGCCGGCCTCGGTCCTCCCGCTGGACGTGCTTCGCGAGCGTTTCCGGGGGTCGGTGCTGGACCTCCTGCTGGACACTCCCGGAGCGGCCGCCTACTCCGAGTGCACCATCACCCCGACCGTCGCGGAGGCCTCCCTGGCGGCGATCCTCGACGTGGACCTGGGGGCCCCGCTGCTGCAGCTCAGCGAACACACCTGCAGCGCCGACGGTCGGCTGGTGAACCGTAGCGAGTCCTGGTTCGACCCCGCGTACTTCGAATTCCATCTGCGGCGTCGACGGGACGAATGATCCGTTCGGTCGGCGCCGTCGCCCGCTGTGTAACGGTCGGGTTCCGGGCCTGTTCCGATCACTCCACAATCCGCTGATCTGCCCTTCCAGGGCTGGTGGCCGAGAATCTTCTCGTGGTAGACAACTGCCAGTTGTCCTACAAGTCGTCGCCACAGGGAGGATCCGTGGAAGCCCAGACAGTCGTCAGGGGGGCCGAGGTCGTGACCCCGACCGAGGTGCGCCGTGCCGACGTCGCGGTCAGCGACGGGATCATCACTGCGGTCGCGCCCGAGCTCCTGATGGACAGCGTGGGTGAGGAGATCGACGGCCGAGGGCTGCTGCTCGTCCCCGGTTTCGTGGACATGCACGCGCACAGTGCGCTGCATGCCTTCGACGAGCCCGAGATGACCGCCAAGATCGGTCAGGGCTTCACCACCGAGCTCGTCTGTCTGGACGGCCTCGGCCCCGCCCCGGTGTCCGATGAGGTCCGTGACGGTCGCCGCCGCTACCTGGCGGCGCTCGAGCCGAGCCGCAACGCCCCGTGGGACTGGCACAGCCTGGCCGACTACCTGCAGTCGCTGCAGGATGCCCGTCCGGCCACGAGCATGGCCGCCTGCGTCCCGCACAGCGCCGTCCGGGAGGTCGTCATGGGCGGTGTCGACCGCCGCCCCGCCGCCCGGGAGATCCGGGACATGCAGGCCCTGGTCGCCGCGGGCTGCGAGGCCGGTGCGCGGGCCGTGTCGTTCGGCATGATCTACGCCCCAGGGCTGTTCGCCGACACCGCGGAGCTGACCGCGGTCGCCGCGGTCGCCGCTCGCTACGACGTCCCGCTGGTTCCGCACGTGCGCAATGAGGCCGACGGGATCGTCGACTCGATCCGTGAGTTCGTCCAGGTGGCGGAGCGCACCGGGGCGCCGCTCCACGTCTCCCACCTCAAGCTGATCGGCAATGCCCATCGTTTCCACGACCTGATGGACCTGCTCGAGGCGGCTTCGGGTCGGATCCGGCTCAGTGTCGACCAGTACCCGTACGGGGCCGGAAGCACCGTCCTGTCCGCCTTGCTGCCCCCTCACGCGTTGGCGGGCGGACCGGCGGCGGTGCTCGATCGGCTGGCCAGCCGCACCGAGTGGCGTCGGCTGGCCCACGACATGTGGCACGGCCTGCCCGGCTGGGAGAACCTCTTCGCCTCCTGTGGCCCGGAGAACATCGTCATCACCCAGGCCGCCACGCCATGGGGACACACGGTCGGTCGTACGGTTGCCGAGGTCGCCGAGGCGAATGGCGAGGACCCGGCCCTGACCGTGCTGCGGGTCCTGGCGGACACGAACCTCGACGCCGGGATGATCGACCACTACTCGAGCGAGCAGGTCGTCCGCGACATCTATCGCGAGTCCGGCTCCCTGGTGGGCACCGACGGCGTGTTCAATCCGCACCCGCACCCGCGCCTCTACGGGACAGCGGGCCGGTTCCTCGGTCGCTTCGCGATCGAGGAGGGCATCGTCGACGTTGTCGACGCCGTCCGCAGGATGACCACCGAGCCGGCCCGCATCCTCGGGCTGGCGGATCGCGGCGCGATCGTCCCCGGGCTGCGCGCCGACCTGGTGCTGCTCGACCCGACCACGTTCCGGGACCGATCCACCTACCAGAACCCGATCGCCCTCCCCGATGGCGTGGAGTGCGTGATCGTGGGCGGGCAGATCGCTCGTCGCAGCGGACGCAGCACCGGCACCCGCACCGGCTCCGTTGTCCGTACCGCCCCCGTCGGCGCCCGCTGACGAATCCCTGATCCCCGTCGGGCGACCGTCCGGCGGATCCCGTCCAGTCCCGCCCCGTCGCGGCACTCCGGAAGGACCACCACCATGAGCACCACCAACGAGACCATCGACCCGACCACCGCGACCAGCACCTCGGTGTGGGACGTCGAGCCCGGCGAGATCCGTACGCCAGGTCTGCCTCACTTCGTCATGACGGCGTTGTTCACCGGGATCGGTGTCGTCGTCGGAACCTTCGGCAGCCTGGCCATCCCGCTCGGCTACATCACCGCGTTCTGGCCGGGCCAGGCCATCCAGAGCGTCGGCGGCATCTGGTACGGCGGCTGGGGCGGCATCGCCGGTGCCGTCTTCCCGCTGATCTCCAACGCCATCTCCGGTGCAGCACCCCTGCCGGTCTCGCTCGCCTACATCCCGGGCAACCTCGCCCAGGCGATCGTCGGCGGCATCGCCTTCCGGCTGCTCAAGGCCGACCCGCGCCTGCGCACCGGCAAGGACTGGGCGGTCTTCACCGTCTTCGGCATCATCCTCTCCAACGCCATCGGTGCGGCCTGGGGCAGCGGCGTGCTGCTCCTCTTCGGGTTGATCTCCGCGGATGCCTTCCCGGTGACCTTCATCGGCTGGTTCCTGGGCAACTCCATCGCCTCCTGGGTGCTCGGCGTGGTGATGCTCAAGTACATCTCCCCGATCGTGTTGCGCTCCAAGACCTTCGTGAAGCGCGTCTGGGCCTGAGCCCCGGACCGTCCCCGACCACTGACCACCATCCACCACGACCAGCCGGGAGGATCCCATGACCACCACGGTGCAGGACGCCACGGCGCGCGCTGCGACGACCCCCGCTCCACCCGAGGTCGCACGTCCCCGCGGCCGGGCGATGCGCAAGACGATCGTCGGCTACATCCCGTCCCGCTCGCCCATCTACCGACTGCACCCGGCCTCCCGGCTGGTCCTCTACCTGGTGACTTCGGTGATTCCGCTCTTCATCGAGGCGCCGGAGATCAACCTGCTCGTCGTCGCGATGACCCTGGTCCTCTTCCGCTTCGCGAACGTCCGGATGACCAGGCTGAAGATGTTCGTGCCGATGTTCCTCACCGTCTTCGTGATCCTCGGCCTCACCTACACTCTCTTTCCGCGGGAGACGGGCCCCGGCGGCGGCACGGTGCTCTTCAGCATCGGCCCGGTGACGGGCTACTTCGAGTCCCTGATGTGGGCTTTAGCCACCTACTGCCGGATCATCGCGCTCGTCCTTGCCTCGATCTTCTACTTCTCCACCAACCGCGAGTCCGACATCCTGGTCGGCCTGCGCACCCTGGGCGTGCCCTTCGTGGTCTCCTACTTCGTCGGCCTGACCCTGCGCTCGGTCGGGATCTTCCTCGAGGACTACGCAGTGATCAAGGAGGCCGAGATCGCCCGTGGTCTCGACACCCGCAACCTCGGCCTCGTCGGCAAGGTCAAGCACTTCGCCATGAACCTGGTCCCGCTCTTCACCCTTTCCATCCGGCGCAGTGAGGACATCAGCATCGGCCTGCACGCCAAGGGCACCTCCCTCGCCGGCCGGGTGGGCGGCGCCCGCCGCCCCGACTACCTGCGGTCGAGATTCGTGATGAACCCTCGGGACTGGGTGCTGGTCGTCGCCCTGGTGCTCGCCCTGGTCGGGGTGGCGACCCTGCGTTTCACCACACCGTGGCTGGGACTGGTCCGGTCCGCCACGTACGCGGCCCTGTCCGGCCTGCTCTGAACCCCCGATGCGAACCCAGGTGAACACCATGACACCCTCCGACCCACCAGCCATCCGGCTCACCGACTTCGCCTGGAAGTACCAGGGCGCCAGGGAATTCGCGCTCAGCGGCGTCGACCTCACCATCCGCGCGGGGGAATTCGTCGGCGTCGTCGGCCCCAACGAGGCCGGCAAGACCACCCTGGTCCAGGCCATCAAGGGGATCATCCCCAGCTGCCACAACGGGGTCCTGCGCGGCAGCGTCGAGGTCTTCGGCCGTGAGGCCAAGGACCTGTCCGCCACCGAGGCCGCCGCCACCGTCGGGATGGTCTTCGCCGATCCCGACGCCCAGTTCACCTCGATGAGTGTCGAGGAGGAGATCACCTTCGGTCTGGAGAACCTCGGAGTGCCGGTCGGCGAGATCCTCACCCGCCTCGACGAGGTGGCTGCGCTCACCGACCTGGCGGATCTGCTGGAGAAGTCACCGCACGAGCTGTCCGGCGGCCAGAAGCAGCGGGTGGCCATCGCCGGCGTGCTGGCGATGCGGCCGCGGATCCTCATCCTCGACGAGCCCACCTCGATGCTCGACCCGCGCTCCAAGACGAGCGTCTACCGCCTGCTCACCGAGCTGAAGGAACGGCTCAATCTCACCGTCATCGTCGTCGAGCACAGCCTGGAGCGGCTGGTCGATGTCTGCGACCGGCTGCTGTTGGTCTCCGCGGGAAGCATCCGTGTCGACGCTCCCACCCGGGAGTTCTTCGGCCGCCTCGACGCCGCCGATCGTCGCAGCATCCGGGTACCCGCCACCGTCGGCTTCCTGGAGCGGGTGCGCCGCGCCGGCGGTCTGCCGGCCGAGGGTGACACTCCGGTGACCCTCGGCGACGTGTCCTCCGCCGCCCGATCCCTTGCCTCGTCAGGAGCCCTGGCATGACCTCCACCCCCCACTCCACCGACATCCCCGCGGACCCGATCATCGACGTCCGGGGCGCCGCCTTCCACTACGAGGACGGGACGGAGGCGCTCAGCCGGATCGATCTGGCCGTACGCCCGGGCGAGTTCCTCGCCCTGATCGGTACCAACGGCAGTGGCAAGACGACCCTCTCCAAGTGCCTCAACGGCATTCTCAAGGTGACCTCCGGCACCGTCACGGTGGACGGCCGCCGGATCGACCGGGACACCCGTACGTCCGAGCTGATCGCCAGCATCGGCTACGTCTTCCAGAACCCGGACCACCAGCTCTTCAACGCCCGGATCCAGGACGAGATCGCGTACGCCCCTCGCAACCTAGGCCTCGATGCCGACGAGGTCGACCGGCGGGTGCGGGAAGCCGCCAGGACCGCCGGAATCGGCGAGCACCTCTTCGACGAACACCCGTTCTTCCAGCCCAAGGGCATGCGCCAGCGGGTCGCGATCGCCTCGATCCTGTCCTTGCGGCCGAAGATCATCGTCGTCGACGAGCCGACCACCGGTCAGGACTACCGCCAGTCCATGGAAGTCATGCACTTCCTCAAGGACCTCAACGAGCAGCACGGCCACACCATCATCGTGATCACCCACGACATGGACATCGTGGCCGAGTTCGCCCATCGGGTCGTCGCCATGACGGCCGGCCGGATCATCATCGACGGGCCGACCCGCGATGTGATGAGTCGACCCGAGGACATCGCCCGGGCCGACCTGATGCCGCCGGTGATCACCCAGCTCGCCCAGTCGCTGGGCGACCTCGGCGTGCCCGGTGACGTCCTGGACGAGGACGAGCTGGTGGCAGCCTGGGCGAGCCTGACCCGGCGGGAGCTGTCCGCATGAGTGACACCATCCTGTTCACCGGTGGCCGGGTGGCCGACGAGTCGGGCGCCCGGCCCGCCGATGTGCTGGTCCGCGACGGCATCGTCGTCGCGGTCGGCGACCTGACCGTCGGGGACCTCGACTGCCGGGTGGTGGACTGCACCGGACGGATCCTGCTGCCCGGCGGCGTCGACGTGCACACCCACCTGGAGTCCGGGTCGTTCACCCAGAAGACCTCCGACGACTTCTTCACCGGCACCCGCGCCGCCGCGGTCGGTGGCACCACCACGATCGTCGACTACGCCAGCCAGTTGCCCGGCCTGACCATCTCCGAGTCGGTCGCCCGCCATGCCGCCTCGGCGGCCGAGAAGGCGGTGATCGACTACGGGCTGCACGCCTGCGTCAGCCGGCTCTACAACGGCTTCGACGCGGAGCTGTCCACTCTCGCCGCCGACGGCATTACCAGCCTCAAGACGTACCTGGCCTACCGGGGCACGCTGATGATCAACGACGGCGAGCTCTACCGGGTGTTGTCGCGTGCCGGCACCACCGGGATGCAGGTGTGCGTGCACGCCGAGAACGGTGACGTGATCGACGTGCTGGCCGCAGATCTGGTCAGCCGAGGCGTTCGCGGGCCCGAGGGACACCTGCTGTCCCGGCCCCCGTCGACCGAGGCCGAGGCCGTCGCCCGGGCGATCCGGATCTCCCGGATGGCCGAGGCGCCGCTCTACTTCGTGCACATGTCCACCCAGGAGTCGGTCGACCTGATCGGCGAGGCGCGGATCTCCGGCTGGCCGATCGGTGGTGAGACCTGCACCCACTACCTCTCGCTCGGCCCGGAGGCCTACTATCGGCCCGACTTCGAAGGGGCCAAGGTCGTCCTCACCCCGCCGCTGCGCGAGGAGTCCCACCGCCACGCCCTGTGGCGCGGCCTGTCGTCGGGCGTGCTCGGCATCGTCAGCTCCGACCACTGCCCGTACTGCTTCGCCACCCAGAAGACCGACGGACGGGACGACTTCCGCGACATCCCCAACGGCGGCCCGGGGATCGAGCACCGGATGATCGTCACCTACTCGGAGGGGGTGCACAGCGGCCGGATCGACCTCGGTAAGTACGTGTCGGTCACCGCCGCCGAGCCCGCCCGCCGGTTCGGCATGTTCCCCCGCAAGGGCATCATCGCGCCCGGCGCGGACGCCGACATCGCCGTCCTCGACCCCGACGGCAGCACGCATATCTCGGCCGCCGGCCAGGCGCAGAACATCGACTACACGCTGTGGGAGGGGGTCACCGCTCACGGCCGTCTCACCCAGGTCTGGTCCCGCGGGGAACTGGTCGTCGAGGACGGTCGCCCGACCGCCGCCGGCGACCGCCCGGGACGGGGCCGCTTCCTCCTCCGAAAGGCAGTCGGATGACCCCCGAGCCCACCCTCGCCGCCCTGCTGGCCCGGCTGGACCGGGTCGAGGCGCATCAAGCGGTCGCCGACCTGATGTCGTCCTACATCAACGCCTGCGACCTGGCCAAGGACATCGACCGGATCGTCGAGCACTTCACCCCCGACGCGGTCTGGGAGGGCGTCGGCCGCAACATCGAATTCGGCACCTGGCAGGGCCGCGAGGCGATCGCCGCGAACTTCCGAGGCGTCCAGGAGCGCCAGCCCTTCACCTACCACTACCTGACCAACCAGGAGATCCGGGTCGCCGATGACGCCCTGTCCGCGACCGGACGATGGCTCTGCTTCGAGCCGTCGACCATCCGGGAGGGAACCCTGCCGGTGTGGATCGGCCTGGCGTACGACAACACCTTCGTCCGTGACGGGGACCAGTGGTTCATCTCCCACCTGGCCGTCGACACCCTCTTCGCCACCCCGTACGACAAGGGCTGGGGTGTCGAGATGTTCACCCCGGTCACCGCACCCAAGGAGCCGAGCCATGCGTGACCCCCTGCCCACTGCGACCGACACCACCGAAGTCCTCGACCAGGCCGACATCCCGGTGATCGCCCTCGACGGCCTCGACTCTCCCGACCAGGAGGTCCGCCGCGCCCTCGGTGCCCGGATCGATGAGGCCAATCGCCACGTCGGCTTCCTCGTCGTCTCCGACCACGGTGTCCCGCAGCGACTGATCGACGACATGCATGACGTGTGCGAGGAGTTCTTCGCTCTTCCGGAGCACCTCAAGCAACCCGTCCACCAGCCCGCACCGGAGACCAGCCGCGGCTGGATGGAGCCGCACGCCCGGTCGTTGGCCGGCAAACGGACTGGGGACTACGTCGAGTACTTTGCGATCGGCTCCCCCGAGGCCATCGGCGAGGGGGTCTTCGATCACGTCAATCTGTGGCCGGCGGGCCAGGATCGGTTCCGGGCGGTGTGGACCGCGTACTACCGGCAGATGGAGCGGGTCGCCACCACTCTGCTGAAGGGGTTCGCACTGGGCCTGGGCCTGGCCGAGGACTGGTTCGACGCCTCCTGTGCCAAGCACTGTTCGGTGCTTTTCGCGAACGGCTTCCCGCCGGTCAGCGACCTCGCTGTGCCCGGCTCGGTGCGACTCGGCGAGCACACCGACTACGGCAGCCTGACCATCCTCTATCGCAACGAGCGGCCGAGCGGGCTGCAGGTGCGCCAGGAGGGACAGTGGCGCCTGGTGCCCGACATTCCGGGCACTTTCGTGGTCAACATCGGTGACCTGATGGCCCGGTGGACCGACGACCGGTGGGTCTCCACGCTGCACCGGGTTGCGAACCCGCCGGCTCCGTCGCTGGGCGAGCGCCGGCTGTCGATCCCGTTCTTCCACCAACCCGACCCGGACGCCCTGATCGAGGCGATCCCGACCTGCATCGGCGAGTCCGGTGCGAAGTATCCCCCGATCACCTCGGGGGACAACTACCTGCTAAAGACCCGCCGATCCCTCGCGGCGGCCTGAGCCTGATCGGACAGGAATGCCGATGATCCGGATTCTTGTGATCAACCCCAACTCCAGCGTCGAGATGACGTCCAGCATCCTTCGGTCAGCCGCTGTGGCGCGGCTCCCGGGGACCGAGCTCGCTGTCGTACGGACCCCCGACGCTCCCGCCGCGATCGACACCCGGGAGGACGAGGACCGTGCGGTGACCGCCATGCTTCGGTTGCCGGATCTTGTCGGTCCGGCTGACGCCGTGGTGATCGCCTGCTTCGGTGATCCCGGGGTGTCCGAGGTCGCGGACCGCACCGGGCTCCCGGTGATCGGGATGGCGCGTGCGGCGATGGTCCACGCGACCCGCGCCCACGGCTCGTTCGGGATCCTCGCGGCCTCGCACGACGCGGTGGGGATCATGACCGACATGGTCGAGCGCTACGCCATGGGTGACACCTGCGCAGGCGTGCAGGCGATCGGCGTGGGGGTGGCCGAGTTGGACCGGGACCTGCCAGGCCACTGGGACGGGATCGTCTCCGCAGCCCGGCGACTCGTCGCCACCGGGGCGGACAGCATCTGTCTCGGCTGCTCGGCCCTCGGGCCGGTTGCGGACGTGCTGTCGGCGGAGCTGGGGGTGCCGGTGCTGGACGCGGTGCCGATAGCGGTGTTGGCGGCCCGGGCCGAGGTCGTGACACGGGCAGGATCCGAGGTCTGAGGCGGGAGGACTCATGAGGATCAAGGTGATCGTGCCTTTCCCCTTGGGAGAGGACGAGGTCCGGTTGCGGGCCTCGCAGCTGCGCCCGACACTGCTGGGGGCAGGCGTCGAGGTCGACTATCAGCCGGTACGGGCCAGTGGTGAGCTGGCTGACAGCCCGTACGACAACCTGCTGATCGACATGTACATCGTGCAGGCAGGGCTGCGATCGGAGCAGGAGGGCTACGACGCCGTGTGCATCGACACCGCGTCGGATTCGGGGGTGGCGGCGTTGCGCTCCAGGCTCGACATCCCCGTGGTCGGGCCGGGTCACGCGGCGGCCTCCGTCGCCTGCCTGTTGGGGCGGAAGTTCTCCGTCATCAGTACGTTCGACCGATGGGCGGACAACTGTCGTCGGTCCTTGGTAGGGCACGAACTCGGTCACAAGGTGGCGTCCTACCGGGCCCTGGACGTCGGCGCGCCGGACGTCGGCCGCCTGCTCACCGACAAACCGGAGGTGATCGCGGCGCTGGGGGACCTTGCCGAGTCGGCGATCAGCGAGGATGGTGCTGACGTGATCGTGCTGGCCAGCACCACCATGCACCAGGCTGCCGCCGCCCTGGCGGAGAGGCTGCCGGTGCCGGTGATCGACCCGGGTCCGTGGTCGGTGCGGTTGGCGGCAGACATGGTCCTGTTGGGGGCCAGCCAGAGCAAGCGTGCGTATCCCGCACCGGCGCGGCCACGCGATGACCTGTTCCGAGCACTGCCGGGGGTACCGGGCTTCGAACCGCCGGTGGTGACCATTCCGAGCCATTGAGCCAGGTGCTCGGCTGACTAGAGCCGCAACATACACCAGGGACCGCCGGTACGACACCTGACGGTCCCTGGGGATTCTTTACTCTCGCTACGAGATTGACTCCAGAGTACTCCGGGTTCACCTTTTGGCTACCATCGTGCCGGTGTGTTGATGCCCACACGTTAGGGAAGCCTCAGCAATCTCGGTCGGCGTGCGATGAAACCGGCCAACACTAGGGGTGTTGCGGACAACACCTGGGCCAACACCGACTCGGGAACATGGTGGCGTGTTCCGTAGTTCGAGACGCCGCACCCCCAGTTCACCTTGTGTTCACCTCCGGGACCCGGATGGTGACACCCCGACCCCTAGCCTCAGGGGCAATATCCACGTCGAGGAAGCCCTGGAGTGACGATGTTGCCCCTCAGGACCCCCACCCCGTCCACCCCGCCCGCGCCCGACCCGTCCGCCGGGTCCACCCGGACCGTGCAGTCGACGGGCGTGGCTGCGCGGCCGCGTGGCGTCCCCGTCGGGCGGCCGCTGTCGGCGGTGCGCCGGCGCCGGCCACGCTGGATCCTCGCCGGGCTGCTCGCCATGGTGATCGGCGCACTGGGATCCGTGGTGTTGTGGACCCAGGTGGCCGACACCTCCTCCGTCCTGCGACTCAACCGGACGGTCTACCGCGGCGAGATCATCCGGGCCCAGGACCTCAGCCCGGTCACCGTCGGACGACTCAACGGGCTCGACGCGCTGCCCGCGGACGCCGTCGGCACCGTCGTCGGCCAGCCCGCTCGCACCGACATCGCCGAAGGCAGCCTGCTGACCGGCGCCTCCGTCGGTCGGGAGGACCTGCCGACCGGCACGGCGGTCGTCGGGCTCCGGCTGGCGGAGGGCCGGGTGCCGCGGATCCCGCTCGATCCGGGCTCGTCGGTGCTGCTGGTGGAGGCAGGCCCCGAGCCGACCGGCACCGCCGGCGGGAACCGGGCGTTCCGGGCGGAGATCCACCGCCCCGTCGAGACCAGCTACGACCAGGTGGCCGTGCTGGTCGACGTCGCGGTCGCCCGCCGCGACGCCGAGGAGGTCGCGCGGCTGGCCGCGGCCGACCGGATCGTTCTGGTCAGGGGGAGCTGAGATGGCCGTACGCCTCCTGCTCGGCTCGGCCGGATCCCCTGGGGTCACCACGACCGCCATCGGCCTGGCACTGCACCTCCCGGCTCCGACGCTGCTCGTCGACGCCGCCCGGGACGCCGCGCAGGCTCCGCTGGCTGGCTACTTGCGGGGTACCGTCGCTGCCGGGACCGGCCTGGAGGAGTTCGCCCGCCGCCGGCGGATGGGTGCGCCCTTCGACCTCGGGACCGCCGGACTGCCGTTGGATGAGCAGGGGACGCGGCGGTTCCTTCCCGGCTTCGGACACCTGGCAGCCATCGATCTGTTCGAACCCGGCTGGCCGGCCCTCGCGGACCTGTTGCGGCGGACCGCCGACGACGGTACCGACGTCGTCGTCGACGGCGGGCGACTCACCTCCGTCCGACCGGTCGAACCGCTGCTCCGCGTCGCCGACCAGGTGCTGGTGGTGACCCGGACCAGCCTGCGCCATCTGGCCGCGGCGCGGCCCGTCTGCGATGCGATCGACGACCTGCTGCAGAACTCCCTGCGGGCCACCCGCGTCGGGCTCGCTCTGGTCGGCGAGGGGATGCCCTACGACCGCCACGAGGTGGCGGCGCAGTTCGGCTGGTCCGTCGACCTGGTGCTGCCCCACCTGCCCGAGCACGCCGCCGTCCTGTCCGACGGGGCGGTGCCACCGCGGCGGTGGGAGCGATCACCGCTGCTGGACGCGTTCCGGTCATTCGAGGAGGTGCCGGCATGACCGACCACCTCCCGCTGGACCAGGTCCCCCTGATGGGCCGGCGCGCCATCATCGACGTGGTCGACCGAGCGCCCGACGGACCGTACGCCGCCCCTCGTCGGGCCGGCACGCGCGCCCCCGGATCCGTCCCCGATCGTGGCTCCGGCACACGGCCGGGTGGTCCCACTGCGGTCGACTGGGGTGTGGTGGTGACGCTGCGTCGGCAGGCCGCCGCCGAGATCAGCGACCGGGTGCAACACCACTACGACCAGTACGGTCGGACGATGCCCGATGCCGACCGGCAGCTGATGGGACGCGCCGCGATCCGGCAGGTGGTCCGCGCCCACGCCGAGCAGCTCCAGGCCTCGGGCACCGCGCTGTGGGATCTCGACGACGAGGAGGCGTACGTCCGGGCGGTGTCCAGCGCCGTCTTCGGTTACGGCCGGCTGCAACCGTTGTTCGAGATCCCGACGGCGGAGAACGTCGAACTGCACGGCTGCGACTCCGTCGTCATCCAGTACGGCGACGGCCACCGGGCGGAGCACCCGCCCGTCGCCGACTCCGATGAGGAGCTCGTCGAGGCGATCCGGTTCCTCGGCGAGCAGGCCCGCCCCAGCCGCCCGTTCGACGACGCCCACCCGAGCATGACCCTGGCGCTCGGCGACCGCTTCCGGCTCCACGCGATCGGCTTCGGGCTCTCCTTCCGGCCCTCGATCACCATCCGCCAACACCTGCTCACCGACGTCACGCTGCCCGACCTGGTGGCCGGCGGCATGCTGCCGGAGGAACTGGCCCGCCACCTGCACGCCGCGGTGATGGGTCGGCGCTCGATCGTCATCTCCGGTGACCAGGGCGCGGGCAAGACCACCCTGCTGCGGGCCCTGATCGCGGCGATCCCGGCCAACGAGCGCTTCGGCACCCTGGAGACCGACTACGAACTGCTCACCCACCTGCTGCCGCACCGGCGCAACATGATTGCCCTGCAGGCCCGGATCGGTCAGGGGGAGGTGGTCGGCGGCCGCCGGGTCGGCGAGGTGACCGTTGCCGACCTGGTGCCCGAGGCGCTCCGGCAGAACCTGTCCCGGATCATCGTCGGTGAGGTGCGTGGCGCCGAGGCGGGGGCGATGTTCGAGGCGATGCAGTCCGGAGCCGGAACGATGTCGACGACCCACTCCCACTCCGCGGCCTCGACGATGGACCGGCTCGCCGCTCGGGTGGCGCAGGGCGGAGTTCTCACCGTCGACGAGGCCTACCGGCAGATCGCGCACAACATCGACCTGTTCGTCCACGTCCGGCTGATCGACGACACCTGGCGCGGCGGGACCCGGCAGCGCCTGGTCAGCGAGGTACGCCAGGTGACCGGTGCCCTGGAGAGCGGACGGCCGGTGACCCACCTGCTCTACAACGCCCTGCCGAGCGCCCTGACACCTCCGGTCTTCGACCCCGAGCCGACCCTCAGCGCCGAACTCGAGCGCTACCGCTCCGCCTGGCCGGGTGTCCGATGACCGCCCTGGTCGCGCTGTGCGGCGGGCTACTGGCCGTGGGCACCCTGCTGGTCGTCGCGGGGTTCCTTCCGCGGGAGGTGCCCCCGCCCGTTCGGTCCGCCACGCGTACGGTCGCCCCGGCGCGGAGCCTGCCCGAGCGGTGGGCGACCCTGACCCGGCGTCCCCCGGGCGCGGCCGGGCGGCGCCGGGACGCCCGCCTGCTCGCCGGGTGCCTCGGCGGCGTCGTGGCGTACGCCCTCACCGGCTGGGTGGTGTGGTTGGCGATCGTTCCGCTGGCGGTGATCGCCCTGCCCTACCTCCTCGCCGACCCCCCGGCGCCGACGATCGAACGGCTCGGCGCTCTGGACCGGTGGATACACAGTCTCGTCGCCACCCTGCCGACCGGCCAGTCGATCGGTGACGCCATCCGGACCTCCCGGCGGACCGCCCCCGCACTGCTGTCGCCGCACCTCGATCGGGTCGTCAGGCGCCTCGACCAGCGCTGGACCGTCCGGGACGCGCTGCGGGAGATGGCCGACGGTCTGGCCGTCCCGGAGGCGGACGCCGTCCTCGCAGCCCTCGGCCTGGCCGCCCACCGTGGCGGCACCGGCGCGACGGC
This sequence comes from Raineyella sp. W15-4, assembly GCF_033170155.1. Classification (GTDB taxonomy): domain Bacteria; phylum Actinomycetota; class Actinomycetes; order Propionibacteriales; family Propionibacteriaceae; genus Raineyella. The sequence goes on along the minus strand of NZ_CP137079.1, from coordinate 3,838,276 downwards.
GACCCTCGAGGCGCTGTCCGGCTCGCTCCAGCAGATCCTGGCGGCCCTGCGCGAGATCGAGGCGGAACGCGCCAAGCCACGGATCGTGGTCCGCCAGGTCACCGCGATCACCCTCGGCATGCTGGGGATCGCCCTGGTCTTCGGCCGCGACTTCTTCGCCCCGTACGCCACCGGTCTGGGCCAGCTCCTGTTGCTCGGACTGGTCGCCGCCTACCTCGGTTCGCTGGCGATGATGCGACGACTGACCCGGCCCCGGCCGCGCCAGCGGATCCTGACCGGAGCCCTCTCGTGACCGCCCCCGCCTGGACCTTGCTGGTCGCCCTGCTGGGGGCCGCCATCGGCGTGGGCTGCGTCGCTCTGGTCCGAGGCCTCCGCCCGCCGATCCCGGCACTGAAGGACGGGCTGGCACTGCTCGACACCGCCCCTGCCGCGGCGGCGGAACAGGATCCGGTCGGCCCGGCGTCCGCCGCCGGCGCCGCCAGGGGATCGCTCCTGGACCGGCTCGGCCGGTGGCTGGCGGCCCACCCGTTCACCCCACTTCCGGCCGCGCAACGCCGTGCTCTCGATGCCCGCGGCGTCCCGGTGCCCGAGTTCATGTCCGAGAAAGCGGCGTACGCGCTGATCGGAGCGGTGACCCCTGGCGTCCTCGCCGGGTGTATCGGCTTCTTCGCCGACTGGACCCTGATGGTGCCGGTCGGGGTCGCGTTGGCGGGCGCCGTGCTGGGCTGGTTCGTGCCCGACCTGACGCTGCAGCAGCGGGCTCCGGCGATCCGTGAGGACCTGGCGGAGGCACTGTTCACCTTCTTCGACCTGGTCACCCTGGAGCGGCTGGCCAACCGGTCGGCGACGCAGGCACTCGCCGCTGCCGCGGCGGTCTCTGACGCACCGCTGTTCCTGCAGATCCGGGCCGCCCTGGAGCGGGCCCGGCTGGAGCAGCGCCCCCCGTACGCCCAGCTGCGGACGCTCGGCACCCACCTGGACCTGCCCGAGCTCGCCGACATCGCCGACGTGATGCAGCTGGAGGAGTCCGGCGCCTCCCTTACCGGCGCGCTCCGCGCCCGGGTCCGCGAGCTGCGCGACGCGCACCTGAGCGCGCGGAAGATCGCGGCGGCGAAGGTGTCCGAACAGATGACCGTCTTCATGGTCATCCCGTCGATGGTCTTCGCCCTCGTCTTCCTCGTACCTCCGTTGCTCCGCCTGACCGGCGCCGGAGGTGCCCCATGACCGACCGACCCGACGTGACCGACCGACCTGACCGAAGGAGACCCAATGCAGGTCCTGACCACCCTGATCACCACCCTGCTCCAGCTGACCACCGGGCCACGCCCCCGCGACGAGCGCGGGTTGTCGCAGAGCACGGAGAACGCCATCCTCCTCGCCGGCGCAGTCGCGGTCGCCACGATCGTGATCACCGCGGTGACCGCCTACGTCCAGGGCCACCTGCCGACCTGATCCCCGCCGGTGGGCGGGCCCCCGACCAGCGCGGGCTCACCGAGGGTCTGCAGTGGGCGCTGCTGTGGCCGGTGGTGATGCTGCTCGTGCTCGGCACCGTGCAGCTGGGGGTCTGGTGGCACGCCCGCCTCACCCTCGGCGCCGCGGCCGCGACCGCCGCCGACCTGCTGAGCGTGGAGGGAGCGAACACCACCTCGGCGGAAGCGGCGGCCCTCCGAGTGGCGGCGTCCGGCGGTGTCGAGTCCGTCACCGTCAGCGCCCGCCGCGGACCCCGGCAGGTCGACGTCGTGGTGCGTGGCACGGCCCCGCTGGTCATCGATCTGGGCCTGTCCCGGCTCGAGGTCACCGCCACCGCACCCCGGGAGCTGGCCCGATGAGCCCGGTGAGCGGTCGTCCGTGGTCGGTGTCGCGGTCGGACCGCGGTGCCGTCGCCCTCGAGCTGGTCGTCCTGGTGCCGGCCCTGATGATGCTGATCGGGCTGGTCGTCGGCGGTGCGCGGATCTGGACCGCCCGGGCGACGGTCGACGAGGCCGCCCACCGGGCGGCGCGGACCGCCACCGTGCTGTCCGACGCCCGTGCCTCCGCCGGGGCCGCTGAGGAGACGGCCCGGGCCAACCTCACCGACGTGCCCTGCCGGGACACGACGGTGGCCGTCGACGCGGCCGCCCTGCACCGCCCGCCCGGGACCCCTGGCACGGTCCGGGTGACGGTCGGCTGCACAGTGGCCCTCGGCGACCTGATCCTGCCGGGGCTGCCCGGCGAACTGACCCTGCAGGCGGGCGCCGCCAGTGTCGTGGACCGGTATCGGGGGCGATGATGCGGACCGTACGAGGCCTGCTGGCCCTGGCCGTGCTGCTGGGATCGCTGATCGTCGTGCCCTGGCTGCTCGTCACCTGGGGGCTGTACCCGGCGCCCGGCGACCTCGGTCTCGACCGGCTCCTTCTGGTGCCCGACGACGGGCGGGTGCTGCTGTGGCTGCTGACCGGGCTGGGCTGGGTGGTCTGGTTGTTGTTCATCCTGTCCGTCGGCGTGGAGGTCGTCACGGTCATCGGCGGCCGCGCCGTACGGCTCCCCGGGCTGCGCTGGATGCAGCTGGTCTCCGGGACCCTGCTGCTGGCGGTGTTGCTGATGCTCGGGGTCGGTCAGCGGGAGGGACCGCCCTCGCCGGGGGCCGCCGTCGCGGTGGCGTACGCTGCGCCGGCGCAGCCGGCCGACCCGGTCGGGGCCACAAAGCCGTCGTCCACGGGGCCGTCGTCCGGCAAGCCGGCGGGGCCGGTCGGGACCGACGGGACGACCGCTGCGCAGCCCGAGACGTTCGAGTACCGGGTGCAGCGCGGCGACGACCTGTGGACTCTGGCGGAGACCTATCTCGGCGACGGCCTGGAGTGGCGGCAGATCCGCGACCTCAACCCCACCCTGATGCGCCACGATCCCGACCACCTCGAGGTGGGTTGGGTGCTCACCATGCCGTTGCCCGCGCCGATCGAGACGCCGGTGGCGACCGTATCGACGCCGATCGAAGCACCGACGACCGCGACACCGGCGCCGACGGAGACGTCGGTCACCACACCGGCGGCGGTCCCGGCCGTGGCAGCGGAGGCGGCGTCCCCGGCACCGGCAGACACGGCGTCGCCCGGACCAGCGGAGCCGGCGCCCGTCGAGCCGGCATCCCAGCTTGATCCCGACCGGGAGCGGAGGCTGGCCCTGGGCGGCATCGGCGCCCTCACGGCCACCGGGGTGGTGGCGGGTCTGGCCGGCCGCCGACATCTGCAGCTCGTCCAACGGCCTGTCGGACAGGTCCCGCAGCATCCCACCGAAGGCGCCGAACGGCTGCGCAGCGCCCTGCTGGTCAGCCAGGTCCCCGAGGAGGTCGACGTGGTGGAGTGGGCCGTCCACATGGTCGCCCGCCACGCGCTGCGGACCGGAGTGATCGGCGGCCTCGACCGACTGCGGGTCGGCAGGGCCGAGCTCGAGTTCGTCTGGGACGACCGGGTGGGCACGACGCCCGGGACAGCCGGGGTCCCCGGGCCGCCGGGGCCAGCCCCGGAGCCGTTCGTCGACAGCGGATCCTCCTGGCTGGTGGCTCGCGCCGATGTGCTGGCCGATCGCCGGGCCGCGTCCGGCGAAGAGCTGCTGCGCCCGTGGCCGGCCCTGGTCACCCTCGGCACAGACGACGCGGACACCTATCTGGTCGACCTCGAACGGTGGGGCCGACTCAGCGTCCATGCCGACACCGCCGAGCGCGCCGGGGAGATCCTCACCTCCCACGTCCTCGAGCTGATCACCAGCACCTGGTCGGGCGGCGCCCGGGTCATCGTCGTGGGCGATGACGGCGGTCTGGTCGACGTCAGCGGGGCCGACCACGTACGCCACGTCGACGGACTCGACGACATCATCACCAGCTGGGAGTCCACCGCCGCCACCCAGCAGTCTCTGGTCGCCGTGGCCGACGCTCCGGTCCCCGTGCTGCGCCTCGATCCCGACTTCGCCGAGGCCTGGGCCCCGCAGGTCCTCGTCCTGCTGGCGGACATCACCCCCGCGCAGCGGCGCCGGCTCAGCGACCGGTTCAACCACGCCCACCGAGGACCGATCGTCCTCATCTCCGAACACCCCGGCGGCGAAGCGACCCTGGTCGTCGACGAGGCGCCGTTGCGGGCGCGATTCGAACCGGCCGGGCTCACCCTCGCCCCGCAGCGGGTCGGCCGTCGGGCCCGGGACGCGGTGATCGAACTGCACCGGATCACCGCCCCCGAAGCCCTTGTCCCCGCCCGCTGGGCCGAGGGGTACCCGGAAGTCACGCCGATCACTGCGGTCGTCGATCTCGACGCCGCCGTCGAGGAGGAGCCCCCGATGTCAGACGATCCGAGGCTCCTGCTGCTGGGCCCGATCGAACTGGAGGGCGCCCGCGGGGCGCCACCGAGTCGCGCTCCGCGCCAGTGCCTGGAGTACTGCGCCTGGCTGCTGGAGCACCCGAACGCCAGCTCGGTGGAGATGACTCGCGCGCTGCTGGTGGCGGAGAGCACCCGGCGGTCCAACATGAGCCGGCTGCGGGGTTGGCTGGGTCAGGCGACCGACGGTCGGCCCTACCTGCCGGAGGCCTACTCGGGCCGGATCCGGCTGCACCCGGCGGTGCGTTCCGACTGGCAGGAGGTGCAGGTCATGCTCGGGCGGGGCATCGGCGAGACCAGCAGCGCCACCCTGGCCGCGATCCTCGACCTGGTCCGGGGCGCCCCGCTCGCGGACGCCCCGCCGGGCGACTGGGCCTGGGCGGAGGAGTTGCGGATCGAGTCCTCCTGTGCCCTCCGCGACGTGGCCCACGAACTCGCCGGGCGGGCCCTTGAGGAGCGCGACCTCGATCTCGCCAAGTGGGCGGTCGGGCGTGGTCTGGTGGCCGCGCCGGGCGACGAGCTGCTGCTGCGGCAGCTGCTGGTCGCCGAGCACCGGTCGGGCAACACCCGCGAGGTGGAACGGCTGGTCTTCACCCTGAACAGGCAGGCCCACACCCTCGGCATCGACCTGCTCCCCGAGACCGTCACCACCATGCAGGAGGTCCTGGAGGGCGGGATCAGGATCCGGTCGGCCGGTGGGCCGCGGCGGGCGGCGGTCTAGGAGGTGGGGGACACCGGCCCGCGGCTTCGGGCGGAAGAAGCCGGTGCGTCGAGCACGGCGTTCAACAATTGTGCAACGGCGGCGTATCCTCGGTCCATGGCTGGGACCATCGGATTTCGTCCGACCGAGGAGGACGAGCGCATCCTGCGCGAGGCGGCGCTCCCGGGGGAGTCCACCTCTGACACGCTGCGGCGCGCACTCAGGCTGCTCGACCACGAGCACTGGCTGGAGCAGTTCCGTGAGGACGCCCACCGGCTCCAGGACGAGGATCTGACCACCGAGCCGGAGGCGTGGTGATCCGAGGAGCGGTCTACCGGATCGACCTGGGACCGACCAGGGGGCACGAGCAACGCGGCAAGCGCCTCGGCCTGGTGGTCTCGCCGACGGATTCCCCCTTGTCGACCGTTGTCGTCATCCCGACCTCGACGCAGGCCCGACCCACCGTTTTCAGGCCGACGTGTGAGATCGCGGGACGGATCACACGTCTGTTGGTCGACCAGATCCGCAGCATTGACATCGACTACCTGATCGGCGACCCGGTCGACTACCTCACCCGTGACCGGATGGCCGAGGTGGAGGTCACCGTGGGGCACTACTTGGGCATCCTGCCCGACGTACTCACCGACGGCCGGCACCTCCGGTAACCGCAGACCCCCGTCGGAGACGACCCACGACCCGGGCGCCGCGCCGATCGCCTGACAGCGGCGGTCCCGGCTGGTGATGATGGTGGGAACCCGTCTTCACCCGGAGGTCAACGATGACCGACCACTCCACTGGGCCGGCGCAGGTTCCCGACGCCGCCGTACGGCTCGATCTCTACTCCACCATGGTGCTGGCCCGCACCTACGAACTCGCCATCCAACGCGAATACCACGCCGACAAGGGCCCCGGCTTCGACATCGGCAAGGGACTCGTCCCCGGCGAGATGCACCTGGCCGCCGGTCAGGAGCCCGTCGCCGCCGGGGTCTGCGCCCACCTCACTGCTGACGACGCCGTCACCGCCACCCACCGCCCGCACCACTTCGCCATCGCCCACGGCGTCGACCTGCATCGGATGACTGCCGAGATCTTCGGCCGTGAAACCGGTCTGGGCCGCGGTCGCGGCGGCCACATGCACCTGTTCGATCCCGCCGTCCACTTCTCCTGCTCCGGCATCATCGCCGAGGGCTACCCACCGGCGCTCGGCCAGGCGTACGCCTTCAAGACCCGCGGCACCGGCAACGTCGCCGTCGCCGTCACCGGGGAGGGTGCCGCCAACCAGGGCGGCTTCCACGAGTCCCTCAACCTCGCCGCACTGTGGAAGCTGCCCGTCGTCTTCGTCGTCGAGGACAACGCCTGGGGCATCTCGGTGCCCCGCAGCGCCTCGACCGCCGTCGCCTCCAACGCCGTCCGGGCCGCCGGCTACGGCATCCCCGGCGTACGCGTCGAGGACAACGACGTGGACGCCGTCTACGCCGCCGCCGGCGAGGCGGTCGCCCGCGCCCGGGCCGGGGAGGGGCCGACACTGCTCGAGGTCGCCACGCTGCGGATGCTCGGCCACTTCGAGGGCGACGCCCAGGGCTACCGGCCCGAGCTCGCCGAGGTGGCCAGCCACGATCCACTCCCGGCGTACGCCCGGCGCCTGCAGGACGCCGGGATCCTCGACGAGGCCGGCATCGCCCGGGTCGCCTCGGTCGCCACCGAGCGGGTCGAGGCCGCGATCACCTTCGCCAAGGAGAGCCCGCTGCCCGATCCGGCCGATGTGCTCACGTACGCGTTCGCCGAGGAGGCCTGAGATGAGCACCACCGCACCCGGCACCGGATCCACCCCGGTCCGCCGGCTCAACACGTCGAAGGCGATGGCCGAGGCGATCGCCCAGGAGATGCGAGCCAACCCGGAGGTGATCTACCTCGGCGAGGACGTCGGCGCCTACGGCGGCATCTTCGGCTCGACCACCGGGCTGCTCGACGAGTTCGGCCCGACCCGGATCATCGACACGCCGATCTCGGAGACGGCCTTCATCGGTCTCGGCATCGGCGCCGCGGTCGAGGGCATGCGCCCGATCGTCGAGCTGATGTTCGCCGATTTCCTGGGCGTCTGCCTCGACCAGATCTACAACCACATGGCCAAGATCCACTTCGAGTCCGGCGGCAACGTGACGGTCCCGATGGTGCTCACCACCGCGGTCGGCGGCGGCTACTCCGACGGCGCCCAGCACAGCCAGTGCCTGTGGGGCACCTTCGGCCACCTGCCCGGGATGAAGGTGGTCGTGCCGTCCAACCCGGCCGACGCCAAGGGGCTGATGACCGCCGCCATCCGCGACGACGGCCCGGTGGTCTACATGTTCCACAAGGGGGTGATGGGGCTGGCCTGGATGGCGAAGAACCAGCGCTCGATCGGCGTGGTGCCCGAGGGCGACCACGTGGTGCCGATCGGCACCGCCGCGGTGGCCCACCAGGGGGCCGACGTCACCGTGGTCACCCTCGGGCTGTCGGTGCACCACGCCCTGGACGTCGCCGAGAAGCTCGCCGGGGAGGGCATCGGCGTCGAGGTGATCGACCTGCGTTCGGTGGTGCCGCTGGACCGGGAGACGATCATCGCGTCCGTCGCCAGGACCGGCCGGCTGGTGGTCGTCGACGAGGACTACCTGTCCTACGGGCTCTCCGGTGAGGTGATCGCCTCGGTCGTCGAGGCCGACCCCGGGCTGCTCACCGTGGCACCGCGGCGGGTGGCGATGCCGGACATCCCGATCCCGTACAGCCATGTCCTGGAGTACGCGGCGCTGCCGCGGCCGGAGAAGATCGAGGCCGCGATCCGGGAGGTGCTGCGGTGACCGAGGTGACCTTCCCGGAGATGAGCACCGAGGACCACCACGCCACCGGCGTCGTCGCCACCTGGTACGCCGCCGATGGGGAGCAGGTCGCCGAGGGGCAACTCGTCGCGGAGGTGCAGATGGACAAGGTGGACGCCGAGGTGATCGCCCCCTCCGCCGGCACCATCACCCTGCTGGTGGCGGAAGGAGAGGAGGTCGTCCAGGGGACGGTGATCGCCCGGATCACCCAGGGTCGCTCCGGAGTGTGACGTAGGTTACGCCACTGCTGATGCGGGTGGGGCTGGCACAAGGACTCTCGTTATGGAACCGTTACCTCGGCTGCCCGATTTGGGGTCGGCTTTCTCTTACGGGTACGCCGGTGAATCGCTAGTGTGACGACGGTCTCACTACCCTGTGAGCCGTCTCACCCCAGGAGCGATTCCATGCCCAGCCCCGCCCGCTACAGAGAGGTAGAGCAGTCGGCTGAGTTCGTCGAATTGCGGAGGAAGTTCCGCAGCTTCGCGTTCCCGATGACCGTCGCCTTTCTCGTCTGGTACTTCGTCTACGTCCTGCTGTCCGTGTATGCCGTCGGCTGGATGAGTACCCGCATCGCCGGGAACATCACCATCGGACTGCTGATCTCCTTCCTCCAGTTCGTCACCACGTTCCTCATCACCTGGCTCTACATCCGGCACGCGAACAAGTCCCTGGACCCGCTGTCCAGGAAGTTGAAGGCCGACCTTGAAGGCGATCTGGAAGGGAGTGGGCTCTGATGTTCCCGCTCGCCACGTTGGGCAATCCGGCTGTCAACATCGGCATCTTCGTCGGCTTCGTCGCCATCACGCTGACCGTCGTCATCATGGTGACTCGCGGCGGCCTGAAGCGTTCCGGTGACTTCTACACCGGCGGCGCCGCCTTCTCCGGCCGTCAGAACGGGTTCGCCATCGCCGGCGACTACCTGTCCGCCGCATCCTTCCTCGGCATCGTCGGCGCGGTCGCGTTCTACGGCTACGACGGCCTGCTCTACTCCGTGGGCTTCTTCGTCGCCTGGCTGGTCGCCCTGCTGCTCGTCGCCGAGCCGCTGCGCAACACCGGCCGCTACACGATGGCCGACGTCATCTCCTACCGGGTGCAGGACCGCCCGGTCCGGATGGCCGCGGCGATCTCGACCCTGCTGGTCTCCTTCTTCTACCTGCTCGCCCAGATGGCCGGCGCCGGTGGCCTGGTGGCGCTGCTGCTCGGTATCGACTCGAAGGTCGGCCAGAACCTCGTCATCGTCGTCGTCGGTCTGCTGATGGTGGCGTACGTCCTGATCGGCGGTATGAAGGGCACCACCTGGGTGCAGATGATCAAGGCGATCCTGCTGATCATCGGTGTCATCGTGATGTCGGTGTGGGTGATGGCCCGGGTCGGGTTCAACCTGTCCACGCTGATCCAGCAGGCGATCGACCACGTCAACACGGTCAAACCGGGCACCGGCGACCACCTGCTGGAGCCGATGGGCAAGTACGGCACGAACAAGCTCGGCTTCATCTCGCTGTCGATCGCCCTGGTGCTCGGCGCCTCCGGCCTGCCGCATGTGCTGATGCGCTTCTACACCGTGCCGACGGCCAAGGAGGCCCGCCGCTCGGTGACCTGGGCGATCGGCCTGATCGGCCTGTTCTACCTGCTGACGATGATCCTCGGCTTCGGTGCCGCGTGGCTGGTCGGGGCGGAGAAGATCAAGGCGATGCCCGGCGGGGCGAACGCGGCGGCCCCCGCCCTGGCGTACGAACTCGGCGGGACCATCCTGATGGCGCTGATCTCCGGCGTGGCGTTCGCGACCATCCTCGCGGTCGTCGCCGGTCTGACGATCACTGCCTCGGCGTCGTTCGCACACGACATCTACAACTCGGTGATCCGCAGGGGCGAGGCCGCCCCGCGGCAGGAGCTGCGGGTGGCCCGGATCGCCTCGATCATCATCGGCCTGATCTCGATCGTCGGTGGCGTGGTCGCCAACGGCCAGAACATCGCCTTCCTGGTGTCGTTGGCCTTCGCGCTCGCGGCGTCGGCGAACCTGCCGTCGATCCTCTACACGCTCTACTGGCGCCGGTTCAACACCCGCGGCGCGCTGTGGAGCATCTACGGCGGGCTGATCTCGGCGATGGTGCTGATCATCTTCTCCCCGGCCGTGTCGGGCAATTCGGCGGCGATGTTCCCGCAGGCCAACTTCGCCTGGTTCCCGCTGGACAACCCGGCCCTGGTGTCGGTGCCGATCGGCTTCATCCTCGGCTGGCTCGGCACGATCACCTCCGAGGAGCACGACGAGGACAAGGCTGTGGAGATGGAGGTGCGGTCCCTCACCGGCGCCGGCGCGGGCGGGGCGGTCGACCACTGAGCCTCGTGGTGCACTTCCCACAGTCCGAGTCCACCGTCCCACAGCCTGAAAAGTGTCTGTGAGACCATGGACTGAGGGTAACCTTTCGACTATCGTCGATTCAGGTGCGTCGAGAGGCGCCCGTCGAGACGTCGCACGCTGACATCATCCCCCCCGTACGCCAGCGATGCGACAACCCCAGTGGTCGGCCACCTCGGTGGTCGACCACTGTTGGGTTTTCAGGGCGCTGTCGGTTCGAGGGGCACCGTTGGGTTTCGCGGGGGCCGGCAGGGTTCGGGGGCTTCGGGTCCACCGGGCCGGCCGGGTGGTCGGAGTGCCGGTTGCGCCACCCGTACGCTGGGGACGTGACTCCCGCCTCCGTGCTCATGATGGTCCTCGGCCTGGTGGTGACCGCCATCACCGTGGTGGCCATCGTACGATCCCGCCGCACCGGCCTCGACGAGATCTACCAGGGGATCACCCCTGGCCAGTTGCCCGGTCCCGGTCAGCCGGCGCTCACCCGGCGGGTGCCGGACAGCGAGTACACCAGGGCAGTCGCGGTGCAGTTCACCCCACCGAAGGGCCTGCGGCCCGGGCTGGTCGGCACCGTCTACGACGGGCTCGCGGAGAGCCGCGACGTCACCGCCACGATCGTCGACCTGGCGGTGCGCGGCTATGTGAAGATCACCGCGGTCGAACCCGAGGAGGCCGACAGTCCGGCCGGGCCGGGTCGGCAGCGTCCGATCGCCCGCCGTGGCGGCAAGGACCGGCCGGACTGGGAGATCATCGCCCAGGACCCGCCCGCCGATGACGAGCTGTCGGTGATGGAGGCCCACCTGCTCAACGGCATGTTCGCGTACGGCCCCTCGGTGCGGATCTCGCAGCTGACCGGCGACTTCGGCCAGGTGATGCGCGAGGCGGTGCAGGCGCTCTACACCGAGGTGGTGCACCGCGGCTGGTATCGGCGCCACCCGCGGGCCAAGAACGGTCTCAGCGGCGCCGCGCTGTGGGGCCTGGCGATCGGCGGGGCGGTGGTGATGGTCGTCATCGGCGGCGTCGGCGGGGCCGTCGGCGGCGTGCTCGCGCTCGGGTCGGCGGGAGCCTGGTCCCGTTGGGGACGGGTCCGCCCCGGGCGGACCGCGGAGGGCACCGCCGTCCGGATCCAGGCGCTCTCCTTCGAGGAGTACCTGCGGACCGCCGAAGCGGACCAGATCAGGTTCGAGGAGGCCGCCGACATCTTCTCCCGCTACCTGCCGTACGCGATCGTGTTCGGGGTCGCGGACCACTGGGCCAAGGTGTTCGGCGAGGTGGCCGCCAAGGCCCAGCTCGCCGGCTACGACACGCTGGACTTCGGCCTGGACTGGATCGACATGATGATCCTCGCCGATCTGCTCGACGTCCCCGAGCTCGCCCTGCTGCTCGGCGAAGGGGTGGCCGAACTGATCGGCGATCTCGACGTCTCCGGGGTCGCCGATGCCGTCGGCGGCGGTCTGGAGGCGTTCAGCGACGGGGTAGCGAACTTCGTCGACTCCACCAGCGGGCTGGACAGCCTGGGTGACGGTTGCGACGGCTGCGACCTCGACTTCAGCTAGGCCCGCCGGAGCCAGGACCGCCGGTCCCGCGGTCAGGCCCGGTCCGCGGTCAGGCCTGCTGGTCCGCGGTGGGCGGCATCGACGGATCCTCGATGCCCGCGGCGTGCAGCGCGGTGCGGATCCGGCTGAGCGCCTCGCGCTGGAAGCCCCACTGCTGGTTGGCGAGGGTGTCGGCGGTCGCCCGCAGCTTCGTCTGCACCGCATCCATGCTGTCGACGCCCAGGACGGTCGGCTCGGCGATCAGCACCTGCTGCCACTCCTCCTCGGCCGCCATGTCGGTCAGCACCTGCTTCATGATCTCGATCGCTGGCCCCGGATCGGCGCCCAGCGCGATCGGCACGTCGATGATCGCCGTCGAGGTGCCCTGTGAGGAGTTGCCCAGCTGGGTGATGTCGCCGTTGCGGACGTACCAGACGACACCGGAGAAGGCGCGCAGCCGAGTCACCCGCAGACCGACCTCCTCCACCCGGCCGGAGATCTTGTCGTTGATCTGCACCCAGTCGCCGACGCCGAACTGGTCCTCGGAGATCATGAAGATGCCGGACAGGTAGTCCTTCACCAGTGACTGGGCGCCGAAGCCGATCGCGACGCCGCCGATGCTGGCGCTCGCCAGCAGCGGGGCCAGCGGGACGCCGAGCACGTTCATGATCGTCATCACCACGATCACCACGATCACGATGTCGGTGACGCTGCGCAGCAGACTCGCGGTGGTGTTCGCCCGGGCGGCGTAGCGCTCGTCGGACATGTCCGCGGCCCGGCGCAGGATCTCGGTGGCCCGGAGCCGCTTGCCGCTGGCGTCCCGGATCATCATCTTGGTGACCCGGCGGATCGTCCGGGCGAGCAGGCCACGGACGATCAGGGCGACCAGCAGCGTCGTCACGATGACGCCGGCGTTGTTGATCCATTGCTCGGGAATCGGCCAGGGCACTGTCACGCTCCGATCAGTCGGGGGAGGATCGTCTCGATGGGCTCGCGCACCACCGCGTCGGCGCGGCGGTCGTACGGTGTCGGCTCCCCGTTCACGATGACGATCCGGGCCCCCGCCGATCCTGCCACGGACACCAAGCCGGCCACCGGGTGGACCGTCAGGCTGGTGCCGACGGCCAGCAGCAGGTCGCAGTCCTCCGCGGCGGCGTACGCGGCAGTGAGCACCCGCTGGTCCAGATTCTCGCCGAACAGGATGGTGGTGGCCCGGATGACGCCCCCGCAGGAGGGGCAGCGCGGGTCGGGATCGCCGGCCCGGACCCGGGCGACCGCCTCGGCCATCGGCCCCTCCGCCCGGCAGGTCTCACAGCGCCAGGTGTGGACGTTGCCATGCATCTCCAGCACGGCGCGGCTGCCGGCCTGCTGGTGCAGGCCGTCGGTGTTCTGGGTGATGATCGCCCGCAGCCGACCCTGGTCCTCCAGCCGGGCCAGGGCCCGGTGCGCGGCGTTGGGCCGGGCCTGCCAGACCGAGGAAGCGGCGCGGTAGCGCCAGGCGGCCCGGCGCACCCCCTCGTCGTACAGGTACCAGTCCAGGGTCGAGATCCGTTCGGCCTCGGGGTCGGCGGTCCACAGCCCGGCGGGGCCGCGGAAATCCGGGATGCCGGAGGCGGTCGACAGCCCGGCGCCGGTGAGGACGGTGATCCGGGTGGCCGCCCCGAGCAGCTCCTTCGCCGTCGCCCGCTCGGCGGCCGGATCCTCCCCGGTCACGAGGTCCACGCCGCCAGCAGGGCGGCCGCAGCGTCCCGCGGGGACGGCCGGCCACAGATCGCCGACACCACGCTGATCCCGTCCACGCCGGTGGCCCGCACCCGGCGGACCCGGTTGAGGCTGATCCCGCCGATGGCGACACTCGGCCACGGGCTGGCGGCGGCGACCGCGGCCGTACGCTCCGGGCCGCCGGCCCGGGCCGCGTCTGGCTTGGTCGCGGTGTCCCAGACCGGGCCGATGCCGACGTAGTCGATCAGGTCCTCGCCGAGGGCCTGCGCCACCTCGAGGTGCCGGGTGGTCTGCACCGACAGCCCGAGCAGCCGGTCCGGGCCGAGCAGCGTACGGGCCTCGTCGATCGGCAGGTCGCCCTGGCCGACGTGGGCGCCCTCGGCGCCGATCTCGGGCACCAGGTGGACCCGGTCGTTGACGATCAGCGGGACCCGGCCCGCCAGTGCGGTGTGCAGGGCGCGGCCGATCCGGACGAACTCGTCGTCGTCCACCCCGGTGTCGCGCAACTGCACCAGCGTCACCCCGCCCTCGACCGCCTCCAGCACGGTCCGGACCAGGCCGTGCTCGGCGGTCATCACCGGGTCGGTGACGAGGTAGAGCCGGTAGTCGGCGTGGGCCCGTCCGCCGCGCGGGCCGGTCATCGTTCCTCCAGTGCCACCCGGGCGGCGAGCTTTTCCGGGGTGATCGACCCCAGTGCGTCCAGCAGGCCGACGGCGAAGGAGCCGGTGCCGTTCTTCGGCGCCTCCTCGGCGGCCAGGCAGAGCAGCGTGGTGGCCGCAGCGGCGGCCGTCAGCCGGTCGGCGGTGACCGCGGCGAACCCGGCCATCAACGCCCCGAGCGCGCAGCCGACACCGGTGACCCTGGTCATCAGCTGGTGCCCGTTGCTCAGCGCCAGGGTGCGGGCGCCGTCGGTGAGGTAGTCGGTCGGGCCGCTGACCGCGACGACGGCGCCGAGGTCGGTGGCGAGCCGGCGGGCGGACTCCACCGCGTCGTCGGAGGAGTGCGAGGACTCCACCCCCTTGCCGCCGGCCCCGCCGAGCAGGCCGAGGATCTCCGAGGCGTTGCCCCGGACGATCGCCGGATGCGCCGCGAGCAGCTCGACGGCGACCTGCGTACGCCACCCGATGGCGCCCGCCGCGACCGGATCCAGCACCCACGGCACGGCGTGCGCGCTGGCCGCGGCCGCGGCCAGCCGCATCGCGGCGACGGTGTGGTCCTGCGGGGTGCCGAGATTGATCAGCACGCCGCCCGCGACGGCGGCGAACTCGCCGGCCTCGTGCGGGTTGTCGACCATCGCCGGGGCGCCCCCGGCGGCGAGGACGACGTTTGCGGTGAAGTTGGTCACCACGGTGTTGGTGAGGCAGTGCACCAGCGGGACGGTGGCGCGGAACTGCTCCAGGGCGACGGCGAGGGCGGACGGCACGGTGGACGAGGACGGCGCGGACTGCATGCTCCGACGATATTGCAGCAACATCTGCGTCGATCTCGGGGGATCGGTAGACGGCACCATAGAGTGACATCGTGGACCCGATCCAGAACCCGTACGCACCGGGGGCCGGGCAACGACCGCCCGCCCTGACCGGCCGGGACGACGAGTTGGCGGCGTTCGACGTCGTGCTCGCCCGGGTGGCGAAGGGCCGGCCCGAGCGCTCGATGGTCCTCACCGGGCTGCGCGGCGTCGGCAAGACCGTGCTGCTGAACACCCTGCGCTCCTCGGCGGTCCGCGCCGGCTGGGGCACCGGCAAGCTGGAGGCCCGGCCCGGGCAGTCGCTGCGCCGGCCGCTCGGGGCGGCCCTGCACATGGCCGTCCGTGAGCTCGGCCACCCCTCGCAGACCGAGACGGTGCTCGGCACCGTCCGGTCCTTCGTCGAGGCCGACGCGAAGCCCGGCACCAAGCTGCGCGACCGGTGGAACCCGGGGATCAACGTGCCGCCGACCCGGGGGCGGGCCGACTCGGGCGACATCGAGATCGACCTGGTCGAGGTGCTCACCGATATCGGCGGCATCGCCCTGGACCTCGGCACGGGTGTGGCGCTCTACATCGACGAGATGCAGGACCTGGAGCCGCCGGACGTGTCGGCGGTCTGCGCCGCCTGCCACGAGCTCAGCCAGCAGGGCCTGCCGCTGATCGTGGTCGGGGCCGGGCTGCCGCACCTGCCGGCCGTGCTGTCGGCGTCGAAGTCCTACTCGGAGCGGCTGTTCCGCTACGTCCGGATCGACCGGCTGCCCCGGGACGCGGCTGACGCCGCCCTCGCCGAACCCGCCGCCGACGAGGGAGCGGCGTACGATCCGGCGGCGCTGGCTGCGCTGTACCGGGCCACCGGCGGCTATCCGTACTTCATCCAGGCGTACGGCAAGGCGGTCTGGGACGCGGCGACCGCCTCGCCGATCGGGCCCGACGACGTCGCCGTGGCGGTGCCGCAGGCCGAGTCGGAACTGGCCGTCGGCTTCTTCGGATCCCGCTACGAGCGGGCCACCCCGGCGGAGCGGGAGTATCTGCGGGCGATGGCCGAGATCGGCGGGGAGGAGCCGGTCGGCACCGCCGAGGTCGCCGCGCACCTGGACCGCAAGCCGCAGAGCCTGTCCCCGGCCCGTGACTCACTGCTGAAGAAGGGGCTGGTCTACTCCGGCGAGCGCGGCAAGGTGCAGTTCACCGTGCCGCACTTCGGCCGCTACCTGCGGGGCACGCCGGCCGCGGAGTGACCTCCGCGGCTCGCGGTGGGCCCGTTGGCGACCAGCCGTCTCGTCGGAGCGTGAAAGACCTGCTCCACGGAGTGCCCTCCCGGGGATTGTCAGAGGCCCGTCCTAGCGTTCAACCATGCGCATCCTGCACACCGCTGACTGGCACCTCGGCCGGACCCTGCACGGCGAGAGCCTGCAGTCCGCCCACGAGACGTTCGCCGACCACCTGGTGGAGCTGGTCGAGGCTGAGCGGATCGACGCCGTGCTGGTGGCCGGCGACGTGTACGACCGCGCCATCCCGCCGGTCGAGTCGGTGGAGCTGCTCGGCGACACGCTGGGCCGGCTGACCGCGCGCACCCGGGTGGTGATCACCTCGGGCAACCACGACTCGGCGGTCCGGCTGGGCTTCGGCGCCGGGATGTTCCGCGACCGGCTGAGCGTCCGCACCCGGGTCGCCGAGATCGGCCACCCGGTCGTCGTGCCGGACGCCGAGGGCCACGACGGCCTGGTTGTCTACCCGGTGCCCTACCTCGACCCCGACGGCACCCGCCGGGAGCTGGGCGGGGTGGAGCGGACCCACGCCGCAGTGGTCGGCGCCGCGGTGGACCGGATCGCCGCGGACCGGGCCCGGCGCGACCCCGCGGTGCCAGTGGCGCTGCTCGCCCACGAGTTCGTCGGGACCGGGGAGACGTCCGACTCCGAGCGGGACATCCGGGTCGGCGGGATCGACTCGGTGCCGTCGGCGGTGTTCCGGACGGCCGACCCGGCGTACGTCGCGCTGGGCCACCTGCACCGCTCGCAGCGGATCGGCGACCCGGACCGCGACCCGCTGATGCGCTACGCCGGCTCCCCACTGGCGTTCTCGTTCTCCGAGGCCGGCCAGGTGAAGTCCAGCGTGATCGTCGACTTCCACCGGGACCGACCGGTGCCGACGGTGCGGACCGTGCCCGCCCCGGTGCCGCGCCGGCTGGTCCGGGCCCGCGGCACGCTGGCCGAGCTGGAGTCCTCGGCCTGGGACGCCGACCGGGACGCCTGGGCCGAGGTGGTGGTGACCGACCCGATCCGGACTGCCGACATGATGGCCCGGGCCCGGGCCTGCTTCCCGCACCTGCTGACCTTCGCCCACCTGCCCGCCGACCGGGTCGCTGACGGCCCGTCCCGGATCACCGCCGTGGCCGACCCGCTGGAGGTGCTGACCGACTTCGTCGCGGACGCCGGCGGCCGGGACGCCACCGCCGACGAGGAACAGGTGCTGCGCGAGGCGTACGAGGCCGTCCGGGCACTGGCGGTGGCCTGATGCAGTTCCACCGGCTGACGCTGCGCGGGATCGGGCCGTTCCCCGACGAGTGCGCGATCGACCTCGACGCACTGGGGGCGGGTGGGCTGTTCCTGATCGAGGGACCCACCGGCTCCGGCAAATCGACCCTGCTCGACGCGATCACCTTCGCCCTCTACGGCACCCTGGCCGACGCCGAGGCCAGCGACGAGCGGCTGCACTCCGCCCACGCGGATCCGCGAGTGGAACCGTACGTCGAGCTGGTGTTCTCCACCGGTGCCGGGGACTTCCGGATCTGGCGACAGCCGAAGTACGAACGCCCCAAGCAGCGGGGCACCGGCACCACCACGCAGAACCAACAGGTGAAGCTGTGGCGGCTCAGTCCCGGGGACCTCGAGGAGGTGCTCGGCGGTGGCGAGGCGGGGCGGCTGGTGTCCAACCGGGCCCAGGAGGTCGGCGCCGAGATCCCGGCGCTGACCGGGCTGACCCGCGACCAGTTCACCCAGACCGTGCTGCTGCCGCAGGGGAAGTTCGCGACCTTCCTGCGGTCGAAGCCCGACGACCGGCGGACGGTGCTGCAGCGTGTCTTCGGCACCCAGATGTACGAAGAGGTGCAGAAGAGGCTGGTCGAGGGGGCCAGGGTGCTGCGGAAGACCTTGGAGGGCCACCGAGGGGCGATCGGGAAGGCCGTCGCCGTCTACGGGAGCCGGCTCGGCGCCGAGACCGCGGACACGGCGGCACTGGAGATCGCCGCGCTCGAGGGCCACGACGTTGTCGCCCCCCGGCTGGCCGCCGACGCGGTCCGGCTGGCCGCGGAGGTCGCCCGGACCGCGGCCGTCGCCGAGGGCGCCGAGGTCGTCGAGGCGGAGGCACGCCGTGCCCTCGACCGGGCCGAGAAGCTTGTCGAGGCGCTCCGCCGTCGGGCCGACCTGCTGGCCCGCGACCGGGACCTGACCACCGCGGCCGGCGAGATCGCCGCGCTGCGGGAGCGGCTCGACCGGCACCTGGCCGCCGCGGCGGTGGTGCCGCTGATCGTCCCCGCGGAGAAGGCGCGGGTCGCCCTCATCGCAGCCCTGGCCGCCGGCGACGCCGTGGGAGTGCCGGTGTCCGACGAGTCCGGCACCGACGAGGTGCTCACCGTCCTCGCCGACCGCGAGGACACCCGGTACGCCGACTGCACCCGGGCTATCGGGGAGTTGGAGCCCTGGGCCCGGATCGAGAACGACCTCCCCGCGCGCCGTCACGGCCTGACGGCCCGCCGCGACCAGCTCACCGCGCAACGTGACACCCTGACCCGGCGCCGTGCGGAGCTGGCGACCCGACCCACCGAGGACGCGGGCCTGGACGACCAGCTGACCCTGCTGCGGGACGGGGCCGGGGACCTCGCCGCGGCCGAGCGCGACACCCTCCGGGCCCGCACCGCCCTCGCCGCGGCGACCGGCGCCGAGAAGCTCGACCGGCAGGTCGCACAGTCGGTGGAAATCTTCCGTCGACTGGTGGCGACCCAGGAGCGGGCCGACGCGACCGCTCGGCAGCGCCAGCTCGACCGGTTCGCCGGGATGGCCGGGGAGATGGCCGCCGACCTGCGCGACGGCGAGCCCTGCCGGGTCTGCGGCGCGACCGAGCATCCCGCCCCCGCCCGGCGCGGCGCCGCCCAGGTCTCCGCGGCGGACGTCAGCGCCGCCGAGGAGGCCCGCACCCGGGCCGTCGCCGCGGTCACCGCCCACCAACAGACCCACGCCGAGCTGCAGGCCAGGCTCGCCGCCCGGCGTGCCGAGGCCGGTGGACTCGACGTCACCGCGGCCACCGAGGCGGTCCGCGCGGCCGAGGAACGGCAACGGCAGGTCGCCACCCGGCACGACGAGATCGCCGTCCGGGAGCGGGCGCTGCGCGCGTACCGGGCCGACACCCAGCGGCTCCAGGCCGGGTGGACCCGGGACGAGCAGGACTGGGGCCGGGCCGACCAGGACCTCGTCCACGACGCCGCCGCGCTCGACCAGGACACCGGGCGTTGCGCCGAGCTGCGCGGCGAGGAGGAGTCGGTGGCTGTCCGCGTCGCGGCGTTGCGCCCGGAGGCCGCCACCGCCCGGCGCCGGGCCGACGCCGCGCGGGCCGTGGTCCGCGCCCGCGCCGAGGAGCACGATGCCCGGCTCGCCCTCGACACCGCCCTGGCCGACTCCCCCTTCGCCGATCCGGCCGCGGCCCGGGCCGCCCGGCTGGAACGCGCCGCCGAGGCCCAGGCCCAGGGCCGGGTGCGGGCGTACGACAAGGAACGCGACGCGGTCGACGCCGGCCTGGCGGAACTGTCCGGGCTCACCGGCGACGAGGACCCCCGGCTCGAGGAGTGCCGTGCGGCCGCCGAGCAGGCCCGCGCCGCAGCCCACGCTGCCACCTCGGCCGCCGACGCCGCCGCGGCGCTGGCCGCGGACGTGACCGGGGCGCGGACGGCGGTGGAGACGGCGATCGCGGCGTACGCCCGGGAGGTGGCGAGTGGCCAGGCGCTGCTACGGGTGTCCGACCTGGCCCAGGCGGGATCCCAGTCGCTGATCCGGACCGAGCTGGCGACCTGGGTGCTGGTACGCCGCTTCGAGGAGGTGGTCGCCGCGGCCAACGACCGGCTGCAGGTGATGTCCGACGGACGCTACCTGCTGGAGCGGGTCGACGACGAGGCGGGCCAGCGCTCGCACAAGCTCGGGCTGGGGCTGCAGGTGCTGGACCAGCTCACCGACCGGCCGCGCTCGCCCGGCACCCTGTCGGGTGGCGAGACATTCTACGTGTCGCTGGCCCTCGCCCTGGGCCTGGCCGACATCGTCCGGGCGGAGGCCGGTGGGGTGGACCTCGACACGCTGTTCATCGACGAGGGCTTCGGGTCGCTCGACCCGTCCGCCCTGGAGAACGTGATGGCGGTCCTCGACGGGCTGCGGGCAGGGGGTCGTACGGTCGGGGTGATCAGCCACGTCGCCGACATGAAGGACCGTATCCCGGAGCGGATCAGCGTCCGGCGGCGCGCCGACGGTGCGTCCACCCTGGCCGTCACCGCCTGACAGTGGGGCCGTGGGAGGGCTCCGATGGTTCACCGAGAGGACTCCGGCCGTGGGGTCCCCGGACCGCTCCGGCGGCCGGTCCCTAGGATATCGGTCCGTGACAACCACGACAGCCCCCGCGCGGCCCGTCGACCCGGTCGACGCCGTCCCGCCGCTCCCGAAGCTGACGGTCCTCGGCGTCCAGCACGTCCTGGCGTTCTATGCGGGCGCGGTGATCGTCCCGCTGGTCATCTCGCAGGGCCTCGGGCTCTCCCAGCAGGACACCATCCACCTGATCAACGCCGACCTGTTCACCTGCGGCATCGCGTCGATCATCCAGTCCGCCGGGCTGGGCCGGCGGATCGGCGTACGCCTCCCGCTGCTGCAGGGCGTGACCTTCACCGCCGTGTCGCCGATCATCGCGATCGGGCTGGCCTCCGGCGGCGGTACCCAGGGCCTGGCCGCGGTGTACGGGTCGATCATCATCGCCGGTCTGGTGACGTTCTTCGGGGCGCCGTACTTCGCCCGCCTGCTGAAGTACTTCCCGCCGGTCGTCACCGGCACGCTGCTGACGGTGATGGGCACCACGCTGATCGGTGTGGCGGCCGGCGACGTGGTCCGTTGGGGCGAGAGCGACCCGGCAGCGATGGTGCCCGGCCTGCTGTATGCGCTGGGCACGTTGGCGGTGATCGTCCTGGTCCAGCGGGTCTTCAAGGGCTTCCTGGCGACCATCTCGGTGCTGATCGGGCTGGTGTTCGGCACCGGGGTGGCGGCCGTGCTGGGCCACACCGACTTCTCCGGGGTGGCGAGCGCCGCCCCGGTCGGGGTCACCTCGCCGTTCTTCTTCGGCTGGCCGGCGTTCTCCCTCACCGGTGTCATCTCGATGATCATCGTGATGGCGATCACCGCGGTGGAGACCACCGGCGACGTCTTCGCCACCGGCGAGGTGGTCGGCAGGCGGATCACCCCGCGCCACATCGCCGCCGCACTGCGCGCCGACGGCCTGTCGACCACCCTCGGCGGCGTGCTCAACTCGTTCCCCTACACCTGCTTCGCGCAGAACGTCGGGCTGGTCCGGCTCACCAGGGTCAAGTCCCGCTGGGTGGTCACCGCGGCGGGCGTCATCATGATCATCCTCGGCGTGCTGCCGAAGGCCGGCGCGATCGTCGCCGCCATCCCGGCCCCGGTGCTGGGCGGGGCCTCGCTGGCGATGTTCGCCAACGTCGCCGTCGTCGGCATCCAGACCCTCGGCAAGGTCGACATGCACGACAACCGCAACGCGGTGATCGTCTCCACCTCCATCGGGCTGGCCATGCTCGTCACCCTGCAGCCGACGATCGCCCAGGCCGTGCCGGCATGGCTGCAGATCCTCTTCGGCTCCGGCGTCACCCTCGGCTCGATCGTCGCGATCGTCCTCAACCTGCTGTTCTTCCATGTCGGGCGGCAGAAGGGTCCCGATGTCGCGGTGGCGCACGGCAGGCCGGTCCGTCTCGACGAGGTCAACGCGATGAGCAAGGAGGAGTTCGTCGCCGCCTTCGGTGGGCTGTTCCCGGTCACCTGGCCGGTGGCCCGGGCCTGGGAGGACCGTCCGTTCGAGAGCACCGAGGAGTTGCGGGAGGCGTTCCAGCAGGTCGTGCTGTCCGCCGGGCCGGACGAACAGCGGGCGCTGATCGACAGTTACCACGACATCGCCGAGCTGGTGCTGACCGACCCTGAGGAGGCCACCGCGGACGTCCGGGCCCTGCAGGAGACCGGATCGCTCGCGCTTGCCGGTGATCGCCTCGACGACCGGGACCGTACGGAGATCGCCGCGCTCAGCCAGGCGTACCGGGACAAGCACGGCATGCCGTGGGTGGTCAGCCTGGCCAATCTGGCCAGCCGGGACCAGCTCGTCGGCGACGGCTGGCACCGGGTGGCCAGCTCCCCGGCGCGCGAACTGGTCACCGCGGTCGCCGAGGTCGGCCACATCGCCGACGCCCGGTTCGACGCGCTGGTGGCCGACGCCAACCCGATCCGGTCGGCCTGGGCACGGAAGTTCGAGCAGCTCAGCTGAGCAGGCCGGGCCTGTTCCGGCCTTCGGGACGTGGCTAGGCTGAAGTCGTCCCCCGGCACGGGGATGGGGCCCGCGCCACCGGAACTTCACAGAAAGGTACGGGCATGACCGTACGCATCGGCATCAACGGATTCGGCCGGATCGGGCGCACCTACCTGCGCGCCGCGCTCGCCAACAACGCCGACGTCGAGGTGGTCGCCGTCAACGACCTCACCGACGCGGGCACCCTGGCCACCCTGCTCGAGTGGGACTCCGTGAGCGGCCACCTCGACGGCGTCGGGGTGGACGGCGGCGACCTGCGGGTCGGCGACGCCACCGTCAAGGTGTTCTCCCAGGCCGACCCGACCGCCATCCCGTGGGGTGAGGTCGGCGCCGACGTGGTGATCGAGTCGACCGGCCGGTTCACCGACGGCGAGAAGGCGCTGGCGCACCTCAAGGGTGGCGCCCGGAAGGTGATCGTCTCCGCCCCGGCCAAGGGCGATGTGCCGACCTTCGTGCTCGGCGTGAACGACGACATCCTCGATCCGACCGCGAGCGACGTGTTCTCCAACGGGTCCTGCACGACGAACTCCCTCGCCCCGCTCGCCAAGGTGCTCAACGACACCTTCGGCATCGAGACCGGCCTGATGACCACGGTGCACGCCTACACCGGTGACCAGCGCCTGCACGACGCCCCGCACAAGGACCTGCGCCGCGCCCGGGCCGCCGCCGTGTCGACCATCCCGACCTCCTCCGGCGCCGCGAAGGCGATCGGCAAGGTGATCCCGGAGCTCGACGGCCTGCTGACCGGTTTCGCCCTGCGGGTGCCGGTGCCGGTGGGCTCGATCACCGACCTGACCGTGGTGCTGAAGCAGCAGGCGACCGCCGAGGAGGTCAACACCGCCTTCCGTGAGGCCGCCGCCTCCGACCGGCTGCGCCACGTCCTGCAGTACTCCGAGGCGCCGCTGGTCTCCCACGACATCGTCGGCAACCCGCACTCGTCGATCTTCGACGCCCCGCTGACCCAGGCCGTCGGCCGCCAGGTCAAGGTGCTCGGCTGGTACGACAACGAGTGGGGCTTCTCCAACCGGCTCGTTGAGTTCTCCGAGCGGATCGGGCAGGCGCTCTGACCGTACGGTGGCTCTGAGCGTCCGGCGCCACTGACTGTACGGTGTCGATCCGGCTCAGAACGCCAGCAGCTTCATCCACGGCAGGATCGGCGTCAGCAGGCCGGTCGACATCCAGAACATCCCGAAGTTCATCGCGAAACCGGCCAGTGCGGCCAGCCGGAAGGTGACCGAGCCGGTCGGGCGCACCTCGTGACAGGTGGCGACCGAGGCCTGGGGCTGTTCGACGGTCTGGGTGGCGTGCGCGGTGTGCGTCGTGATGTGTTCGGTTCCGTCCGTGTCGGCGACGGCGAGGGTCTGGGCGGGCACCGACGCGTGATGGTGCCCGGTGGTGTGCCCGTGGCCGGCCGGGGTGGGGCGTACGGCGGTGACGAGGTCGCGGACCGCGGCGACCAGCAGGTACACCATGAACGGGATGCCGACCAGGGCGACGATCCACACCGAGCCGCCCGGCTGGGAGGCTTCGGCCAGCGGGGTCAGGCCGGAGCCGGTACTCATGCCGCCCATGCCGGTGCTCGCGCCGGGCATGCCGGAGCCGCCGTGCTGCATGCCACCCATGCCGTTCATGCCGCCCATGCCCGAGCCGGTGCTCTGCATGCCGGCGCTCATCAGCGGCATCTTGATCACCATGCCGGTCAGGTGCCAGGCCATCGCGCCGAACATCGCGGCGTGGCCGAGGTAGTGACCGCGGCTCGCGCGTCGGGTCACCGCCAGCCCGATGAACCAGGCGGTGGCGAGGACGAAGACCGCGATCTGTGCCGGACCGGGGATCAGGGCGGCGAACGGCTTCCAGGTCAGTGACGACACCATGATCAGCATGACGAGGGACATCACCAGGTGCAGCACATTGGACACCCGTTGGGTGCGGTCCTGGGGGCGGGTGAGTTCGTAGACGGACCATGCGGTGCACCAGAGGAACAGGACGAGCAGGGCGACGAATTTCACCGGTGTGTCGGCGAGCGTGAACACGACGGACCTCCTGGGGAGACGACTGACGGGACGAACAGGTGTCATCGGGTCGAGTCGTGTGGGAGGGACACGGCAACGCTGGGACGACGTACAGGGACTCAGGCTAGGCCGCCGCGGACCTGTCGATACCCCCGGTGAGTAGCGGAAATGGAACGCTGCTGGGCCGGCCGACGTTCCGGGGAGCGGACGAGTCGGGCTGGTGCGCGTCAGCCGGGCCGGACGCGCGCGTCGGGCGGGCCGGATGGAGCCGGGCGGGCCGGGTCAGCCGAAGTGGTAGACCATCAGGTCGGCGAAACGGGTCACCTCGATCACCACCGCGGTCCCGGCCGAGCCGGCCCGGACGGCGAGGTCGTCGATCCGCCAGGTCCGGTTGACCCGGCCGCGGGAATCGCCGGCGCAGCCCCACGGCTCGCCGTACGCCTCGTCCAGCAGGGTCAGCAACTCCTGGGTGTAGTCGCGGACCGCCGCGGCCGCCCGCCAGGCGTCCAGCACAGTGAGGTCGATGGTCCCCGCGCGCACCCGGACCCGCCAGCCGGCCCCGGCCTGCAGCTCGGGGATGCCGTAGCGGTTCGCGGCGGCGACCAGCTCGTGGTGCTCGACGAAGGGGGTCACCCCGGACCGGACCACCTCGTCGATCAGCCCGACCGCCTCCTGCGGGGAGGCGTACGCGGCGACGTACGTCCCGCCGGGCCGGGGCGTCTGCTCGTGGGGCGGGAGCTGGGCGGTGAACGGCAGCAGATCGATGACGGTGGCCGGCTCGGGCCGGCGTTCCGGTGCGGACACCCCGTCGAGCCCGGCCGGGAGCTCGCCGCCGGGGGTCGGCAGCAGCTGGAACGGCGGGCTGGTGGGGGTGACACCGATCACCAGGTCGCCGGGCCGGTGGTCCTGGTAGGCGGTCGCCCAGACCCGCCCGATGACCTTGCCGGCGCGCCGCGCCTGATCGGGATCGAGAGCCACCTCCAGGCCGTCGACGGTGATCGTCAGCCCGTCCGGCTCGGCCCGGGCGG
Organism: Raineyella sp. W15-4; assembly: GCF_033170155.1. Lineage (GTDB taxonomy): Bacteria > Actinomycetota > Actinomycetes > Propionibacteriales > Propionibacteriaceae > Raineyella. The sequence continues at coordinate 3,812,658 of NZ_CP137079.1, read as the reverse complement.
TGACCACCCGCCCCCCGAGGCTGCTGCCGAGCACCACCGGCTGGTGGAACCAGGCAGGCGGGACGGTGGCCAGATCGGCCGGCAGCAGGGCGAGCAGGAAGCCGATCTCGGTCGCCACGTCCGACCAGCTCGGCAGCAGGAACGGGCCGGGGCGCCACGGCCGCCCGGGTCCCTCGGCCGGGGCGAACGACCACAGGTAGGGCGGGGACAGGTCCGGGGTGGCCGCCGCGAAGGCCTCCTGCTCCCGCCGGCTGACGTCCGGTTCGTACGGGAAGGCCCGGAAACCGACCTCCCACTCGTCGAAGAACCGGTCGACCCCGACCTCGACCATCACCTCGTCGAGCAGCCAGCGGAACCGCGTCTGCGGCCCGTGCACCTCGTGCGGCGGTCCGCCCAGCGTCTCGGCGATCGCCAGCAGCGTCGGGTGCGCATCGCTCGGCCGGGGGAGCAGGCGGCCCGACAGGGCACGGACGGTGGCGTCGACGGTGGTGACCAGTTCGTCGATCCGCATCCTCACCCCCTGGGTCTAAGGTCTGTGCATGAAGATCTCCCGGCGCTCGGGCATCCACGCCTTCGAGGTGATGACCATCCAACAGAAGGTTGCCACGATGCAGGCGGCGGGTCAGGAGGTTCTGCTGCTCAGCGTCGGCGAACCCTGCCAGGGCGCTCCCCGGCCGGTCCGCGAGCGGCTGGCCCGGGTGGCGACCGACGGGACAGATCTGGGCTACACGCCGGGTTTCGGGATCGCGCCGCTGCGGGCCGCGATCGCCCGGCACTACGCCGACTGGTACGGCCTGGACGTCGATCCGGCGCGGGTCTGCGTGACGGTCGGGTCGTCCGGGGCGTTCCTGCTCGCCTTCCTGGCCTGCTTCGACGTCGGGGACCGGGTGGCGGTGGGGCGGCCGACGTACCCGGCGTACGCCAACGACCTGCGGGCGCTCGGCTGCGAGGTGGTCGAGCTGGACTGCGGCCCGGCCGAGCGCTTCCAGCCGACGCCGGAGCTGCTCGCCGCTGCCCACGCCGAGGCGCCGCTGGCCGGGGTGGTGCTCGCCTCGCCGGCCAACCCCACCGGGACGATGCTCGACGCCGGGCAGATGGCCGCCCTCGCCGCCTGGTGCCGGGAGCACGACGTCCGGCTGATCAGCGACGAGATCTACCACGGGATCAGCTTCACCGGCAGCCGCGGCGAGTGCGCCTGGACGTACGACCCCTCGGCGGTGGTCGTCTCGTCGTTCTCGAAGTACTGGTCGATGACCGGCTGGCGGCTCGGCTGGATGCTGCTGCCCGAGGACCTGGTCGATCCGGTCGACCGGCTCACCGGCAACCTCTTCCTCTGCGCGCCGACCCCGGCGCAGTGGGCGGCCGTGGAGGCGTTCACCCCCGAGGCGTACGCCGCGGCCGATCGGGCGGTCGCCGATTTCGCCGCCGCCCGCGAGGTGCTGCTCGAAGCGGACCTGGGCTGGGGCACTGTGGCGCCACCCGACGGCGCGTTCTACGTCTACGCCGACATCAGCCCGGTGCTCGGGCGGTACGCCGGTTCGCGGGAGTGGTGCGCGGCACTGTTGGAGGACCAGCAGATCGCCGTCACCCCGGGGTTGGACTTCGATGCGGTGCACGGCGACCGGACGGTCCGGCTGTCGCTGTCCGCCGGTGCGGCCGCGGTGGCGGAGGCGGTGCGCCGGATCCGGACGTTCCAGGCCGGCCTGTCGTGACGCGGACCCCGGCGTGACGCGGACCGGCGTGCCGGGCCTCCGTCAGCGCCCGGGGGTGACCACCGCGACCGGGCACTTCGCCCCGTACAGCGCGTGCTGGGCGACACTGCCGAGCTTCAGTCCCTTGAAGCCCTCCTGACCGCGGCGGCCGACGACCAGCAGATCGGCCTGCTCGCTGGCTTTGATCAGCACGTCGCGGGGATGGCCGGGGCGCGGCTGCAGGTCGATGGTGACCCCCGGCTTGGTCCGCCCCGCCAGGGTCTGCTCCAGCATCGCGTGGGCCACCGCGGGGATCGGGTCGGTCGAGTCCTGGGGCATCGTCGACCAGCACAGCAGCAGGGTGACGGTGCCACCGTCGGCGACCAGGTCGAGGGCGAAGTCGAGTGCCGCGGTGCTGGACGTCGAGCCGTCCGCCCCCACCACGACGGAGCTCGGGGCCCGGTCGGTGACGTCGTCACCGTGGACGATGACGACCGGGCAGGCCGCATGCTGGGCGGTGGTCATCGAGACAGTGCCGAGCAGCGCCGAGGTGATCCGCCCCCGGCCGCGGTTGCCGAGCACCAGCATCGCCGCCTCGTCGCCGGCCCGCACCATCACCCCGGCGCCCGACCCGGTGGGGTCCAGGCCGGTGACCGGCAGCTCGGGGTGGGTCTCGTGCACCCGCTGCACCGCCTCGGCGCTGCGGGTCGGCGCCGCCTCGTTCTCGCGGGCCGACACCACCGTCAGCGGCAGCCCCAGCCGATCGGCCGTGCCGGCGGCCCACATCACCGCCCGGCAGGCCATCTCGGAGGAGTCGTAACCCACGACGACGGGACGGGAAGCGGCGGTGCCTTCGGACATGGCCCCAGTCTAGGAGGCCAGGCGCCGCAGGAGGGGTCGTACGGGCCGGGGGATGCGGCCGAGGGACCAGGGGAGAGACTGGTGCCATGAGTGACACCGATGACTACCGCATCGAACACGACACCATGGGCGAGGTGAAGGTGCCCGCCCGGGCGCTCTACCAGGCCCAGACCCAGCGCGCCGTCGAGAACTTCCCGATCTCCGGCAGCACCCTCGAACCCGCTCTCATCGTCGCCCTCGCCCGGGTCAAGAAGGCGGCGGCCGGCGCCAATCGCTCCCTGGGGGTCCTCGACCCCGACACCGCGCTGGCGATCCGGGACGCCGCGGACGAGATCATCGCCGGGGACCACCTCGGCGAGTTCCCCGTCGACGTCTTCCAGACCGGGTCGGGCACGTCCTCCAACATGAACACCAACGAGGTACTGGCCACCCTGGCCTCGCACCGGCTGGGCACGCGGGTGCACCCCAACGACCACGTCAACGCCTCCCAGTCGTCGAACGACGTCTTCCCCACCGCGGTGCACGTGGCCGTCGCGTGGGCCCTGAAGCACCAGCTCTACCCGGCGCTGCAGCACCTGGCGACGGTGCTGTCGGGCAAGGCCGAGGAGTTCACCACCGTGGTGAAGTCGGGGCGTACGCACCTGATGGACGCCACCCCGGTGACGCTCGGCCAGGAGTTCGGCGGCTACGCCACCCAGATCAACCTCGGCATCGAACGGATCTGGGCCTGCCTGGACCGGGTCGCCGAACTGCCGCTGGGCGGCACCGCGGTCGGCACCGGGATCAACACCCGCCCCGGCTTCGCCCAGAAGGTGATCACCGAGCTGGCCCGGGAGACCGACCTGCCGCTGAGCGAGGCCCGCAACCACTTCGAGGCCCAGTCGGCGCGCGACGCGCTGGTCGAGGCGTCCGGGATGTTGCGGACGATCGCGGTGTCGCTGATCAAGATCGCCAACGACATCCGCTGGATGGGATCCGGCCCGCGCGCCGGCCTGGCGGAGATCCACCTGCCCGACCTGCAACCCGGCTCGTCGATCATGCCCGGCAAGGTCAACCCGGTGCTCTGCGAGGCGATGATCCAGGTCGGCGGCCAGGTGATCGGCAACGACGCGGCGGTGGCGTACGCCGGCACCACCGGCGTCTTCGAGCTCAACGTGATGATCCCGATGATGGGCAACAACCTGCTCCAGTCGATCCGGCTGCTGGCCAACGTGTCACGGCTGTTCGCGGATCGTACGGTCGCCGGGATCGTCGCTGACATCGACCGCTGCCGGACGTACGCCGAGTCGTCCGCCTCGATCGTCACCCCGTTGAACCGCTATATCGGCTACGAGAACGCCGCGAAGGTCGCCAAGACCTCGCTGAAGGAGAACAAGACGATCCGCCAGGTCGTGCTGGAGCAGGGCTTCGTCGAGCAGGGCCTGCTGACCGAGCAGCAGCTGGACGAGGCGCTGGACGTGCTGGCGATGACCGTACGGCCGGAGTGAGTGAGCCGCCCGTTCGGGTGAGCCGCCCGTTCGGGTGAGCCGCCCGTTCGGCTGAGCCCGTGTCCGGCGTGGGCCGGTGCCCGGCGTGGGAGCAGTACGCCCGGAACAGGGCGGTGCGTCCGGGACAAGGCCTGCGCCGGACGCCGTCGGAGCAGGCCGGCCCGGCCGGAGAGACCCCGGTTCAGATGAAGATGACCTGCGCCCCCTCGCTGATCACGATGAAGTCGGAGGCCGAGATGACGCCCTCGACGGCCGGGTGCAGATCCGCCTCGAGCAGCTTCATCATGTCGAAGGTCAACCGGCAGGCGTACATGTGGGCGCCCTGGGCGGCCATCAGGTCGAGGAACTCCGGGACGTCGGGGATGTCGAGCTCGGCCATCTCCTTCTTGAAGTAGCGGGTGGCGTACGCGCTCATCCCCGGCAGCCCGCCGAGCTGCTGGGGCAGCGAGACATGCTCCAGTCCCGGCCTCAGGTTGCCCAGCGCCGGCATGTGCATCGCCGTGTTGCCGGAGATGGTGAACTGCAGCTTCTTGTTGGTCTTCTGGTTGACCATGTCGAGGCCCCAGAAGGTGAAGAAGATGTGCACCTCACAGCCCTCGCTGAGCGCGGCGTTGCCCATGATCAGCGCGGGGTAGGCCATGTCCAGGTTGCCCTTGGAACAGATGAACGCGATCTTGCGCGGCCCGGTGTAGGTGGGGGTGCCGGCGGCGTACGCCTCGGCGGGTGCGGTGGTGCCGGCCGGACCGGTGGCCGCGCCGGCCGGGGCGGGGACGCGGCCGAAGTCCGGCATGATGAATCCGTCGGGGATCCGGGCGGGAGCGGTGCGTGCTTCCGTGGTGGTCATGATGTTCTCCTGATCCGTCGGTCGATCGTGGTCGACGGGATGGTGCCGACTAGACGCAGCCGACGGGCTTGGGCAGGCCGGCGATCCAGGCCATCTTCTTGGCCGGCTTGCCGGGGTAGAGGAGGTAGAGCTCCTTGATGTCGAAGCCGCCCACGGTCTGCATCCGGCGCAGGGTGGGGGTGACGCCGGACGTCGCGGAGTCCTCGCGCATGAAGCGGATCGGCGCCCAGTGCGCCTCGTCCATCTCGATGCCGATGAGCGCGGCCAGGTCGGTGGCCAGGTCCTCGCTCCACTCGTCGCGATTGGTGAAGAAGCCCTCGTCGTTCACCTGGAACGTACGGTCGTTGAGGGTGTTGGTGGGCACGTCAATCCTCCTCGTGCTTGCCGGCCATGGACATCAGGGTCGGGACGGGCAGCCGGTGCCCGGGCAGCAGCAGTTTCCAGTAGATCTGCTCGAAGGCGAGCTTGCCCAGGTGGTTCATCCGGGAGCGGCCGAGCAGCTTCAGCGGGCCGACGCCCGGCAGCGGGAAGGTGCCGGTCAGCGGCTGGGTGTCGTAGTTGAAGTCGAGCAGCAGCGCCTGGCCGCGGCCGGACTCGACGAAGCAGTTCGCGTGCCCGTCGAAGCGGTTCGGCATCGGCTTGCCGTCGATCAGTGCCAGGAAGTTGGGGACGAACGTCTCGACCGCGAAGTGCGCCACCGCCCCCGCCTTCGAGGTCGGGATGTTGCTGGCGTCGCCGAGCACGAAGATGTTGTCGTACGCGGTGGACCGCAGGGTCTGCTTGTCGACCGGGACGAAGCCGGCGTCGTCGCCGAGGCCGGAGTCGAACACGTACTGCTGGCCGGTGTGCAGCGGGATGGTGACCAGCAGGTCGAAGGGCAGTTCCCGGCCGTCGTACGAGACGATCACCTGCCGGTCGTTGTCGATCCGCTCCACGGCGAAATCGGTGGCCTGGCGGATCGAGCGGTCGGTGAGCAGGTTGCCCAGCTCCCGGGACGCGACCGGTTTGGTGAAGGCCCCGTCCAGCGGGGTGACGTAGGTGATGTCGACCTTGTGGCGGATCCGGCGCTTGCGGAAGTAGTCCTCCAGCAGGAAGACGAACTCCAGCGGCGCCACCGGGCATTTGATCGGCATGTCGGTGAGCTGCACCAGGATCTTGCCGCCCTGGAACGCCTCGAGGGCGTCGTGCAGCCGGGTGGCGCCCTCCAGGGTGTAGAAGTCGAAGATCTTCCTGTACCAGAGCGGGCCGTCGGCCATCCCCGGGGTGAGGTCGGGCCGCGGCACCGTGCCGGTGGCGATCAGCAGCCAGTCGTACGCCAGCACCCGGCCGTCCTCGAGGTCGACCTGGTCGTCGTCGGCCCGGACCGTGCGGATGCCCGACTGGATGAAGTCCACCCCCCGGGGGAGGAACCGGGTCCGTGGCTTGACGATCCGCTCGGGCGTGGAGGTGCCGAACGGGATGAAGAGGTAACCGGGTTGGTACGGGTGGTCGTCGTCCTTGTCGACCACGGTGATCGCCCAGTCTTCGGTGAGCTCGCGACGGAGGATGTTGGCGAGCATGGTGCCGGCGGTACCGGCACCGAGGATGAGGAGCCGTCTCATGCGGTCAGGATACCCGTCGGGGTATGTGAGTACTACCGCTTCCGTAGAAGTTGTCGAGGTGATCGAGCCCACTGTCGGTGCCGCGCGATGACGGGTCACGGGTCACGGAGGGCCTCCCGGACAGATCCTTTGGCGCGTGCCATCCCGCGTCGTTCCGTGGGTCCCCGGGTTGGCTCCGAGTCGACGGGGCCCACTACGCTGGCTGTATGTCCCGGCTGGGCGCACTCGGATGGTCGCTGCTGGCACGGTTGTGGCCCTCACACCCGCGCCACTGGCGCGACGTGCCCGCACGCCTGCGTCCGACCGCGGTGTGGATCCTGCGGCTGACCACCGCCACCGTGATCGCCTACCTGGCAAGCATGCCGATCGTGCAGGGCCCGCCGGACCTGACCGGCCCGCTGACTGCCCTGCTGGTCGTCCAGGGCACCAACCTGGGCACCCTGCGCAGCATGGTCGTACGGATCGGTGCGGTGGTCACCGGGGTGATGCTCGCCGTGCTGGTCTCCCAGTTCGTCGGGCTGTCCTGGTGGAGCCTGGCGATCGTGGTGGCGCTGTCGCTCGGCTCGGCGAAGGTCTTCCACCTCGGCGAGCAGTCCCTGGAGACACCGATCAGCGCGATGCTGATCCTCGCGGTGCAGGGGCAAGAGGTCGCGGTGCAGAACCGGATCCTCACCACCCTGATCGGGGCGGCGATCGGCTTCCTCTTCGTCGTCGTGCTGCCCTCGCCGGTGCCCTCCCGACTGGCCGCGCGACTGGTCCGGCGGGCGGCCGGCGGCACCGCCAACCTGCTGACCCGGGTCGCCGAGTCGATGCGGTCCGAGCCGATCACCCAGGCCCGGGCGGCGTCCTGGCTGGCCGATGCCCGGTCACTGAGCGGGCAGGTGGCCCGGGCCGGGTCGGCGGTGACCGAGGCGCGGGAGGCGCGGCGGATGAACGCCCGGGCGCTGGGCACCACCGATGTGGGGCCGGTGCTGGAACTCGGCGCCGGGACGATGGAGCGGATCGTCCTCGACATCCGCAACCTGCTGCACGTGGTGACGATGGAGGCGCCGGTGCGGGAGACCCCCGACGACGGGTACGGCGAGGACGTCCGGCCCGCGTTCGCCTGGGTGCTGGAGATCCTTGCCGAGGCGATCGCGGCTTACGGCCAGTTCGTCGAGGCCGAGGTGGAGGGTGGGCGGCCCGATCGGCGGACCCCGACGGCCGCGATCACCCACGCGGGCGCCGCCGCCGAACGAGAACTCGATGAGGCGTTGGCCCAGGTGGGGGAGGCCCGGGCGATGCTGACCGACCTGATGACCGTCGACCCGGCCCGGGAACAGGGGCTGTGGCTGCTGCGGGGGTCGATCCTCGGAGTGCTGCACCAGATCATCAGCGAACTGGAGGCCGAGGAACGGCTCCGGACCGCCGACCGGCTGGCCGAGGATCGCGCGATGGGCGTCTGGCCACGGGTGATCCCGATCCTCGCCCGCCCGGCCGAACGGCCCGACGGGGAGGGCTGGATCGATCCGGACGCGTCGTTGCAGACCTCGGAACTGCCGAAGATCGAGGAGTGAGGCTGAGGGCGGGCCGCCGGGCCGGGCAGCCCTGCCCACGGGGGTCTGTTACGGATTCGCGTCCGTCCGTAAGCCCGCAGGTAACCCGCAGGTAAGAGGTTGGCTTCGGGGCGTTAAAGCCTGATGAATCGGGGCTTTCGGCGGCGATCGGCCCTCCGGCGGCTCCTAGCATGCGTGGATATCCGGGTCTTCCCGGAGCCCCGCAGCGTCCAGCCCCCCGCCGTCGCGTTGTCGGGCACCCCTGTGGGCCTCGGTCCGATCCGGTGACCGAAGCCCGATGACAGAAAGGGATGCGTATGTCCATCGATGCCGGCCCTGGGACCCGCGCGGTTTCGGGCGTCACCTATCAGAAGGCAGACGCCGACTACTTCGACAAGCGCCGACTCCAGCGCACCGCGGGACTTGCGGGACTGTGGGGAATCGGTGTCGCCGCCGTGATCTCCGGCAACTTCTCCGGGTGGAACGGCGGCATCGCCACGGCCGGGTGGGGTGGCTTCGCGATCGCGACCGTGGTGATCGTCGTCATGTACGTGATGATGATCGAGTCGATCAGCGAGATGGCCTCGGCCATGCCGCACACCGGTGGCGCCTACTCCTTCGCCCGGGCCGCGATGGGACCGTGGGGCGGTTTCGTCACCGGTCTGGCGGAGACCATCGAGTACGTGATGACGACGGGCGTGGTCATCTTCTTCTCCGCCCAGTACGCGGACGCCATCATGGCGGAGCTGACCGGCGGTTTCAGCCTGATCGGCATGGGCCTGTCCTGGGTGTGGTGGCTGGTCCTCTACGTCGTTTTCGTCCTGCTCAATGCAGCGGGCGCGAGCGCGTCCTTCCGCTTCGCCGTCGTGGTGGCGATCATGTCCGTCGCGATCCTGGTCGTCTACGCCGCGATGGCCGTGTTCTCCGGCAAGGCCGACTTCTCGACCCTGTGGGACATCACGCCGCAGGCCGGTGGTTCGGTCTTCCTGCCGTTCGGCGTCGGGGCCGTCTTCTTCGCCATGCCCTTCGCGATGTGGCTGTTCCTCGGTATCGAGGAGCTGCCGCTGGCCGCCGAGGAGGCGCACGATCCGCAGCGCGACATCCCGCGCGCCGGTCGCGGCGGCATGCTGACCCTCGTCATCACCGGCGCGATCGTGCTCTTCCTCAACCCGGCGGTGCTCGGCTCCTCCGCCACCGGCTCGTCGCTGGAGCCCCTGCTGGACGGCTTCCGGGCGATCATGCCGGGCAACGTCGCGGCGATCCTGTCGGCCTTCGCCCTGATCGGCCTGCTCGCCTCGGTGCAGGGCATCATGTTCGCCTACGGCCGCAACATGTACTCGCTGTCGCGGGCCGGCTACTACCCGAAGTTCCTCTCCCTGACCGGTGAGCGCCAGACCCCCTATCTCGCCCTGATCGTGGGCGCGCTGATCGGCTTCGTGTCGCTGTTCGTCGTGGGGTACGGCAGTGAGCAGGCCGGCTCGGTCGTCCTGAACATCGCCGTGTGGGGCGCGGTGCTGTCCTACCTGCTGCAGATGGCGTCGTTCGTGATCCTGCGCCGACGGTTCCCGGATGCCCTGCGTCCCCACACCAGCCCGTTCGGCATCGCCGGGGCGGTCGTCGCCGGAGTGATCGCCCTGGCGATCTTCGTCGGTGTCCTGCTCAACCCGGCCTACACCGCGGCCATCTACACCGTCGTCGTGGTGTACGTCGCCGCACTGGTGCTCTTCGCGGTGTTCGGGCGCAAGCAGCTGGTGCTCTCACCCGAAGAGGAGTACGCCATCACCGGCGGTCTCCACGGAGATCCCGAGAAAGAGGGCTACGGCGATGACGAGTTCTTCGAGAACCCCGATGACGACGTCTCCGTCACGGTGAGGTAGTCAGGAAGCCTGGCCCGGAGCACACGCTGTGTCGCTCCGGGCCAGGTGGGATGTCGTCGCGCCCGGTCAGGTCCAGTCGCTCTGGGACATCTCCTTGTCGCGGGCGATCGCGGTCAGTCGGGGGTCGCCCTCCAGCAGCGCACCATGAACGGCTGAGTCGTGGTGGCACCGCTGACCAGCTCCGCGGTCCAGAAGGCCGGGCGCACGGCGATCGTCCCGTCGGCGTTCGCGTCGGAGGCGTCCCCGGGCGATGGACTCCTGACGGCTGTCGGTGGGGCCGCGGATCAGGACTGTTGCGGGCGAACGGAGGCGCCGTGCCGAAAGGCTGCCAGTTCCGAACCCGCCAGGGCGCCGTCCGGCAGGTCGACCGTGAGGACCTCCTGCACCGAAGTTCATCGGGAGGACGAAACGTCTCATCGGCCAGGCCGCGGGCTGGACGGCGAGGTAGGCAGCGCCACGCGGCCGGCCTCGCCTCGCCGTTCCAAATTCAAAATGCGTTCAAGCTATTATACTGGAACACGCCGATATGGCGGAACGTACGCCCTCACCAGCAGATAAATCAAGGCCGCGATGAGGAGATCGGCAATTCCACCTGATAGTTTCGTGATGATATGCGGTACTTCGTGGATCGATTCCCGCGTCCCGGGGACGTCGGTTCGATTGATCCCTCGGCCTTCATCTGCCGGAGCCAGTGTTCCACTGTCTTCGGATTGAGGTTCAAGGAGCTACTGATCTCCGTCTTTGAAGCCTCGCCTGTCAGTGACAGGTATTCGCTGATCTGGGCTCTCCGATTCGGCCGTGGTTTCCGGGTGCCGGGCCTACCGGCATCCTCCGCGTACGGTGATAGAGAGTATCTCGCTCCACCTCGCGTTCCAGATTGTGTCACAAGCTCGCGTGCCACGAGATCTTGGAGTTCGAATGTGGCGACGCGACTGTCGGTAATTCCGGTGGCGGCCCTGTAGCGGGTGTTGTCCATGATCTCGCCGCGGCGCATGATGGCGAGAGCTGTGCCCTGACTCTCACGGAGTTGTTCACGTCCAAGCTGGCGCAACCAGGTGAGGGTCTCCTCGTCGAGCAGAGTGTGGTTCGGAAAGTCGACTTCGAAAGATGTTATGCGGTCCCTGAAGTTCGGCGGGCTCATTCCTGCTCCGCGCAACGCGGCCAAGATCTCCCGGATTCCCGATCCGCGGTTCTCGCATATTCGCTGGTCTGTGTCGGGGATCGTCACGTCCTCAAGGACCTTCATGAGAGTCGCGTTTCTGGAGGATGACCGTCCCTCTGTGCCTAGTTCCTCCAAGGTGACGGCACCGAAGAGGCCGCCGGAATTGGAGATCTTGAGGTGGTTGGGGAACATCTCAATCTGGACTTGGTTACCTCTGGAGCCGGGGCTGAGATCTCTGTGCACCAGGGCGTTTGCGATGGCCTCTCGTAAGGCTTCCAGTGGGTACTCCCAGAGGTCTTTTCGTCCTGCTCCAGCGACGAGGGCTCGGCGAGTCATGTTCCGAGCTATTGCGGCCATCGCCTCGGTGAGCATCAGAGGTATGGAGCCGTCAATCGTCACGTTGTCAAGAAATCGGACGCTGCCCGACGGACCTTCTGTAGATGGGTAGTGGACGAAAGTGAGATTCAGTTGTGGAAAGAACTGCTGGGGGTATCGCCCCAAGGCCAAGAGGCCGCCGATGGTGGGGCGGATGCCCGGCTGAGGTTCCAGCACTCCCGTCATGCTCAAGACGACCGGAATTCCGGCATCGCCAAAAATCTTGGGGCTCCGTTCGCGGAGCCTGCGCACGTATCCGGAGATGCTCTCAGGATCAAGATCGTCCATGGTTGCGCCATCCACGGGCTCGCAGTCGAATCGAGGTTGTCCCCGGTCTGCGACGAGTTGCTGTACCTCCTGATCAGTCAGACGGTGGTCTCCTTCGCCGACGCGCACATATGCGCCGCGATTCATGCCTTTCGCAGTTATGTATGCAGGCTTGAGGGCCTTCAGAAGCTCTGGAACTTGGACGGCCACGAGGCTCACGCCCTCGAGCGAGAGGATGTCGAGGACAGGGGTCAGGGGTGGCGTGATGGAGTTTCTGCAGAGGCTCTCGACCGCCGTTGCAATGGTTCCTGGATCTGCAAGACCAACGGAATGGAATCCGGAGGCTTCATCGAGGCCCAAGATAATCGTTCCACCGTTGCTGTTCGAAAAGCTCACCAGAGTCTCGGCCAGGGACTTGGGGACACCCCCCGTTGCGCGCTTGGCTTCGACTTGTGTGACTTCTGCTCCGAAGCGGCGCAGGTCAGCAATGATCGCTCCCAGTTGGCTTGCCTCCACCACCCACCTCCTCGACCTGAGGGGTCAGATCCTAACAGACCTCCCGAGTTCTCGCTCGTCAGGAGGAGCCGGAGGTGGCGTGGCTGCGTGGGGTGAGGTGCTCCTGCTCTCGGCGGCGGGCCGATCGTGCAATCCAGCCCGCCGGACGCCGAGGCGATCGCGGCTACCGTCGCCCCCACCGCAACAGCAGCGGCACACCGTTCTCCTCGAGCACGACCTCGGCCCCGGGGCACAGTGCCTCGACCGCCCGGCCGAAGCGCAACCCCAGCGTCGCTCCTCGTGCGGGGCAGCCCGAGCAGGCGCCGTCCAGGGCGATGGTCGCCACGCTGCCCTCGACGCGCACCAGCTGGGCGCTGCCGCCGTGGGAGCGTACGTACGCCCCGACCTCCCCGGCGATGATCTGTTCGACGGCCGCCGCCAGCACCGCGCCGGGCAGGGCGTCGAGGGAGGACGCAGCCTGCCAGTCGGTGGGATCGGCCAGGGCTGCGAGCAGGGCCCGGCGCACCGGGCCGCCGAGCGTGTGCCACGTCTCCGAGGTGTCAGTGGTGGGGTCGGGCCCGGCGGGGTCGGCCAGTGGGTTGCCGACCCCCGCAGTGGTCAGCACGGCGGCCGGCTCCACCGCGATCGCGCTCAGCGACCCGTCGTCGAGCAGCGCCTGCAGAGCCCCGGGGACGACCCGTGGGGCGCCGACGAAGTCGAACGTTCCCGCGGGAACGACCCAGCGAATGGTCCGCGGATCGGCAGTGGCCTCGGGATGCACGGCGACAGTCGGGGCGGCGGGGGAGGGGCTCACAGCACCGCGCCCAGCACCAGGTGGGTCAGGAACGACATCACCCACGCCAGGCCGAACATGTAGACCCAGGCGATCAGCGGCCACTTCCAGGTGCCGGTCTCCCGGCGCATCACCGCCATCGTCGCGATGCACTGCAGCGCGAACATGAAGAACACCATCAGCGACCCGACCACCGGCGGCGTGAAGAGCTTCTCACCGGCCCGCGGACCGTGGTCGACGGTCATCGTCTCCAGCGCGGTCCCCGGATTCTCCGGATCCGACGCGGCGGCGACCTGACCCATCGTCGCGACGAACGTCTCCCGGGCCGACAGCGAGGAGATCACGCCGATGTTGATCCGCCAGTCGAAGCCGAGCGGCTCGAACACCGGTTCGATCGCGTGGCCGATCGCGCCGGCGGCCGAATGGTCCAAGGTGTAGGTGGCGACGGCACCGGAGTCGGCCGGGTCGATGCCGGCCTGCTGCAGTTGTGCGGCTGACGGCGTCGGCAGGTTGAGCAGCAGCCACAGCACGATGGTGGCGCCGAGGATGATCGTCGTCATCTTGCGCAGGAACGCCGCGCAGGCGTCCCACACTGCGTGGAAGACGGTGGCCAGCCGCGGCAACCGGTAGGGCGGCATCTCCATGTAGAACGGCAGCTGCCCCTGCCGCCGACCGGTGACCCGGCTGAAGAACCAGGCCGTGCCCATCGAGGCGATCGCGCCGCCGAGATAGAGCAGGAACATCACCCCGCCCTGGGCCCCGATCGGCCCGAACCGTACGTCGGCCGGCACCATCAGGCTGATCAGCATGACGTACACCGGCAGCCGGGCCGAGCACGTCATCAGCGGCGCGGACAGCATGGTCGCCAGCCGGTCCTTCGCGCTCGGCAGCGAGCGGGTCGCCATGATGCCCGGGATCGCGCATGCCAGCGAGGACAACAGGGCGACGAACGCCCGGCCCTCCAGCCCGGCCCGCGCCATCACCCGGTCCATCAGGAACGCCGCCCGGGACATGTAGCCGGTGCCCTCGAGCAGCGAGATGACGATGAACAGCAGGGCGATCTGCGGCAGGAAGACCAGCACCGAGCCGACGCCGCCGATGATGCCCTGGCTCAGCAGCCCGGTCAGCCAGCTGTCCGGGACGTACGTCTGCACCAGCCCGGCCAGCCAGTCGAAGAACGACTGGACCAGGTCCTGCAGTGGCGCGGCGACGGTGAAGATCACCTGGAAGAACAGGAACATCGTCACGAAGAAGACGATCGTGCCCCACACCGGGTGCAGCAGCACGGCGTCGATCTTCTGGCTCCGGGTGTCCAGGTCCGGCACCCGGTAGCCGGCGGACGCCAGCACCGAGGAGATCCAGCCGCTCACCTCGTCGGGGTCGGTCGGCGGGGGGATCACCGGCCGTGGCCAGTGACGGGCGTGGGTGAGGTGCTCGCGCAGTTCGCCGACCGCGCGGGGATCCCCGGCGGCGATACCGCGCACCGGGACACCGAGCGCCCGCTCCAGGGCGACGAGGTCGAGCCGGCCGTGGCGGCGGGCCAGCTCGTCGGTGAAGGTGACGACCACCGTGGTCGGCAGGCCGATGGTCAGCACCTGGGCGATCAGCCCGAGCGAACGACGCAGTGTGGTGGCATCGACGGTGGCGAGCACCGCATCCGGAGAGGTGGGCCGGTCGCAGTCCGGGTCGAGGACCTCGTCGACCACCTGCTCGTCGGGGCTGATCGGGTCGAGGCTGTACGCCCCGGGCAGGTCCTCCACGATGACCGGGCCGGCCGGGGTCTGGGTCAGGCCCTCGTACCGGGTGACGGTGACCCCGGGGTAGTTGCCGGTCTTGGCGTGCAGGCCGCTCAGCGCGTTGAACAGGGTGGACTTGCCGGAGTTCGGGCTGCCCACCAGGGCGATCCGCGGGGTGCCCTCGGCGACGGCGACGGAGCCTCCGCCGCCGTGGTGCTCGTGGCTCATGCGGCGAAGGACCGGGTGGCGTACGCTCCGGGCTGCACCGGCTCGGAGGACTCGGTGCCGACCAGGATGGTCCGGGCCTGCTCCGGGCGCAGGGCGATCTCGTAGTCGGCGATCCGGTAGACGGCGGGGCCGCCGAAGGGGGCCCGGCGCACCTTCACCACGCTCGCCCCCGGGGCGAAGCCCAGATCGAACAACCGCCGGGCGCAGGCGGCGTCGGAGCCGTCGCAGACCCGTACGATGGCCGCCTGTTCCCCCTCGTGGAGCTCCTGCATGCCGCGCAGAGCGTGGCCGGGGCCGGTATGACCGGAGGGGGCACCGGCGTCGATGACGGCGGGTCGGTCGACCCGACGCCGGGAGAGGGTGAGGGTGATCTCAGACATGCTGCTACCTCTGGAAGGGGGTGGGGATCGGCACCGTTGCCGATGACGGTAAGGCTAGCCTTACCTGGTTCTCGTGGGAACCCCGCCCCCTCGTCTGTGGTCGATTTCACACGGATCGGCCGGTCGAACGGAACCGTCCGTGCCGCTGGCCGGTCAACCGCCATCTCGCTCGCCCGACTTCGCCGCCCGGCTGTCGCCGCCGGACCGGCCGTGCCATTGGCCGATCCGGCTGAGCGGATTCAGTCGCCGTCGTGGCCGGCCAGCAGCCGGGTGAACGGGGTGATCGACGTGACGTTGAACCCGTCACCGCGGTCGGGTCGCCCGGTCGGGACGAAGCCCTCCACCGCATCCGGGGTGGCGACCATCAGCGCGGCCAGCTCCACCGCCGCCCGTCCGATCCGCCGGGCAAGCTGGTCCCCGCCGGCACCGGCGCCGAAGTCCTCGGTGGCGGCGAAGACCCCGGTGGGGACCACGCGCATCCGGAAGTAGGTGAACAGCGGCCGCAGCGCGTGGTCCAGCACCAGCGAGTGCCGCGGGGTGCCCGCGGTCGCGCCGATCAGGATCGGGACGCTGTCCAGGTCATCGGGATCGAAGGTGTCCCAGAACATCTTGAACAGCCCGGCGTAGCTGGCCGAGAACACCGGTGTCACGGCGACCACGCCGTCCGCGTGCCGGACGATCTCCTGGGCGCGTTCGACCTCGGCGATCGGCAGGCCGCCGGCGGTGGTCATCGTGGCCAGCGCCGCGGCGAGCTCGCGGACCTCGATCACGTCGACGTGGACGTCCTCGCCGCGGGCGCCGACCTGGCTGCGGACGGCATCGGTGATCCGGTCGGCGAGCAACCGGGTGGACGAGGGGGTACCGACCCCCGCGCTGACGACGGCGAGCCGGCGGGTCATGCGTTCTCCTCGGTCAGTTCGGCTTCGGTCAGTTCGGCCTCGGTTCCCGACCCGGCTCCGGTCGCCCGGTCCTCCGGCAGGGTGGCCGGCCGGACCAGGTGGTAGCGGCTGTCCGGACCCTGGGCGACCAGCGAGGCATGCGTCGGCGGGTCGGAGGGGACGTCGGCCGGCCGGCGGGCGTCGAACTCGGCCCGCAGCACCGGCACGACCTGCTCGGCGAGGATGTCGATCTGCTCCAGGACGGTGGCCAGGGACATCCCCGCGTGGTCCATCAGGAACAGCTGGCGCTGGTAGTCGCCGACCACGTCGGCGTACGTCAGGTACTTCTCGATCACCTGCTCCGGCGAGCCGGCGGTGAGCGGAGTGAGGTTCATGTACTCCTCCAACGACGGGCCGTGGCCGTAGACCGGGGCGTTGTCGAAGTAGGGGCGGAACTCCCGGACGGCGTCCTGGGAGTTCTTCCGCATGAACACCTGGCCGCCCAGCCCGACGATCGCCTGGTCGGCGCGCCCGTGGCCGTAGTGCTCGAAGCGCTGCCGATAGAAGTCGACCATCTGGGCGACGTGGCCCTTGTCCCAGAAGATGTTGTTGTGGAAGAAGCCGTCACCGTAGAAGGCGGCCTGCTCGGCGATCTCGGGGGAGCGGATCGAGCCGTGCCAGACGAACGGCGGGGTGTCGTCCAGCGGCATCGGAGTGGAGGTGTAGCCCCGCAGCGGCGTACGGAACTCACCCTTCCAGTCGACCACCGGCTCGCGCCACAGCCGGCGCAGCAGGTGGTAGTTCTCGATGGCGAGCGGGATGCCCTGGCGGATGTCCTTGCCGAACCACGGGTAGACCGGGCCGGTGTTGCCGCGCCCCATCATCAGGTCGACGCGCCCGCCGGCGAGGTGCTGCAGCATGGCGTAGTCCTCGGCGATCTTCACCGGGTCGTTGGTGGTGATCAGCGTCGTCGAGGTGGACAGGATGATGTGCTGCGTACGTCCCGCGAGGTAACCCAGCATGGTGGTCGGGCTGGACGGGACGAACGGCGGATTGTGGTGCTCGCCGGTCGCGAAGACCTCGAGCCCGACCTGTTCGGCGTGCTCGGCGATGGCCATCATCGACATGATGCGTTCGTGCTCGGTGGGCGCCCGTCCGGTGCTCGGATCGGGCGTGACGTCACCGATGGTGAAGACGCCGAACTGCATGACAACCCCTTTCGGTTGAACTGTCAACTAGTTTAGAGGGTGCTGGGCCGGGAGCCAAGTCCGCGGTCTTCGGCGTGCCGTGGGGCTCCGGGCCCCGAGTGCCTCCGGAGTCGCCCCCGGGAGGACCCATCGCCCATACAGTTGAGCCATGAAGGTCCTGAAGTGGCTTCTGGTCCTCGTCGGCGTCGCGGCGCTCATCGGGGCGGGCGTTTATACCTATCTGAGTTGGTTCGAGTTGCAGAAGCTCGTCGCCGTCGCCGAGTCGATGCGCAGCGCGCCGCAGGTCAACCCGCAGCGGGAGATGATCCTCTCGATCGCTCTGGCCCTGGGGAGCGGCCTGGCGCTCGGGGTCGGGCTCGGGCTGCCGCGGCGTACGGCCGGGCGGATCCGCAAGGAGACCCTGGAATCGTCGGCAGCGGCCCGAGAGGCGGAGATCCGCCAGCGTGCCTCGGGTGGACCGGGCGATCCCCCGGCGGGTCGACGGGGTGTCGGCTCGACCGGCCCGACCGGCCCGAACCGCGGATCGGCAGAGGGCTCGACCCGCGGACCGTCCGCCGGACCAGCCGGCGGATCGGCGGAGGGCTCGACCGGAGAGCCGTCCGGGGGTGACGCGTGACCGGCGTCGCCGAGGCCGAACACATCCTGGTGACCTCCTACCCGCCGCACGCTGACCCGGTCGCCACGGTGGAGCGGGTCGCGGCGTTGGCCGACCTCCGGCTGGTCTACTGGTTGCCCGACGGCACCGGGGTGGCCGAACGCTTCGCCGCGGGTCCGGTGGTGAGCATCCGGCCGTGCTCCCGCAGCGGGAAGCCCAAGCTGGAGGAGCCGGTACGTGAGGGCCGCGCGTCGGTGGTGACCGAGGGGCCGGTCTTCGACGAGGCGAAGGCCGCCATCAAGGGCAAGTACGGCCTCGCGGCGACGGTCGCCGGGGCGGTCGACCGGGCCCGGGAGCTGTTGGGGGAGCGTACGCCCGAGGCCGTCGTGGTGATCGACGTCGTGTCGTAGCGCCGGTCGAGAGGCGTGCGTCATCTGATCTGCACCGCTGGTGCGCGTCACCTGCACCGCTGGGGTCGGACCTACCGCGCGTCGCCTGTGGGTTTCGTCCGCGCGTTTGTGTTCGACTGACAGCACAAGCGCATGGGCGAACCGCGCCTGTGGCGTGACGATGGTGCCTCTTCACGGGAGAAGGTCGAGCATTTGGGGGCGCGCCTTCATCGCGTGGATCACGAGTTCGTTCCCGCTGTCGAAGACGAGCACGACGGTCTCCAGCAGGCGCCCCCCTCGCTTGCCGCTCGCGCGTCGAGGGCGGCAAGCTCCTCCGGGGTGAGGCGCAGCGCGATGACCTGCGATGGTTCAGCGCCGCGCCCGGGTCGACCACGACCCCGCTTCTTCAGAGCCTGAACGTCGTACCCGGCTTCAGCCTCGGCAGCCCAGGCAGTGATCTGTTCCTCCGTGACCGGCACGCCGCCGATCGTCTCCTTCTCGGCCATACGCAATTCGGCTGTCAGGTTCCTTACCGTCAGGTCCTGTGCCATCGAGCCAGGTGGCTTGCTGTTTCCTGGTAAGCGGTGTCACCGCTGGCTATCGCCATGACCAGGTCGTAGGCGCCGTCGTCGGGCGCATCGAGGGAGATGTCGTTCAGGCCGTAGAAGACCACGGTCGCGAGCCAGCCGATGCGTTTGTTGCCATCGGCCAGGGCGTGGTTGCGGACGAGGGACTCCAGGAGAACTGCCGCCTTCTCATCGATGCCGGGATAGGCGTCGTCGCCGAACACACTGACCCGGGGCCGGTGCACCGCAGAGTCCAGGAGGCCGATGTCGCGGATGGGACCGACACCCAGGTCGTCGATCAGCGCGAGGACGTCCTCCAGCGTGAGGTACTCGATCACTTGCCGAGGCGGTCGAGCAGGTCGGCGTAGCGATGGCGAGCCGCTGCGGAGAGTGTGCCTATCTTCTCGCGACGCAGTCGACGGGCAGCCGCTTCGTGGATCGCACGCACGATCGCTTCTTGCTTGCTCACCCCCTCAGCCTCGGCGAGCAGGGTGAGCGCCCGCTCGTCCTCCGGGGTCAGGCGAAGTGTCATGGCCATGAGACCATGATACCGGCGTGGTATCACTGGGTGGAGTCGCTCGGCCGCCGAGCTGGTCAGGCGACCGGGCCTCCGCGCCTGGTGCTGACGGGCCGCCGCCGGGTGGGTAACGGCGGCCCGAGCAGATGCTTCTGTCTGCCCCGACCCATCCGCCGACAGTCTTGCGGAACTGTCAGATCAAGCCCTGCGGAACTGTCAGGTCACGACACGCCGCCTGCTAATGGAACCCGTGGGTCAGCTGGCTGCGCAGCTCGGCATCCAGTTCGGGATCGGACTGGAACACCCGCTCCTGGTGGCACTGCACCGCGGTTTCCCGGGCCGAGGGAGTGCCGAGATCGGGGTTGGCGCCGACGGCGAGCAGGAATCGGGCGGCCCGCTGCTCACCCTTGAAGATCGCTCCGGAGAGTGCCGTGCGGCCTCGGTGGTCGACCGCGTCGAGTTTCGCGCCGCGGGCCACCAGGGCGGCCACCGACTCGGCGTTGCCGTAGAAGGCGGCCAGGATGAGCAGGGTGGAGCCGTCGTGACTGGCCGCCTCGATCGGATGCCCCGCGTCGAGGGCGGCCATCAGGGCGGAGGTCTCGCCGTGCCGGGCGAAGTCCAGGAGCGCGTCGGGCGTGAGGTCGTCCGGCGACAGTGGTGTCGCACTCATGGCGGGCAGCCTAATCCTCGCGTCCGAGACGGCAATGAGCGGGGTCCCCAAATGTCAGGACATCCCAATGGAATGTCAGGATGTCAGGCGTAGGGAGAGCCGGGCCAGGCGTGGGGAGGGCCCGATCAGGTCCGCAGGCTCAGCCGAGCCCGTCGAAACCGTCGAACCTGGCCCGCGCCTCCCGCAGCAGCGTACGGACGGCGGGATCGGCGTGGTCGACGCTGAGCTGGGGGGCGAGGCGCGCCGAGGCACGGTCTGCCGCCTCGGCCAGGTGCTCGACGTCCTCCGGCGCGACGATCGCGACCCGCAGGTGCCGCTGGATCCAGTCGGTCAGGGCGTCCTCGTCGGTCACCGCCGACTGCGGGTCGTGGACCAGGATGGCGGCGAGCATCCGGCGCAGCGGAGAGAGTCGCACCGAGCGGCCGAGGTGCACCCAGGCGATCTGGTTGCGCAGGGTGGTGGTGGCGCTGAGGCCGCTGCCGGGGCGTACGGCACCCGCCTGGCCGATCCAGATCAGCCCGGGGGCGATCCGGGTGCCGAGCCCGGCGGTGAGC
The DNA here is from genome assembly GCF_033170155.1 of Raineyella sp. W15-4. Lineage (GTDB taxonomy): Bacteria > Actinomycetota > Actinomycetes > Propionibacteriales > Propionibacteriaceae > Raineyella. The sequence goes on along the minus strand of NZ_CP137079.1, from coordinate 3,791,949 downwards.
TGGGCGGCTCCGGCGTCGTCGACGAACCAGCTGTAGATGCCCGGACGGCGCAGCATCGGGTCGACCCCGGCGAGGAGATCGGAGGGCCTGAGGGCCCGGGCGGCGTCGCCGAGGGCCGCGGTGATCGGGTCGCCGCCGGCGGCCGCCGGGTGGCTGGTGAGCCCGGCCGTCCGCGGGACCGTGCCGTCATACCAGGCGATCCGGTCGGGGATCGACAGGCCGCGCAGCGGCTCCAGCACGTACGCCCCGTAGCCCAGCAGGTGGGGGCGGAGCGCCTCGGAGGCGGCCATCGTCGCGGCGTGCACCTCGACCCGGGCCCGGCGCAGCGGGCCGGCGAGGAGTTCGAGGCGGGCGACGGTCCAGGCCCCCCAGGCGGCGCGGTATTCCGCCGAGCAGGTGACCAGCCGCCGTTCGTACGGCCCGATGACCTGGTCCGGGGCGAGCAACCCGTACTCGCCGGACAGGATGAACCACGGTGCGCCGGTCCACCGGGCATAGGCCTTCTCCCGGGCGAACAGCGGGCCGATGAACAGGTCTCCCGCCGGGGCGGCGACGGCGCCCTGCTCCCGGTCCTCCTCGATGAGGACGATGTCGGGGCGGGTCGCCATAGTCGGTCGTTCAGGCGTGGTCCGGGCCGAGACAGGCCCGCCGGAGGTGGTCCGGGCCGGCGTCGCGCGTGGTGTCGGGCGGTCGGCCTCCGAGGGGGCCGAGGCAGCGCCCGGGGCGGTCGGCCCCGTTTCCGATGTCGACATCGTTTCCGGGGCGGTCGGCGCTGCTTCCGGCGTGGGCGCCGACCCGCCTTCCGAGGTCACCGCTGCCGGGGCGGTCGCCGTGGACGGTTCGACCGGAGGCTCGGGGGTCGTGGTCGCCGGTCGGGCCCAGGTGTCGCTCGGCGTGGGGATCGTCGTCTGCGCGGAGATCTCCGGCTCCGGTTCCGGCTCGGGATCGGCCAGGTCCGCGGCCAGCGGCGGGGGCGTCGCGGCGACGGCCCAGGGTACGGGACCGGGGACGAAGCTGATCGAGGTGCCGGGGTCGATCGCGGAGACCCGGAGTCCGGCGTCGAGCCAGGCCGTGGCCTCCGGACGCTCGGCCACATCGGCCAGCCACCAGGACGCCGACGTACGGGCCTCGGTGGGCAGGTCGCCGGTGAGCTCCTCCAGTTCGGCCCAGTCGAGCGTGATCCCGCCGGACTCCGCCCCCAGCCGCTCCGACAGTCGCTCCCAGGTGCTCATCGCACCTCCTCCTCATCCCGTCTGCTCTTCCCGGGGTGATTCTGCCAGGCAGGGGCGCGAACCCGTGCGCGACACTGGTCCGGTGTCCACCTTCGACCTTGCGAGCATCGGCGCCGGCCTGCCGGCGGCGGGCCTGGCGCCCGCACTGACGGCAGCGCTCACCGCCCGGCGGGCGGCGGTGGTCCAGGCTCCGCCGGGCACCGGGAAGACCACCGTGGTGCCGCCGGCGGTGGCCATGCTCACCGCGGGCCGGGTGGTCGTCACCCAGCCCCGCCGGATCGCCGCCCGGGCCGCGGCCCGCCGCCTCGCCGAGCTGACCGGCACCCGGCTCGGCCACGAGGTCGGCTTCACCGTCCGTGGCGAACAGCGGACCGGCCCGGCGACGCGGATCGAGTTCGTCACCACCGGGGTGCTGGTCCGTCGCCTGCTGCGCGACCCCGACCTGCCCGGCGTCGGCGCGATCGTGCTCGACGAGGTGCACGAACGCCACCTCGACTCCGACCTCGCCGTCGCGATGACCCGGGAGGTGGCGGACCTGCGCGACGACCTGCTGGTGGTGGCGATGTCGGCGACCCTCGACGCCGACCGGTGGGCGGCCCTGCTCGGCTCATCGCCGGGAACCGCGCCGACCACCGGCCCCGCCTCCGTCGGCGTTCCGGTGCCGATCGTCGCCGCCGAGGCCGACCTCCACCCGCTGACCGTCGAATGGGCCCCGGCACCGCTTGGTGTCTCCCGACTGGACGCGCGCGGGGTCACGCATGGCTTCCTCGACCACGTCGCCCGGACCACCCGGCGGGCGTTGGCCGCGCACCCGCAGGGGGATGCGCTGGTGTTCCTGCCGGGGGCCTGGGAGGTCGGGCAGGTGGTCGCCCGGCTGTCCGGGACGATCGTGGCGCGGGGGACCCCTGCGGCAGCGGCCGGCCGCCCCGACGCCGCACCGGGTGACGGGCCGGTCGACGCTGCCGGCGACCCGCGGGCCGATACTGTGGGCGACACGCCGGTCGACGTCCTGCCGCTGCACGGGCGGCTCGGCCCGCGCGAGCAGGACCGGGCGTTGGCGCCGGGTCCGCGTCGCCGGGTGGTGGTCACCACATCGGTGGCCGAGTCCTCGCTCACCGTCCCGGGCGCACGACTCGTCGTCGATGCGGGCCTGGATCGCCAGCCGCGCTACGACACGCTGCGCGGGATGTCCGGCCTGGTCACGGTCACCGAATCCCGCGCCTCCGCCGAGCAGCGCGCCGGCCGGGCGGCCCGGCTCGGGCCCGGCGTGGTGGTGCGCTGCTTCGCCGAGGAGGACTGGGCCCGGATGGCGGCGTACGCCCCACCGGAGATCGCCACCGCGGACCTCACCGGCTTCGCCCTCGACGTGGCCTGCTGGGGCGCCCCCGGAGGAGAGGGCCTCGCCCTGCCGGACCCACCGCCGGCCGGGCCGCTCGCGGCCGCGGTGGAGACGTTGACCGATCTCGGTGCGCTGCGCGACGGCCGGGCGACCGACCGTGGCCGGGCGATGGCGGCGGTGCCGGCCGATCCCCGGCTGGCCCGGGCGCTGCTCGACGCCGCACCGCAGGTGGGGGCGGTCACCGCGGCGCAGGTCGTCGCCCTGGTGGCCGCCGATGAGCGTCCACCCGGCGGTGACCTGGCCGCCCAGTGGCGGGGCCTGCGTCGGGGCGACACCCCGGCGGCCCGGCGGTGGCGGCGGGAGGCGGAACGGTTCGAACGGCTGGTCCGGGGCGGGGTGGCAGCGGTCCGGGGCGGGGTGGCGGCCGACGACCGGGGGTCCGGCCGCTCCGGATCCGATCTCGGCCCGGCCGGTCGCAGGGGTGGCACCGGCGCGTCCGGTGATGCCGGGGATGCCGCGTCCGGGGATGCCGCGTCCGGGGAGGCCGCGCTCGGGCTGGTGGTGGCGTTGGCGTTCCCGGACCGGGTGGCCCGGCGCCGCGGCGGGCGGGACAACTCGGCCTACCTGCTCGCCTCGGGGACCGGGGCGGTGCTCGACCGGGGCTCGGCCCTGCTGGGCCAGGACTGGCTGGCCGTCGCCCAGGTGGAGCGGTCGGCGACCGCAGGGGCGACCGGGGCGGTGATCCGGGCCGCGGCCGCCCTGGACGAAGCGACCGCACTGGCCGCCGCTGCGCCGCTGCTGGTCGAGGAGGAGATCGCGACCTGGACCGGGCACAAGGTCAGCGCCCGGCGAGTGCGGCGGCTCGGGGCGATCGAACTGTCCGCCGCGTACGTACGGCCTTCGGCGGAGGCCGGGCGGGCGGCGGTCCGGACCGCGCTGGCCGAGCACGGCCTCGGCCTGACCGGTGCCGACGGGGTGTTCCGCTGGACCGATGCCGGACGCGGCCTGGCCCGGCGGTTGGCGCTGCTGCACGGGGTGTACGGCGACTCCTGGCCGGCGATGGATGAGGCGGCGCTGCTCGGCCGCTGGCGGGACTGGCTGGTGCCCGAGGTCGACGCCCTGATCGCCGGCACCCCCGCCGACCGGCTCGACCTGACCGGTGCGCTGCGCCGACTGCTGCCCTGGCCACTCGCCGGCCGGCTCGACGACCTGGCCCCGGAACGGATCGAGGTGCCGACCGGGTCCCGGATCCGCCTCGACTACCCCGAGATCGACGACCCGGAGGGCCGCCCGGTGCTCGCGGTGAAGCTCCAGGAGTGCTTCGGGCTGACCGCGACTCCGCGGATCTGCGAGGGCCGGGTGCCGGTGCTGCTGCACCTGCTCTCCCCGGCGCGGCGACCACTGGCGATCACCGACGACCTCGCCTCGTTCTGGGTGAACGCCTACCCGCAGGTGCGGGCCGAGAACCGCGGCCGCTACCCCAGGCATCCGTGGCCGGAGGACCCGCTGACCGCACCGCCGCGGCGGGGCACCACCCGGTCGGGACGCTGACTGGCGTTGTGGTATAAGCAGACACAATACTTGCCCGTGCGGGACGGGATACCTGCTCACGCGGTGTGACCTTTAACACACCGAACAGCTTGTCAATCCGACGATCGGGGGGATCGCGGGAAAGGCTGCGGACCACTTGCGACTTTTGGTTATCTTTAAAGTGAGCTGTGAAGAAGGCTAGCGTGAACCCCAGCCGACGAGTCGAGACAGGGGTCACGAGTGGAATTACGGGATTACGTCGCGGTACTGCGCAAGTATTGGCGAAGTATTACGGCCGTCACCGTTCTCGGTGTACTCGCTGCGACAGCATTCAACTATCTCATCACACCGACCTACACCTCGACGACAGCGTTGTTCTTCTCCGTCAGCGGAGCGTCGTCGGCGAGCGATCTCGCCCAAGGCACGACGTTCACCCAGAAGCAGGTCGAGTCGTACGTCCAGGTGGCGACGTCCCCGCTCGTGCTCCAGCCGGCGATCAGCAAGATCCCGCTGGCCACGACCCCGGCCGCACTGGCCCAGCGGATCAAGGTCACCGTCCCCACCAACACCTCGGTCATCGAGGTCGCGGTCGTCGATCACGATCCGGCGACGGCAGCCGCGATCGCCGACGCGATCGGCTCCCAGCTGGTCACCGCGGTGCACGATCTCTCCCCGGACGACGGCCGGGGCCAGAAGAGCGTGGTGGCCACGGTGATCACCCCGGCGACGGTGCCGTCCGCGCCGACCACCCCGAAGGTCGCGCAGAACCTGGCCCTCGGCCTGCTGCTGGGACTGTTCCTCGGTGTCGGACAGGCGATCCTGCGGGAGACCCTGGACACCCGGATCCGCACCGCCGCCGATGTGGCGAAGGTGACCGATGCCCCCGTCATCGGGCGGATCGGGTACGACAAGGCGGCGGCCGGCCGGCCCGGGCTGGCGGTCGACGGAGCGGACGCGGGTCGCGCCGAGGCGTTCCGGAGGCTGCGGACGAACCTGCAGTACCTCGACGCCGGGCAGGGCCGCCGCTCCTTCGTGATCACCTCCTCGGTCGCCGACGAGGGCAAGACCAGCACGGCGGTCAACATCGCCGGCACGCTCGCGGCGGCCGGCCTGCGGGTGCTGCTGATCGACGCGGACCTGCGCAAGCCGAGCATCGGGCGATTTCTCGGGCTGGAGGATGCCGTCGGGCTCAGCACGCTGCTGATCGGGCGCGCCCAGCTCCGGGACGTCCTCCAGACGGCAGGGGTGCCCGGCTTCCAGGTGGTCGCCTCCGGACCGGTGCCGCCCAACCCGTCCGAGCTGCTCGGCTCGGTCGCGATGTCGCGGCTGATCGAGACAGTCACCCAGCAGTACGACGCCGTGGTGATCGACGCGCCCCCGCTGCTCCCGGTCACCGACGCGGCGATCCTGTCGCGGATGACCAGCGGGGCGCTGGTGGTGGTCGGCAGTGGCGAGGTGCGCACTCCCCAGCTGGCGGGGGCGCTGGAGAGCCTGGAGTCGGTCGACGGTCGGGTGCTGGGCGTCGTGCTGAACAAGCTGCGTGGCACGAACGGGGGCTACGGGGGCTACTACTACGGGCGCTACGAGCAGGGTGCCGAGGCTCACCGGCCGACCGCCCGGCACGCCTCGGTCGAGGAACCGGCTGGCAGGCAACGCGAGACCGCCTGATCACCAGGAGACGGACGTCGGCCGGAGGTGGTCGACGTGGGGGAGATGGGAAGCGTACGTCCGGGGGGACACATGACAGTGAGCATCGCGGAATCAATCGAACCGACAACCTACACGACGAGACACTGCCGACCGACGGCGCGGGCAGTGGCACCGCGTCAGCGCCGTTCGCTGGTGGACGAACTACCGCAGCGCACGCCCGTGAGGGTGGTCCGGCCTCCTGAAGGAGGCCACTGATGGGGGCGGCGTTGAGGATCCAACTGATCTCCAGCCAGCACGCTGCGCAGACGACAGGCAGCGCCCTGCACGCCACCGCCCTGGCCGAGGGGCTCGCAGCCTCCGGTCATGAGATCACGTACGCACGGCGGCTGGACCCGCGGGCCGATGTGGTGCTGATGCTCAGCTCTTCGCTGTTCGGCGGTGCCATCGCCCGGCTCCGGGTCGAGCGGATGTCGCATCGGCCGCAGACCGTGCTTTGGGTGCAGGACCTCTACCGCGCCGATGTCCGGGACTCCCGAGGCGGCGCCGGCTCGATCCTCGCCCGGGTGATGGCGACCGTCGAGGGCAAGATCCTCCGCTCCTTCGACCAGGTCGTGGTGACCCACGAACGTTGCCGCCAATACGTCACCGACACCTTGGGGGTCCCCTCGGAGCGGGTTACGGTGATCCGTGACTGGACTCACGTGGCCCCCCTCGGGCCGACCGACCGGGCGGCGGTGCGCCGCCGCCTCGGCTGGCGGCCGGGGGAGACCGTGGTGCTGCACACCGGCACCATGGGCGCCGAGCAGGGGCTGGAGACCGTGGTCGACGCCGCGCGGATCGCGGCGGAGTGGGATCTGCCGATCCGGTTCGTGCTGCTGGGTGACGGCAACCGGCGGGCCTTCCTGGAGCAGTGTGCAGGAGGTGACGGTCGGGTCCAGTTCGTGGATCCGCTCCCGGAGGACGACGTCCTCGCGGCACTGTCCGCGGCCGACGTCCTGCTGGTGAACGAGCGGCCGGGCCTGAACGAGGCGGCGGTCCGCGGCGAGCTCACCACCTACTTCATGACCGGACGGCCGGTGCTCGCCGCCACCGAGCCGACCAGTATCACGGCCGCCGAGATCTGCGCGAGTGGCGCGGGGATCACCGTCCGGCCCGGCGATCCGGCTGCGCTGGTCGAGGCGGTCCTCGTTCTGCGAGACGACCCGGACAGGGTCAGCCGTACGGCTGGACCGGGCTTCGTTCGGGCGCACCTGTCACAGCAGGCGGCCCTCACCTCGTTCATCGCCCTGTTGGATCGCGAGCAGGGCGGATCGCCCTCTCACCGGGCAGACGTGGTTGACACGCCAAGGTCTCGCCCGGATCACGATATCGCCGGGCGCTCGAAGGTTGTTGCCGGGGATGTGACTCGGCGATGAGGAACGGAATAAGATCTGTGACGCGCCGTCCAGCGCGTCCGTGGGTTAGTGGGGGGAAGCCATGACTCGGAAATTGGACACCACCGGATACTGGAATTCCATAGTGATGTCATTGTCAATCTTTTCACGCCGGATGGTGCTGGCAAGCTGGGATGCCCTGTGCTGGCTGTTGGCTGTCGCCGTCTTCGTGACCGCCCGGTACGACCTGAGCCTGTCTCCGGAGCTGTGGCTGGGGGTGGTGCAGTACACCGTGGCGGCCATCCTGTTGACGGCTGCCAGCGCGTTCGCCTTCCACCTCTACATGGGCCGGTCGACGGTGGGCAGCTTCGCGGAGGCGGGTGCCCTGGGCATCCTGGTCGCCGCCGTGGCGGTGGTGCTCGGTGCGGCCTTTCTGTTCGTTCCGACGTTCCCACGCGGCGTCGCTCTCGTGGTGCCGCCGCTGGCGTTGACCTTCATGGGTTTCGGCAGATGGGCCTTCCGTAACCTGTGCGGTCGGGGCTACCGTCGGCCTGCCACCAAGCCCGCCGATGCGCCCGCGCTCCCCGCAGCCTTGGTGTACGGGGCGGGTGACGATGGCCATGACGTGGCCCGCTTGGTCGACTTCGCGGTGGAACCGCCGTACCGGATCGTCGGCTTCCTCGACGACGACCCGGCCAAGAAGTATCGCCGGCTGATGTCCTATCGGGTGCTCGGTCAGGGAAGCGACCTGCTCGAGGTCGCCCACGACCAGGGCGCCGAGGTGGTCATCCTGGCGATCAGTGACGTCTCCCGTGAGCTGATGGATCGGGTCGCGACCGAGTGCCGGGCCGCCGGCCTCAAGTTTGTCACCGTCCCGCCGGTGCGGGAGCGGATCGGCGGACGCGTCCGCCTGCACGAGCTGCGTGAGTTCAACGTGGCGGATCTGCTGGGGCGTCGACCGATCCACACTGACCTGGCGGCGATCGCCGACTATGTCACGGACAAAGTCGTTCTCGTCACCGGTGCCGGTGGATCGATCGGCTCGGAACTGGCTCGTCAGGTGCACAAGCTGTCACCGAGGAAGCTCATCGTCCTCGACCGGGACGAGTCCGCGCTGCACGCCCTGCAACTGTCGCTCTATGGTGTCGGGCTGCTTGACACCGACGACATGGTCCTGTGCGACATCCGTGACCGGGAGGCCCTCCAGGAGGTCTTCCGGCAGCACCGTCCCGAGGTCGTCTTCCACGCGGCGGCGCTGAAGCACCTGCCGATGCTGGAGACGTATCCGCTCGAGGGGTGGAAGACCAATGTCCTGGGGTCCCTCAACGTCCTCGAGGCGGCGCACGGTGTCGGCGTGGAGACACTGGTGAACATCTCCACTGACAAGGCGGCGGACCCGTCCAGCGTCCTCGGCCAATCCAAGCGGATCGCGGAGCGGCTGACGTCTTGGTATGCGGGACAGCACGGCGTGCGCTATCTGTCGGTGCGCTTCGGCAACGTTCTGGGCTCCCGCGGATCGGTGCTCTACACCTTCCGGGCCCAGATCGAGCGCGGCGGCCCGATCACCGTGACCCATCCCGACGTCACCCGCTACTTCATGACCATCCCAGAGGCGTGCGAGCTGGTGCTCCAGGCCGGGGCGATCGGGGCGCCGAGCGACGTCATGGTGCTCGACATGGGCGAGCCGATCCGTATCGTCGATGTGGCTCGTCGGCTGATCGAGGAATCCCACCGCGACGACGTCCGGATCCAGTACACCGGGCTGCGGCATGGCGAGAAACTGCATGAGGTCCTTTTTAGCGCCCGCGAACAGGGCATCCCGAGCGCCCACCCCCTGATCAACCGGGTCTCCGTGCCGGCCCTGGCGCCCGGTAAGGTCCGCAGTGTCGACCCGCAGGACCGGGGCGACGTGACTCGGGTGCTGTCCGACCAGATGCTTGCCACCGCGGGGACCCCCACGCTGTACGCCGCTTCCGATCGAGAGGTCTTGACCACCCATGGCTGAGAGCATTGGCGTCTCCCCGCACGCCGCCACTAGTAGGACGGAGGCGGATACGCCACGCCCGTCGCGCGTCTCCTTGTCGGGCGAAGGCGAGTGGAATGCCGGTCAGCGCGTCGCGATTCCTGCCTGACTGCGCGTCTTCGGCAGAGCCACAAGTCAGTTCACACCCCGAGGATGTCAGCATGATCAGTCAAGACAATTTCGTCCCTTTCGCCCGTCCCGACATCACCGAAGCCGAGATCAAAGCCGTCGTGGACACGATGCGCTCTGGGTGGCTGACCACGGGACCTAACGCTGGGGCTTTCGAGGAGGAATTCGCCTCCTTCTTGGGGGAAGGTATTCAAGCGGTGGCTGTGAACTCGGCCACTGCAGGCCTTCACCTCGCCGTGGAGGCGCTCGGAATCGGGCCCGGCGATGAGGTACTTGTCCCTACGTGGACATTCACATCCACTGCCGAGGTACTTCGGTATGTCGGAGCTCGGCCAGTGTTTGTGGATGTTGAACCCGATACCCTCGCCATCGACCTTGATGCGGCTGGGCGAGCGGTAACAAGTCGGACCAAGGCGATCATGCCGGTCCATTTTGCGGGGCTTCCTATCCCGCGGAGGCGGATTGCTCAATTCGCCCGTTTGCACGGCCTTTACGTTATTGAGGACGCCGCTCATTCATTTCCCGTCCTGGATGAGGCGCGGATGGTGGGAGATAGTAATAGTGAGGCGGTGGTGTTTTCGTTCTATGCGACGAAGACGATAACGACTGGCGAAGGTGGGATGTTGGTCACTCGGAATCCGGACCTTGCCCGCCGGGCCCGGATTATGAGATTACACGGAATCAGCCGTGATGTGTTTGATCGGTACAGGTCGACGAAACCCAGTTGGCATTACGAGGTTGTTGCGCCCGGGTTCAAGTATAATCTGACGGATACTGCGGCGGCGCTAGGCCGGGTGCAGCTCAGCAGGGCAAAAGACATGGCAGCGGCCCGCCAGCAGATTGCCAAGCGCTACAGTTCGGAGTTCGCCGGGTTAGCGCTGACACTCCCGGTTGGCGCCCGTGAACCCGGTGGCCATGCGTGGCATATCTATGCGATCCGATTGACCGATGAGTCGGCTGTTTCTCGCGATCAGTTCATAGAGCGGGTGGCTGCCGCTGGCGTCGGCACCAGCGTTCACTTTATTCCTCTTCATCTCCACCCGTACTGGAGGGACACCTTCGGCCTTCGAGCCGAGGACTTCCCGGTTGCCACAGATGCTTTTGCGCGAGCCGTAAGCCTTCCCATCTTCTCGGCGATGACCGACCGTGAAGTGGACCGTGTGATCGACACAGTTCGCCAGGTCGTGGGAGCCTAGAAAATGCGGTTGGGATTTTTCAGCCAGTGGTACGAGCCGGAGCCTGGGCCGGCGGCATTGACTTCGGTGACAGCGCGAGCACTGGCGGCCCGAGGACATGAGGTTCACGTTCTGACAGGCTTTCCCAACTACCCAACGGGCACCTTGGCCGCAGGCTATCGTCAGGTCCCACAGCTGCACGAGACGCTCGGTGGAGTGCATGTCACTCGCGTGCCGCTCTACCTCAATCACAACCAGTCAGCAGCCAAGCGCCTCGCCAACTACGCATCGTTCGGCCTGAGCGCAGCCTTGTTCGGCGTTCCGTTGCTCCCTGAGCTGGATGCATTGTGGGTGAACTATTCACCGATCACCATTGCCCTGCCGATGTGGCTCCAGCAGATCACGCGAGGCACGCCGACCGTCTGTGAGGTCGCGGACCTATGGCCGGACACGATGGCGGTGTCGGGGCTCGCCGGTGCCGGGACCATTGCCAGGATGGGGCGGTCGGGGCTGGAGCGTTGGTGCAATGCCATGTACGCATCCTCAGACGCCGTCGTCTACATCTCTCCGGGGGTGGGACCGATCCTGGAGGATCGGGGAGTCCCGCGAGAGCGCCTGCGCTACATTCCTAAACCCGCAGACGAGCAGGCCTTTCACCCGTCAGGGCGATCACTGCGCACGGAGCTCGACATCGATCCGGAAGCCATTGTGCTCGTGTATGCCGGAACCATGGGAGCCGCTCAAGGACTCGGGTCACTCGTCGAGGCGTGCGCCCTCGTCAATGATCCGCGACTGGTCGTGCTCTTGGCAGGATCGGGAACGCAGGAGGGGGACCTCCGCAGTGAAGCTGCGGCCAAGGGGACGAGCAACATTCGCTTCCTGGGACGCCTTCCCCAGAGTCAGATGGCGAATCTGCTCGCCACCGCGGATGCGGCGTACGTGAGCCTGGCCCGATACCCCCTCAGCGCGGTAACCATGCCGAGCAAGACGCAGTCCATTTTGGCCGCAGGTCGAGCGATTCTGGTAACTGGAACAGGGGACGTAGTCAACCTGGTGGACTCCCACCGGGTCGGGTTCAGCGCGATGCCTGGCGACCCCGCGTCCATCTCTCAAGCCATTCGCGGGATTCTGCAGACGGGGCGTGGTGGGTTGGCAGACATGGGCCGCACCGCCCGGCTCCTCTACGAAGATGAGTTCTCTGTGGACCGCACGACCACCCAGGTTGAGGCCCTGCTTGGCGAGGTTTCGCGGGTTCAACGAAAAGGGCGGCTGAAACGGACCAAGGCAGGCTCACGTGGTTGATTCGACCATCGAACACACGATCAGCAGACGCGATGCGGCGCCGCTGGCCAGACTCCATCGGGCAGCCTTCCCGGGCTTCTTCCTGTCGAAGCTGGGTGAACCGTTTCTTGAGCAGTTCTACCGGGGCTACGTGACTGACCCGACAGCCGTTGTCGCGATCTCGAGGGACAACGCGGGACGTCCGCAGGGCGCTGCGGTCGGCACCACAGACCCTACAGATTTCTTCGGCAGGCTCCTACGACGCCGCTTCTTGGGCTTTGTCGGCGCCAGCGCCCGTGCCACACTAAAACACCCCATGGCCGCCCCCCGACTCCTGAAAGCACTTACCTACCGGGGAGATGCTCCGACCGGACGACAAGGCGCGCTGTTGAGCTCCATCTGCGTCGACCCGACTCTCTCTGGTCAGGGCATCGGTTCACACTTGATCCGAGGCTGGACCCGTAGGGCCCGGGAAATGGGAGCGGAACGGGCTTTTCTCACAACCGATGCTGTGGGCAACGAGTCGGTGAACTCCTGGTACCTCCGCGAACGGTGGGTGCTGAGTGACTGCTTCGTCGCGCACGGCGACCGCCCAATGAATCGGTATGAGTACGACCTTCGCGAAGTGGATGAGCAATCATGAGCCGCGCGCGCGATTTCGCTGTCTCAGCCGTAGGGCTGTTCCTGCTCATGCCCATATTTCTGTTGATCGCTCTGATGATTCGGCTGGATTCGCCGGGCCCAGTCTTCTTCCGACAGACGCGCGTGGGCTTGTATGGTCGCCCCTTCTTGATCCACAAGTTTCGCACCATGCGGGTCGGTGCGGCAGGCCCAGCGGTGTCGACGGCGACGGATTCGCGCATCACACGTGTCGGCATGTTCCTGAGGAGAACCAAGCTCGACGAGCTGCCCCAGCTCATCGACGTGCTCCATGGCGCCATGAGCCTCGTGGGTCCACGTCCCGAGGTGCCCCACTACGTCAGTCTCTGGCCGGACGACTTGCGTCCGATTATCCTCTCCGTCCGACCAGGGATTACTGATCCCGTCACGGTAGGTCTACGCAGTGAGGCCGATATTCTGGCTCAATCGCCCGATCCGGAGCTGACGTACGTTGAAGAGTTGCTGCCCCTGAAGGCTCAGGCATACATCGAGTACATTCGTACCCAGTCTTTCTGGGGAGACATCCGAACCATTTTAGCGACGTTTGTGGCTGTCATCTTCCCCGTCCATAGCGCTTGGCTTTCCGAAGGACTCAAACAATGATAGGTGAGACGGTATGAAAATCTTGCTGACAGGCGCAGATGGTTTCTTGGGATGGCACACGCGCACGCGTCTCAGTGCGCAAGGTTGTCACGAGGTCATTCCGGTAACGAGGGGGATCTGGAGCCAGCTACCGAAATTGGCGCGTGATGTGGATGCGGTAATCCACGTTGCCGGGGTGAATGCGCATGGGGAGCCCACGGGAAATACCGATCTCGCGACTCAGGTTGCCGAGGCGATGCGAAGCTCCGAATCGTGCAAAAGGATCGTTTACTCAAACACGATCCATGCAGGGAATGGGACGCCCTATGGAAGCGATAAGGCACGTTCCGCTGAAATTTTGGCTGAGGTGGCAGCAGAAAAGAGAGCAACGTTTGTCAATTTGCGCTTCCCGAATCTTTTCGGGGAGCATGCGCGTCCCAACTATAATACCTTCGTCGCGACCTTCATCAAGGCTGTCGTAGACGGCAAGGTGCCTAATATTGTTGATCGCCCGATCGCTCTTTTGCATGCACAAGAGGCTGCACAGAAACTCATAGACGGACTAACGCTGGAGCGTACTGTGTCGGAAGCCGAGTCATTGGCGCTTCCGATCATGGGCACGCAGGTGACCGTTCAAGGCGTTTACGAGAAGCTGCTCTATTTCGACGACCTCTACTCGAAGGGGGATATTCCGGCATTGCGCTCGCCTTTCGAGATTGCCTTGTTTAACAGCTATCGGGCGGCTCTTTTTCCCGAACGTTCACCCATCTCGCTTGTTAAGCACGAAGATCAGCGTGGATCATTCTTCGAGACGATTCGAGTTGTGGATGGGGGAGGCCAGACATCATTCTCCACAACTGTGCCAGGAGTGACCCGAGGAAATCACTATCACCTGCGCAAGATCGAACGATTCGTCGTCCTGTCCGGTCATGCGCGGATCAGTTTGCGTCGAACATTCAATGACCGAGTTGTGAGTTTTGACGTTTCTGGTGATGAGCCGTGCGTTGTGGACATGCCCACAATGTGGTCGCATAACATAACCAATATCGGCTCGGATACCCTGACGACCCTTTTCTGGATCAATGAGCTCTTCGACCCCAACGATCCCGACACTTTCCGGGACGTGGTGTAAATTTCACGGCCGTTGCATTTATGATCAGTTATGATCGTGCTCGGCTTTCTTGGCCTTTCGTGCTCCCCACGCAGAGCGCTCTGCTTTTCGAGGAACCCCAACCCAGATGAGCGAGAAGATCTTGTCTAACCCCATCAGCATCAGTGATTCCGTTGTAACCATCACCGGCGGCACCGGGTCTTTCGGCTCCACCATGGCCATGGATTTGCTCCGTAAGGGAGTCGGCGGCATCAACATCTTCAGTCGTGACGAGGCAAAGCAGGACGCCATGCGTCGTCGCATCGACGACGTGCGGGTCCACTACTTCATCGGTGACGTCCGAGACGCTGACAGCGTGAAAAGGGCCGTGAGGGGAGCTGACTTTGTCTTCCATGCTGCCGCGCTCAAACAGGTGCCATCGTGTGAGTTCTTCCCTGAGCAGGCCGTCAAGACCAACGTGCGGGGAAGCTACAACGTGATTGAAGCCGCAGCAAGTGCGGGGGTCCGTTCGGTGGTCCTCCTCAGTACGGACAAGGCTGTCTACCCCGTTAATGCGATGGGTATGACCAAGGCGCTGATGGAGAAGACCGCCCAGGCCTTCGCGCGGAACAACCCGAAGTCCACGACCACCGTCGCGCTAACCCGCTACGGAAACGTCATGTACTCGCGCGGCTCGGTGATTCCGCTCTTCATCCAGCAGTTGCAGACTGGGAAGCCTCTAACGCTGACCGAACCGCTGATGACCCGTTTCCTAATGTCGCTTGAACAGTCGGTCGATCTCGTCTACCACGCCTTTTTTCATGCTGCGCCAGGGGACTTGTTCGTCCGTAAGGCTCCCGCTAGCACCGTCGAAACGCTGGCACGTGCGGTCGCGTCCCTGTTCGGTAACGACGACCCAGAGATCCGCGTGATTGGCGCTCGTCACGGAGAGAAACTTCACGAGACGCTGGTGAGCCGCGCTGAGATGGTGAAGGCTGAAGATCAGGGTGGGTATTTCCGGGTCCCTCTGGATTCCAGATCACTGCAGTACGAGCTGTACTTCGAGGATGGCGAGACGCGAACGGCCGGTGTGAATGACTACACGTCGGAGAACACTAATCGGCTCTCGGTCGAGCAGACGAAGGATCTGCTGCTAACGATCCCTGAGGTTGCAGCCGTGATCGAACGGATCGTCGCCTGATGAGGGGGCACGAGAGGTTCCTTATTGTTTCCTTGGCGATAGTCGATTGCCCTGTATGCTCTGTGCGAAAGAAATGTTCAAATCCGAGCATTCCAGAACTCACCTAGAGGTGGTTTGATGACCAAAGTGATGACGGTAGTCGGCACCCGTCCAGAAATCATCCGGCTGTCCGAGGTCATCAAGCGCTTGGACGTCACGGTTGACCACGTGCTCGTACACACGGGTCAGAACTACGACTACGAGCTCAACGAGATATTTTTTGAGGAGCTGGGACTCCGCAAGCCCGACCACTTCCTTGAGGTGGACACATCCAGTCTCGGACGGGTCCTTGGAGAAGTGCTGATCAAAACCGAGCAGGTGCTGTTGGCTGAGAAACCGGACGCCTTTCTAGTGCTTGGTGACACGAACAGTTGTGTCGCGGCTCTGATGGCCAAACGGATGCGCGTCCCTGTTTACCACATGGAGGCCGGTAACCGCTGCTTCGACGAAAACGTGCCGGAGGAGACTAACCGGCGCCTGATCGACCATGTCGCCGACTTTAACCTCGTTTACACCGAGCACGCTCGGCGGAACCTCCTCGCCGAGGGGATCCAGCCGCGCCGCATCCTGCTGACAGGATCGCCGATGAATGAGGTGCTGTCTGCGCAGCGCAAGGCGATTGACACGTCGGATGTGCTCGAGCGTCTAGGCCTAGAGGAGGGTGGTTACTTCTTGGTAAGTGCCCACAGGGAGGAGAATGTCGACAACCCGATCCGCCTGTCAGCGCTGCTGGATTGCCTCGAGACCGTGGTCGAGGAGTTTAAGCTACCGGTACTGGTATCGACCCACCCGCGAACCAGGAAACGCCTGGAGGAATCCGGTCGGAGCGTTGGAGGGGTCACGTTCCACAAGCCTTTGGGTTTCCACGACTTCAACCACCTGCAACTTAAGGCGCGCTGCGTCCTGTCGGACTCCGGCACCATCGCCGAGGAGTCGTCCCTTTTAGGGTTCCCGGCGGTCACTCTTCGCGATTCGATCGAGCGACCGGAGGCTCTAGACACCGGGGCCATTGTTATGACAGGCCTCGAGCCCGCCAACGTGTTGGAGGCTGTCAGGTTGAAGATGGCGGGGGCAACGATCGGGCGGGGGCCTGCGCTTCCGCAGGACTACAGACCAGTCAACACTTCGGAGCGAGCCGTGAGCTTCATCCTGTCGACTTGGCGACGTCACGCGGCATGGTCGGGCCTGCAGTCTCGACAGCTCGCAGGGGATACCGCATGAGGATCGTGGTCAACGATATCGCCGCCAGTGGGGGCGGCGGCGCACTGTCCGTGTTGCGGAGCTTTCATGGCTACGTGCGCGACCACGACGAGGAGAACGACTGGGTCTTCTTGCTAGGAAGCGACCTTCTGGATGAGTCTGCGCACGTTCGTACGATCATGCTACCTGCGGTGAAGAACAGTTGGCTGAGGCGCCTATTCTTCGATCTGGTCTCAGGACGGTATTTGTTGGCTTCACTTAAGCCGGATGTGGTTCTCTCCCTGCAGAACACGTTTACCTACGGGGCGAGATGTCCTCAAATCGTATATGTGCACCAGTCCTTACCGTTCCAGCGCGCCGTGAATTTTTCGCTTTGGCGGGGCGACGAACGATTTCTGGCGATTTACCAGCATGTGATCGGGGCGATCATCAAACGCTCGGTCCGGCACGCGACCCGCGTCATCGTGCAGACTGAGTGGATGCGAGATGCCGTCGTCGACCAGGTCGGCCTCTCCGAAGACCGGGTGGAGGCTATTCTCCCAGACCTCGAGGACCTCAGCGCTTACGCATTCGAGGGCGCTCCGGACGCAGGCGCTTTTTTTTATCCGACAGCGGCTTACAGCTATAAGAACAACGACTGCATCTATATGGCCTGTCGCCTCCTGAGACAGCGGGGAACGGTCGATTTCAGTGTCACGATGACCGTGGACTCACCATCGCTCGATCCCAACGTAGTGGCGATTGGGCGCGTCCCCCGAGAACAGGTACTGGAGATGCTCTCTCGCTCCACGCTTGTCTTCCCATCCCTCGTCGAGACATACGGGGTTCCGCTCGCAGAGGCGAGAGCCTTAGGCGTCCTCGTATTAGCCGCAGATCTTCCCTATGCGCGGGAAGTGCTGGACGGATACTCGAACGCGTATTTTTTTGACCCGAAGTCGCCGTCGGAGCTGGCTGTGCTGATGAGCAACATCATCAATGGGAATATTGTTAGAAGATGGGATTGCCCTGAGGTTCCCCGAACAGGAGCCTGGGCGAGGGTAGTCGAGACCATTGAGTATTTTGGCCGTGGGGCAGGGCAGGTATGATGAGAATCCTTTGGCTGACGAACATCCCTTCGCCCTACCGTGTGGACTTCTTCAACGAGCTGGGGAAGACCTGTAGGCTAACCGTGCTCTTCGAGAAAGCTCGCGCGTCCAATCGCGATGAGTCTTGGGCAGATTTCAACTTCGAGAACTTCCAAGGCACCGTCTTGCATGGGCTCTCATACTCGGCTGACTCGGCGGTGAGTTTTGAAGTGCTTAGTTATCTCCGGAAGCAGAACTACGATGCAGTAGTCATCACTAACTTTTCATCCCCTACAGGAGCTCTTGCGATCGCCTACTTGCGGTCCGTTGGAGTTCTTTATTATTTAGAAAGCGATGGGGGATTCCGTAGCGGTGGGAGGATTAAGACTTGGTTAAAGAAGCAGGTCATTCGGGGAGCCGATGGCTACTTCAGTACATCAGAAGAGAATGACAAGTACTTCTTGGCTTACGGGGCGAAGTCGACGCAATTAATCCGATACCCTTTCACTTCTATTCGAGAGAAACAAATTCTCTCCGAACCACCGTCTGAAACTCAACGTCGTGCGGCGAGAGAAGCGTTGGGAATCACCCAGCCCCAGTTGGTGTTGTCGATTGGGCAATTTATTCCAAGGAAAGGGTTCGACGTACTACTCAAGGCATTCGCGCTGCAGCGCGATGGTGTTGCTCTATGTATTGTTGGCGGTGAGCCGACGTTGGAGTATCTGAAATTAGTGGAATCTCTCCAAATTTCGAACATTTACTTTGTTGGTTTCAAGCAGGAGTCTGAACTCCGCACGTATTTCACGGCTGCGGACTTATTTGTCTTGCCTACACGAGAGGATGTTTGGGGTCTCGTGGTGAGTGAGGCGTTGGCAAATTCCTTACCAGTCGTGACAACCGACCGCTGCATTTCCGGGCTTGAGATGGTTGCCCCGAACTCCTGTGGATTGATTGTCCCAGCTGGGAATGTTGACAAGCTATCAGAGGCGATTGGACGCCTGTTAGGAGACAGTGAGCTCTGCTTAAGAATGCGGACGCGTGCGCTGGAAGTAAGTAGAGAATATACGATCGAAAGAATGGCGAGGCGTCACGAGCACGTTTTGCGCGAGCGGCTGAGGGCTAATGCCTAGCGACTTCGACTTCGAGAGTGCTTGGACGACCTCCGCAGTTCGCCGTGTCCGTCGAAGGCGCGAGGGATTTGAGAGCCGGTACGGAAAGTCTGGATCCATGGTGCGGAGGAAAGCTCATCGAGGTGATCCGTCGGACCCGAAGGGTTCGCTTCTTACCAACGCTCTCTTACAGCTGGCTCTTGTCTACTCGGCCCTCATGCAGGCGCTCTCGCACGACCCGGGGAAGTACGCCGTTCTACAGGTTGGGTTGTATGTAATCGTAGCTGTGCTTCTTGTCCACGCTTTTTTCTCAGGACAACTTCGAATCAATAATCGAACCATCCTGTTGATGGTAATTGCAATTATTGGATCGCAGGCGCTGAGAGCACTTCTGAGTATCATCCTCGGTACCACTCTTGTAGGCCGAGATGTCCTTCTCTTGCCGTTGCTCATGTTGATCCTAGGATTTAATTCGACGGTAGATGAGCATCGTACGGGAATTATTTCCTACGCTTACGGTGCAGCAGCGGCTTTTTCTGGCTGGTACGTAGTAGCTACCTTTGGTGAGAATATCGCTTATGCTGGGCAATACTTCTTTGTACAGAAGAACCAGCTCGGCGCGGTCCTGGGCGCCGCGGCAGCTCTGCTTTTTTATGAGATAGTCCAATCCCTAGACCGTACCCCGAGCTCAACTTTGAGCCCGCTTTTAGCGGGTGCTCTCCTGGTGGGCGTTCTAATTCCCCTCTTCGAGTTGCGAAACCGGAGCACTATCATCGGACTGATCGTTCTCGCCACTGTTATTTCTGTGAAGGTTGTCTTGGGTAGGCGTGTCCGCGCAGTCACTCGTATTTTCTTTTTCGCCCTCCTTACTGCTGCGATTATATTTTCACGACAATTGGGCGGCATCTTTTTCGATGCTTTATTCGCTAATTATGATACGGCTGATCCCAATTCTATCAGCGCAAACCGGATTGACGTATATTACGAGACCTTGATATTTCTGCGAAGTCACCTATTGTCTGGTGAGTTATTAAACTCATCGGGTATTTTTGATCCCCATAACTTTATTTTATACCAACTTTTGAAGTACGGGATTCTGTTGAGTCTTGTATACTTTGCATTTTACTTCTTCTTTGGCTATCGACTGCTGCGAGTCTGGAGTGTCACGCGGATACTAGAGGTGCCGCCTTGGGCATACCTTCTCGTTATTTCATATACGACGAGTCTTTTTGAATATGCTCAGCCGTTTGGGCCTGGCACAACCCAAATGGTAGCTTGGTATTTTGTCGGACTGAGCTTGACTAGGGAGAGAAATGGTTAAAACGCTAAACCTGATCTTTGTTTCTCAGGAGTATTCCGTTGCTAACCATCAGGGTCTGTGGCAGAGTCTTGCCTCGAACCCGAGTGATATCGGTGATATCACTGTGGTCGTCAATATTGCGGCAGACTTCGTGGTTTCGGTCTTCAAGCGCCGCTTCTACCGTATCAGGGAAGCGTTTGAAAACAGGGTACAGAAAGTTGGGGACTGTTTTTTGGTCCGTCCTCTGTTTTTCTTGCGCACGGAATTGGCGGGCCAAGTTGTGAATCGAGCCAACATGGAAGTCCTGAAGAAGTTGTTGGTTGGTGTTGTTCCAGATATTGAAAGTCGCGAAATCCGCGCCCTTTTCTATGATGGGAATTGGGCGCGCTTGATCAATAGCATGTTCCCAAGAGCCAAACTATTCTACTACATTGTGGACGAGGTGACTAGGACTGCCGCAGATGATAGTAGGCATGAGGGGCGAAGCGCTAACGATCGTTCTGGATGTGAATACGCTGATCGGATATTTGTCACGAGTAGCGCGCTTTCGACGGCACGACCCGCCTATCGGGAGAAGATCGTGGTTGTCGGCAATGGAGGAACCGCTCCTCAAAGCGAGAGCTCCTTATCAGAGCGCGACCCAGATAGTGTTGGTCTGGTCGGAAACATCCGGGACTGGATCGACAAACAGCTCTTGGAGAATCTGATCTCCTTGAGACCGGATCTCCAGTTTACCTTTGTTGGAAACATTGAGGATAACATGCGGGTGTACGTGGAGCGAATCATTCAGGAGAACTCGAATGTTCGTTATGCTGGGATGGTTCGGAAGGATGAGGTGTGGGACTGGTATCGCAGCTTCCGCGCTGTGATCGTTCCGTATAAGCAGAACGAGTTCATCCGTGCATCGCGCCCCATCAAGATTGTTGAGTCGGTCTTGGCAGGGACTCCGGTGGTTACGGTCCCTGTAGACGGGTATAAAGAATCGGAATTTATCTTATTTGCTCGTACAGCTGAAGAATTTTCTACTGCGCTTGATTCATTTCCAAGAAATGGAATTGATTTAGAATCGCCAGCATATGCTCAGTTCACTTGCGAAAATTCTTGGTCAGCTATCGCCAAGAGGATACTAGAGGAGTTTGCTAAGACCTCAAAGAAGTAGCGCATACTAAAGGCAATCGTTATAGCGAGAGGGATGGATGTGGGATCAGTTCGGGTTTTCAGATGGAGCGTCGCTAGTACCGTTGCTGCTCAGTTTGTTAACATCGTGTACGGGTTGATTCTCCCACGCCTCGTCATCCTCGTGTACGGCTCCGAAGTTAATGGAGTAATGGCTAGTGGTCTCCAACTCGTCGGGTATCTCGCCATTCTGGAGGCTGGGCTCACGGCCGCCAGTATTAATCAGCTATATAAACCAATTTCCGGAGGCGATGTCGACGAGGTAGGGAACCTTTTGGGCACCGTCCGGCTTAGCTATGTGCGCATAGCTGTTCTTGTCGCTTCCGGCGCCGTTTTATTGGCAGGTCTATACAGTCTAGTCGTGCGGTCGTCTTTGAGCCCGGTGAGAGTATTTCTTTTCGTGGTCGCTCTAGCTGTCGGGCCGGTTATTGATTTTTCTCTCTCCTCAAAGTTCTATGTATATTTTGTCGCGTCGAATCAAGTTTTCAAGTTTCAACGCGCTCAGATAGTGGCGATGGTTGGGAAGGTCGCGGTGGTCCTTGTTGTGTCTCGCCTTCGGCTCGACCCTCTGATTTTATTCACTTTGCTCAGTCTTATTTCTTTGGTCAAGGCTGCTATTCTTCGGTTTGATTTTTGGCGTGAGCCGTTCAATGTCCCTCGGAGATATGTGCGGCGGAAGATACCTCAGCGTGGGGCTGTCTTGAGTCATCAGCTTCTCGGCTTGGTGACTTATAACCTCCCCGTCATCCTCATAAGCGTCGGTATTGGTGTAATGGCCGGAAGCGTCTTCTCAGTGAATAGTATGATCTTCGGTACTTTTTATGGTTTTGGATCCATGGTGTATGGTCAGGTCTTCGTGCCGAGGCTCGGGCACAGTATTGTATCTGGCAGTAGAAAGACGGATTATTTCTATAGGCGGAGTGTCTTGGCTGGTACTTGGTTTTCGACTTGTGCCATGCTGTCCACGTTCGTCTTGCTGCCGTCCTTCTTAAATCTTTATGTGGGCGGCTCGGATATAAATTATTACTATCGATCAACCGCTTCTCTTTTTGCGATGGCTGGTTTCTTTAATATATTGAAGCTGCCCTACCAGTCCCTCGTGACAGCCAGTGGAAAATTTCGCGAGACTGTTGTGTTTTCGGGTATTGAAGCTGGTGTCTTCTTGGCTGTTGTACTTGCCACTTGGTGGTGGCGTTCTATTGACTTGGTGGCTCTTGCATTGGTTCTAAGTTCCGCAGTGAAGATGTTTTCGCTAAAGATTTTCTCTCATTTCGCAATTGCTCGTGAGCCGTTGAGTCAAACGGCTGGTCAGTTATTAGCTTTAGCTTCGATAGGGCTTTGTTTGTGGATCCTAGACCCTTCACTACTTCAATTTGATTCTGTTGGGTCGTGGCTCGTCCTTGGTTCCATTGTATTCGTCACATCCTCATTGGTTGCGCTCACGGTGACGACTGCTCCGGGGCTCTTAGTTCGAATGGTGAAAAAGGGGCTTTTCGAAAAAAAGAGTGGAGCGGGGGTCTGACCTGAGTCATGCCACATTACTTATTTCTTGGTTTACTAGACTTAACCTAATTTGGAGACGGGGTACGATTTTGAATTTGAGTGGCGCATCGGTGCTGGTGACACCTGCAGCAGTCCCGACGGACTGGCTGACTGCGAGTGAGGTGCGGGCCGACGGTTAGAAAACCGCCGGCCCGCAGGGATCACTTCTCGTTCTTCTCGTTGCGGAGGCCCTTGTGCTGGTTGGGGCTGCCGTTGAGGATGCGGCCGGTGGTGGTGTCGCGCTTGTACCACGCGTCGCCGTGCTTGAACTCGGTGCGGCCCTTGACCGCACCGACGCGGTGTCCGTGTCCGGTGTTCTTTGCCATCCTTCTCACCTCCATTCCGATAGCCCGCTTCTGCTCTGCAGGGGCTCTCACTATGTAGTCGAGATAGGTGGACCCAGAGTTAGGCCTGACTTGCACAGTTTTAGTGCCCCGTGAGGTCGGGGATCTTGTCGAGGATGGCGGCGGCGTCAGTGCTGAGGCGGGGCTGGGCGGTGACGTGCTCGCCGGCGATCGTGATCGTGACGGTCTGGAGGGGGCGCAGGGTCTGGACGAGCTTCTTGATACTGACCCTGGTGCGCTGCTGCAGGTAGCGCGCGACGGCGAGGGCGCAGAAGACGACAGTGAGGTGGGCCTCGATGGAGTCCTTCTTGTGATGGAAGATCGGCCGCGCGGCGAGATCGCTCTTCGCCATTCTGGCCCGAGTTGGGTCAGATTAGTGCATACCCCTGCCGGGGAGGGCGTCGAGGATGTCTTGGGCCTGGGGCGGGATGGCCGGCGGGATGGTGATGATCTGGGTGCCGGTGTTGATGACCGCTGATTGCAGGGGCCGTAGCGTCTGGAGGAACTTCTTGATCGAGATCCCGGTCCGGGTCTGGATCGTCCGGGCCAGCGCCAGAGCGGCGAAGACGACCGTGAGGTGGGCCTCGATCGACTCGCGGGTGCGGTGGTAGATCGGGCGCGCGGCCAGGTCACTCTTGGCTGAATATTCGCTTCCCTGGGGTCCATCCGTCTTGTGGCCGGGGGCCAGCGGGCCGATACGGCAGTAGCGGACTTGGGGGCCAGCGGTGGCGTGCTTGGGGGCCGCCCTGCTTAGGCTCCTTCCGCCGTGTGTATCGGGCACGCGGCGGAAGGAGTGAGTGTCCATGGTACGGAAGATCAGAGCGAAGTTGGTGTTGCAGTTGCGCGCCGAGGGCCTGTCCGGGCGGGCGATCGCGACATCGCAGGCAATGTCACGCAAGAGCGTCACGGCGGTGCTGGAGGCTGCCGATGTGGCCGGTGTCGGGTGGGACGAGGTCGCCGACCGGTCGGAGGGCGAGGTCTATGGCCTGTTGTTCCCGGGGCGGGGGGAGCATGAGAGTGTGTTCGCCCAGCCGGACTGGGGCCAGGTCCATCGCGAGATGGCCCGGGTGGGGGTGACGCTGAAGCTGCTGCACCAGGAGTACGCCGATGCCTGCGCCGTCGCCGGGGACCCGTCGATGGGCTACGACCGGTTCTGCCGGACCTACCAGCACCACGTGCTGGTCACCGGGGCGTCCTCCCGGGTCGGGCACAAGGCCGGCCAGAGCGTCGAGGTCGACTGGTCCGGGCCGACGATGCGTCTGGCCGATCCGGTCACCGGCCAGACGAGGACGGTGTACTTGTTCGTGGGGTGCCTGCCGTTCAGCCGCTACGGGTTCGTCGAGCCCACCCTGGACATGAAGCAGGACACCTGGCTGCGGGCCCACGTGGCGATGTTCGAGTTCTTCGGCGGCTCGGTGCCAAGAATCGTGCCGGACAACCTGAAGACCGGGGTGATCAAGCACCCACGCGAGGGCGAGATCGTGCTGAACGATGCCTACCGGGAGATGGCCGCCCACTACTCGGCCGCGGTGTTGCCCGGCCGGGTGAAGAAGCCCAAGGACAAACCCAGTGTGGAGAACACCGTGGCCCACGTGGCGACCTGGGTGATCGCGTCGCTGCGGGAGCGGGCGTTCACGTCGCTGCCGGAACTGAAGGCAGCGATCGGCGAGCAGATGGATGCCTACAACCGCGAGCCGTTCCAGAAGCGGCCCGGCTCGCGGTCGAGTGTGTTCGCCGCCGAGGAGGCACCCTCGTTGACGCCGCTGCCGGCGGTGGCCTACGAGATCAGCCAGTGGGTCTACGGGCGCCGGGTCGGGCGCAACGGCCACGTGGTCTGGGAGCGCAACTACTACTCGGTCCCGTTCGCCCATATCGGCACCACGGTCGACCTGCGCGTCACCGACCGGGTGCTGGAGGCCTACCGCGGCAGCGAACGGCTGACCAGCCACCTGCTGCTACCGGCGGGTTCGGTCAACGAGTACCGCACCAACGACGCCGATCTGCCCGCCGGGAAGCACTACCAGCCCTGGGACCCGGCCCGGGTGCGGGAATGGGCCGCACGGATCGGCCCGTCCGCCACCGTCGTGGTGAACCGGATCTTCGAGTCCGTGCCGGTCGACGAACAGGGCCTGGACCCCGCCCTGGCCGTGCTCCGGCTGTCGCGGCGCTACTCGGCCGAACGTGTCGAAACGGCCTGCCGACTCGCCCTGACGGGCAGGGTCCGCTCACCGCGCTACGCGCATCTGGCACCCATCCTGGCCACCGGGCAGGACCAGACCGCGAGCCTGCGTCCACCCCGGACAGAACCAGTCGAAGACGGCGGCTACGTGCGCGGCGCCAGCTACTACGCAGGAGACGCGAAGTGAGCGGGATCGATCTGGAGACCAAGCGCAAGCTTCGCGAGATGGGAGCGGTCGCGCTGCTGGAGGCGATCGAGGCCCAGGACGACACCCTGGTCCTCGGGCTGGGCTTCGCCGACCGGCTCCGGCTGGTCGTCGATGAGGCGCACTCCGGATTCACCCACGCCAAGGTCGAGGGACTGATCCGGCGGGCCGGGCTGCGCTATCCCGGCGCCGATCTGCGCCGGGTCGACCTGATCGCAGAACGCGGACTGGACCGCAACGTGATCGCCCAGCTCGCGACCTGCTCGTTCATCGAACGCCACCAGAACGTCGTGTTCCAGGGCTTCACCGGTTCGGGGAAGTCCTACCTCGGCTGCGCGCTGGCCAAACAGGCCTGCCAGCACCGGATCCGGGCCCACTACATTCGGATGCCCGACCTCGAAGAGGCCTGGGCCCAGGCGAAAGACAAGCCCCAAGGACAGACGAAGTTCCTGAACAAGTACGCGGCGTTCACCGTGCTGGTCATCGACGAGTGGCTGCTCGACCATCCCGACGAGGGCATCCGCAGCATGCTGCTGGAACTGCTGGAACGCCGCTACGACACCGCCTCGACCGTGTTCTGCACCCAGTACGCGAAGAAAGACTGGCACCAACGCCTCGGCTCCGGAGTACACGCCGACGCGATCATGGACCGCATCGTCCACAACACCATCTGGGTCGACACCGGCAACCACAACATGCGCGAACACGCCGCCGTGAACCAGTAACACGACCCCGGTGGGAGCCGGTGGCGCCCACCACGGCGGCTGCTGGCCCCCACCGGCAATATCACCGGCCCCCAACAGCAAGATCCAGTGGCCTCCAAACCTTCAAATACTCACTTGGCCATCCGGAATGACGCCTCGACCTGCCACAGGTCTCGGTAGGCGGCCACCACCGCCGGCCCGTCCATCGCCGCCGCTGGGATGTTGTTGACATATCCCTTGAAGCCGGCGGCGGCGCGGGCTCGCTCGACCAGGCCCCGGTCCACGCCCTTGGTGGCGCCCTGCAGCTTCACGAAGCGGTGCTTGCCGATCGGCGCGTTGCCGGTGGCGATCTTCTCGGCCCGTTCGATCTGCTTGTTCAACGTCTGCCCCGAGTTGGGTCAGATTAGTGCCCACCCCGACCGGGAAGGGCATCGAGGATCTCTTGGGTCTGGGGCGGGATGGCTGGCGGGATCGTGATGGTCTGGGTGCCGGTGTTGATCACGGCTGATTGCAGGGGTCGGAGGGTCTGGAGGAACTTCTTGATCGTGATCCCGGTCCGGGCCTGGATCGTGCGGGCGATGGCGAGGGCGGCGAACACGATGGTGAGGTGGGCCTCGATCGAATCGCGGGTCCGGTGGTAGATCGGGCGGGCGGCCAGGTCACTCTTGGCCATCCGGAACGACGCCTCGACGTGCCACAGGTCCCGGTAGGCCGCCACGACCGCCGCACCGTCCTGCAACTCCGGGGACAGGTTGGTCACGTAGCCCTTGAAGCCCTCGGCGGCGCGGGCCCGCTCGACCAGCCCCCAGTCCACGCCCTTGGTTGCGCCCTCCAGCTTCACGAAGCGGTGCTTGCCGACAGGTGCTTTGCCGGCGGCGATCTTCTCGGCCCGTTCGATCTGCTTGTTCAGAGTCTGCCGGTCCCGCCGGGCCCGGGTGGCGAGGTAGTGCCAGACGACCCGGCGGTCGCGGCGGTCCTGGCCGGTGCCCATCGGGCGGGTGACCTCGAACGTCGCATCGTCGGGCAGGTAGTTGCCGTGGGCTTCGAAGTGGTCCTCCAGTTCGGCCGGCGCTTTCGATTGACGGGCGGCGACGATGAAGGAGAACCCGGCGTCCTCCAGCGCGTTCAGGTTTGCCGCCGAGAGCATGCCGGCGTCGGCGACCACGACCATGTCGGTGACCTGGTGGCGGGCCTGGAACGCTTCGACGACCGGTAGCAGGGTCGTGGTCTCGGCCTTGTTTCCCTCGAACACGTGCAGGTCGAGGGGGAAGCCGGAGGGGTCGACGAGCAGCCCGACGGTGATCTGGGGGTCGACGCGGCGTTCCTTGGACATGCCGACCCGCCGGAGCGCGTCCTCGTTCTCCGCCTCGAAGTAGAGCGTGGTGACGTCATACATGACCAGCGCGACCGCGCCACGAGCGCTGACATGGCCCCAGCAGACGCGGGCGAGTTGGTCACGGTAGTCCCGCTCGTTGATCCGGGGCAGGGTCCGTTTGATCGTGCTCAACGAGGGCGCGGCCACGCCCAACCCGTCCAGCACGCGGATCGAGTCCAGTTTCGAGGTCGGTTCCACGATCCGGGCCAGGACCAGCTGGCGGAAGCATTCATCGTCCAGCACGTCGAATCCGAGGTGGCCATAGACGCCGACCAGCGCCTCCCACAACACGGTCGAGGCGGTCGACTGGACCACGGCCTGGCCCGGCGGACGCCCGGCCGCCTCCCAGCCCAGGTCGAGCTCGTCCTGCCCCTGCGACAGTCGTTCGCGGGCGAGCTGCAACAGCAACTCGAGTTCAGCCTCGTCATGGGCAGAGCCGATGTGGTCAATCCCCAGGCGCTGCTTGCCACGCTTGTGCACGATCTGCACAGCCGTCGCCCCGGAGGCGGTCTTCACCTTCCGCACGAACGACCCCACCCCGACAGGCTACCGAGGTACTTCTTAGTGCACACTTCGCGAGACGGAAGCCCTAGTCAAAGCCAAGTACGTCCGAGAATTCTGGCTACCTGAACCAACTCGGGCCTGCTGGTCCCGCCGCGCCCGGCCGGCGAGGTAGTGCCAGACGACGCGGCGGTCGCGGCGGTCCTTCCCGATGCCCATCGGCCGGGTGACCTCGAACGTCGCCCCGTCGGGCAGGTAGTTGCCGTGGGCCTCGAAATGGGACTCCAGCTCGGCCGGTGCCTTGGATTGCCGGGCGGCGACGATGAAGGCGAGCCCGGCGTCCTCCAGCGCGTTCAGGTTCGCCGCCGACAACATCCCCGCGTCGGCGACGACCATGTCGGAGACCTGGTGGCGGGTCTGGAACGCCTCGATGACCGCCAGCAGCGTCGTCGTCTCGGCCAAGTTGGCCTCGAACACGTGCAGGTCCAGGGGGGAAGCCGGCCGGGTCGGCCAGCAGCCCGACGGTGATCTGCGGATCGACGCGGCGTTCCTTGGACATGCCGACCCGCCGGAGCCCGTCCTCGTTCTCGACTTCGAAGTACAGCGTGGTGACGTCATACATCACCAGCGCGACGGCAGCCCTGGCGGTGACGTGGGCCCAGCAGGCCGTCGCGAGCTGGCCGCGGTAGTCCCGGTCGTTGATCCGGGGCAGGGTCCGTGTGATCGTGCTCAAGGACGGCGCGCTCGCCCCGAGGCCCTCCAGGACACGGATCGAGTCTGGAGTGTTCCCGATAAAGTGGACGGAAATTTAGCCGGCAAGTTCGTAGAGGTGTCTGTATCCTAGTTCGTATTCTGCTGGTGTCAAGTATTTCAGGGTGGAGTGCCGTCGGGTGCGGTTGTAGTATTCCTCGATCCAGCTGAAGGTTCGCTTCTTCAAGGTCTTCAGGTCGGGCCAAGGGCGGGTGTGGATGAGTTCTTTCTTGTAGGTCGCGAAGAAGGATTCCGAGACGGCGTTGTCGTAGCAAATGCCCGTCCTGCCAACCGATCGACGAATATTGTTCTTTCGGCAGAACGTCGCGAATTCGTGTGACGTGTACTGAGTTCCGCGGTCACTGTGGAAAATTACACCAGGTGACGGGCTGCGGTGGGTGAGAGCCATTCTGAGAGCATCGGTGACGAGCGAGGTTCTCATGTGTGCATCGAGCGCCCATCCGACGACTCTGCGTGAATACAGGTCGATGACGGTCGCCAGATAGGCCCATCCGTTCCAGGTCTTGATATAGGTGATGTCGCCGCACCATTTCTGGTTCGGCCGCTCGGCGGTGAAGTCGCGGCCGACCAGGTCGGGAGCCGGCACCGGGTGCTCGCCCGCCACGGTGGTGCGTTTCCAGGCCCGCGGGTGGCGTCCCTGCAGGCCGGCGGTGCGCATGAGGCGCCAGACCCGCTTGCGGGAGACCCGGTGGCCTGCCGCGGCAAGCTCGGCGTGAATGCGCCGCACACCCGGATTGCCGTCCAGGGTCGCGAAACAACCCCGGATCAGCTCGAGCAACACCACGTCGGTGCGGTGACGTCGCGAGGGCTGCGCGCCGACCCATTTGTAGTATCCCGACCGTGACACCCCGAGCTGCTCACACATGAACACAACAGAGAGCGACTCTGTCGCGGCCCAATCCGCGATAGCAGCGAAGATCACCGCTGGTCTTTCGCGAACCAGGCCGCTACTTTTTTTGCGAACTCCGCCTCCATACGCAGCCGCTTGTTCTCCTCGCGGAGACGCTCGAGTTCGGCTCGCTCGTCGGTGGTGAGCTCGCGGTCGGGGACCTTGCCCTCGTCTCGTGCCTTCTTCACCCATTTCCCCAGGGTCATCTCGTGGACGCCGATACTGCGAGCAACATCAGCGTTCGTTCTGCCATCATTGATGACCAATGCTACCGCGTTCGCCTTATACTCATCAGTGAAGCGCCGCCGGGTCGATCCCATAATCTGGTTCCCTTCAAGTCAGGAACCCGCAGATAAACTCCCTTGTCCACCAAAACGGGAACGGTTCAAGTCGAGTTTCGAGGTCGGTTCCACGACCCGGGCCAGGACCAACTGGCGGAAGCACTCATCGCCCAGCATGTCGAACCCGAGTCCGTCATAGACCCCGACGAGGGCGTCCCACAACACGGTCGAAGCAGTCGATTCGACCACGGCCTGGCCCGGCGGGCGACCAGCGGCATCCCAGCCCAGGTCCAGCTCGTCGTGGCCGGCGGCCAGCCGCTCACGGGCGACCTGCAGGAGCAACTCGAGCTCAGCTGCGTCGTGGGCAGAGCCGATGTGATCGATCCCGAGGCGCTGCGTGCCGCGCTTGTGCACGATCTGCACCGCGGTCGCCCCGGACGTGGTCTTCACCTTCCGCACGAACGACCCCACCCCGACAGGCTACCGACAGGACTTCTTAGTGCACACTTCCCGACACGTTTACCACGAGGGCCGAGGCCATCCACGGCGTGACCGGCTGGATCGAGAACGCCTACAACCGGACCCGGCGACACTCCGCCCTGGGCATGCAGTCACCGGTAACCTTCGAACAGCAGCACACCACCGCGGCCCTGGAAGCCGCATCACCCGATGTCCACCAGACGGAGTCAACCCCACCGGTGGCACAAGGCAGGTTTGACGAACCCGAGGTTCCGTATGTACGGTGTACGTACACGGAAGGGAATGGTTATGTCCGAGATCACGGCGAGCAACGCCAAGAGCCAACGTATCAATCTGCGTGCCACCGAGCGTCAGGAAGCCCTGCTGCGGCGGGCTGCTGAAGCTACTGACCACTCGCTGACGGACTTCATCCTGGGGAGCGCGGTGGACCAGGCCGAGCGCGTGCTGGCCGACCGGCGGTGGTTCACGGCGACGGACGACCAGTTCGCCGAGTTCCTGCGACTCCTCGATGCACCGTTGCCTTCCACCAGCAAGTTCGACCGTCTGTTTGCCCGCCGGTCGCGGTTCGCAGATGACGCCGGCTGAACCCAGGCGATGGTAGTTGACTTCACTGCGCCGAGGAAGCTCGAACGATCCGACGTCCGGGCCGCCTTCGCCAGCGGTGCCGACGAGCTCGATGAGTGGCTGACGAAGTATGCATGGCAGAATCAACAGGCGAACAATGCCGTCACGTACGTCATCACCGCCGGCGGACGCGTGGTGGGTTACTATGCGGTGGCGATGGCGGCCGTCGCCAAGCTCGACGCTCCCGGCGAGTTGCAGCGGGGACGTCCCTCGCAGATTCCCTGCATTCTCCTGGCACGACTGGCGGTGGACCGCTCCTGCCAAGGAGAAGGGCTGGGCTGGGAACTGCTGAGGGACGCCCTCCTGCGTGCCGTCGTCCTCAGCGACAGCATCGGTGCGGCAGCCGTTCTTATCCATTGTCGGGATGAGGCCGCCAAGCAGTTCTATCTGCGCAACGGCGACTTTCTCCAGTCACCCGTCGAGGACCTCCACCTGATGGTGCCCGTCAAGGCTCTGAGGCGCTACGTCGACTGATCGGCTGCTGCATGCAGCCGTTCCAGCCAAAGACCGATCGGCTCGAGATTCACCTCGGGTCCGCCTCGGAGAGCCTGGACAGGATCCCAGAGCCACACGGCGTCGGACACCAGCGGCGAGGAGATCTTCGCGGCCCACTCCTGAGCCGACTGGGTGTGTCCGTCGAACAGCTCACACACAGCCATGTTCGCGAAGATGAGTGTGCGTGCGGGCTCAGCCGAGGCGTCAAGGAGTTTCAGGACGCGTCTGGACTCTGCGCGGTCTGTCGGAATGGAACAGAACGCGTACGCAAGCTCGAACTGAGGACTGCTCGGACATCCCTCGTAGGCGCGACGTGCCAAGGTACGGGCCGCATCGAGCTGCCCGGCTCGCAGCATTAGTGCCAACGAGGGCACGAGGTCCTCGGCCATCGTGTCCCCGTCGACCTCTGTATGAGCCTCGGGCGTGTGAACCTGGTGGCAG
The DNA here is from genome assembly GCF_033170155.1 of Raineyella sp. W15-4. Taxonomy (GTDB): domain Bacteria; phylum Actinomycetota; class Actinomycetes; order Propionibacteriales; family Propionibacteriaceae; genus Raineyella. The sequence continues at coordinate 3,759,965 of NZ_CP137079.1, read as the reverse complement.
AGCTCCTCGACCACCATGTCCTCGACACAGACGCGCTCCTCGAGGATGGCAGGATCTACTCCCGCCCGTGCGCAGGTCTTGCCGGGCATCCGAATATACGCAAGCTCCCACTGAAGGCTGGCAGGGGACCATTCGCTCAGGTAGGTGCGCGCAAGACGGTCGCAGACCCAACGAGTCGCGTCTTTGCCACCCGGAAACACCAGTTCGTCCGGCCCTGGGCGTACCGCCAAGAAGTCACTGATCTTCCAACTGACGAGGTGCCCGACCGCAGCTGATCGGAGCCACTGCCGGGCCGAGTCCGCCAAGGACAGGGGCAGCACCGCCTGCCCCGTCCAGGTCGTTGTGAGGTCATTGCCGTCGAGTGCCGGTTCCGCGTCCAGCAGGTCAACCCAGCCGCGGAGGAATGCCGGCACGTCATCTCTGGTCAGAGAGCCATCTCGCTCCGCAAGCCAGAAGGCAGTGGCGTCGCGAAGTATCCTGCGCCTCAGATCTCGCCCAAACCCAGTCCGGAGGACCGCGTCCGGTGACAAACCCCGTTCGCCGAGGCGCGCCAGCGCGCTCGTGATGGTGATCGACCGCCACAACCAGTCAATGTTCGGCGGAGTCAGGACGCGATCGAGAACCGTCCGGAGGAGCTCGGACGTGCTCCACGTCGAACTGGGCTCCTCCGTCCGCTTGGACAGTACGCTCCCACTGGCATCGAATCGGGCAGCACACGCTGCCGCGGCGTTCTTTTGCGCTTGCGCATCCAGTGCATCCAGGCAAGCCCCGGTGTGATCGCACATCGCGTGGCCGGATTCGCAGCATTGACCAGCGAACAGCTCAAGCGCGGTGATGATCAGGGCCTCTTGGCGGTTCTGCGGGCTCATGAGATGTCGAGCACATGCATGCCCATCCCCCCATCGGCGTTGCTCGCGGGGCCACGTGTGTTTTCCCCCAGAGCTCACGATAGCGGTCCGGTGGCGTCGCCATCACGCTACGCCCCCGTGCGCCATTCTGATGTGCGGTGATTGCGGGCCTTCGGTATCCGGGGCAGTCCGGGAGCTGAAGTAGCCAAGCCCCGTGGAGTGGCGTCTCTTGGCGCCGGCCCTCGGGGTCCCTGATATCAGACGCAGTCGGTCCCCGGCAGCTCGCGCGTACGGAATCGTATGAGATCGGTTGACTGGCCTCGACAGGAGACATGTGGGCGCTACGTTCGCTGTGTCCAGCGCCGTTCACGGCACAGGCCGGGCGCGGTAGCCGCGATGCTCCCGTAGGCCGGCTGACGGGTCGGCGGAATCGATCGAATTGTGCCCCGATGCCCAACCGGTCACTGCTCCAGCCGCCAAGACGACGGCTGGGAACTCCAGCGTGTGATCGACAAAGGAATGAACGGCAGCGGCCGTCCATGCTGCGGTCGCAAGCAGTGTGACAGTAGAAGAGCTTTGGGTGACCAGCGCGAAACCCACAGCCAGGATGGCGGTGAAGAGCCCGACGCCAATCAGTCCGGTTTCGGCGCCGATCTGCAGGATCGAGCAGTGCGCCATGGTGAGGTCTGGATTCTTGGCAAGCGCGCTGAATCGACGGAACGAGCCGAGACCCGACCCGATCACAGGATTGTGCGACCAGAGCGTGAGTGCGTCCCGCCAGAGCACGTGCCGGGCTGGACTCAGACCGTAGGTCGCTATCGGAAGCCACGACCTGCTGCCGGCGCCGAGGATGACGGCTGCAGCGGATCCGACGACGGCCACCGCCCCGAGCGTCACCGGCCACCACCGTCGACGCACTCCCCGCGCCACCGCCACCCAGATGGCAGCCAGTAAAGGAATGGAGATGATCATCGCGGCCCGGCAGTCCGTCGCCACCAGCGCCACGGCTGCCAGGAGTGTGCCGGCGAGCAGCAGGCGGCGCCGCCCACCTCGCGCGTTCACGGCCATCAGCCCCGTGAGAGCCATCAACTGGACGATCAAGGCGGCGTTGGAGTTGGCGTACCCCAGCGGGCCACCCGCTGGCCCGCCCCGCACCACCACGTCCAACGTCACGTACGCCACGATCCCGACCAGACCGACTGCGACAGGTCCAGGATCGGCCCGCACCAGTCGTCGCCCCACCACGACGCCCAGCACGGCGATCACCGGCGAGACGAGATAGGGAGACAGCGGCTGCACCGGGCGATGGTTGAGCAGGGTCGTCGTGACAGCCCACACCATGAACGCTGCCAGAAGCAGGAGGCCGGCCCTGTCCAGGCGGCTGAGACTGCTCCAGGTCTCTCGCCGCGGCACTCGGCTCAACACCCACGCTGCGACAGAGCGTGGGTCAGCTCTGCTGTCTGAGGGTTGTCCCACCCCGTTCTCCGAGGGCGGTTTCTGACCGTTGATCGTTGCTGCGCCGGTGATGTCACGGTTCATAGGGCGCCTCCAGAGGGGCTTGAGCACGTCGGGCCGAAGCTACCACGGGGCGGGGGACAGGCCATCGGGGCGAGTTTCTCGCGGTGCCGGACCGGGTGGCCCTGATCCGCCTCATGACGCCCGCGGATCGATGACTGGCGGAAGTCGTCCGGCATTCACCGCAGCCGGTCGACCTGAACTTCTGTCGGTGCTCGACGGCCGCATTTCCGTCGGCTACAGCGAAGTACGCACCTGACCTGTTTGCTTCGAATGCCCGCGGTCAGACGCGTACGACGACCGCCGGGATACCGCGAGCCTCCACCAGGGTGGTCAGATCGTCGGGATCACTGGTGAGGATCTGGTCGCCGGATTGTGAAAGCACGGCCACCAGTTCGGCCGCGATGCGACGCCCCATGGCGAGGAGTCCTGCGGTACGGCGATCAGCCCGTTCGATAGCGATGAGGGCCCCGGCATCCAGGACGAATCTCATGCGGCGGCGTCTGGGTCACGAGGTTCGGCGCGGACCGTCGCCGGCGGAACATACGGAACGCCCGCCTCCGCGGCCAGCGCGCGCAGTTCGTCCTCGGAGAACTCACCGTGCTCGGCCTGGTACTCAGCCAGCCAAGCATCGATCAGCCGGCCACGCAGCCAAGAGGCCAGCGCGTCGCTGACGACGCTGGAGAAGGACCGGTGGTCTTCATCAGCACCGGATGTGGCCAGTTCGCCGGCGAGCTGAATGCCTGGCGAAGGAGCTGCTCGCCTGCCCCGGGCCGGCCCGACGGTGGAGACGTCAGTCACTCCCGAAGAGATCCCGGGTGTAGACCTTGTCGGCCACGTCGGCGAGCTTCTTGGACCGCCGGTTGGCGACGATCACGTCCGACCGGCGCTTGAAGTCCTCCAGGTCGCTGACGACCTCGCTGTGGAAGAATGTGTCCTCGTCGTACAGCGGCTCGTAGAGCAGCACCGTGATGCCCTTGGCCTTGATCCGCTTCATGATCCCCTGGATGGAGGACTGGCGGAAGTTGTCCGAGCCGGCCTTCATCGCCAGCCGGTAGATGCCGACCGTCCGCGGTTCCCGGGCGATGATGTCGGCGGCGATGAAGTCTTTGCGGGTGGAGTTCGAGTCGACGATCGCCTGGATCAGCGTCTGCGGCACCTGGTCGTAGTTCGCCAGCAGCTGCTTGGTGTCCTTGGGCAGGCAGTAGCCGCCGTAGCCGAAGGAGGGGTTGTTGTAGTGCGTCCCGATCCGCGGGTCGAGACCGACGCCCTCGATGATCTGCCGGGTCGACAGGCCGAACCGGGAGGCGAAGGTGTCGACCTCGTTGAAGTACGCCACTCGCATGGCGAGATAGGTGTTGGCGAAGAGCTTGATCGCCTCCGCCTCGGTCGCCCCGACCAGCAGCACCGGGGTGTCCTCGTCCAGCGAGCCCTCCACCAGCAGCCCGGCGAAGCGATCGCCCTCGGGGGAAGGATCCGCCACGATGATCCGGGACGGATGCAGGTTGTCGTAGAGGGCCCGGCCCTCGCGGAGGAACTCGGGGGAGAAGAGGATCGTCTGGTCCGGGAACTCGGTGCGCACCCGCTCGGTGAAACCGACCGGGATCGTGGACTTGATCACGATCACCGTGTCCGGCGAGATCTCGGCGATCTGGGCGATCACCGACTCGACGATCGAGGTGTCGAAGAAGTTCGTCTGCTCGTCGTAGTTCGTCGGTGCGGCGATCACCGCGAAGTCGGCACCTGCGTACGCCGCGGCCGGGTCGGTGGTGGCGCACAGGTCGAGCTCACGGTGGGCGAGGTAGTCCTCCAGCTCGGCGTCGACGATCGGGCTGCGGCGGGCGTTGACCTGGTCGACGCGTTCCGGGTTGATGTCGAGGGCCACCACCGTGTGGTGCTGGGCCAGCAGGACGGCGTTCGCCATCCCGACGTACCCGAGTCCGCAGATCGCGATCTTCATCGTCTGTGCTGTCCCCCTGCATCGGTTTGGTCAGGCCCGCGGGCCCGTCGCCCGGACGTACGTGGTGGTCCGCTGGGGCGCCTCGGCCGGTGGGCACGGTGGCGGGAGCGCCACCACGGTGAGTCTAGTCGGCACCGGCTCTGCCGCAGCCCGCCGGGGCGGAGGCCGGGACTCCCGACACCCCGTCGGTCGTGCGGAGTTCCTGTCGGCAGGGCACACAATTCTGGCCCGGCGCGACTGGTAGCGTCGGGTCCATGGAGGCCGTCCACACATCCCCGATCGCGTTCTCCACCCCTCGGCTCGAACTACGTCGTATGGTACACGCCGACCTCGACCATCTGGCTGAACTTTATGCCGAAGTCTATGCGGTGCCGTCGGTGCGGCGCTTCCTTCGTGCCGAAGCGCTGGCGGCTGGTGCGGGAGCCCCGTCGTTGGACGGGACTCGTGCCCAGCTGGCTGCCATCGAACGGCACTGGGGGACGTACGGCTTCGGGCACAGTGCGGTGATCGAGCGGGCCACCGGCGACTTCATCGGCCGGGTCGGGCTGCAGGTCCACGAACCATGGGACGACATCGAGCTGGATGTCGTCATCGCCCCGGACCGGCAACGCCGCGGCTACGCCACCGAGGCGGGTCGGGTCTGGGTCGACTGGGCGCGCCGGGCCGGCCTCGCCGAACGCCTGGTGGCCGTCATCCACCCTCGCCACGAGGCGGCGCTGCGGACCGCCCGGGCGCTGGGCTTCCTCCCCGATCCGGGATCGCCGCCGGCCTGGGCCGGGGATCGCACCGTGCACCGGCTCGCGCGGGTGCCAGAGGCTGCGGGCTGCTGAGCGGCAGGGCCGGAGCGCGGGAGAACCGGCCGGAACGGGACGGCGGGTCACAGGGGTCCCGGAGACTGCTAGATTCCTAGGTATTAGGTAAGCTTTACAGTTGTAAAAGGAGAGATTATGGCAAGCTCGGCCCAGACCTCCGTGGCCTCCGCCTCGGCCGTGCTCCTGTCGATCCGGAGACTCGGCCCGGCGCTGCGGCAGGATCTCGTCCGCGACACCGGTCTGAGCACCGCGACGGTCGCCCGCACCGTCACCGGTCTGGCAGCGGCGGGACTGATCCGCGAACGTCCCGACCTGCTCCCGCCCGGCGCAGTGGGCCGACCGTCCGTGCCGGTCGAGGCGGACGGCCGGCAGCACGCCGTGCTCGGCATCCACCTCGGCCAACGAGTGATCACCACCGCCCTCGCCGCGCCGGACGGACGGATCCTGGTCACCGGCCGCCACCCGGTCGACCCGTCCCATCGGCCGGTCGACCCGATCGAGATCGCCGGCCGGGCACTGCGCCGCGCCGCCGCCCGGTTCCCACGACACCGCGTGCTCACCATCGGCGTGGTCGGCCCGTGGGGCGACCTCCCCTGGGACCCAGAGGACCTCCGCGGCCGGCTGCACCGCGCCACCGGGCTGCCGGTGGCCGTGGCCGACCATGTCGCCGCGCTCGCCGGCGCCGACCTGCTGAACGCCGCGGACCGTCCCGACGGCTCCACGCTGTATCTCTACGCCCGCGACACGATGGCCTTCGTCGTCGCCTCCGACGGCCGGCTCCCCGACGACGGCAAGGTCGGGCGACTGACCCATCTGCCGACCGGCAGCGCGGTGCCCTGCGGCTGCGGCGCCGTCGGCTGCCTCGGCGTGACGGCGGGGGACCGGCACCTGGCCCAGCGGGCCCACCGCGACGGGATCGTGGCCCGACCGTCCATCGACGCGGTGGTCGCGGCCGCCCAGGACGGGGACAGGGCCGCGCTCGCCCTGCTGCGGGACCGGGCGACGGTGCTCGGCCGGGCGACGGCGGTCGTCGGCGACATGTTGCACCCCGACCGGATCGTCCTCGCCGGCCAGGCCTTCACCGGCTTCCCCCGCACCTTCGGTGAGCTGGTGACGGCCTTCCGGGCGACCAGCACCCTGCTGCCGGAACCCTCCTTCGCCTGGATGGGCGCCGGCGTGCAAGCCGTGGCGGCCACCTCCTGCGCCCTGCGCCACCTGTACGCCGACCCGCTGCGGATCGTCGCGTCCGCGTCCGCCTCTGCCCATCGCCGGTCACGCGTCGCCTGACGGCGACCCGTTCGACGCGACCAGCCGGGTGCTGCCGCTCCCTGACCGCGAGAACGGGCGGTAGCCGCGCTCAGATACCCAAGAGCCCAGCGATGAGGCCAGCAGCGTTCGCCGCTCCAGCGCGGCGGAGCGCCGCGAGCGTAGAGTCGTTGGTCGCGCCAGGGAACCTCGACACCGCGAGCCGATGCGCTGCCAGCATCCCCTCCGCGAACTCGGTGACAAGAAGCGATATCAGGGCGTCCGAGGACATGAGCTGGACGCCGACTTCCTCCATCGAGTCGGTCGGGAAGTCTTTGAGGTTGTCGGTGCAGAGCACGTCGGCATCGACGGCGACGGCAGCTGCGAGCACATGCCGGTCGTCCTCGTCCGGCAGCGTCAGCTCTGCGACGGTCCTGGCGGCGCCGTCGTCCGGCCCCACCTCGGCCGCGGGAAAGGCACTGTTCATTGCGGTGACCAGCCGTGCCCCGGCTGCCGCGTCGAACCCGGCGATGTTCTCGGTCAGGTGTTCGGCGACCTCGGCGAGGATCTCCGCGCTCCATCGGATCTCCAGAACGCCCTGTGTCGCCGCATACAGCAGGTAATCCCTGAGCACGCGGGAGTAGAGCACGTTCGCGTCGGCCAGGACAACGCGAAGTGGCGGGTGATCCCCGGCCTCGGCGAGGGTCACTCGAAAAGACCCAGTTCGTTCTGCAACTGGGACAGCTCCTCCATGCCCTTTGTCATCTGCTCCCGCTCCCATGTCCTGAACGCCTCGATGGACTCGATCGGGATGCGGTGATGCGCACCGACCATGCGAAAGCCCAGTTTGCCCTCGTCCATGAATTTGCGGACCTGGGGGCGAGAGACGCCCAGCAAAGCCGCCGCCTCGGCGGGAGTGACCTCTGCATGGCCGTGCGTGACGACGATGCGCTGGCCGCGAGAACGGGCGTCCACCATTCGCGCCAGCCACTCTGCGGTCTCTCGGGAGACGGTGACTTTGACCTCATCGCCCTTGCTGTCGAGTGCGCGGTGCAGCGCGTCAGCGTCGCGAGTCAGGACATCAGTCATCTCACACCTCCATCTGCTCCAAGTGAAACAACTGTAGCGGGTCAGGGCGTTGCTGACCGAGCTGCATACGAGCGGTGTGCCAGCGGACAGGCACAGGGAAGACCTATAGGAGCTCTGAGGGACACTGGACACTGACTTCCCGGCCCCCCGCGCGTCGGTCGGTCCGCACTGATCAGCTGGTCACGATCTCCCGGTACTGGCTGCGTTCGTACAAGGACGGATCCGGCACCGACGCCGCCGACATCGAGCCGCGCAGCTGGTCCACCGACGCGTAGTCGTGCTCGGCGAGCCAGTTCCGCAGCCCGGCCAGCATCGCCGTGATCGCGGCCGGACCGTCCTGGATCACCGCCGCGGTCGTACACGCCACGTCCGCCCCGACCAGCAGCGCCTTGGCGACGTCCTCCCAGCCGTGCACGCCACCGGTCGCGGCGAGGCCGGTGCTCGGCAGTTGGGCGCGGAGGATGCTGAGCCAGCGCAACGCGATCCGCAGGTCCGCCGAGCCGGACAGCGCCAGCCGTGGCGTGACGGCCAGCCCCTCCAGGTCGATGTCGGGGGCGTAGAACCGGTTGAACACCACCAGCCCGTCCGCTCCGGCCCGGCTGGTCGCCCCGGCGAACTGGGCGAACGACGAGTAGTAGGGGGACAGTTTCACCGCCAGCGGGATGTCCAATGAGGCGCGTACGGACGAGATGACCTCGAGCTGGCGCGCCTCCACCTCGGCGGCGGACTCGGTGGGGTCTGCCGCGACAGTGTAGAGGTTGAGCTCCAGGGCATCCGCCCCCGCCGCGGCCATCATCGTCGCGTAGCGCTCCCACGATCCGTGCCGGGTGGCGTTGAGCGAGCCGATCACCGGGATGTCCAGCGCCGCCTTCGCCCGCTCGAGCAGCCGCAGGTGCCGGTCCGCCCCCAGCTCGGGCAGCTCGATGGTCGGCAGCGGCCCGGCGGTGAACTCGGCGAAGTCGTCGCCGGCCTCCATCGCGTCCACCAGCCGCAGCTCCTCCGCCAGCACGTCCTCCTCGAACAGGCTGGGCAGCACCACGGCCGCGGCTCCGGCCTCCTGCAGCGACAGCAGCGAGTCGACGGTGCGGGTGAGTGGACCGGCCGAGGCGATCACCGGCCCGCTCAGCGGCAGGCCGAGGTAGCTGGTGGCGAGGACGGGCTCGGTGGTCATCGGTCGCTCCCTTCGTCGTGGGTGGTTCGGGCGTCGTGGGTGGTTCGGTCGCCGGTCTCATCGTCGGGGTGGGCGCCGTTCACGACGGTCCGCTCCATCCCGGCCAGTTGGGAGTAGTAGCGCCAGCGTTCGTCCGCATCGGACTGGGCCAGCGCGGCCAGTTCCGCGGCCCGCTGCGGGTCAGAGCGGGTCAGCATGGTGAACCGGGTCTCGCCGCGCATGAAGTCGGTGACCGGCTTCGTCGGCGCCTTCGAGTCCAGGTGCAGCGGATGCCCCTCGCCGGCCGTGTCCGGCCGGAACCGGTAGAGGGGCCAGTAGGCGCTGGCCACCGCGTCGGCCTGGTGGGTCATCGACGTCTCCATGTCGATGCCGTGGGCGATGCAGGTGCTGTAGGCGATCAGCAGCGACGGCCCGTCCCAGGCCTGCGCCTCGAGCATCGCCCGGATCGTCTGCTGCTGGTTCGCGCCGATCGCCAACTGGGCGACGTAGACGTTGCCGTACGCCTGGGCGAGCAGGCCGAGATCCTTCTTCGGGCGGGCCTTGCCGGAGGCGGCGAACTTCGCCGCGGCCGCCCGCGGGGTCGCCTTCGAGGCCTGGCCGCCGGTGTTGGAATAGACCTCGGTGTCCAGCACCAGGATGTTGACGTTACGGCCCGAGGCGAGCACGTGGTCCAGACCTCCGGAGCCGATGTCGTACGCCCAGCCGTCGCCGCCGATGATCCACACCGTCTTCTCGACCAGTTCGTCGGCCAGCAGGGCCAGCCGGCGGGCCACCGGGTCGTCCTGGTGGGCGGCCAGCAGCCCGCGCAGCCGGGTCACCCGGGTGCGCTGCTCCGCGATCCCCGTTTCGGACGACTGGTCGGCCTCCAGCAGCCCGTCGGTGAGTTCGTCGCCGAGCAGGTCGCGGCGCAGCGCGACGAGCCGGCGGGCCTCGGCGTGCTGCTGTTCCCAGGCCAGCCGCATGCCCAGGCCGAACTCCGCGTTGTCCTCGAACAGCGAGTTCGACCAGGCCGGCCCCCGGCCCCGCGGGTCCTGGGCGTACGGCACCGTCGGCATGTTCGCCCCGTAGATCGAGGAGCAGCCGGTGGCGTTGGCGATGATCATCCGATCGCCGAAGAGCTGGGTGAGAGTACGGATGTACGGGGTCTCCCCGCAGCCGGAGCAGGCCAGCGAGAACTCGAACAGCGGCTGCAGCTGGGCGGCGCCCTTCACCTGGTCGTGGCGCACCAGCGCGCGGTCGATCTCCGGGATGCCGAGGAAGAACTCGAAGTTCGCCCGCTCGACCTCGCGGTGCTCGCGGGCCGGCTCCAGGTTGATCGACTTGTGCTTGACCTCGGTCTTCGACCGGGCCGGGCAGATGTCGACGCAGATCCCGCAGCCGGTGCAGTCGTCGGGGGCGACCTGGACGATCAGCCGGTGGTCCTTCAGCGTCCGGTCCTTGTACGGCTTGGACTGCAGCGTCGCCGGGGCACCCTCCAGCGCCGCCTCGGGCATCACCTTGACCCGGATCGCGGCGTGCGGGCAGGTGATCGCGCATTTGCCGCAGTCGATGCAGATGCTCGGGTCCCAGATCGGGATCTCGGAGGCGATCGCCCGCTTCTCCCACTGCGAGGTGGCGGTCGGCCAGGTGCCGTCCACCGGCAGCGCGGAGACCGGCAGCTCGTCGCCGCGGCCGTGCAGCATCGCCTGGGTGACCCGCTTGACGAAGTCCGGCGCCTGTGCGGGCACCGGGCGCTGGCGGTGCTCGGTGCTGGTCACCGCGCCGACCGGCAGTGGCGCCAGGTGCTCGACCGCGGCGTCGATCGCCTGGTGGTTGCGCTCGATCACGGTGCGGCCACGCTTGGCGTAGGTCTTCTCCACCGACGCCTTGATCGCCGCGATCGCCTCCTCCGGCTCCAGCACCCCGGACAGGTAGAAGTAGCAGGTCTGCATGATCGTGTTGATCCGCTTGCCCATCCCGACCTCACGGGCGACCGCCTCGGCGTCGACGACGTACGGCGTCAGACCGCGGTCGACGATCAGCTGCTGCACCTCCACCGGCAGCCGGTCCCAGGTGCCGTCGGGGCCGTACGGCGAGTTGAGCAGCACCGTCGCGCCCGTCCGGGCGATGTCGAGGGTGCGCATCGCCGACAGCAGGCCGAACTGGTGCACGCCGACGAAGTTCGCCTCCTGCACCAGATAGCTGGAGCGGATCGGCTCGCGGCTGAACCGCAGGTGGGACACCGTGGTGGCGCCGGACTTACGGGAGTCGTAGACGAAGTAGCCCTGGGCCCACCGGCCGGGCAGCTCGCCGAGGATCTTGACGGTGTTCTTCGACGCGCCGACGGTGCCGTCGGAGCCCAACCCGTAGAACACTGCGGCCCGGCCCACCGCCGGCAGCTCGAACGTCGGGTCGACGGTCAGCGACAGGTGGGTGACGTCGTCGGTGATGCCGACGGTGAACCGCCGCTTCGGCGCGGGCGCGGCCAGCTCGTCGAAGACGGCCTTGGCCATCCGGGGGTCGAACTCCTTGCTGGACAGGCCGTAGCGGCCGCCGATGACGCGAGGGTGACTACGGTCGGCGCTCGGCAGACCCTCGGCCAGTGCGGTGAGGACGTCGGCGAGCAGCGGTTCGGCGGGCGCCCCGGCCTCCTTCGTCCGGTCCAGCACGGCGATCCCACGGACCGTCGGCGGCAGTGCCGCGAGGAACGCGTCGACCGGGAACGGCCGGTAGAGCCGGACGGTGACCACGCCGACCTTCTCGCCGCGGGCGTTGAGCTCGGCGGCGGTCTCGGCGAGGGTGCCCGCGGCCGACCCCATCACCACGACCACCCGGTCGGCATCGGGGGCGCCGGTGTACTCGACCAGGTGGTAGGCCCGGCCGGTCAGCGCGGCGAACTCGTCGAACACCTGCTGCACCGTCGCCGGCACCGCGTCGTGGAACGGGTTCGCGGCCTCGGCGGCCTGGAAGAAGGTGTCCGGGTTCTCCGCGGTGCCGCGGATGGTCGGATGGTCCGGGGAGAGCCCGCGGGCCCGGTGCGCCGCCAGGTCCTCCTCCCGCACCAGGGACCGCACCGCGTCGTACGGCAGCAGGTCGATGGTGGTGATCTCGTGCGACGTACGGAACCCGTCGAAGAAATGGACGAACGGCACCCGGGAGCGCAGCGTCGCCGCGTGTGCCACCGCCGCCAGGTCCTGGGCCTCCTGCACCCCGCCGCTGCACAGCATCGCCCAGCCGGTCTGGCGGACGGCCATCACATCGGAGTGGTCGCCGAAGATGCTCAGCGCGTGCGTCGCGACCGCCCGGGCCGCGACGTGGATCACCGCCGGGGTCAGCTCGCCGGCGATCTTGAACATGTTCGGGATCATCAGCAGCAGGCCCTGCGACGCGGTGAACGTCGTCGCCAGTGAGCCCTTGGTGAGCGCGCCATGCAGCGCGCCGGCCGCGCCGCCCTCGGACTGCATCTCGATCACCTCGGGCACCTGCCCCCAGAGGTTCGTACGACCCTGGGCCGACCACTGGTCGGCGAGCTCGCCCATCCCGGAGGAGGGGGTGATGGGGTAGATCGCGATGACCTCGCTGACCGCGTGCGCGATCCGGGCGACCGCCTCGTTGCCCTCGACCGTGGCGTGGACGATCTGTTCCTCGGTCCGAGCCTCGACGTGTTCCTGGGCCACGTGCTCGGCCCGGCCCTTGGTCACGTGCTCCTGGTCTCCCATCGGTCCGGTCACCGACCCTCCTACGACGCTTTGTAGGACATTGTCTCACGGGTCGGGAGCCGGCGGGTGGGGTCGGCGGGTTCGGGGGTCTTACAAGCTTTATCGACCTTTACCAGGATCAGATAAAGTTCGATGCCCGAACACGGCTATGCGGCATTCACCGTGGCCCAGAGCCTGCGCCGGGGTCGGGCGATGGTGATGCCGCTATGCCCCCAGGGGTATCTTTGCCGTGATGTGATCAAGTCGTGACGTGGGTTAAGCCGTGATGCGGACAAGTCGTGACGTGGGTCAAGAGGCCATGCCCGGGGTTGGAGGGTCGACGAGGATGGAGACCATGAGCAGCAACGTCATCACCTGCCCATCGTGCGGCACCCGCAACCGGGTGCCGGCCGCCGCCAAGGGCGTCCCGCAGTGTTCCCAATGTCATCAGCCGCTGCCGTGGATCGCCACCGCCGATGACGAGACCCTCCAGCGGGTGATCGAGTCCTCGACGGTGCCGGTCGTCCTCGACCTCTGGGCGCCGTGGTGCGGCCCGTGCCGGATGGTGTCGCCGGCGCTCGAGACCTTGGCCCGGGAGCGGGCCGGGCGATTGAAGCTGGTCAAGGTGAACGTCGACAATGCGCCGCGCACCCAGGCCAGGTACGCCGTGCAGTCGATCCCGACGTTGTTGATCTTCGACAAGGGCAAGCAGCTGGCCCGGCAGACCGGTGCGCTGCCGCTGAACCGGCTGCGCGCCTGGCTGGACCGGTCGCTGAAGGGCTGACCCACGCGGCCGGAGGCGGGTGTCCTCAGACTGCGGCATCGGCATCGGCATCCGGGGCCGGGTGGCCTCGGGTGCGGCGTCTTCGGGTCCAGCGTCCTCAGGCCGACGTGGTCGCCCGTCCGGCGCGGGTGACCGGGGCCGGGAAGTAGTGCTCCTCCTGGACGTCCGTGGCGGCGTCGACGAGCGTCGCGAGGGCCTCGGCGTCCGAGCCGGTCCACCGCTCGGTGCGACTCGCGGTGAACTCGCTCCACGACCGGACCCGGAACTGCTCCCGGAACCGGTCGGCGGATTCGGCCGATCGCTCGAGGCTCGGAGACCGCCCCGGTCCGGCGGCGGCTGTCGCGGACCCGATCGGCGGCGGCGAGGAAGGCCTCCTGCGCCCCCGCGGGCACGGTGTAGGTGATGGCGACGGTGACCCGGACCCGGACTGGACCAGGAACCACTGGGCGGCGACGGTCTGCATCCACCCGCCGACATTCGAGCCGAGCTGGGCGAGCCAGAGCGTGCGGAACACCGGCCGCCGCAACGGGGCCCAGGCGGACACCTGCGCCGCGCTGTCCTGCACTGCCGCCATCGCACTCTCCCGCCGATCCGGTCCGCCCGTGTTGTTGTCCTGCGGCGCCCGTGCCGTCTGTTCCGCTCGTGCCGTCTGTCCCGCCCGTGCCGTTTGTCCTGCGCTTGCTGCCTGTCCTGCGCCGGCGTGCTCTGTCCCGCTGCTGCCGGGGTTTCGCCTCCGCTGCCCCCGGGTCAGCCACCGCACCGGGGTCCCCCGTACAGAGCGAAGTGCCCGGTCGTACGACCCACCCGAGGTCCGGTCGCTCGGTAGACTGGCTCCACAGCCGTCCGTGGAGGACCTCATGGAGACCGTCCGCCCGCCGGCAGTGGCCGGCACCTTCTACCCCCGGGACCGGGACGCCCTCGCGACGATGATCGCCCGGTTGCTCTCCGACGCCCGCGCCGAGCTCCCCACGGGGGCCGATCGGGGGCCGGTGCCGAAGGCGTTGATCTCCCCGCACGCCGGTTACGTCTACTCCGGACCCACCGCCGCCCGCGGCTACGTACGCCTCGAACCGGCCCGCGACACCGTCCACCGCGTCGTCCTGCTCGGGCCGGTCCACCACGTGCCGATCCGGGGTCTCGCGTTGCCCGGTGCGACCGCACTGCGGACCCCGCTGGGGGACGTGCCGGTCGAGGTGCCGCCGGTGCTCGGCGGCTTTCGCCAGGTCGGCACCGACGCGGAGGCGCATCGCTGGGAGCACTCGCTGGAGGTGCAGCTGCCGTTCCTGCAGACCGTGCTGGGCGAGTTCACCGTGGTGCCATTGGTCGTCGGACAGGTCACCCCGACCGCGGCCGCCGAGGTGATCGAGGCGCTGTGGGGCGGGCCGGAGACGGTCGTGGTGGTGAGTTCCGACCTGTCGCACTACCTGCGCTACGCCGCCGCGAACGGGGTCGACGTCGCCACCGTCTCGCGGATCCTGGCGCTGGAGGGGCCACTGGAGTCCCGTCAGGCCTGCGGCGCCTCGCCGGCGAACGGGCTGCTCGACTTCGCCCGGCGTCGTGGCCTGCACCCGGTGCTGTACGACCGGCGGACCTCGGGCGACACCGCCGGTGACAAGGACCGTGTGGTGGGCTACGCGGCGATCGGCTTCCAGGAGGCGCAGCCGGGGACCGGGGCCGCATGACCGGCGGATCCGACGACCGGTCGGCGGGCGGGTCCGCGGCCGACGCGGACCCGGGGCGCAGGGTGCCGGAGCGCACGGTGCGGGACGAGACAGTGCCGGACGAAACAGTGCCGGCGGACGTGGTGCCGGACGATGCCGGTCAGCTGCTACTGCCGTTGGCGCGCCGCGCGATCGCCGAGCACCTGCGTCTCGAGGCGGGGACGACGGCCGGTGTCGAGGCCGAGTCCCCTGTGCCGGGGGGTCAGCGCGGGGACGTCGGCGTACCTCGGGCTCAGGTCCTCGACGAGCATCCGGGCTGGCTGGCCGCGCCCGGGGCGTCGTTCGTGACGCTGCGGATCGGCGCGGACCTGCGCGGCTGCATCGGCACCCTGGAGGCCTTTCGGCCGCTGGCCGAGGACGTCCGGCGCAACGCGGTCAACGCCGCCTTCCGTGATCCCCGGTTCGCCCCGCTGACGGCACAGGAGTTCGACCGGATCCGGATCGAGGTGTCGGTGCTGTCCGCCCCCGAACCCCTCGACGACGTACGGTCCGTGGCCGAGGCGGTCGCCCGGCTGCGGCCCGGCGTGGACGGGGTGATCCTCCGCTCGGGAGGGCACCGGGCCACCTTCCTGCCCCAGGTGTGGGAGCAGCTGCCCTCACCGTACGACTTCCTCGCCCGGCTGCGGCGCAAGGCCGGGCTGCGTCCCGGCTGGGACGGGCACACCCGGATCTCCCGCTACACCGTCCGGGCCTGGGAGGAGGAGTGAGCCTGCACACGCCCGGACAGCCCTTCCCCGCCCGATGGTGGCACGCCGACGGCGACGGCCGGCTGGTCTGCGACGTCTGCCCGCGGGCCTGCGCCTTGGCGGACGGGGAGGCGGGATCCTGCGCGGTCCGGGTCCGCGACGGCAACCGGATCGTGCTGACCACGTACGGCCGGGGGGCCGGGTTCTGCGTCGACGCGGTCGAACGCCGGCCGCTCTACCACTTCCTGCCCGGGACACCGGTGCTGTGCCTGGGCACCGCCGGCTGCAACCTGACCTGCCGCAGCTGCCGGGTGTGGCGGCCGGAGACCGTCGCCCGGGTCTCCGGGCTGCTCGAGGAGGCCTCCCCGCGGGCCGCGGCCGGCCTGGCGACCGAGTGGCGGTGCAGCAGCATCGCCTTCACCTACAACGACCCGGTGGTCTACGCCGAGTACGCCATCGCCGTGGCCCGGGCCGCCCACGTGGAGGGGCTGCGGACGATCGCGGTGACCGCCGGGTTCCTCGAACCCGCCGTCCGGCGTGATTTCTTCGGGGTGATGGACGCCGCGGTGATCGAGCTGAAGGTCTTCGACGAGGAGGCGCATCGGCGCTACGCCGGCGGCAGCCTGCACACCGTCCTGGAGACCCTGACCCATGTCGCGCACCGTCAGGGCACCTGGTTGGAGGTCAGCACGGTGTTGCTGCCGGGGCTGAACGACGATCCAGGCCAGCTCCGGGCGATGTCCACTTGGATCCGTCGCGAACTGGGCCCGGACGTGCCGCTGCACTTCACCGCACCGGTACCGGCGTCGCGCCGGACGGGATCACACCCCGGGTCGGGATCGCTGCCGATCCCTCCGGGCGACAGGGTCGGCCCGGCGCGGGCCCGCGAGATAGCGCTGGAGGCCGGGCTGCGCTATGTCTACGCCAGTCCCGCCGACGTCGTGGGTGGGTGTACCACCTGGTGCCCCTCCTGCGGCGCGGTGCTGATCGAACGCGGTTCGATGATCCGCCGCTACCGCCTCACCTCCGAGGGACGGTGCCCGGAGTGTCGTACGGCCGTGCCGGGGCTGTTCGGCGATCGCGCTGGCGAGGCCGGGGCACACCGGATCCCGGTGCGGGTGCCCTGACTGCGTGCCCTGACCGATGCGCTACCGAGCAATCGGGGCCTCCTGCCCTGCGGGTGGGTTTCGCCCGCGCGGTTGTGTCTGACTACCAGCACAGATGCGTGGGCGAAACGCATAACCCTGAGGCGGCAGAGGAAATGCGTCAGAGGAAACGCACACCCTCTAGCAGCGAAGACTGTTGTCCACAGAGTGCCTCGCCGATGCTCCCTCCGGGCCCAGGCGGACCCACACTCCGGGCATGAGACCGACCGCTCAGCCCTCCGACAGATTGTCGGAGATCATGCGCAGCCAACACGGCATCGTCACCGTCGCCCAGGCGCTCGAAGAGGGGCTGCCGTACGCCGCTGTGCGCAGACTCCTCCGAGCCGGTGCCTGGCAACGCCTGACCCAGGGCATCCTGCTGGCCCACGATGCTGAGCCCACGCTCCAACAGCTGTGTATCGCGGGGGTCATCCGCGGCGGCGCGGGATCCGCCATCGGGGGTTGGGCGGCCGCCGGAATGCTCGGCCTCAGGACAGAGAAGGAGCCGCCCCCGCTGATCGATGTCTGGGTGCCCGACGGGTGCAGCCGCCGCACGACCGGCAGGTGGCGCTTTCACCACGACGGCCAGCACCGCCTGGCCCGCGCCGCCGGGCGGCCGGCGACCATCCCGATCGGGCACGTGCTGTGTGACCTGTCGGCCGAGATGGCCCAAGGCGACATCATCGACCTGGTGACGCGGTGTCTGGGCACGGGGCTGACTGACGAGCGCGCCCTGATCGCCGTCGTCGAGCGGCGTACGCGGCTGCCCGGACGTACGTTCCTGCGGGACCTGCTCAACGACAGCGCCGGCATCCACAGCGTGCTGGAGTACAGGTTCGACGAGCGGGTGCTGGGGGCCCATGACCTTCCGGCCGCAACCCGTCAGGCATCGCGATCCGGCCATTTCCATGACCTGCTGTACGACGATTACGGCGTATTGGTCGAGCTCGACGGGCGTCTGGGGCATACCGGCAGCGGGAAGTTCCGCGACTTCCGGCGGGACAACGTCAGCGCCGTCAACGGTCTGGTGACGTTGCGCTTCGGCTGGGCCGATGTCGTGAACCGTCCCTGTGCCGTGGCCGCCCAGCTGGCTACCGTGCTGCGGCGCCACGGCTGGACGGGACGCCGGGCCTACTGCGAGCGCTGCCGCTGAGGGCGGCATCCCGACATTGACTCCGCAGGCGGGTTTCGCCCATGCACTTGTGCTCGACTACCAGCACAAGTGCGCGGGCGAAACGCGCAGGCGACGCAGATAGACCCGGGATCCGGGCCGACGCGGGTTACCGGTCGATACTGCTTGCCGCTACAGCTGTCGCGCTCTTTCCGAGGCGGCCACCACCGCTTCGATGAGTGCTGAGCGGAAGCCGGACCGCTCGAGTGCACGGACCCCCTCGATGGTGGTTCCGCCGGGGGAACAGACGGCATCCTTGAGCGCCCCGGGACGTTGTCCGGTGTCGAGGAGGAGTTTCGCGCTGCCGAGTACGGCCTGGGTGGCGAGACGCAGCGCGACGGGTCGTTTGAGGCCCTGCTGGACTCCTCCGTCGGCAAGGGCCTCGATGACGATGGCGATGTAGGCGGGGATTCCTCCGGAGAGGCCGGTGACGGCGTCCATGAGCTGTTCGGGCACCCATTCGACGAGGCCGATGGTGTCGAACCAGTGTTCGATGTCGCTGCGTTCGGTGTCGGTGATGGTGGCTGCCTCGGACAGGCCGAAAGCACCGGCGGCCACCTGCGCAGGAGTGTTGGGCATGATCCGGAGGAGGCGGGCCCCGGACGCGAGGTGCTCGGCGAGCGTGTCAGTGCTCCAGCCGGCGACGACAGAGAGCAGGGCTTTGCCGGCGAGGCTTCCAGCTGCCTGCTCGAGCGCACCGGCGGCATCCTGGGGCTTGACGGCGAGCAGGATGATGTCAGCGGCCCGACAGACGTCAGGGATGCCGCCGAGGATGCTGATCCCGGCGGCCTGCGCGCGGTGGCGCGCGGGCGCGGCGATGTCCCAGGCGACGATATCGCCGGCCGGGAGTGCGCCGTTGGTGACGAGGCCGGTGCCGATGGCGCCGCCCATCTGACCGAATCCGATGATGCCGAGGCGGTGACTCATGGCTCTCCTGTCCTCTCCCGTGAGTCAGCGAAGCTCGAGACGCCCGTGGGGCGTGTCGATGGTGGCGATGATGGTCGGGACGAGCCCGAGGCCGATCGGTGGGATGTCGCTCAGGCCGAGGCCGGCAAGGGCCCGGGCGAGCGTCTCGGGGCGGGGATGTTCGAACCGGAGTCCCGCGAGGGTGATGGTGCCGAGTCGCGGGTTCGTCGATGGGTGAGGAGTGGTTCCCCAGTCGATGAGGAAGGGCTGGAGGCCCCCCAGCGGCAGGTCGGGGTGGATGGCGACACTCCATTCGAGGACGGATCCGTCGGGAGCGTTGCGGGACCATTCCTCGACAGCCCCGACACGGATCCCCCTGGCGGTTGCCGTGGCGGTGATGCTGGTGAGGTTTCCGGGGTGGATCGCCCAGGTCGTGAGGTGCGGACGCGGGTCCGGTCCGTATCGGCCGACCCGGAACATCGTGGCATCGGCAGGGACGTAGGTCTGCGCATCGTCGAGGCCGAGGAGTTCGAGATAGGCGGGATTTCCGTCCCCTGCGTCGAGGCGGACGAGATAGTTCTTGGTGCCCTTGCCCGCGTGGACGCCGCCGAAGACCGGAGCCACCCCGGTGACGCGGGCGAACTCGTCGGCATAGTCGTCGATGTGGGGCACCAGGAAGACGAGATGATCGACAGGAAGCGTGGTCATGCTCTCTCTTTCTTTCCCGGTCGTGGGGTTCGCGTGGGCCTTGGCGCCTTCGGGGCCGTGAGGCCGTGCCTGGTGGCGGCCGCGGTCGTGGCGCCGCTCAGGGTCGTGGCGCCGGTGGCTCGTCACGGTCACCCCCGCACTGCCTTTCCGAGATAGGCCTCCTGGACCTGGGGGTTGTCGAGCAACTCGGCGGCCGCCCCGTGCAGCACGATCTCCCCGGTCGCCAGCACATAGCCCCGGGAGGCGATGGAGAGTGCGAGCTCGGCCTGCTGCTCGACGAACAGCACCGCCACGCCGAGCTCCTTGTTGATCCGTACGATCTCGTCAAGCACCTGGTCGACGAGCTTCGGGGACAGTCCCATCGTCGGCTCGTCCATGCAGACCAGCGTCGGACGGCTCATCAGGGCCCGGGCGAAGGCGAGCATCTGCTGTTCCCCGCCCGAGAGCGTGCCGGCCTCCTGGCGGCGGCGCTCGGCCAGGCGCGGGAAGTGATCCCGCATCCGCTCCAGGTCCTCGGCGATGCCGGCCTTGTCCCGCCGGGTGTAGGCGCCGGCGAGGAGGTTCTCGTCGACGGTCATCTGCGGGAACACCCGCCGTGCCTCGGGCACCGACGCGATGCCGGCCCTGACCCGATGGCTCGTCGAGGTGTGGGTGATGTCCTTCCCCTCGAAACGTACGGCCCCGGACCGCACCCGGACCAGCCCGAGGATGGTCTTCATCGTGGTCGACTTGCCGCTGGCGTTGCCGCCGAGCAGGGAGACGATCTCCCCTTGCCCGACCCGCAGTGTGTTGCCCCGCAGCGCGTGGAACGGGCCGTAGTAGACGTGCACGTCATCGAGGGCCAGCAGGTCGCTTGTGCTCACACTGGCTCCGTTCAGACCGGATCCGCTCATCCGAGCACCACTCCTCCGAGTCCGCGACGGCGCCCGAGGTAGGCCTCGACCACCGCCGGATCGTGACGCACCGCCTCCGGCGGCCCCTGGGCGATGATCCGGCCGCCGTCCATCACGATGATCCGGTCGGAGACCGCCATCACCAGGTCGAGCTTGTGCTCCACCAGGAGGATGGCCTGTCCCGCAGCCTTGAGCTCGAGCAGCTGCTCGAGCACCTCGGCGGTCTCGGACGGGTTCATCCCCGCCGTCGGCTCGTCGAGGACGAGCAGCTTGGGCTGCAGCGCCAGCGCCCGGGCGATCTCGGTGCGCCGCCGGTTGGCGTAGCTGAGTGAATAGGCCGGGTCGTCACGGCGCGGGCCCAGCCGGTCCTCGAAGCGGTGGATCTCGGTCTCGACGGTGGCGTCGATCTGCCGGCGCTCCCGCCGCGAGGCCGGGGTGCCGATGATCGCGATGAACAGTTCCCCGAGCAGCGCGATCCAGCGCAGCCCGAACAGGTGCGACAGCCGCCGGAACGGGCGGCTGGCGTGCAGTGTCGAGTGGAGCCCCACCTCGACGTTGTCCGCCACCGACAGGGTGGCGAAGACCCGACCGTTCTGGAACGTACGGGCGACGCCGTGCTCGGCGATCCGCGCGGTGTCGGCATGGTCGATGCGGACGCCGTCGAGGGCGATCCGCCCGCCGTGCGGCGGGATGGTGCCGGTCACCAGGTTGAGGGTGGTGGTCTTGCCCGAGCCGTTCGGCCCGATGATCGACACCACCTCCCGGGGCGCCACGGTGAACGAGATCCCGTCCACCGCCTTCAGGCCGTCGAACTGGCGCTCGAGGTCCTCGACCTCCAGCAGGGCGTGGCTTCTCACCGGTGGGTCACTTTCCAGCGGCAGTGTGTCGATCATGAGTTCCTCACCAGGATTCCGCCCGGACGGAACCTCACCACGAGGATCAGCACCAGGCCGTAGACGATGATCCGCAGCTCCGGGGTGAACCGGAGCAACTCCATCGCGCCGATCAGGATGATCGCCCCGACGACGGCGCCGTAGGGCAGGCTGACGCCGCCCATGATGACGATGGTGACGACGAGCAGGGACATCAGCATCGTGAAGATGGTCGGGTCGATGTAGGTGTACTGGTGGGCCAGCAGCGAGCCCCCGACGCCGGCGAAGAACGCCGAGACGGCGAAGGCAAGGGCCTTGTAGTCCCGGACCCGGACGCCGGAGGCCAGCGCCGCCACCTCGTCGGAGCCCACCGAGGAGATCACCTTGCCCAGGTGCGACCCGCGGATCCGCCACATCACCAGCAGCGTCACCACCAGCACCGCGAAGTCGATCAGGTAGTAGGCGCGTGGGGTCGCGAGCAGCGTGTCACCCCACGACGGCATCGGGATGCCGTAGATGCCCTGCGGCACCGCCAGCCGGATGACGGCCACGATGACCGTCCCGACACCGAGGGTGGCGATGGAGATGTAGTGCCCCTTCACACCCCAGATCGGCGAGGCCAGGATCGACGAGATGATCGCTGCGATGAGCCCCGCGATCGGGATGGCGGCCCAGAACGAGATCGGTGAGTGCAGCGTCAGCAGCGCCGACGCGTACGCGCCGATGGCGATCGACCCGGCCTGGCCGAGCGCCATCACCCCCGCCTGTCCCGCGGTGACCGTGAAGCCGGCGGCGATGATGGCGTAGATGAGCACCTGGGTGCCGGTGGTGAGCACGTAGTCCCCGGCCACCAGCGGGATGACGATGCCGCCGACGACGAGGGCGACCGGCCACACCCAGCGGGGGACCTGCAGCGGGCGGCCCTTGCCGAGGAACGTGCCGGTGAGTGGCTCGGTGGAGATCAGCGGCACCTTGCCGAGCAGTCCGCCCGGCCGGACGATGAGCACCAGGATGAGGATGGCGAAGGTGATGATCTCGCGGGCCGAGTCACCGAAGAAGTGGATCCCGAACGCCTCCAGGATGCCCAGGGCGAAGCCACCGACGACCGCGCCGAGCAGCGACCCCAGCCCGCCGAGGGTGGCGGCGACGAACGCGGTCATCCCGGTGTTCAGGCCCGAGGTCGGGTTGGCGACCCCGACGTACAGCGCGATGAAGACGCCGGCCAGGCCGCCCAGCGCGGAGGCGATGACGAACGCCACGTGCTGCACCAGTCCGACCGGGATGCCCATCTGCAGCGCGGCCTCCTGGTCCTGGGCGGTGGCACGGATCGCCTGGCCGATCTTCCCGTACTTGAGGAAGGCGCCGATGGCGACCATCACGACGGCGGTGACGCCCAGCATCACCAGGTCCGAGGTGCCGAACCGCATGTTCCCGATGTGCAGGTTGGAGGTCGGCAGCACCTGGGGGAAGACCCGGAACTCGGCGGTGAAGGCGATCTGCGAGGCGTTGTCGAGGATCTGCGAGACGGCGTACGTGGACAACATCGCCGCCAGCGGCAGGAACTGGGCCAACGGCCGCACCACGGTGAGGTTGATCACCAGTCCCAGCGCCGCGCAGATGACGATCACCAGGGGCAGGGCGAGGCCGAAGGGCAGGCCCAGTTGGGCCACGAAGAACCAGGCCAGCATCGCGCCCAGCCCGAAGAAGGAGAACTGGGCGAAGTTGATGACGTTCATGACGCCGAAGACGAGGGAGATGCCGACCGCTCCGAGGGCGTAGACGTTGCCTCGGAGCAGGCCGGCGATCAGTGTGTCGAGCATGGTGGGCAGACGGACCGATCAGGCGGTCTTGTACTCGACCCACTTACCATCCTTGAGGATGGTCGGAGTGAGCCTGGGGTCCTGTACGCGGCGGGTGGCCGGGTCGAAGGTGATCGAGCCGTAGATGACGCTCGGGACGTCCTTGACCTCCCCGAAGCCCTTGAGGATGCCCTCCCGGGTGGGGCCACCCTGCTTGGCGACCGCCACGGCGACGTTCAGCGCGTCGTACGCGGTGGCCTCGAAGAGGGTGACGTGCTGCTCGTTGGGGTACTTCTGCTTAAAGGCGTCGACGAACGCCTTCACCTTCGGGTCGGTGCTGGTCTCGATGAACTGGGCGGCGATGATCGAGCCGGCGGCGTCCGGCGTACCGTCGAACGACTTCTCGTCCTGGCCGCCGTAGAAGGTGCCCTGGTAGCCGATGGCGCGCAGCTGGGTCACCAGCTTGGCCGCGTCGGGCCCGTAGCCGATGTGGACGAAGG
Source organism: Raineyella sp. W15-4 (assembly GCF_033170155.1). Classification (GTDB taxonomy): domain Bacteria; phylum Actinomycetota; class Actinomycetes; order Propionibacteriales; family Propionibacteriaceae; genus Raineyella. The sequence goes on along the minus strand of NZ_CP137079.1, from coordinate 3,736,463 downwards.
CCTCGGGCTTGCCGGCCACCGCCTTGGTCAGCGAGGGCCGGTAGTCGTCGGAGGTGTCCAGCACGCCCTCAGCGTCGGTGATCGTCAGGCCGACCTTCTCGGCCTCGGCCTTGAAGGCCTGGAAGGCGGGAATGCCCCAGTCGGCGGTGTTGAGGTAGGTGACCCCGACCGACTTGACGCCCTGCTTCTTGAGGTAGTCCGCGGTCCACTGGTAGTTCGCGGTGGTGGTGATCGAGGTCGACCACTGGTACTCGGTGCCCTTCTCGGTGAAGGCCGGGTTGGAGTTGTTGAAGCCGTACTGGACGAGCTTGCCCGAGGTGTAGATCGGCGAGGCGGGGATCGAGGCCGCCGAGGAGTAGTCACCGAAGGCCAGGACCACGTCCTTGTCAGCGACGAACTTCTGCGCGACGGTCACCGACTGCTTGGGATCGGACTGGGAGTCCTCGTACTTGAGGGCCACCGGGCGGCCGTTGATGCCGCCGTTGGCGTTCACCTGCTCGACGGCGAGGTCGAACGCCTCCTTGAACTGCTGTCCGTACTGCGCGTACTGGCCGGTGGTGGCCGAGGAGACGCCGAAATAGACCGGGTCGGTGCCGGAGCCGCCGCCGGCGGTGGCCGAGGAGGAGCAGGCTGCGGTGGCCAGAGTGGCCGCCGTGAGGACGAGCGCGGCGAGTCGCCGCGCGGAAGTGGTGAAGGGCTTCATGGTGGGTTCCTCGAGGTGTCGGGGGGAGGGGTCGTGGTGTCGGGTCAGGTGTGTCGCGGGTCGGGTCGGGTCGTGGTGCGGTGCCGGCATGCGGCGAGGAGCCCGGCGGCACCCGCCGGGGTCAGCCGGCGTCCCGCAACTGCCGCAGGGCGGCGGGGTCGGCCGGGGTCGGGACGGTGCAGCTCGGCGCGAGCAGGAAGGGGCGGTCCGGTGCCGCGGCCAGGGTCGCCGCGAGCTGGGCGGCGACCTCTGCGGGGTCGCCGTCGACGCCGAACAGGTCCTTGTTCGCCCCGCCGACCACCGTGACGCCGAAGGGCGTGTCCAGCTGCGGGTTGCCCGGCAGGAACTGGTCCCAGTGCAGCGCGTCGACGCCGTCGTCGGTGAACCACTCCGGGTGCGAGTCGGCGCCACAGGTGTGCAGGACCACCAGGCCGTCGCCGACGGCGTCGAGCACCTGCCGGTCGTACGGTCGGGAGAACTCCTCGAAGAGCTCCCGAGCGACGAGGTCGCTGTTCGCCGTGCCGGTGACGGCGTAGAAGATGCCGTCGAGCCCGGCGCCTCCCGCGGCGACCGGCGCGACCAGACGCCTGGCGTAGTCGCCGAGGGTCCGGGCGATCGCGGCCAGCGCCCGGTGGGTCGCGGCGGGGTCGCTCGTCAGCAGTTCGTCGGCCGAGAAGGCGACGGTGGCGCCGGGGACGACGTCGCCCGGGTAGAGCGGCAGGCCGGCCAGCTGCAGCAGCACCGACAGCGGGGAGAACACGGTCTGGAGCAGGGCCCGGTCCGGCAACTGCTCGCGGATCAGGGCCGCCGAGGTGAGGTGCTCGGCCAGGACCGGGTTGGTCGCCGGATCGAGCGGGCGGACCGTCGCCAGGTCCGCGACGCCGGCGATCGCCGGTGAGACGAGCCGGGGGATGACGCCCACGTAGTCGTCGGGGTCATAGACCGCGCCCCAGGCCTCCGAGTAGTAGACGGCGCGAGGGTTGATCTTCACCCAGTCCCAGTCCCAGGTCCGGTTGAAATCGACGGTCGCGGTGGCGAACCGGACCGGGTCGTACTCCTCGCCCACGAAGTGCTGCCAGGCACTGGTGAGGAAGCGCCGCGGCGGGTCGCTGTGCTCGGCCGTGTCGTTGTGCTGCTGGGTCGCATCGCCGTGCTGCTGGGTCGCATCGCCGTGCTGCAGAGCCGGGGTACCGCGCAGGAGAACGGCGAACTCGGCGCGCCGGTCGGCGGGAGCCGGACCGGAGCCCGTGGGGGCATCGGGGACAGCCGTGGTCTGCACTGCCATGGTGGAACTCCTGAACTGTGGATGAGGCATGACTACTGGACGAAGAAATAGCTACTGGGTGAGTAGGAATTAACGATCTGGAACGGTCCAGAGGAGGCGATGGGACTATTCGTACGGCGCTGTGGCCAGGCTGTTTCCCGCGTGAAGCACCCTGGACGGGGCGGCGAGCCGCTCCCCGGAGTGGGGCGGGTGGCTCAGGACAGGGAATCGGGTGGCTCAGGCCGGGGACCATGCCCCCGCCCGGACCGGGGCGGCGCGGTCAGCTCACGCTCGGCATGCAGTGCCGACAGCGACAACAGCAGCGGGGCATGGCGGCGGGCACCGTCAGATGGCTCGGACCACTGATGGATCGGCTCATGACAGACCCCTCTCTGTGCCCAGGGCGCCGGGCGGCTCGGGTGGTGCACCACCCGGGAGCACCACGCGGAGAAACATAACACCGGCTTAGCGAACCATTCAAATCGTCTTAACCCTGTTGGCGACTCAGCCCTGGGTGGTGGGCGGAGACGGCGGTCCTCCTCGGCTCCTGACCGGAGCCTCGGTCCCCGCAGGTGGGTTTCGCCCGCGCGCTGTTGTCGGACTACCAGCACAAGTGCGCGGGCGAAACGCGCAGGCGACGTACGTGGACTCCTGTCGGACAGGACACTGCTGTCAGACGGAGATCAGTGCCGACGGGCCACCTCCGCGGTGGTGCGCAACGTCCGTACGGGGCCGAGTGCGGTCGGGGCTGTACCACGTGGCGCGGCCGGTGGCGTCGGTCCGGCGGGCCACAGTTGCGCCAGTCCGTCGCACCGGGCCCGCCGGGCGAGTTCGAGCACGATCATCGCCGCGGTGACCGCGTCGTCCTCGGCGTCGTGATGGCGGAACGGGGGCAGGGACAGGGCCGCGGCGACGGTGTGCAGCTTGTAGTCGGGCAGCGGCCGGTGCAGCCGGGGGAAGGCCCGGCGAGACAGGTCGAGGGTGCAGCAGAACCGGGCGGTCGCCGTCGTGATCCCGCTCTCGGCATTGGCGGCCGCCCAGACCGACCGATCGAACGAGGCGTTGTGGGCCACCGCGACGCGGCCCGCGGTGACTGCCGCCAGCCGGCGTTCGGTCTCCGCCCAGCTGAGTCCGTGGGCGGTACAGTCGGCCGCGGTGATGCCGTGGATGGCGATGTTGCGCCGGTCGAACCGGCCGGCACCTCCGGGCGGCCGGATCAGCCACCCCTCCTGCGAGGTGACGACCCCGCCCTCCACGACCGCCAGACCCACCGCGCAGGCCGAGGCACGCGAGGCATTCGCGGTCTCGAAGTCGATCGCCACGAAATCGAGGCCCATTGTCTTCCCCTCCGAGCGGCGGCATCCCCGGCGACGGCGATCGTCGTGCAGGACGTGCTGCCTTCCCGCAGGACACTAGGAGGGGGCTGTGACATTGCCTCGGAACCAGGCCGGGGCATGCGATGTGATTCCGGGCTCACGCCGCCGGCAGTTGCTCCGGCCGGTCAGCGCAGCGCCCGCCGCATCACCACGCGGGGGAAGCCGCCGGAGACCGAGCCGGTCTCCGCCGCCCAGGTGAACCCCTCGGCCTCGAACAACGCCCGGGTCCCCACGTACGCCATGGTGAGGTCGACCTTCTCGCCGCGGTTGTCCACCGGGTAGCCCTCCACGGCCGGGGCACCGTACGCAGCGGCGTACGCCACCGCGCCGGCCAGCAGGGCGTGCGAGATGCCCCGGCCCCGGCGCCCCGGCCGGACCCGCAGGCACCAGACCGACCACACCGGCAGGTCGTCGACGTGCGGGATCTTGCGCGAGCGTTCGAACGGCAGCTCCGACCGCGGGGCCACCGCCGCCCAGCCGACCACTTCCTCCCCGTCGTACGCCAGCACCCCCGGCGCCACCGGGCGGGTGGTCAGCCGGTGGACGTACGCCCCGCGGTCCGGCCCGACCAGGGAGCGGTTGGTCTTCGCGTCGAGGCGGTGACTGAGGCACCAGCAGACCGAGGAGGTGGGGTTCTTCGGGCCGAGCATCGTGCTGAGGTCGGCGAAGCGGTCCTCGGTCGCCGGATGGATCTCGATGGTCATCGATCACCTGCCTGTCGGTGTGATGTGGTGCTGAGGCACTGTCGGGTGCTCGTGCTGTCGGGTGCTCGTGCTGTCAGTGGTGTCGTGCCGGCCGCAGCGCCGGCGGTGTCGTGCCGCCGGACGGCGACGTGACGCCGCCGACGGGATCGTCTGCCGGACCGGGGCTGGAGATCACCCGCTGTGGGGGATGGCAGGCCGCGGTGCTCTCGCGACACTACTGCCGGGTCGTACGACCCTTGCGCCGGCCGAGACCCGGTCGGGATCCCGACACCGATATTGGAGACATCATGACGCAGTTCTGGCAGTCCTTCTGGCTGATCATCGAGATCTTCCTCTTCTTCACCTACCTGATGATCCTGTTCCACATCGTCGGCGACCTCTTCCGCGATCGGACGCTGAACGGCTGGATCAAGGCGCTGTGGGTCGTCGTCCTGCTGCTGTTCCCGCTGCTGGGTTCGCTCGCCTACCTCATCATCCGGGGCCGCGGCATGGAACAGCGCGGCCGTCAGGCCGCCCAGTCGGCGGAGAAGGACCTGCAGGAGTACATCCGGCAGTCCGCCGGACGCAACCCCGCCCACGAGATCGCCGAGGCGAAGACGCTGCTCGACGCCGGCACCATCACCGAGGCGGAGTTCGCCCAGATCAAGGCCAAGGCCCTCGCCTGAGTCTCGCCTCAGTGCTTCACAGGCATTCCCCGCAGGGCGCCGACCAGCTCCGCCACGAGGTCGGCGCTGGTCCGGGCGTAGCCGCGGCTCGACGGCGCCTGTGCCCTGAGGTGGACCTGGCTGACGCCTGTCGCAGCGACCAGCTGTGCCACGTGGTCGCTGCGTACGCCCCCTCCGGCGAGGATCTCGAGGTCGTGCCCTGCTGCTGACACCAGGGCACGCAACTCGGGCACGTGGTCGTGGGCACGTCCCGGACCGCCGGCGGTCAGCACCCGGCGGATCTTCGCCGCGACCAGGTCCGCCAGGGCGGCGGGCAGATCGGGGCAGTCGTCGAAGGCGCGGTGAAAGGTCACCGGCAGGCCGCCGGCCGCGTCGACCAGCCGGGCCAAGCCCGCACGGTCGACGCGCCGGTCCGGCGTCACCACACCGGTGGTGACGCCGAGCCGCCCGGGATGGCCATCGGCGAGGCGGCGCAGCCAGGCGATGTCGCGGCACATCAGGTCCACCTCGTAGCGGTCGTGCACGAAGTCGCCCGGGCGGGGCCGGACGAGGACCTGGATCGGCAGGCCGGTGTGCTCCAGTGCCTGCTCCACGGTCCCGATGCTGGGCGTCACGCCCCCCGATGCGGCGACCGCGCAGAGCTCCACCCGGCCGGCACCGCCCTGCTCGGCCTGCACCTCGCCACCCGGGTCATCGGCACAGATCTCGACGAGGGTCATCCACCGCGCTCCCATCGTCAGGACCGACGCCGTCCTCGCTGCGCTGCCGCCTCCGGCACGTCGAAGAGCGGCTCGCCGGTCTCCACGTGCTGGCCGAGCAGGTCCGAGACGATGCTGCCCGGAGCCGTGTCGAGCACGCACACCAGCACCGCCGGGGACAGACCCCTGGCCGCCACCTCGGCCGGGTCCCAGCGGATCATCTCCTGACCGGCGACCACCTCGCCCTTGACCGGGCCGACGATCTCGAATCCGGCGCCGTTCAGCTTCACGGTGTCGATGCCGAGGTGGACCAGCAGCCCGGTGCCGTCGGCGGTGGCGATGGCGTAGGCGTGCGGATGGACCTTGGCGATCTTCCCGGAGACCGGCGCCACGGCGACGCCGGGCGTACGGTCCGGGTCGATGAGCACGCCCGAGCCGACCATCTCGGCGGCGAAGACCGGGTCGGGCGCGTCACTCAGCGGGCCCACGGTGCCCGGGACGGGAGTGAGGACCTTCACATCAGGTCCTGGATGTCCTCGGCGATCGTGTCGGCCTGCGGGCCGACCACGACCTGGACCACCCGGCCCTGCTTCACCACGCCCATCGCGCCCGCCTTGCGCAGGGCGGCCTCGTCCACCAGCGACGGATCGTTGACCTCCGTACGGAGCCTGGTGATGCACGCCTCCAGGTCGGCGATGTTGTCCGCGCCGCCGAGGCCGGCGAGGAGCGATTCAGCCTTGCTCATGGCTGTCCCTTTCTGTGTCCCGATCAGCTCTGATCGGGTGGTGCTGTCCGCCGAGCGGGGGGCTCGATGCGTCTTTCCATTGTCTGTCGACACGTGTGTTCCTCGCCGCTTGACAGGAGTGCCGCAGCGGAGAAGACTTCGTGGTACGTACCGGACTGTACCAGACCGGACCGGTGCGGGCCAGAGGCCGGTGAAGCTCTCCTGAGCACAGCGGCCGCGTCCGATCGAGGAGGATCAGGTGAGCCAGACCAAGGTGCTGAAACTCGGTGCTGTCCCGAAGTACGCGCAGCTCGAGACACAGCTCCGGACGTACGTGGCCGACCTCGAGCCCGGGCAGCCGATCGAGTCGGAGCGCTCGCTGATGGAGACGTACGGCGTCAGTCGCGCCACCGTGCGCCGGGCGATCGCGGACCTGGTCAACGACGGGGTGCTGGTCAGCCGGGCAGGGCAGGGCACCTTCGTCGCCGAGCCCAAGGTGCAGACCAACCTCCATCTGGCCTCCTTCACCCAGGACATGACCCAGCGCGGCCGGGTGCCCTCCACCGCGGTGCTGTCCATGCAGCTGACCACCCCGGACGACGACGTCGCCCAGTACTTCGGCTCGACCGTCCCGGCCTGGCGCCTCGACCGGGTCCGCTGCGCCGATGACGAGCCGATGGCGTACGAGGAGACGTGGATCAACCCCCGGTACGCGCCCGACCTGGGCACCAAGGACCCGCGCGGCTCGGTCTACGCCATCCTCGCCGACGACTACGACTGCCCGGTCGATGCGGCCGAACAGACGATGTGGGGCACCAACGCCGACGAACGTCTCGCCGAACTGCTCGACGTGGAGGTCGGCCAGGCCCTGCTGGTCTTCGACCGGGTCTCCTCCAGCCGAGGGCGCCCGATCGAATCAGTGCGGTCCTGGTACCGGGCCGACCGCTACCGGGTGCACATGAGCCTCGACACCTCGATGCAGGCTTGACCGCCCCCACACCCCATCCACGCCGTCCAGCCGACCACTCGGCTTCCCGACCACCTGACCGACCCTGACACCCCGGACATTCCCGGCATTCCTGACATTCCTGCCACCCCGGACAACTACGGGGCCACCACCCCCAAGCACAGCTCCCTCTCCCTCATCACCTCCGGGCCCTGGACACCCCCCACGGCCCACCGGCGGCCGCATCGCGGCCACGAAAGGAACTCTCATGTCCACTGCCACCGACGCCGTTGGCACCGGCAAGAACCGGGCCTGGCTCGCCTGGCTGCAGAAGCTCGGCCGCAGCCTGATGCTGCCGATCGCGGCCCTGCCGGTCGCGGGCCTGATGCTGCGGCTGGGCCAGGACGACCTCCTCGGGCCCAACGGCCTGCACTGGAACGCCGTCGCCTCCGTCATCGGTGCCGCCGGCGGCACCCTGTTCGACAACCTCCCCGTCATCTTCGCCCTCGGCGTGGCGATCGGCATGGCCAAGAAGGCCGACGGCTCCACCGCCCTCGCCGGCCTGGTGGGCTACCTCGTCTTCAAGGCCGTCGGTGACGCGATGTCGCCGCTGATCGGCCTGCCGGTCGGCTCCGACGGTAAGCAGGAGGTGGTCAACTACGGCGTGCTCGGCGGCATCCTGGTCGGCATCATCGCCGCCTACCTGTGGCAGCGGTTCCACCGGGTGAAGCTGCCCCCGTACCTCGCCTTCTTCGGTGGGCGCCGATTCGTGCCGATCATCACCGCCTTCGCCACCCTGGTGCTGGCCGTCCTGATGGCCTTCATCTACCCGGCGTTCAACAGTGGCCTGACCAGCCTGGGCCAGTGGTCCGCGCAGAACTCCGTGGTCGGCGGCTTCGTCTACGGCACCGTCAACCGGCTGCTCATCCCGCTGGGCCTGCACCACATCATCAACACCACGGTGTGGTTCCAGGTCGGTGACTGCCTGAAGAACGGCGCTGCGGCGCACGGCGACCTGACCTGCTTCTTCGCCACCGCGGGTGCCCAGGGCGGCACCTTCATGACCGGCTTCTTCCCGATCATGATGTTCGCCCTGCCCGGCGCGGCGCTGGCCATCTGGCGCAACGCCCGCCCGGAGACCCGCAAGATCACCGGCGGCCTGATGCTGTCGGCGGCCCTGACCGCGTTCCTCACCGGTGTCACCGAGCCGCTGGAGTTCTCCTTCATGTTCGTCGCGTGGCCGCTCTACATCGTGCACGCCGTGCTCACCGGTGCCTCGCTGGCGCTGGTCAACGCCTTGGGCATCCATGACGGCTTCACCTTCTCGGCGGGCCTGTTCGACTACGTCCTCAACTTCGGCATCGCCACCAAGCCGCTGTGGTTGCTCGTCATCGGCGTCGGTTACGGCGTCCTCTACTACTTCCTGTTCGGCTTCATCATCCGGCGGCTGAACCTGAAGACCCCGGGCCGGGAGGATCCCGCCGACGCCGAGGCCGAGGCGGCCGACGTGACGCGCCCCTGACCGACCGTCCGCCGACTGCTCGTCCAGACCGTGTTCGTCCCGACCCGGTGCACCGCGCCGGGTCGGGCGGTCCCGGCCGCGCCGGTCGACGAGGCATCCCCGAGGTCTCGACCCTGGCATCCCCGAGGCCGCCGACATGGCATCCCCGGCGACTGCTCGGGTGGACCTCACCACTGGAACCTCACCAACTGCAACGGAGTGTGACGTGGAAGTCATCATCAAACCCGAGGCGAACGACCTGGCACCGGTGGCCGCCGACATCGTCGAGCGGCTCGTGCTGCGCAAACCGGCCGCCGTGCTGGGGGTCGCCACCGGCTCCAGCCCGGTCGGCCTCTACGCCGAGCTGGGGCGTCGCGTCGCGGCGGGCCGGCTGTCGCTGGCCGGCTGCCGGGCCTTCATGCTCGACGAGTACGTCGGGCTGGCGGCCGACCACCCGCAGCGCTACCGCAACGTGATCGAGCAGGAGCTGGTGGCGCGCACCGACCTGGTCAGCGAACGGGTGCTCGGCCCCGACGGGCTCGCCGACGACATCCCGGCCGCCTGCGCGGCGTATGAGCAGGCGATCAGCGATGCCGGCGGGGTGGACCTGCAGATCCTCGGCGTCGGGTCGGACGGCCACATCGCCTTCAACGAGCCGTCCTCGTCCCTCGGCTCGCGAACCCGGATCAAGACCCTGGCTCGGCAGACCCGGATCGACAATGCGCGGTTCTTCGGTGGCGACGTCGCCCAGGTGCCGACCCACTGCCTCACCCAGGGTGTCGGCACGATCATGGCGGCCCGCCGCGTCGTGCTCCTCGCCGACGGGGAGCACAAGGCCGAGGCGGTCCACCAGTTGGTGGAGGGGCCGGTCTCGGCGATGTGGACGGCGACGGCGCTGCAGTGGCACCCGCAGGCCACGGTGATCGTCGACGAGGCCGCCGCCTCCCGGCTGGCGCTGCACGACTACTACCTCGACGTGTACGCCGAGAAGCCCGGGTGGCAGGAATGACCACGATCTTCCGGGCCGCCCGGGTGCTCACCCCCGAACCGCTCGAGGACGCCTGGGTGCGGGTCGAGGGGGAGCAGATCGCCGAGGTCGGCACCGGGCCGGTGCCGGACGGGGTGGCGCCGGGCGGGCCGGCCGGCGCGACACCGGCCCAACCCGCGGAGACCCGGACGGATGACAGGGCCGAGGTGGTGGACCTGGGCGACCGGCTGCTGGTGCCCGGTTTCGTCGACATCCACGCGCACGGCGGCGGCGGGGCGGCGTACACCGACGGTGCCGAGGCCGCCCGCACGGCGCTGGCCACCCACCTCGCCCACGGCACCACCTCGGCGATGGCCTCCCTGGTCACCGACGCCGTCGACGTGCTGGAGCGGCAGGTGCGGGCGCTCGTGCCACTGGTCCGCGACCGGGAACTTCTCGGTATCCACCTCGAGGGGCCGTGGCTGTCCGAACTGCACTGTGGGGCCCACGACCCCGACCTGCTCCGCGACCCGGTGCGCCACGACGTCGACCAGCTGCTGGCCGCGGGCGAGGGCACCATCCGGATGGTCACCCTGGCCGTCGAGCTGCTGGGTGGCGTGGCGGCCGTACGCCACCTGGTCGAGTCGGGTGTCGTCGTCGCCCCCGGGCACTCCCACGCGACGTACGCTGACGCGAACCTCGCCATCGACGCGGGCGCCCGCGTCGCCACCCACCTGTTCAATGCCGAACGGCCGATCCACCACCGGGAGCCCGGCCTGATCGTCGCGCTGCTGGAACGCCCCGAAGTGGTGGTCGAGATGATCGCCGACGGGGTCCACCTGCACCCCGCGATGGTCGGTGACATCGCCCGGCTCAAGCCCCGGCAGTTCGTCCTGGTCACCGATGCGATGGCCGCCGCCGGCAGCGACGACGGCGACTATGAGCTCGGGCCGCTCAAGGTCGAGGTCCGTGGCGGTGTCGCCCGGCTCGCGGGGGGCGGCGCCATCGCCGGCAGCACCCTCACCCTGGACCGGGCCGTACGCTTCTGCGTCGAGCATGCCGGGATCGACCTGGTCGACGCCGTCCGGGCCGCGACCCTGACCCCCGCCTCGGTCTTCGGGCGGGAGGACATCGGCCGGATCGCCCCCGGAGCGTACGCCGACCTGGTGGTGCTCGGCCCGGACCTGGGTGTCGAGGCCGTGTATCGGTGCGGGCGGCAGGTGCGCTGAGGGCCGGTTGGCGAGCCGGGGCGTGGGTTCGGGCGGCGAGTCGCCGGCGTCTCCGCCGATGCCCTCTCCCGTCCCTCCCGCTTCTCCCGCTTCTCCCGTCCTCTCCGCCGACGCCCTCGTCCGGAAACGTCAGGTCTGTTCTCGAACTGAAGATGCAACCCCCTGGTGACAGCCAGGGCGGGTCAGCTGCCCTCGCTGTCGGGTGAATGCCCTTGTGAAACGCCTGGATGCTTCATGGGACAGCCGGATTCCGGGAGCAGAGTGTCACCCCCCGGGTGAAACGTGTGCTCGAACACTGACTTGTGTCGACGTCCTGGTGTGGTCGACGTCCTGGTGTGGTCGACGTCCTGGTGTGGTCGACGTCCTGGTGTGGTCGACGTCCTGGTGTGGTCGACGTCCTGGTGTGGTGGATGGCTGATCCTGCCGCGCCCCTCGAAGCAGACGGTGCCGACCCGGCCGGCGGGGCGTACGCGGGGAGGTCGGCGGCCATTGGGCGTGGCGGGCCGGCCTGCACCATACTGATGGCCGGGAACGTGACCCTGAGGAGGGCGTCCCGGTGAGAGTGTGAAGCACGGCGGAGGCGGTGCGTGATGTCGGATCTGTCCGAGGCAGTGATCGAGGCGTCGCGGTTCCTCGACCTGACGGGAGTGTTGTCGAACGCGATCCTCGGCGGTGTCGTGGCGCGCAACGAGCGGTTCGACGCCATCGGCTTCGCCACGCTGGCGATCGTGTCCGGGCTGGGGGGCGGGCTGATCCGTGACACCCTGCTGCAGAAGGGCACTCCGATCGCCCTGACTGACCCCGCCTACATCGTCACGGCCCTCGTCGGCGCGGCGATCGCCTTCCTGATCCCGGTCCAGGGACGCAGCTGGAACGTGGTCTTCCCCTGGGTCGATGCCCTCGCGCTGGGCACCTGGGCGGTGGCGGGGGCGACGAAGACGCTGGCCGTCGGTCTCGGCGCGCTGCCGGCGGTGTTGCTCGGCGCGGTGACCGCGGTGGGCGGTGGAGCGGTCCGCGAGATCCTCCTGCGCCAGGTGCCCTCGGTCTTCGGCGGCAACACCTTGTACGCGACACCGGCGTTGCTGGCCAGCGGCCTGCTGGTGCTGCTGGACCGACTCGGGCACCCCACTGTGGGGCTGGCGGTCGGCACGCTGGCCGGCGCCGGCCTGATGCTGCTGTCGCGGTGGCGCCAGTGGCAACTGCCCGAGGCCTATCATCTGGAGCCGATCCGGGTCTGGCGTCGGCGTCCACCGAGCAAGGACCGGCAGGGTCCACCCGACAAGGGCCGGCAGGGGAGAGGGAACCGATGACCGGAACGCGCGAAACGCCCACTGCTCCCGGAGTGGCGACCTCTGCCGGCGCGCCGACCTCTCGCGGCTACCGGGTCGAGCGGATGAGCAGGGCGAGGCTCGCGCTGGCCGCCGGGCAGGAGTCCGCCCGCCACAGACACATCATGTTCGCGCTGATCGAGGCGGACCTGACGGTGCCTCGCCGGCTGATCCGCGCCCACCAGGAGACGACCGGGGAACGGCTGTCGCTGACGGCGTACGTGGTCACCTGTGTAGCGGCGGCGCTGGCCGAGTTCCCGGCGCTCAATGCCTTCCGCCGAGGTCGCTCCCTGGTGTTCCTGGACGAAGTGATCGTCGAGGTGCTGCTGGAACGGACGATCGACGGGCAGCCCGCGGTGGGCTACCTGCCGATCCGGAATGCCGACACCAAGTCCCTGCGGGCGGTGCACGACGAGATCCGGGCCGGTCAGGCATCCCGGCCGGAGACCATCGCCGGGCAGCGGTGGCTGGAGCGGATCCCGACCGGCCTGGCCCGGCCGCTGATGTGGTACATGCGGCGCAGCCCTCGCTGGGCGCTGCGTCTCGGCGTGGCCGGGGTGAACAACCTCGGCATGGGCACCTCGGTCGCCGGCTGGGGGCTCGCCCCCGGCGCGGGGACGCTCGGCGTGACGATCGGCGGCATCACCCCCCGGCCCGGGCTGGTGGCGGACGCCCTGGTGCGGCAGGAGATCGCCCACCTCACCCTGGCGTTCGACCACGACGTGATCGACGGCGCGCCGGCGGCCCGGTTCACCTCCCGTCTGGCCGAACTCCTCGCGGCCGGCGAGGCGATCCGCGACCTGACCGCTGATCCGGAGGCTGCCGGGTCGCCCGGCGCCTGAGCCCCGGCGGCGGTCGGGACACGGTCCTCCCTGGGGCCAGATCAGCAGCGCCCGGGATCCGGCCCGGCGCCGCGAGCCCGTCAGCCCAGCGCCGCCAGGCTCTCCGTCATCGCCGACCGCAGTGCCAGGTCACGCGGGTCGTCCTGTGACCGGCCCATCCGGTTGCACACGTATGCGTAGCCGATCCCGGCATCGGGATCCGCGTAGCCGAACGAGCCGCCGGCGCCGGGAGCGCCGTACGCCCGGGGACCGCCGAAGGCCCAGGCCGGGGCCGGGCGCATGAAGCCCAGCGAGAACCGGATGTCGGCGCCGCCCATGCATTCGTCGCGGAAGCCCCGGGTGGGCGCCACCGGCGGCGCCTCGAGCTCCCGGATGGTCTCCGGCCGCAGCCCGAGCTGCGCGCCGCCGGTCGCCAGCACCCCGTACGCCCGGGCGATCGCCCGGGCGGTGCCCACCCCGCCCCCGGACGGCACCTCCAGGTCCCGCGCGTAGATCCGCTCCGGGTCAATCGCCAGCAGGGTGCCGGGGTTGGTCATCACCGACCGGTAGAGCACCGAGTGCTTGTCGAAGGCCGCCAGCAGCATCCGCCAGGAGAGCTCGGTGAGATTCAGCCACGGCGAGCGGAGCACGAGTGGGGCCAGCCGCTCATCGGCGACATCCGCGGGCAGCCGGATGAAGAAGTCGAGCCCCAGCGGCCCGGCGATCTCCTCGGCGAAGACCCGCCCGAGCGTACGGTGCTGCGGGTCGACCCGGCGGATCAGCTCGCCCTCGTAGAAGCCGAGGCTGATCGCGTGGTAGGCCTGCCGAGTGCCCGGCGGCCACTCCGGCGTCTGCCGGGCCATCACCGCGGCCAGCCGATCGAGGTCGGCGACCACCTCCCGGTCGACCGGCTCGTCGAAGCCGAACAATCCGGCCTGGTGCGCCAGTAGCTGGCGGACGGTCACCCGCTCCTTGCCGTTCGCGGCGAACTCCGGCCAGACGTCCGCCACCCGGGCGTCGTAGTCGAGCCAGCCGCGGGAGTGCGCGAGGGCCATCACCATCGCCGCCATCCCCTTGGTCGCGGAGAACACCAGCGTCATGGTGTCCTCCCGCCAGGGCGCCCCGGTGGCACGGTCGCGGATCCCGCCCCAGAGATCCACCACCGGCTCGCCGCGGTGGTAGATACAGCAGGCTGATCCCAACTCCTTGCGGTGGGTGAAGTTGTCCTCGAACGCGCGGCGCACCGCCTCGAACCCTGGCCGTACGAAGCCTTCGACCCTGCTGGGCCGTTCCTGGACCGTCATGGTTGTCCCCTCGACCGGAACCGCTCCCCTCCCGCGGACCGACCGCTCGCGGGCGGCGGACGTCGGACGGAGCTCTGGGACGAAGCCTACGGGGAGCAGCTCTGCGCCCTGTGACCGGCCCTTCCCCTCGACGCGGGTGACGTGCGGCCGGTGCGCGGCGCTGATCATGCTGCGGCGGGTGGAGCGGGAAGGACCACCGACTCGCCGGCGTTGACACTCCAGGACTCTCCAGCGGTGATCGGAGGCGGGCCATGGACCCCAGCGAGAGGGACCCCAGCGAGAGGGACCCCAGCCGGGAGGAACCCGGCGACCGGGACTCCACCGGCCGCGAAACAGGCGGCCACGGGACGACGGAGCGCGACGCGATGGACGCCTACTCACGGGTCGTCACCGCGGTCGCGGAGCACCTGCTCCCGCGGGTGGCGGCGGTCCGCATCCCTGGGGACCGCGGGGGTGAGGCGGAAGGATCGGCGGTCGTCCTCACCGCGGAGGGACACCTGCTCACCAACGCCCACGTCGTCGGGCGGGCACCCGCCGGAGAGGCGCTCTTCGCCGACGGCAGCACGTCGCATGTCGAGGTCGTCGGCCGCGACCGGTTGGCCGATCTCGCCCTGCTGCGGGCCGAACGCGAACTGTTGGAGCCGCCGGTCTACCGGGACGTCGACGACCTGCGGATCGGCTCCCTGGTGGTGGCGGTGGGCAACCCACTGGGGCTGACCGGCAGTGTCACCGCCGGGGTGGTCAGTGGTCTGGGACGGTCGCTGCCGGTCCGGACCCGCAGCGGGATGCGGCTGATCGAGGACGTCATCCAGACCGACGCCTCGCTCAATCCGGGCAACTCCGGGGGTGCACTCGCCGACTCGGCGGGCCGGGTGATCGGCATCAACACCGCGGTGGCGGGCCTCGGGGTCGGCCTGGCGGTGCCGATCAACACGACGACCCGACGCATCATCGCCGCCCTGATGCACGACGGCCGGGTCCGTCGGGCCTACCTCGGCCTGGTCACCTCGCCGGCCGTCCTGCCGCCGCGGTGGGCGGAGCGCACCGGGCACCGTACGGCACTGCGGGTGATGGAGGTGGTGCCGGACAGCCCGTCCGCGTCCAGCGGCATCCTGCCGTACGACCTGGTGCTGGCGGTGCAGGGCCGACCGCTCGGCGATGCGCAGTCGCTGCAGCGGATGCTGTTCGAGGACGCCATCGGCACGCGCCTCGAGATCACCGTGCTGCGCAGCGGGGCACTGGTCGACACCGTGGTGGTGCCGGCGGAGCTGGCCGATTAGCCGGTGGGGAGCGCGGCGCGGTGCCGGCGGCTCCTCGCAGCTTCCATAGGTTTCTCCTATGCAATGGTGGAGGACAGGTGCTCCAGGGCCACGGCGGCGCGGCCGTGGCGGAGGTCATGTCGGCGGTCATCGTCAAAGGCTCCGCTGCTGGGTTATCGTTCAGAACGGCACCGCCGGGGAGGTGGGGGTTGACCGTGACCCCTGGTGCAGCGTTCCCGGAGGTCCCCGAGTTTCCGACGCCGACGCAGGAGGCGCCATGAAGGTTCTGGTGGCGTACGCGACCCGGCACGGGTCGACCGCCGGGATCGCGTCCCGGATCGCCGAGACGCTCACCGCGGCCGGCCACGAGGCGACCGCCGTGCCGGTCGATCAGGTCACCACCCTCGACGAGTACGAGGCAGTGGTGCTGGGATCGGCCGCCTACATGTACCACTGGCTGAAGCCGGCGGTCCAGTTCGCCCGCCAGCACCACAGTGCGTTGGCGGAGCGGCCGCTGTGGCTTTTCAGTAGCGGTCCCGTCGGGTCGACGACCGTGGATGACCAGGGCCGGATCGTGGATGAGAAGGGACGGGATGTGTTCGAGAGCTCCCGGCCCAAGGATGTCGACGAGCTGGCCACTCTTCTGCACCCGCGGGGCGACCGGGTGTTCTTCGGGGCGTACGATCCGGAGGCCGATCCGGTGGGTTTCGGCGAGCGCATGCTGAAGCTGATTCCAGCTGCCAAGGATTCCCTGCCGGCCGGCGATTTCCGGGATTGGCAGGCGATCGAGGACTGGGCCCGGGAGATCGCCGGATCGTTGACATCGACGGACGAGGACTGAAGCGGCTCCACTTTCCGGGGGCTCGGGGGTGTCGTGCCGTGGGTTCGGAGGCGATCGGCCCGGATCAGCCGCCGAGGGACGACCGGGTCCGCCCCAGCGCGGCGATCCGGGCCAGCTCCTCGTCGAGCCGTCGGCCGATGCCGTCGCAGTCCAGGGCGTCGGCATCGAGGTGGGCGGCCACGCCCAGTCGCCCTGCGTATGAGAAGGCGGCGATACCGAGGCGTACGTTCCCCTGGATCGCGGAGACCGGCCAGGCCCGCTCCAGCGGGGCGCCGGCGAGCCGCAACGGGCGCTCCGGGCCGCGGACGTTGGTGACGAAGAGCGCAACGAGGCGCTGGTGGCGGGCGATGGCCGCGAACGCCCGCGCCCCCCACCGGCTCCGGGTGATCTCCAGCGTGCCCCGGGCGCGGGCCTCGCCCTTGCCGGCCCGGGTCAGCCGCGAGATGGCGCCGATCCGGGCGACGACGTCGGCCTCCGCGGTGGGCAGCGACACCAGCATGACGCCGACGGCGTTGCCGGAGGTCCCCCGGTCGGGCAGCGCGACCGGGACGCTGACCGGCAGCGTGGGCGGGACGGACTCCCCGGCGGTACGGAGGGTGGTGGCGGTGGCCGCGACGACCGCGGCCAGCAGGGCGTCGTTCACGGTGCCCCCGGCGATCTTCGCGCCGGCGGCCAGCTCGGCCAGGTCGACCTCGGCGAAGGCCACCCCGCGGTGCGGACCGATCGGGCCGAGCAGGATCGTCCGGGGGACGGGGGCCCGGAAGAGCGCCGTGAGCCGGGTCATGCTGCCGGCGAGCGACCTCCACAGCGGGCGGCGGTCGGCCCGCCGGGCCGAGCGGTGGGCGTGAAGCGGCGGCTGCGCCGGTCCCGCCTGTCCCGCCGGTCCGGGCACGGTCGCCGGCGCGGGAAGGAATGCCGGATCGTCCGCGCCCGGGGCGTCGAACAGGTCCCGGATCAGCCGGGCCCCCGCCACCCCGTCGGCCACCGCGTGGTGGATCCGTACGATGATCCCCGGCCCGTGCGGCGCCGCTCCCGGCACGATGAGCAGCTCCCACAACGGGCGGTCCGGGACCAGGGGAGTGGTCATCAGGCCGGCGCACACCGCGGCGAGGCCGTCCCGGCCGGCGACCGGCTCGACGAGGCGCACGTGCCAGGACAGCTCCGGAGCGCAGTCCTGCCACACCAGCCGCCGGCCGTCCCGGGCGATCCGCTGGGAGAACCGCCGCAGTCCGACATCGGTGGTGTCCTGGATCCGGCCCGCGACCACGGTGCGGAGGAGGTCCGGGTCGGCGGTGCCGTCGGGGCCGACGAAGCCTCCCGGTCCCAGTAGGCCGGCCAGCAGGAAGCCGTTCACCTGGTCGGGGGCGTCCATCACCACGTTGGACGCATCGGCGGCACTGAGCCGCTCCGGTGACGATGTCATCCCGGTGTGGTCAACGTCCGGCGCGGTCGTCGGCGGTGCGGTCGTCGGCGGTGCGGTCGACGTCGGTGAGGTCGTCGGCGGTGATCCCGTCGGGGTGACCACGCGGCCATTCCACCAACTCGATCCGGTAGCCGTCCGGGTCCGCGATCCAGGCCGTCCGCGGACCGCCCGGGCGCCCGGGGCGTTCCGGCACGCTCGGTGGCAGCCCCGCGATGGTCAATGCCGCGACCGACGCTTCGAGGTCATGGACCTGGACGACCAGGTGATGGAAACCGGTGCCGAGCTCCACGGGACCGTCGGCGGGCCGGTACACCAACTCCAGACTCCCCAGCTCCTCGCCGGGGAACGCGAGCACGACCAGCACGGAACCGTCAACAAGATCCCCACGCCCCAGCTCGCGATAGCCGAGCGCCCGGTAGAAGTCGAGTGACGTGTCGAGGTCGGTGACGCGGTAGGCGGTGTGCAGTGTCTTCATCCGGTGTCCCTCGTCCCTTCCCGTGGTCGTTTCCCGGATCGCTGTCTCCGTCCATAGTCGCAAGGGTGAGGGCGGGCCTCAACAGGGGGTGCCCCGCGTGCCCCGCCCCCGTCCCCACGTAATCTGGGCGGGTGGCCGCCGTCCTCGTCGCAGCCTCCCGCCGCCGGCGGCCGTGGCTGTTCCTCCTCCTCGTCATGGTGCTGGTCCTCCCCTTCTGGTGGGCGACCGTCGCCACCGGCGGCCGGGCGCTGGTCCTCGGCCTGCCCGCCGCCGTGCTGGGGATCGTCATCCCGGCGGCCGTCGCCAGCGTCCTGGCCTGGCGCGAGGAGGGGCGGACCGGACTGCGTACGGTCTGGTCCGGACTGGTCGACATCGCGCGGGTGCGGCCGCGGTGGTGGTGGGCGGTCGGGCTGGGCGCCGCCCCCGTCGCCTCGGCGCTGGGCTGGCTGATCGGCCCCCGTCCCGGTGGCACCCCGGCCTTTCCCTGGTACCTGACACCACTCCTCTTCGTCGTGTTCTTCCTCGGCGCCATCCCCGAGGAGGTCGGCTGGACCGGCTACCTGACCGCCCGGCTCACCGCCGACCACGGCGTGCTCGGCGCCGGACTGATCATCGGTACGGCGTGGCAACTGTGGCACTCGGTGCCCTACCTCGCCCAGGGGCACACCTGGTCCTGGGTCGCCGGCCAGTTCCTGGTCAGCGTCCTGGCCCGGATCCTGATGGTGCTGCTCTACCGGCACAGCGGCGGCGGCCTGGCGCCGGCCTGCGCCGTCCACGCCATGCTCAACACCGTGCAGATCTACCCCGACGGTTTCGCCGGCTTCGATCCGTGGCCGTCGGTGCCCGGCATGCTGCTCGCGTTGCTCGGCGCCGCCTGGCTGGCCCGCCGGACCGCCCGCTTCTGATCCGGCTTCCGGGCCCTCCGCGACCGCTGACCCCTCGCGGTCTGCAGCAGCTGCAGCGCTCTCGGATTGGCGACGCGCCTCCCGTCAGATGCTGCGCTTCTGGTCAGATGCCGCGCGTCGGCGGGCCGTGGCTGTCCGGAACCGCGGGGCCTGCGAGAGGGTATCCGGCGTCGTACGTCCGGACGTACGCCACGTACTCCTCCCCGAACCGGACGCCTGTCGCGGCGACCACCCACACCACGGAGGCGTATGCCACCGGGCCGCCGGACCCGAGCAGCAGGGCTTGGCCGAGCAGCAGGGCCACCACTCGGAGGTAAAGGACCACCACTCCGAGGTAGAAGGGGCCCTGGAATCATCCGTACGCCCCGGACCGGGTCGATGTCCGGGAGTCATAGGTTTGTCCTATGGAAGGTCCCGTGGACCACATATATCCCGTGGACCACATACATGCGTGGGCCCATCGGTGTACCTGGCCCACCGATATGCACTGGCCACCGACGTGCGCGGCCGGCACCGGCTCACAGGCCGGTCGCCGGCGTGATCGCGCTGGACCTGCTCGGCGCGGCCTGGGCTTCTTCGGCAACGAGGTGCCGCAGGTGATCGGCGCGGTCATCCAGGCGGCGGATTCGGGATCTGCGCCCGGCTGGTCGGGCGCAGGCCCGAGGGGCCGCTGTCCTGCCCCGTCGGGGCCGGATGCTGCGGGGCCGGATGCCTCGGGCGTCACTTCCGAGTTGCTTGACTGAGAGGAAAGCAACTCGGATACTTGAAGCATCGTCAAGTAACTGAGGAGCGATCATGAGTGCCGACCCGCTTCCCGACCCGGACGGCGCCCGGGCCGCCCTCGAGGAGGCCGCTGAGGCTCGCCGGTCGGCGGTCGACAGCACCCGCCGGCCGGCCTGGATCGACGCGGTCCTGGCGCTCACGATGGCGGTGACGATCCCGCTGGCGCTGCTCGGTCCGTGGGTCGGCGCCCTCGTCGTGCTGGTGGTCGGGTCCGCCATCACCCTGCTGGCCGAGCGGCGGTTCACCCGACGCCGGGGGAGGATCCTCGATGCCCGGGCGCTGGGGGCGCGGACGCTGCCGTACGCCCTGGTCTACCTTGCGATCGTCGTCCTGATGCAGTTCCCGGCCCCGGCGGCCTGGCAGCCCTGGTACGCGCTCGGGGTCGGACTGTTCGCCGCGATCGCGGTGTTCGTCGGGATGCGGTGGGAGGAGCGCTACCAGGCCCGCCGGATCGCCGCGGGCGACTACCACCGCTATGACCTGCTGTGAATGGGGTGCGTGGTGTCCTGGTGCACCCCAGGGCTGTCGTGAACCGGGTGTCGTCGTGAACCGGGGTCGGCGATGAGCTGGGGGCCCGTCGTCGCCCGGTTCGACGACCTCATCCATGTGCCGACCCGGCTGCGGATCACCGCCGCCCTGGCGGCGACCACCGAGCTGGAGTTCGGTGCCCTGGAGGCGTCACTGGGGATCTCCACCTCGCTGCTGTCCAAGCACCTTCGGCTCCTCGCCGATGCTCGGTATGTCGTCCTGGAGAAGCGCCCGCAGCCCTTCGGGCGGCCGCGGACCTGGATCCGGCTCACGCCCGGGGGCCGTACGGCCTATCTCGGGCATGTGGCGGCACTCCGGGAGCTGCTGGAGGTCAGTCCAGGATCCGGCGGAGGAGATCGGTGACCCGCCCGAGCAGGTCGTCGCGGATGTCGCGGACGACCTCGATCGGTTGGCCATCGGGGTCGCGGACGTCCCAGTCTTCGTAGAGCTTGCCGGGGTAGTAGGGACAGGTGTCCCCGCAGCCCATGGTGATCACGACGTCGGCCGCCTTTACCACTGAATCAGTGAGCGGCTTGGGGTATGCGACGTTGAGCGCGATGCCGCGCTCAGCCAGGACCTCCACCGCCAGCCGGTTGATCTCGTCGATCGGTTGCGATCCGGCGGACCGGACGTGGACCCGGCGGGCGGAGAGTTGTTCTGCGATGGCCGCGGCCATCTGGGAGCGCCCGGCGTTGTGGACGCAGATGAACAGGATCTCGGGCACCTTCTTGGCGACCCGGCCCTCGGCCTGCGCGGCGGCCATCAGCTGTTCGCGGGCCTGTCGGGCGACGAGGACAGGCAGATAGGTCTGGACCTTCGCGGTGGGCTCGAGGAGGGCGGTGGCGTCATCCACGGCCCGGGTGACCTGTTCGGGGGTGAACATGCCGGTATAGGCGTAGCTGAGGTCGTCGATGATCTGGGTGGTGATGTGTGGGTCCATGGTCCTCTCCTCGTTCAGGCCAGAGCTGGCTCGGTGGCGCCGGCGGGCTCCGGTGCCCGCCGGTCGGTGAGGGTCATCAAGAATCGTTCGGCGTCCAGCGCGGCGGAGCAGCCCGTTCCGGCCGCGGTGACCGCCTGGCGGTAGGTGTGGTCCACCAGATCCCCAGCAGCGAACACTCCCGGGAGGTTGGTGGCGGTCGATCCTGGTCGGGTGATGACATAGCCGACCGGATCGGTCTCGACCTGGCCGCGAACCAGTGCGGAGCGGGGGTCGTGGCCGATGGCCTCGAACACGCCTTCGACCGGCAGTTCGCTGATGTCTCCGGTGGCGGTGTCCTTCAAGACAAGTGCCTCGACCGCGGTGTCGTCGTCGGTGACCAGTTCGGCGCCGAACTTCTCGGCCTGGGAGCGCAGATTGTCCATCAGGTCGGGGCCCAGGATGGCGTCGGGGAAGCCGGGGAAGTTCTCGACCTCGGTAGTGTTCATCAGCGCGCCGCCGGCGTCCAGGGCGCCCTCGAACACGAGCGGTGCCAGCCCGGCGCGCGCGGTGTAGATGGCGGCGGTGTAGCCAGTCGGCCCGGAGCCGATGATGATGACCTCGCGGACCCGCCCGTCCTCGCCGGGTCCCTCGGACAGGTTCCGGGGCGCTCCTGCCGTCGGCACCGTCGCCTCCGTGGAGACGGTGACCAGGGAGGTGCGGAGGGCGCGGAGGGGAAGGACTGGGTTCACCGTGCGGCCTCGGCGGGGGTGGGCTGGACCTCGACGCCCAGGTCGGTCAGCAGCTCGGTGACCCGTCGGCGGATCTCGTCGCGGATCGGGCGGACGGCGTCGATGCCGTGGCCGGCGGGGTCGTCGAGGACCCAGTCCTCGTAGCGCTTGCCCGGGTAGTAGGGGCAGGTGTCGCCGCAGCCCATGGTGATCACTATGTCGGAGGCCTGGACAGCCTCGGGGGTGAGGATCTTCGGCTTCTCGGCGGAGATGTCGATGCCCTGTTCGAGCAGTGCGTCGCGGACAGCGGGGTTGATCGAGTCAGCCGGGACGGATCCGGCGGAACGGACCTCCACCCTGCCACCGGAGAGGTGGTGGGCGTACGCCGCGCCCATCTGGGAGCGGCCGGCGTTGTGTACGCAGACGAACATGACGGACGGCTGGTGGTCGGGCTGGTGGCCGGGCTGGCTGGGGGCGGACATGGGGCGCCTTTCGTCGAGTGGGGCGGGGCCGAGGGGGAGGAATTCAGCGGGTGGGCAGGGTCGGGTCGTGTGGGAAGAGTCGAGGGGCGAGCCACAGGGCGACGTAGACCAGGCCGACCAGCACGGGGACCTCGATCAGCGGGCCGACCACGCCGGCCAGCGCCTGGCCGGAGGTGACGCCGAAGGTGCCGATGGCCACCGCGATGGCGAGCTCGAAGTTGTTCCCTGCGCCGGTGAAGGCCACCGTGGCCGAGTGGGCGTAGTCCAGCCCGGCGGCCCGCGACAACAGCAGGCCACCGAGCCACATGATCGCGAAGTAGGCGACCAGCGGGAGCGCGATCCGGGCGACGTCCCAGGGCCGGTCGGTGATCTGTTCACCCTGCAGGGCGAACAGCAGCACGATGGTGAACAGCAGCCCGTAGAGGGCCAGCGGGCCGATCCGAGGCAGGAATCGCCGCTCGTACCAGTCGCGGCCCTTCGCCCGTTCGCCGAGCAGCCGCGTCAGGAATCCGGCGACCAGGGGGACGCCGAGGAAGACCAGCACCGAGAGGGAGATCGCCCAGAAGGAGAAGTCCGCCGAGGTGGTCGGCAGACCCAGCCAGCCGGGCAGCACCTGGAGGTAGAACCAGCCGAGGGTCGAGAAGGCGATCACCTGGAAGACGGAGTTGACCGCCACCAGGACGGCCGCGGTCTCGCGGTCACCGCAGGCGAGGTCGTTCCAGATCAACACCATGGCGATGCACCGGGCCAGGCCGACGATGATCAGGCCGGTACGGTACTCGGGCAGGTCGGGCAGCAGCAGCCAGGCGAGGGCGAACATCACCGCCGGCCCGATGATCCAGTTCAGCACCAGCGACAGGCCCATCAGTCGGCGGTCGGCGGCGACCCGGCGGGTCTCGTCATAGCGGACCTTGGCCAGCACTGGGTACATCATCACCAGTAGGCCGATGGCGATCGGCAGCGAGACCGAGCCGATCTTGACCGCGTCCAAGGCCGACGACAACCCGGGGACGTACCGTCCGAGCGCCAGTCCCAGTGCCATCGCGGCGAGGATCCAGGCCGGCAGGAAGCGGTCGAGCAGGCCCAGCTGTCCGGCCACCGACGAGTGAGGGGTCGGCCTCTCGGGGGCGGCGGTCTGCGACACGGGAGCCTCTCTTCATATCGATGATCTTCAATGAGAGCTTGGCCTGGTTATCGACATTTGTCAATATGGCGGATGGGGGTCAGGGGTAGGCTGAAGAAATGAGGCAGGTTGAACTGGACAGGATCCCCCTCGTCGAGTCCGACGAGGTCTGCATCGAGGGGTCGTCGACACTCATGCCCCCCGAGCGGGCCGCGGAGCTGGCTGAGATGTTCAAGGCCCTCTCGGATCCGACGCGGGTGCGCCTCCTGGCGCACATCCGTTCGTCCGAACATGGCACAGCCTGCGCATGCCATCTCCCGGAAACCTTGGGGATCAGTCAACCCACCCTGTCGCACCACCTGAAGAAGCTGGTGGACGCCGGGCTGATCGTCCGCGAGCAGCGCGGACGCTGGGCACACTACACCGCCGTCGCTGACGCTCTCGATGTCGCGCGGGGCTTTCTCGGGGAGCCGATCGCCGCCAGCACTTCGTGCTGCTGATGTCGTATTGACGTTGATCAATGCAAGTGGTTAACTCCTCGCATCGACAGTTTTCGATGCGAGGAGTCTTTCGTGGTTGCGTTGAAGGTCTTCGAAGGGCCGTTGTGCTGCAACACCGGGGTCTGCGGTCCGGATCCGGAACAGGCGCTGGTTGACTTCACCGCCGATGCCCGTTGGCTCGCCGGTCAGGGCATCAACGTCACTCGTGCCAATCTCGCCCAGGACCCCGCGGCGTTCGCCGCGGACGCCGCCGCCCGCACGTTCGTCCAACTGGCCGGAGCCGACGCCCTACCTCTCGTCCTGGTGGACGGCACCACCGTCCTCACCGGCCGCTACCCCTCACGGGCCGAACTGGCACGCTTCACCGGCCTGACCACACCCGAGTCTGCACCCGCGGCGGCGACCGACTCGTCCTGCTGCGGCGCTGAGGATCAGCCATCGGGATGCTGCAGCTCCGCACCGCAGGTCCTGCAGATCTCCGCCCCGGTCCGATCCTGCTGCTGAGGCGCGCCGTGAAGTACCTCGACGCCCTTCCCCGCTACATCTTCTTCACCGGCAAGGGTGGGGTCGGCAAGACCAGCGTCGCCTGCGCGACCGCCGTCGACCTGATCGACCAGGGACGTCGGGTGCTGCTCGTCTCGACCGACCCGGCCTCCAACGTCGGCCACGTCTTCGGCCAGAGGATCGGCAACCAGATCATGCCCATCGTCGCAGCTCCCGGCCTGGATGCCCTCGAGATCGAGCCCGAACAGGCCGCCGCCGACTACCGCGAGCGTACCCTCGCCCCGGTGCGCGGCTTCCTGTCGGCGGTCGACCTGGCCTCGGTCACCGAACAGCTCTCCGGTGCCTGCACCACCGAGATCGCCTCGTTCAACGAGTTCACCGGTCTGCTCGCCGACACCGACCAGACCCTCGCCTACGACCACATCATTTTCGACACCGCCCCGACCGGCCACACCATCCGACTGCTCCAACTGCCGGGGGAATGGACCCGGTTCATCGACGATGGCAAAGGTGACACCTCCTGCCTCGGCCCGATGGCCGGCCTGGAGAAGTCCCGCACGACATACGGGCGCGCCCTGGCCGCCCTCGCCGATCCGGCCCGGACCCGGCTGGTCCTGGTGGCGCGCGCCCAGCCAGGCGCGCTGACCGAGGCGGCGCGTACGGTCGACGAACTCGTCGACGCCGGCGTCAGCGCCACCCACCTGGTCGTCAACGCCATCCTTCCGACCGATCCCGACCATGATCCCCTCGCCGATGCCATCTGCGATCGGGAAACCGCCGCCCTGGCGGCGCTGCCGCCCCAGCTCGCCGACCTGACCATCGACCTCCTCCCGCTGCGCGGCACCGACATGGTCGGCGTGCCGGCCCTGCGGGGTCTCCTCCGCGAGGAGAGCGCCGCCGTGCCCCTCCCGCCAGCAGACGACTGGAGCGCAGCCGACCCGGTGCTGCCCGGCCTTGACTCCCTGGTCGGTGCCCTGGCGGAGCAGGACCACGGGCTGGTCATGTGTATGGGGAAGGGCGGCGTCGGCAAGACGACCGTCGCCACCGCGATCGCGCGCAGGCTCGTCGCCCGGGGCAAGGACGTTCATCTGACTACCACGGACCCGGCCGCCCATCTCGACCTCTCCCTGGCGCATGAGGGCATGCGGGTGTCCAGCATCAACCCCGAACAGGCCGTCGCCGACTACCGGTCCCACGTCATGGCCACCAAGGGCGCCACTCTCGACGACGACGGGCGTGCGCAACTCGCCGAGGACCTCAGGTCGCCATGCACCGAGGAGATCGCGGTCTTCCAGGCCTTCTCCCAGGCGGTCCTCGACGCACGTCGACGCTTCGTGATCATGGACACCGCCCCGACCGGTCACACCCTGCTCCTGCTGGACGCCACCGGCTCCTACCACCACGACGTCGCCCGCAACATGACGCCGGGCACCCGCTTCACGACACCGATGATGCGCCTCCAGGACCCCGGCTACACCAAGGTCATCATCGTCACGCTGGCCGAGACCACCCCCGTCCTCGAAGCCGAACAACTCCAGGCCGACCTCGAACGCGCTGGCATCCATCCGTGGGCCTGGGTGGTCAATCAGACCCTCACCGGCAACCCGACCACCGACCCCCTCCTTCGCAGGAGGCAGGCTGCCGAACGCGGCCCGCTCGACAGGGTCGGCCGAGCGAGGGCCCGCTCCGTCCAGGTCCCCCTGACTGCCGGCGACCCGGCCACGTCCGGGGCCGCGATCCACAGCGCCATCGCCTGACATTTCGACCAAGACGTTCGTTCCGACCGACCCCCTGTTCCCGAGAGGATCCCTTCGTGCCCCACCTGATCGCCGTCGGCGGCTCCGACGCCGGCATCTCCGCCGCGCTGCGGGCGCGTGAACTCGGCCCTGGCACCGAGGTCACCGTGGTGGTCGCCGACCACTACCCCAACTACTCCATCTGCGGCATCCCCTATTTCTTCTCCGGCGACGTCCGGCCCTGGCAGTCCCTGGCTCACCGCACCGTGGCCGACCTGGAGGCCGCCGGCATACGACTGCGGCTGGACACCCGGGCGGAATCCATCGACGTGGCGGGACGTCGGCTGACCGTCCGGGACCCGGGCGGCGTCACCGAGGAGGTAGCGTACGACGAACTGGTTGTCGCCACCGGAGCGCTGCCGTCCCGCGCCGGCATCGACGGCCTGGACCGGCTCGGCCCGGACGATGGGGTCCATGTGCTGCACTCGATGGGCGACACCTTCGCCCTCGCCCGACAGCTCGACGAGCGCGCCCCGCGCACCGCGATCATCGTCGGCGCCGGGTACGTCGGGCTGGAGATGGCCGAGGCGTTCACCGCCCGGGGCGTCCGGGTCACGCAACTCCAGCGCGGCCCCGAGGTGCTGTCCACTCTCGACCCGGAGCTCGGCTCGCTCGTCCACACCGAGCTTGCGACCCGCGGCGTCGAGGTGGTCGTCGACACGACAGTGACGGCGATCGAGCGGTCCGAAGCCGGGCTGCGGGTGTCCGGGCTACACCGGGGCGTGCCGTTCAGCCGGTCGGCGGATCTGGTCCTGGTGGTGGTCGGCGTACGCCCCAACACGGCCCTGCTTGCCACCGCCGGAGCCACCCTCGGGGCGGGCGGTGCGGTGGTCGTCGACGAGCGGATGCGCACCGGGCTGCCGCACGTCCACTCGGCAGGGGACGGGACGGTCACCCACCACCGGCTGCTCGGCGTCAGCTACCTCCCGCTGGGCACCACGGCGCACAAGCAGGGACGTGTCGCCGGGGAGAACGCTGTCGGCGGTGACGCCCGGTTCGCCGGGTCGGTCGGCACCCAGGTGGTGAAGGTGTTCGACCTCGTCGCGGCGCGGACCGGGCTGCGGGACCGGGAGGCCGCTCGGGCCGGGTTCGCGCCGGTCACTGTCGCGGCCGCGGCCGACGACCACAAGCGGTACTTCCCCGGGGCGCACCCGATCGCCTTCCGGATCACCGGCGACGAGCGGGACGGCCGGCTGCTGGGGGCCCAACTGGTCGGCCGGCTCGGCACCGAGGTGGCCAAGCGCGTCGACACGTACGCCACGGCGCTCTACGCCGGCCTGACGGTCGACCAGATCTCGGAGCTCGACCTCAGCTACACCCCGCCCCTGGGGTCGCCGTGGGATGCCGTGCAGGTGGCGGCCCAGGCCTGGACACCGGCCGGCTCCTAGCGACGCTCAGCGGCCGGCGTGGGATCGAGGAGCTGGCGGATTGCTTCCAGCCCGTCGGGGTCCACCCAGTACCAGGTCTGCCGGCCGTCCCGTTCCCGCTGCACGAAGCCGGCCCTGAGGAGCGCTCCCAGATGATGCGTCACGGTCGGCTGGGTCAGGCCCAGTGCCTCTGCCAGGGTTCCCGTGGTGGCGCGGCCGCCCGGCGCCGAGCGGATCAGGCTCAACAACCGTAGCCGGGCCGGGTCGGCCAACACCTTCAGCGCCCCCGCCAGGACCAGCGCCTCCGCCGGCCGCAGCTCACCCTGCAGGACCGGCGAGCAACACAGGTCGCCCACCAGAGGCCGCAGCGGCACCTCGCGCGAACTTATAGACATATGTCTATAGTATCGTCGCCACGGGCCGGCCGGTTTGACCGCGGCTCCAGGCGTCGGGCCGCGGCCGGGCGGCGTCGGCGGGCGTCGGGTGGCGTGCCGGGCTCACCAGGTGGCGTCGCCGCGGATCACCACGTCCGAGCCGCCGTCCACGAAGACGATCTGCCCGCACAGGTGACTGTTCTCCGCCGAGATCAACCAGGTGAGCAGGCGTGCCGGCACCTCCGGCTCCATCGGGCCGTTCAGCGGCATCGGGACCTGCTGGAGCAGGGCGTCGATCGCCTCCTGGGTCGCCATCAGGTCCCTGGTCATCGGGGTGACGACGATCCCGGGCGCGATCCCGTTGAGCGGGATCCCGGCGCCGGCCCACTCCGGGGTGGCCGCGTGGCGCCGGATCCACTTCGCCAGCGCCTGCTTCGTGGTGCCGTAGATCAGCGCCCCGAGCTGGGTGTCCGCCGCCAGCTCCTCGCCCCGGGCGAGGGCCGCCGGCTCGTCCCCGGCCAGCAGGGCGTCGAGCAGCGCGGTGTCCGGTGCGTACAGGGAGGCCATCGAACAGGTCACAGCCGCCCGCGGTGCGGCCGAGTCGGCCAGCAACGGCCGCAGTCCCTCGAGGGTGGCGACGGTGCCGAAGAAGTTCACCGCCACGGTCTTCGGGATGGGCAGGGCGAGCCCGGCGTTCGCCACGATCGCGTCGATGGTGCCGCCGGACAGCTCCCGCACCCCGTCGACCAGGGCCGCACGCCCCGCCGCCGTGGTCAGGTCCACAGTGACATCAGCGTCATGCAGGTCGACGCCGATGACGCGCTCACCTCGCTCGGTGAGGATCTCCGCCAGGGTCTTGCCGATACCGGATGCCGCCCCGGTCACCACGATGGTTCGCATGATCCGCCTCCTCGGGCACAGCCAGCCCGTGGAGGGCCGGTCCCGTACGGAGCGGGGGATGCTCCCGTCATCGTGGCCGGCGACGGGGCTGACCCCTTCATTCTACGGAGCCGGTCGGTGGCCCGCGGGGTGTTCGGCGGAGCCGGATCGTACGTCCCTCCGGCTCTGCGGGCTGGTGGTCCGCGGCGCCCGTGATCCGCCCTCCACCTTGTTAGATGAATCTCTCTAATAGACCTAGACTGGCTCCATGACAGTGCCTGTACGGGTACCGCAGCGGGTGGCCCGCCGCCGCGCCGACATCCTCCGGACGGCCCGCCGGCTGTTCGCGGCGGAGGGTGTCGGTCCGGTCACGCCGGGCCGGATCGCGAAGGAGGCGGGGATCAGCCCGGGTAACCTCTACTACTGGTTCGGCTCCAAGGCCGAGATCGTGCGCGAACTGTTCGCGCAGTGGATCGCCGACTCGGGGCTGCCCGGTGAGCTCGTCGAAGACCCGGCGCCCGCTCCGGCGCACACGCTGGCGCTGCTGTGGGGCCGGATACCGGCCCAGCACCGGATCAACGACGACTACGCCTTCTTCCAGCGCGAACTGCTGCCGCTGCTCAACGCCGATCCCGTGCTCGCCGAGGAGTACCGGCGCAACCACGCGGCGCGGGTCGACCGATTCGTCGAACTCACCGAGCAGGTCATCGCCGCCGGCCTGCTGCATGCGCCCCGGCACCCGGCCTCCGTCCGGGAGCTGGTCGATGTGCTGTGGCTGGTCGCCGAGACCGCGGGGCCGTTCGCCCGGGCCACCGGCGACGGCGACCTCGATGCCACCCGGCTGGCCCGAGCCGTGATCGGCCCGCTGCTGACCGACGCCGGCCGGGCGGCCCTTGCCCTGGATCCCGCGCCCCGATCGTCACCGACCTGGGAGGACCCGGGGCGGGACGATCCGACCCCGGGCGACCGGCTCCGGTGTCCCACCCGAAGCGAACCGACCGGAGGACCTCATGTCGTCCCATCCTGATACTCCGCCTGCCCATCGTTCGTCCACCGAGCCCCCGTCCACTGGGCACCTGGCGACTGGGCACCTGGCGACTGGGCACCCGGCGACCGAGCCCCGGAACGGTGGTCCCGGTGACGAGCCCGCCGGGTCCGCCTCGACCCCCACGGCCTCGGAGCCCTCCACCTCGGCAGCCGGTGGATCGACGGGTGCTGGATCTCCCGGCCGGGTCTCACGGCGGGCCGTGCTCAAGGGCCTCGGGATCGGCGGGGGCGCGATCGTGCTGGTCGGTGCCACCGGGATCGGCGTACGCGGAGCGACGAACGGCGTGTGGGCGCAGGGCCAGGGGGCACCGTACGAGCTGTGGTCGAGCTGGCAGGACCTGCCTGGCGCGGCGGCGATCGTGGCTGCCGGGGTGCTCGCGGCCAACCCGCACAACCTGCAGCCGTGGTCCTTCACCCTCCACGAAACGACCGGCGGCACGGCCACGATCGACCTCGTCGACGATCCTGCCCGAGCGACGCCGACCTGCGACCCCGACGGGCGGGAGCGCGCGGCAGGCCTCGGCTGCGCCGTCCAGAACATGGTGATCGCGGCCCGGGCCCGCGGACTCGAGGCCACCGTCGACGCCTGGCCCGTCGGCGTCCCGACCGGCGGCCGCGGCGCCGACGCCACCGCCGGGGCCGCAACCACCGGCCACGCCGCCCGGTTGCGCCTCACCCCGGGCGCTGCCCCGACCGACCTCGAGCGCGCCCTCGCCGCGGTGATCTCCGCCCGGCACACGAACCGCGGCCCGTACGCGGACCGCCCGGTCGACGCCGCGACCCTCGACGCGCTGACCCTGGAGGCCCCCGAGGGTGCGACGGTGCACTGGGTGACCGCACCGTCGCGGCTGACGGCGCTCGGCGCCCTCTACGTCGAGGCGACCCAGGCGATCGTCGACGACGAGCCGATGTCGGTGGAGGCCTTCTCCTGGTTCCGCAACGACCGCTCGGCCATCGACACGCACCGCGACGGGCTGACCCTGGACTGCCAGGGGCTGGACGGCTTCACCCTGGCGATGGCCAAGATCCTGCCTGCACAGTCCCGCAGCGCCGGCGACCGGTTCTGGGTGAACTCCACCCGCGACGTGCACACCGCCACCGCCGCCGCGTACGGCATCATCCGGGTCGCCGACACCACCGACCCGGTGGCGAGGCTGGCCGCCGGGCGGCTCCTGCAGCACGTCCACCTCGCGGCGACGGCAGCCGGGCTGGGCCTGCACCACATGAACCAGATCACCGAACGGATCGCCCGCGATGCCACCACCGGCCGGCCTGATGTGTTCTCCGCCCGGTGGGCCGACGCCATCGGCATCCCGGCCAGCGAGGGACTGCTCTCCTTCCGTCTCGGCCACCCCATCCGTACTGCCAACCCGAGCCCGCGCCGGCCGCTGGACGCGGTGCTCCGGACCGGGTGACCAACGTGCTGGGACCGGCGTACGGCTCGCCGGCCGGGGCCGCCGTGTTCGCGCACTCCTCAGACGATCACCGGCGCCCACAGGAAGCCGAGCGCCACCGTCACGGTGATGGCCACCGTGCCAGGGACGACGAACGGATGGTTGAGCACCCACCGGCCGATCCGGGTGGAACCGGTGTCATCCATCTCGATGGCGGCGACGGTCGTCGGGTAGTTCGGGAACAGGTAGTAGTTGGAGACGGCGGGCCAGCAGGCCAGCATCGCGGGAGCGGTCATCCCGATCTGGACCGCGGCCGGCATCAGTGCGACCGTCGCTGCGGCGTGGGAGAACAGCAGCGGGGCGACGAAGTAGAGGATGACCGCGAGAAGCCAGGGGGCGTCCAGCATGAACTGGCCGGCGAAGGACTCGATCTCCGTCATGTGGCCGGTGAGGAAGGTGTTGCCCAGCCAGGCCACACCCAGAATGCAGACGGCGGCGGTCATGCCGGCACGGAAGGTCGACTGGTTCGTCAGATCGGAGGCCGGCTTCCTCGAAACGAGGACGATCACGCCTGCTGCCAGCAGCATGATCGTCATGATCGCCGCGGTGCTGTTCATCGGCGGGTTCTTCACCACCCCCAGTGACGGGGAGATCAGCGCCGAGAAGGCGACCGCGAGGACGATCGCGGAGAGGAAGATCCACAGCGAGGCAACGGCGCGGGGTGCCGGCTGGTAGGCGGTCCCGGTGTCCGCCACTGCGGTCTTGACCAGGCCGGCGGCCTTGCGCTGCTGGTAGACGGGGTCGTCCTCGAGCTCACACCCCTGGTGGGAGGCGATGAAGGTCCCGACCAGGCAGCCGATGGCCGTGGTCGGGATCGAGACGGCGAGCACCTGGAGGTAGCCCACGCCCGCCGGTTCGAGAATGCCCACCATCGCCACGGTGGCCGCGGAGACCGGCGAGGCGACGATGGCCACCTGGGAGGCGACGACCGACATCGACAGGGGACGGGACGGCCGGATCTTCTTCTCCTTGGCGACCTCGATGATCACCGGCAGCACCGAGTAGACCGTGTGACCGGTCCCGCAGAGCATGGTGAGCACGTACGCCACCAGCGGGCCCAGGTAGTTGATCTGCTTCGGGTGTCGGCGCAGGAGGACCTCGGTGAGATGGACCAGGTGGTCCATCCCGCCAGCCACCTGCAGGGCCGAGACGGCGCAGATCACCGGCATGATGATGCCGATGACGGACCAGGGTATGCCGTCGACAGGGTCGACCTGCAGTCCCGTGGCCGCCAGGGCGATGACGCCGGCGCCACCGGCGAGGCCGATCCCGATGCCTTTCATCCGTGCCCCGATGACGATGAACAGCAGGACGATGGCGAGATGTAGCCAGATCATGGGGTCCTCTTTGTCTCCAGTCGTGATTCCTCGCGCCGGGACGTGACGTCGTAGGGAGGCGCCCGTCCCCGGTGCGGACGTCGGGGTGGTGATGTCCCGGCCCCCTCTGCCCGTCCATCAGTCTGGGAGGCGCGTACCGGTCGGATCGGGTTGTGTTCATTGAGTTCACGGCGTCCGCGCACCGCCCGGGAAGCGGCTGGACAATGTGTCCATGGCGGCGTCGCGACGATCCCTGGCCTCCGAGTTCCTGCGCCTGCAGCTGATCGGGGCGCTCGTCGTGGTGGCCGGTGCGACAGCCATGCTGGCGTGGTCATCGCGCCAGACCCAGGTGGAGCGTGCGGAGGTCCGGTCCATGAACGTCGCCCGGACCGTGGCACTGGCCCCGATCACCGTGCGCGATCTGCGGGCCGGGGCGCCGTCACCGGAACTCACCCGGTTCGCCAGGTCGACCGGGGAAGCGACGGAGACCGATTTCGTGGTGGTGATGAACACCGACCGGATCCGGTACACCCACCCGGTCGACGACCGTGTCGGGCAGACCTTCGTCGGCGCGGTGGGGGGAGCACCGGAGGGCGCGGACTTCACCGAGTCCTCCGACGGCACCCTCGGCCGCTCGATCCGCACCGTGGTGCCGGTGCGGGACGGGGACCGGGTGATCGGCATGGTCGCCGTCGGAGTCACCGTCGACCGGATCGCAGCGGCACTGCCGCGTCAGCTGCTCGTGCTGGGCGTGCTGGCGGTGACGCTCGCCGGTCTGGGCGGCGCGCAGGCGGTGCTGCTGAATCGACGGCTGGCGCATACCACTCACGGGATGAACGAGGTCGAGCTGGGCCATATGTACGAGTACCACGAGGCTGTGCTGCACGCGGTCCGCGAGGGACTCGTCCTGCTGGACGGCGGGGGCGTCATCACCCTGATCAACGACGAGGGCCGACATCTGCTGGGGCTGCTCGACGACCCCACCGGTCGACCGATCTCCGAGCTGGGACTGCCCGCCTCACTCACCTTTCCTCCCACCCGGGACCATCCCCGGGTCGACCAACTGGCGGTGGTCGGCGCCCGCATCATCGTGATCAATCACCAGCGAGCCGAACTGGCGGGCCGTACGGTCGGCTCGGTCGTCACCATGCGTGACCACACCGAGCTGCAGAGGATCACCGGGGAACTGGCGACCGTACGGGGGCTGGCGGAGACCCTGCGGGCACAGAACCACGAGTCGACCAATCGGCTGCACACCGTGGTGTCCCTGATCGAGCTCGGCAGACCGGAGCGCGCGCTCACCCTCGCCACCCAGGGCATCGAAACGGCGCAACTGGTGGCCGACAGGTTCCGCTCCGCTGATGGAGACGCCGATGGGGACCCGGTGCTGGACGCCCTGCTGCTGGGCAAGGCAGCCCAGGCCGCGGAGCGTGACATCGACCTGGTGGTGGATCCCGACAGCCGGACCGACGGGATCCCGGTGGGCGACGAGGAGATCGTGACAGTGGTCGGCAACCTGCTGGACAACGCCTTCGACGCTGTTGCGACACGTGACCTCCGCCGCGTCGAAGTGCTGATCGAGTCCGACGAGAAGTCCCTGACCATGGAGATCGAGGATTCGGGTCCGGGGATCCCCGAGCAGCTGCAGGACGTCGTGTTCCGCCCGGGCTGGACGACCAAGGACGGTCGGGAAGGCCACGGGCTGGGGCTGTCCCTGGTCCGCGAGGTCGTCGTCCGGCACGGCGGCACCATCACGTGTGGGCGCTCGGAGCTGGGTGGAGCCCGGTTCCTGGTCACGCTGGGGGGAGGATCATGATCGACGTCCTGGTGGTGGACGACGAGCCGATCGTCGCGGAGGCGCATGCGACGTACGTCGACCGTCTGGAGGAGTTCCGGGTGGTGGGGGTCGCCCACTCCTGCCGGGAAGCCGTCCGATGCCTCGCTCATCGCCCGGTGGACCTGGTCCTGCTGGATATCCGTCTCCCCGACGGCAGCGGGGCGGAACTCCTGCGACGGATGCGGGCCGACCATGTGCTGTGCGATGTCGTCGTGGTCACCTCGGTGCGCGACATGCATCTGGTGCGACGGTGCATGAGTCTGGGGGTCGTCGACTACCTGCTGAAGCCGTTCACCTTCGACACCTTCGGGGCGAAACTGCAGCACTACGCCGTCTACCACCGCCGGCTGGCCCACACCGACCACGTGGCGCAGGCCGAGGTGGACCGACTCTTCGCCACCCTGCATCAC
This sequence comes from Raineyella sp. W15-4, assembly GCF_033170155.1. Lineage (GTDB taxonomy): Bacteria > Actinomycetota > Actinomycetes > Propionibacteriales > Propionibacteriaceae > Raineyella. The sequence goes on along the minus strand of NZ_CP137079.1, from coordinate 3,701,283 downwards.
CGCGACGTCGACGGGTTGCCCGAGGGCGACGTCGACGGGCTGCCCAAGGGGATGGACGACATCACACTCCACCGGATCACCGGCCATCTGCGGACGGCTCCGGACGGCCGATCCGCCCGCGAGGTGGCCGACACCGCTGGGATCTCCCGGGTGACCGCGCGGCGTTATCTCGAGCATCTCAGCGACATCGGGAGCTGTCGGCGGGGCAAACGCTACGGCAGGTCGGGCCGCCCGGAGATCGAGTACACCTGGATCCCCGCTCCGGCCGAGCCGGACCCGCAGAAGGGCCCGGCTGGGGGAGCCGGGCCCTGACCGCACGAAGGCTGCGGGTGCGTTGCGGTCGTTCAGTCGTTGCCGGCGGTCGCCGGAGCAGGATCACCGGGTCGGGTGAAGACCTCCTGGAGATGGTCCTCCAGCTCCTCCAGGGAGCGGCCCGAGGTCTCCGGCATCACCTTGAACAGGACGATGGCCACGATCACATTGAGGACGCCGTAGATCGTGTAGGTCAGCCCGCCGCCCAGGTTGCTCATCATGGCCGGGAAGGTGAAGGTGATCAGCGCGTTCACCACCCACATGCAGAACACCGCGGACCCGTTGGCAATGCCTCGCACCCGGGCGGGGAACATCTCACCGAGCATCGTCCACACCACCGGTCCGTTGGACGACTGGACCACGAGCATGAAGATGCCCATCGCGGCGAGCACCAGCAGCGGCGCGTACATCGGGGGCTTGGTGCCGTCGGCCATGTGCGGCTGGATCAGCACGGTGAACAGGCCGGCGATGGCGAACATGCTCACCGCCACCAGCGAGATGCAGGTGATCAGGATCTGGCGACGACGGAAGCGGAACACCAGCCACAGGCCCAGGGCGGAGCCGAGCACGGACATCACGCCGTTGGCCACCTGCGCGGTGATCGCCGCCGAACTGCCCAGCCCGGCGTACTCGAGGACCTTCGGCGCGTAGTACATCACCGTGTTGACGCCGGTGGTCTGGTTGCAGATCGCGAGCAGCACGCCGACCAGGAACAGCCGGCGGATCCACGGAGTGTTGACGATGTCGCGGAACGTTCCCTTCGGCATCGCCTCGGCGCGCCGCTGGTGGGTGACCATCTCCTCCAGTTCGTCGACGATGTCGCCGTCGCGGTGGTCACGGACCCGCTTCAGCGACCCGATCGCCTCGTAGTAGCGACGCCGGATCATGTACCAGCGGGAGGACTCGGGCATCGTCCGCATGCCGATCCACAGGGCGATCGCCGGGATGGTGCACAGCAGCATCATCAGCCGCCAGGCCGACCCGTTCCCGCCGGTGACGGAGAGGTTGGTGACGAAATGCTCCCAGGCGCCGTGACTCAGGGTGCCGCCGAGCTGGTCCTGCAGACCCGCCACGTTGTCCCACGACTGCATGCCCGGTCGGAGGGTGCCGCTGGGATCATTGGCGATGTCCAGCTGTGGGCCGCCGTAGACGCTGTTGATGATGGCGTTGAAGCTGAAGGCCAGCAGCTGGCCGACCACGATCATCAGCTGGTCGATCGCCACGATGGTGCCGCGGATCCGCTTCGGGGCGGTCTCCGACAGGTAGACCGGGACGGTCGCCGAGGCGCCGCCGACGGCCAGACCCAGCACGAACCGAGCGGGGTACATCACCCACAGGTTCGGGGCCAGTGTGGTTCCCAGTGCGCCGATGACGAAGATCGCGGCCAGCATCAGGATGTTGTGGCGACGTCCGTAGCGATCCGACAGCCGACCGCCGAACAGGGCGCCGAAGGCGGCTCCGATCAGCAGGACGCCGCCGATCAGACCCTCCTCGACGGAGTTCAGGTGCAATCCGTTGGCGGCATAGGGCATGTACATGTACGGAAGTGCCCCGGAGATCACCCCGGTGTCGTAACCGAACAGCAGTGAGCCGAGCGTGGCCACCGCGGCGATGGCGCCGATCGAGCGGTGCTTGCCCGACATCGGTGTCCGGTCGGACAGTTCTTTGAGTTCATCGCGAGTGATGTCGAGGCTGACTTTGGGTATCGTCTGTTGATTGTCCACGAGTGACTCCTTTGTCGATGCCGCGCGGCGGAAGGGCCGGCGGCCGTGGGGAGAGGGAAAAGGCCGTCTGCGGCCTGATGAACGGTTGGAAGGATGCGGTGGTCCGGGGGTTCGTTCGGCGGTCCGGCGGGTTCGGCGGTCCGGACGGTTCAGTTGTCGTAGGTGGTGCCCTCGTCAACCGTGGGGACGTCGTGCCAGGCTCCGTCGGCTGCCGATGCCACCGCAGCCGAGTCGACCTCGGCCGCTGCCCAGCCGTCGGTGGCCGAGGGGGCGAGCTGCCTGCCGGTCAGGTACGAAGTGACAAATTGGTTGGCCTCGACATACTTCAGGTCGTCGAAACCCATCGAGGTGCCGGCACCGGGCTGGAACCGACCGAAGTGGGGGAAGTCGGGACCGGCCATCACCCGGCTGTAGCCGTGCAGCTCGTTGTCCCGGCCCAGGCAGACCTCCAGGTCGTTGAGGTGTTCGAAGTTCCACCGCAGCGACCCGTCGGTGCCGTACGCCTCCACGACGTACTCGGCGCGCGGGCCGACTGCCACCCGGGACGCCTCCAGGGTGCCCACCGTGCCGCCGTCCAGCCGGACCAGCATGGACACGTAGTCCTCGTTCTCGACCGGCCCCAGCTGGTCGGAGACCTCCCAGCCGCCGTGACCGAGCCCGGCCTTGGTCGGGATCGGCCGCTCGGGGATGAACGTGCTCGTCTGGGCCGACACCGCGGTGATCCGTCCGACCAGGTACTGCACCAGATCGGCCCCGTGGCTGAGCAGGTCGCCGATCACGCCCGATCCGGCCTTCTCCCGGCTGTAGCGCCAGGTGAGCGGGCCGTTCGGTGCGGAGGCGTAGTCGGCGATCAGCCAGGCGCGTACGTTGGTGATGCGGCCCAGGCGTCCGGAGCGGATCAGCTCGCGGGCCTTCTCGACCGCCGGGGCGTGGCGGTAGTTGAAGCCGACCGCGGTGATCAGTCCGGCGGCCGCGGCGGCCTTGGCGATGTCACGTGATTGTTCGGCCGAGGTGCCCATGGGCTTCTCGATCCAGAACGGCTTGCCGGCCTCGACAGCGGCCAGGGCGATCTCGTGGTGCAGATAGTTCGGCGAACAGATCGACACGAGATCGACCTCAGGCATCGCCAGCAATTCGCGATAATCCGCGACCGCCTTTCCGAAACCGAGCTGCTCGACGGCGATCTTCCGGGTCTCGGCCACCGGATCACAGGCGGAAATCAACCGAACAGAGGCCTCGGACTCGGGGAAATGCTCGGCCAGACCCTTGTATCCGCGCGTGTGCAGACGCCCCATCCAACCGAGGCTGATCACGCCAATTCCAAGTGTCTTCTTTGACATACGGGTCTCCTGAAAATTCGACGCCACCATTTCGAGGCGCGCAAAATGAGTCTAACCATGTCAGGACAAATGAACAGCGCCTGGCTCGGTCGAAACGTTTGCGAACCGTCTCCGGGACGTGACGGAGCGGCAGCGGCGTCGTCTGCTCAGTCGTGGACGACCGGACCGGTGGTGCTCCGTACGTGCAGCCGGGTGGGGATCACGACCGCTGTCTCCGTCGCCGTATCGGGGGTGTCGGCGTCGGAGAGCGCCGCGTCCAGCAGGTCCAGGGTGGCCTCGGCAAGAAGCTGCGGGTCCTGCGCGATGGTGGTGAGGGGAGTGGACGGGTCGGCGGCGACCGAACAGTCGTCGAAGCCCACCACGCTGACGTCCTGGGGGACGCCGACTCCGTTGCGTTCCAACTCGCGGGTCAGTGCGGCCGCCACCATGTCGTTGAAGCACACCACCGCGGTCGGCAGCGGCCGCGTCGCCAGCAACTGGCGGGCGGCGTCCACCCCGTGCTCCAACGTGGACCCGCCGGAGATGATCCGGACGTGGTCGGCCAGTCCGGTGTCGGCCATGGCGCTCGCGTACGCGTCGGCGCGGCTGCGCCCCAGCGGATAGGCCGGTCCGCCGTCCACATGGACGATCCGGTGGTGCCCCAGCGACACGAGATGGTCGATTGCCTGTCCCAGCCCCATCCGATCGTCCGAGACGACGACGTTCACCCGCGGGGCCTGCACCAGCCTGCCGAGACTCACCGTCGGTAGCCGCTGCCCCACCTCGGACATCTGTTCCTCGGTCAGATCCGACCCGGTCAGGATCATCGCCTGGCAGCGCTCCCGCACCAGTTCGTCCACGCAGGTGTGCTCGTCGTGGTGACGGGTCGCGCCGGCGAGCACCAGTTCGAGCCCACGGCTCCGCGCCGCGACATAGAGCGAGTCGACCAATCCCATCTGGAATACCTGTTCGACCTGACAAACCAACCCGATCAGCCGTGAGTTCTGCCGGCGGAGGCTGGATGCATGGCGGTCGGGACGCCAGCCCAACCGGTCTGCCACCGCCAGGATATTGGCCCGGGTCTCCGGCGCGACGCCGGCGCGACCGGACAGGGCGAGTGAAACCGTCGAGATCGAGGTGTAAGAGGCTTTGGCCACATCGCGAATAGTCACATGCTTGCGATTTTCGCCACTCTGATTCCCGCTCACGCTCGACACCACCTGACGTCGTGCCATCTCCCGGGGTTCCGGGCCGCATCGACGGATCTCTTGCAACAGGGACGCTCAAGAACACTACCAGCGGCGCCGCCGCCGGGCTCCGACGAGCGAGTGTCTCCGCGCCCGAAGGGGTGAGATCCGGGGTGAAATCGTCCGCCTCGGACGGGGGCGGCGGCCGAGCGGCTGGTGGGATGCCGGTCATCGAGCGGTGTGAGTCGACATGCGATGCAGTTCAAAGGAAGACCTCATGAGTCCGTCCAATCATCCGAAGGATGCGATCAGGTGAGCGCGGGCGAAAGTGGTCACCCGGCCGATCCTGCAGCCGGCGGCGGGCTGATCCGGCGGCGCACCCTGGTCGTCGGTACCGCGTGGGCGACGCCGGCGGTCCTGGCGGTGAGCAGTCTGCCGGCGGTGGCGGCCTCGCGTCCGGCGGGTCTCCAGGGCTGGGTCAGTCTCGGCCGTACGTGTGGTACGGGCAAGAACCCCGTCAACACGATTACCATCGACGGTCGCGGCGCCTTCACCGGTGGCGGTGACAACGACCGCGGCCTGTGGGTCTTCATTGACGATCCGAAGGCCGTGATCACCGATGCCACGATGATCTTCTACATCTCCGGCACGGAGCTGACCTTCACTGCTGCGGCCGGCAATTCCGGGTGGTCGGTGCCGGTGAAGGACACCACCGTGCCCCAGATGAACGGCTACGTCGCGTACCGGACCACCTACAGCGGAACCTGGATGTGGAATGCCAGCTACAGGACGTGGGTGGCGGTGGGCCAGCCGCATTTCACGGGGACGTGGACGGGCTCGTGCACCCAGCGGACTCTCTATTTACGCCGTCTTGTGACCGTCAACGGGACCGTCACGGAACTCCTTCGAGGCCCCACTTACTTGTGAGGGAATGTCCTGCTGGCGTCGGTCATTCGCGTCGGCGGCGAGATCAGCCGGTGATTTCAGCAATTCGAGAGAAATGAGGACCAGCCATGTCCGAGCCCGTGAACGGCGATGTCGGGGCGGATCAGGGATCGACATCGACATCGACGCCGGAGCCGACTCCGGAGCCGTCCGGCCCATCGTCCGCGGCTTCAACGGACGCGGGCGATCCGCCCGGATCGGTCTTCTACGCCCAAATCTGATCCTCGGTGGCGGTCCCCGGCCCGGATCCGGGACATCGTCGGGTCCGGATGCCTCCGTCTCGTCAGCACCCTGCCGAGGGCAATGGGGTGAAACCGGGGGTGAAACCCCGCGCCGTGGGCGGGGTCGGTGCTCGGCCCGATGGTGGGATGCCGGTATCGAATGAACCTCCGGGGGGAGTTCTTCGACCACGGGCCAATGCAATGCAGAAACTCTGCAGAGCTCCTGTCGTCCGACAGGAGCCGTTTCCTGTGCCGGACCGATGTTACGAGCCAGCACCGATAGACGGATCAGGGAGAAATGTGGTGTGGAGTCGAGTTGTCAGGGGAAACTCTGTCGTCAGTAGGAGTGGCTTCCGAGGAGGGTCGCCGCTGAGCATCGCGTTGATTCTCGTCGTTGTCGCCGCACTGCTGGCGTCTCTCGGAGGTACCCGGCCGGCATCCGCCGCAACCGTACGCGAGGCGTCGGCCAGGTGGGCCGACGGCACCGCCAGCAGCGTCCACCAGGGGGAGGTCCTGACGTCGGAGTGGCGATTCAACCTCAACAGCGACGCCGCCGCGCCGTCGAACAACGTGGTACAGAACGTCTACGCCACCATCACGGCCACCAACGGCACGTTCAGCCGGTTACCGGATGCGTGCCTGACCACGGGGGTGACGCCGGTCTCGGCCATTTCTGCCGACGGCACCACGATGGTCTGCAACTTCGGTGCCCAGAAAGAGGGCACGGCCCTGGCTGTGCAGATCCCGGTCGTGGCGAACGGCCCGGTGGACTCGAAGGTGAGCCTGTCGGCCGTCTTCGGCGAGGCGACCGCCTCGACCACGCCGATCCCGATCGTCAAGAACCTCGATATCGACTTCAAGCTCAGCGAACCGGACGCCTGGTACCAGGCCACCGGCACGTCGGACTACCAGAAGGTCGAGTTCCCCTGGAGCCTCTACCTCGGCAACGGCAGCCTGACCGGCCCCGACACGCTGACGTACACCATCACGGCGACGGCCACCAACGCGGCGGCTCTGCTGGCCGGCTCCGATAGCTACGGATGCTCCTCCTTCAGCACCACAGGCACCCTGTCGGCCAGTGGTCACCCCTGGTCCGGGAGTGGCCACCCGGCCGACCAGACCGCCAACTTTGTGACCGACTGCCAACTCGCCCGTATCGGAACGACGAACCAGTTCACCCTGACCCTCAACGGCATCAACTGGTCGGTGGTCAATGCCCCGATCAAGGACTCCGCCGGCAATCCCCTGCCCGCAGATGCCAAGGTGGTCGCCAGTGGTGTGATCTTCTTCCAGATCGACCCCGCCACCAACGCATCGACGGCCGGATTGACGGTCCAGGCCAACACCCCCACCTACACCGCGCCCGCCGACCCCACGGCGTCCGTGGTCGACGACGGATCCAACAACACGGCCAGCAAGATCATCACCTTCAACTCCGGTTGGTCCGGCATCTGGGGCCGCGGTAACACCGGCACCTCATCCTGGGACGATCAGCTCCGCGCCTCCCCCGGCGCCACGCTGTCGACGTACGCGGACTCGGTCGTCCTGCGAAGCAGTCACACGGTCAGCCAGTGCACCATCCTCGACACCAAGTACGTCACCGCGACCGGCCCTGCCGTCGTCAGTCCGGTCGGGGGCGCGGCCTCCGACATGGGGCCCTACACGGTGTACTACTACGTGGGGACGACTCCTGCCGCACTCGATCCGACGTCGGCCAGCTACGACCCGAATGCAGTGGCCACCTGCGGTGACCTGCCGGCGGCCGGTTGGACGACGACCCTGCCGGCAGATCTGAGCACCGTCAAAGCGGCGCGCGTCGACTACAACATGCTGGACATGACACGACTGGACCGGGTGGCGCTGAAGGTGCCCGTCCAGATCCACTCCGACGTCGCCATCGGCCAGGACATCTGGGTCTGGCACTCGCGTGCGGTGGACGGCACCTGGAGTCGTTACACCGCCCAGGAGACTCCGACGCCGAACGCCCGCTACCCCTACACGACGCAGTCACGCGACATTCTCCGGGTCATCGCGGCGTCGCCCGCGCTCGCCAAGTCGGTCGACAAGTCGGTCATCCACCTGGGCGACACGGCCACCTTCACCCTCACGTACAGCGCCAACGGCGGCACGTACACCAGCCCGACCGTCCCCGGGTACTCGATCGTCGACAACCTGCCTCTCGGCCTCAGCTACGTGCCCGGATCCTCGACCCCGGCGCCGACGATCACGACGGCGGCGGATGGGCACCAGGTGTTGACCTGGACCTTCGCCACGGTGCCGACGAACACTGCGAACACCCTCACCTACCAGGTCACCACCAACACCACGACAACGGCCGGTGTGGTGATGAAGAACAGTGCGGTCGCCAGCATCGCCACCAACACGAAGGTCGGCAAGGTCAGCTCCCCGCCCGCGTCGGCCACGGTGACGGTGGACACCGCCGGAACGACGGTGATCGGCAAGTCGGCCGACCAGGCACTGATCCCGAACCTGACCGGCAACGGCGTCGGAACGGGGTCGTGGACCGTGTCCCTGCGGGCCGACGATCCGTCCGGCCAGACGTTCACCGATGTCATCGACATCCTGCCCTACAACGGTGACGGTCGCGGGACCAGCTTCTCCGGCAGCTACGCCGTGTCCGACGTGGTCGCCAACGGCGCCACCGTCTACTACACGACGACGGCGCCCGGCGCGCTGTCCGACGATCCCGTGAACGCGTCGAACGGCGCTGCTGGGACTGTCACCGGCAACACGGTGGGCTGGACCACGACGAAGCCCGCCGACCCGTCGATCATCACCGCGATCCGGGTGATCGGTGGAGCGCTGGCACCGACCGAGACCCGCACCTTCCAGGTCTTCATCACCACGAACGGCGCCAAGGGCGGCGACACGTACGTCAACCGCGCCCAAGGGCGGGCCTCGCACACCGAACTGGTGATGCGGACCTCGGCGCCGACGACCGTCTCGCGCTTCTACGCCTACGACCTGAAGAAGTACGTCCAGGACGCGGCGGGGCAGTGGCACGACGCGCAGGACACCAACCCGGTCGACTGGCCCTCGTTCTCCGTCGGCGTGACATCGGTCAACTACAAGATCGTCGTCACCAACACCGGCCAGGGTGACTTGAGCAACATCACCGTCACCGACGCGCTCTTCCCGCAGGGCAACCACACCATCGCCTCGCTGCCGTCGGGACAGAGCAACGAGTACCAGTTCATCGCCGACCTGAGCATGTACGCGGCCGGGACGGTCCGCAATGTGGCGACCGCACACACCCCGCTGCCGTCGGACACCAGCCAGACTCAGCTGCCGGATCCTTCCGACGAGGCGAACGTGACTCTCACCGATCTGCTTGGCCCCATCCATGTCGTCAAGCAGGGCCTGCAGTGTGACGTCGGCCAGCCCACCTGCCCGCTGAACGGCGCCGACTACGTGCTGTACAGCTCTGACCCGTCGGCTGCGGGAGCCCAGCCGATCGCGGGCGGGATCACCCCCGACACGGCCGGCGGTTCGACGTTCACCTCGACCCGGTTGACTCCGGGCACCTACTGGCTGGTCGAAACGAAGGCGCCTGAGGGCTTCACCCTGCTGCCTACGCCGATCCAGTTCACCGTGTCCACCGCCGGGGTCAGCCTCGTCGACTCGGGCTCGGCTGTGGTCACCCTCCAGCAGGGTGACAACTTCACCATCGTCGTCTCCGACGCGCCGGCCTCCCAGCTGCCGAAGGCAGGTGGGGAAGGGCCGTGGCCCAACATCCTGGTCGCCCTGCTGCTGTTCGGCGCCGGCGCCATCGCCCACCACCAGACTTCCGGCCGACGCATCGCCCCCCGGCGTGCCCGCGACTGACCGGAAACCCGGGACTCGCGGCCGCGACCTCCCGATTCACAACCCCCACCCACTCACCCGAGGAGTGACAGAATGACTCGCAGGCCGTTCAGCCTCGCGGCGGCTGCTGTTTCCGCCCTGGCCATCACCACTATGTGCATCGGACCCACGCTGGCCCTCGCCGACGACACCCCTGCCAGCGGTGGCAGCCCCGCCGCCAATGTCGCCCTGATCAACCCCGAGGCCACGGGAACGCTGCACATCACGAAATACGCCGGCGCGACCACCGGCGGGACCAACAACGGCACTCCGATCGGAGGCGTCTCCGGCCGTACGCCGCTGGCCGGAGTCACCTACAAGATCTACAAGGTTCCCGGGGTTGACCTGACGACCAACGGCGGCTGGCAGCAGGCGGCCGCATACTACAACAACATCGCCGGCGCCAAGTCTGCAATCGGCGCGGCCGCCGAGGTCGGCACCTGCACCACGAACGCCACCGGCCAGTGTGACCTGTCGGGCCTGCCACTCGGCCTGTACTACGTCGAGGAGGTGTCGGCGCCGGCCGGGTACACCATGGCCGCCCCGTTCCTGGTGACCCTGCCGATGACGAACCCGAACGGTCCCGACGGCAATCCGGCGACGACCGCTGACAACAACACCACCTGGATGTACGACGTCTACGTCTACCCGAAGAACCAGCAGGACACCATCACCAAGGCGGTGGACGACAAGGGCACCCAGACGACCGACAATGCCAACGGCGCGAAGGCCGACCATGCGCTCGACTTCACGCTGACCTCGACGATCACCGACGGCACCGACCCGCTCGGCATGTACGTGATCTATGACGACCTCGATCCGTCGGTGACGTTCACCGGTGCCGACCTCAGCGTCGGGGGCGCCGCCCTGGTGGCCGGCACCGACTACACCGTGTACACCGCACCCGACCTGGCGACCGGGGCGACCCTCTGGAACGGCAGCCCGGTTGCCGGCGGTCCGGTCGTCACGATCGTCTTCACCGATGCCGGCCTCACCAAGCTGGAGGCCAACCGGTCCGCCGACGTGACGACCGTGCTGCACACCACGGTGGGTGCCGAGGATGCCGACGGCGTCGTGCCCAACCAGGCGTCGTTCATCCCGAACGAGAACTGGTGGAACCAGAACTCCATCCCGGGCTACAACCCGGCGACTCCGACCACGCCGCCGACCACGCCGCCGACCACTCCGCCCGGCACTCCCTCGAACGAGGTCAAGACCAAGTACGGGGACGTCAGAATCAACAAGTTCGACGGCGGCGATACGGCCACCAAGCTCGCCGGTGCCGAGTTCACCGTCTACGCCGATGCGAACAACGACGAGAAGTGCGATGCGACCGACGTGACCTCGGCCAACGTGATCGGCGGTCCGGTCGTCACCGGGTCCGACGGCGTCGCCGTGGTCAAGGGACTGCAGACGTCGGACTTCTACAACAACGCGACCCAGACCGACCTGCTCACCTACTGCCTGGTCGAGACCAAGGCCCCGACCGGCTACAACCTGAACGCCACCCCGATCGCGTTCACCGTCAAGCAGACCACGGACGGCACCCTCGCACTGACCTTGCTGGACGTGTCCAACGAGAAGTCCAACCTCAGCAACAGCCTGCCGCTGACCGGCGGCCAGGGCATCGCCGCCCTCAGCATCGGCGGCGCCGCCCTGATCGGCGGTGGTGCCGCGTACTACGCCCGCGCCTCGCGTAAGCGCAAGGCGTCCTGACCCGCATCTGCACCGGACAGGAGTAGGACTCGACGGTGGCGGCGGACCGGATCCCCGCCGCCACCGTCGGACACGATCGCACATGCCCCGACATCACACCCACTTCACCCGCGCCCATCACACGCCCGACTGGCCGCACCGCATCGTGTTCGCCGTGCTGGTCCTGGCCGGGGTGGCGGTGTCGGTCCTTCCGGTGGGGGAGACCTACCTGAACGACGCCCGGGCCGCCAGCATCCCGCAGCGCTACGTCGACGCTGTCTCCGCCGCGCCAGCTCCGCAGCTGCTGGACGGGCTGCGACGGGCAGCCGCCTACAACATCGCCCTCAAACCGGAGGAACTGGCCGACCCCTGGACCTCCCGCGGGACGACCGGCAGCGCCGACCACGACCTGTACCTGCGTCAACTGGCCGACTTCGGGACGATGGGGCGGCTACGGATCCCGCAGATCCAGGTCGATCTGCCGATCCTGCATGACGCGGGCCCCGACCAGCTGGCCCGTGGCATCGGCCATATGTACGGCACGGCGCTGCCGATCGGCGGCACCGGCACCAACGCCGTCCTCGCCGGTCACACGGGTATGCGTGCCAGGCTGTTCCTGGACCGGCTGCCCGAGGTGACGGTCGGGCAGGAGTTCTTCATCGACGTCTACGGGCGCACCCTCACCTACCGGGTCGACAAGATCAGCGTCGTCAGCCCGACCGACATCGCGGCCGTCGCCCCCGTGCCCGGGCAGGATCTGGTCACGCTCGTCACCTGCACCGACTACCAGGACGGTCAGCCGACACGTCGCCTGTTGGTGCGCGGCGTCCGCGTCCCTGACCCGGCCGCTGTCCTCACCGAAGCGAGCAGCCCTGCCCCGGTCGTGTTCGACGACACCGTCCAGGCGTGGATGGTCCCGCGGCTCGGCGTCGCCGTCGCCGGACTGGCGCTGCTGAGCGGCGTGGTGATCTCGTGGATCGTGGCGGACCGCCGTCGCCATCACCTTGGCACCGCTGCATCCGCCGACACCGCTGCATCCGCCACGGACCGCGCCACCCGATCCGACGACATCCGGCCCGAGGACGACATCCGGCCCGAGGACGACATCCGGCCCGAGGAGGCCCTGACATGACCGGCACCATCACCGAAGAGGGACCGGAGACCCCGTCGCCACGCCACGCAGAGGAGCCGCCGCGGCATCGCGCGGCGGTGAACCTGCTGGTGCCGTTGCTGCTGGTCCTCGCCGGCGTGTCTGTGCTGCTGTACCCGGTCGTGGCGACACAGTTCAACAACGTCAAGCAGCAGCAGTTCGCGGCTCGCTACAACAGTCAGGTGCAGGAGGTTTCCCCCGACGTGCTCGCCCAGCAACTGGAGCGTGCCCACGCGTACAACGCGACGCTCAGCGGCGTGCCGATCCTGGACCCGTACCTGGAGGACGTCTCCAAGGCACCGTCCTCGGGCTCGTACTCCAACTACCTGCACACGCTGGACGCCTTCGACGCGATGGCCCGCATCCGCGTGCCCTCGGGGCAGATCGACCTGCCCGTCTACCACGGCACGAGCCAGGAGACGCTCGCGAGGGGCGCCGGGCATCTGTACGGAACGTCGCTGCCAGTCGGCGGGGACAACACCCACGCGGTTCTGACCAGCCACACCGGATTGTCCAGCGCAACCCTGTTCGACCATCTGACACAGGTCAAGATCGGCGACCTGATGTACGTCGACGTGTACGGCCAGACACTGGCCTACCAGGTCGACAGCATCAAGGTCGTCCTGCCGACGCAGACCGACGACCTGCGGGTCGTCCCCGGGAAGGATCTACTCACCCTGTTCACCTGCACGCCGTACGCCGTCAACACCCACCGGCTGCTCGTCACCGGCCACCGGGTGCCCTTCACTGCCGCCGCGTCCGCCCCCGCCACGCCGGTCAGTTCCCTGCTGAGACTCCAGCCGTGGATGTACGGGCTGCTCGGCGGTGCGGTGGCGGTGCTGCTGTTGCTCGTGCTCGTCGTGGCCCGGGAGATCCGACGCGCCGGGCGCGGCCCGTCGCGGGCGCTGCCGTGAACTGCCGAGGGCCTGGTCCGTCGTGGATGGTGGGAGTGGTGGGGGTGTGTTCGGTGGGGGATTGTTAGGGTGGGTGGGGTGAGCGGTCACCCGAGCAGGAGTGGTGTCCCGGGCGGTGCGGGTGGGGCTCGGGAACGTTCTGCCGTGTCTGTGGTGGAGGCCGCCACCGCGGTGCTTCGGTGTGGTCTGCCCGGCCAGCCGGCCGTCCCGCGCTCGGTGATCGATGTGATTCTCGGCACCCCGTCCGGTGACCTGGGCCGGCTCCGGCCACAGGAGCGCGCAGCCTGCGTCGCGGCGTTGGTCTGGTGCCTGGTGCAGTCCGGACAGGCCCAGGCGGCCGCCGACTTGGCCGACCGTGAGGGGATGCCGTTGCTGCGACGTGTCGCCGTGACGGCACCGGCGCAGACCCAGTCGGCGTGCTACGCGGTGCTGGCCGAGGCCTACCTGTCGGTCGGCCGCTGCCGCGACAGCACAGACTGTGCCCGTATCGCCCTCGACTACGCCACCGAGTCCGGCAACGACGCCCACCGATTCCGTACCCTGGGCCTACTCACCGCAAGCCTGGTGGAGAACGGGGAATTCTCGGCGGCCTCTGACCTGCTGGCGGTAGCCGACGACATCGGTGCCGGTCACGACTGGGGAGCCGAGAAGTGGCCACTGGTGCTCGCCCGAGTGCTGATCAACTACCGACGCGGCGATCCCGAGGGCATTCAGGTCGCCCTCGACTCCTTCGAGTGGAGCGACTCCGATGACGTTGTGGAACGGGCGGTATCCCAGATCGGTCTGATCTGGCTGCATGTCGCCCGGGAGGAGTATCGGGAGTTGCTGGTGGTGGCCGACAAGGTCGTCCGCGGCGCCGATCGGCACTGCTGTCCTCCCTTCTTGAGAGACCAGGCCGTCTACATGAAGGCCTTGACCCTCATCCATCTGGGCGATCCCGGCGCCGCGTTGAGGTCCCTCGCCGGCCGGCGGTCGCAGCCCGAGCACCCGGTGTGCTTCGAGCTGATGCTGGCGACCGTCCACCTGAGGCTGGGGGAACCCCGCAAGGCGCTGCAGGTCACCGAGGCCTGTGTCGGCAACTGCCCCGACCACAACCTACGGACACTGCCCTCGGTGTATTTTCGCCGGGCGGTGGCCTATGAGCTGCTGGGACATCACGACCCTGCCGACGCGGAGTTCTCCCGAGCAGCCCATCTGGCTGCTGACCTCGGAGGCATCAGCCCGGTCCTGGGGCTACCCGTCAGTGCTGTCGAGAGGCTCTACCTCCGGCTGATGAGGGACGAGCCCGAGCTCGGCCGCCTCATCACCGCGCGCATCCCCGGGACTGGCTATCCCGCTCCTAAGGCGCTGGGTTTCGTGCCGCCGCAGCTCACCGAACGGGAGGTCGTTCTGGCCCCTTTGCTGGCCACCGACCTGACCCTCGCCGGGATCGCCGACCGGCTGAAGGTGTCGATCAACACGGTGAAGACCCAGACCCGCACTCTCTACCGCAAACTCGAGGTCTCCGGCAGGGCCGAAGCGGTCGACAGCCTGGAACAAGCCGGGTTCTTCGTCAATCCGCCGGGCCCGGTGTCCGCGGGACAGTAACCACCGACCGCCCCGCAGTCCTGTCAGCCGTCCCGCCCAGCGGCGCGGCAGCCCCAGGCTCAAGTCCGGGCGATCCCGGATGGGTGTCGGCGGGGCCGTCAATAGTCTGCGAAACGTGACTGCTGTGACCACTCCGCCCCACCCCGCTCGGATGTCGCCTGCTCCTGGACGCCGCACCCGACGCAGGATCGTCGTCGTCGCCATCCTGCTTGCCCTGGTCGCGGTGGGGTTCGCTCCGACCGCGTTCGTGCAACTGACCACCAGCCATCTGAGGTATTCCGTGGCCGGTGCCCCCACTCGGCCGGTCGCCTTGGTGATGGGCGCCTGGGCCGACTCGAGCGGGCGGCCGGGCGGCTTCCTGGAGGGCCGTCTGCAGAAGGCCCTGGAGCTCTATCGGGCCGGGAAGGTCAGGGTCATCCTCGTCTCCGGTGACAACAGCACCGTCGGCTACGACGAACCCGACGCGATGCGGAATTGGCTGATCCAGCGGGGCGTGCCTGCCGGCAAGGTGGTCGCCGACTACGCCGGCTTCGACACGTACGCGTCGTGTGTCCGGGCCAAGCAGGTGTTCGGGGTCGACGCGGTCACCGTGGTGTCGCAGGACTTCCACCTTCCGCGGGCGGTGGCGACCTGCCGGGCAGTCGGGCTCGACGCGATCGGGGTCGGCGACAGCGCCGTGTCGGCCGGGCCACCCAACCGCGTCCGTGAGGTCGCGGCCAACTGGAAGATGGTCCTGGACGTCACCACACGCCGGGTCCCGCTGCTCGGCCCGCACGAGACCTCGGTCGAGAAGGCGCTGGCCAACTGACCTCGCCTCGTCCGGGCTGTCTGAGGAGGCCACTACAGTGCCGGTGTGATTACGGGTGAGCTCAAGAGCAAGATCGACAGCGCCGCAAAGCAGACCACCGGGATCGCATCCATCAACATGACCCAATTGAAGGCGCTGCCGGTCGGGGTGCCCCCGCTCGAAATACAGCAGATCTACCTTGAGCGGGTGAAGGAGGTAAGTGCTCGGCGCGCCGCCGTACAGCGTGCTCTCGCGGCCGACGACGCCCTCCGGGCCCACGCCTTCCGCGGAGAGCTCTGATGTCCGCTCCGACCTGGGATCAGTACATGGCTCCGTCCCTCCGGGTGCTCCTCGACGGCGAGATCCGGCGTAATCGCAGCATCGTCGAGGGTGCCGCCGAGTCGCTCGGGCTGACCGACGAGCAGCGTCAGATCATGATCCCGTCCGGTCAAGAACAGTGGCTCAACCGTGCCAGTTGGGCGCTGTCGTACCTGACCCGCGCCCGGGCGATCGAGCGCACCTCGCGGGCTCACTATCGCATCACGGAGGTCGGCCGGAGGTTGCTCGATGACCATCCGGACGGGATCACGGAGAGGGATCTTCGGCGGCTGGCTGGTGAGGACAACGCCTCGCACACCTGGAAGGCGTTCAATGCCGCCTTCCCACCGCCGGCTGGGCTGCCGACCGCTGAGCTCGTCGAGGTCGAGACGGCCGAATCGGTGCTCGACCCGCAGGAGCAGATCGAGGCCGGCATCGCGCGGATCACCGCGGATGTGGCCGACGAACTGTTGACCAGGATCCACGCCCAGGAACCGGTCTTCTTCGAGCAGGCCGTGCTCGACCTGCTGATGAAGATGGGCTACGGCGGGGCGGAGGGCGCCGCCACCCGTACGCAACTGTCCAACGACGGCGGTATCGACGGCATCATCGACCAGGACGCGCTTGGTCTGTCGCGGATCTACGTTCAAGCCAAGCGCTACGCGCCCGACAACAGCGTGGGCCGGCCGGCGATCCAGGCGTTCGTCGGCGCGCTCGCCGGCAACCAGGCCAATCAGGGCGTCTTCATCACCACCAGCATGTTCAGTGACGGGGCGCGGTCGTACGCGGAATCGGTCCCGACCCGCGTCGTGCTGATCGACGGCGAACGGCTCACCCGCCTGATGATCCGCTACGGCGTCGGCGTCCAGGTCAAGCAGACCATCCAGATCGTCGAGATCGACGAGGACTTCTTCGAGTAGCAGGTGTGGAATTGCTGCAGGAGCGGTTGCGCGGAAGGAAGCGCCGATGAACGTGCGAACGTTTGAGGTTACTGCTGAGCGCGAGGGTCCCTGGTGGGTGTTCGAAATCCCCGCACTCGGGACCGGTGGTCAGGCTCACACCCTTGCCGAGGTTGAGTATGAAGCCCAGAGCGTCGCCGCTGCGTGGCTCGACGTCCCATTCGAGACCGTCGACGTCCACGTCACAGTCAAGGCACCCGGGCGTGCGCTGGCGGAGGGTTCTGGGGTCCCCTCCCTCGACATCGACGGCGTACGTCAACGGATCCGTGCTGAGGCGGCGTCACGAGGGGCCTGGGGCCAATGCCCAGCCCAGGCTAGTGATGCTTGGGCATCGAGAGTGGAAGAGCTCGGCGAGCCTCCAGCTGCGGACTGAGGTGTACGCTGCGGACAGTTCTCAACTGTTCTCATCCGCAATCAGTGATTCGTAGTCCTGGCCGCCGTAATAGACGCCGTGGATTTCGATAGCAGTTTCATGAACCGCGAACGTGATGACCGCACGGTGTAGGAAGCCGATCGTGCGCAGCCCTGCCCGCAGGTCGTCTCGGGCGATTCCGATCATCGGGAACTCGGCCAAGCCATCACAGTACCCGAGGATCGCAGAGACGTAGCACTCTGCCCGGTCGGGCAAGCCCGACTGTTCGGCGATCCAGAGGTAGAGACGATCGAGCTGCTCCTGGGCGCGTGGTGAGTAGACGACGCGCCGGGTCACGAGTCCTGTTTTCCGAGACGGTGGGCATGCAGCTCCGCGAGGTGCGCACGCATATCAGCCGAGCTGATCGCCTGCGAGGGATCAGCTCGCAACTCGTCGTACGAGGCGACAACCTCGGTGCGCAGCCAGTTTTCGATGGCTTCCTCGCGCGCGAACAGCGCACGGAGGCCATCCCGAACGACCTCGCTCTCGCTCGCGTAGGCGCCAGATGTGACGCGTTCCTTCAGCGCCTCGGCCATGCCGATGGGAAGGGTGATGCTGAGTTGCTTCGTAGTGCGCATGATCGGGTCTCACTCTCGATAGGACTCAATCCTACGTCCGCGGGAGCCTGGCGGCACAGGACGTCGGCGCGGCCCCAGTCTGGTCGAGTGCCTGGAGGCCGCGTATGGCCGTCGACCGGTGAACTACTGCAGCAACGGCTACCAGCACTGGATCTGGGACGACGCCGCCTTCGGCGACTCCGGCTACCCGCCGCGTGAGATCCAGGGCTTCTTCACCCGCGACGAACTGGAACTGATGATCCAGCGGCGCGCGACCCGCCGGCCGCTGGCGGGAGCTCCTGTCGATGCCGACATCGTCGGGCGCTACTACCAGACCCGCGCCATCAAGGCGATCGACGCCGCCCTCGACAAGCGCCAGCGCGAGGTGCTGTTGGTGATGGCCTCCGGCGCCGGCAAGACCCGTACGGTGATCGCGCTGGTCGACCAGCTGATGAAGGCCAACTGGGTCAAGCGCGTGCTCTTCCTGGCCGACCGTACGGCACTGGTCAACCAGGCGGTCGACGCGTTCAAGGCCCACCTGCCGTCGGTCACGACCGTCAATTTGGTCACCGAGAAGACCGTCGACGGACGGGTGTAAGCCTCCACCTACCCGACGATCATGAACCTGATCAACGCCGAGTTGGACCGCGGCGACGACAGTGACCGTCGGTTCGGGCCGGGCTACGTCGACCTGATCGTCATCGACGAGGCGCACCGCTCCGTCTACCAGAAATACCGGGCGATCTCTGAATGGTTCGACTCCTACCTTGTCGGACTGACCGCGACGCCGAAGGACGAGGTCGACCACAACACCTACCGGTTGTTCCAGCTCGAGGACGGCGTCCCGACCGACGCGTACGGCCTTGACGAGGCGGTCGGCGACGGATTCCTGGTGCCGCCACTCGGGGTGTCGGTCGGGACGAAGTTCCTTCGCTCCGGTATCCGCTACGACGAGCTCTCCGAGGAGGAGAAGGACGAGTGGGACGCCCTGGACTGGGGCGACGACGGCCCGCTGGAGGCCATCGATTCCGAGGAGATCAACCGCTTCCCCTTCAACGAGGACACCGTCGACAAGGTCCTCGCCACCCTGATGTCGCAGGGCTACAAGGTCGCCGGCGGCGATCGGCTCGGCAAGACCATCGTCTTCGCGAGGAACCAGGCCCACGCCGAGTTCATCGCGCAACGGTTCAACGTCGCCTACCCCGAGTACGGCGGCGAGTTCGCCCGGGTGAGGACAAGAAGGACTTCCTCGTCTTCGACTTCTGCGGCAACCTCGACTACTTCAGCCAGGACCTGCCCGGCTCTGAAGGGTCGCTGCAGCTGCGGCGACAGCTCGCCCAGCTCCGACGGCGACGCCGTCGCCGCCGAGCGGATCCGCGAGGCCATCCAGGCCATCGCGACCGCACTGCTGCCGAAGAAGACCATCCCGTCGGTGGCCGAGCAGCTGCCGTTCCTCGATGAGGTGGCCGGCGACGAGTGGTGGGTCGACGTCACCCTGCCGATGCTCGAGGTCATGCGGCTGCGGCTGCGCGACCTCGTACGGTTCGTCGAGAAGACGCGGCAGAGCCCGGTCTACACCGACTTCGAGGACACCCTGGACGAGCCGACGGTGGTCGACCTGCCGCAGGCGACCTCGGGGATGAACTGGGAGCGGTTCCGCGCCAAGGCACAGGCCTATCTGCGGCAGCACAGGGACCATGTCGCGCTGCAACGATTGCGCCGCAACGAGCAACTCACCGCCGACGACCTCGGCTCGCTTGCGGGGATGCTCGTCGCGTCCGGCGGCGACCAGCAGGTAGACCTCGCGTGGGTGACCGAGCGTGCGGGTGCGCTCGGCCCGTTCATCCGCTCACTTGTTGGGTTGGACCGGTCCGCTGTCAACGAGGCCGTCGCGGGCTTCCTGGATGAGTCGAAGTTCTCCGTCGAGCAGATCCGTTCGGGTCGCTGATCGTCGACGAGCTCACCGCCAACGGGGTAATGAAGCCGGCCCGGCTCTACGAGTCGCCGTACGTCGACCACGGTCTTGTCGACGCGATCTTCCCGGAGGACGTCGACGTCATTGTCGACATCCTCCGGAACATGAATGCTCGCGCGGTGCCGAGCGGCGCGGCGTGAGCGCTGCGAGGTCGGCACCGCGTGTCGTCAGTGCGCCATGTCGGTGAACCGTGAGTAGTGGCCCTGGAAGGCCACCGTCACGGTCTTGGTGGGGCCGTTGCGGTGCTTGGCGACGATGATGTCGGCCTCGCCGACCCGGTCGGAGTCGTCCTTGTTGTAGTAGTCGTCGCGGTGGACGAGGATGATCACGTCCGCGTCCTGCTCCAGCGAACCGGACTCACGCAGGTCGGAGACCGACGGGCGCTTGTCGTCCCGCTTCTCCGGGTTACGGTTCAGCTGCGAGATGGCGATCACCGGCAGCTCGAGCTCCTTGGCGAGCAGCTTCATCTGCCGGGAGAACTCGGAGACCTCCAGCTGGCGGGACTCGACCTTCTTGCCGGAGCTCATCAGCTGCAGGTAGTCGAGCACGATCAGCTTCAGGTCGTGCTGCTGCTTGAGTCGGCGTGCCTTGGCGCGGATCTCCATCATCGTCAGGTTGGGGGAGTCGTCCACATACAGCGGCGCGGACCCGATCAGGCTGGCCTTGCCGGAGACCCGGTCCCACTCGTCGCTCGACATGGTGCCCTGGCGCATGTGCGACAGCGGCACCGATGCTTCGGCCGAGAGCATCCGCATGGTGATCTCGGTCTGGCTCATCTCCAGGGAGAAGATGCACGAGGTCAGCCCGTGCTTGATCGAGGCGGAGCGACAGATGTCCAGCCCCAGCGTCGACTTCCCCATGCCCGGTCGGGCGGCGATGATGATCATCTGCCCGGAGTGCAGACCCGCGGTCAGCTCGTCGAGCTCGGCGAAGCCGGTGGGGACGCCGCTCATCACCCCACCCTGAGCCTCGATCAGCTCCATCTCGTCCATCGTCGGCTCGATCAGCTGCTCCAGCGGCTTGTAGTCCTCGGTGGTGCGCCGGTCGGCGATGGCGTACATGGTGGCCTGGGCCTCGTCGACGATGTCGTCGACGTCGCCCTCGGCGTTGTAGCCGAGCTGGGCGATCTTGATCGAGGCCTGCACCAGGCGGCGCAGCACCGCCTTGTCGCGGACGATCTGGGCGTAGTAGCCGGCGTTCGCGGCGACAGAGACGGAGGCGACCAGATCGTAGAGGTAGGTGTGGCCGCCGACCCGGGCGATGTCGCCGCGCTTGGTCAGTTGTTCGGCCACGGTGATCGCGTCGGCGGGCTCGCCGAGGGAGTACAGGTGCACGATCGCGTCGAAGATCAACTCGTGGGCGGGCTTGTAGAAGTCGTCGCTGCGGACAAGCTCGATGACCTCGGCGATGGCGTCCTTGGAGATCATCATCGCGCCCAGCACGCTCTGCTCGGCGACCAGATCCTGCGGCGGCTGACGATCCGGCCCCGGCCCGGGCTCCCGATGGTCGGCGTTCCAGGCCTGCTCCAGCCCGACGACACCCATGACTCCCCCTCTTCCGACACTGCCCACTGCTGGGACCGACCCTAGGTACGGGCTCTGACAGTCCTCCCGTACGACCCTTCGGTACGACGGCAGGCGACGTACGGATCGCTGTCGGAGACGGCGCCTGGAACCTGCCGCCGGACCGCCCCTCTCGGGCCGTCGGGGGTCCACCTCCGCTGCTCCCTGGGGACCGGCGGAGCTCCACCGTAGACGCTCGCGAGGTAGTCCGCCACCCCGGTTGTCCACAGGGGATGTGGACAACCGGGGACGGCTTGTGGAGACTCTCACCGGGCAGGGGGACAACTTGTGGACTGCCTGCCACGAGGATCGGTCAGACCTTCCCCGACACCGCTCTGACAAGGGATTCCGCACGCGCTGGGGAGTGGATGAAAACTCAGCCGGAGCAATCATCAGACCACATGTGCAGCTGGTCTATGGACCCTTTGGAGGCTTGACAGCCGCGACCAGATATGGCATTTCCACACGTGCTGTGCACAACTCTCGGTCACCTCCGGCCGATCCCGAGATGACAACGGCGAACGGGTCAAGAGACTCGATCGGCGGCGACGCTCAAGCCGAGGGAGATCCTGGGCGTAACCGGTGAAGCCCGGGACCGGGTGGACGCCTCACACCGCGTCCGGCTCTCGGTCTGTCAGCGGGCTGTTCGGTGGCGGTCTGAGTGCCCGGGACGGGCCTCTCACCGCCGGGGTGGAGTGGATCGGTGCCGTATCGACGACGGGGAGTTCGGTGATCACGCAACTCTGGGCCCCGAAGGACGTGACACGTCCGTTGATCGTCACACTACGTCGTACGTACGCCTGCTTCTGGACGCGCGGACCGGTGTACGACGCAGTGAACCGTGGACAGCCATCCGTCGTCCAGATTCGACGAGCGGAGTCCCAGGTCCACCTTCCGTCGTAGTTGGTCCGGTAGGCCGTGAGGCCATTGATCGTGGGTGTTGTGCCGGTCCTGACCAGCGCGGTCCATCCGGAGTCCTCGGCTGAGGCACTGAATGTGAGGTCCGAGACTGAGAAGTAGAAGCATATTGTGGCATCGGTGATGGTGGAACGGGAGCTTCGACCGCCGAAGACCCACAGGCCATCACCATCCCCTCCGCCGATGCGGTTGCCGCGACCGATGATCTCAAGCGTGTTGCTCATCCTGCCGCAGGTCTGGCCGATGGTGACCGAACCGCTGAGACCCACCGTCTGAGGCGAGGCTGCGATCTCCGGCGCCTTGCTCACCGCGACGACGACGGGAGTCTCCCAGGCGGTGCCTGCGGCCGGTTTGCGTCGTCGGGTCCGACCACCGCCCGACGGAGGAGTCGCGTCGAAGGCACTTCCGTTCATCGAACCGCTCCGTCGGATGGCCGAGTGGAATGCATCGATCCCCTCTTCCCCGAGTTCTTGCTCGTCAATCTCCTGCGCGCCCCCGCAGAGACCCGACTGTTCGTCCGCCCAGGCGTCGTCCGCTCGCACGGATCCCGGAGCGCGAGCGGACGACACTTGTTCGATATCGGCATCCCACCACCGGGCGCGACCCCACCCTGTCCCCAGTGCGGAATTTCACCTCCGATGTCACCCGTCGGCTTCGGGGGCTGACACAGGTCGGTGACATCCCGGATCCGGCCGATCAGACAGGTGCCCCGGAGAAGCGCGGCCATCGGAGAGGCGAATCGTGGTCCGAAAAGTCCCGCCAGGGCTGGCGTTGTTGCTATAGATCGACCACACCTGACCGGGTGTCTGAAGATTCGCCGAGAATGGATTGGAAAATCCTAAGCTATTGATGTGGGTGAGGGTGAGCGCAGGTGAACTGAGTTAAATCACTGATCCTTCCGGCCCCTCGCTCCAAGGTGTCAGACGACGAACCATCGTGGATGGATTGCGTGGGTGATCGCGGCAGTTACTGGGGTGTCGACACACCGCTGCCCGGGCGCCGGTCGTGGCGGGGCCGGGGCGCTCTCGGTCTACTGGCAAGAATCTGATCTACTCGAGCAGCGTGGGGGTGGCCTGACTTTGGCGGCCAGTGCGACCACGAATGTCCTCGTGCCTACGCCGGTGTGTCAGTGGACCGATCGACCCGGGGCGGGGTGAACTCTGGGGTGAACTCCGCCGCCAATGGTGGGGGCAGCGTTTGGTTGACGGATATTCTACCTGCGATCTTCAGGATTCAGGAAGGCGCCGAGAAGATCCTTTGCATCGGGATTCGGTGCCGCGAAAGAATAGGGTACGGAGACGATGACGCATACCAAAACCGATAATTCGGAGACGAAGCGGGCATCCGGGGGGGTATCGCGACGCAATGTGGTGAAGGGGGTCGCTTGGGCGACCCCCGCGGTCGTCGCGGTCAGTACGCTCCCCGCCTTTGCCGCGAGCCCGGGGTCGTGCAATCCGTGCGACGGCCTGGACGTCACCGGCTTCGGGTCGTCAGCTTCGGGCCCGCACAACGGGTGGCAGCTGTCCACGACGGGCAGCTTCTTCGGGGGTGCGGATCAGAGCGTCGGCTGGTACAACGGCTTCTCTTACACAGCGGGCCACCCGTTCGTTGACCCCTGCACCGGGGGCAACTGCTTGGCTAACCAGCCCATAAGCTCGAACAATGTGAGCTTGACCGGCCCGGTCGTCGTGGCTCAAGGCGACCCTTCGCAGGCCAACTCGACCATCACCGTGGCGAAGACCTTCTGCCTGGTGGCGGGCAAGACCTACACCTTCACATACGACTGGATCTCCTACGGCATCAACCCCCTGGCCGCCCACCAATCGACGTACATCGTCGCCGGCACAAGCCCAGTCGGGACCAGTGGTGCCCAGCTCGGAAACACGATTGATGCACCGCCCCACAGCCCCAACGGTTCAGGCCACGTCGTGCTCACCTACACGGCCCCCACTACCGGCCAGTACACCTTCTACTTCTACTGGACGTTCCAGACCGCCGGCAACTACTCCGGCTCCCGGTGCTACTCGGGCGGACCGATCGTAAGCAACTGCCAGACGTACGCCAACGACTTCGCGGTCGGCCAGGTCGTGGTCAACTGCTCGTAGCAGTCACCGGCCCTGTGGCGGCGGGCGGGGTCCGCGTACGGCTGGGGTGCGAGAAGTGGCCGATGGTCTTCGCCTCGGTCCTGATCGCATAGCGCCGTGGTGACGCGGAGGGGTCAGGACTGCGGATGCACGGGGTTGTCGGCAACGGTCGGATTCCGGGCCGGTTTCGATGGTGCAGGTGGTCAGCCCGGCGGGCTGACGAAGAACCCGGCCTGTTCCAGGCTGTCGACCGCTTCGGCCCTGCCGGAGACCTCGAGTTTGCGGTAGAGAGTGCGGGTCTGGGTCTTCACCGTGTTGATCGACACCTTCAGCCGGTCGGCGATCCGGGCGAGGGTCAGGTCGGTGGCCAGCCATCCGGCCAGGACGGCTTCTCGCTCGGTGAGCTGCGGCGGCACGAAACTCAGCGGCCTCGGATCGGAATAGCTGCCGTCGGCGGGGATGCGTGCGGCGATGAGGCGGCCGAACTCGGGCTCGTTCCTCATCAGCCGGAAGTAGAGCCCCTCCAGGACATCGAGCGGTAGGCCGAAGGCAGGACCCACTGCCCCCACACCGGCGGCCAGATGGGCCGACAGGGAGTACTCGACGTCCGCCGAGTCGTGCTGTCCCAGCAGTTCATGGGCCACTGCTCGGCGCAGGTGGACCGAGGGTAGCGTCCCGACATTGTGGTCGGGGCAATTCCCGACGCAGGCCTCGGTGACCTGCAGCGCCTTGCGCGGCTCCTCCAGTTGCAGATGGATCCCCGCACGCAGGAGCTCGAAGCACACCGAATGCTCCGGAGGGGATTGTCTGTCGGCGACCGCTCTCAGGGCACCAGCAGGATCACCGAGTTGGACGAGGGCCAGACACTGCAGCGCCGTTGCCTGATCCAGCAGGAACGGAGGGCAGTTGCGCCGGTCCGCACCGTGGGTCACCCGCTCGGTCGCCGTGAGCATCTCCCCATACTCCTCACGGACCGCATGCAGCGAACTGAGCCCGATGCGGAGCACCACGCGCTCCACGACCCCGTCGGAGTCGCCACTCCTCAGGGACGCCAGGGTGGCCTCCAGGCCTTCGGCGTCAGTCCTCCGAGAGTCGATCAGGACCGCTGCGAGCACCACCGGCCACATCCCGGGCCAGTCATGCGCCTGGCCGAGCTCCTCCGCCCTGTCCCGCAGGGCATCTGCCTGAGCGAACTCGCCGTTGAGGGCCAGGCTTGCGGCGAGGAGGCCCAGGGTGCGGACTCGGTGGGCGTCGTCGTCGGACTCGGTGGCGTAGTCGAGGGCGATGCGGGCGCAGTCGGTGCTGTCGCGGCAGCGGCCGATCGACAGGTAGGCCTCGGCCAGTGCCGCGTAGCACGCCGATTGGGTGTCGGCCGGTGCCGTTGCGGCGACGCGGCGCAGCAGTGGCATGCCGTCACGGTCGGCCAGTTCGGCGGCCGCCGAGGCCTGCCCGGACTGCACCAGGCACCAGGCCAGCGCCGCGACGCAGGCTGCACGGTCCTGGGGTGAGAGTCGGCCCAGGTCGCTGGGCGGGGTGCCGAGGATGACGTCGATCGCCGAGCGGGGGGCGGCCGGTTGCCCGGGCAGACCGCCACGGAGCACTACGGTGGCGGCGTCCAACAGAGGCACGGCAGAACGTTCCCGAGCCCCACCCGCACCGCCCGGGGAACCACTCCTGCTCGGGTGACCGTTCACCTGCCCAGCCTAACAATCCACCACCAGACACCACCTCACCACTCCCACCGTACGGACCGGGTACTCGGTGGTGCTGCCCGGCGGATGGGTACGGGACAGACCCCGCCGGCGCCGGGTAGGCTGAAGTGGCGATCCCCTGCCCGCGGATCGGGATCCGGGTGGATACCCCAGCGGGCATCATGGGGATGGACGGAGGAGGTTCACGATGGAAGCCGAGACCACTGCGCTCACTGGGTCGGCGCCGACGGCCGCGGTGTCGAGCTGCTGCGGCGGTGCTGGCCGGGTGGCCGTCGAGGATCCCGCTCGGCCGGTGGCACTGACCCTCGAGGACCGTACGGGTGACGCCACAGAGACGGCTGGCGCCGAGGCCGGTGACGCCGTCATGACCGACGATGTCACCGCGGCGCAGGATGCGGCGGGCTGTTGCGCGACCGACAACCCGTGGGGCTATGCCGACCACAAGCAGGACTACGTCCGCCGGCTGCGCCGGATCGAGGGGCAGGTCCGCGGCCTGCAGCGGATGGTCGACGAGGACCAGTACTGCATCGACATCCTGACCCAGATCTCCGCGGTCACCAAGGCGCTGGAGTCCACTGCGCTGCGCCTGCTCGACGAACACCTGTCCCACTGCGTGATGCATGCGATCGAGGCCGGCGGCGAGGAGGCCGACCAGAAGCTGGCCGAGGCTTCCGCGGCGATCGCCCGGCTGGTCCGGTCCTGACGCGGTCCTTGTCCAGCCGGCCCTGATCCCGCCCTGGCTCCGGTGTGAGGGGCCCGGCGGCCCGGCGTACGCTACTCACCAGCACCACCGCCGTGGCACAGGTTCGCCGCGGCACCGACTCCACGGGAGGATATCCATGGCCACCACTGCGTACACCGTCTCCGGCATGAGCTGCGGCCACTGCGTCAACTCGGTGACCGAGGAGGTCAGCGCGGTCGACGGGGTCACCGCGGTCGACGTGACGCTGGAGTCCGGCCGGATGGTCGTCACGTCCGACACCGCCGTCGCGTTCGAGGCCATCGCCGCCGCGGTGGACGAGGCAGGCTACACGGTCGCCCCGGCCTGATCGATTGCCTGATCGCCCGGGGGGCGACGACCCGGTCGGCGAGGTCGGATTCGACTCAGTTCGGCGAGGACTCGCCGACGTTGCGCCGGAACGGCAGTGAGTGTGTCGCGCGGATCAGTCCCGCCTCACGCCACAGCCGGTCCCGCGCCACCACCAGCCGGTCCTCGGTGGTCGGTGCCGCCAGCAGTTCCTGCTGGTCCGGGATGCTGAGCGGGACGAGCGCGCCCACGGTGTAGGCCAACTCGTCCGGATCCTCGGGGAGCGGCGGGATCTCCCCGTTCAGGGCGGTGGCGTACGCCTCCAACGCCCGTCGCACCTCACGGGCGTGCTCGGCCACCTGGGACTCGTCGCCGTGCTTCTCCGGCAGCGGCGTCACCAGTCCGGTCGCGTACGGCGTCTCGGCCGCCGCATCGACCCCGTCCAGCCGGAACCTCCAGGTGCCGATCACCCGGATCACGAACCGCTCCCCGAGGGATCGGGCGGACGCCAGCCGGGCGGCACAGCCGATGCTGTGCACACTGTGCACCCGTCGGGTGCCGACCTCCGAGCCCTCGCGGATCGCCACGATGCCGAACTCACGCTCCTCCGGGTCCCGCCCGGACAGGTCCTCCAGAAGGCGGAGGTAGCGCGGTTCGAACACCTGCAGCTGCAGCGGCATGCCGGGGAACAGCACTACCCCGAGCGGGAAGAGCGGGAGTCTCCTCATCAGCCCGCCCGACCGGCGCCGCCGCCACCGTCGTTCCCGGCGCCCGGCGCCCGGGACGTCCCGCGCCCCGCCTCCGCCGGGTCCTGGCCGGGGGTTCCGGCCTCCGCGGCCAGCGTCGCCTCGACGCGGGCGACCTTGCCGGTGAGCTCCCCGGTGTGCCCGGGTCGGATGTCGGCCTTGAGCACCAGGGAGACCCGGGGGCCGTACGCCGCCACCGCCTCGGTGGCCCGCTTCACCACGTCCATCACCTCGTCCCACTCGCCCTCGATGGTGGTGAACATCGCATCGGTGCGGTTCGGCAGGCCGGAGGCACGGACGACCCGGACGGCGGCGGCGACGGCTTCGTGCAGGGAGGCATCGGGATTGTCCCCACCGGAGGGGGCCACGGAGAAGGCGACGAGCATGTGCCCACCGTAGTCACTCGGCTCCGCTCCGGCGGGGGTTCCGGCCGGGCGTCGGCGAGCCGTCGGCCGCCCGGGGACGCCCCGGGCCACTGTCGGTCACCCGAGGCGTCCGGTCGGCCTCAGCGCTTGATCAGCGGGGAGCTCACCCCGGCCTGCTTGTCGCCCTCGTTGAAGAAGTCCTCGTGGAAGATGTCGCGCGGGAACAGCCGCCGGCTCATGAACGACTTCAGGCAGCCCTCGACCATCCGCGGCGACCCGCACATGTAGCCCTGGTAGCCGGTCAGCTTGTCGTAGTCCTCCTCCATCGCCGTGCTGACGAAGCCGGTGCGGTAACCCGCCGGGGCCGCCCCGGCGGAGACGCACGGGTGGAAGGTGAACCGGTCGGGGTACTCCTCCTCCAGGCCGCGGAAGAAGTCGACGTCGTAGAGGTCGGCGACGGTGCGCCCGCCGGCGTAGAGGGTGATGTGGCCCTCGTACGCCTCGTCGACCAGGGCGTGCTTGACCATCGACGCCAACGGGGCCAGGCCGGTGCCACCGCCGAGCATGATCACCGGGGTGTCCTCCTCCCAGGTCCGCAGCACGAAGCGTCCGTACGGCCCGGAGAGCTGCACGGTGTCGCCGACCGCGGCGTCCTTGAAGAGCCACCCGTCGGTGGCGACGCCACCGGGGACGTTGCGCACCTGGAACTCGACCACCCGGTTCTCGGTGGGCGGGTTGGCCATCGACCAGGTCCGGTCGATGCCGTCGGTGCCCGGCACGAGGACGCGCAGGTACTGCCCGGCGTTGAAGAACAGGTCGCGGTCCAGCTCGATCCGCAGCCGCTTGATGTCGTGGGCGATGTCGGTCAGCTCGACGATCGTGCCGGTGTAGTCGTCGACCGGGTGGATCTCCAACTCCTCGTCGATGTCGATGTCGGCCTCGATGGTGACGTCGCTCTGCGGCCGGGCGCAACAGGTCAGGGTCTTGCCCTCCTCGCGCTCGAAGTCCATCAGCGCGAAGCTGGAGGACTCGCCGTGGTCGACCTCGCCGTCGAGGACCTCCACCTTGCAGGTGGCACAGGTGCCGTGGGTGCAGGAGTGGGGCAACCAGACACCGGCTCGCAGGCAGGCCTCGAGGATGGTCTGGTCGTCGGCGACCTCGACCTCGCGGCCGAGCGGTTCAACGGTGACGGTGTGGCTCATGGTGTCCCTGCGGTTCTCTCTGACGCGGTGGGCGGGTGGGTGCGTGGGGCAGCGGGGCGGTGATCGCCGCGCGGGTGATCGCCGGCCGCTGGTGCGGGCGGACGGCGTGTGGATGGCGGGAGGGGCCGGGGACGGTCCCGGCCCCTCCCAGCGGTGTCGGTCAGGCCCGGGCGAAGCCCAGGGTGTTCTTGTGCTGGACGCCGAGCTCCTCGAGGGTGCGGTCGTCCTGCGGGGTGAAGGCGTTGTCGACCAGGCTCCAGGCGTAGCTCTCCCCACCCGTGGTGTGCGGGTTGGCGGAGACGTACGGCAGGAACTGGGTCTGGTAGAAGTCCTTCCAGGTCATCGCCTTCGGCACCAGGACGCAGGCCGGTGACGCGAACCACAGGTCGTCCTTCTGCCAGAGATGGACCATGATGTTGTCGCCGTAGAGCGCCTGGGCGGACCGGGACGGGTAGTCGTAGTCGTAGCGAGCGTTGATGGCCATGGTCAGGCGTCCTTTCCGATGGAGGCGTCGACAGAGGCGGCGGCAGCGGTGACACCCTCGGAGTCGAGGGCGGTCTCGACCTCGTGGGCGTTGCCGAGCTTGTCCTCGATCTGCTGGTGCCACTTCTGCCAGTTCTGGTCGTCGATGCTGCCGACGAACTCGCCGGAGTCACCCTCCCGGTACCCGTACCACGCCATCACGTCGGGCAGGGTCGGCCCGCCGCAGTTGCCCTGGTAGATCTGGTGCACCGGCAGCCACGCCTGGCGGTACTTCGCCGGCTCACGGTCGAAGATCCACTTGCACGCCTCGGAGCAGAAGTTGTAGTGCTCACCCTCGTGGTCGGAGTAGAACTGTGCCATCGTGGCCGGGTCGCCGTCGGCGTGGAACGCCATCGGCACCTGGCAGACCTGGCACAGCTGCGGCAGGCCGGGGTAGGTGAACCGCTTGCCGGCCTGGTCGAGGGCCCGCATCTCCTCCCACTTGTCACGGTAGAGCTGGTCGAAGGTGTCCGGGTAGGCCTGTGCGAGCCAGTCCAGGTGCTCCTCGTCGGGCACCGTGGTGGTGAAGTTCGCGGCGTGGCTGAACTGGTAGAGCGTGTCGTACAGCCAGTGCGACAGGTGATCCTTCTCCCGGATCGCCTGGTCGACATGCTTCGGCGGGCGGATGCCGTAGAGGGCGAGGTCGGGGAAGAGGCCGTTCATCATCTGCTGCTCGAAGTAGAGCTCGAACGCCTCCTTCCAGCTCATCACCGGGCGCGGCAGCATGTAGTCGAGCATCGCGGCGACCAGGCCGGTGACCCGGTAACCCCGCCAGAACCACTTGTCGACCCACTCCTGGACGATCGGCACGTTGGCCTCGTCCTGCTCGAGGATGAACTTGATCGCCTCCAGGCCCAGGGTCATGTGCCGGGACTCGTCGGACTGGGCGGAGAAGCCGAAGGTCATCGTCGGCAGGTCACCGTTGAAGCTGGCCGCCGACATGAACGGCACGAACAGCAGGTTGGTGAGCAGGTACTCGAACGAGAACCCGATCGCGATCAGGAACTCGAACGGGCCCGCGCTCAGCGCGTCGTCGAAGTACGACTTGGTCACCGACAGGTACCAGACCCGGTCGTGCTGCTGCAGGAAGTTGTGGAAGCCGGCGTAGAACTTGTTGTAGTTCGACAGGGTGTGGATCTCGGTCTGCGCGTGGCGCATCTCGTCGATCGACTGGCACAGCGCCGCGAAGCGGGGACCCGGGCCGTTGAACTGCCGGGCCAGGTACGCGAAGTGGCGGTTGGCCTGGTACTCCAGCGGGGTCACGCCGCCGAGGAAGATCTTCATCGCGTTCAGGTAGCTGGCGTGAGCGAGGGTGAGGTGGCCCTGGCCCTGCGCGAAACCGTCGAGGACGGAGTAGAGCCGCTTGTCCTTCTCCGCCTGGTAGCGGTAGTACGCGTCGACGGTCAGCCGGAACGGGTCGTCCCACTTGGACCAGTCGTGGATCTTGATGCCCTCGTACTTGGTGTGCGGGTACATCTCCTCCTCGGAGACGTACGACGGCTGCCAGTCGAGGTCACGGGTCAGCGCGCTGTAGCGCGCCTTCATCGAGAGCTTCTTGGGCTTGGCCGCCGCCTTGTTGGGCTGGTTCGGAGCAGTGGTGGTCATGGTGTCAGTCCTCGTCTTCTTCGTCGTCGACCCGGGGACCCCAGGAGATGACGATGCGGTCCTCGTCCCACTCGGAGATGTTGCCGGAGAGGGTGATGATGGCCATCTGGAACTCGTGGGTCTCCCAGCTGCGGCCGAGCTGGGCCTCGACGCTCTCGCGGTTGATCACCAGTCGGCCGGGGGACTGGAGCTTCACCACACCGGGGAAGTGGTTGATCACCAGGTCGGCGTTGTCGGCCTCGATGGCGATGATCAGAGCGCGGTTGTTCTCCGTCTCCTGCAGGTCGACGCTGACCGGCCGGTTGTCCAGGATGCCTTTGGTGAGTTCAGTCTCGGTCATCTCAGGCTCCCTGCGGGTCGTTGATCTCGAGGCCGAGAGCGCGGAACTTCTCGGCGACCGTCGCGGCGTGGGTCCGGACGGCGGCCACCGAGTCGGTGCCGGCCAGGGTGTCCGCCTGGGCGGCGACCTTCTCGACCGCCGACAGGGCCTGTGGCAGCCAGGTGTTCACCGCGGCGGCGATGGTGGCCCGGTTGGTGGTGGCGTACTGCTCGTCGCCGATCCAGGCCTTGTAGAGCGGGTCGAGCCACTTGCGGTGCTCGGCCCACCAGGTGCCGATGTGCTGGGCGAGCAGGGAGTAGGCGCCCGCCCCACCGAGGATGGCCTCCTCGTCGAGGTGACGATAGACCAGGGCGTCGATGAGCTCGTCGACGATGTCCAGGCCGATCACGGCGACCGCCCAGTCCTGCTCGACCAGCAGCTTCTCCTCGATCGCGCGCAGGCCCTGCAGGTGCGGGGCGTCGATCCACAGCGCCTTGGCGGTCTTCAGCACCGCGGAGGACTCGTGGCCGAGCGCGATGCCGACCCGGGAGATCAGCTGCGCGTTGCCGATCCGGTCGAAGCCCTCGTAGCTGCAGCACTGCGCGATGGTCGCGCCGTAGCTGAACCGGCAGGCGTTGGAGTAGAGCATCTGCGCGCCGGACTCGTAGTGCCGCAGCGGGATGATCACCTCGGCGATCAGCTGCTGCCAGTTCTGCGGCGTACGCTCCAGCAGCCCGTGGTCGGTGACGTAGTCGAGGGTCTTGCCGAAGGCCTCGTGCATGGCGGCCCGGTTGGTGACGTACGGCGTGTAGTAGTACTGCCGCGGGTCGGTGTAGGAGTAGGGGTCGGTCAGCTTGAGGGCGCTGTAGTCCGGGTCGTAGAGCTCACGCTCGGCATCCCAGGTCGGGCGGTAGTGGAAGTTCTCGGTCGGCTGCAGGCCGATCGTCCCTTCCTGGTAACGGGTGGCGGGCTTGTCGCCGTAGCGCTCGATCAGTGGCGTGAAAGTCTGGCGAAGGGGCTCGATGACCTGGGTCTTCAGCTCGTACTGCACGTGACTGACCTCCTTCCTGTGTGGACCGGTCCTCGTTGACCGGGGTCGAGGGTGCGGCACCGGGTGGTGCAGCAGCGGTGGGATGGAACGGGTGGGGTGGAGCGGTGGTGCAGGACCTGCCGGGCCGACTCAGCTGATGTGGACCGGCTCGGCGTTGTGCAGGCCGGCCGCGACGACCAGCCGGACCAGCAGGTCGGGCAGCGCCTCCGGCCCGACCAGCTCCTGCGGCTCGCCCTGCGGCAGGTCCGCGGAGATGATCCGACCCAGCGTCCGGCCGCCGGTGTAGTGGGTGGAGACCCGGGCGCCGTGGTCGCGGCAGGTGATGGTGAAGGCGAGGTCCTCCCCGCCGACCTCGTCGACCAGGGCCAGGTGGGAGGCGGGATCCTCGATGACCGCGTTGGCCTCACAGACCAGCTGCTCAGCCAGCGACCGCAGCGCGATCTGCCGATCGGTGCCCTCGTTGCGGGCGAGGGGGAGCGCTGGGCGCAGTGCGGGCTGGGGGGCCTGCTGGGGCTCCGGGGCCCCGAGCACCTCGGCCAGCCGGTGCATGAAGAACGTCATGGACTCCTCCTTGAGTCGTGTCCGTGGCCATGAATGTAAGCTGGGTCACAGGTCGTCCGGTATCCGTAGAACTACCCGTATCCGCGCCCGCGGGGCTCCGGGTGGTGGGACCGGGGCGGCTCCCTGCGCCGGGGCAGGGGCGGGCCGGGTCGACGCCGGTGGCCCACGATCCGGCGTCCGCTCGCGTACTCTGGGGAGGATCCCCGCCGTCGAGGAGCCACTGTGACCGAACTGTCGTCATCATCGGCGCTGACGACCCCGCTGACGTCCTTCATCGGACGCGAGGAGCTGGTGTGCCATCTGGTGGAACTCGTCCACCAGCGGCGGTTGGTGACCCTGGTCGGGCCCGGCGGCATCGGGAAGACCCGGCTGGCGACCGAACTGTGTTCCCGGCTGGAACAGGACTTCCCGGACGGGACGGTCGTCGTCACCCTCGACGCCGTCTCGGACCCGGCGGACGTGGCCTGGCGCACCGCGTCGGCGGTGCAGCCGATCGACCAGTCGGTGCAGGACCCGGTGGCGCAGGTGCTGGGCCACCTGCGCCAGCGCAGGCTGCTGCTCGTCCTCGACAACTGTGAGCACCTGCTGGAGCCCGCCGCCGAGCTGGCCCGGGTGGTCCTCCAGGAGTGCCCGGAGGTCCGGATCCTGGCGACCTCCCGCGAGCCGCTGGGGATCCGGGGTGAACAGGTGCAGGTCGTGCCGCCGCTGCAGGTGCCCGCCTCCTGTGCCGACCTCGACGTGGTCCGGGAGTCCGAGGCGGTCCGGCTGCTGGTCGACCGGGCCGACCAGGCGGGGGCGCACCTGACCGTCGGCCCGGACACCTGCGTCCAGGTCGTCGAGCTGTGTGCCCACCTGGACGGGATGCCGCTGGCGATCGAGCTGGCCGCGGCCCGGCTGCGCGCCCTCGGCGTGGGCGACCTGCTGGACCGGCTGGACCAGCGGTTCTCACTGCTCAAGGGGTCCCCGCGCGACATCCTGCCCCGGCACCGTACGCTCGAGGCGCTGGTCGACTGGAGCTACGAGCTGTGCACTCCTGCCGAACGGCTGCTCTGGTCGCGGCTGTCGGTGTTCCGCGGCGGCGCCGACCTGGAGTCGGTCGAGCTCGTCGCCGGGTACGGCGCGATCGATCCGGCCGACGTGATCGACCTGCTCGACGGGCTGGTCGCCAAGTCGGTGCTGATCGCCGAACAGGCCGACGGGTTCACCTACTATCGCCAGCTGGTGACGATGCGCGACTACGGGGCGCGGGTGGCGGTCCGCAGCGACGAGTGGGAGGAGCTGCGCCGGCGCCACGCGATGCTCGCCTTCGAGCGCAGCGGCCAGATGCACCGGGAGTGGGCCGGGCCGCACCAGGCACAGTGGCTGCGCCGGGCCCGACGTGACGTCGCCGAGATCGTGGCGGCGATGGACTGGGGGATCGCCGATCCGGCGGGGCACGACGTCGCCGCCACGATCGCCGCCAACCTGCGCTACTTCTGGGCCGGCGGCCACACCATGGCGGCCGGGCGTTATCGCCTGGAACGGGTGCTGGCGCTGCCCGACGTCGCCGCGCCGCTGCGCTGCGAGTGCCTGCTGGTGCTCTTCTGGGTGGTGATGCTGCAGGGTGACCATGCGGACGGGGCCCGCGTGCTGGCGGAGGCGCGCACCCTCGCGACCGAGCTGGGCGACCGGCGGCGGCTGGCCGAGGTGGACGCGTGGGGCGGCCTGCACTGCCTCTTCCATGGCGATCCGGCCGAGGGGGTGGGACTCTACCGGCGCGCCATCACGGTGCTGCGGGAGGTCGGCGACATCGCCGCGATGCAGGCCGCGATGTTCCAGCTCGCGCTGTGCCAGATCTACTCCGGCGACACCGCCGGCGGCGGGGAGACCTGTGCCGAGATCCTCGCGGAGAGCCGTCGCAACGGCGAGGCCTGGGTCAAGGCGTACGCCCTGTGGGTGTCCGGCATCGTCCGGTGGCGGCAGGGCGACCTGGCCGGCGTACGGGCGTACGCCACCGAGGCGCTGCGGCTGCAGGAGGTCTTCGAGGACGGCATCTGCACCGCGCACGTCCTGTTGCTGGCCGGCCAGGTGGTGATGGCCGCCGGTGAGCCGCGGCGGGCGGCCCGGCTGCAGGGGGCCGCGGACGCGTTGTGGCGGGCGCAGGGCACCGGGATCGATGCGTTCGGGCCGGGGCTGGCCGGCGATGCCCGGGAGAGCCGGGAGCGGATCCTGCGGGTGCTGGGCCCCGACGAGGCCGAGGCGCTGATGGCGGAGACCGCCGACCTCGACCTGCGCGAGGCGATCGAGGTGGGGCTGGCCGAGCTCGCTCTCACCCCGGTGGCGGCGCCGGCCGAGGTGGGCCTGACGAAGCGCGAGGCGCAGGTGGCCGAACTGGTCTCGGAGGGTCTCAGCAACAAGCAGATCGCCACCCGGCTCACCATCTCCATCCGCACCGTCGACGGACACGTGGAGCACATCCTGGCGAAGTTCGGCGTCACCTCGCGGGCCCAGGTGGCGGTCCGGCTGCGCGAGACCAGGCCGGCCCGGTGAGCCCTGGCACCGGATGGCGGGCGGCGTTGGACGTCCGCTCCTGGGTGGGGGAGGCGTGGGTGGGCGACGCCAACGACGGGATCATCGCCACCGCCGGTCTGCTGGAAGGGCTCGCCGGTGCCGGCGCCTCCGATGCGGTGCTGGTCCTCGCCGCGACGGTCGGCACGATCGCCGGTGGGCTCGGCGTCGCCGGGGCGCGGTGGGCGGAGGCGGCGGCTGAGCGGGAGGCGGAGGCGGCCGTCATCGCGGAGGAACGGGCGCAGCTGGCCGCCGCCCCCGACGACGAGCTGGCCGAGCTGGCGGCCTACTGGGAGGACAAGGGCCTGACCCCCGACGTGGCCCGGCAGGTGGCCGAACAGCTCAGCGCCCGGGACGCGCTGGCCGCGCAGTTGGCCTACGAGCACGGCATCACCGCCCCGACCGCGCCGTCCGCCCCGGTCGGGGCGGGGCTGGCGGCCGGCCTGGCGTTCCTGGCGGGGGCGATGGTGCCGCTGCTGATCACCGTGTCCGTCCCGGTCTCGGTGGAGTCCTGGCTGATCCTGGTCGCGGTGGTGCTCTCGCTGCTGCTGACCTCGGTCGTCGCGGCGCGCCAGGGGCACCTGTCGGTGGTCCGGACGATCGTCCGTACGCTGGTCGTCGGGGTGGGGACCCTGGCGGTCAGCTACGGCGCCGGTCTGCTGCTGTGGTGAACGCGGTGGCGGTGAAGGCCACCGCGGCCGTGGCGAAGGTGCCGGTGGCGAGGGCGTCGGACGAGTGACCCGGCCGGGAGGAGCGGAGACGAGATGGACCAGACCCAGGCGCACGGGGAACAGCCTCCGAGCCACCGGGAACAGCCCCGGAGTCAGCCAGGACCGCACGGGAACGACCGGGACCAGCCGCTGATCCGCCGATTGACCGGCGCAGGCCCGGCGCTGGGGGACCTGGACCTGCTCCGGGACCTCGGGGAGGAGCCCGGCGTACGGGCCAATATGGTCAGCTCCGCCGACGGCCATGCCACCATCCGTGGCCGGGTCGGTGACCTCACCGGGGCTGCCGACCAGGCGCTGCTGGTGGCACTGCGCGGCTGGTGCGATGTGCTGCTCGTCGGCTCGGGCACCATCCGGGCCGAGGGCTACGGGCTGATCGACCTGCCGGCGGGGGCCCGCGAGTGGCGGGTCTCCCGGGGCCGGACCGCCCACCCGGTGCTGGCGATCCTTTCCGGCAGCCTGGACCTCGACCCCACCCTGCCGGCGTTCGCCGACGCCGCCGGCCGGGGCCCGGACGCCCTGCCCTGGGTGATCACCGTGCCCGGTGCCGACCCGGCACGGCGGGCCCGGCTGGCGGCGTACGCCCGGTTCCTCGAGGTGCCGGCCGCCCCGGACGGACGGCCATCCTTGCCCGCGGCGATCGCCGCCCTGGGTACGGTCGGGATGACCCGGGTGCTCAGCGAGGGCGGCCCGGCGGTGCTCGGCGGGCTGATCGGCGCCGGACTGGTCGACGAACTGTTCATCACGGTGTCACCGCTGCTGGTCGGCGGGGAGGGCCCACGGATCGTCGGTGCCCCCGCATACGACGCCGCGGTGCCGCTGCGGCTGGTGGAGGTGCTCGGTGCGGGGGACGAACTGTTCCTCCGCTACGGTGTCGGGGCGGAACACGGTGCTGTGGTCCGGGCGTAGCGCTGGGCCAGCGCCGAGCAGGCCATCAGCTGGGCCTGGTGGAAGACCATCAACGGCAGGGCGATCAGGCCGATCGGCTGCCCGGCGAAGAGCACGGCGGCCATCGGCAGACCGGTCGCCAGGGACTTCTTCGAGCCGCAGAACTGGATCGCGATCCGGTCCTCGCGGCTGAAACCCAGCCGGCCGGCCAGCCACCAGGTCAGCCCCAGGACGACCGCCAGCACCACCAGGCAGGTGGCGATCAGCGCCAGCACCTGGAGCAGGGACACCTGCGACCACATGTGTTCGCGCCGACCGGCGGAGAACGCGGAGTAGACGACCAGCACGATGATCCCCTGGTCGACCAGCCGCAGCGGCCGCTTGTGCCGGGTCACGTACCCCGCGGTCCAGCGCCGGGAGAGCTGGCCCAGCACGTACGGCACCAGGATCTGCAGCACGATGTCGAGCACCGCCTCGGGGTGGACCGAGGCCTGGCCGGTGGTGTTCATCAGCGCGATCACCAGCAGCGGGGTGAGGAACACCCCGATCAGGTTGGACATCGAGGCGGAGACCACCGCCCCGGCGACATTGCCCCTGGCGATCGAGGTGAAGGTCACCGACGACTGCACCGTGGAGGGCAGCAGGCTGGTGTAGAGCAGCCCGGTGTAGAGCGCCGGGGTGAGCACCCTTGTCGGCACCAGGAAGGCGAGCGCCAGTCCGATCAACGGGAACAACACGTAGGTGAAGCCGAGGATCACCCCGTGCAGCCGCCAGTGTCTGAGGCCATCCAGGGTGTCACGCGGATGCATCCGGGCGCCGTACAGGAAGAACAGCAGCGCAATGCCCGCGGTGACCGCGTCCGACAGCACCACCGCGCCCGTGCCGCGGGCCGGCAGCAGCGTGGCGAGGACCGCCGAGGCGACGATGGCCAGCAGGAACGGGTCGAGGCGCAGGCGGGCGAACATGTCAGGCAGGCTACTCGGGCCGTGTCACCGGCCTCGGGAAGGCTCGGTCAGCCCTCGACCCGGGCGGCGAGCAGTGCGACCAGCGCGGCGGCGTCGTCGTGGTCGAGCCCGGCAGCGAACTCCCGGAGGGCGTCCCGGCGTTGTTCGGGCCGGCCGACCAGGGCGGCCCGCATCTCGGCGGCGATCAGCGTGGCGCGCGACTCGGCGGGTCGGTAGTACCAGGCGCGACCCTCCAGTTCGCGGGTCACCCGGTCCTTCTTCGCCAGTCGGTCGAGGACGGTCATCACGGTGGTGTAGGCGAGGTCCCGATCGCGAGTCAGCTCGGCAAGGACCTCCCTGACCGACATCGCGTGGTCCGTACGCCACAACACCTCCATGACCTGGAGTTCGAGGTCACCAAGGTTCGGCATATCGCCATCCTAGAGCAACGAGGGCCTTAGTACTACAGCTCGCGTAGTAAAAATGGCACGGCCTGCGGAGGTCGCGGTCTGCAACGACACAGCGTCGTATGTGATGTGGGCCTCGGGTGAAGCGGTCAAGAGGGCGTGCCGTTACATTCGCCTCATGGATCCGGTCTTGCTGGCGCGGTGGCAATTCGGCATCACCACCGTGTACCACTTCTTCTTCGTCCCCCTCACCATCTCCCTGTCCCTCCTCGTGGCGGTCATGCAGACCATGCATTACCGCACCGGCAAGGAGGGTTACCGTCGCCTGACCGATTTCTTCGGGAAGCTCTTCCTGATCAACTTCGCGATGGGCGTGGTCACCGGCATCGTGCAGGAGTTCCAGTTCGGCATGAACTGGTCCGAGTACTCCCGCATGGTCGGCGACATCTTCGGCGCCCCGCTCGCCTTCGAGGCGCTGGTGGCGTTCTTCCTCGAGTCGACCTTCCTGGGCATCTGGATCTTCGGCCGGGACCGGCTGCCCAAGGGCGTCCACCTGGCGTCGATCTGGCTGGCCGCCATCGGCACCGTGTTGAGCTCCATCTTCATCCTGGTCGCCAACTCGTTCATGCAGCACCCGGTCGGCTTCACCTACAACCCGGCCAGCGGCCGGGCCGAGATGACGAACTTCTGGGCCGTCCTCACCAACCCGGTGGCACTGACCACCATCCCGCACACCCTGACCGCCGCGTACATGACCGGCGGGGCCTTCGTGCTCGGCGTGGCCGGCTGGCACCTGCTGCGGATCGCCCGGGCCAACAAGGCGTCGAACCACTCCGAGCTGACCGGTGAGGTGGCCGAGGACGCCCAGGCCTACCGGTGGGCGACCAAGTTCGGCGCCTGGGTGCTGATCATCGCGGGCGCCCTGGTGGTGGTCTCCGGTGACCTGCAGGGCAAGGTGATGACCGACGTCCAGCCGATGAAGATGGCCGCGGCCGAGGCGATCTGGGAGACCGAGACGCCTGCCTCGTTCTCGCTGTTCACCATCGGCACCCTCGACGGGTCCAAGGAGGTCTTCGCGATCAAGGTGCCCGGCGTCACCTCCTTCCTGGCCACCGGATCCTTCACCGGTACGGTGCAGGGCATCAACCCGCTGCGCCAGCAGTACGACGCCCAGTTCACCGAGATGATCCGCCAGCGCTACGGCGACGAGGTCGCGAACTCGATGACCTACACCCCGGCGGTCCCGGTCACCTACTGGTCCTTCCGGCTGATGATCGGCCTGGGCATGGTGGCGATCGCCATCGGCATCATCGCGCTGATCATGGTCCGCGGCGGGAAGCTGCCCCCGGTGCGCCGCGGCGCCTGGTTCTGGACCCTGATGATGGTGGCCGCCCCGCTGCTGCCGCTGATCGCCAACTCGTTCGGCTGGATCTTCACCGAGATGGGCCGCCAGCCCTGGATCGTCTTCGGCCTGATGCCGACCGCGCCCGCCGTCTCCGTCGGCGTGCCGGCCGCCCAGGTGCTGGTCACGATGATCGGCTTCACCCTGCTCTACGGCGTCCTCGCGGTGATCGAGGTCCGGCTGATGCTGAGCGCGATCCGCAAGGGCCTCGCGCCGATCCCACCCGTCCAGCCCGTCGGCGCCGAGAGCGACGCGCCGCTGTCGTTCGCGTACTGAGGGGATGACCACCATGGAAACCGCACTTCCGATCGTCTGGTTCCTGCTGATCGCCGTCCTGTGGACCGGCTTCTTCGTCCTGGAGGGTTTCGACTTCGGCGTCGGCATGCTGATGCCGTTCCTCGCCAAGGACGACCGTGAGCGGCGCGTGCTGCTCAACACCATCGGCCCGGTCTGGGACGGCAACGAGGTCTGGCTGCTCACCGCCGGCGGCGCGACCTTCGCCGCCTTCCCGGAGTGGTACGCCAGCCTCTTCTCCGGCCTCTACCTGCCGCTGTTCCTGATCCTGGTCGCGTTGATCCTGCGCGGGGTCTCCTTCGAATACCGCCACCAGCGCGGTGAGGCGGCGTGGAAGCGCGGCTGGGACGCCTGCATCATCGGCGCCTCCTACGTCGCCTCGCTCGTCTTCGGCGTCGCCTTCGCCAACTTCGTCCGCGGCCTGCCGATCGACGCCACCCGTACGATCCACCAGACCGTGGGCAGCTTCTTCGGTCTGTTCACCCCCTTCGCCCTGCTCGGCGGGATCACCTTCGTGGCGCTGTTCCTCACCCACGGCGCTGCCTTCGTCGCGCTCAAGACGTCCGGCGACATCCGCGACCGGGCCCGCACGCTCGCCTCGCGGACCGGGATCGTGACGATGGTCGGGATGGCTGCGTTCGTGATCTGGATGAACCTCGGCTACTCCGGGCTGGCCCGCGGGGCCGCCGGGGCCGCTCCGGCACTGTCGCTGTGGCCGGCCGCGCTAGTGGCCGTGCTGGGTACGGTGGTGCTGTGGCTGATGAACACCCGCGGCCGGGAGGGCTGGGCCTTCATCGGCGGTGGCGTCGCGATCCTGGCGCTGATCGTGAACGTCTTCGCGGCGATGTTCCCGTACGTGGTGCCGTCCACCCTCGACCCGGCGTACGGTCTGACCGTGTTCCAGGCCGCCTCCACCCCGTACACGCTGACGATCATGACGATCGCCGCCGGCGTGATGACCCCGATCGTGCTGGCCTACCAGGCCTGGACGTACTGGGTGTTCCGCAAGCGCCTGTCGGTCAAGGACATCCCGGCCGACGAGCCGGTCGTCGCAGCGGCCCCGGGTCCCGTCGCGGGCTGATGCCGGGACCGGTCCACCGCAACCTGCTGGCGAGGGCCCGGGCGACGAGGATCTACCTCGTCGCCGGGGTCCTCGTCGGCACGCTGACGGCCTTCCTCGTCGTCGCCCAGGCCTGGCTGCTGTCGCACCAGATCGCCGGGGTGTTCGACACCGGGCGGCTCGACGGTCTGGGACGGACCGTCGGGCTGCTGGCGCTGGTCCTGCTCGGCCGCGCGCTGCTGCGCGGGATCAACCCGTGGTTGGGTCAACGCGCTGCAGCGCTGGTCAAGGGCCAGCTCCGCCACGAGGTGGTGGCGGCCCGGCTGGGTCGCCCGCTCGACCCGCGCACCGACACCGGTGGGCTGGTCGACCTGGTCACCCATGGGCTCGACGCCCTCGACGGCTACTACGCCAAGTACCTCCCGCAACTCCTGCTGGCGGTCACCGTGCCGCTCGTGGTCGGGGTGGCGATCCTCACCTCCGACCTGTGGTCCACCCTGGTCCTGGTGCTCACCGTGCCGCTGATCCCGTTCTTCATGGCGCTGATCGGCTGGGCCACCGAACGCCGGATGGCCCGCCGCTGGGACGTCCAGGCCCGGCTGGCCCACCACTTCGCCGACCTGGTCGCCGGCCTGCCGACCCTCCAGGTGTTCGGCCGGGCCCGCGCCCAGGCGATCGGCCTACAACGGATCGAGGCCCGCAACCGCGAGGAGACGATGGGCACGCTGCGGATCTCCTTCCTCTCCTCGATGACCCTGGAACTGCTGTCGACACTGTCGGTCGCGATCATCGCGGTGTCGATCGGCATCCGGACGGTCAACGGCGAGATGGACCTGGCCAGCGGGCTGTTCCTGCTCGTGCTCGCCCCCGAGGTCTACCTGCCGCTGCGCCAGGTCGGCGTCCACTACCACGACTCCGCCGAAGGGGTCGCGGCGGCCGACCGGGCCTTCGCCGAGATCGACGCGCCCCGGATGGGTGCCGGCCCGTCATCGTCGGTGTCGTCGGGGACGCTGTCGTCCAGGATCTTGCCGTCCAGGATCTTGCCATCGGGAACGTCGCCGTCGGAGAGCCTGCCGACCGACCCCACCGTCCCGGCGGTGCGGGTCCGCGACCTGCAGGTCACCTACCCCGGTGCGGACACTCCCGCCCTGCGGAGCCTCGACCTGGACCTGGCGCCAGGTGAGTTCGTCGCCGTCGTCGGGCCCAGCGGCGGCGGGAAGTCCACCCTGTTGGCGGTGCTGATGGGCTTCATCCGACCCTCCGCCGGCGAGGTGCTGCTCGGCGGGGTGCCGCTGGACCGGGTCGACCTGGCGGCCTGGCGCCGTCGGGTCGCCTGGGTCGGCCAGACCCCCGGACTGCCGGAACGTACGGTCGGGGCGAACGTCGCCCTCGGCGCCCCGGGCGCCCCCGTCGAGGCGATTCGGGCCGCCCTGGACCGGGCCGGGGCCGCCGAACTGGCCCTCGACCACGAGGTCGGCGACGAGTCGGAAGGGCTTTCCGACGGGGAGCGGCGCCGGGTCGGCCTGGCCCGTGCCCTGCTGCGGCTGAGCCACGGCGGCGGTCGCCTGCTGATCCTCGACGAACCCACCGCCGGGCTGGATCCGGACACCGAACGGCGGGTGCTGGCCACGCTGCGCGACGCCGACGCCACCACCAGCGCCCTGGTGGTCACCCACCGGCCGGCCGTGGTGGCCGCCTGCGACCGCGTGGTGACCGTCGGACCCGTGGGGGTGCCCGCATGACCACCCGTACGCCTGACCGTTCCCCCGCCGGCACCGGTCCCACCGGCACCGCCGGGCTGCTCGCCACCCTGCTGCGTGCCGTGCCCGAGGGCCGATCCCGGGTGCTCGGGTCGGTGCTGCTCGCCGCCGGCGCCTCCGGGGCCGCGGTGGCACTGCTCGGCACCTCGGCCTGGCTGTTGTCGCGCGCCGCGCAGCACCCGCCGATCCTCTATCTGATGGTCGCCATCACCGCCGTCCGCACCTTCGGCATCTCCCGCGGGGTGCTCCGCTACGCCGAACGGCTCCTCGGCCACGACCTGGCGCTGCGGATGCAGAGCGCGCTGCGGCTGCGGGTCTACGACGTGCTCAGCCGGACCACGCTGCTCGGCCGGCGTCGCGGCGACCTGCTGGTCCGGATCGTCGACGACGTCCGCGCCGTGATGGACGCGGTGGTCCGGGTCGTGGTGCCCGCCACCGCCGCCGGCCTGGTCGCCGTCGCGACCACCGTGATCATCGGCCTGCTGTCGGTGCCGGCCGCGGTCCTGCTCGGCCTCAGCGCTGTGCTGGCCGGGATCGTCATCCCGTGGCTGGCCGGGCTCGCCTCCCGACGGGCGGACGCCTCGCTGGCTCCGCTGCGCGGTGAACTCGCCGACGCGGTGGCCGCACTGCATCGGACCGCCCCGGACCTGGTGGCGTACGGGGTGCAGGACGCGGCGCTCGACCGGGTCGACGCGCTCAACGCGCGGCTGACCGCGGCCGAGGAGCGGGCGGCCCGGGTCCGCGGACTGGCCGGCGCCCTGCAGGTGCCGGCTGCCGGGGTGGCCGTCCTCGGCGCGCTGCTC
The DNA here is from genome assembly GCF_033170155.1 of Raineyella sp. W15-4. Classification (GTDB taxonomy): domain Bacteria; phylum Actinomycetota; class Actinomycetes; order Propionibacteriales; family Propionibacteriaceae; genus Raineyella. Next base: position 3,656,850 of record NZ_CP137079.1, on the reverse strand, counting down.
GTCGGGGCGCCGGCGGCGGCCGCGGGCACCCTGCCGGTCGTCCAACTGGCCGTGCTGGTGCTCACCCCGCTCGCCCTGCACGAGACCCTGGAGCCGCTGGCCGAGGCGGCCCAGACCTGGACCCGGGTGCGGTCCTCGCTGCGGCGGGTCGACGAGGTGCTGGCCACCCCGCCGACCGGCCGGGAGACCGGACCCGCACGGCTTCCCGGCGGGCCCTCCCTCGACCTGCGCGGGTTGGCGGCCGGCTGGCCCGGTGCCGACCCGGTGGTCCGCGACCTCGACCTGCACATCGGCGCCGGCGAGCGGGTCGCCCTGGTGGGGCGCAGCGGCCTGGGCAAGACCACGGTCGCCGCCACGGTGATGGGGCTGCTGCCGCCGCGGGCCGGTGAGGTCGAGGTGCATGGCACGGTGGGCTACTTGGCTCAGGACGCTCATGTGTTCGACACATCGGTCGACGAGAACGTCCGGATCGGCCGCAAGGACGCCACCGCCGACGAGGTGGTCGCCGCCCTGCACCGGGCCGGTCTCGACCTGGCACCCGAGAGGGCGGTCGGCGAGCACGGCGGACGGCTGTCCGGCGGCGAGGCCAGGCGGCTCGCGGCGGCCCGGTTGTTCGTCGGTGCCGCGGACGTGGTGATCCTCGACGAACCGACCGAACACCTCGACGAGGAGACCGCGGAGACCCTGGTCACCGACCTGTGGGCGGCCACCGAGGGCGCGGCGGTGCTGGTGATCACCCACGACCCGGTGGTCCGGGACGCCTGTGACCGGGTCGTCGACCTCACCGCGTACGCCCCTCCGGGCGCCGTCGCACCCGGTTCGACCGCCTCGGGCGCGACCGCCTCGGGCAGCACGTCGGGCGCGACCATGTCGGGAGGTGCCACGTCGGGCAGTCCCGAGCCTGAATGCCTCCGATCCTCAGGCGGCCGTCGGTAGCCGGAACCGTTGGTGGCGCCGGGGCCGGCGGGTCCGGTCGACGTGGCTCGGGGGGAGGACCTCGGGAATGCCCCCGGCGCCGAGGCGGATCTCCCATCGCCGGCCCGGCGGGTCCGGCGAGGGCTCCACAATGCCGTGGTGGTGAGCGCAGACCAGGACGAGGTTGTCGAGGGACGTGACACCTCCCTCCTGCCAGGGCATGATGTGGTGCGCGTGACAGGCGGCGGGTGGCCGGTCACAGCCGGGGAACACGCAGCCCCGGTCGCGGACGGTCAGCGCGGCCCGGATCGGCGGGGTGACCAGCCGATGCTCGCGGCCGACGTCGAGGACCTCACCGCTCCCACCGAGGACGACCGGGAGCAGGTCGGCATCACAGCACAACCGGCGCAGCTCACCGGCGGCGATCCTCTCGCCGGTGCCGATCAGCCCGGCCCCGGCGGCAAGGTCCCGAAGCCGGTCCGCCGCGATCGTGACCACCACCCGGGGCCGATCGCCTCCGTGGGACGGCGTGTCGCGGTGCAGGGCCGTTGCCTCGGCGAGAGCCACCAGGGCATCGGCGCGACGCATGGCGGGGGTGACGTCCTCCGCGAGCGGGTCCAGCGCGTCGAGAGCCCTGCGACGGTCCCGGTCGACGAGCGCCTCGATCTGCGTGATCAGGGTCTCGGCGGCGAGGACGGGCAGTTTGCCGCGGATCAGCACCGACCCCTGACCGTCACGTACGAACGACAGCGAGCGGTTCCGCCGTGCCCGGCGCAGTTCCCGTTCCAGCCGCTTGGCCTCCAGGTCGTCTGCCGTCTCCGGCGCGAGGATCTCCAGCAGATGCTCCGCCAGGATCGACAGCCCCTGGGAGTCGAGTTCAGCCGCGTGCTCCACCATGTCCCGTTCCGCCTGCCGGAGCAGAGCAGGGTCCAGCTCGTCGGGCAACTCGGCCAGCACCCTGCTGATCGTGCGGGCCTGCTGGGGGGAGACCGCTCCCGCCAATCCGGCCGCGGTCAACACCGGCAGACCGGCCAGATCCCGCCCCTCATGCAGCAGTGCCCACACCTCGCGCCGGGTCATCCGGCGGGTGTCGGCCAGCCAGCTCACCACCGACAATCCGGTCGCCGCGACATCCGCGCCGGACGCCTCAGCCTCACCGACGAGCACCGACGCCAATACGCGCAGCCGGTCCGCGGCCTCGATCGCTGCCCCCATCAGGGCCAGGCGCTCCGCGTCCGTCGCGAGCGCCCGGTCATCATCCAATCCGTCCAGCAGGTCCAGGACCCCGGCCAACACAGCCCCGGTCCGGGTCCCCCACTCCCTGTCCGTGCCATCACCGTCCATGCCATCAACCGTACGACCCGCCTCAGACAATTCAAACAACTGAACGATTATTGTTCGATGGTATGCGACTCGGCAGCGTGCCGGAAGGTAGCCGCACCCGCCTTGCCGCATGTCGCGGTGCCGTGTACGGGGGTGCCTCTGTCGTCGCTATCCCCGTGGGGGTATCATCCGGATCCAGAGCAGCACGAGAAGGAGGGGTGCCATGGAGTTGCCCGGCGAGGACCTGCGCCCGGTCGTCAATCGGTTGAAGCGGGCCCGGGGTCAGCTCACCGGCATCATCGACATGCTGGAGGAGGGCCGCGACTGCGAGGAGGTCGTCACCCAGATCGCCGCGGTGGCGAAGGCGCTGGATCGCGCCGGGTTCGCCGTCGTGGCTGCCGGCATGCGGCAGTGCGTGCTGACCGACGAGGGCCTGGACACCTCCAAGATGGAGAAGCTCTTCCTGTCCCTCGCCTGAGGGCTGGGCTGGTCTGACGTCGGCCCGGTCCGACGGGTGACCGGGTTGGCTTGAGGTCGCGGGCTCAGCCCACCTCGTCCAGTGCCTGGTCGACCTCGTCGAGGATCACCTGCATCGCCGCGCGGGCAGCCTTCCCGTCGCCGCGGAAGACTGCCTCGGCCACCGCCTCGTGCGCGTCGAGGGCCTCCGGCTTGGGCTTCGGCGGCATCAGGCCGATCTCGGTGCGCCCGGCGAGGACCGACGCGATCTGGTCGCTCAGTGCGGCGAACAGTTCGTTGCCACTGTTGGTGAGGATCAGCCGATGGAACTCGATGTCGAGCTGCAGGAACTCCTGGCCCAGGCCTCCCTCACCGGTCCGCCGCAGTTCCGCGGCCAGCGGGAGCAGCCGGGCCCGGACGTGGATCGAGGCACACCGCGCCATCGCCTGGACGGCGGCGGGTTCGACGGCCATCCGCAGCTGGGTCAGTGAGGTCAACTGCTCGCGCCGGCGGGTGGAGTGCAGCCGCCAGTCGATCAGGGTGGTGTCGAGGACGTGCCATTCCGAGGCGGCCAGCGCGACGATGCCGCGGCGGCGTACGGTGCCGGCCAGCCCCATCGACTCCAGCAGCCGGGAGGCCTCCCGGGCCACGGTGCGGGAGACGCCGAACCGCTCCTGGACCTCCTCCAGGGTGCGGGCCTCGTCGACGGGCCACCGGCCCTCGATGATCTCGGTGCCGAGCTCGCGGGCCACGCCGAGGTGCATCAACGGGCGCTCGGAGCTCGTCATCATTGCTCGCCTCCCTCGGGTCCTTCGTCGGCCACTGTCGGGTCGTCCCTCGGGCCCTCTGTCGGGGCCTGTGAACGAGCTTAGCTGCGTCGCGCTCTGAAGCCTCTTCAGTGCCACTCCTTGCATCACAAAATGATTTGAGAGACTCTCTAAAAGATGTAAGATCGTCTCAAATGGGGCAAAGATGCTTCTTTGGAAAGGGTCAAGGATGACTGAAACTCATGTGGTGGTGATGGGCGTGGCCGGCAGCGGCAAGTCGACCATCGCCCACGGACTGGCCGACCGCCTCGGCTGGCCGGTGGCCGAGGGGGACGACTTCCACTCGGCCGAGAACATCGCCAAGATGACCGCGGGCCATCCGCTCACCGACGAGGACCGGAGGCCGTGGCTGGACAGGATCGCCGCGTGGACCGCCGACGAGGACCGGGCCGGCCGCTCCACCCTGGTCACCTGTTCCGCCCTGCGCCGGGTCTACCGCGGCCGGCTGCGGACCGCGCCGGGGCGGACCGTGTTCGTCCACCTGATCGGTTCAGTGGAGGTGCTGGCGGCCCGGCTGACCGCCCGTACGGACCACTTCATGCCGGCATCGCTGCTGCCCTCCCAGCTCACGACGCTGGAGCCGCTCGAGCCCGATGAGGACGGTGTCGTCATCGACATCGAGCAGGAGGTCGAGCAGATGCTCGACTGCATCGTCGGTGCCCTCGCCTCCGAGAGCCGCCGCGTCAAGGAGTGCGCGGAATGACCGGCCTCGTCCTCGCCGCGCTCGCCGGCATCGCCACGATCGTCCTGCTGATCGTCTGGCTCAAGATCCACCCGTTCCTGTCCCTGATGGCCGGCTCCGCGGTGATGGCCCTCGCCGCCGGCGTCCCGTTGGACAAGCTCTTCAACAGCTTCACCACCGGTCTCGGCTCGACCATCTCCAGTGTCGGCCTGCTGATCGTGCTGGGCTCGATCATCGGCACCCTGCTGGTGTCCTCCGGCGGTGCCGACGTCATCGTCGACACCATCCTCAGCAAGACCCCGGTCCAGCGCCTGCCCTGGGCGATGGCGCTGATCGCCTTCATCGTGGGCATCCCGCTGTTCTTCGAGGTCGGCGTGGTGATCCTGATCCCCGTGGTGATGTTCGCCGCCCGGCGGGCGAAGGTGCCGGTGGTCCTCTTCGGCATCCCGGCCCTGGCCGGGCTGTCCGCCCTGCACGGGCTGATCCCGCCGCACCCGGGCCCGCTGATCGCGATCTCGGCGCTGAAGGCCAACCTCGGCCTCACCCTCGCCTTCGGCCTGATCGTCGCCATCCCCTGTGTGATCATCTCCGGCCCGGTGCTCGGCCGGATGATGGCCCGCTGGGTGCCGCACCAGGTCCGCGAGGACTTCCTCGGACACAGCCCCGCCGAGGGTGCCAGGCGTCCCGGCTTCGGCGCCTCGCTGACCGTCGTCCTGCTCCCCGTCGTCCTGATGCTGGCCGCGACCGTCGCGGAGATGACCTTCGGCACCAAGAACCCGGTGGGTGCCTTCCTCGGCTTCGTCGGCACCCCGCTGATCGCCCTGACCATCACCACCGTCGTCGCGATGTTCGTCTTCGGCTACGGGTTGAAGAAGTCCCGCAAGGAGGTCGACAAGATCGTCGGCTCCTCCTTCGGCCCGATCGCCGGCATCCTGCTGATCGTCGCCGCCGGCGGCGGCTTCAAGCAGACCCTGGTCGACTCCCATATCGCCGACATGCTGGCCAAGGGCCTGCTCGCCGCGGCGCTCCCGCCGCTGCTGGCGGGCTGGCTGGTGGCGGTGGTGATCCGGCTGGCGACCGGCTCGGCCACGGTGGCCACCATCACCGCGTCCGGCATCGTCGCCCCACTCGCCGCCGGCCTCTCGCCGACCCACACCGCCCTGATGGTGCTGGCCATCGGCGCCGGCTCGGTCTTCCTCAGCCACGTCAACGACGCCGGCTTCTGGATGGTGAAGGAGTACTTCGGCATGACGGTCGGGGAGACCTTCAAGACCTGGTCGTTGATGGAGACCGTGCTGTCCGTCATCGGCATCATCGCAGTGATGTTGCTCAGCCTCGTCGTCTGACCCATGAGGTCACCGTCGTCCGGAGGAGGTGGGGCACCGCCGCTGGGCAGCGGGTTCGGGTGCGGTGCCCCACCCGGATCGGTCAGCGAGCCGCCTCGACCTCGGCGGGCGTCTCGCTCCGGGCCGGCCGGGCGATCGGCCTGGTCGCGGTGGACCAGGTCTGGTAGCCGCCGGTGAGGTTCCGGACCCGGTGGCCGGCCTGGCGCAGGATCCGCTCGGCCACGTGACCGCGCAGGCCCACCTGGCAGGTGATCACCAGGTCTCCGGCCGGCACCTCGTCGAGCCGGTCGCGCAGTTCGTCGACCGGGAGGTTGATCGAGCCCGGGATGTGGCCGCGGCGGAACTCGTCCGGCGTCCGGACGTCGAGCAGCGGGGTACCGGCCTGCTGGGCTGCCGCCACCTCGTGCCACTGGATCAGCTCGGACTGGCCGGTCACCACGTTGTCGTCGATGAACCCGAGCATGTTGATCGGATCCTTGGCGGACCCGAACTGCGGGGCGTACGCCAGCTCCAGGTCGGCCAGCTCGGCACCCTTGAGACCGCCGCGCATCGCCGTGGCGATGACGTCGATCCGCTTGTCCGCACCGTCCCGACCGATCGCCTGGGCGCCGAGGATCTCGTCGGTGTCCGCGTCGACCAGCAGCTTCAGGTGCAGGGTCTCTGCACCCGGGTAGTAGCCGGCATGCGAGCCCGGGTGGGCGTGGATGGCCCGATAGGCCCGGCCGGCGGCCCGCAGCCGCTTCTCGTTCCAGCCGACCGAGGCGGCCATCAGGCCGAAGACGCCGACGATGGCGGTGCCGAGCACCGGCTTCGCGGCGGTCCCACGGCCGGCGATCACGTCGGCGACCAGCCGGCCGTGCCGGTTCGCGGTCTGCGCCAGCGGCACCATGGTGGCGTCACCGGTCAGCGCGTCGCGCTTCTCGGCGGCGTCGCCGACGGCGAAGATGTCCGGGTCGGAGCTGCGTTGGTGCTCGTCGACGACGATGCCGCCGCGCGGGTTGACCGCCAGGCCGGCCTCCTTCGCCAGGTGCGAGTCCGGCCGGACGCCGATCGACATCACCACCAGGTCGGCCGGGATCTCCGCGCCGGAGCCCAGCGTGACGGTCCGCTCGCCGATCGCGGTCGCCTGGGCCCCGGTCAGCACGTCGATGCCGTTGTCGACCAGCTCCTGGGCGACGTACGCGGCCATCTCGGGGTCCAGCGGGGGGAGCAGCTGGTCGGCCAGCTCGACGATCGTCACGTCGATGCCGCGCCGCTGCAGGTTCTCGGCAAGCTCGACGCCGATGAAGCCGCCGCCGATCACCACGGCGGTGTGAGGCTTGCGGGCCACTGCCTCGACCATTGCGTCGACGTCGGCGATGTTGCGCAGGGTGAGCGCCCGTTCCTTGCCCGGGATGTCCGGGACGAACGGGGACGCGCCGGGGGAGAGCACCAGGGTGTCGTACGACTCGGTGGTGACCCGGTCGGTGGTGAGATTGCGCACCGTCACCCGCTTCGCGGCCCGGTCGATCGAGACGACCTCGTGGCCGACGCGGACGTCGATGCCGAAGCGGCGGCCGAGGGACTGGGGCGTCTGCAGCAGCAGCGCCTGACGGTCCTCGATCACGCCGCCCACGTGGTAAGGGAGACCGCAGTTGGCGAACGAGACGTACCAGCTGCGCTCGAAGACGATGATCTCGCACGTCTCGTCGAGCCGGCGCAGCCGAGTCGCGGCGGACATGCCGCCGGCGACGCCGCCGACGATGACGACCTTACGGGAGTGATCGGTCATGGCTGCGGTGCGCTCCGTGCTCAGCGGCGGAAGAAGGACAGGAACGAGCCGGAGGCCGACGAGCCCGAGGTCGCGTTCCGGTCACAGGTGCACCACTGGCCGGCCGGGACGGATGCCTTGACCTGCGCGACGTGCTGGCCGCAACCGGCCCAGGTGGTCTTGCCGCAGGACGAGCAGGTGACGGGACGGCACATGGGGTTTCTCCTTCGGGGAGGGGTGGGAACACCCTCATAATGCCCCCGGGGGTATCCAGGTGCAAATCGAGGTGCACCGGACGACGGCACGGCCCGGGACCTCCCGTGGGGCGGGTGGTCCCGGGCCGTGGCCGCTGCCGGGCGCCGAGGGGACGGTGCCGCGCGCTGTGTGGGTGTGCCGGTGTCGGGCGCCGGTACTCAGGCCGCTGTCAGGCGACCTCCGCCTCGATCGCCCCCTCGAACTGCGACCGGTAGAGCCGGTAGTAGGCGCCTTCCCGGGCGAGCAGCTCCTGGTGGTTGCCCTGCTCGACGATCCGGCCGTGTTCCATCACCAGGATGGTGTCCGCGTCCCGGATCGTGCTGAGCCGGTGGGCGATGACGAAGCTTGTCCGGTCCTTGCGCAAGGCGTTCATCGCGCGCTGCACCAGCAGCTCGGTGCGGGTGTCGACCGAGCTGGTGGCCTCGTCGAGGATCAGCAACGCCGGATCGGCGAGGAAGGCCCGGGCGATGGTCAGCAGCTGCTTCTCACCGGCGGAGATGTTGCTGCCCTCCTCGTCGATCACCGTGTCGTAGCCCCCCGGCAGCGAGTGCACGAACCGGTCGACGTACGTGGCCCGGGCCGCCGCGAGGATCTCCTCCTCGGTCGCGCCGGGGCGGCCGTACGCGATGTTGTCGCGGATCGTGCCGTGGAACAGCCAGGTGTCCTGGAGCACCATGCCGATGTTCTGCCGCAGCTCGTGGCGCGGGACGGAGGTGATGTCCACCCCGTCCAGGGTGATCCGGCCGCCCTGCAGCTCGTAGAACCGCATGATCAGGTTGACCAGGGTGGTCTTGCCCGCCCCGGTCGGCCCGACGATCGCGATGGTGTGACCGGGTTCGGCGACCAGCGACAGGTCGGTGATCAGCGGCTTGTCCGGATCGTAGGAGAAGTCGATCGACTCGAACTCGACCCGCCCCCGGGTGGGGTTGAGGTGTCCGGCGGCGTCCGCCGGCTCCTCCTCGGCGTCGAGCACCTCGAAGACCCGCTCCGCCGAGGCCACCCCGGACTGCAGCAGGTTGGCCATCGAGGCCACCTGGGTGATCGGTTGGGTGAACATCCGGCTGTACTGGATGAAGGCCTGCACGTCGCCCAGCTGCATCTGCCCGCTGGCCACCCGCAGGCCGCCGACCACGGCGACCAGGACGTAGGACAGGTTCCCGACGAAGAACATCGTCGGCATGATGATGCCGGAGATGAACTGCGCCCGGAAGCCGGCCGCGTAGAGCCGGTCGTTGCTCTCACCGAAGGCTGCCTCCACCTCGCGGCGGCGGCCGAAGACCTTGACCAGCGAGTGACCGGTGTAGGCCTCCTCGATCCGGCCGTTGAGCTCACCGGTGTAGCGCCAGTTGAGCACGAACTGCTTCTGCGACTGCTTGCCGATGATCGAGACCAGCACCACCGACACCGGGATCGCGGCGATCGCGATCGCGCCCAGCACCGGCGAGACGACGAACATCATCACGCCGACGCCGACGATCGTCAGCAGCCCGTTGAGCAGCTGGGAGAGGGTCTGTTGCAGGGTCTGGGCGATGTTGTCGATGTCGTTGGTGACCCGGCTGAGCAGTTCGCCGCGGGGCTGCCGGTCGAAGTACGACAGCGGCAGCCGGTTGATCTTGTCGGCGACCTCCTCGCGGAGCCGATAGACGGAGCGCTGGACGACGCCGTTGAGGAGGTAGGCCTGTCCCCACATCAGCACGCCGGACAGGACGTACAGGCCCAGCGCCAGCCCCAGCACGGCCGCCAGGTCACCGAACTGGATGCCCTGCCCGGGGACGACGTTCATCCCCTGCAGCATGTCGGCGAACCGGCCGGCGGTGGTGGGGGTGACCGCGCCGCCGCTGAGGCCGGGCATCGCCGGACCACCCTGGGCGTACGACCGCAGCGCCTCGATGATCATCTCTTTGGTCACCGCGATGGTCTGTCCGGCCTGGGTGATGGTGGCCGGCAGCGACTTGCCGATCACGCCGGCGAAGATGATGTCAGTGGCCCGGCCGATCAGCTTGGGGCCGACGACGTTGAAGGCCACGCCTGCCGCGGCCATCACCAGGACCAGGACGATGAGGGCCCGTTCGGGGCGCAGGTGCCCGAGCAGCCGACGCAGCGAGGGGCCGAAGTTCGACGCCTTCTCCGCGGGACGGCCCATCATGTGGCCGCCCGGCCCGCCGCCGGGGCCGCCGCCGCGTCCCTGGGGCCCGAACTTCGGGCGCTCCGGGGCGGCCGTGGTCGCCCCGGGGGACGTTGCGGGGGTGGATGCCCCGCGGGAGGACTCTGCGGTGCTCATGCTGCGGCCTCCTCGGCGCTCATCTGGGACTCGACGATCTCGCGGTAGGTGGGGTTGTCGGCGAGCAGTTCCTGGTGGGTGCCGCGGCCGACGATCCGGCCGTCCTCGAGGACCAGGATCTGGTCGGCGCCGGCGATGGTCGACACCCGCTGGCCGACGATCAGCACCGCCTCGTCGGCGATCTCCCGGGCCAGCGCCGCCCGCAGCCGGGCGTCGGTGGCCACGTCCAGGGCCGAGAACGAGTCGTCGAAGATGTAGAGGTCGGGCTGGCGGACCAGGGCGCGGGCGATGGAGAGCCGCTGCCGCTGGCCACCGGAGACGTTGGTGCCGCCCTGGGCGATCGGCGCGTCCAGACCGCCGGGCATCGCCTCGACGAAGTCCCGTGCCTGCGCCACCTCGAGGGCGTGCCACAGCTCCGCGTCGGTGGCGTCGGGGTTGCCGTAGCGCAGGTTGCTGGCCACCGTCCCGGTGAACAGGTACGGCTTCTGCGGCACCAGGCCGATCCGGCTCCACAGCAGCTCCGGTTCGAGCCGCCGTACGTCGACGCCGTCCACCTCGACCGTCCCCTCGGTCGCGTCGTGCAGCCGCGGGAGCAGGCTGACCAGGGTGGTCTTGCCCGAACCGGTGGAGCCGATGATCGCCGTGGTCCGACCGGGCGCCATGGTGAAGCTGATGTCCTGCAGCACCGGGGAGTCCGCGCCGGGGTAGGTGAAGCCGACCCCGGTCAGCGCCACGGTGCCGTGCGACGTCACCGTACGGACCGGCTCGGCCGGCGGGACGACGCTGCTCTCGGTGTCGAGGACCTCCATGATCCGGTCCGCGCAGACCGCGGCCCGGGGCACCATGACGATCATCATCACGGCCATCATGCCGCTCATCAGGATCTGCATCAGGTACTGCAGGAAGGCCGTCAGCTGACCGACCTGGATGTGCCCGGCGTCGATCTGGTAGGCGCCGAACCACAGCACGGCGACGCTGGACACGTTGAGGATCAGCATCACCACCGGGAACATGCTGGCCATCAGTCGCCCGACGGCCAACGCGGTGCCGGTGAGGTCACCGTTCGCGGCGGCGAACCGCTCCGCCTCGTACGGCTCCCGGACGAAGGCCCGGACCACCCGGATGCCGGAGATCTGCTCGCGCAGCACCCGGTTGAGCACGTCGATCCGCTTCTGCATGGACTGGAAGAGCGGGACCATCCGGCTCACCAGCAGACCGATGCTGACGCCCAGTACGACCACCGCGGCGACGATCAGCCAGGACATGTGCCAGTCGCTGCGCAGCGCCATCACCACGCCGCCGACCATGGTGATCGGGGCGCCGAGGATCATGATGCAGGTCATCAGCACCAGCATCTGGACCTGCTGGACGTCGTTGGTGTTGCGGGTGATCAGTGACGGTGCGCCGAACCGGTTGACCTCCCGCGAGGAGAAGGACAGCACCCGGGAGAAGATCGCCGCCCGGGTGTCGCGGCCGAACCGCATCGCCACCATGCTGCCGAGCAGCACCGCAGAGATCTGGCAGACCACCTGGACCAGGCTGACCCCCAGCATGATGGCGCCGTGGCTCCAGATGAAGGGGGTGTCGCCCTTGGCCACGCCGTCGTCGATGATCGCGGCGTTGAGGGTGGGCAGGAACAGGGAGGCGATCGTCGCGGCGAACTGCAGCGCGACGACACCGAGCAGGTGACCGGAATAGGGGCTCAGGTGACGCACCAGGAGCCGGTTGAGGGGATGCTTCACATCAAGTCCTTCTGGAGTGCCTTCAGGAGCAGGTGGGCGAGGAGTCCGGGGTCCGTCAGTTGGTCGTCGCCGAGGATGGGGTGGGTGGCGGCGGTCACCACCGATCGTACGAACGAGGCGGCGGCGGCCGGATCGAGGTCGAGGTGTTCGGCGTCCGGGGCCAGCACATCGGCCACGGCGGTGGTGAGCCGCTGTCGGTCCTGCAGGTCGGGCGGGCCGTGGTGGTGGCCGTGCCGGGCGTGGTGCTCGGCGGGATCGTGGTCGGCGTGGGTGCCGCGGTCGGTGCGGGGGTCCCGCGCCGAGCGGGCATCTCGGGCGGGGCGGTGCAGTGCCGCGAACAGCCCGCTCACCCGACGGGTCCGGGCCACGAGGATGTCGACCACCTGCCGCAGCCTGGTCTCCAGCGGCTGCGCCCGATCGATGGCCCGGAGCCGATCGACGTCGGCAGTGGGGTCGAGCGAGGCCCGGAGGGTCGCCTCGAGCAGATCCCGCTTGGTCGGGAAGACCCGGAACAGCGTACCCTCGGCGATGCCGCAGGCCGCGGCGATCTGGCGGGTCGACACATTGGGCCCTGCCTCGGCGAGCAGCGGCCCGGTCGCGGCGATGATCGCGTCGCGCCGGTCCTCCGGCGGCAGTCGTCGTGCTCTGGTCACCCCATGAGCATAGTGAGTGAGTATTCACTCATCAAGGCGGGGGTGGGGTGCCGCCGGGGTCGGGCCGAACCCGGATCGTGGTGGCGGCTAGGTTGGGGGCAGGACCGGTGCGACGCGGAGGAGGGGCGATGACGGGACGTACGTTCGACGGGGTCATCTTCGACATGGACTCGACGCTGGTGGACTCGCTGCCGGCGATCGTGCGGGTGTGGACGGAGTTCGCGGCGCGGTTCGGGGTGACCGTGGGTGACCTGTCGCACTGGTTCGGGCGCTCCACCCGGGCGATCATCGACGCGCTGGTCCCGGCGGAGCATCATGCCGAGGCGATGTCCTGGATCACCGAGCACGAGCTGACCGACCAGGACGGCGTGGTGGCCCTCCCCGGAGCGGCCGAGGCGCTGCGGGCGGCCGGTCCCCGGGGTGCGGTCGCCACCTCGGCGACCCGGGAGATGGCGTACGCCCGGCTGGCGGCCGCCGGACTGCCGACACCGGCGGTGCTGGTCACCGCCAGCGACGTGGTCCGGGCCAAGCCGGATCCGCAGATCTTCCTGGCCGCCGCGGCCGGTCTGGCGGCTGCACCCGCTGCCTGCCTGGTCGCCGAGGACGCCCCCAACGGGTTGCGCGCGGCGCGGGCGGCCGGGATGGCGACGGTGGCGGTCACCACGACGCACACCGCCGAGCAACTCGCCCCGCTGGCCGACGTCGTGGTGCCCGACCTGAGCCACGTCGGGCTCCGCCTCGACGGTGGGCGGGTGCAGGTCACCCGCCGGTAGCTGCCGGCGGCCGGTGCAGGTGGCCCAGGTCAGCCGGCGGTCGGCGTCGGCGGATGGGTGGCGCTGCCCCCGGTGGCCGGGGACGGCCGGGGCAGGTCGATCCCGGGGACGCTGAACCCGGGCGCCTCGGCGAGCCGGACCGCGGTGCCGTACGCGACGACCTCGATCACCTCGGCGCTGACCTGGCAGGTGTCGAAGCGCATCCCGACCACGGCGTCGGCGTGGGCGCCGAGCGCCATCCGGACCATCCGGGTGACGGACTGCTGGCGTTCGGTGAGCATCGTCCGCGACTGGATCTCCCGATTGCCGCCCAGCTCGCGGGACCGGGAGACCACGCCCATCACGTCGCCGATCACCGCGGTGATGGTGCGTCCGGGCATCGAATCGGTCGTGGTGACCGGCAGGCCGTGGTCGACCCGGCCGGGCGGCGTCGGGGCGGGCGCCTCGACGCTGGTCGGGTTGGGTTGGGCGGGCTGCCCCGGGCGGGCCGGCTGCGAGGGCGGCGCCGCATGCTGCGGTCCCGGGCTCGCCTGCGGGGTCGAGATGCCCGATCCGGGGGTGCTCGGCACGGGGGCGCCGGTGCGGACGGGGTGCGGGTAGCCGGGGGCGGGGGCCGAGCCCTGGAGGAGAGGGTTCTGGACCGCGTGGACGACCGGCGGGGCCTGGACCGGTGGATCCACGGGTGCACCCGTCAACGGCGGGCTCCATGCGGTCGGCGGCTGGTTCATGCCAGTAACCCTAGTGGGCGGGGGTCACGAAAGCGCTGTAATCGTCACCTTGACGAACATTTTCGAGTCCCCGCCGGCGTACGTCCCCCGTAGTGGTGACACGTCGGAGTAGTCGCGGCCGTGCCCGATCCGGACGTACGACTCGTCGACCAGGCGCATCGCGGTCGGGTCGTACGTCTGCCACGACCCGCACCAGAACTCCACCCAGGAGTGCGACTCGCCCTCGACGGTGTCGCCGCGGACCGCGTCCGGGCCGGACGGGTGCAGGTAGCCGGACACGTACCGGGCGGGGATGCCGAGCCACCGCAGTGCCCCGCAGGTGACGTGACTGAAGTCCTGGCAGACGCCGCGGCCGCCGACCCAGGCCTCGGCGGCGGTCGAGGTCACCCCGGTGGCACCCACTTCGTACGCCATCCGGTCGTGCACCAGGGCACAGACGTCCAGTGCGGCGAGCCGGGGCGGCCGGTCGGTGAGCCCGGCGGCGAGCTCGGCAAGTTCCTCGTGCGGGGCGGTCCGTTCGGTGGTCAGCAGGTACTCGCTCAGCTCGTCCAGCACCGCGGTGCCGTGCAGGTCGGCCCAGCCGAGGTCGTCGGCCGGCACCCGGCGCTCGACGTCCCAGTCGTCGTGGACCGGGCGGGTCTCCACCAGGGCCCGGGACTCGATCTCGAGCCGGTCGTGCGGCTCGTGCACCTCGAAGCAGGTGACCGGAGTGCCCCAGTAGTCGGTGTAGCTGGTGCGCCAGGCGGGCGGGGTGATGGTGAGTCGGGAGGTCCACACCACCTGGGACGGGGTGGAGATCGGGGTCATCCGCGCCTCGTTGTAGGAGGCACGGACCGGGGACGCGTAGCGGAACCCGGTGACGTGGTCGATGCTCAGTCTCATCTCAGTGCGTCTCCTCGGTCGTCCAGGCCACTTCGGTGGCCGCGGCGAAGAAGCGTTGGGTGATCGCCGTGGTGACCCGCTGGCAGGTTCGCTGCACCTGAGCCATCCGGCCGGTCAGGTCGTCCACCAGCCCTTCGGTCGGCAGATAGGCCAGCTCCTCGGTGAGCCGACCGAGCTCGTAGCGGGCCTCCCCGGGCAGCCCGACCCCGTGTGACGGCCCGCTGACGCCGGTCAGCGCATCGGTGGCCCGGGTCAACCCGTGCATCACCGAGCGCGGGAAAGAAGCGTCCTGCACCAGGAACTCCAGCGCCTGGGTCGAGGTGTGCCAGCCGCGGTAGGTGCGCAGGAACGCGTCGTGGGCGTCGCAGCCGCGCAGTGCGGCCGCCCAGGGGATGGCCCCCTGGGCGAAGGTGGTCGCGGTGACCAGCCGGGCGGTCATGTCGGCCTGCTCCAGGCTGCGGCCCAGCTGGAGGAACTGCCAGCCCTCATCGCGGACCATCGACCCGCGGGCCAGCCCGCAGAACAGCGCGGACCTCTCCCGGGCCCAGTCCAGGTAGCCGTGCTGGGACCGGATCGCCCGTGGTGTGGTCCGCGGCAGCGCCTGCCAGGTGGTGTTGACCACCTCCCAGATCGTCGACGGGATCACCTCCCGGGCGCGCCGGGCGTTGTCGCGGGTCTGCTCCCAGCTGTAGGCGATCGAGGAGGGCTGGCTGCGGTCATACGCCAGTAGCCCGACCAGTGCTTCATGGGCGGCCCGGGGATCCGCCGCCGCCAGCAGCGGTTCGTACGTCGCGGCCGGCACGCCGAGCAGGGTGAGCAGGTTGCTGCAGGCAGTGTGCGTCGGCACCGACGGCTCCTCGACGAACAGCCGCAGCTGCACCTGGAGCAGCCGGGCGGTGTCCTCGGCCCGCTCGACGTAGCGGCCGATCCAGAACAACGATTCGGCGATCCGGCTCAGCATCGGTCGACCCCCTCGGTACCCTCGGCCGGCATCGCCCGGCCGGCTTGCTGCTGTTGCTGTTCCTGCTGGGTCTTCCGGGCCGGCACCTGGTCCGGTGGGCGCTGGGTCGGCACCGGCAGCGCCGCCAGGTCGGCGAGCTCGGTGGTCTCGGCATGGGGCGCCGGCTCCCGAGCGGGCACCGGCTCGGCCTCGGCGGTGACCCCGCTGGGGGCGGGAGCCGAGTCGGCGATCACCCAGGTGTCCTTGGAGCCGCCCCCCTGGGAGGAGTTGACGATCATCTCGCCCTCGGGCAGCGCCACCCGGGTCAGGCCGCCGGGCAGCACCCAGACATCGGTGCCGTCGTTGACCGCGAACGGCCGCAGGTCGACGTGGCGCGGCCCCAGCGCATCGTCGAGGAAGGTCGGCACCGTCGACAGCTGGACCAACGGCTGGGCGATCCAGCCGCGCGGATCCGCTTCGACCCGGCGGCGCAGGGCGGTGAGCTCGTCGCCGGTGGCGAACGGCCCGATCACGATGCCCTTGCCGCCCGACCCGTCGACCGGTTTGACGACCAGTTCCTCCAACCGGTCCATCACCTCCTCGCGGGCGGCCGGCTCGGCCAGCCGCCAGGTGTCGACGTTCTTCAGCACCGGCTCCTCGGCGAGGAAGTAGCGGATCAGGGCCGGGACGTAGGTGTAGACCAGCTTGTCGTCGGCGACGCCGTTGCCCAGCGCGTTGCACAGTGCCACTCCGCCGGAGCGGACCGCGTTGACGATGCCAGGCACGCCGAGCAGCGAGTCGCGGCGGAAGTGCACCGGATCGATGAAGTCGTCGTCCATCCGCCGGTAGATCACGTGCACCGGCTGCAGGCCGCGGGTGGTGCGCATGTAGACCTTGCCGCGCCGGCACTCCAGATCGGAGCCCTCGACCAGCTCGACGCCCATCGTCCGGGCCAACAGGGTGTGTTCGAAATAGGCGGAGTTGTAGACGCCGGGGGTGAGCACGACGACAGTGGGGTCCTCGATCCCGTCCGGGGCGGCGGCCCGCAGCGCCCGCAGCAGGTGCTGGGCGTAGTCGCTCACCGGCCGGACCCGCTGCTCGGCCATGATCTCGGGCATCACCGAGGCCATCGCGGTGCGGTTCGTCATCACGTACGACACCCCGGAGGGCACCCGGACGTTGTCCTCCAGCACCCGCATGTCCCCGGCCGGGGTGCGGATCAGGTCGATGCCGGCCACCTGTACCCGGGCGCCGTTCGTCGGGTTCATCCCGTGCAGCACCCGGTGGAAGTGCTTCGAGGTGGTGATCAGCGATCGCGGCACCACGCCGTCGGACACCGCCCGCTGGTCGTTGTACGCGTCGTCGAGGAACGCCTCCAGCGCTCGGACCCGCTGGCGTACGCCACGATCGACGATGTCCCAGTCCTCGGCGGTGATGATCCGCGGGATGGCGTCCAACGGGAACGGCCGCTCCACCCCACCGACGTCGAACGTGACCCCGGCGGCCAGATAGTTGTTCGACAGGGTCTCCGCGATGGCCCTCAGATCGCCCGGCGCCATCCGACCGAGCATGCCCGCCAGCAGGGCGTACGGTTCCCGGACGGCGCCGCGCGGGTCCACCATCTCGTCGAACGCCACGCCCGGACGGTAGTGGGCCACCATGTCTGCCATACCCGAAACCCTATTGCACCCCCGGGCGGCGGGGTGGCCGTCGTCGGCCCCGTTCACAGCCCCGTAACACGGTCGACGCGAGGTGTGCCGGATCGGACCATTGGGTGGCCCGGAGGTGCGGGTGTTCCGGATCGTTCCATCCCGGCGGGTGTCGGTAGCATGTCCCGGTGAGTACTGAGCAGAATCCGCCGGCCGAGCTTCCTGACCACGAGGTCTCAGGGCATGAGGTGTCCGAGCAGATGCAGGTGCGCCTCGAGAAGCGGGCGCGGCTGCTCGAGGAGGGTCGTCCCCCCTATCCGGTCTGGCTGGATCGTACCCACACCCTCGACGAGGTCCGCCGGCGGTGGGACCACCTGGAGACCGGCGAGGAGACCCAGGACCTGGTCGGCATCGGCGGGCGGGTGGTCTTCCTGCGCAACACCGGCAAGCTGTGCTTCGCGACCCTGCAGGGCGGCTTCACCGCCGAGCACGATGCGCCGCGGCTGCAGGTGATGATCTCCAGGGCGGAGGTCGGCGACGAGGCACTGGCCGCCTGGAAGGCCGACGTCGATCTCGGCGACTGGGTCTTCGTCCACGGCCGGGTGATCCGCTCCAAGCGCGGCGAGCTGTCGGTGCTGGCCGACCGCTGGGAGCTGGCCTCCAAGTCGCTGCGGCCGATGCCGACGCTGCACCACGAGCTGTCCGAGGAGACCCGGGTCCGGCAGCGGTACGCCGACCTGGTCATCCGGCCCGAGGCGCAGAACGTGCTGCGGGCCCGGGCGGCGATCACCCGCTCGATCCGCGAGACCCTGCACACCGACGGCTACCTGGAGGTGGAGACGCCGACCCTGCAGTCGGTGCACGGCGGCGCGACGGCCCGGCCGTTCACCACCCACCTGAACGCCTTCGACATCTCGATGAGCCTGCGGATCGCCCTGGAGCTCTACCTCAAGCGGGTGATGGTCGGCGGCGCCGAGAAGGTGTACGAGTTGGGCCGGGTCTTCCGCAACGAGGGCATCGACTCCTCGCACTCCGCCGAGTTCACCATGCTGGAGGCCTACCAGGCCTGGGGTGACCAGACCACCATCGCGGCGCTGATCAAGCAGCTCATCCTGGACGCGGCCGACGTGGTCGGCCGGCGCCAGATCGAGACCGAGCGGGGCGTCATCGACCTGGACGGCGAGTGGAAGTGGCTCGGCGTCTATCCGGGCCTGTCGGAGCGGATCGGTGACGAGATCACCCCGGAGACCCCGGTCGACCGGCTGCGCTCGATCGCCGAACTGTTCGAGGTCGACTACGACGCGCTGTGGGGCCCGGAGAAGATGGTCGTCGAGCTCTTCGGCGAGCTGGTGGAGCCGCATCTGCTGCAGCCCACCTTCGTCTGCGACTACCCGCCGGTCGCCCAGCCGCTGGCCCGGCCGCACCGCTCCGAGCCGAACAAGATCGAGGCCTGGGACCTGATCATCGGCGGGATGGAACGGGGCACCGGCTTCTCCGAGCTGATCGACCCGGTGATCCAGCGCGAGCGGCTGACCGCCCAGTCGCTGGCCCGGGCCGCCGGAGACGTGGAGGCGATGCAACTCGACGAGGACTTCCTGCAGGCGCTGGAGTTCGGTGCGCCACCGATGGGCGGCCTGGGGCTCGGGGTGGACCGGCTGGTGATGCTCTTCACCGGCGTCGGCATCCGCGAGACCATCCTCTTCCCGCTGCTCAAGCCGCTGAGCTGAACGGCGTTCCGGTCGTACGATCGGCGCAGGTCGGGGAGATCCGGACCCTCGACGGAGGGACATCATGGCGGCGGAACACGCTGGGCTGTACGGCGGTATCGAGGCGGGCGGCACGAAGTTCGTCTGCTGCCTGGGCACCGGTCCCGACGACCTCCGCGCCGAGGTGCGGTTCCCCACCACCACACCGGAGGAGACCCTCGGCCGGGCGGTGGCGTTCTTCCGGGCGGCCGGCGCCGCCGGCCCGGCGTCGATCGGCGTCGCCTGCTTCGGGCCGGTGGACCTCGATCCCGCCTCGGCGACGTACGGCCACATCACCACCACCCCGAAACCCGGCTGGGCCGGGACCGACGTGGTCGGGTTCCTGCGGTCGGCGTTGGATGTCCCGGTCGGCTTCGACACCGACGTCAACGGGGCCGCGCTCGGTGAGGCCCGATGGGGTGCCGGCCGGGGTCTGGATCCGTTCGTCTACCTGACCGTCGGCACCGGGATCGGCGGTGGGGCGATCGTCAACGGGGCGCCGCTGCACGGTCTGGTGCACCCGGAGATGGGCCACGTCCGGGTGCGGCACGACCGGGGCCTCGATCCGTTCCCGGGCGGCTGTCCGTTCCACGGCGACTGTCTGGAGGGGCTGGCGTCGGGGCCGGCGATGGCGCAGCGGTGGGGTGCCCCGGCGCAGACCCTGCCGGCCGGCCACCCCGCCTGGGAGCTGGAGGCGTCCTATCTCGCCGAGCTGCTGGCCGGGCTGGTCTGCACCCTGTCACCGCGCCGGATCGTGCTGGGCGGCGGGGTGATGGCCGGCCCGGGGCTGTTCGGGATGATCCGCCGCCGGACCCGGGAACTGCTGGCCGGCTACGTCTCCTCCCCGGCCGTCACAGATCGGATCGACGACTACATCGTGCCGCCGGGGCTGGGCGGCCGGTCCGGTCGGCTCGGCGCGCTGGCGTTGGCTCAGGCGGCGGTCACGTCTGCCGGGTAGCGGTCACTTCCACTGGGTGGCGACGACGAACGAGGCCGCGATCAGGCCCATCCCGACCGCCAGGTTCCAGTTGCCCATCGCGGCCATGAACGGGATCAGGTAGCCGGCGACGTAGAAGACCACGATCCAGGCGACGCCGAGCAACAGCAGGGTGACCATGGTCGGGACCACCCAGGGCGAGGTGCCGGGCGCGGCGGTCCGGCGGCGGGTCGTCTGCTCGGTCTCGGTCTCCGGTGTGGTCGCCGACGTCGGGTCCGCCTCCGCCGCACGGCCCTTGCCCCGGTCACCCTTGCGCCGGCCTGCGGTGCGGCGGTCACCCTTGCGGCGCTCGGCGACGGACTTGCGCTGGTGGGACTCGGCCACGACCACTCCTCGTACGGCGTTCCTGTTGGCTATGCCGGTAGCCTAGTCGACGACGCCTGGAGGCCCGACCGGCGGACCGG
Source organism: Raineyella sp. W15-4 (assembly GCF_033170155.1). Classification (GTDB taxonomy): domain Bacteria; phylum Actinomycetota; class Actinomycetes; order Propionibacteriales; family Propionibacteriaceae; genus Raineyella. The sequence continues at coordinate 3,636,502 of NZ_CP137079.1, read as the reverse complement.
AGGAGATGGACGGTGACGGAACCGACGCTGCTGGACACGGCGCGCACCGGCGCCCGCCGGCTCCGGGCCCTGCTCACCCACCGTGGGGACGGTGCGGACCGGCCGCGGCGTACGGTCCGGATGGCCGCCGCCGGCGCCGCGACGGTGGCCATCTGCGTGCTGGCCGGCTACCTGATCGGCCTGAGCGCCGCACTCGCCCGGGGCACCGACCTGCGCGGTGGGCGCAACACCGACCTGATCTCGATGGTGCGGGCCGGCTCGCAGCGCAATGCGGTGCTCGCCCAGCAGGTCTCCAGCACCCGGGCCGAGGTCGACCGGCTCAGCAGTCGTGCCGGCACCGGCGTGGACCCCGGCCGGCTCTCCGACGCCGCGCAGGCCGCCCAGACCGTGCCGCTGACCGGACCGGGGGTGACTGTGGTGCTCGACGATGCCCCGGCCTCGGTGGCCCCGCCCGGGCTCGACCCCGACCTGCTGGTGGTGCACCAACAGGACATCCAGGCCTTCGTGAACGCCCTCTGGGAGGGCGGCGCCGAGGGGATGATGATCCAGGGCCAGCGGGTGATCTCCACCACCGGCATCAAGTGCGTCGGCAACACTGTGGTGCTCCAGGGCATCCCGTACGCCCCGCCGTACCGGATCCAGGCGATCGGCGACCCGGCGATGCTGGAGGCGGCGCTGTCGTCCTCGACGTACGTCCATAACTACCAGGACTACGTCGCGGCGTACGGGCTGGGATACCAGGAGCGGCGCGAGGACGCCCTGCACCTGCCCGCCTACACCGGTGGCACCGAGCTGTCCTATGCCACGGCGATCGGCTCGCCGAGCGCCACCGCCTCGCCGCGCTAGGCATCGGTCCCCGGCCGGACCGGCGGCCCGGGTCAGGCCAGGTCGACCAGCGGGGTCAGCCCGGCCGCCCGTTCCGGGGCATCGGCGTCACCGCAGACCGCCAGCCAGTTGGCGAAGATCCGGTAGCCGCCCTCGCTGAGCACCGATTCCGGGTGGAACTGGGTGCCCTCCACGGCGAGTTCGCGGTGCCGCAGCGCCATCACCACCCCGTCGGCGGTGGTCGCGGTGACCTCGAGGACGTCCGGGACGGTCTGCGGCAGCACGGCCAGGGAGTGGTAGCGGGTCGCGGTGAACGGGTCCGGCAGCCCGGCCAGGCAGCCGGCGCCACCGTGGTGGATCGGTGAGGTCTTACCGTGGCGCAGCTCGGGGGCCCGGTCGACGGTGGCGCCGTACGCCTCGCCGATCGCCTGCATGCCCAGGCAGACGCCGAAGATCGGCGTCCGGCCCGCCTGCTCCCGGATGATCGGGATGCAGCGGCCGGCGGCGGCCGGCGTGCCGGGGCCGGGCGAGAGCAGGATCCCGTCGAAGGGGTCGGCCCAGCCGGCGGCCTCGAGGCGCGGGTCGTCGTTGCGCCACACCGTCACGGTGGCACCGATCCGGGCGAGGTACTGGACGATGTTGTAGACGAACGAGTCGTAGTTGTCGACGACGAGGATCCGGACGCCGGCCGGGTCAGCCATTGTTCTTGTTCCGGCCGTTGCCGTTGCCGGAGCTGTCGCTGGCCGGGCTGGCCGTCGTCGTCGCCGAAGGGGACGCCGGCGACGACGAGGTGGTGGTCGGCGGCGCGGTCGGCTGGGGGGCCTTGGCGAGCACCACGGTGACCGCAGCGTCCCGGGAGACCTTGCTGCCCGCGGAGGGGCTCTGGGAGATCACGGTGCCCACCGAGGCGTTGGACGTCTGCTCGGTGAAGGTGACGTTGGTCAGGCCGAGCCCGGCCGCGTCGGACATCACGGCCTGCCGGTTGAACCCCGACCAGTCGGGCATCGTCACCTTTCCCGAGGCGTACGTCACGGTGATCTGGGTGTCCGGCACCACCTTCGTACCGGACGCCGGGTCGACGCTGAGCACCTCGCCGGAGGGCCGGGAGGAGTCGGCGGCGACCGTGGTGACGTTGGTGAACCCGGCGGACTTGAGCTGGGCCTGGACCTTGGTCAGCTGTTGGCCGACCAGCCCGTCGGGGATCGCCGTGGTCGCCGGGCCGCCGTTGACGGTCAGGGTGACCAGGCCGCCCTGGGCCAGCTTGCTGCCGCCGGGCGGGTCCTGGGCGGTGACGGTGCCGACGGTGGCGCCGGCCGGCCCCTCGGTGACATCGACCTTGGAGGTCAGGCCCTGGGCCTTGAGCAGTTCCTCCGCCACCACCTGGGTCTTGCCCACCACGTTCGGGACGGACTGCTTCGGCGTCAGGCCGCCGTTCGCGGCCCAGATGCCGCCGCCGGCGAGCAGCGCGACGAGCACCACCGCCACCACGATCCAGATGTTCCGGCGGCGGTGCCGCCGGGCGGTGTCGTCCGCCGCGGCGGCCTCGGGGTCGACCAGGGCCCGCTGCGGGCTGGTGGACAGCGCCGCCTCCTCACCCGGCGGCACGGTCTCCATCGCCCGGGTGGGCACCGCGGCCTCCACCGGCGCCAGGCCGCCGACCGCGGTGGCGGTCATCGCGGCGGTCGCCGCGGTCGCGGCACCGGCCAGCGCGAGCGGGTGCTGCCCGGCCAGCACCCGGGCGATGTCGTCGTGGAACTCCCGGGCGGTCTGGTAACGCCGGTCGGGGTCCTTCTCCAGCGCCTTCAGCACCAGCGCGTCGATGTCGGGGCTGATCGTCGGTACGATCGTGGAGGGGGCGGAGGCGTGCTCGCGGACGTGCTGGTAGGCGACCGAGACCGGCGAGTCCCCGACGAACGGCGGCCGGCCGGTGAGCAGCTCGAAGAGCAGGCAGCCGGTGGAGTAGAGGTCGGACCGGAAGCCGACCTTCTCGCCGCGGGCCTGCTCGGGGGAGAGGTACTGGGCGGTGCCGATCACTGCGGCGGTCTGGGTCATCGTCGCCTGGGTGTCGGCGACAGCGCGGGCGATACCGAAGTCCATCACCTTCACCTGGCCGCCGGCATCGGTCAGCATGACGTTGCCCGGCTTGATGTCACGGTGCACGATCCCGGCGCGATGGGAGTAGCCCAGCGCGTCGAGCACGCCCTGGGTGATCTCCAGGGCCCGTTCCGAGGTGAACGCCTCACCGGAGTTCATCACCTGGCGCAGCGTACGGCCCTCGACCAGCTCCATCACGATGTAGGGCACGACCTGGCCGGAGACCGGATCGCGCTCCTCGTCGGTGTCGTAGACGGCGACGATGTTGGGGTGGTTGAGGCCGGCCGCCGAGTGCGCCTCGCGGCGGAACCGGGCCTGGAACGTCGGGTCGGAGGCGAGGTCGATCCGCAGCCGCTTGATCGCCACGTCACGCTGCAGTCGCAGGTCGCGGGCCCGGTTGACCTCCGCCATGCCGCCGCGTCCCAGCGTCGGGCCGAGCTGGTAGCGGCCACCGAGGATCGTGGGTTGGGTGTCCATTGTCAGTTGACCTTCCGGGCTCACAGGAGTGCCTGGATCACGCTCTTGGCGATCGGTGCGGCAACCACGTTGCCCCCGACCTCCGATCGCGGGACGTTGGCGGATTCGACGAAGACGGCGACGGCGATCTTGCGGTTGTTCTTCTCGGCGAACGCCGTGAACCAGGCGTACGGCGGCTTGTCCGCCGTCGTCTGGGCGGTGCCGGTCTTGCCACCGACCCTCACCCCGTTGATCTGGGCGCTGGTGCCGGTGCCGCTGTTGACGACGTTGACCATCATGCCCTGCAGCTGCTGGGCGTTCGCGGCGCTCATGGCCTGGGACAGCTCCTTGGGTTTCGTGGTGCTCAGTGCGGTCAGGTCGGCGGCACGGACGGTCTGCACCACGTACGGCGTCATCAGCTTGCCGTCGTTGGCGATGGCCGCCGAGACCATCGCCATGTGCAGGGGGTTGGAGGCCACATCGTACTGGCCGATGCCGCTCAGGCCGGTCTGGGCCGGATCCGGGTTGGCCGGGAACCGGGCGGCGACACCGCCCACGTCGCCGAGCTGGAAGTTCCAGCCGAACTTCTCCGCCTGCTGGCGCAGTGCGTTGTCGCCGAGCTTGATCGCGACATTGGCGAAGGCGGTGTTGCAGGACAGCTGCAGCGCCCGGTCGAGGGTCTGCTGGCCGTCGCCGCACTGGGTCTCGTTCGGCAGCTGCGTCTTGGTGCCCGGCAGGGTCAGTTTCGCCGGGGTGTCGACCAGGGTGCTCGGCTGCATCCCGTTCTCCAGCGCCGCCGCGGCGGTGACCAGCTTGAACGTCGAGCCGGGTGGGTAGATCTCGCCGGCGGCACGGTTCGTCAGCGGCGAGTCGGGGTCCTGGAGCAGCGTCCCGTACGCCTCGCCGGCGCTCTTGATGTCGGTGCCGGACAGTGTCGTCGGGTCGTACGAGGGGCTGCTGACCATCGCCAGCACCGCGCCGGTCTCGGCGTCCATCGCGACCACCGCCCCCTGCTGGTGGCCGAGCGCCTGGGCGGCGGCCTGCTGGGCCTTCGGGTCGAGCGTCGTCTCGACCGTGGCCCCCTGCGGGGAGCGGCCGGTGACGGTGTCCACCAGCCGGCGGACGAACAGCGAGTTCGAGGTGCCGGCCAGTTCGGCGCTGTAGGCGCTCTCCAGTCCGGTGCTGCCCCGGTCGTACGAGAAGTAGCCGGTGACCGGCGCGTACAGGTCGCCCTGGGGATAGCTGCGCTGGTAGGCGAACTGGCTGCCCTGCGGGGTCGCGTCGGAGACGGCCAGGGTGGTCTTGCCCGCGACGATGGAGCCGCGGTGGCCGCCGAACTGCTCGTCGCGCACCCGGCGGTTCTGCGGGTTGGTGTTGAGTGAGTCCTGCTGGAAGACGACGATCTGCGAGGCGTTCAGCAGCAATGCGACGAAGAGCGCCATGGTGAGCACGGCGATGCGGCGGATCGGTTTGTTCACGGCCGCACCTCCGCCGTCGGGACGGCGATCAGCTGGGTGCTGTCGTCGGCCAGGGTCAGCTCGGTGGGCGCGGCCACCGGTCGGCGGACCTGGTGGGAGATCACCAGCAGCAGTCCGACGATCATCCAGTTGACCACCATCGACGAGCCGCCGTGGCTCATGAACGGGGTGGTCAGGCCGGTCATCGGGGTGAGCCGGGTGACGCCGCCGATGATCAGGAACACCTGCAGGGCGAACAGGAAGGACAGTCCGGTGGCCAGCAGGGTGGAGAAGTCGTCCCGGGCCGCCAGGGCGGTCCGCAGGCCGCGGAAGGCGAACAGTGCGTAGACCATGATCAGCGCCATCAGTCCGGTGATGCCGAGCTCCTCTCCGAGCGCGGCGGCGATGAAGTCGGACTTGGCCAGCGGGGTGAGGCCCGGCCGGCCGAGTCCCCAGCCGCGGCCGAGCAGCCCACCCCAGGCGTAGCCGAACTGGGCGCTGATGATCTGCAGGTTCTGGTCGTAGTTCTGGAAGGGGTGCAGCCAGGCGTCGATGCGCACCTGCACGTGGTGGAAGAGCGAGGCGGCGAGGAAGGCGGCCCCGGCGAAGGACAGCCCACCGAGCACCAGCCAGGCGGGCCGTTCGGTGGAGACGTAGAGCATCACCACGAACAGGCCGAAGAAGAGCATCGACATGCCGAGGTCCTTCTGGGTGACCAGCACCGTCATGGCGAGCGCCAGCATCACCCCCAGCGGGGCGAGATCGCGGGGGCGTGGGAAGGTGAGGCCGAGGAAGCGGGGGCCGGCGACGGCCAGCGCGTCGCGCTTGTCGACCAGGTAGGAGGCGAAGGCGATCGTCATCACGAACTTCGCCGCCTCGGCCGGCTGGAAGGAGAACCGCCAGATCCGGATCCACACCCGCGCCCCGTTGAGCTCGACCCCGAGGCCGGGCACCAGCGGGAGCATCATCAGCACCAGGCCGAGCAGGAACAGGGTGTAGGTGTAGGCCTGCAGCGGCCGGTGGTCGCGGACGACCACGATGGTGACCACTGCCAGGGCCATCCCCAGCCCGGTCCAGATCAGCTGGGTCAGCACGTCGTGGCGGGGCGGATCGGGGATCAGGTCGATCCGGTGGATCATCGCCAGCCCGACGCCGTTGAGCAGCAGCGCGCAGGGCAGCAGCAGCGGGTCCGCGTACGGCGCCCGCCAGCGGACCGCGATGTGGAGCGCCAGCCCGAGCCCGACCCACACCATCGTCACCGACAGCATCTCCGGGGGCAGGGTGCCGTCGAGGTTGAGGTGGGTGAGGGCGTAGCCGGCCAGCCCGATCACCTGGGCGACCAGGATCATCGCGAGTTCGACATTGCGTCGCCTGCGGTAGACGACGACGGAATCGGCGGTGTTGATCATCACGGGGCCGGCCATCAGCACTCCCCGTAGTCCGGGACGACCGGCGTCGGCGTCGACACGGGCTGGGGCGAGGCGGACGGGGAGGCCGGGTGCTGCTTGGCCTGTTCGGCGGCCTGCCGGGCCTGCTCCTCGGCGGCGCGGGTGGCCTCGGCGGCGGCCTCGTCGGCCTTGGCCCGGACCGTACGGCAGTACGCGGCGTTCTGGGAGAGTTCCGCCACACTGGCGTGCGCTGCGGACAGCGACTCGACGGTGATGCTGTCGTGCACCTGCTGCTGGTAGCGAGGGGAGAGATCGGCGATGGTGATGTCCTCGGTCTCCACCACCCGGCTCAGCCGCCAGGACCCGATCGTTGCGTCGAAACCGCGGTAGACCGCGACCTTTCCGCCGTCGGCGCTGATGAAGTAGCTGCCGCGCCACACCACCCAGGTGCCGACGACGGCGCCGCCGACCAGCAGCACGGCGACCAGCAGCGAGATCAGGGTGACCACCACCCGCCGGCGCGGCGACGGATCCTCGCGGGGCGCGTAGCGCTCGTCCTCCGCCAGTGCCATCCGCCGCGGGACCGCCTGCTGGGCGGTGGTGTGGTGCGCCGTCACCACCGGGGTCGGGTCGATGTCGTGCCGCAGCGGCTTCTCCAGCGCCTGGGCCTGACTGGCGACGTCCTCGGGGACCGGCCGGCCCTCCGCGTCGACCAGCAGCGGGGCGGCGAACTGGGCCGGATCGAGCGGGATCTCCTGGGTCCGCTCCGAGACCGACGGGATCTCCCGGGTCGCGGCGGCGCCGACGGTGACCGGCGCCGATCCGTCGGGCGGCTCGGCGACGAGGTCGGCGAGGATGACGGTGATGTTGTCCGACCCGCCGGCGTCGTGCGCGGCGGCGATCAACTGCTCCAGGGCGCGGGTGCGGTCGGGGACCGCGACCATCCGGGCCAGGTCGGTGTCGTCGACCAGGCCGCACAGGCCGTCGGAGCACAGCAGCAGCCGGTCGCCGGCGGCGGTGTCGACCAGGCCGATGTCCGGGTCGTTGTTCGGGGCCCCGTTCAGCACCCGCAGCAGCAGGGAACGGTGCGGGTGGGTGGCGGCCTGTTCGGGGGTGAGCCGGCCCTCGTCGACCAGCGACTGGACCCACGAGTGGTCGTGGGTGACCCGGACCAGACTGCCGCGGCGCATCCGGTACATCCGCGAGTCGCCGATGTGCACCACGGCCAGGTCGGTCCCGTCGAACGCGGCCGCGGTGACGGTGGTGCCCATCCCGTCCAGGGCGGGGTTGTCCGCAGCCAGATCGGCGATGAGCTCGTTGGCGTCGTGGACCCGTTGGGTGATCCGGCTCAGCAGGTCCTCTCCCCGCGGCGGTTTCGCGGCGGCGGCCAGTTCCTCGTCGAGGGCCCGCAGCCGGGTCACCGCGACGGCGGAGGCCAGATCACCGGCGGCTGCGCCGCCCATCCCGTCGGCCACGAGCAGCAGCTGTCCGGACGCATAGCCGGAATCCTGGTTGTTCTTGCGGACCAGCCCGATCTCGGAGTGTGCCGTGTAGCGGAGGGACAACGGCATGCTCACGACTCCAGTTTCAGGATCGTCCGCCCGATCCTGATCTCGTCGGCCGGCCCGATGATCGTCGCACCGGTGATCCGGCGCCCGTTGACGAATGTGCCGTTGGTCGAACCGAGGTCTTCCAGATAGAGGCCGGCATCCCCGTTGACCACCCGGGCGTGGCGGGTGGAGACGAAGTCGTCGTCGAGCACGATGGCGCATTCCGGGGAGCGGCCGATCATCACGTACGTCCCGGCCTGGTCGACCTCCGCCGCCATGCCCAGGTGTGGGCCGTTGGTGACCACCAGCCGGACCGGCGGGGCGGCCGGGGGAGTCACCGGGGCGGCGGCCCGGTGACCGTCGCGCCTGCCTCGCTCGGTGCGCTCGGCCCTGGCGGAGGGGAGCTCGGAGGTGGGCACCCGCCGGCCGAACAGGTCGGTGCGGATGACGTTGGCCGCGAGCAGGATGAACAGCCACAGCAGCGCGAGGTAGCCGATCTTGAGCGCGGCGAGGAGGATGTCGGACATCACTGATCCGTGCCGGGGGAATGGATGAGCATCCGGGTCGAGCCGATCTCGATCCGGGAGCCCTCGGTGAGGATGGCCTGGGTGACGCGCTGGCCGTTGACGATGATGCCGTTGGTCGACCCCAGGTCGACGATGGTCACCTGCTGGTCGTCGCCGGTGCCGGAGACCTTGATCTCGGCGTGCTGGCGGGAGATGCCCGGGTCGTTGATCCGCAGGTCGGCGCTGGTGCCGCGGCCGATGATGAAGCCCGGCGGGGTGAGTGGGTGACGCATCCCGTTGACCTCCAGGACCAGCCGGGTGCGGTGCAGCGGGGTGGGGGCGCCGGCTGCCCCGGGCCCGCCGGGCGCCGGCCCGCCGGCGGCGTCCACGCCCGCCACCGCCTGGGAGACGACGGTGAACTTGCCGGTGGGCAGCGAGGTGTCGAGTTCGTACGTGATGGAGATCGGGCCGTTGAAGATGTATCCCTGGCTGGACGCGTGCTGCTTGAGCTCGGGGACGATCTCGCGGCTCAGCGTCTTGCCGTACGGTGTCAGGCGCTCGTAGTCGTGCTGGGACAGGAAGACGGTGAACTCGTTGGGCACCAGACGGCGGTCGCGGGAGACGACCTTGGCCTCGGCGTCCAGCTCCCGCTGCAGGCGGGCGGCGATCTCCACCGGCTGCACGTCACCCTTGAACGCGCGGGCGAAGGCACCACTGACGGCACCCTCGAGTTTCCGCTCGAAGCGGTCGAAGACTCCCACCTTCAGTTCCTTCCGGCCGACTGCACATGGGTATCGCACCTCTGATCTTATGCGTCGGCGACGGCGGTACGCTGACCGCCGGGCGGTGTGGGCCTCAGGAAAGGCGGGTCCCGACCGAGCGATTTGACGCGTCGGGCGCCGCGTATGCTATGGTCTACCGGTTGCTGCGGGCAGGGAGACCTGTTCGGATCACTCATGCGCGAGTGGCGGAACGGCAGACGCGCTGGCTTCAGGTGCCAGTGTCCCTTGGGACGTGGAGGTTCAAATCCTCTCTCGCGCACCATTGTGATGTCTCGGGACATCACCGGACGCCCGGCCTACGGTGTAGGTGCGGGCGTTCTTCGTGTCCGAGCCCGTTCTTCGTGTCCGGGTGTCCGGCGCCGATGCGGCCGGGCGACCGACCGGGGGGCGGTGAGCGTGCAGCTGCGGGACCGGGGGAGGTGGTCGAGGGTCGGCGCCGCAGCGGCCATATTCTTCCGCGACATTCTCCCGCGACACAGTCGGCCGTGGTCGCCGGGTATGGCGTAAGAGCGCAGGATAGGGGACGGGCCGCATTTTCAGGGGGAAAATAGGTATTCCGTGACCCTTCTCACGTCAGTGACAATCAGGTCCCATCATGTGGTGTTCTTTCGGGCGGGATGCTCAGCGATCCGCGGGCCGCTCGTGCTCGGGGTCGATCGTCTGCAGGATCTGTTCGGCGATGGCGGTGAGCTGGGGCACCTGGGGGGCGGCCAGCGCGTCGAAGACGTACGTCCGGACGGCCTCGAGATGACCCGGTGCAGTCCGGACGACGAGTTCCCAGCCTTCCTCGGTCAGCGTCGCCAGGGTCGCCCGGCGGTCATCCGGATCCGGTGACCGGACCACCAGGCCGCGGTGCTCGAGCTTGGCGACGACCTGGGAGAGCCGCGACAGCGAGCCCTCGGCGAAGGCGGCCAGGTCGCTCATCCGGCGGGTGTGGTCCGGGGCCTCGGACAGTCCGGCCAGCACCATGTACTCGAAGAACCGCAGTCCGGCATCGCGTCGCAGCTGGCCGTCGAGCGCCGTCGGCAGCCGCAACACCACCCCGCCCAGGGCCAGCCAGGCGCGTCGTTCCTCCGTGGTCAGCCACCGGGGTTCGTTCGTCTCCTGCCGTTCCATGGCCCCATCGTACGCCTAGCTATTAAAAGTTGAAGTAAATTGGGTTCGGGGTGCTGCCAGGCGGAATCGGGTCGCTGCTCCCGCTCATCTGTGGCCAGCCACCGGGTGGCCGTCGGCGCTGCCCGGGCCGGCGGCATGCGGCGGTCTCAGTGCCCGGCCGTCGCCAGCATGCCCTCGACCCAGTCGAGGACATCGCTGCGGTCCAGGCGCATGACACCTGCTGTGCCCGCGCAGGTGGGGTTGCGCGTGTAGGAGGTGACCCCGGCGATGACAGTGCTGTCGCCGAGGAAGTTCGGGCCGCCCGAGTCACCGGAGCAGATGCCGCCGGTGTTGGCGTTCGCGGAGAGCAGCATCGCGAAGTCACCGACCTCGGGCATGCCGGTGTTGATCTGGACCAGGCGCGGGTGGGCGACCATCCGGACCACGTCCGCCCGGTTCTTCCACGCCGCCGCGTCCGGGAAGGACGCCTGCAGGCCGTAGCCCACCGAGGTGAAGGTGGTGCGGTTGCCGGGCCCCAGCGAGTCGAGCTGGTTGACCGCGGGCAGCCGGCCGTACGTCGCGCTCGGCACCGGCCGGTCGAGGACGACGACGCCCACGTCGTGCTGGTAGAAGGTGCCGGGATCGTAGGCCGGATGCGTGTATGCGGTGCCGCCGACGACATCGGGGTGCTGCGGGTCGGGCACGGCGTCGAACCAGACCGAGACGTAGGTCGGGTTGCCGGCCGTGCAGTGGCCGGCGGTGAGGAAGACCCGCTCCGAAAGCAGCGTGCCACTGCACAGCATCCCCTCGCCGGTGGTGGCGTTGTACGTGGCCAGGAAACCGACGTAGGGATGATCGTCGCCATCGGGCGTGCCATGGGTGATGGCGTGGGCCGGCGAGGTGCCCGCCACGAGCAGGAGGCTCGCGATGAGTGCCGTGACGAGTGTGCGCATGTCGGACCCTTCGAGTCGGTGCTGGCCCACCGGGCCCCGGCCTGGTCACCCTAGATCCGCCTGGGGGTCGCCGGGCCGGACCGCGGTCGCCGATCGTGGGAATGATTGTCGGCAGGCCGACGTTGTGCGGCCGACGGGGCCCGGCGCTGGGGTCTCCGGCGGCCTCAGGCGCCCTGGGCCCGCCCCCAAGGAAAGGACTCCCGAGATGGCCAAGAAGAACGACCTGCGCCCGCTGGTGAAGCTGCGCTCCACCGCCGGCACCGGATTCACCTACGTCACCCGCAAGTCGCGGCGGAACACGCCGGACCGGCTGGTGCTGAAGAAGTACGACCCGATGGCCCGCAAGCATGTGGAGTTCCGCGAGGCGCGCTGACCTCTCAGGCGTACTTCTCGACCAGCGGGATCACGTCGGCGATGGAGTCCAGCACCCGGCTGGGCCGGAACGGGAACCGTGCGATGTCCTCGCGCTGGGTGATGCCGGAGAGCACCAGGATGGTCCGCATCCCGCCCTCGAGGCCGGAGATCACGTCGGTGTCCATCCGGTCGCCGATCATCACGGTGTTCTCGGAGTGCGCGCCGATCCGGTTCAGGCCCGACCGCATCATGTACGGATTGGGCTTGCCGCAGTAGTACGGCTCGATCCCGGTCGCCCGGGTGATCAGGGCGGCGACCGCGCCGGTGGCGGGGGTGATCCCCTCCGGTGAGGGGCCGGTCGGGTCCGGGTTGGTGGCGATGAACTTGGCGCCGCCGAGGATCAGGTTGATCGCGTGGGTGATCGCGGGCAGCGACCAGGCACGGGTCTCACCGAGCACCACGTATTCGGCCTCGGTGTCGGAGAGGATCATCCCCGACTCGTGCAGGGCCGTTGTCAGGCCGGCCTCGCCGAGCACGTAGACCGTCGCACCCGGCGACTGGTCGGCCAGGAACGCCGCGGTCGACAGCGCCGAGGTCCAGATGTTCTCCTCGGGCAGGTCGATGCCGCTGCGGGCGAGCCGGGCCCGCAGGTCGCGCGGAGTGAAGATCGAGTTGTTCGTCAGGACGAGGTAGCGCCGCTCGGTGCGCTCGAGCGCCTCGATGAACTCGGCGGCCCCCGGGATCGGCCGGTTCTCATGGACCAGCACCCCGTCCATGTCGGTGAGCCAGCTGTGGACGGGTGTGTCGTCGTGCATCGGGGGCCTTCCTCGGGGCAGCTGCGGATGTCGCTCCGCAGTATTCCAGCCGCCACCCGGGCGCCTTCGGAGGGGGCGGGTCAGGGGAGGCCTGGGTGGGCGTTCCCGGATGTGCACCGGAGGCATATTGTAGAAGTATCAACTATCAGTGAAGTGTCAACTTCTTGCTGCGGGTCCCACAAGGACCTCGGGAGGTGCACGGTGAAGCTCGCCGAACAACTCGTCGCCCAGCTCCAACAGGCCGGCGTCCGACGGATCTACGGGATCGTCGGAGACTCGCTCAACCCCATCGTCGACGCCGTCCGCCGCTCCGGCGGCTCGGCGGCCGGCGGTATCGACTGGATCCACGTCCGGCACGAGGAGGCGGCCGCGTTCGCCGCCGCCGCGGACGCCCAACTCACCGGCGAGCTGGCGGTCTGCGCCGGCTCCTGCGGGCCGGGCAATCTGCACCTGATCAACGGCCTCTACGATGCGAACCGCTCCGGCGCCCCCGTCCTCGCCATCGCCTCCCACATCCCCAGCCAGCAGATCGGCACCGGCTACTTCCAGGAGACCCACCCGGACCGGCTGTTCAATGAGTGCTCGGTCTTCAACGAGCTGGTCACCGACCCGACGGTCTTCCCGCGGCTGGTGGACTCCGCGATGCACCACGCGATCGCCGAGCGCGGTGTCGCCGTCCTCAGCATCCCCGGCGACGTCGCAGACCGGGAGGCGACGGTGCCGACCCCGGCCTGGCACGACGTCCGCAAGGCCAGCCTGACCCCCGACCCGGCCGCGGTGCGGGAACTGGCGGACCTGATCAACGCCGCCGACACGGTGGCCGTCTTCGCCGGCGCCGGCGTCGAGGGCGCGCACGACGAGGTGATCGAACTCGCCGAGAAGATCGCCGCCCCGATCGGCCACTCGCTGCGCGGCAAGGACTTCATCCAGTACGACAACCCGTACGACGTCGGGATGACCGGCCTGCTCGGTTACGGCGCGGCGGCCGCAGGCATGGCGGGCGCCGACCTGCTCCTGCTGCTCGGCACCGACTTCCCGTACGACCAGTTCCTGCCCGGCACCCGGACGGCCCAGATCGACCGCAACGCGGCCACCATGGGCCGGCGGACGGGCGTGGACCTGGCCGTGCAGGGCGACATGGTGCCGACCCTGCGGGCACTCCTGCCGCTGGTCGAGCGGAAGACCCGGCGGGCGTTCCTCGCCGAGATGCTGAAGAAGCACGAGAAGTTGATGACCTCCACGGTCGGGGCGTACGCGCACAAGCCGGCCCGCAAGCGCCCGATCCACCCGGAGTACGTCGCGAACCTGCTCGACGAGGTCGCCGCCGAGGACGCGATCTTCACCGCCGACACCGGCATGTGCAACGTGTGGACCGCCCGCTACATCAACCCGAACGGCCGCCGCCGGCTGATCGGCTCCTTCCTGCACGGGTCGATGGCGAACGCACTGCCGCACGCGATCGGGGCGCAGTTCGCCTACCCGGATCGGCAGGTGATCTCGGTGTCCGGCGACGGTGGCCTGGGCATGTTGCTCGGTGAGCTGGTGACCGCGCAGATGTACCAGCTGCCGATCACCGTGGTGGTGTTCAACAACTCCACCCTCGGCATGGTCAAGCTGGAGATGCTGGTCAACGGCCTGCCCGGGCACGGCACCGACGTGCCGCCGGTCAGCTACGCGCAGGTCGCGAAGGCGATCGGGTACCACGCCGACACCGTGACCGAACCGACGCAGATCGAGCCGGCGCTGACCGCCGCCCTGGCCCACCGCGGCCCGTCCCTGGTCGAGGTGATCACCGATCCGGACGCGCTGTCGCTGCCGCCGGCGGTGACCGGCGAGCAGCTGATCGGCTTCGCCACCGCGATGAGCAAGACGGTCCTCAACGGCGGGGCCGGTGAGGTGGTGTCGATGGCCCGCTCGAACCTGCGCAACATCCCGCGCACCTGGAAGCTGTAGCGCCGGCGGGTGCGGGTGCTCGCCGGTCTCAGGCCTGGGCAAGCACCCAGCCGGCGGCCTCCTCCGGGGTCGCCACCTGATCGATGCCCTCCGGCGCGGGCGGCCGCCGGACGATCACCACGGCGATGCCGAGGTCGGCGGCGGCCTGCAGCTTGGCCTCGGTGAGGGAACCACCGGAGTTCTTCGTGGTCAGCACGTCGATCCGCCGGTCCCGCATCAGGGCGGTCTCGGCGGCCAGATCGTACGGCCCGCGGTCGACCAGCACCTCCCACCCGGTAGGCACCCACCAATCCGCGGGCTCGACCAGCCGGACCAGGACGTAGCGGTCGGTCCAGCCGGCGTACGCACGCAGCGACTTGCGGCCGGTGGTGACGAACACCCGCTCGCCGAGCCGTTCGGCCGCCGCGACGGCCTCCGCGGTGGTGTCCACCCAATGCCAGCCGTCGGCCTCGGGGCGGGTCTCCCAGCCGGGCCGCTGCAGGTGCAGCAGCGGGATCCCGGTGTCGTGGTGGGCCGCGGCGGCGTTGGCGCTGATCCGGGAGGCGAACGGGTGGGTGGCGTCGACGACGACGGTGATCCCGTGGTCGCGTTCGTACGCCACCAGGCCCTCGATGCCGCCGAAGCCGCCGATCCGGACCTCGCCGGCCGGCAGCGCCGGGGTCGTCACCCGCCCGGCGAGGGAGGAGATGACGTCGAGGCCGTGGCCGACCAGCAGGATCGCCAGGGCGCGGGCCTCCCGGGTGCCGCCGAGGATCAGCACGGTCATCGGACCAGGCCCTGCATCGCGAGATCGGTGGTCGCCGGCAGTCGGCCGCCGGCGACGGCGCCGATCACGGTGACCGCGGGGGAGCCGATCCCGGCGGCCTCGACGGCGTCCGGCAGCCCGCCGAGGGGGGAGCGGACGATCCGCTGGCCGGCCAGCCCGGCGTCGGCGATGGTCGCCGCCGGCAGCGCCGGGTCCAGGCCGTCGGCGACCAGCCGGGCGCAGATACGCCGCAGGGTGTGCACCCCCATCAGGATCACCAGGGTGGTGCCGGTGCGGGCCAGCGCCGACCAGTCGACGGTGGACCGGGGGTCGCCCGGCGCGACATGGCCGGACACCACGGTGAAGCCCTGGGTGAGCCCGCGGTGGGTGACCGGGATGCCGGCGAGCTCCGGCGCGGCGATCGAGGACGTCACCCCGGGGATGATGGTCACCGGGATGCCGGCTTCGGTGAGGGCGACCACCTCCTCCCCGCCGCGGCCGAAGACGTACGGGTCGCCGCCCTTGAACCGGACGACGTGCCGGCCGGGGCGGGCCCGGTCGATCAGCAGGGCGTTGATCCTCTCCTGGGAGGTCTGTTCGCCGCGCGGGATCTTCGCCACGTCGATCACCTCGGCGTGGGCAGGGATCTCGGCCAGGCACTCCTGCGGGACGAGCCGATCGGTCACCACGACATCCGCTTCGCGCAGCGCCCGCAGCCCGGCGACGGTGATCAGCCCGGGATCGCCCGGCCCGCCGCCGACCAGGGTGACCCGGCCGACGCCGGAACCGGTGGCCACGGCGTCGGCCGGGTCGGGGTCGGGCGCCGCCGGCGCCGGGCGGGGTGCGATGACCAGGTCGTACGATCCCTGCGGGTCGGGGTCGTGGCTGATCAGGCCGCGGTGCACCAGGTCCTTCAGCGAGGTGGACAGCTCCTCGACGGCGACGGTGACCCGGGCGCCGTCGCGGATCAGGGCGGCGATGTGCGCGGGCATGGTGGCATCCAGCCCGGTGATCAGCACCTGGCGGCCGGTGACCTCGATCTCAAACACGGGCGGCCTCCACGAGCGCGTCGGTGACGTCGGGCGGCCGGACGGCCACCCGGACCCAGCCGGGACCGAGGCCGGGGAAGGTGTCGCCGCGGCGGACCGCGAACCCGCGCTCCCGCAGCCGGGCGCGGGTCGCCGGGTCGTGGGTGTCGGCCAGCACGAACGGGCCGGCCGCCGGGGTGACGACGTCCCAGCCCAGGCCGGTCAGCGCCTCGACGAGGTGGTCCCGGTCGCGAGTGGTGCCGATCACCGCGAGCTGGGACTCGACCCTGGCCCGGTCGGAGGTGGCGGCGATCATCGCGGCGAGCGCCGGGGCGGAGACCGACCACGGCGGCTGCTGGGCCGCCAGTCGGGCAATCAACCGCGGATCACCGACGACACAGCCGGCGCGCAGCCCGGCCAGGCCCCAGGTCTTGGTGAGCGAGCGCACCACCAGCAGGTCGGCCATCTCGGCGGCGATCTGGCTCTCGTGCTCGCCGGGGACGGCATCCATGAACGCCTCGTCGATCACCACGATCCGTCTCGGCCCGGCCAGGCCGCGCAGTGCCTCCCCGTCGTGCAGCACGCTGGTGGGGTTGGTCGGGTTGCCGATCAGCAGCAGGTCGGTGTCGGGCAACGCCGCAGGGTCGAGGGTGAACGGCGGGGCCAGGACGTGCCGGTGCGGCGTACGCCCCGCGGCGAGCAGAGCCGCCTCCGGCTCGGTGAACTGCGGGTGCACGACGACCGGCCGATCGCCGGGGACGGCCCGGGCGATCAGGGTGAACGCCTCGGCCCCGCCCGCGGTCGGCAGCACCATGTCCGGGCTGACCCCGTGGTAGGCCGCCAGCGCCTGCCGGGCCGCCGTCGGATCCGGATAGGCACCCAGCCCGGGGAGGGTTGCGGCGATCTGGGCCAGCATCCAGTCCGGCGGGCCGGGCAGCCGGACGTTGACCGCCAGGTCGACCAGCCCGTCACCCACCTCGGTGTCGCCGTGGTGGCGGAGATCCGGCCGGGAGGCCGTGTACGCGTGGACGGCGTCGCAGAACTCCTGGGCCAGCTCCGGGGCGCCCGCCCAGTGCACGTGCAGGTAGGAGGCGTGTACGTTGCCGGGCATCGGCGGGTCGGGCGGATCGGTGGTGGTCCGGTGGAATTCGTGGCCGTGGGTCCCGTCGGCGTCGCGGTAGCCGAGTACCAGCTTCGGGCCCATCGCCGCGGTCGCGTCGACCGCGCCGACCATCGGATGGCCGTCGACCTCGCGGCACAGGTAGAGCAGGCCGGCGCACTCGCCGACGGTGGGGGTGCCGGCGGCGATCGCCTCCCGGATCGAGGCGATCATCGACGCGTTGCCGGACAGTCCCTCGGCGTGCACCTCGGGGAAGCCGCCGCCCAGGTAGATCCCGGCGGTGTCGGGCGGCAGGGCGGGATCGTTGAGCGGGTCGAACTCGACCGGTTCGCACCCGGCCGCCGCCATCAGCTCGGTCGTCTCGGCGTACCGGAAGGTGAAGGCGCGGCCGCCGGCGATGGCGATCCGGGGCCGGGCCGGGGAGCGGTCAGGGCCGGCGACGGGCTCGGCTGCGGGATCGGCGGCTGCGGGTGGGTGCACCTCGGCGGTGGGGTCCCAGGGGCGTACGGACAGCCGGGGCGCGGTCATCGCGATCCGCACCACCCGGGCCAGGTCGATCTCGTCGGCGATCCGCCGGGCGAGGACGTCGAGGGCCGCCAGCGCCTCGTCCCGCTCGGCGGCGGGCACCAGGCCGAGGTGGCGGGAGGGCACGTGGATCGCCTCGTCGCGCGGCAGTACGCCGAGGACCGGGATGCCCAGCCGGCGCAGGGCGCGCTTCACCTCGTCGGCGTGGCGGGGGGAGCCGGCCTTGTTGAGGATGATGCCTTCGACCTTCACCCCCTCCTCGAACGCGGCCAGCCCGCCGACCGTCGCGGCGATCGTCCGGGAGGCGTGGGAGACATCGACGGTGAGGATGACCGGGGACTCGGTGAGCTCCACGACGTGGGCGGTGGAGGCGAAGCCCTCGGTCTCCGCCTTGCCGTCGAACAGCCCCATCACGCCCTCGATGACGGCGATCCGGGCGGTGCCGGCGCCGTGCAGCAGCAGCGGGGCGATCCGCTCCTCGCCCTGCAGCCAGGGGTCGAGGTTGCGGCCGGGGCGGCCGGTGGCGAGCTGGTGGTAGCCGGGGTCGATGTAGTCCGGGCCGACCTTGAAGCCGGCCACATCGAGGCCGTACGGTGCGCGGGACAGGGCCGCCATCAGCCCGGTCGCGACGGTCGTCTTGCCCTGGCCGGACGCCGGGGCGCCGATCACCACCCGGGCCAGGGGAGTGGCCGGGATGCCGTCGGCCACCATGCGCTGCTCACTCACCACTCTATGCCCTTCTGGCCCTTCTGGCCGGTGTCGAAGGGGTGCTTGATCTTGGTCATCTCGGTGACCAGGTCGGCGACCTCGAGCACCTCGGGGGCGCAGTCACGGCCGGTGATCACCACGTGCTGGGTGCCGGGCCGGTCGCGCAGCGTCGCCGCGACGTCGGCCGGGTCGATCCAGCCCCAGCTCATCGGGTAGGTGAACTCGTCGAGCACGTAGAGGGTGTGCCGCTCGGCGGCGAGGCGCCGCTTGATCTCGGCCCAACCCTCCTGGGCGGCCAGTGCGTGGTCCTCGTCGGAGCCCTCCTTGCGCGACCAGGACCAGCCCGAGCCCATCTTGTGCCACTCGATCGGGCCGCCCTGCCCGGTGTCGGTGTGCACCGTGGCGAGTGTCTCGAGGGCGGTCTGCTCGCCGATCCGCCACTTCGCGGACTTCACGAACTGGAAGACGCCGATGTCCCAGCCCTGGGTCCAGCCGCGCAGGGCCAGCCCGAACGCCGCGGTGGACTTGCCCTTGCCGGCGCCGGTGTGCACGATCACCAACGGCCGATGGCGGCGCTGCCGGGTGGTCAGCCCGTCGTCGGGCACGGTCAGTGGCTTGCCCTGCATGTCAGGCGGCCTTTCGTCGGTGGTCGGGGTCGGTGAGGCGATCTTGGACGGTGGTCACGATGGTACGACCGGCCGCCGACACCGTGTCACGGCCGACCTCGCCCAGCTCGACCAGGTCGGCGCCCATCGTGGCGGCGAGCCGGCCGGCGAGGCCCAGCCGGAACCGGCCGGTCTCGCAGTCGATCACCACGGCGTCGTACTCGGCCAGGTACGCGGCGACCCGGTCGGCGCGGGGCAGGGCGTCGGGACCGGAGGTGGCCCGGCCGTCGGTGAGGATGACCAGCAGTGGCCGGCGGCGCGGGTCGCGGATCCGCTCGCGCCGGAGCACCTCGGCGGCGGTCGCCAGTCCCTCGGCCAGCGGCGTACGGCCGCCGGCGGGCAACTCGGCCAGCCGCCGGGCGGCCGCGTCGACCGAGGAGGTCGGCGGCAGCGCCAGTGTCGCGTCGCTGCCCCGGAAGGTGATCAGACCGACCTTGTCGCGGCGTTGGTAGGCGTCCAGCAGCAGGCTGAGGACGGCGGTCTTGACCGCCTCCATCCGCCGTCTGGCCGCCATCGAGCCGGAGGCGTCGACCACCAGCAGCACCAGGTTGGACTCACGGCCCTCGGTGACAGTCCGGCGCAGGTCGCCGGCGGTCAGCCGGAGCTTCCCGCTCGCTCGGCCGCGGGTCGCCTGGTGCGGCGCGGCGGCGCGGATCGTGGCGGGCAGGTGCAGCGTACGGCCCTCGACGCCGGCACCGACCGTGCGCCCCTGACCGGTCCGGGCGCGGGACCGGCGGCCGGCCTCGCCGGAGCCGATCCCGTGGGCCTCCAACCGACGGGTGCGGTAGGGCCGTCCGGCGGCGGCGAGCAGCATCCGTGGGGCGGCGCCGGCGGGGTCGTCCTGTGGGCCGTCCTCGGGCGCGGGGTCCGGATCGGTGGCGTCGGTGGCGTCCCGGTCGGCCGCGGGGGGCGTCGGAGCGGCCTGCCCCTGCCCGGACGGCTCCTGGTCGGCGGATGAGTCGTCGGGACGGTCCGGGTCGGGACGGTCCGGGTCGGGATCGGCCGGGTCGGGATCGTCCGGGTCGGGATCGGCCGGGTCGGGATCGTCCGGGTCGTCCGGCTCGAGGTCGTCGAGCAGGCGGTCCAGCAGGTCCTCGTCCAGCCCAGGGGCGTCGAACGGGTTGCGGCGCCGACGGTGTGGCAGGGCCAGCCGGGCGGCGGCCCGCAGGTCCTCCTTGGTGACCCGGTCGCGGCCGTTCCAGGCGGCGTGGGCGGCCGCGGCACGGGCGGTGACGATGTCGGCGCGCATCCCGTCGACCTCGAAGGCGGCACAGATCTCGGCGATCTTCAGCAGCGCCCGGTCGCCGAGGGTGACAGTGTCGAGCAGGTCCCGGGCGGCGGCCAGCCGGGTCCGGGTGGCCTCCTGTTCGGTGTCATACGCCGCGGCGAAGGCGTCCGGATCCTGGTCGTACGCCAGCCGGCGGCGGACCACCTCGGCGCGCAGTCGCGGGTCGCGCGGTGCGGCGACCTCGACGGTCAGCCCGAAGCGGTCCAGCAACTGGGGCCGCAGCTCGCCCTCCTCGGGGTTCATCGTGCCGACCAGGACGATCCTGGCGGCATGGGAGATCGAGACACCGTCGCGTTCGACGGTGTTGCGGCCCATTGCGGCCGCGTCGAGGAGCAGGTCGACCAGGTGGTCGTGCAGCAGGTTGACCTCGTCGACGTAGAGCAGACCGCGGTTTGCCTCGGCGAGCAGGCCCGGTTCGTAGCGGACCCGGCCGGCGCCGAGGGCCTGTTCGAGGTCGAGGGAGCCGATGACCCGGTCCTCGGTGGCGCCGACCGGCAGCTCGACGAGCCGGGCGGGGCGGGTGCCGGTCGGCTCGGCAGGGTCGTGCGGACCGTCCGGGCAGCGCGGATCCGGGGCGGCCGGGTCGCAGCCGAAGCGGCAGCCGTCGATGACCTGTTGGGCCGGCAGTAGTTCGGCCAGCGCCCGGACGGTGGTCGACTTGGCGGTGCCCTTCTCGCCGCGGACCAGGACACCGCCGATCGCTGGGGACACTGTGGTCAGGACCAGTGCCAGGCGCATGTCGTCGGAGCCGACGACGGCCGAGAACGGAAAGGTGCGCATGGAGCCTCCCTGCGGGTACCTCGCCCGCGTGTCGTGGGACGGGCGTACGCGGGGGCGTACGTCCCGGCGCCCGGCGATGCCCTGACTCGGCCCGTCGGCGACGGGTCTCACAGTGGCGGGACCGTTCCGGATTCTCACCGGATTCCACGCCGGGTGCGGGGCCGATCCTAGCCGTGGTCGGGCAGGGGGACCGAGTACGCGTCGGTGGCGGCATGGAAGAATCGTTGAGGTGTTCGATAAATGTCAGAGGGTGCTTCTAGCGTGGGAGGTGTCCGGAGGGTCGGAGCGGTCCGGCCGGTCGACTGGGTCCGGACGACACGGTGTGAGGGGGAACGATGACGGCGACGATGTCGGTGCCTGCTCCGGCGTGGGCGGAGGCGCCCGCGTGGGTGGCGGCGGAGGGGCCGGGCGGTGATCCGCCCTGGCCCGAGGATCTGTTCGGCGCCCCGCCGGGGCCGCAGCGGGTGGAGGAGGTGGGCCTGCCCGACCTGCGGCAGTGGGCCCGCTGGCTGGGCGATCCCGAGGTGTTCGATGCCGTGGACGGCGCGGCCGACGACGTCTCGGCCCGGTGTATCGAGCTGATCACCGCCCTGGAGCGGCTCAAGGCCGCCGCGGCGGCCGCGCAGGCCCGGGTGACGGAACGGTTCGACCGGCTGCAACGTCAGCAACAGCGGGACGCCGGGGTGCCGGCGGACCGGCTCGGTGAGGGCGTGGCCGCGCAGGTGGCGCTCGCCCGCCACGAGTCCCCGGTCAAGGGCGGCCGATTCCTCGGCACTGCGCAGGCCTGGGTCCGGGAGATGCCACACACCCTCGAGGCACTGGCCGAGGGCCGGCTCAACGAGTGGCGGGCCACCCTGGCGGTGCGCGAGACGGCCTGTTTGGCGGTCGAGGACCGCGGAGCGGTGGACGAGGAGTTCGGCGAGATGCTGCGGTCCCGGTCCACGATGGGCGATCGAGCGGTCACCGCCGCGCTGCGCCGGATGGTGTACGAGCGGGATGCCGAGGCCTACCTCCGGCGGATCGAGGCGGCGGCGAAGGGCCGACGGGTGACCTGCCGTCCCGCTCCCGACGGGATGACGTACGTGACCGCGCTGCTGCCGCTGCAGCAGGGGGTCGCAGTGTTTGCCGCGTTGACCCAGGCCGCTGACACCGCCCGGGCCGACGGTGACGAGCGGGGACGCGGGCAGCTGATGGCCGACACCCTGGTGGAACGGGTCACCGGGCGCCCGGCGGAGCGGCCCTGCGATATCCACCTCGACGTGCTGATCACCGATCGTTCGTTGTTCGCGGAGGACGACGGGGCGGCGGAGGTCGGCGGCGTCGGGCCGGTACCCGCCGGCTGGGTGCGCCGGATGCTCGGCGGCATCGACGATCCGGAGACCCGGGTGCAGGTGCGTCGGCTGTTCCGCGGGCCGACCGGGCTGGTGGCGACGAAGACCGCCGGACGGTTCTTCACCCGGGGGATGCAGCACCTGATCCGCGCCCGCGACCAACACTGCCGGACACCCTGGTGCGACGCCCCGATCCGGCACGCCGACCATGTGGTCGGCCACGCGGAGGGCGGTCCGACGGATCTGGACAACGGTCAGGGTCTGTGCGAGCGGTGCAATCACACCAAGCAGGTCGCCGGCTGGTCGGCGAGCGTCGAGCCGGGGCCCGACCATGTGGTCCGACTGATGACGCCGACAGGTCACACGTATGTCTCGCGTCCGCCGCGCGGTCCGGGGGAAGGGGGACGCCGTTAGGGTGTAGCCCGTGATCGAGGTCGTGGGTGTGAGGGCGGACGGGCCGGACGAGGCGGCCCGGCGGCTGCTGGCGGATGCCGAGGTGGTGCTCGGCGGTGAGCGTCACCTCGCCATGGCGCGCGCCCTCGGGGTCGAGGCGGAGCTGATCCCGTGGCCGTCGCCGATGCGTCCCGCGCTGCCCGGCCTGATAGCGTCGGTCGCCGACCGCCGGGTGGTGGTGCTCGCCTCCGGCGACCCGATGGTCTCTGGCATCGGCTCCACCCTGGTCCGGCTGCTCGGCCCGGCGGCCGTCCGGATCCGGCCGGCGGCTTCGTCGGTGGCGCTGGCCCGTGCCGAGATGCGCTGGCCGGAGGAGACCTGCGACTTCGTCAGCCTGGTCGGTCGTGACCTCGACCGGCTGCGCCGGCACCTGGCCCCGGGCAACCGGGTGATCGCCCTGTCCGGCGGTGCCGGGACCCCGGCTGCGATCGCCGACCTGTTGCGGTCGGAGGGCTTCGGCCCGACCCGGATGACGGTGCTGTCCGACCTCGGCTCGGCAGACCAGGCACGGTTCGACGGCGTCGCGGAGGACTGGCCGTACGCCGCGGTCCCGCCGCTCAATGTGCTGTGCCTGGAGGTCGCCGTGACGGCGGGGGCGCGGCCGGTCGGGTTGTCGCTGGCGCCCGGTCTGCCCGACGAGGACTTCGAGCACGACGGGCAATTGTCCAAGCGGGACGTCCGGGCTTCGGCGCTGGCGCACCTGCGGCCCTGCCCGGGTGACCTTCTCTGGGACGTCGGCGCCGGTGCCGGCTCGATCGGCATCGAATGGTCCCGGCTCGACCGGCGCAACCGGGCGATCGCCGTCGAGCGCGATGCCGAGCGAGCCGACCGGATCCGGCGCAACGCGGCTCGGCTGGGCGTTCCCGAACTGCGGGTGGTGCAGGCCGATGCGACCATCGGGTTGGCCGACCTGCCCACCCCCGACGCGGTGTTCGTCGGCGGTGGCGCCAACGCCGAGGTGATCGAGGCCTGCTGGGCGGCCCTGCCGGTGGCGGGCCGGATCGTGGTCCACACCGTCACCCTGGAGACCGAACGTGCCGTCATCGACGCCTGGCAGCGTCATGGCGGCGAACTCACCCGGCTGTCGGTCGAGGTGACCCAGCCGATCGGCCGGTTCACCGGCTGGAAACCGGCCCGCCCGGTGGTCCAGTGGGCCGCCGCCAAGCGCCTGCCGATCGTCGAGGAGACCGCGTGACCGTCCACTTCATCGGCGCCGGCCCCGGCGCCGCCGACCTGTTGACTTTCCGTGGCGCCGCCCTGATGGCGGCCTCCCCGGTCTGTCTCTATGCCGGCACCTATGTCACCGAAGAGCTGCTGGCCCACTGCCCGGACGACGTCGAGCTGGTCGACACCGCCGCGGTCAACCTCGACGAGCAGGTCGCGGTCATGAAGCGGGCCACCGCGGAAGGCCGCGACGTCGCCCGGCTGTGTTCCGGTGATCCCTCGATCTACTCCGCGCTCGCCGAGCAGACCCGCCGGCTCGATGCCGAGGGGGTCGCCTGGGACGTCACCCCCGGCGTCCCCGCGTACGCCGCTGCAGCCGCTCTCGTCGGCAAGGAACTCTCCGTGCCCGAGGTCGCCCAGACCGTCATCCTGACCCGCGCCCAGCGTGCCTCGACGACGATCCCGCCGGAGGAATCCCTGGCGGAGCTGGCCAGGACCCATGCCACCCTGGTGCTGCACCTGGCGATCCGGTTCGTCCGCGAGCTGCAGCAGACGCTGATCCCCGAGTACGGCGCGGACTGCCCGGTGGTCGTCGTCTCCCGCGCCGAACAGCCCGACGAACTCATCCTCCGCGGCACTCTCGCAGACTTCGCCGACACCGTCGAGGCCCACGGCCTGCGACAGGCGGCGATCATCATCGTGGGCTGGGCCCTGGCCGCCGAGGACTTCCCTGATTCCCACCTCTACCGCACCCGACATCCCCGCTGATCGACCCGAGGGGACCCCACCTCTGGCGGCGATCGGACCGTGTAAAGTGACGATCGCTGGTTCGGACGTCGGAGTGATCCGTCGTCCGTCGCAAGAGGGAACCCGGTGCGAGTCCGGGACTGTCCCGCAGCGGTGAGAGGGAACGACACCACCACCACGCGTCGGAGAGCGGCGTACGGAAGCACTGGACGACTGGGTCTGGGAAGCGGTGGTCGAGGAACCCGGCAGGAGCGTGCTCCGACCGGAAGGCCCCCAAGTCCGAAGACCTGCCAGCCCGACCGCACCGCGGGGTGCAGTCGGGAGATGTCTCGGGGATCGGGTCGCCTGTCGCTGACCGCGTCACTCGTCACCCTCCTCGAGGTGCCAGATCCTGAGCCCGAGGAGCCGTCATGGATGCCCTGACCGTCCGTCGTTCGCCGCTGCACACCGTCACGTATGCCCACTACCGGGGTGCCGACATCGCCAAGGTCCTGCCCAGCCTCGAGGCATGGGACGACTCCGGCTACCTGCGCGGCCTGTCCCGCCACGATCGGCTGCATCTCGTCACGGCGGCCCGCGAGGGCCTCCTGGTGGGATACCTGGTGATCGACGCCCGGGACGGTCTGATGCGGATCGTCGACGAGCACCTCGTCGCCGGCGCCGACCCGACGTCGGAGATCGCCCGGGACCTGACCGAGCTGGCCGTCGACGTGGCGGCCAGCCCGTGGGGTGACGTGGAGGTCGCCCGGACGAGCATCACCGTCCCGCACCTGCTGCGGAACGGCTGGCATCCGATCCCTGACGGCGCCCGACGGCCGGGACCCACCATCACCATGAGTGGAGCAGGAGTCGCATGACCAGACCATCATCCCCGCCGACGACGGACCTCCCGCCCGACGCGGACCAGCAGGCGCCGTTCGTCCTGGCCGGTGACTTCCCGGCGGTGACAGGGACCCAGTGGCGGGCCGCTGCCGCCAAGGTGCTGAACCGCAAGCGGCCGCCGGAACGCCAGCTGACGCCGGACGACGCGATCGCCCGGCTGCAGCGCGAGACGGTCGACGGGCTGCGGACCGAGCCGTTGTACACCCGGGAGGACATCACCGCGGACCTCGGCTACCCCGGTGTGATGCCCTTCGTCCGGGGGACCACGGTCCGCCGCGGGCAGATGGACGCCTGGGACGTCCGGGCCTTCCACGAGGACCCCGATGCCGCCTACACCCGCAAGGCCGTGCTGACCGACCTCGAGCGCGGTGCCACCAGCCTGTGGCTGCGGCTCGACCCGGACGCCATCGCGGCCGACGACCTCGCCGAGGTACTGGCGGACGTCCTGCTCGACCTGGCCAAGGTGGAGGTCTCCAGCCGGACCGACCAGCCGGCCGCGGCCGAGGCACTGCTCGCCCTGATCGAGGCGAGCGGCAAGGACCGGGCGGCCCTCTCCCTCAACCTGGGACTCGACCCGATCGGCTTCGCCGCCGACCAGGGCCGCACCCCGGACCTGACCGGCATGGCACCGTGGGTCGCCCGCCTCGAGGGCTACCGGCAGTCCCGCCCGTTCGTCGTCGACGGCACCCTCTGGCACAACGCCGGGGCGGGCGACATCCATGAGGTGGCCTGGTGCCTGGCCACCGGACTGGAGTACGTCCGGGCGCTCACCGAGCAGGGCGTCGACCTCGACACCGCCTTCGACGCGATGATCTTCCGGGTCACCGCCAGCTGCGACGAGTTCGCCACCATCGCGCGGCTGCGCGCCCTGCGCCGCTGCTGGGCGTGGGTCGGGGAGGTGCTCGGCGTCGCCGAGGACCGTCGCGGCGCCCGCCAGCACGCGGTGACGTCCTGGCGGGAGATCACCCGCGACGACCCGTACGTGAACGTGCTGCGGGGCACGATCAGCACCTTCTCGGCGGCGGTGGGGGGCGCCGAGGCGATCACCACACTGCCGTTCGACGCCGCCTGGGGACTGCCCGGCGAGTCCAGTCGCCGGGTCGCCCGCAACACCCAGGTCGTCCTCGCCGAGGAGTCGAACATCGGCCGGGTCAACGATCCCGCCGGCGGGACCTGGTACGTCGAGTCCCTCACCGACGAGATCTCGACGGCCGCCTGGGCGGCGTTCCAGCAGGTCGAGGCCGCCGGCGGCATGGTCGCCGCCCTGGCCGAGGGTCTGCCCGCCCGGGTCCTGGCCGAGCTCAACGAGAGGCGCCGCCGCCAGCTGGCGACCCGACGGCTGCCGGTCACCGGCGTCTCGGAGTTCCCGAACACCGCCGAGCCCACCCTCGAGGTGCGCCCGCGCCCGGCGGCCCCGGCCCGGGCCGGGCTGGCCCGGCACCGCGACGCCGAGGTCTTCGAGGCGCTGCGGGACCGTACAGCCACCGCCTCGGCGGCTGCCGCGGCGAAGGGCGGCAGCACCCCGGCGGTCTTCCTGGCCTGCCTGGGCAGCCGTCGCGACTTCGGTGGCCGCGAGGGCTTCGCCGCGAACCTCTTCCACATCGCCGGTCTGGCCACGCCCTCGTGCGAGGGCGGCGGCACCGCAGAGGTCGTCGAGGCCTGGCGGGCCGCCGGCACCCCGGTGGCGGTGCTCTGCTCGTCGGCGTCCGTCTATGCCGCGCAGGGCCGCGAGGTGGCCCATGCTCTCAAGGACGCCGGGGCCCGCACGGTCCTGCTCGCCGGATCTCTGAAGGAACTCGGTGACGGGGAGGACGCGTCGGTCCTGATCGACGGGACGATCGCCCTCGGCGTCGACGTCGTCGAGGTCCTCACCGGCACGCTCGACACTCTCGGACTCGATACGCCAGGAGGCGCCCGATGACCGTTCTGCCGCGATTCGACCAGATCCCGCTCGGAGACCGCGGTGTCCCCGCCGACGCCCGCAGCCGGTTCGAGGCGCTGCTGGCGGCCGGGCCGACCGAGCCGTGGGAGACCCCCGAGCAGATCCCAGTGCAGCATGTCTACGGCCCCGAGGCGTACGAGGGACTGGACTTCCTCGACACCCGGCCCGGCATCCCGCCCTACCTGCGCGGGCCGTACCCCACGATGTACACCAACCAGCCGTGGACGATCCGCCAGTACGCGGGCTTCTCCACGGCCGAGGAGTCGAACGCCTTCTACCGGCGCAACCTGGCAGCCGGCCAGAAGGGCCTGTCGATCGCCTTCGACCTGGCCACCCACCGCGGCTACGACTCCGACCACCCACGGGTGGCGGGTGACGTCGGCATGGCCGGGGTGGCCGTCGACTCGATCCTCGACATGCGCCAGCTCTTCGACGGCATCCCGCTGGACCGGATGAGCGTGTCGATGACGATGAACGGTGCGGTGCTGCCGGTGCTCGCGCTCTACGTCGTGGCGGCCGAGGAGCAGGGGGTGACGCCGGACAAACTCGCGGGGACCATCCAGAACGACATTCTCAAGGAGTTCATGGTCCGCAACACCTACATCTACCCGCCGACCCCGAGCATGCGGATCATCTCCGACATCTTCGCCTTCACCAGCGCGAACATGCCGAAGTTCAACTCGATCTCGATCTCCGGCTACCACATGCAGGAGGCCGGCGCCACCGCCGACATCGAGATGGCCTACACGCTCGCCGACGGGGTGGACTACATCCGGGCCGGCGAGTCGGTCGGGCTGGCCGTCGACCAGTTCGCGCCGCGGCTGTCCTTCTTCTGGGCGATCGGGATGAACTTCTTCATGGAGGTCGCCAAGATGCGGGCGGCCCGGCTGCTGTGGGCCCGGCTGGTGCGGCAGTTCGAGCCGAAGAACCCGAAGTCGATGAGCCTGCGGACGCACTCGCAGACCTCGGGGTGGTCGCTGACCGCACAGGACGTCTACAACAACGTCATCCGCACCTGCGTGGAGGCGATGGCCGCCACCCAGGGCCACACCCAGTCGCTGCACACCAACGCACTCGACGAGGCGATCGCCCTGCCGACCGACTTCAGTGCCCGGATCGCCCGCAACACCCAGCTCTTCCTGCAGCAGGAGTCCGGCACCTGCCGGGTGGTGGACCCGTGGGGCGGGTCGGCGTACGTGGAGCGGCTCACCCACGATCTGGCCCGGCGGGCCTGGTCGCTGATCGACGAGGTCGAACGGGCAGGCGGGATGACCAAGGCCATCGAGGCCGGCATCCCGAAGATGCGGATCGAGGAGGCGGCTGCCCGCACCCAGGCCCGGATCGACTCCGGCCGCCAGCCGGTGATCGGGGTCAACACCTTCCAGCTCGACCACGAGGCCCGGCTGGACGTGCTGAAGATCGACAACAAGCAGGTCCGTGCCGCCCAGATCGCCAAGCTCGACCGGCTGCGCGCGGAGCGCGACGAGGCGGCCTGTCAGGCCTCCCTGGAGCGGCTCACCTGGGCCGCCGCGAATCCGGATCCGACCGATCCGGACCGCAACCTGCTCAAGCTGGGGATCGACGCGGCCCGGGCGAAGGCCTCGGTCGGTGAGATCTCGA
The DNA here is from genome assembly GCF_033170155.1 of Raineyella sp. W15-4. GTDB lineage: Bacteria > Actinomycetota > Actinomycetes > Propionibacteriales > Propionibacteriaceae > Raineyella. The sequence goes on along the minus strand of NZ_CP137079.1, from coordinate 3,607,276 downwards.
TGGCGCTGGAGCAGGTCTTCGGCCGCTACACCGCGCAGATCCGTACGATCAGTGGTGTGTACTCCAAGGAAGCGGCCGGTTCGCCGGCGATGGTCAAGGCCCGCGAGCTGGTCGAGGCCTTCACCGAGGCCGAGGGACGTCGTCCGCGCATCATGATCGCCAAGATGGGCCAGGACGGGCACGACCGCGGCCAGAAGGTGATCGCCACCGCCTATGCCGACCTCGGCTTCGACGTCGACGTCGGCCCGCTGTTCCAGACCCCGGAGGAGGCGGCCCGGCAGGCCGTCGAGGCCGACGTGCACGTCGTCGGCGTCTCCTCGCTCGCCGCCGGACACCTCACCCTGGTCCCGGCGTTGCGCGAGGAACTGACCCGGCTGGGGCGGCCCGACATCATGATCGTCGTCGGTGGGGTGATCCCGGAGCAGGACTTCGAGGAACTGCGCGCCGCCGGCGCGGCCGCGATCTATCCTCCGGGCACGATCATCCCGGAGGCCGCGGTGGACCTGCTGACCGAGCTGCGGGCCCGGCTCGAGGCGACGGAGGGCCGGCCGGTCGATGCCCAGACCGATTGATGTGGAGGCCCTCGCCGCCGGAGTGCGGCGGGGGTCGCCCTCGGCGGTGCCGCGCGCGATCACCCTGGTCGAGTCGCAGCATCCCGCTCACCGTACGGCCGCGCGCCGGCTGCTCACCGCGATCGCCCCGCTGACGGGGCGGTCGGTGCGGGTGGGGATCTCCGGGGTGCCCGGGGCGGGCAAGTCGACCTTCATCGATGCGATGGGCACCCGGCTGATCGAGCGCGGGCACCGGGTCGCGGTGCTGGCGGTCGACCCGTCCAGCACCCGGACCGGGGGCTCGGTGCTCGGCGACCGGACCCGGATGGCCCGGCTGACCCAGTCGGACCGCGCGTACGTCCGGCCGTCGCCGTCCGGCGGGCACCTCGGCGGCGTGGCCCGGGCGACCCGGGAGGCGATGATGATCGTCGAGGCCGCCGGCTACGACATCGTCATCGTCGAGACGGTCGGGGTCGGGCAGTCCGAGGTGGCGGTGGCCGGCATGGTCGACACCTTCCTGCTGCTGGCCCTGACCGGTGCCGGGGACCAGCTGCAGGGCATCAAGCGCGGCATTCTCGAGCTGGCCGACCTGATCGCGGTGAACAAGGCCGACGGGGACAACGTCACCGCCGCCCGGGTCACCGCCCGGGAGCTGTCCATCGCGATGAAGCTGATCTCGGCCGATCCCGAGTCCCGCCGGTCGCCCGTCCTCACCTGCAGCGCCTACACCGGTGAGGGCCTGGACGAGGTCTGGCAGGCGGTGCTGGACCACCGCGACTGGGTCGAGTCGACAGTCGGGTTGGACACCTTCCGGGCCGCCCAGCAGGTCGACTGGATGTGGGCCCAGGTCGAGTCTGCGCTGCTGGGGTCGGTCCGCTCCGACCCCGCCGTACGGGCGGAGTCCCGGCGGGCCGCTGCCGCGGTCCGGGCCGGGGAACTCTCCGCCCTGGAGGCATCGGCCCGGATCCTGGCGACGTACGCGGAAGCGGTGCCCCGGATGGAGTGGGCCGAGATCGACTGATCGATCAGCTGCCGGAGCAGCTGGAGGTGGTCGCCGCAGACACAACGCCACAGCTCCAGGTTTCGCCCGTGCAGAGGTGCGTGTCACTCGGCAACTCTGCACGGGCGAAGTGCGGGGGTGCCGCCCCCGCCGCAGAGCCTGTCATCGCCCCTCTTCGGATGCGTCCTCCGGGTTCTTCGGAAGCGCCGTCCTCTTGGTCTACTATCTGCGTATGCATGCAGATAGTTGTATGGATCCGGACAATCCGGATGTGGTGTTGGCCGCCGAGATCTTCAGCATGCTCTCGGACGTGACCAGGGTGCGGATCGTGGTGGCGCTGGTGAACCACGACGAGATGTCGGTGGGTGAACTCTCCGGGCTCGTCCACAAGTCGCCGGCGGCCGTGTCCCAGCACCTCGCGAAGCTGCGATTGGCTCGCCTCGTCGTCGGTCGCCAGGAGGGGACATACGTCCACTACCGGCTGGCCAACGAACACGCCGAGAACCTGGTGCGGGCCGCCCTGGAACAGGCCGAACATGCCTCGTCGGACGTCCCGGCGCACCACCGGACGGGGACGGATCGGACGGGGGCGGATCGGACCGGAACCACTGCCGTCACCCCGTTGCGCGGCGTCACGCCGTCCCGCAACGCCGATGCGGATCGCAAGGAGGGCGGGAGATGACCACACCGGACGTCGAGGGCGAGGCGATTGACCGCCACCCCCACGATCATGACCATGGTCATGGTGACCATCACCATGACGGTGGCCACGATCATGACCATGACCACCACGGGCATTCCCACGATCACGGACACGAGCATGACCACCACCATCCCCACGGCGGCTGGCGGGGATTCCTGTACGAGACCTTCGTGCCGCACAGCCATGATGCGGCCGACCGGGTCGACGACGCCCTGGTGGCCAGCGGCGAGGGCATCCGCGCGGTCCGGATCAGCCTGGTGCTGATGCTCGCCACGGCTCTGGCCCAGTGCCTGATCGTGGCGATCAGCGGATCGGTGGCACTGCTCGCCGACACCATCCACAACTTCTCCGACGCACTGACCGCGATCCCGCTGTGGATCGCCTTCGCGTTGTCCCGTCGGGCGCCGACTCGGCGGTTCACCTACGGTCTGGGGCGGGCCGAGGATCTGGCCGGCCTGTTCATCGTCGCCGTGGTCGCGGCCTCCGCCGTGGTCGCCGCCTGGCAGTCGATCGACCGGCTGATCGCCCCCCGTCCGCTGGAGCACCTCGGCTGGATCGCCACCGCCGGTGTGGTGGGCTTCCTCGGCAACGAGCTGGTCGCTCGCTACCGGCTCGGCGTCGGCCGCCGGATCGGCTCGGCTGCGCTGGAGGCGGACGGCATCCACGCCCGCACCGACGGCTTCACCTCACTGGCTGTGGTGGTCGGCGCGGCCGGCGCCTGGCTCGGCTTCCCGCTGGCCGACCCGATCATCGGGCTGGTCATCTCGGCGATGATCCTCGTCGTCCTGTGGCGTACGGCCGGTGAGATCGGGATCCGGCTGATGGACGGGGTCGATCCCGAGCTGGTGGAGCATGCACGTGACGCGCTGACCGGGGTGACCGGGGTGCGGGGCGTCCGGGAGCTGCGGCTGCGAGCGGTCGGGCACGCCTACCGGCTGGAGGCGGTGCTGGAGGCTCCGGCGGACCTCACCCTGGGTGAGGTGGAAGCGCTCCGTGACCATGCCGAGGTGCACGCTCGTGGGACCGTGCCGCGGCTGGAACAGGTGACGATCGCCTGCCGCGCCGTGCCTGCCGATCGGGACAGCAGGGGCGCCGGAGAAGGATGAGAGGACCCTGAGTCCGCCCGTACCGCGGCGATCGGGCTGGTATGGACATCCTTCGGCCGGGTCCGTAAGTTGATTGTTGCATGACAATGTGAGGAAGCCGGTGAGAGTCCGGCGCGGTCGCGCCACTGTGAGCCCGGGGAAGCACCGGGTGAGCCAGACACTCCATGCCATGACATCTGTCTGCTGATTGGGGACGCTGGATCCCCAAGGAGGTCATCATGAGTGCAATTGACACCGTGTCCACCCAAGCCGTCGGGACCTGGGAGTCACTGTCTGCGGCCGCGCGTATCGTCGTCCTGTCGGTGACGGTGCTGCTGGCGCTGGCCATCTACTACTTCGTCGGGTTCGACGAGGGCATGACGTCGGTCTTCGGCGACACCATGGTCGTGCACGAATGGGTGCACGACGCCCGGCATTTCCTCGGCTTCGCGTGCCACTGATCGGGCGCTGCGATGGAATTGCGTGTCATCGGGCGCGGAGCCCTCGCCGGATTGTTCGCCGGCGTCCTCGGCTTCGTCTTCGCCCGCATTTTTGCTGAGCCTGTCATCGACAAGGCCATCGCGTACGAGTCCGCACGCGATGATGTCCTCAATGCCCTCCGCCAGGCCGCCGGCCTCCCGACGGAGGAGGGTGGTCCGGAGATCTTCTCCCGGACGGTCCAGTCCACGCTCGGCGTCGCCAGCGGCATCATCGCCCTCTCGGTGGCCTTCGGTGCCCTGGTGGCAGTGGTCTACCTACTGCTGGCGCGCCGGATCGACGTACAGCCCCGCGTCCTGGCCTGGTCGGTCGCCGCGTTCGGGTTCCTGGGGTTCTTCCTCCTGCCGTTCGTGAAGTACCCGTCCAATCCGCCGTCGATCGGTCACGAGTTCACCATCGGCGCCCGCGGGCAGCTGCAGCTCGGCCTGGTGATCGCGTCGTTCGTGCTGCTCGCCGCAGCCGTGCTGGCCTGGCGGGCGCTCCACCCGTGGGTCGGCGCACAGTGGGCCACGCTGATCGTGGTGGCGGGGTTCCTGGTGGTGTACGGCACCCTGATCGGGCTCCTGCCCTCGCTGGGCAACCTGCCGGCGAACGTGCAGGTGTCCGACGAGCTGGGCTTCGCCCGGGCCGCGACGGAGACGCCGCAGCCGATCGTCAACACCCTCGGGAAGGTGCTGACCGTCGACGGGAACACTTACGCCCCTGGCCAGATCGTGTTTCCGGGCTGCGATGCCGACCTGCTGTGGAGTTTCCGCTGGTACTCGCTGCTCAACCAGGTCCTCATCTGGGGTGTGATCGGCGTGACCTTCGGGGCGCTGATGGAGCGGGTCGCCGCCCGGTCGACGGCGCCGGTCGCCGCGGCGGCGGCCGGCCACGGAGCGGCTGCCACGCAGGCGTGACGGGTTCCGATCACGGCCCGCGCGAGGGCGATCTGCAGACACGTGGCCTTGGGGGGCACGATCTACAGGTCGCCCTCGCCGGTCTGGGGCCCTTCTTCGCGGTCGATGGTCACCGGCCGGGCGAGGAACCGTCCGCCGGCTGGCTGCGGGTGTCGGATCTGTCCGCTGGCCCGGATCTGCTCGACCGGCGGGTCGAGCAGATCCGGGCCGCGCTGTCTGCCAGCGCGCCGCGGCCGGTCCCGGTGGAACGGTGGGTGGCGGTCTCCGTCACCCACCTGGGGCTGGTGGCGCGGCTGCTCTCGCCGACCCTGGCGGTCGCCGCCCTCGGGCATCCGGAGCTGGCGGTGGCCGACCTGTGGTGGCAGGACGTGATCGGTGGGGCGGTCCCGCTGTCGGGCGCCTTCGTTCCTACCGGCGCCGCTGTTCCCCGGCCGGTGCAGGACCTCACCGAGCTGGTCATCGACCGGTTCCGGCTCAGCCGCCACGTCGCGTGGGGCAATGTGGCGTCGGCCGCGAACAGCGCGGCGACGGTGATGGTCTCCGGACGCCCCGACCTGGCCGATGCGGCCCGGCGGGCGGCGGATGCTGTGCTCGCCGATCCTCGTGTCGAGGGCGGCCGACTGTCATCGGGGCCGACCTTCCGGCGGGCGAGCTGTTGTCTGATCTATCGCCTCGCGGGCTCCCGTGAGGCCGTCTGCGGCGACTGCGTGCTCGGCGGTTGACGAAGAGAGCCCGGCGCAGCCGGTGAGCACGCAGCCGGCTCTCAGGCGTCCGCCAGCAGCCGGTCCACCACGTCGGCCACCCCACGGGGGCGTTCCGACCACCCCAGCCGGGCGGCCAGCTGCAGCGGCCACGGGATCCGCAGATGGGCCTCGGCGACCAGCCGGTCGTCGCCGAGCAGTTCGTCGGCCGGCCCCTGGGTGGTCCGGCCGCCGGTGACGATGATCGCCGTGGTGGCCCAGGCAAGGGCCAGGTCGACATCGTGGGTGGCCATGATCACCGTGGTGCCGGAGGCCTCGAGGCGGGTGATCGCGGTGAGCATGTCCTCCACCGCATCCGGGTCAAGGCCGGCGGTCGGCTCGTCGAGCAGCAGGTAGTCGGGCCGCATCGCCACCGCTCCGGCCACCGCGACCCGCTTCTTCTCGCCGTAGGACAGCTGGTGGGTGGCACGGGAGGCCAGGTGGGTGACGCCCAGCAGGGTCAGCGCCTCCTCCACCCGGGCTCGGGCCTCGTCCTCGGTCAGGCCGAGGTTGAGCGGGCCGAACGACACGTCCTGGGTGACGTCGGCGCTGAACAGCTGGTCGTCCGGGTCCTGGAGCACCAGCTGCACCCGGCGACGGTGGTCGATCAGGCCCCGGCGGTTGTGGGCGAGCGTGGTGCCATCGACGACGACCGTGCCCTCGTCGGGGACGAGCCCGCCGGACAGACAGGCGAGCAGCGTCGTCTTGCCGCAGCCGTTGGCGCCGAGCAGGGCGGTCCGGTGGCCGGGACGGATCTCGACGTCCACGCCGTCGAGGACGCGGCCGCGGGAGGGATATCCCGCGGCGAGCTGGTGGGTGGTGAGGCTCATGCCAGTAGTCCGAATCCGTGGGTCCCGGCCGCGAGCAGGACCAGCAGCCAGGTGGTGGTGAGGGCGAGGAAGACCGGGGAGTGGGGGCGTACGTGTTGCAGGGTCCGCAGGTCGTCGGTGTAGCCGCGGCCGGCGAGACCCTGTTCCAGCCGGTGGGAGCGGCCCCAGGCCCGGACCAGGACCCCGGCGGCGAGGGATCCGAACGAGTGCACCGAGCGCCGGAACCCGACGTAGCCGAGCCGGGCCGCCTGGGCGGCACGGATGGTGACCGCCGACTCCCACAGCACGAACAGCAGCCGGTAGGTCAGTGCGGCGATGTCCAGGGCGGGTCCGGGGATCCGCAACCGCCGGCCGGCGTCCACCAGGTCGACCATCGGGGTGGACACGGCGAACAGGATCACTGCGCAGGTGCCCGCGATGCTGCGGCCCAGCACGGTGCCGGCCCGCGCCACCGACTCCGCGGTGACGGCGAACGGCCCGGAACTCCACCACACGGTCGCGGCGGCCGGCACCTCACCGACCTGCAGCGCGATGGACAGCACTCCGATGACGACGAAGGCTGCCGGCAACAGCAGCGCGCCGATCCAGATCCCCCAGGGGACCCTGGCCAGGGTCAGGGCAGCGGCGGTGAGGCCCACCACGACGATGGGCCCCACCGGCCAGGCCGGCATCGACAGACCGACGAAGAGCGTGCCGAGGGTCAACAGGGCCTTGTCCGCTACCGCGACCTCCCGCCAGGGGCTGCCCCAGGCAGCCCCGTCGATCGAGAAGGCCATCGGGGGTCAGTCGCCGTCGCCGGCGGCCACATCCTCGAGCGCCGAGTGCTTGTTCTCCTGGAGGCGCCGGATCGCGGTGCGGGACTGGAGCCGGCCGACGGCCCAGCCGAGCACAGCGCCGCCGAACGCCGCCTGAGCGGCGAACAGCCCGGACTCCAGCTCGGCGCTGCCGGGTTCGAAGATCGGCTGGAACCACGGCTTGACACCCTGTTCCTCCAGGGCGGTGACGGCGTTGCTGTCGGCGCCGCCGAACTCCGCGTCCGGGGAGTGGGTGCGGGCGATGGCGAAGGTCACCGCCAGCAGGACGATGACCAGGGCGGCCAGCGCCCAGGTGACCCAGGAATGCTGGGAGGACTGCGGGGACTTCACGGTGTGGCTGAACTCAGACATGAGCGGCCCCCTGCACGGTCGCGACCTCGGGCTCGGCGGCAGGCAGGACGCCCAGGCCGACCAGCTCGGGCCGGGCGATGGACCGCAGCACCCGGAACAGCACGACACCGACCAGCCCCTCGATGATGGCCAGCGGGATCTGGGTCACTGCGAAGATGGTGAAGAACTTGCCCATCGCGGCCCCGAAGGTCGGGGTGGGGTAGGCCAGCGCGAGCTGGACCGAGGTCACGACGTAGGTCGACAGGTCGGCCAGGGCCATCGCGAAGAACACCTGGACCTCCAGGGGTGTCCGCAGCTTGCGCAGCGCGACGTACGCCGCGTAGCCGACCCACGGACCGACGATCGCCATCGAGAAGATGTTTGCCCCGAGTGTGGTGATGCCGCCGTGCGCCAGCAGCAGCGCCTGGAACAGCAGCACCACCGCCCCGAGGAATGCCATCACGGGTGGTTTGAAGAGGATGGCCCCGACACCGGTCCCGGTCGGGTGGGAGGACGAGCCGGTGACCGACGGCATCTTCAACGCGGACAGAATGAAGGTGAAGGCGCCTGCGGCGGCGAGCAGCACCCGGTTCTCCGGATGTTCGCGGACCTGGCGTACGGTCGAGCGTACGCCCCAGACGACGAACGGTGTCGCCGCAACGGCCCAGCCGATGCAGTGGGAGGCGGGTAGGAACCCCTCTGCGATGTGCACGATGTGTGTCCTTCCGGGATGACGCGTCCCGATGATGGGTTGTGCGCTCTCGGGGCGAGTTCCTGACTTGACTCACAGTGGCGCGACCGTGCCGGATTCTCACCGGCTTCCTCGGGCCCCGAGCGCGTGTTGTGGCCACACAGTAACACGGGGTGGGACGGCACTGAGGTGGGGGCGGAGGCCCGACGACGTGGCTCTGCTCACGCGGCTCGGACCACCGCTCACCGGGGCCGGATCACCTGCTCAGGCCCGCTGTTCCGGCCTGTCTCACTCCGGTTCGGTGACGTCCAGGACCGTCGCGTCCAGCACCGCCACCAGGTCGTCCGCCGCCAGCACCAGCGCCGTCCCGTGATCCCCGCCGCCGATCGAGACCTGCCGGCCCGGCGGGTCGACGAGCGTACGGTCGGCATAGACCGGCCACACGTGGGTGGCGCCGAACGGGGTGATGGTGCCCCGCTCGTAGCCGCTGGCCGCCCGGGCCTCCTCGGGGCCGGGCATGGTCAGCCGGTTCACCCCCAGCGCCGCCCGCACCTTCTTCCAGGAGACCTTCCGGCCGCCCGGGACGAGCAGGAAGAAGTAGTCGCCCTCGCGGCGGCGGACGACCAGGGTCTTGGTGAGGTCCGACGACGGCACCCCGATCGCGGCGGCATGCTCCTCCAGACTGGTGCTCGGCAGGTGGGTACGCACCGAGTACGTCACACCGGTGGCGTCGATCGCGGTCAGCGCGCGCCGGGCGCCGGGGGAGGGGGTTTCGGTCACGGGTTCAGCATGCCGCGCCGGTCAATCCGTCCGCCCGTCGGTCCGGCCGCCGCCGTCGGCCGGGGTCCCCGGGCACAGCCAGATCTCGTCACCGCGCAGCTCGACCCGGTGGGTCCGTTCCGGTGCCGTCGCCGGTGGGCACAGCGCCTCTCCGGTGCGCAGCGAGAACCGTGCGGCGTGCACCGGGCACTCTACCCAGCCGTCCCCGACCCGGCCGTCGGCCAGCGAGGCGTAGCGGTGCGTGCAGATGTCGTCCAGGGCATAGAACCGTCCGCCGCTGCGGAAGACCGCGATGTCCACGCCGGTCCCGTTCACCGTGCCATCGACGACCAGGGCGCTGCCGTCCGCCAGCGCGTCGACCGGGGCGACCCGGAGCGCCGGCAGCGAAGCCTGATCTCGCGGCCGGTCCGGCTGCCGGACAGGCATGCGGCGGCTGCCGGGCTTGCGGTCAGCGGACACGCCCAGCGCCCGGCGGAGCCATCGTGCGGGCGATGGCCCTCGCCGGGCGCTGTCGGTCATGATCCGCGATCCGCGGCTCAGTTGTTCGTGATGAACTCGTCGACGAGGCGGTTGAACTCGGCGGCGTGCTCGATCTGCAGCCAGTGGCCGCAGCGGTTGATCAGTACCAGTCGGCTGTCCGGGATCAGCGAGGTGAGCCGCAGGCTGTGCTCGAAGTGCACCACCCGGTCGTCGCGGCCGTGGAAGAGCAGCGTCGGTGCCTGGATCGTCCGCACCTGGGCCTGATCCAGTTCGACCACGGCCCGCTTGCCGACGGCGTCGAGGAAGTTCCGGTTGTGCTCCGGGTGGGCGGCGACCATGTCGGCGCGCCCCTGGATCAGCTCGTCGGTGGCGAAGGTCGAGTCGTACGTCATCACGTCGACAAGTTCCTTCATCACCGCGAAGGACGGGTCACGGTAGCCGCGCTGCAGGATCTTCAGCCCCTCGGTGAGGCCGGCCGGGCCGAACAGCGTGCTCGACCCGGAGGACGAGCCCATCGTGATCAGCCGCCGCACCCGCTCCGGGTGCTCGTAGCCGAACCGGATGGTGGTGCCGCCGCCCATCGAGTTGCCGATCAGGGTGGCCTGCTCGATGCCCAGCGCGTCCAGCAGGTCGGCGACGGCCTGCGGATGGTTACGCTGCTGCCAGGTGACCGGGTCGGACTCGCCCCAGCCGGGCATGTCCGCCGCGACGACGTGGTACTTCTCGGCGAAGACCGGGATGTTGTTGGAGAAGTTCGTCCAGCCGGTGGCGCCCGGCCCGGAGCCGTGCAACAGGACCAGCGGCTCCCCGCCGGCCGGGCCGGCCTCGTTGATGTGGATCCGCCCCGAGGGGGTGTCCACGAACCGGCTGGTGTTCTCGTACGTCAACTCCATGGCAGTCCTTTCTGCATGCGGGCCACGGGGGCCTCAGCGGGCGAGCTTCTTGAGCTCGATCGACGGATCGGCGAGCTTGAGCGGATCGATGACCAGGCCCCGGTCGATGATCCGGCGGGCGGCCCGGACGGCCGTACCGCCGTCGATGGTGGCGGCGCCGATCATCCGGCCGTCGGCCTCCATCCGGAAGGCGGCCACCGGCACCCCGTCCACCGACCGGACGATCGGGGTCCCGTTGACCAGGTCACCCACCGACTCGACGTGGACACCGTAGCGATCGGACCACATCCACGAGGCGCCGTGTGCCGGCAGCGGCACCCCGGCGATCGCCGCGGCGACGGTCCGGCCGGCGTTCATCGCCGACTCCCAGTGCTCGTGGCGGCGGATCAGCGTGCCGTCGGCCAGCCGGATCCGGGCCACGTCGCCGGCGGCGTAGACGCCGGGATGGGTGGTGCGCTGGGTCGGGTCGACGATGATGCCCTGGTCGGTGGCCAGCCCGGCGGCCTCGGCCAGGTTGGTCTCCGGGACGATCCCGACCGCCACCAGCACCGCGTCGGCGACGACGCTGCTGCCGTCGTTGAGGGTGACGGTGTACTCCTCGCCGGCCAGTGAGATGCCGGTGGTCATCGCGCACCGTACGTCGACGCCGTGCGCGGCGTGCATCGCGTGCAGGCGGACCGCCAGTTCGGCGCCGACCAGCGGAACCAGCGGCACCGGCACCGGGTCGATCAGGGTGACAGTGGCGCCGTCCTTGACGGCGGTGGCGGCCACCTCGGCGCCGATCAGACCGGCGCCGATGATCGCCAGCCGCAGGCCGGGCACCAGCAGGTCCCGCAGCCGGTCCGCGTCGTCCTTCGTCCGCAGCGTCAGCAGGCCCGGCAGGTCGCCGCCGGGGATCGGCAACGTACGGGGCCGGCCGCCGAGCGCCAGCACGGTGGTGGCGGCGCTGACCGTCCTCCCGCCGCCCAGCTCGAGCAGCCCCTCGTCCGGGTTCAGGGCGACCACCCGGTCGGTGATCAGCTCCACCGCGTTGTCGCGGTACCAGTCGTCGGGGACGAAGGACAGCTTCGCGGCCGGCAGCGAGCCGTCGAGGTACTCCTTGCTCAGCGGCGGCCGGTCGTACGGGATGCCCTCCGGGTCGACGATGGTGACCCGGCCGTCGAAGCCGTGCTTGCGCAGGTCCTGGGCGGTGGTGAAGCCGGCCAGCCCGCCGCCGACGATCACGACATTGCCGCCCGCACCGGGCGCGACGGTGCCGGACATCAGGCGGTGACCTCGGTGACGGCCCCCTCGACGGGGACACCCGGGTGCAGCCAGATCTCGTCACCGCGGAGCTCCACCTTGTGGGTCCGGGCCGGGATGCTCGCCGGCAGGCACAGCGCGGCGCCGGTGCACAGCGAGAACCGCGCCGAGTGGATCGGGCACTCGACCTCCTCGCCCTCGATCCAGCCGTCGGCCAGCGAGGCCTCCTCATGGGTGCAGGTGTCGTCGAGGGCGTAGTACTGGCCGTCGGAGAAGAAGACGGCGATGTCGCGGCCGGTGCCGTTGGCCGCCCCGTCGACGACGAGGGCCTCCTCGTCCTCGATGTCCCCGACGTCGGCGACCTTGATCGGCTCGATCTGCGTGCTCATGGTGGGTCCTTCCTCGGTGTGTCGGGCCGCTCAGCCGGCAGGCCAGGACACGGTGGTGGCGTAAGCGTACGAGTCGGCCGGGAGCCAGCGCTCGTAAAGGTGCCGGAATCTTTGCCGGCGGTAGAACTCGCGGGTCTCCGGCCCGCGTTGCGGTCGGGCGGGGATCCGCAGGGTGTCGCCGCGGAACGCGGCAGTGGCCCCGCGCAGGGCCCAGTGCCGGTCGTAGATGACCTGGTCGGCCCACAGTTCGACGAGCAGCAGGTGCCCGGGCAGGTCGACGTCCTCGCACCAGTGGTAGACCAGGCAGCCCTCCTCGCGGCGGGTCTCGGCGACCTCGGCGCCGATCCGCTCGTACATCGCGGGCGATGCCTGCACCGCGTGCTGGATCACCACCCGCACCGCGCCGGCCGCCGGCCAGCGGATCGCTCGGTGCGACTCGCCGAGCCGCTCCGGCTCCCACACCCCGTCGCGGAGTGCGAAGATCTCCCGCCGGTAGAACTCCGTGGTCACCGACGTGTCGGCGTACGCCCCGGTGACCAGATCGGTGAGCACCGGGTAGTCCCCGGCCAGGGCCCGGCGCCAGAACGCGTCGTACGCCTCCTCGGTCTCCCACAGCATGGTGAGCACATGGAAGGCGCTGCCGTCCAGGCTGGCGTACAGCTCGGCGCTGGCGCAGCCGGGGGCCCGGCGCAGCACCGCCGTCTCCTCGCGCAACGGGCCGGGATCGGGGAGGTCGTGGAATTCGTGCAGGACGCGGAGCATGTCAGTCCTTCTCGGCGAGGGTGCTGAAATCGACCTCCCAGTCGGGGGCCATGTACCTATCCTCCGCCGGGAAGCGCCGGTGCACCCCCTCGATGAGGAAACCGCCGAGCCGGTCGAAGGTGTCGAAGTAGCCGTACTCCGAGGCGCCGCCGCGGAGGTCGGAGCCCATGCACAGCGGCGCACCGAGCGCGGTCAGCGATTCGACCGTCGCCGCCCAGTCGCCGGCGTCGGTGGTGAGGTAGGGGAACAGGTGGTGGATCCCCGGGCCGCGCTGGTCGGTGAACTCGCGGTTGTAGTGCGAGGGGCCGTACGTGCACTGGATGATCTCGAAGCCGAAGTCCCCGGTGAAGCCCTGCGCGGTGAGGTAGCCGTGCTCGACCGGAGACAGCTCCCGGTAGTACGGGTTGTCGAGCCGGCCGGGCTCGGTCTGCCAGGCCTTCACCGCGAACCGCTCGATGCCGAGGACCCGCCGGTACTGCTCCAGGGTGGCCATGGTGTCCTCCACCACCACCCCGAAGTGGTTGATCCCCTGCATCGGCAGCGCCCGCCGGCCGCCGCGCAGGGCCGCGCCGTCCAGCCTGCGGGTGTCGCCGGTCGGCAGGTACGCCGCCGGCAACACCTCCAGCAGGTAGCCGCCCAGCGCCGCCCGGGTGTCCCAGAAGGTGCGCCGGACCTCTCCGTCGACGACGTGGGAGTGCGCCGCCGGGATGCCCAGCGCGGCGAAGTGGGCCGCGATCGCCGCCTCGTCCGCCCCCTCGGCCCGGACGGTGAGGTAGCCGATGCCCTCGCCCCGGGAGAGCAGGAACTCCTGGAACGGCGTCTCACCGCCGGTCGGCTGGACCAGCTCGAACGGGACGGCGCGCGGGGCGCCACCCATCGGGCCCGGTCCCTGCGGATCGTACGGCGTCCGGCCGAACGCGGTGCGGTAGCTGCCCGCACTGCGCCGGCCGTACGAGACCATCGCCGACAGCCGGTCAGCGGTGAGGTCGTTCGTCGTCCACACGGTGGTGTCAAGACAACGGGCGTGCTGCTCGAGGGCACGGTCCAGGTCGCGGACCACCACGCCGATCTTCTCCAGGGTCGTGATCTTCACGGCTCTCCTCTCCGGGGCAGGGATGAACGGGCGATCGGGTAACGGCTCAGTAGAACAGGCTGAGGTTCTTGTTCAGGATGATGGACATGTCGAACAGGACCCGGCGCTCCTTGATCAGGTAGCCCCACGGCGAGGCCGGGTCACGGACGATCCGGTCGGTCCGCTCGCCGGTGATCGAGTCCTGGGAGCGCTGCCCGATGGAGCGGTAGTCGTAGAAGTTGGACTTCACCACGTACTCGTCCTCGGCGACGCCCTTGGTCACCCGGATGTTGCTGATGATGTGCCGGGCCCGCGACGGCGGCTCCTCACCCCAGGCCTGGTTGGTCAGCAGCCGGTCGACCCGCTGCTTCAGCTGGACCTTGTTCTCCTCGAAGTAGGCGGAGGTGCGGAACGCGGAGATGTGCCGGGAACGCTCGCGGGCCAGGCGCTCCTCCTGGGTCGGAGCCCAGTACAGGCAGTCGTCGGCGAAGAAGTCGAGCCACTCGCCCCACTTCCAGTCGTCCAGGACCTGCACCTCCTCATGGAGGAACCGGGTGAGGGCGCGCTCGACGGCCGGATCGACGTCGGCGAGCAGCGCGGTCAGCTTGTCGGTCGTCGCCCCGATCGGACGGGCGGCGGCGTCCGGGTCGCCGAACGGGATGGCGGTGGTGGCGGTGTCAGTGGTGGTGGGGTCAGTGGTCACGGTCATGGGTCACACCTCGTCGTGCGTTGTGGCTGGTCGTGTCGTACGGTGCGGGGTGGCCGGGCTCAGGCCTGGACCGCGGCGGGGGTGGTGGGCAGGCCCATCCGGTGCTGGGCGCGCTTCTCCATCAGTTCCTCCCAGGAGTCGGAGGTCATCATGTCGAGGTAGTTCGCGTACATGTTGATCGCCGCGTTGTCGGAGAAGACGTGGGCGGAGGAGCCGCCGGGGTAGCAGCCCTCGTCCCACTGGATCGGGGCGCCGACCATCTGGTACAGGTAGCCGGTCTCGCGGGCGACCTTGCCCTTGAGGATGTGCTGCATCTCCTCCCAGTTCAGGGCGTCGTCGGCCTCGAACATGCCGGCCGGGGTGAAGGTGCGCAGCACGTCGCGGCGGATGGAGTCCTTGATCTCCTCCGGAGCGTCCTTCGGCACGAAGGTCCAGGCCCAGACCTCCTGCTCGTGCGGGCCACGCGGGTGGGTGACCCGGATGGTGTAGTTGCCCAGCAGCATGAAGGTCGGCCAGATGTTCAGGTGACCGCGGACCTCGCGGTCGTCGCCGAGGCGGCGGGCGATCATCTCCGCGATCTCCGGCTGCGCCTCGTACGCCTGCATCGCCTGGCCGGTGTTCGGCACCTCGGCGCCCTTCTCGCCGTACCAGGCGCCGCCGTGGCCGAAGTCGGCGAAGAACTGCCGCCCGACCGGGTCGTTGCCGCGCAGGGTGCGGTCGGCGGCGTCGGAGCCCTTGTTCAGCACCGTGGCCGCGGAGATGTGGGTGATCTCGGAGTGCTGCATGTCCGAGGTGGGCTGCTCGGCCATGAACTTCCAGTTGTTCGGCAGCACCCAGCGGTGGAAGGCGACCTGCTCCATCCCGCCGTCCCAGCGGTCGATGTAGCCGTCGAGGTAGTACTTCGCCGAGCCGAGGTAGTCCTCGAAGTCGGGGGCGTCCTTGTCCCAGGTGCCGAACCAGAAGCCCTTGTAGTACTGGATCCGCGGGACCTTGACGGCGCCGAAGTCGCCGCGCTCGAAGGTCTCCGGGTAGGCGGTGTTCTGCCGCGGGACCTGGATCAGGTCGCCGGCCAGGTCGTAGGCCCAGCCGTGGAAGCTGCAGGTGAACGCCTTGGCGGTGCCCTTGTCGGCGCGGCAGATCCGCATCCCGCGGTGGCGGCACTGGTTGAGGAAGGCCCTGACGCTGCCGTCCTTCTGGCGGACGACCATGATCGGGTCCTCGCCGATGTAGGTCTGCAGGTAGTCACCCCGCTTGGGGATCATCGAGTCGTGGGCGAGCATGCACCAGGCACGTTTCCAGACCTTCTCCAGCTCCTGCTCGTAGATCTCCTGGTCGTAGAAGATCTTCCCGGACAGGCGACCATTCTCGATGTCGATGAGTTCGGTGATGTCGGTCATGGAAACTCCCTTGTCAACGGACCGGCGGTGGCGGCTCCGGTGACGGTCGGCCGGTGAGGGCCGAGGGGCGTCCGACGCTGGAGCCTGCAGCGGTGGGATGTGGATGTGAGGTACGGACGGATCGGTGTGACCCGGTCTTGAGTGAGCACTCAAGTATGTGGTGAGGATCACGCTAACGGCGGTGGCGTACGATCAACACCGACCGTTCCACCAGGAAGGACGCGAGTGGCCAGGACCCCCGCCGATCCCCGCTCCACCCGCCAGCGGATCCTCGCCGCGGCGAGCCGGATCTCCGCCGAACGTGGCTACAAGGGGACGACGCTGGCGATGATCCAGAAGGAGGCCGGCGTCCATCCGGGGTCCTTCTACTGGCACTTCGAGGACAAGGACGCCCTGTTCGCGGCGCTGGTGCGCCACGGCTACGAGGAGTCCCGGCCGATGGTGGACCACCTCGGCCCCGGCGACGCGCCGAACCCGGTCAAGGTGGTACTGGACTCGATCGTGGAGAACCCGGCCCGGCACGGGCTGTGGCGGTTCAACGTCCAGTTGATGCTTGACGCGGACATGCAGGACTCGAAGACCGCCCAGGAGATCCGTACGCTGCGCGAGATCACCCAGCGGGCGCTGACCGGCGCCTGGCTCGACCTGGTGCCGGCCCGGGTGCTGGCGGAGGTGCCGGAGCTGCCCGGCCGGATGGCCGACTTCTCCCTCGCCACGGTCGAGGGCTGCCTGCTGTCCCGGGTCGCCGGGACCCAGCGCGACGAGGAGTTCATCACCGCGGTGGCCACCGCGGTGATGGCCCGGATGGTCACCCTGGCCTGCGAGGAGGTGGGGGAGCCTGTGCCGACGTTCTTCTCCGAGCGTGCCGGCGGCATCGGATCCCTGGTGCTGGCGCCGTCGCCGGCCCGGGCTGCGGGGCCGGGCCGGTCTGGTGGGGGTGACCCGTCCGGTGGGGCGGAGCTGCCTGCGGCGGCCGATCTGTCCGGCGGGACGAACCTGCCCGACGGGGTTGACCTGCCGGGCGCGGCCACTTAGCCTCGGAGCACCGTTCATCGGCCGGAGGGCGTCCGGCCGGGGCGGGGTGAGTGAGCACGTCGTCGCGTCAGTGCTGTCGGCACTGTCGCGTCCCCACTGTTCTCGAAGGACCCCTGATGTCACTCGCCCTGATCGCGATGTCCCACAGTCCGCTGTTGCACACCGCGGAACTGCCGCCCGCCCCCGAGGTCCGTGCCCGGGTCGACGCGGCGTTCGCCCGGATCCACGCCGTCGCCCAGGCGTACGACCCGACCCTGGTCGTGGTCTTCGCCCCGGACCACTACAACGGCTTCTTCTACGACCTGATGCCGCCGTTCTGCATCGGCCTGGCCGCCACCGCGATCGGCGACTACGACACCGCGGCCGGACCGCTGTCGGTCGACGAGGCGCAGGCGCTGGCCCTGGTCCGGCATGTCCAGCAGGCCGACATCGACATGGCGCTGTCCCGCCGGATGGAGGTCGACCACGGTGCCGTGCAGCCGCTGGAGACCCTCTTCGGCGGGCTGACCGCTCGGCCGGTGGTGCCGGTCTTCGTCAACGGTGTCGCCGGGCCGTTCGTCCCGATGCGCCGGATCCGGGCGATGGGCCAGGCGGTCGGGGACTACCTCGCCTCGCTCGACGAGCGGGTGCTGGTGATCGCCTCCGGCGGGCTGTCGCACGATCCGCCGGTCCCGCAGTGGGACACCGCCCCCACGCCGGTCCGGGCCGGGCTGATCGACGGCCGCCACCCCACCCCGGAGGCCCGTGAGGCGCGGCAGCGCCGGGTGATCGAGGGGGCGGCGGCGTTCGCCCGCGGCGAGGCGTCGATCCGCGACCTCAACCCGGACTGGGACCGAGCCTTCATGGCCGACTGCGCCGCCGGTGAGCCGGCCCGCTTCGACGCGTACGCGACGGACGCGATGACCGAGGACGCCGGGCACTCCTCGCACGAGGTCCGCGCCTGGGTGGCCGCATTCAGCGCGTTGGCGGCCGCCGGACCGTACGAGACGACGTTCGAGTACTACGAGCCGATCCCGGAGTACATCGCCGGCTTCGGTGTGATGGCGGCTCGGACCCGCTGAGCGCCGGCGCCCGAGCAGGACGCCCCCGGTGCGCGTCGGCGCAGGCACGACGCACCGGGGGCAACAGACGCATCCTCAGGACAAGGAGAACGCAGATGGGTTGGTTGGACGGACAGGTCGCGGTGCTCACCGGGGGTGGTTCCGGGCTCGGTCGGGCGCTGGTGGACACCCTGCTGGACGAGGGCGCCCGGGTGGTCGTGCTGGAGTATTCGGCCGACAAGTGCCGGGCGCTGGAGGCCGAGTGTGATCCGGAGCGGGTGGCAGTCCTGCCGGGCGATGCGGGGACGTACGCCTCGAACCGGGCGGCCGTCGACCTGGCGGTCGCCCGGTGGGGCAGGCTCGACACCTTCATCGCGAACGCCGGGCTGTGGGACTTCGGCCGCAGCCTGGACGAGATGTCGCCGGAGGAACTGGAGCGGGGCTTCGACGAGCTCTACCGGCTCAACGTCAGGGGCCCGCTGCTCGCTGCGAAGGCGGCGCTGGAGGCGCTGCGGGCCAGCCACGGCTCGTTCATCGTCACGCTGTCCAACGCCGCCCTCTACCCCGGTGGCGGTGGCACGCTCTACATCTCCAGCAAGCATGCCGGGGCCGGGCTGGTGAAGCAGTTGGCGTACGAACTCGCCCCCGACGTACGGGTCAACGGCGTCGCACCGGCCGGCATGGTCAGCGATCTGCGCGGGCCGGCGGCGATGGGCCTGGCCGACACCTCGGTGAGCGGTTTCGACATGGCCGGGATGGTCGCGAAGAAGTCCGCGCTGCGGCGCTGTCCCGAGGCGGTCGACTACACCGGGGCGTACGTCCTGCTGGCCTCCCGCAAATACGGCATCACCACCTCCGGGTCGATCCTGGACGTGGCCAACGCCAAGGGCCTGATCGGGCGGGTGGTCGACGACCTGCTGGGGTGAGGTGCAGCCGGGTTGACGTGCCTGCCTCTTTGTGACAATCGCCACACGCGGCCACAGATGTTCCGCTGTGTGGAACCTGTGAGCTGGCATAGGCTGCGGACATCCCGCACAGGTTTCGGGCGGCCGACGCCGAACCGTGCGGGATCCGCAGCACTATTTCTGAGAGGGGACAAGGATGTCCGACAACACCTCGACTCGATGGACCCGCAGCCACAGGATTCGCGCACTCCTTGCCGGTGGAGTCGTGCTCGGCGTGGGAGCGGCGGTCACTCTGGCTGCCTGGAACGACTCGGAGTTCGCGAAGGGTGACTTCGCGGCGGGCACGTTCAATCTGGAGGGCAGTACCGACGGCACGACCTACTCCCAGCACGACACTGCCGGGACAGCCGCGGTCGTGTTCGACTCGGCGACGTACAGCGGGAACATCTCGCCTGACAACGTGCTCTACAAGGCGTTCTGGGTGCGCCTCGACAGCACTACCACCAGCGACGCCACGCTGGTGCTCAACCCGGCGACCAACACGGCGACCGGCACCAATGCGGATCATCTCTCGTACGACATCTACCAACTCGCCTCGGGGGATACTTGCGACGCCGCCACAGTCGGCTCGGCGACGGCGGTGTGGACCGGCACCACGCTGAGTGCCCGGCCGGCCACCCCGGCCTCGGTCAATCTCGCCAAGGGCGCCACCGGGACCGCGGGCGCCGCCGTGCAACTCTGCGTCAAGGTCACCGCCGGCCCGGAGACCAGTTTCGTGCAGGGCGGGACCGCCTCGACCGTCTGGGAGTTCAAGGCCACCAGCATCAGCTGATCAGTGACCGGCGCGGCAGCGCCTCGGGCGCGTGAGCGCCGTCCGGGAGGACGGCGGGCGATGGAGGGCAGACGGATGAGCCATGAGCTGACGGCACGGTCACGGCGCGCGGGGGTCTGGAGACGACTGCGCGCCGTGCTGGCCGGAGGGCTGGTGTTCGGGGTCGGGGCGGCCGTCACCCTGGCCGCGTGGAACGACAGTGAGTACGCCGCCGGACAGTTCACGGCGAGTGTGTTCGCCACCGAATCCAACCCCGGATCAGGCTGGGTGAGCACCATCCAGGAATCGCCCGCCACGCTCGCCTTCAGCGCCACCGCGATGTCGCCCGGAGTGTCGCACTACGCGTCTCTGGACGTCCGTACCACCGCCGCGAGCACCGTGGGTGGGACCGTCGCGCTCAACTCCGCCAGCAAGGCGGACACCCTCGCCGATGTGCTCGAGTACCGCGCGGTGCTCATCGGCTCGACCACGACCTGCAATCTCGCGGCCTTCTCCGGCTCCCCGACCTGGGTCGCCGGCGGGGCGAGTACGTACGTCGCGGGGGGCACGATGCCCGGCTCTCCGCCGAACACCGCCCTCTCGGCCCATGCCGCGAACACCCTGCGCTACTGCTTCGACGTCCGGGTCACCACGGGCGCCGGCAACTCCTACCAGGGGACCACCGGCACCCTCACCTGGGGCTTCCTGGCGACCTCGTCCAATTGAGAGGAGGTGACATGGGCACCGCACGACGCATCAGCACAGCACGACGTATCGCGCGCGCCACCGAAGAGGTGGTGCTGACCGTCCTGTCGATCCTTGGTGCCCTGTGCGTGGTGCTGGTCGTGCTGGCGTTGGTGTTCGACGTCACCTTGATCATGTTCAAGACCGGGTCGATGAGCCCGACCATCCCGGCCGGTTCGGTCGCGATCGTCCGCAGGGTCCCCGCGGCCGAGGTGAAGGTCGGCGACGTGGTCACCGTCGACCGGCCCGGACAGCTGCCGGTCACCCACCGGGTCACCTCGGTCACGGCGGGCCCGGCGGCCGACCAGCGGATTCTCACCCTGAAGGGCGACGCGAACGCGTCGGAGGATGCGGCCCCCTACACCGTCTCGACGGTACGCATCACCCTGGCCTCGGTGCCCGGGCTGGCACTGGTGATCGTCCGTCTGTCGAACCCGTACGTGCTCGGCGCGATCACCATCGGGGCCTCCCTGCTGGTCACCTGGGCATTCTGGCCGCGCGACGGCGGCCGGTCCGGCGAGAAGGGCCCGTCGCTTCCGGATGAGGCGGCGCTTCCGGATGAGTCGACGGTCCCGGGCAAGGGAACAGTGTCGAGCAGACGGCCGACTCCGGGTAAGCGGAGGATCCCCGGGCCGTCCCCGTCGCGCCGGCACGTCCCCGCCCGGCATGCCGTCGAGGCCACACGGCGTCACCCCAGGCGTGCCGGTCTGATGGTGACCGTGCTGATCGTGCTGGCGCTGGTGGTGGCCGGGGTGGTCGCGCTCGCGGTCGCCCTTCCGGCCGCGGCGGCCCAGACCGAGATCGTCCGCGGCACCTACCTCACCCTGGTGTCCCTCCCTGATCCCCGGATGGCCATGATGGGGCCCGGTGAGACCGTGCACTGGCAGGTGGGGGTCTCGGCTGACGCGCCCGACCCGGGCACCGTCAGCGTCGGCCTGTCGGCCACCGGCGATGCCAGCATGGGACTGACCGCCGCCGCGGCGGCGTGTTCGGTCCAGTGGGTCGACGGGGTGTGCACCGGCCGGTCCTGGCCGCTGCCCGGCCTCGATCCGTTGCCGATCGACGGAGCCGAACGCGAACTGCTCACGATGCCTTCCGACGAGGAGCGGTGGGTGCTGCTGGCTGTCACGATGCCACCGACCGCCCGGCCCGTCCCCGGCGCCGGCGTGTCGGCGCTGCTGCACGCCTCCGGCCAGGGCGACTCGCTGTCGGTGGGCCCCGGCGGCCTCGCCGGCACCGGTGGGCCGAGCGCACGCTGGTCGCTGCTCCTGGCCCTCGGGGCGATCACCTCGGGCCTCGCGCTGGCCCTGCGGGCGAAGCAGCAGAACCACCGCGACATCGGTGACACCGACAAGGCCGAGGGCCGGCCGTGATCCGCTGGGCGCGCCGCCCGACCCGGGGCCGGATCCTGGCCGTCCTGTGCGCGGTGCTGATGGTGCTGCCGGCCGGCCTCAGCGCCTCGGCCGGCCAGACCGAGGCATCCTGGGTCGACAGCGAGCACGGGCAGGGGAGTTTCACCGCGAAGAAGGTGCCGGTGCCCACGGTCACCACCTGCGGGGTGGGGACGACTCTCGGTGTGATCAACTCGGCATGGGTCGAGTACAAAGCCCCGGCTGGATACTCCTCTACCGACGTGAAGTGGAGCGTGGGTACCAGTACGGGCGGTATGTCAGCGGGATCAGCCGCGATCACGGATCGCGGCAATGGTGTGTACCGTGCGACGTTCTCCCAGAGCATTCTCCAGGATCTGCTCGGAATGCTGCTGAGTGCGCTCTTCGGTCAGAGCTTCTACATCGCCGCCTACACAGGTGGTCCGAGCGATGGCGGCTGGACGTCGACCCCGCCGATCTATTCGAGAGTCTCCGTCGGCCTGCTCGGCCTCAGCTCCTCCTGCACCGTTACTCCGTGACGATGACAGGACATCGGGGCCGCCGTGCCGAGGTGTCGGTGTCAGTTTCGGAGGTACGTTTCGCCCACGTGTTTGTGCTGGACTACCCCCACAAACGCGTGGGCGAAACGCGCACGCGGCCACGCGGCGCCCGGGCCGCCAACCATCACGCCCCTTCGTCAGGAACGGCTCGGTCGGCCTGGCCGAGTGCGCCGAGGCCGTCGGCGATGACGCCACGTGCTCGATGCCGGTCAGACCCCGACGACCTCGGGGACGCCGACCGGGTGGATGATCGCCGGCGGTGGCAGCTCACCGGACTCGTTCTGGTGGCCCCAGACGCTGATCGACGCGTAGCGGTGCGGGCGGGAGTGCTCGTGGTCGACCAGCAACCCGCCCCAGCCGTACTCGATGTCGAAGGCGGCCGGCGTACGGACGTAGAACGAGGTCATCCGGTCGTTGGTGTGCCGGCCCATGTCCATCTGGATGGTCTGCCCGTCAGTCTTCAGCAGATCCAGCGCGGTACCCACGTCGTCGAGCGAGCGGGTCTCCAGCATCACGTGCTGGACCCCGGTGATGCCCGGGATCTCGGCCATCGCCAGCGAGTGGTGGCGCGGATTGCAGTGGTAGAAGTGGATCCGCGGGCCGTTCGTCGGCTGGATCTCGTCGGTGAGGCCCAGGCCGAGCAGACCGCAGTAGAAGCCCTCCGACTGTTCCAGGCTCGGCGTGATCAGCACGATGTGCCCCAGCCCGCCGTCGCCGGTGACGAAACCGTCCATCGGCCGCCCGGGACGGAAGCTGTGTGGGTAGGTGGTCAGACCCCAGGCGACCTCGTTGCGCAGACCGAACGGATCCGCGAAGGAGATCAGCTCGACCGCACCGCGCTCGGCGCACAACTCGGTCTCGCGGGTGACCTCGAGGCCTGCGGCGCGGAGCCGCTGTTCGAGCGCAGCGAGGTCGGCGGGGCTGTCGACGGTCCAGCCGATGTAGGCCAGGTCGTCGCGGTCACCGGGATGGATGGCCAGCCGGTATTCGTTGTCGTCCATCCGGAGGCGTACGGCACCGTCGCCGCCGCGTCGGGCGGCGACCTCCAGGCCGAGGTAGGTCGGGCCCCAGTCGAGCCACTCCTCGTGGCGGGGCGAGGTGAAGCCGGCGTAGCCGAGGGATCGGATCATCGGAGTTCTCCTTGAGGTGGGGGATGCGGGGGCATCGGTATCGATGCGGGGTATCGGGATGAGGGATGTCGGGCGGGGGTCGGGGGCGGGCCGGGATGTCGCGGCCCGGCAGCGCGGTGTCGGTTCAGCGCTGTGCCGGGTCAGAGGAGGCCCTGTGCCGGGTCAGAAGGTGAGCGCGGCGCGCACCGAGGTGACAAGGTCCCGCGGGCTCCGCTGCCGGGTGGCCGCGGACCTGCTCGTCGGATTCCCGACACCGTCGAGGTTGCCGCGCGCCGGCGGCACGTCGAGGCCGGTCGGGTCGGCCGCGGCGACGAAGCGGTCGGGACGCAGCACGACGACGGTGGCGCCGTACTTCCTCAGCCAACGGGTCAGGGTGCCGGTGTGGTCGACGACCGTGTCCGTGTCACTGCGCGACGACGCCGAGCCGACCACGGACATGAACCGGGTCCCGAGCGCGGCCCAGCCCGCGGTCTGCTCGGCGGTCATCAGTTCGCGCGGGTCGCGGTCGAGGCCGAACGCCACGAAGCCCTGACCGATCAGGTCGTCGAGCCGGTGGACGATGCCCAGCGTGTCGTACACCTCCGGCTGGGGGACCATCCGACCCAGCGCGTTCGACTTCGCCGGCATCCCGGTGACCCAGCCGTGCTCGAACCGGTTGGTCGCGGTGGTCGGCAGCATCTTCCTCGACAGCCCCGGCAGGTGCATCAGGTAGGGGCCGAGGGTGTTGCGCAGCGCGATCAGCTTCGGGTCGGCGCCCTCGATCAGGAAGCCGAGCTGCTTCGACATCTCGGTCATCATCTCGACGTGGGGCGAGCGCTCGCTGCGGATCGTGTCGAGGATGTCCTCGCCCGCCAGGCCCTTGGCGACCAGGGCGTACTTCCAGGCGGCGTTCTGGGCGTCGCGGATCGCCGACTGCATGCCCTGGCCGGCCCACGGCGGCATCAGGTGGGCGGCGTCGCCGATCACCGTGGCGTGCCGGTCGCGCCAGGCGTCGAGGTGGCGCAGGTGGTGGCTGTAGAACGCCCAGCCCTTGATCCGGGCGTTGCTCTCGTCGATGCCGAGGGTCCGCAGCCGGGCCCAGACCTTGGCCTCGGTGTCGTAGTCGGCGTCGCTCTCGCCCTGCTGGAGCGGGATCTCCCAGCGGTGGTTGCCCTTGGCCAGCGGGATGTCGACCACCGGGCGTTCCGGATCGGACCAGAAGACCAGCTCGTTGCACTCCGGCCACCACCGGGTGACCTCGCCGTCGACCACCAGCCAGCGGCGCGGTCGGGTCTCGCCGATCATGCTGAAGCCGAGCTCCTTGCGGACCCGGGAGGAGCCGCCGTCGGTGCCCAGCACCCGGCGGACGCGGAACTCGTACGGCCGGCGGTCGGCATCCTCGGCCCGAATGGTGACGCCGTCCTCGTCCTGGGTCATCCCGAGGAAGCTGTGCCCGAGCCGCAGATCGATGCTGCCGTACCGCTCGGCGTTGCGGCGGATCTCCCGCTCCATCGTCGGCTGGTAGATCATGTACGACGGGGCGTGACCCAGCCCGCCGTCGGTGAAGCCGAGTCGGAAGATGATCTTCCGGTCGTACGTCTTCCAGATCAGGGCGCGGGCGATGTCCATGTCCTGCTTGACGATTGCATCGATCCCGAAGTCCTGGAAGATCCGCATCGTCCAGTCGTTGACCGTCACCGCCCGGGCGCGGCTGTAAAGATCGGCGTCCTTCTCCAGGACGATCACCGGCACGTCGTTCATGCCGAGGTAGGTGGCGGCCGTCACGCCGGCGGGGCCGTAGCCGATGATCGCGACATCGGCGGCGTAGCTGGTGGGGGTGTCCTGCGTCATCGGAGGATTCCTGTTCGTCGTGTGCCGGCATCGGTGTCGGAGTGCCGGCATCCTTGCCGTTCTGGATGGATCGTTCCAGTGCGCAAAAATGTAAGTCAGATCACATCAGTGGTCAAGAGGGTGGTTCCGATCGCAATGGCGGTGCCGGCTGGGGTGATGGCAGAGCAGCGTGGTCGTGTTCCCCGGGCGGTCCGGACGGCGGTACGTCCGTAGGATGCGGGCATGTCCCAGAAGCCCCATCAGCCGGCGGATCGTGGCCAGGCAGCCCGTGATGCCGTGCTCGACGCCGCGGAGCGGCTGATGTCGCGCAAGGGGTACGGCGGGACCGGGATGGCCGAACTGATCAAGGAATCGGGCGTGCCGTCAAGCTCGATCTACTGGCACTTCTCGTCCAAGGCGGGGGTGCTGGCCGCGGTGATGGAGCGCGGCGAGACGGCGTTCCTGGAGGCGGTGGTCGCCGCCCAGGCGGACGATTCTGTGGCGGAGCCGCGGGAGCGGCTACGGGCGGTGATTGCCGGCAGCGTCCGCGCCGTCCTCGACCACCCTTCCTTCCTGCGGCTCTACCTGGCCTTCACGATGGGGGTCGAGGGGGAGGCCTCGGTCCGCGAGCAGGTGCGCCACGTCCGGGCCCGCGGCATCGCCGGGCTGCGCGGCAACCTCGCCGACGCCTACCTGGCCTGGGGGGAGGAACGGGCGGCCCGGGTCGCCGGTCGGCTGCTGCCGCTGGCGCTGGCCTTCTTCGACGGCACGTTCATCTCCGCGCAGGCGGGAGAGGTCGACGATCCCGGGCCGGTGATCGTCGATGCGGTGGACGCCCTGCATGCGGTGGCTCTGTCGATGGAGTGACGCCCGGCCTCGATGGAGTGATTCCCGGCGCGAGGCCCCGTTGTTGGCCGGCGCCGTGCTGTCGATCGGAACGACCGCTGGCTCGACCCGTACGTTCCAAGGTTCGGAACGGCTGGTGGTGTCAAGTCATCACCCCAAGGTTCGGAACGGTTGCTGCGTGTTGCGGCTCACATCGGGTTCACTGGAGGTGTGCCGGTGACCCCGTCGGGGAGGCCGGACGACGAGTAGCAGCGCGGCACTCGGCCCGGGCAGCCCATGGCCCGTCGAGGCGCGCGCACCCTGCCGCCGAAGGAGCACCGATGCCCACCTCATTCTCGCCGAACGGTCTGCGCGGCGCCGCCGCGGCCGCCTCGACCCTGCGCCGCCCCGAAGGGCTGGACCCGGCCACCGACGTCTCGACGATGGTCGACCCGGAGGCCGGCCTGGTGGACCGGGCGGTCTTCACCGACCGTACCGTCTACGACACCGAGATGCGCCGGATCTTCGCCCGCAGCTGGCTCTTCCTGGCCCACACCGACCAGTTCCGCAAGCCCGGCGACTTCTTCCAGACGTTCATGGGTGAGGACCCGATCATCGTCACGATGGACAAGCAGCGCCGGATCCGGGCCTACCTCAACTCCTGCCGACACCGGGGCGCCCGGGTCTGCCGGGCCGACGAGGGCCAGGCCAAGGCCTTCACCTGCACGTACCACGGCTGGTCCTTCGGCCTCGATGGCGCGCTCATCTCGGTGCCGAACGGCGGCGGCTACCCGGAGCAGTTCCGCCGCGAGGACTGGGGCCTGGTCGAGGTGCCGAATGTGCAGGAGTACCACGGCCTGATCTTCGGCAACTGGGACCCCGACGCGATGCCGCTGGCGGAGGACCTCGGTGACATGCGGTGGTATCTCGACGCGCTGCTCGACCGCGATCCGGAGGGGACCGTCGTCGTCGGCGGGGTGATGAAGTGGGTGCTGCAGGGCAACTGGAAGCTCGCCGCCGAGCAGTTCGCCACCGACTGGTACCACGTCAACATGTCGCACGCCTCGGCCCTGCAGGTGCTCTCGCCGACCGGCCAGGGCCCGAAGCGGGAGATCGCCGAACGGACCGGCCGTCAGTTCCACAACGACCACGGACACGCCCACGGCTTCCCGGTGCACCCACGCAACCGGTTCGACGCCAAGACCGTGCACCAGTGGTACGACTACGACGCGCTGCGCGAGCGGCTCGGCGCCGAGCGGGTCGCCGGACCGCTGACCAATGGCCACGGCACCGTCTTCCCCAACTTCTCCTACCTTCCGGTCAACGGCTCGATCCGGGTCTGGCACCCCAAGGGCCCGGACCGGATGGAGGTGTGGGCCTGGACCGTCCTCGACAAGTCGATGCCCGAAGAGGTCCGCGAGGCCCAGCGGCTCTACAACCTGCGCACCTTCGGCCCGTCGGGCATCTTCGAGCAGGACGACGGCGAGAACTGGTCGGAGTGCCAGGCGATTGCGCACGGCTTCATGACCAACTCCACCCCGCTGAACTACCAGATGGGGATCGGCACTGACCGGCAGGAACCCGGCTACCCCGGAGTCACCTCGGAGCTGCTCTCCGACTCGGCCGGCCGGGCCTTCTATCGCCGGTGGGCCGAGCTGATCCGGACCCCCGCCTGGCACGAACAGGCCTGAGGCCCGACCGTACGACCCACGTTCCTGACCCACGATCCTGAATCCACGGACCGAAAGGACCGATCATGACGCACATCGCCGTCACCGAGGACGACGAGCCGACCGGCGGCTTCGGGCCGGCCGCGGACGCCGAACAGCGCCTCGACGGCACCCTGGTCGACGCCGAGTTCGGCTACCGGGTGGCGCAGTTCTACTTCCACGAGGCCGAACTGCTCGACGAAGGTCGCTACTCCGACTGGCTGGAGGTCTTCGACGACGACCTGCACTACTGGCTGCCGACCCGCTCCAACCGCACCCGCCGCCAGCAGGCGCTGGCCGTCGCCCAGCCCGGCGAGGCCGCCTTCTACGACGAGACGAAGGACTCGCTGGCCTGGCGGATCCGCCGCTACGACTCCGGGATGGCCTGGTCGGAGGACCCGCCGTCGCGGACCCGGCACCTGATCAGCAACGTCTCGGTCCGCCACAAGGGCGAGCCGGAGGTCGCCGGGCCCCGCGAGTACACCGCCCGATCGGCGTTCCTGGTCTACCGGTCGCGGCTGGAGCGCGAGGTCGACCTCTACGCCGGCTCCCGCACCGACATCCTGCGGCTGCACGCCGATGGTGCCCTACGGGTGGCGAAGCGGACGATCCTGCTGGAGTCGAACGTGCTGCTCGCCAAGAACATCTCCACCTTCTTCTGACCGTCCCCGACCTCCCGAGGAGTACCGCCGATGACCACCGTCGAGGAGCTGCGCGGCAACATCTACGACATCGACGTCAACCCAACGACGTACGTCGAACGTGTCGCGAAGTACCACCCGGGCAAGCTCGCCCTCGTCTACGAGAGGGAGGACTGGACGTACGGCGCATTTGCCGCCCGGGTCCGCCGCTTCGCCCACTACATCGCCTCCCACGGCGTACGGAAGGGCGACCGGGTCGCCTACCTGGGGCTCAACTCCCGCTCGATGCTCATCACGATGTTCGGCACCTGGTGGTCGGGCGGGGTGTTCATGCCGCTGAACTTCCGGCTGGCCGCCAAGGAGATCACCGACCTGGTGGACCGCGGCGCGCCGTTGGTGATCGTGGTGGAACCGGGACATGCCGCGGTGCTGCAGGAGGTCGAGGGACTCGACGACGTCACCGTCCTGCTCATCGACGACGACGAAGCGGTGCCGCCGACCGGCGACGAACCGGCCGGGTGGGAACGGGTGAGCAACGGCATGGGGTCGCTCGAGGCCGCCGCGCACGAGACCCCCGAGCCGCTGCGGGTGTCGATGAACGACCTCGGCATCCTGATGTTCACCTCCGGCACCACCGGGCTGCCGAAGGGAGTGATGCTGTCGTTCGGCAATATCTTCTGGAACTCGATCAACGTCGACACCCTGGTCGACACCCGGCCCGGCGACATGAACTACGCGGCCGCCCCGCTGTTCCACATCGGCGCGCTGAACTCGTTCACCATCCGGGCCTTCGTCCGCGGCAACGCGACCGTTGTACGCCGCGCGGTCACCCCCGAGCAGGCGCTGCTGGACATCGAGAAGTACCGGGTCAACTCCGCCTTCCTGGTGCCTGCGCAGCTGATCGCGATGGCCAAGTCGGCGGTCTTCAACGACGCGGACATGTCCAGCCTGCGGGCGACGATCTGTGCCGGGGCGCCGGTGCCGACGGCGCTGATCCAGGAGTACGCCGCCAAGGGGATGGCCGTGCAGCAGGCCTGGGGGCTGACCGAGACCGCCCCCTTCGCCACCTACTTGCCGGCCCGGATGACCGGGGTGAAGGCCGGCTCGTGTGGCGAGCCGATGCCGTACACCGAGATCAAGCTGGTCGACGTGACGACCGGGGCCGACATCGACGAGCCGCACGTCTCCGGTGAGCTGTGCGTCCGCGGCCCGAACGTCACCATCGGCTACTGGAACGATCCCGAGGCGACCGCGAAGGCCTTCCCGGACGGCTGGTTCCACTCCGGCGACATCGGCTACCGCGACGAGGACGGCTTCTACTTCATCGTCGACCGCCGCAAGGACATGATCATCTCCGGCGGCGAGAACATCTACCCGGCCGAGGTCGAGCGGGCCCTGCACCGGCTGCCCGGCGTCCGCGACATCGCTGTCGTCGGCACCCCGGACCCGAAGTGGGGCGAGACGGTGGTCGCGGTGGTCGAGTTCGCCGACGGTCAGGAGTGCGATCTCGAGGCGCTGCGCGCCTTCGGCGAGACGCAGCTGGCCCGGTACAAGCTGCCCCGGGAACTGTGGACGGTCGATGTGATGCCGCGCAATGCGGCGGGCAAGCTGGACAAGCCGGCGATCCGCCGACTGGTGGTCGAGCGCCGGACGGCGGTGGCACGATGAGTCGCCCGATCGGACCGATCAGCACCGCAGCGCCCGCCGCCGGCTGGGAGCGGGCGCTGCAGATCGACGCCGGGGCGGCGGGGGACACTGCATCGGTGACGGACACGACGTCGGCAGAGGACACCGGATCGGCAGAGGACACCGGATCGGCGGGGGGCACCCTCGTCCAGGTGCGGCACACCCTCACCTCACGGCTGCGCGACAGCTACCCGGTGGGCGCACGCGACCTGGAGATCGGCGTCACCCGCGGCACCGCGGGCGGGGTCGCACTCGCCGTGGAAGGCCTCTTCGGTGCGGACCCGGAGTGCCGACGGATCATCCTCGCCGTTCCGGACGGGGACCGGGCCCTGGCGCAGCTGGCCGAGGCGGCCGGGCTGCGGTCGGTCGTCGAGGTCGAACTGCCCGGCGGGGAGGACGTCGTGCTGTGGGTCGCCGAACCCGCCCGGGTGACCGCCCAGTCGATCGCCGTCGACGACCTGCCGCAGACCTGAGGCGCCGCGATGTCCGATCCCGATTTCCATCGGCAGTGGGCCGACTTCTACGAGGACGTCGACGACGTCGCCGTCTCGCTGGGCCTGGAACCGGTCAGTGCCGACGACGAGCACGTTCACCTGCGGATGCCGCTGCGGCCGCCGATCCGGCAGATCGCCGGGATGTTCTCCGCGGCCTCGCTGTTCGGCCTGGCCGATGTCTGCGCCACCTGGCTGGCGATGCGGCACGTCCCCCAGGGCCAGTTCCCGCTGCTGGTCCAGTCCAGCACCAATCTGATCGCCAATACCTCGGAGGGCCACGCCCATGCCGTCGCTACCCTGGTCAAGGCCGGTCGTACGCTCGTCGTCGCCCAGGTGCGGGTGACCGACGACACCGACCGGGTGCTGGCGGTGGTGACGAACACCATGGTGCCGCGGTAGCCGGCCCCCCGGAGTGAGCGCAGGGCCCGACCAGTCGGTTCTGCGGGCCCGACC
This sequence comes from Raineyella sp. W15-4, assembly GCF_033170155.1. Classification (GTDB taxonomy): domain Bacteria; phylum Actinomycetota; class Actinomycetes; order Propionibacteriales; family Propionibacteriaceae; genus Raineyella. Next base: position 3,576,198 of record NZ_CP137079.1, on the reverse strand, counting down.
AGTCGGTTCTGCGGGCTCGTCCCGTGGTGCAGATTGCATTACGCCACGTATCCTGACCATATGACTCAAATTGTGGTTCGCGTCGACTCGGACACCGACCGCGCGTTGACCCATCTGGTGAAGTTGACCGGCCAGAGTCGCTCGGAGGTCGTCCGTGAGGCGATCCGGGCGGCCGAGCGCGAGGCGGTGCTGGAGAGGGTGCGCAAGCAGGCGCTGGCGGTCCGCGATGACCCGGCCGACCGGGCGCAGATGCTGGCGCTGGCCGAGGAGATGGAGTCGCTGCGTGCGTGGTGACGTCTACCGGTTGCGTTCGCCCCGTAATGCCGAGGGTCATGAGCAACGGGGAGCGCGGTATGGCGTGGTGGTGCAGTCCGATCACCTGCCGTTGTCGACGACGCTGATCGCGCCGACCTCGACCAGTGCGACTCCGACCGATTTCCGGCCGCGGATCGAGATGGACGGCATTGCGACATTTGTGCTGGTCGAGCAGTGTGCTGCGGTGAACGCCGAGACTCGGCTCGGCGATTTCGCCGGGCGCCTGACCGCCGCAGAGCTTGCCGAGATCGACCGAGCGCTGGCTATTGTCCTCGGCCTCTACTGAGGTGAAGCATTATGCCGTGACGATCCTCTGTCGAGGACGTCACGGCACTGCGGACAACTGACCCGCCGCGGCCGGCGAAACCTCGACCGGTGACTCATGTCAGGCCGAGGTGCGCTGTGGCTCGTTCCTGTGAGGTGGCCTCGGCACCGGCAGCCATCTCGTCGCGGGCCTCTGCGTGCGCTATTATTTCGGTATGTCGCGAAATACTGAATCAAGCGTCTTCTTGGCGCTTGGCCACCCCACGCGAAGGGCGGTGCTCGCCTACCTGCGCGATCGCGACTACGTGAAGGTGGCCGAGATCGCCGAGGCGGTCGGCGTCGGAGGGTCGACCCTGTCGGGTCATCTCCGTACGCTTCGTGAGGCCGAGCTGGTCATGTCTCGTCGACGCGGTACGGAGATCCAGTACCGCGTCAATCTCACGGTGATCGATGAGGCCATGCTCCTCCTTGCCTCTTTCGGAGGCGCCCTTCGAAGATCCGACCTGCCAGGAGACACAACCACTCAGGAGGAAGCATGATCTCGAAGGACCGTAACCTCAGGCTCCCGGCCGTCACCCTGATGGTGGCCGGGCTGGCCATTGTCTTCATGGCGGTGTGGAGCGTCGTGCACTGGCCGGCGATGGTCCCCGCGATCGTGACGCGTGAGGCGGCCGGGAATCACGGAGCGAGCGTCGTTCCTCGCGGTGTCACCGCCGCTGCGATGCCTGGCGTCCTCCTCGTCCTGACCGTGCTCCTGATGGCAGTCCCGGCCTGGGACCGGAGGCTGAGGGCACGGATCAGCCCGATGTCCGGACAGCAGCATGGTCGTGGTCAGATGCGAGTCCTCGGTGCTTCGCTCGTCGGACTGAGCATTTTCCACATCGGTCTCGTCGGCATGTACACCGGTGAGAATCCCCCGATGGAACAGCTCGTCGGCGCAGCTGCCGGAGTGATGCTGATGATCCTGGGTGTGTACCTGCCCGTGGGCCGCCCGGACATGACGCTCGAAGGTCCGAGGTGGGAGGCGTTTCGCGCCGCACAAGGACCGGCCTTCCGCATCGGCGGATTTGCCTTGGTGGCCGTCGGTCTCGCGGCGCTTGTCGCGGCACTGCTGCGGCCGTCGCTTGCGATCGTCATCGGCCCGACGGGCGTCGCGATTGTCTGGGTCTCGATCCTCGTGGTTTCGACGGCGAAAGCGCTGCGGTCCTGAGGTGAGTCCGCGGTCCAGGTGGATGGGTGTGTCCTCATACCCGAGGGGGCTGGTGTGGCCGTACGCAAGGTCGCAGTGATGTTGTGGTCTACGACGTAGACGTCGTGGTCGGCAGGCACGCAGTCGATGATCTGCGCCGCACACGCGACCACCATGGAGTCACCTGCGCTGACGGCTGCGTGGGCCGGGTGACAGCGTCGAACGCCGGCACAGCACCCCTCAGTCTTCGACGAACCGCGGCGTCCAGACCTGCCCGCCGGGGGTCACCCGGGTGGAGCGGGCGCCGATCATCACCAGGCACTTCATGTCGACCTCGGCCGGGTCCCAGGCGCCGAGGCTGGTGACCTGCAGCGACTCCTCGGCCCGGCCGACGTCGCGGCCGACCACCACGACGGTCTCCGGGCCACGCTCATCCAGCAGGATGTCGCGGGCGGCGAACAGCTGCTCGGGACGGGCCTTCGACCGCGGGTTGTAGAGGGCCAGCACCAGGTCGGCGCGGCTGATGTGACGTAGCCGGTCCGCGATCACCTGCCACGGCTTGAGCCGGTCGGACAGCGACATGATCGCGAAGTCGGCGCCCATCGGCGCGCCGGCCCGTGCGGCCACCGCCTGGGCGGCGGTCACCCCCGGCAGCACCCGGACCGGGACGTCGGCGTACGCCGGGTCCTCCGCCGCCTCGAACACCGCTGCGGCCATCCCGAACACCCCCGCGTCGCCGCCGGACACCACCGCCACCCGTTCCCCGCGGCGGGCCAGGTCCAGAGCGAACCGGGCCCGGTCGACCTCGACGGTGTTGCCCGAGGCGTGTCGCTGCAGTCCCGCTCGCTGCGGCACCCGATTGACGTACGGCGCGTAGCCGACGATGTGGTCGACCGCGCCGAGCGCGGCGGACGCTTCGGGGGTGAGCCAGTGATCCGGGCCCGGGCCGAGACCGATGACGAGCACCTCGGCGCCGGCGGAGCGGTCCGATGACGCCACCGAGTCATCGGAGAGGGCCGTCGGCGCGGCCCGGCCGACTGCCCGGTCGCGGCCGTCGGGCGTTCTGCCTCCGGGGGCGTGGACGGTCGGCAGCGGTACGGCACTGCCCGCGGCCCGCCCGGCGGCGTCCGCGCGGGTGTCCGGGCCGGGCACCAGCACCATCGACATGTACGGCACCCGGGCCGGGTCGACGTCGGCGACCCGGGCGACCAGCTGGTCGGTGCCGCTGGCCCGCTCGACGTACCAGGCATCGGCCAGCCGGCCGGCCTGGCGCAGCGCCTCGACCACGCCGGGGAAGGTACGGCCCAGCTTCATGATCACCGCCGCGTCGGTGTCCGCCAGCCGGCGGGCCAGCTCGGGCACCGGCAGGGTGCCCGGCAGCACGGTGAGGACGTCCTCGTGGCGGGCCAGGCCGGTGCCGGTCGCGGCGGACGCCGCGGCGAGGGCCGGCACCCCCGGCACCACCTCGCTGGGGAACCGATCGGCCAACCGGTCGTGCAGGTACATGTACGAGCCGTAGAACAGCGGGTCGCCCTCGGCGAGCACGACGACGTCGCGGCCGGCCGCCAGATGGACCGCCAGCCGCTCGGCGCAGGCGTCGTAGAACGCACCGATCTCGCCGTAGTACCCCAGCGGGTGCGCGGAATCACCGGTGGTCACCGGGTAGCGGAGCAGTTCCTCGACCACGCCGGCGGGGACCAGGTCGTCGGCGATCCGCCGGGCGATCGACTCACCCTTCGGCCCGGAGTGGTAGGCGATCACATCGGCGGCGGCGATCAGCCGGGCCGCCTTGCGGGTGATCAGCTCCGGGTCACCGGGCCCGACGCCGACACCCCACAGGTGCCCGACACCACCACCCGTCATCGGGCCGTCTCCCCGTTGGCCTCGCCCGGGCCCATCCCCATCAGTCGCCTCTCCTCGATCGCGTCGATGACCGACACCACGTGCTGGGGTGCCACCACGTCGACGTACGTCCCGCGGGGGGCGCCGCAGCGGTGCTCGCACCCGGAGATGTGCACGTCCTCGGTGAGGATCACCTCACCGTCCGTCGCGGCGTTCACCAGGCGCTCGGCCATGGCAAGAGTATCGACCTCGGTCCGGACACACCCGATCGCGCCGGGACAGGCGCTGACGTGCGCCCACGGTTCGGCCGGGTCGATGGCGAAGCCGGCCGCCCGGAAGGACGCCATGTCGTACATCCCGCCGGCGACCAGCAGCTGCCGCCACGGGGTGATGGTGACCTCTCCTCGCGGCAGGACGTCGACCATCTCCGGGGTGAGCAGACCGAGCGGGACGCCGACCAGCAGGTCCTCGCCGACCGGGCCCACGTGCGGGCGGTGGCCGCGGTGGATCGGCCGGGATGTGCCGGGCCCCAGCTGCACCGACAGCTTCGCGCCGAACTTCGACCGGGACCGGAAGCCCAGCCGGTAGGGGTGCAACGGCGCCGGGTCCTCCTTCAGCCGCAGCCGGCTGAACTCCCGGGCGAGCCAGATCATCGTCTCGACCGCCTGCCGGGCCAGCACGTCCCAGGTCTCGCCGGTGTTGGTCGCCACGATCCCGGCGGAAGCGGTCACCGCCTGGTAGAGCAGGTCCCAGCGCTCCGTGGCGATGTCCCCGCGGCCGTTGTCGAAGGCCCAGACGAAGCTGCCGGGCAGATCCTCCAGTTGGGGATCGGCCTGGATCGCGGCGTCCAGCTCCTCGACCATCGGCCACAGGTCCGGGCGCTTCGGGGAGGGCAGCGGGGAACACAGGATGCTGCGGACACGCTCATGGCTGCGGGGAACGACGCCGGTGGCGATGAACGCGTTGATCGCGTCGGCGCTGATCGACCCGTGTGGATCCAGCCCCATCGAGCGCAGTTGGATGTTGCCACGGATGGTCAGCTGCAGCAGCCCGTCGGCGAACTGGGTGGAGATGTCCGACAGCTGTCGGAGGACCTGGGAGGTGACGCGTCCACCGGGGATGCGGAGGCGTACGAGCCCCCCGTCCCTGGCACGGTACGGTCGGGTCAGGCCGGGGGACCCATCGGCCGACGCGTCGGATGGCGACACACTGGGGATCCTAGACGTTTGATCCAACCGGGGAGAACCCCGCCCGGTGTGCCTGCGACCCGCCGTTCAGATCTCCTGCACCCGGGCCAGCGCGTTGACTGCCGAGGCAGCCAGTGCCGACCCACCGCGCCGGCCGTGGACGACCAGCCATTCCAGGCCGCACGGGTTCTCCGCCAGCGCCTGCTTCGACTCTGGCGACCCGACGAATCCCACCGGGATGCCGATCACCGCCGCCGGGCGGGGCCCGCCGGCGGCGACGATCTCGAGCAGTTGGTACAGCGCGGTCGGGGCGTTGCCGATGGCGACCACCGCCCCCTCGAGCCGGTCCCACAGGGACACTGCGGCGGCGCTGCGGGTGGTCTCCCAGGCGCGGGCGATCTCCGGCACCCGGGGGTCCTGCAGGGTGCAGATCACCTCGTTGTCCGCCGGCAGCCGGCGCCGGGTGATCCCGGCGGCGATCATCGTCGCGTCGGTGTAGATCGGCGCCCCGGCCCGGAGTGCTCCGCGGGCGGCGTCCACCAGGCCGGCGGAGAAGGCGATCCGGCCGGCCAGTCCCGGGTCGCCGGCGGCGTGGATCATCCGGACCGCGACGGTGGCCTGCGCGTCGGTGAACCGGGACAGATCGGCCTCGGCCCGGATCATCCCGAACGACGCCCGGTAGATCGAGGCGCCGTCGGTGTCGTAGTCGTAGCACCGCGGCGGGCGCGCAGGGACGGCCATCCCCGTCACAGCCGCAGCTCGGCCAGCGCGGTGGCCAGGTCGGCCGGCGCCAGCAGGTCGATGTGCTCCCCGTGCGGCTCGCCGCAGCGCCGGTCACAGCCGGAGACGTGCACCGGGCGGCGGATGATCGTCCGGTCCTGCCGGGCCGCCTCGACGAGCCGGTGGGCCATCGCTACGGTGTCGATGGCGGACTTCGCACAGTTGGGCAGGCCGGTGCAGGCGCTGATCGACGCCCACGGGTCGGCCGGGTCGACGACGTAGCCGACGGCGGCGTACGCCTCGGCGTCCCGGGCGCCGCCGGGGATCAGCACCTGGCGCCACGGGGTCAGCGTGACGTCGGCCAGCACCGGCAGGGCGCGGATCATCCCGGCGGTGAACAGGCCGAGCGGCACCCCGGCCAGCAGGTCGTCGCCGTACGCCCCGACGGCAAGGGGCCCGGTGACCCGGATCGGCCGGTCCGTCGGGTCGGGGACGTCGTCGCCGAGGCGGTAGGCCAGCTCCCGGGAGTGCCAGGTGGGGCGCTCGGTCTCGGTCCGGGCCAGCTGGACCTCCTGGGCCAGGGCGAGCATGGTCGACACCGCATCGGTGCGGGAGACCTCCCAGGCCCGGCCGTTGTCGAGGGCGACGATCCCACGGTCCTCGTCCAGCGCCTGGTAGCAGACGTCCCACGGCTCCCCGGCGACGTCGCCGGTGCCGTTGTCGAAGGCCCACATGAAGCGCCCGGCCAGGTGCTCCAGCAGCGGGATCTCCTGGAGCTCCTCGTCCAGTTCGGCGACCATCGGCTGCAGGTCGATCGCGCCCAGCGGGGAACACAGCACGTTGCGGACCAGTTCGTGCGTCGGCGGGATCAAGCCGGTCGCCCGGACCGCGTCGGCGATCTCCTCGGGGACCGCGCCGTCCTCCTCGATCGGCAGGCCACGGACCTGCAGATTGGTACGGGTGGTCACCTGCACCCGTCCGTCGCCCCAGCGCTCGGCGATACCGAGCAGGTGGCGCAGGACGGCAGTGGGCAGCCGGCCGCCAGGGCGGCGTACGCGGACGATGGCTCCATCGCTGGCCCGGAAAGGTCGGGTGAGACCCGGGCAGCGGTCGATCAGGGGGCGAGGGTCACTCATGGGGCACTATCCTACGTGCGCCGTAGACGAATCTGTGCCGCGGCCGTTCCGCCCGGGGACCGGGCGGGCCGGGGATGGTTAGGCTGACCGGGAGTGCTGCGGATCACATCCCGCGGCCGCCGTAGCCCATCCGACCCGCGAGCGTCCTCGCCGAGAGCGACGGGGCGCCCGCAGTGACCAGCGGGGCCACCCCGCCGAGGAGCCCGAGCCCTGTGACGACCATCGCCCTGTTGTCCACCTCCGACACCGACCTGCTGTCCGCCCGCGCCAGCGGGGCGGACTGGGCCTGGGCCAACCCGGTCCGGGCCGACGAGGACGAGGTGGCCCGGCTGGTCGCCGCCGCGGACCTGGTCGTCTTCCGCTTCCTCGGCGGCCCCCAGGAACTGCCGGCGACGTACGCCACCGCCCGCGCTGCGGGCCGGCCGCTGGTGGTGCTCGGCGGCGAACAGCACCCGGACGCCGCCCTGATGGCGTTGTCGACTGTTCCCATCGGGGTCGCGGCGCAGGCCCATGTCTACCTGGCCCAGGGTGGGGCGGAGAACCTGCGGCAGGTGCACGGGTTCCTCTCCGACACCGTGCTGCTGACCGGTGAGGGATTCGAGCCGCCGGCCGAGCAGCCGTTCTGGGGGCCGCTGCGGGACGGGGCCCAGCCCGGCACCGGGGCCGAGACCTCCGGATCAGCCAGCCGAATCGGAGCCTCGGCCAGTGAAGCCGCCGGCCGTCCCCGGCCCCGGATCGGCGTCCTCTTCTACCGGGCCCAGTGGGCCGCCGGGAACGTGGCGTACGCCGAGGCGCTCGCCGACGCGATCGACGCGGCCGGCGGCATCGGCGTGCCGGTCTTCGCCGCGTCCCTGCGCGAGGCGCCGGCCGATCTGCTCGACCACCTGGGGTCGTACGACGCGCTGGTCACCACCGTGCTCGCCGCCGGCGGCACCCGCGCCGCGACCGCGCAGGCCGGCGGGGACGACGAGTCGTGGGACGTCGACGCCCTGGCCCGGCTCGACGTGCCGATCCTGCAGGGGCTGTGCCTGACCTGGAGCCGGGAGGCCTGGGCGGCCTCCGACGAGGGGATGACGCCGCTCGACGTCGCCTCGCAGGTTGCGGTGCCGGAGTTCGACGGGCGGATCATCACCACCGCCTTCTCCTTCAAGGAGAGCGACGCCGACGGGCTGCCGCACTACGTCGCCGACCCGGAGCGGACCCGTCGGGTCGCCGAACTCGCCGTCCGGCACGCCCGGCTCCGCCACCTCCCGCCGGCCGAGCGGCGGATCGCCATCGTGCTCTCGGCCTACCCGACCAAGCACGCCCGGATCGGCAACGCCGTCGGCCTGGACACCCCGGTCTCACTGATCCGGCTGCTGCGGGCGATGCGTACGGCCGGCTACGACCTCGGCGCGCCGGGGGAGATCCCGGGCACCGAGGCGTACCAGGACCTGCTGGCTCGGGTCGGCGCGGTGCCCGCCGACGAAGCTGAGGACACCACCCGCGGCAACGCGCTGATCCACGCCATCATCGCCGCGGGCGGCCAGGACGAGGACTGGCTGACCGCCGAGCAGCTCTCCGGCCAGCCGATCCGGGTCCCCGCGGCCCGCTACCGGGAGTGGTACGCCGGCTTCCCCGAGGAACTGCGGGCGGCGGTGACCGGGACCTGGGGTGAGGCGCCGGGCGAGCTTTTCGTGGACCGGACCAGCCCCGGCTCCGGCGACCCGGACGGGGAGATCGTTGCGGCCGCGCTGCGGGCCGGCAACGTGGTGATCATGGTGCAGCCGCCGCGCGGCTTCGGCGAGAACCCGATCGCGATCTACCACGACCCGGACCTGCCGCCGACCCACCACTACCTCGCGACGTACCGCTGGCTGGCCGAGGAGTTCGGCGCCGACGCGATCGTCCACCTCGGCAAGCACGGCAACCTGGAGTGGCTGCCCGGCAAGAACCTCGCGCTGTCGGCCGCCGACGGGCCGGACGCGGCGCTCGGGTCGCTGCCGGTGGTCTACCCGTTCCTGGTCAACGATCCCGGCGAGGGCACCCAGGCGAAGCGGCGCGCCCACGCCACCATCGTCGACCACCTGATCCCGCCGATGGCGCGGGCGGAGACGTACGGCGACATCGCCCGGCTGGAGCAGCTGCTCGACGAGTACGGCAACGTCCGGGCGATGGACCCGGCCAAGGCCCCGGCCCTGCAGGCGGAGATCTGGACGCTGATCCGCGCCGCCCGGATGGACGCCGAGCTCGGGCTGGACGACCGTCCCGAGGGCGACGCCTTCGACGACTTCGTGATGCACGTCGACGGCTGGCTCTGCGAGATCAAGGACGTGCAGATCCGCGACGGCCTGCACATCCTCGGCCGGGTGCCCGAGGACGAGGAACTGGTCAACCTGGTGCTCGCGGTGCTGCGCGCCGGACAGGTGTTCGGCGGTGCGGTGAACGCGGTGCCCGGGCTGCGCCGGGCCCTCGGACTGGCCGACGATGCACCCCTGACGGAGGTGGACCGGGTCGAGGGCCTGGCCCATGCTCTGGTGGCCGGCCTGGCGGAACGCGGCTGGGAGGCAGCGGCCGTCGCGGACGTGGTGGCGTCCGTGCTGAGTGTCACCGATCCGGTCGCGGTTCCTGGTCCCGATACGCCTCCCGATCCCGCTGCGACTTCCGCGCCCGATCCCGCCGCGGTGGCCGCGTCGCTGCGGTTCGCCTGCGAGGAGGTCGTCCCCCGGCTGCGCGGCACCGCAGGCGAGATCGACGCCGTGTTGCACGCCCTCGACGGCGGCTACACCCCGGCCGGCCCGTCCGGTTCCCCGCTGCGCGGCCTGGTCAACGTGCTGCCGACCGGCCGCAACTTCTACTCCGTCGACCCGAAGGCGATCCCGTCCCGGCTGGCGTACGAGACCGGGTCGGCGATGGCGGAGTCGGTCCTCGCCCGCTACCGGGAGGAGACCGGCGACTACCCGCAGTCGGTCGGCCTGTCGGTCTGGGGCACTTCGGCGATGCGGACCTCCGGGGACGATATCGCCGAAGTGCTCGCCCTGATGGGGGTGGCGCCGCACTGGGACGAGGCCTCCCGCCGGGTCACCGGCCTCGACGTGGTGCCGCTGGCCGATCTGGGCCGGCCCCGGATCGACGTGACCGTACGCATCTCCGGCTTCTTCCGGGACGCGTTCCCGCACGTCATCGCGATGCTCGACGACGCGGTGCGGCTGGTCGCCGGGCTCGAGGAGTCCGACGAGGACAACTACGTCCGGGCTCACACCCGGGCGGATCGGGCCGCCCACGGTGATGAGCGTCGGGCCACCACCCGGATCTTCGGGTCGAAGCCCGGATCGTACGGGGCCGGCATCCTGCCGCTGATCGAGGCGGGCAACTGGCGCACCGACGCCGACCTCGCCGAGGTGTACACCACCTGGGGCGGCTATGCGTACGGCCGGGACATGGACGGCCGGCCCGCCCGGGAGGACATGGAGACGAACTACCGGCGGATCCAGGTCGCCGCGAAGAATGTCGACACCCGCGAGCACGACATCGCCGACTCCGACGACTACTTCCAGTACCACGGCGGGATGGTCGCCACCGTCCGGGCACTGACCGGCGCCGACCCCAAGGCGTACGTCGGGGACTCCACCGTGCCGGACGCGGTCCGGACCCGGTCGCTGGCCGAGGAGACGGCCCGGGTGTTCCGCTCCCGGGTGGTGAACCCGCGGTGGATCGCCGCGATGCAGCGGCACGGCTACAAGGGGGCGTTCGAGCTGGCCGCGACGGTGGACTACCTGTTCGGGTTCGACGCCACCGCCGGGGTCGTCGACGACTGGATGTACGAGCAGCTGGCCACATCGTACGTACTGGACGAGGACACCCAGCAGTTCCTGCGGCACGCCAACCCGTGGGCGTTGAACGGGATCATCGAGAAGCTCCACGAGGCGGCGGATCGTGGCCTGTGGGAGCAGCCGGACCCCGACCTGCTGGCTCGGATGCAGCAGGTCTACCTCGACGTGGAGGGCGACCTGGAGGAGTGACCCGGGATCGGCTCACGCTGGGGTGGCCACGCCCGTCGCGAACGCGGTCGGGCAGGTCAGTGATCCCGGTGGTGCCGCAGGATCCGCCCCACCAGGCGCCAGGTGGTCGGCGGATCGGCGCGGGTGAACGCCCACTCCGGGTCGGTGAGCATCCGCGCCCCGGAGAGTCCGGCCACCATCGCGATCACCACCAGCACGGTCGACACCCCGTTCTGCATCGCCTGGACGACGTCGGCCTGGTCGAAGTAGAGCAGTGTCCGCAGCGCCGCCGACCCGGGGATCGACACCAGCACCGTCGGGACGGTCATGATGATCTTCTCCATCGAGAAGAGCCGAGCGGCTACCGCACACAGCAGCCCCATCAGGAAGCACCCGACGAAGGTGGCCACGTGCGGCCGTACCCCGGCCTGCAGCATCAGCAGCCGGGGTGTGTTGCCGAGGATCGCGGCCACCCCGGAGGCGAGCGCCATCCGCCACGGGGAGTTGAACATCGTCGCCCAGCCGAACACCGCGAAGAAGCTCGCTCCCAGCAGGGCCGCCCAGACGGCCACCGGATCCCCGGCCAGCGGCGGCACCACGGCCGGGGAGACGCCGCTGAGCGTCGCCACCCCCCACACGCCGATCGCCATCGCCAGCAGCACCATGGCGGCGTACATCAGCCGCGGGATGCCGGTCACCAGGTCGATCCGGGTCAGGTCCAGGCCGGCGGTGACCAGCGGGAAGCCCGGGATCAGGAAGATCGCTGCGCAGACCAGGCCGGCCGCCATCCGTTCGCTCGGTCCACCGAGGGTGAGGTCGAGCAGGTGGGTGAAAGCGACGTACAGTCCGGTCGCAGTGGCTGCCGAGGCCATCACCACGGCCAGGTGGTTCAGCTGCCAGCGGCTGAGCGTACGGTGCAGCCAGTACGCCAGGGCCGAGGCGGGCAGCACCGCGACGACCTCGCGCCAGCCACCGTTGCTGAGCACCGTCACCGAACCACAGGCCAGGGCGACGAGCAGCACCAACCCCCACGTCGGGTAGAGCCGTGGCGTGTGTTCGATGTCGTCCAGCATCGCGTTCACCTCTGCCACCCCGGCCCGGGGTGGCAGGGTGTGGGCCAGCTCCTGCATCATCGCGATCCGGTGGGCGTTCACCCCCGGTGCGCTGATCTCGGCGACCTGGGTGCGGAAGATGTTGCGCCGCTGCACGGTGAGGACGATGTCGGTGTAGGTCACCTGGGCCCTGATCCGGCCGATCCCGACCGTACGCGCCACCGCCTGCATCACCTCGCGCACCCGAAGCCCCGAGGTGCCGGCGACCAGCATCATGATGCCGGCGCGGAGCACCACATCCGAGCGCCGGATCAGGTGCCGCGGCTCCAGGGCTTCCTCATGCTCGTGTTCCTCGAACCGCTCATGCTCGTCGAACCGCTGCTCCTCGAACTGCTCGCGGTCGTCAAGCTGGTCGTGCTCCTCGAACAGCTCGTGATCGGCGTGCGGCTCGGGGTCGTCGAACGAGGGTCCTGTGTCGGGGCCGGAGGTGTCCACGGCCCAACGGTAGGGCGGGCGGTCCGCGGGCCGTGCCAGGGGTGGGGTCGTTCGCGGCGAGTGCCGGGGTTCGCGAGGACATCTGGGACGTCAACGACACCCTGCGCGGGATCGTACGACGAGGCGCGGCAGCTGGAGGCACGGAGTCGCGGCGAGCAGCTGGGATCGGGCGCCGCGATCCCAGGTCTGTTGTCGAACGTACGTTTCACCCCCCTGGTGACACCATCGACACCGGCGGGTGGGCTTCCTCGGGGGTGGGTGGCGCGTCGTTCCGTGCGTCAGAGCCAGCGACCGCTCCCCGCGCCGCCCGCCGGAGCCTGGGAAAGTGTCACCAGGGGGGTGAATCTTTCGGTGGACAACAGACCTGAGATTCGCTGGCGGACCGCCCGGACCGCCCGGACCGCCCGGACCGCCCGGGGCGGCCGGATGCGGGGCGAGTCGGTGCCTGGCGTGAACGAGGTCGGTACCTGGTGTGGGCGGCTGAGGTCGGTACGCGGTGTGTCGGTACGCGGCGACGGCTCAGGGGCGCAGCAGGTAGGTGTCCATCACCCAGCCGTGCTCCTCGCGCAGCCGGGTCCGCAGGGCCACCAGCTCGTCGATGATGTCGGCGAGGCGCCCGCTGCGGAGCACCTCGTGCGGTCCGCCCAGGTAGGCGCCCCAGTAGATGGTCAGATCGGGGTAGCGGTCGGCCAGTTCGCGGCAGGTGAGGTAGCCGTCGAGCATCACGACGACATCACCGAGGTCCGGGACGTACTCCTCGACCAGCCGGCGACCGGTGGTGATGTGGATCGAGGTGCCGATCCGGTTCAGGGCGATGGCGTGGCGCGCCGCCAGCAGTTGCGGGGCACTGATGCCGGGGATCACCTGCACCTCGAAGGGGCCGCACTCCGGGCGCAGCCGGTCGACCACGCGCAGCGTGGAGTCGTAGAACGCCGGGTCGCCCCACACCAGGAACCCGACCTGGGTGTCGGCGGGCAACCCGTCGATGATGTCGGCGTACGCGCGGACGCGGGCGGCGTACCAGTCCCGCACCCCCTCGGTGTAGGCCGCGGTGTCGCGCTCGGCGTCGGGGCCGCGCCGCGGGTCGGGCACCTCCACGAAGCGGTACGGGTGGGTGTCACCGATGAAGTGTTCGCACAGGGCCTGCCGGGCCTCGACCAGGTCGTGTTTGATCTCGCCTTTGTCGGCGACGAGGAAGACATCGACCGTACGGAGCGCCTCGGCGGCCTCGTACGTGACGAGTCCCGGATCACCCGTGCCGATGCCGATCACCCAGACTGTGCTGACCATGGGGGTCATCCTGCCACCCACCGCCGGACGGGCGCACTCGGGCCCGGGCGGCCCGGTGGGTCCGGTCGGGGCGGTCCGGTCGGGGGGAACCCGGTGGGTTCGGCTCCCCGTGGGCCGCCCGGCCGGGCTACGCGTTCCGAGCGGTCAGTCCCCGGCGACCCGGCCCAGGAACGCGGTGATGTCGAGGGCCTCCTCGGGGCCGATCGCGTGGCCCATGCCGGGGTAGCTGTGGTCCTCCAGCGCCGCCCCGGACTCCTCTACCAGCCAGTGGTGGCTGCGGTCCAGCAGGTCGGCCGGGATGACCGGGTCGGCGGGGTCATTGCCCCAGAGGACCGGCATCCCCGACAGCAGCCCCTCGGGCGAGGCGAACCCGGCGTGCCAGGGTAACGTTCCCGACAGCAGCACCGCCGCCGCGAACCGGTCCGCGGCACTGAACAGCAGCCCGCCCGACATGGCGGTACCGGCGGAGAAGCCCAGCAGCACCACCCGGGGATGCCCTGCCTCGACGGTCCCCAGCCACTCCACCAAGGCCGCGGCGGTCTCCTTGATCGAGGATTCCACCGGCCGGCCGATGCCCTTGTTGTCGAACCAGGTCCAGCCGTCGCCGACCGGCAGCGGGCCGCGCGGAGCGACCAGCGTCATCGACCCGGGCAGCAGCGCGGCCAGTCCGAGCATAGACGATTCGTCGCTGCCGCGGCCGTGCAGCGCGACGACGAGGGTGCTGCCGGGGCGCTCGGCCTCCGGGCGGGACCAGGCGGCGGTGGTGATCCGGGACATCGGGACTCCTCGCGGGACGGGGCCGAATGATGCAGGGGTCAACCAATACCGGGTGACGGAGGGTCTGTCCAGCGGCGTTCCCGACGGGCCGCCGTCCGGGGCCGTCCCCGCAGAGGCCGACTCGGCCAGCGCCAACGGAGGCCACCACCGGCCGCTCGCAGGGCGGTCTCAGCCGACCTGGCGCAGCGCCAGCTCCAGCAGCGCCGGGGCGTGCTGCTCCACCGCGTCGGCCAGCGTGTCGATCATCGCCTCCCGGCGGGCGTCGAAACCGGGCGCGGCCGGATCCGGCCGCCACTGCGCCCCCGACACCTCGGCCACCTCGGTCAGGAAGGCCCGGCGGAACTCGTCGTCCTCCATCGTCCCGTGCCACATGGTGCCGAACACCGCCCCGGCGCGGGCCCCGTCGAGGAACCGCTTGACGCGCCGCCCGCCAGTGCCCTCGGTGCCGCCCGCGGCCGCCACCGTCGCAGTCGCCGTCGCCGAGCCCGTCGGCACGGCGTCCGAGACCGTCGCCACGCCGTGGTGGATCTCGTAGCCCGTCACGGTGTGGCCGCGCCAGCTGCCGGTCGGTCGGCCGAGCGACTTCTCGGCCCGGAACAGGGTGTCGACCGGCAGCAGCCCGAGCCCGGCGACCCGATCGGGGGCGGAGGTACTGGCCCCGAGGGACGGCGAGGGGACGGGCAAGGGGACTGTTGCTGCGCTCGGTGTCGAGGGGACCTTCGCCTCCACCCCGTCGGGATCGGCGATCGTCCGGCCCAACAGCTGGTAGCCCCCGCAGATGCCGAGCACCGGCCGGCCGGCCGCCGCGCGCGCGGTCAGCACGCCGGCGATGCCGGTCCCGCGCAGCCAGGACAGATCCCCCACGGTGGAGCGACTGCCCGGCACGACCACCAGGTCCGCCGCGGCAAGGACGTCCGGCCGGGTGGTCACCGTCAGATCCACCCCCGGTTCGGCGGCGAGCGCGTCGATGTCGGTGGCATTCGACACCCTGGGCAGTCGGACGACCGCCACCGACAACCGAGGACCGCTGTCCGGGACGGCGGTGGCCGGACCGGAGCCGGCGACGGCTGCCAAGGCGTCAGCGGTGGGGGACGTCGCAGGCGTACCCACCCGCAGGGTGTCCTCGCTGTCCAGCCAGACCCCCTCCAGCCACGGCACCACGCCGAGGCACGGCAGCCCGGTCCGCTCCGTCAGGGTGTCCAGCCCGGGTTGCAGCACCGCCACGTCGCCGCGGAACTTGTTCACCAGGTAGCCGGCGAGCAACGTACGGTCGGCCTCCTCGAGCAGCCCCCAGGTGCCGTACACCGCCGCCAGCATGCCGCCCCGGTCGATGTCGCCGACCAGCGCGACCGGCAACCCGAAGTGCCGGGCCAGCCCCATGTTGACGTAGTCGCCCTCACGCAGGTTGATCTCGGCCGGCGACCCGGCACCCTCGCAGACCACCAGGTCGTACGCTGCGTCCAGTGCCTGGTACGCCGCGCGGGACGCCTCGATCAGCGCGCCGCGGCCGTGCGCGTACTCCCCAGCCTCCAGCGTGCCGTACGGCAGCCCCCGCAGCACCACGTGCGAACGGCGGTCGGTGGCGGGCTTGAGCAGCACCGGGTTCATGTCGACGGTCGGGGTGACCCGGGCCGCCCGCGCCTGCAGCCACTGGGCGCGGCCGATCTCCCCGGCGCGGCCGTCGGGCCCGGCGACGACCATCGAGTTGTTGGACATGTTCTGCGCTTTGTACGGCGCGACCCGGACGCCGCGGCGCGCCACCGCCCGGCACAGCCCGGTGACCAGCAGCGACTTCCCGGCGTCCGACGACGTCCCGGCGACCAGGATCCCCGGCATCAGGCGAGCGCCGCGGCGAGCGTGGCCGCGGCCGTCTGACCGGAGCGGACCACCGCGGCCATCCCCATCCCGTCCATGCCCGCGCCGGCCAGGACCAGCCGCGGGTGGGTGGTGGCCAGTTCGGCCCGCAGGGCGGCGATCCGGGCGGGATGACCGACCTCGCACTGCGGCATCGACGGCCAGCGGACCACCGTCGAGTCGAGCAGGTCAGCGCGGACGCCGGTGGTGCGGTGCAGGTCGTCGACCAGTCGGCCGGTCAGTTCCGCGTCGTCGAGCTCGTCGACGACGTGCCGGCCGACCCGCCCGGCGGACACCCGGACCAGGAACGCGTTGTCGTCACGTCCGTCCGCTGTCCGGCGCAGGTGCGGCCACTTGGTGCCGAGGAAGGTCGCGGCCTTCATCGTCCACGGGGCGTCGGAGGGCAGCAGGATGCCGTTGGTCTCCGGCGTGGCCCGCAACGGGAACCGGTCCCCGGCGTCGTGACGGAAGACCTGATCGGCCCGCAGCGCCAGCAGGACGTTGACCACCGAGGCGGACCGCTGTTCGCGCAGGGTCTCCGCGGTCCGGGTCAGCGGGGTGAGCAGGGTGGCGGTCACCGGGGTCGGGGTGGCCAGCACGACCCCGTCGGTCTCGAACCCACCCTCGGAGGTCCGGACCTGCCAGCGCCCGCCGGCCCGGACGATCTGGCGCACCTCGACCCCGAGGGCGATCCGGCCGCCGTGGCCCTCGATGTCGGAGGCCAGCGCGTCGACGAAGGTCGCCAGCCCGCCGGTCCAGCTGATGAAGGTCGGCCCACTGGTCGCCGGTCGCGGCGCGCTGCGGCGGATCAGCGAGGTCCGGTGCTCGGCGGCGCCGACCAGCTGCGGGGCGTTGCCGCGCAGCGACAGCCGGTACACGTCACCGCTGTGCAGGCTGCCCAGCAACGGGTCCACGAACCGGCGGACCACCTCGTGGCCGAAGCGGCCGGCGAGGAAGTCACCGACGCTGATGTCCTGGTCGGGCGCCAGCGGCGGGGCGAGTCGGGCCAGCGCCGGTTCCAGTCCGGCGCGCACCAGCCCGGGCAGCGACAGCATCCCGGACTCCACCACCGGACGGATCCGGGTCGGTCCGGTGGGGCCGAGACCGGCCGGCATCGGCTGCGCCCCCCGCGGGTGGCCCAGCAGGGTGTGGCCGTGGTGCGAGCCGAGCGGGTCGTCCCACAGCCCGAGTTCGCGGACCAGGGCGGACAGGTGCGGCGGCGTTGCATGGATCGCCTCGGCGCCCACGTCGACCCTGCGGTCGGCGAAGTCGATCGTCCGGACCTGGCCGCCGATCCGGTCGGACGACTCGATCACGGTGACCCGGACCCCGGCCCGGGCGAGGTCCCGGGCGGTCACCAGCCCGGCGACCCCGCCACCGATGACGATGACGTGCCCGGACGGACGCTGGGTGCCGCTCCCGGGGGTGGCCTCGGACGGGTCGGGCGCGGTCTCGGACACGGAGGTCTCCATGGCTGCAGGTTACCGGTGCGGCGAGCCGGGCGCCGTACCGGGCGACATCCGGTGCCACGACAGAGGGTGGACGTGATCCGGATCACGGAACAGCGGCGCCGGGGTTTGTGGGGATCCGCCAACGAGGGCTTGGGACTTTCTGTGGCACCCCCTCCCTGACGAGGCAACCTACGGTCCCGTAACGTCAGCGTCAGCAGAGGCTACGGAGACGTAGGTTTCCGGGCCGCGGGACGTACGAAGGAGGCCGCATGGCAGTCCAGACCCCTGCCCGGCAAGGGCGGACGAACCCATCAGGGGCATCGGGGCGGGCCACCCCGCCGGGCCCCGACGTGCCGATGGTCAGCCTGCTGGGCGTCGACGGCGTACGGGTCGAGGACCCCGAGTACGCGTTCGACGGCACCGATGCGGATATCGTCGGGCTGCTGCGCGACATGGTGCTGACCCGCCGGCTGGACACCGAGGGCACCGCCCTGCAGCGCCAGGGCCAGCTGGGGCTGTGGCCGCCGACGCTGGGCCAGGAAGCGATCGGCGCCGGGACGATGCGGGCGATGAAGCCGGCCGACATGTGCTTCCCGTCCTACCGCGAGCACGGCGCGGCGCTGATCCGCGGGGTCGACCCGCTCGACCTGATGTCGCTGTGGCGCGGCGTCGACATGGGCGGCTGGGACCCGATCGCGACCCGGTTCAACCGCTACTCGATCGTCATCGGCTCCCACCCGCTGCACGCGGTCGGCTGGGCGATGGCGCTGCAGGCCGAGGGCGCCACCGGCACCGGCGGGCCGGACGACGCGGCGGTGCTGGCGTTCTACGGCGACGGCGCCAGTGCCCAGGGCGACGTCAACGAGGCGCTGGTCTGGGCCGCCAGCTACCACGCTCCGGTCGTCTTCGTCGTGACCAACAATCAGTGGGCCATCTCGGTGCCCACCACCCGGCAGGCCGTGGTCCCGCTGGCCCGCCGCGGCGAGGGGTTCGGCATCCCGGGCGTACGCGTCGACGGCAACGACGTGCTCGCTGTGCAGGCGGCCACCGAGACCGCCCTCGACCGGGCCCGGGCCGGGGAGGGACCGCAGCTGATCGAGATGTTCACCTACCGGATGGGCGCCCACACCACCTCGGACGACCCGACCAAGTACCGCTCCCACGCCGAGGAGGAACGCTGGCGGGCGAAGGACCCGATCGACCGGGTGCGCAGCTACCTGCAGCACACCGGCGCGATCGATGACGCCTGGCTGGCGGCGCTGCAGACCGAGACGGACGAGTTCGCCGCGGACCTGCGGGCCCGGACGATCGCGCTCGACCCACCGGACTTCGCCGACTGGTTCGACGTGGTCTATGCCGAGCAGACCCAGGAACTGGCCGACCAGCAGCAGGCCTTTCGGGCGTACGCCGCCTCTTTCGAGGACCACGCCGCTGAGGACCACGCCGCTGAGGGGCGCGCCGTCGAGAAGCAGGAGGGACGCCGATGACCCCGCCACCCCGCGGCACCCAGGACCGGCGGGCCGCCCACCGCGCCCCGGTGCTCGATGCGCCGACCACGCTCACCTTCGGCAAGGCGCTGACCGCCGGCCTGCGCGCCGCGATGGCGGCCGACGACAGGGTGCTGGTGGCCGGGGAGGACGTCGGCGCGCTCGGCGGCGTCTTCCGGGTCACCGAGGGACTGCTCGACGAGTTCGGCGCCGACCGGGTCCGGGACACCCCGCTGGGCGAGTCGGGCATCGTCGGCACCGGCATCGGGATGGCGATGCGGGGGTGGCGTCCGGTGCTGGAGATCCAGTTCGACGGGTTCGTCTTCCCGGCGTTCAACCAGATCACCACCCAGCTGGCGCACATGCACTCCCGGACTGCCGGCCGGATCCCGATGCCGGTCGTCGTCCGGATCCCGTTCCAGGGCGGCATCGGCGCGATCGAGCACCACTCCGAGTCGGTGGAGAGCTACTTCGTCCACACTCCGGGCCTCAAGGTGGTCAGCCCGTCGACGCCGCACGACGCGTACTGGATGATCCAGCAGGCCGTCGCCGCGGACGATCCGGTGATCTTCCTGGAGCCCAAGCGGCGCTACCACGTCAAGGGTGAGGTGGACCCGACCGCACCGCCGCGCGGGCTCTTCGAGTCCGCCGTCATCCGGCCCGGCAGCGACGTCACCGTCGTTTCGTACGGGTCGACGGTGACCACCTGCCGGGAGGCCGCCGACGCCGCGGCCGAGGACGGCACCGACATCGAGGTGATCGATCTGCGGACGCTCTCCCCGCTCGACCTCGGACCGGTGGAGGCCTCGGTGCGCAGGACCGGCCGGCTGGTCGTGGTGCATGAGGCGCCGCAGACGCTCGGTCTGGGGGCCGAGGTGGCTGCCCGGATCCAGGAGCGGTGCTTCTGGTCGCTGGAGGCGCCGGTGCTGCGAGTCACGGGCTTCGACGTGCCCTACCCGCCGAGCAAGGTGGAGCGCCACCAACTGCCCGACCTGGACCGCATCCTCGACGCCGTCGACCGATCCCTCGACTACTGAGCGGAAGGACATCCCATGAAGCGTTTCCCCCTGCCCGATCCCGGCGAGGGCCTCACCGAGGCCGAGATCGTCAGCTGGCTGGTCGCCGTCGGCGACGAGGTGAAGGTCAACGACCCGATCGTCGAGGTCGAGACCAGCAAGTCCCTGGTCGAGCTGCCCAGCCCGTGGGCAGGCCGGGTCGAAGCTGTGCTGGTCGAGGTGGGTCAGACCGTCGAGGTCGGCACGCCGATCATCGTGATCGACGACGACGGCGACGACGGGGAGGGGCCGGACCAGGGACTCGAGGACCAGCCGGCCGCCGCGGCCGCAGCACCGGTGGTCGAGGCGCCCGTCGCGACATCGGCCGTCGAGACACCGGCTGCTGAGACACCGGTTGCGGTGACACCGGCTGTTGAGACACCGGCCACCGCAGCACCCGGGGCGGCCTCCGCGAACCTGGTTGGCTACGGTCCCGAAGCCGCCGCCACCGCCCGCCGCCCCCGCAAGCCGGGGCCCGCGATGGCCAAGCCGCCGGTCCGCAAGTACGCCCGGGACCGCGGCGTACGCCTCCGCGACGTCCCTGGCACCGGCCCCGGCGGGACCATCACGTACGCCGACGTGGATGCCTGGCTCGCCGCCGGCAGCCGGCCCGCCGAGGTGACCCCACGGGTGGAGCCGCCGGTGCCGGCGGTGGCCCAGGTCACCGGTCCGGAACAGGAGTACCTCGCCGGCCCGCCCAAGCTGTCGTACGGACGGGTGCCGGTGCGCGGCGTCCGCAAGGCGACCGCCCAGGCGGTGACGAAGTCGCTGTTCACCGCTCCGCACGTCACCGAATGGCTGACCTGCGACGTCAGCGCGACGATGGACCTCGTCGAACGCCTCCGGGACGCGCGGGAGTTCAGCGACGTACGGGTCTCGCCGATGCTGATGGTGGCGAAGGCCGCCTGCCTGGCCCTGCGCACCAACCCCGAGCTGAACGCCCGGTGGGACGAGGAGGCGCAGGAGATCATCTACTACGGCGATGTCAACCTCGGCGTGGCCGCGGCGACGCCCCGGGGGCTGCTGGTGCCCAACATCAAGGGCGCTGACCAGATGGGCCTGCTCGAGCTGGCCCGGCACTTCGGTGAGCTGACCCGGACCGCCAGGGACGGTCGTACGTCCCCCGCCGACCTGCGCGGCGGCACGTTCACGATCACCAACGTCGGGGTGTTCGGGGTGGATGCGGGCACCCCGATCCTCAACAACGGCGAGTCCGGGATCCTCTGCCTCGGGGCGATCTCGCGGCGTCCCTGGGTCGTCGGGCACGGGTCGGAGGAGCGGATCGAACCGCGGTGGGTCACCACTCTGGCGGTGTCCTTCGACCACCGGCTGGTCGACGGCGAGGGCGGCTCCAAGTTCCTCGCCGACGTCGCCCGGCTGCTGGCGGATCCGGCGCTGGCGCTGTTGTTCTGAGGTCGGGTGTCGTCGGACGGGGCCGGGTGTCGTCGGCCGCGCCCGACGCTGCGTCGACCGGATGCCGATCGGGGGTGACGCGCGTCGCCGACGTAGGCTGTGCGGGAACTGCCGACTGGAGGTCCCG
The DNA here is from genome assembly GCF_033170155.1 of Raineyella sp. W15-4. Lineage (GTDB taxonomy): Bacteria > Actinomycetota > Actinomycetes > Propionibacteriales > Propionibacteriaceae > Raineyella. The sequence goes on along the minus strand of NZ_CP137079.1, from coordinate 3,554,564 downwards.
TGAGCCGCGCCCGTGGTGGATCTGGATCCGCTGAACCGAAGGTGACGCATGAGCGTGGCCCCTACACGAAGTCGAGTGTCCGGCGGGAGCAGATCCTGGCAGCCGCGACCGTGGTCTTCGGCGAGGTCGGCTACGCGTCCGCGTCGATCCGCGAGGTGGCGCAGCGGATCGGCGTGTCGCACGCCACGATCACCTTCCACTTCCCCACGAAGGCGGAACTGCTCGCGGCGGTGCTGAAACGCCAGGAGAGCAACTTCGCCGCAATGCTCGACGCTGCCCCCGCAGCACCGATGCAGTTCCTCGCCGGGGTGTGCCGGCTGTTCGAGCATCGTCGTTCGGATCCGCGCGACTCCGAGGTCTTCCTGATGCTTGCTGCGGAGGCGTGGGAGCCAGGTCATCCTGCGCATGCGCACATGGTGTGGAGGTACGGCCGTCTCCGCGACACGCTCGTTGCGGTGTTCACAGCACTCGCCGAGCAGGGTCTGCTGACGCCGGGCGCCGATCCCGTGGAGGCGGCGCGGGTCGGGGTCGCCCTCACCGATGGCCTCCAACTGCAGTGGTTCTACGCGCCTCGGGAGGTCGACGTCGGCGCCGACCTCGCTCGGTACTTCTTCGGTCTGCTCAACGTACGCGGCGGCCGGGAGCTGGAGGCCTTGCTCCGGGCACACTGACTACTTTACAAGCGTACAGAATTGGGTCATGCTCGAACCGGACTTGCCCGACCACGAAAGAGGCGCGTGATGAGCAGCGACGTACGAGACGCACGACCTGACACTGGTCCCGACGCTGCGGAGAGGGCGCGGCGGACCGAGGCACTGATGACGGACGACGAGCGGTTCTCGCTGCTGGTCAGCGTGATGGGGACGAACCCCGTGCTGCCGGTGAAGGACCCGCGGATCCCCGACGGCGTCCCGATGAGCGCGGGCTACGTGCCGGGTGTCGAGCGGCTCGGCGTGCCCGCCCTGCTGATGAGCGATGCCAGCCTCGGCGTGACCAATCCCGGGTATCGACCCGGTGACACCGCCACCGCACTGCCCGCCGGGATCCTGCTGGGCTCGACCTTCAGCCCCGCCCTCGCGCGCACCTCCGGCACGCTGCTGGGACGGGAGGCCCGCTCGCGTGGCTTCAACGTCCAGCTCGCCGGTGGCCTCAATCTCGCCCGCGACCCGCGCAACGGCCGCAACTTCGAGTACCTCTCCGAGGACCCCCTGCTCAGCGCCGTGCTGGCGGCGGCGTCGGTCAACGGCATCCAGGCCGAAGGCGTCATCTCCACGGTCAAGCACTACTCCCTCAACTGCAACGAGACGAACCGGCACTGGCTCGACGCGATCATCGACCCCGCCGCGCACCGGGAGTCCGATCTGCTGGCCTTCGAGCTCGCGATCGAGTGGTCGCACCCCGGCGCGGTGATGACGGGCTACAACAAGATCAACGGCGCCTACGCCGGCGGCAACCGCATCCTGATCGAGGACATCCTGAAGGGCGTCTGGGACTTTCCGGGATGGGTGATGTCGGACTGGGGTGCGACACCGTCCTGGGAGTTCGCGCTCGCCGGTCTCGACCAGGAATCAGGGCTGCAGGTCGACAAGATGCTGTGGCAGGCCGAGGCGTTCACCGACGACCTCCGGGCGGCGTACGCCGACGGCAGGGTCCCATCCGAGCGGCTGTCCGACATGGTGCGGCGCATCCTCCGGTCGATCTACGCCATCGGCGTCGACCACTGGGGGCCCGCCCCCGAGGTCGACCTGGCCGCGCACCACCGGATCGCGCTGGACACGGCCCGTCAGGGCATCGTGCTGCTCAAGAACGACGGGCTCCTTCCGTTGGCGGCACACCCGCGGATCTGTGTCATCGGCGGTCACGCCCAGGTGGGCGTCGTCACCGGGTGCGGCTCCAGCGCGGTGACCCCGCCCGGCGGGTATGCCGAGGTGGTCCGGATCGGTGGTGCCCACGGGGGGATGGGCGAAGGGCGCAACCTCTACCTGCTGCCGGGCGCGCCCCTGGCCGAGCTCCAGAAGCTGCTGCCCGGGGCACACCTCGAGTTCGACCCCGGGATGAGCCCGGCCGAGGCGGCGATGAGCGCCCGCCGGGCGGACGTCGCCGTCGTCTTCGGCATCCGGGTCGAGGGCGAAGGATTCGACAACGCCGATCTCAGCCTGCCCTGGGGACAGGACGCGGTGATCGAGGCGGTCGCCGAGGCGAACCCCAACACCGTCGTCGTGCTGGAGACCGGCAACCCGGTGGACATGCCGTGGCTCGACAGGGTCCGGGCGGTCGTCGAGGCGTGGTATCCGGGCCAGGCCGGCGGGCAGGCCATCGCCGAGGTGCTGACCGGAGCGGTGAATCCGTCGGGACACCTGCCGGTGACCTTCCCCAGGAGCCTCGACCAGCACCCGCGGCCGGTCCTCGATGGCCTCGACACCGGATGGGGCACGCCCACCACGGTCCACTACCAGGAGGGCTCCGACGTGGGCTACCGCTGGCTCGCCGAGCGAGGCGAGGAGCCGCTGTTCCCGTTCGGCCACGGCCTGAGCTACACCACGTTCGGGTACGCCGACCTGCAGGTCGAGGCCGGGGACACGGTCACCGCGACCTTCACGATCCGCAACACCGGCGACCGGGCCGGGGCCGACGTACCCCAGCTGTACCTCACCGAGGCGGCCGGACAGCAGCGACTGCGGCTGCTCGAGTTCGCCCGGGTCGGGCTCGAGCCCGGGGAATCGCGGCGGGTGACGGTCGAGGCCGAGCCTCGACTGCTCGCCCGCTATGACGGCGCCGACGGAGTCACCGGCTGCTGGCGGATCGAAGCCGGGCGCCATGCCGTGGCGATCGGGCACAGCGCCACGGACCTCGTGCTGGCAGCCGACGTCGAACTCGCCGGGCGCGCCTTCGGCGCCTGACCGTGTTCGGCAGGGACCTGGTGACGCACCCGCCGAGGAGATACCGCGGACGCTCGTGTCGTCACTGGGCCGTCTCGTCGCCCGGATCCTGGGCGGCGGCGCCCGGGGCCGGTGTCGCGTCCGCCGTGGAGGCCCGGTCGCTGTCGGGATCGGCGGCCCCGAGCTTCTCCCGGATCGTCCGGGTGTCCTCGCCGAGCCGGATCACCGACAGGGCGACCTCCAGCGTGATCCGGACCAGCAGGATCCACGCCGCCAGTGCCACCGCACCGCCCACCGTGGCGGCGAGCCCCGCTGCGCCGCCGATGGAGAAGCCGGAGACCATGGCTCCGACCCAGTAGAGCACTCCGGCGACGACCAGGAGGACGTAGAGGTACTTGGTCACCTTCGGTGCAGCGGGCTCGGCGAAGGAGAGATCCCGCAAGGCGGCGAACGGACCGTCGGTCGATGCCTCGCGCGGTGTCGGGTCGGTCGACCTGCCGAGACCGCGCGACAGCAGAAAAGACGTCTGCTGGGCGTCATCGTCGTACGGGCCGGAGGGGGAGGCCTGGCCGTACGACTGCCCGGAGTCGGGCGAACCGGGCCGCCCGAAGGCCTCACCGCCGGAGGGCTGCCCGGATGTCTGGCCGGATGTCTGGCCGGATGTCTGGCCGGGATAGGACGGCCCGCCGTAGGGCTGGGCCTGCCCGGGCTGGGGCTGACTGTAGGCCTGGTCGGGATAGCCCTGCCCGGGCTGGGGTCGACTGTAAGTCTGGTCGGGATAGCCCTGGCTCGGGTAGGCCTGTTCCGGGTAGGCCCGGCTCGGATAGGGCTGCGGCTGGCCGTACGACTGTTCCGGGGAGCCTTGCGCATACGACTGCCGGGGGGAGGCCTGACCGGTCGGCTGGCTGGCGGCGGCATAGCCGGTGGGGCGGCTCGTCGAGGTGCCGTCACGGTCCTCGCCGCCCAGGCCGATCCCCTCGGCCCAGATGTGGGTCGATTCCTCGGCGCCGTCCGCGGCAGCATCGGCCGAGGTCTGTGACCGCTGTGGGCGGTAGCGATAGCGCTCCGGGCCCTGGGGGTCGTACGGTCCGGTCTGGTTCGTGTCCTGGGTCATCGTCTGTCCTGTATCGAGGGGGCCGCCGGTGTCCGGACCTCACCGGAGTGTCCGGGGCGTGCGACCTGGGCGTGCTGCGTCGGGCCGCCGGACGCGGCGCGTACGGCCGAGCGGTGAGCAACACACGGACCGACGATCCGCTCGCGACAGGCGCCCACCGACCCGGTGGCCCGGCCCGACTGGGTCCGACTCTAATGGAGGGGCGGCCAGCCGGCCGTGCGGTGGAGGGGCGGTCGACCGCCTCGGGTGGGGGTTCGCCGCCGATGGCGCCCCACCCAGAACGCCGCCGTACCGGCTCTCCCGACAGGGCGGAACCGTCCGGGCCCGGTGGCCGGACGGCGGCTTCCTATGACTTTCTGTGGATATCGGCTGTCTGTGGGTATCGGCTGTCTGCGGGTATCGGCCGGACGGCCCGCGTGGATCGGGGGTCTGCGTTCCTCAGCGCGCGAGCAGCGGGGCCAGGTCCTCGGCGGCCGCTGTCAGCGGCACGAACTGGTCGAGCAGCGAGCGCTGGTCGGGTCCCAGCTCGCGGTCGAGATGGGCCAGCAGCGGGTGGCGGACGCGGACGGCCGTGGTGCCGTAGAGCGCGGCGAGGTTGAGCAGCGCGGTGCTGGTGGCGCCGAGCGCCACCCGCGCCGCCACCACCTCGGGATCCATCTCTGCCGGGCCGTGGCCCACGGCGACCGGCAGGTCCCGGTACAGACCGTCGGGATCGGCCGGATGCGGCCGGACCACGAAGCCGAGTCCCGCCGCGGCGGCCGCGGCACCGATCTCCCGCAGATGGGCGAGGTAGTCCTCGGCCGGCATCAGGCCCAGGGCCACCCACGGCTGCGCCAGATAGACCGCGCGATCTGTCCGGGCCCCGGGCGCCGGCACCCGGCGGCGGAACTCGTCAGCCACCGGCGGGTTGACCCGCCACCGTGTCGGCTCGTGGAGCCCGTCCCGCAGATAGAGGGCCCAGCGCTCGTCGGTGAGCCGGGCGACGGCGGTCGACACGGCGACCGCTCGCAGGGTCGGCCAGAGCCGGCCGCCGCCCTGACGGACCCAGGCATCGCGGCGGGTGCGCCAGGTGCCGTACGTCCCCAACCCCTCGTCGACCACCACCACGTGTGGGCGGTGTAGCGGCTGGTGGACGACCATCCGGGCCCACGGCTTGATGCCGGGGGCACCGACCGCCAGATAGACCCAGTCCGCCTCACGCCCGGGCGCCAGCGCCGCGGGATCGGGACCGGTCCGCACGGTGAGCCGCGGATCGTCGGGCAGGAAGCCGATTACGTCCTCCGCCGTCACTGTCGTTCGCCCCAGGAACCCGCCGGTCCCCAGGCTCCGGACCACCACCTCGCCGGCCCTGCTGTCGAGGAGGTGCCGGACGTACGACGCGGCATGGACGAGATGGGTGCGGTTGCGCACCCCGGACAGGGTCACGGCGACCGGCCGTTCGGTCATCGGCGTACCTCCTGGTGGCTCACCGCGTCAGGCTACCGGTCGGTCGCCGGCCACCGATCGGTCAGCCGCGCCGGTACTCACCCGGATCGTCCGCCCGCCGAGCCCCGGCAGGTCGACGGTGTGCACCCGCAGCCCGGTGCCCGCCGCCGGATCGGCCGGCAGCCCGTGAGTGCCGATCCACACCAGGATCGGGGTGTCGGTGAGCTTGGCGCAGACCTCCGCCCGGGTCCACCGGGTCCAGAAGTCCTCCCGCCCGAAGCGCCGCGCCAGGGCCGCCGGCACCCGCTGGTCGGTGTACTCGGCGTCGAGGGCGTACCGCTCGACAACGGACAGGTCGGCGGGTCGCCAGGACAGCACCGTGCCGTCCGGCAGGTGGGTACGGGTGGGCGAACCGTACGCCGGGCGGGTGCCTCCCTGCGGTCCACGGAGCCGCGCCGGGCTCTCGGTGGAGAGGGCGATCTCGGCCAGGGCCGGGGGCCGATCGGCGCCGTACGGCATCAGGTCGCTCAGATGACCGGCGGACGGCCCAGGGCCGTCATCCGGGCCACCGTGCGCCAGGAGACCGGGTGGCGGGGGCCGGGGTCGGTGGTCCAGCCCTCACGCAGCCCTTGGAACCAGATCTTCAGCGCCGCCCGGTCGTGCACCCGAGCCAGGGTGATCAGCACCCAGGTCGTGACGTACGCCCAGCCGAGCGGGCGGGGCAGGTTGCGGCGGGCGACCCAGACCCGGTTGCGGGCGTTCATCCGGTAGAACACCGCATGCCGGCTCGCCGGCAGTGCCGGGTGGTGCACCCGGATCCCCGGTGCGTACGTGATCCGCCAGCCCGCGTCCAGCAGCCGTATCGCCAGGTCGATGCCCTCGTGGCCGTAGAAGAAATGCCCCGGCCAGCCGCCGACCTGCTCGAACGCAGTGCGCCGCTCCAGGTGCACGCCCTCCCAGAAGACCACCGTGTCGCCGCCGCGGTCGGCGGTCCGGGGGTCGAGGCGTGGCACCCAGCGCCGCGGGCCCGGCCTGCCGTCGGGATCCGTCGGGCGGGGCTGGACGATGGCGATGTGCGGGTCGGACTCCATCACCGCGATCATCCGGGCCAGGGTGTCCGGCTCGGGCAGCCAGGCGTCGTCGTCGTAGAACAGGATGTAGTCGCCGGTCGCCAGCCGGGCCCCGACGTTGCGGCCCTCGGGGATGCCGAGGTTCTCCGGCTCGTAGTGCGTCCGCACCCCGTCGGGCAGGCCCTCCGGCCGCCAGGCGTTGCCGACGACGACCACGTCGAGGTCGACCCCGGTCTGCGCCAGCAGCGTCTCCAACGCCGTGGCGAGCTCGGTGGGCCGGGTGCCCTGGGACAGCACGACGGCGGCAACGGTGGGCAGTGACATGGCGGGACCTCCGGGGGACGGCTCGGGCACAGGCTATCCGACTCGTTCGGCCCCCGAGATCCCTGTGATCGCGTCGGGCGCGGCGTCGGCCGCCGGGGCCCATCCCTTCGCGCCGCGGCCGGCGCTGACGTCCCGCTCGGGCGCCGCCGCGATTCCTGTGCGGACGAACAGGAACCGCTCACGACGGGCACGTGTCCGTCACAAGAACCCGGCCGAGTCTGGACGCATGTCCGGCAGGTGAGGCCAGGGAAAGGTGACCGTGATGGACCAGACCGCAGTCGACCGGCAGCGCAGGGCACCGGAGGCGCTGATCTCGTACGTGTTCCCGATCTTCAACGAGGAGGGCAACATCGGCGTGCTCTACCGGGCGATGCAGCAGGTCGTCCGTGAGCTCGACCACCAGGTGGAGTTCGTCTTCGTCAACGACGGCAGCCGGGATGCCTCCCTCGACATCCTGCTCGCGATCGCCGCCCACGATCCTCGGGTCCGGGTGGTCGACTTCGCCCGCAACTACGGCCACCAGATCGCCGTCACTGCGGGCATCGACGCCGCCGTCGGGGACGCGATCGTCATCATGGACGCCGACCTGCAGGACCCTCCCGAGGTGAGCCTGGAACTGGTCCGCGAGTGGGAGAACGGCTGGGACGTGGTCTACGCCCAGCGTCGCAGCCGACGCGACACCGCCTTCAAGCGGATCACCGCCGCGGTGTACTACCGGGTCCTCAACGGTCTGTCGGAGATCGACATCCCGCGCGACACCGGCGACTTCCGCCTGATCGACGCCAAGGTGGCCGGTCAGCTGAGGCGCTACGGCGAACATGACCGTTTCCTGCGCGGCATGGTCGCCGAGATCGGCTACCGGCAGAAGGCGGTGCTCTTCGATCGGCGCGAGCGTCACGCCGGCGTCTCGGGCTACCCCCTCCGGACGATGATCCGCTTCGCCGCCGACGGCATCATGGGCTTCTCCAGCAAGCCGTTGCGGCTGATCTCCCGGATCGGGACCACGATGGCCGTCCTGGCCCTGGTCGGCATCGTCTACGCACTGATCCGCAAGCTCGTCTACCCCGAGGCCGTGGTCTCCGGCTGGACGTTCACCATCATCGCGGTGTTGTTCGTCGGTGGGGTCCAGACACTGATGACCGGCATCATCGGGTCGTACGTCGGCCGCATCTACACCGAAGTCAAGGGCCGCCCGCTCTACGGCGTCCGGGCGCAATACGGTGTCGCCGCGCGGGCGGCGGCCCCGACCGGCTTCGGGACGGGACCCGACGTCGAGCCGAGCCCGCTCCACCCCGAGGTCGGGTCGCGATGACCGGTCCGTCGGCGGCGTCGCCCGTCCGGGACACCACCGACGGGCCGGCCGTCGTCATCGGTCCGGCGGCCGGGGCACCGGGCCGCCTCCCGGGAACCCTGCCCCGGCTGCGGCCCGTGCTGGTGTTCTGTCTCGTCGGGCTGGTCAACACCGGCGTGTCGTACGTCGCGTATCTGGGTCTGCGGCTGCTGATGCCCTACCTCGTGGCGTACGTCCTCGGCTGGGCCGGCGGCGTCGTGGTGTCCTTCCTGCTCAACTGCCGGTTCACCTACCGCGTGCGGCCGACCTGGCGCGGGTTCGTCCTGTTTCCGCTGTCCAGCCTCCCCAATATCGTGCTCTCGTCGGGTGGGGTGGTGCTGATGGTCGAGGTGCTCGGTTGGGACCAGAAGGTCGCGCCACTGATCGCCACCCTCCTGGCTGTCCCGGTCAGCTACCTGATCGCCCGGACGATCCTGGTCGGCCCGGTCCGCCGGATCGAGACCGCCGCCGGGGTGGTGATGAGTGTCCAGGAACCGCCTCACACCGGCCCGGTCCTGGGTGAGTGTTCTGCCGGGGGCGCTCGCGGGAGATGCCGGGGCGGAGGGTCCTGAGGGGCTTCGGGGTGGACCGTCGCGTCCCAGGTCTCGCGTCCCAGGTCTGTTGTCGAACTCGCGTTTCACCCCCCGGGTGACGGACTCCGGTGTCGCGGTGTGATCTGTCGCAGGAGGGTCGAGGCGCTGTCCCGTGCAGCTGCGTGTGTCCGTCCCGGATGGCGGGTGCCGCCGCGGCCCGCGAGGGCCCGACCGGTGTCACCAGGGGGGTGAATCTCTCGCTCGATGACAGACCTGGGATTTTCGGTCGTGCCGGATCGGTGGGCCATGCTGGATCGGCTGGATCGGCAGGATGCGCCGGGCTCAGCGGGATATTCGATCGAAGGCGCCGGCCGGGATCGAACGGGCCACCGCGAGTCCCGAGAGCCCCTCAGGCCGAGATCCGCGAGGATCCGAGTCAGCCAGCTCCCACGGTCAGATCGAGCTGCCGCCGTCGACGGTGATCACCTGACCGTTGAGGTCGGTGTCCTCGAACAGCAGCATCCGGGCGATCGGCACGATGTTCTCCGGCTCGACCAGCCGGCCGGACGGCGTCCGCCGGGTGATGGCCGCCAGTTGGTCGGAGCCCAGCACCGAGCTCATCTCGGAGGCGAAGAAGCCGGGAGCGATCGAGTTCACCAGCACCCGGCCGTGCAGCTCCCGGGCCAGGGTCCGCACCGCCGCGTCCAGGCCGCCCTTGGTGGCGGCGTACGTGGTGAGCCCGGCGTAGCCGCGCTGCGCGCCGACCGAGGTGATCATGATGATCCGCCCGCGGCCGTTGCGGCGGATCATCGTCCGCAGCACCGCGCGGGTCAGGATCAGCGGCGCGGTGAGGTTGGTCTCGACGATCCGGGCGATGTCGGCCGGCGAGGTCTGCAGGTGCATCGAGTCCTGGCCGACCGCAGCGTTGTTGATCAGCCCGTCGATCCGGCCCAGTCTCGCGCTCGCCTCCTTGACGAAGCCGGTGACGGCCGCGACGTCGGTGATGTCGACCGGGGCGACGTACGCATGCTCGGGGAACGCCTCGGCGAGGGCCGCCAGCTCCGGGGTGATCGTCCGGGCGAAGGTGGCGACCCTCGCGCCGGAGGCCAGCACCATCCGCACCAGCGCCAGGCCCAGACCGCGCGAACCGCCGGAGATCAGCACCACCCGGGCCGGCGGGACCGCGGTGTCGGCGGCCGTGGCCGGTGCGCTGTCGGTGGGGATCATCCCGGTGCGGGGCGCGGCGGGGTCCGGGGTGGCGACGGGATCAGACATCGGACTTCAGGCTCTCCTTGAGCGGGATTCGGGTAAGGATCTTCAGCCGCCGCGGCACGGCGTAGTCGGGCAGCCGGGCCGCGCACCAGGCGGCCAGGTCCTCGGTCGTCGCGCCGGCCCCGGGGACCAGCACGACCTCGGCGGTGACCATCTGCCCGACGATCGGCGCCCTGCGGCCCCGCACCGCGGCCCAGGCGACCGCCGGGTGGCCCAACAGGACCGTACGCACCGCCGCGGCCGACACCTTCGAACCGCCGACGTTGATCTCGTCCGACGCCAGCCGCCCGACGATCAGCACCCGGTCGTCGCGCAGCTCCGCCCGGTCACCGGTGTGCAGGTCGGGAGCCATCCCCTCGGCGCGGTAGGGCGAGGCGATGACGAGCTCGCCGTCGACGACGCTCAGCCGGGGCCGGTCCGCCGCGTGGCGGTCCAGCCAGGCCACCGGGAACCCGGCCCGCCCGTCGTGCACGGCGATCGCCGCGCCGGCCTCCGAGGAGGCATAGATCCAGGAGATCCGGGCGGCCGGGTAGATCTCGTGCAGTCGGCCGAGGATCGCCTGGTCGACGGGCTCCCCGCCGAGGGTGACCTGTTCCAGCGGCAGCTGCGCCATAACCTCCCCGGACCGGACGATCGCCTGGCGCCAGAAGGTCGGCGTACCCGAGGCGGCCGTCACCCCGTGCTCCAACGCCAGCTGCGGCCATTCCTCCAACTGGTCGGGCTCGACGAAGACCAGGTCGTTGCCCGGGTGTGCCAGGGAGAGCGTGACCAGTTGCCACCAGGCGTACGCGCCGGGGGTGTAGGGACACAGCCAGGTGCGGGCCGGCTGGTCGCCGGTGACGGTGGTGAGCGAGGCGAGGGTGTGCGCGACCCGCTTGGGCCGCCCGGTCGATCCGGAGGTGAGCAGCCAGAGCCGGCCCGGATCGGCGGGCCGACTGCCGGCGGCGTCGGGTGCGACCTCGACCTCGACGGCTGCCCCCGCGGTCCGGGCGATGGCCAGGCCATCGGCCCGCAGCGCCGCGAGCAGGTCCTCCTCCGCCCGCGTCACCGAGGCCACCAGCGTCTCCCGGGTGGTCGTCGCGTGGGTCCAGACCGTGTGGGCCGCCTCGGCGTGGTCGCTGACGAACACCGCGGCGGCCGGCGGCAGGGCGTACGTCCCCAGGTCGGCCCAGCTGCCGGTGAAGTCGCGGGCGACGATTCGATTGCCGGCTCCGCGGGGGGTGCCCGTTGACATCAGGCGCTCTGCAACTGCTCGATGAAGTCCAGGACGTCGGAGACCGTCGTGATCGATCGCAGGCCGGGGGCGTCGAAGTTCAGCTCGGTGCCCAGTTCGTCCTCCACCGAGAGCGCCAATTCGGAGAAGTCCAGGGAGCGGAAGCCGATCGCATCCAGTGCCGCGGCGTCGTCGGCAGGTAGTGCCTTGCCCTGGTTCGCCAGCACCTCGGCCATCATGGTGCGGATCTGGTCGCGGCTGAGTCGGCTCATGCTCTCGGCTTCCTGGAGGGGCGTACGGGTGACGCGCCCACTCTACCGAGCGCGCCGACCCCGGGTCGTCCGTCGCCCTCCCGTGCCGGGGCTCATGCCTCGGGGCGCAGGGCTCCCTCGTCCGGGCCGGCAAGCCGGGCCGGGCCGGGCGTACGGTCGGTCAGGGAGCGGGCAATGCCCGGGTGCAGACGGGAGAAGTAGAGCCACGAGACGGCCAGGATGAGGGCCGCCGCCAGGCTGCCGTACCGCTGGAAGCCGGTGTTCTCGATCACCACCTGGGCGAAGGAGAGACCCAGGACGAAGGCGATCCGGCGACGTACGTCGTCCTGGTCGTGCCGCTCCAGGCCGAACATCACCGGGATAGGAATGAGGTACCACGGCCACAGGCTGGGCGAGGCAAGCCCGAACGCCAGCGACCCGACCCAGGCCAGCGTGGGCCAGCGGTGCGGGCTGAGGCGGACGATCTCGATGACGAACCAGATCGCGACGATGCCGGCGACGACCATCCCGACCGGATCATTCGCGACGCCCTGGCCGAGTTTCACCCCGGTGGCGTGGCGGTAGAAGAAACCGACGACCTGGCCGAGGATGGCCGTGGGGGACAGGGTGAACGTGCTCCCGGGAACACCGAGCGCGTCCCGCCAGCCGTAACCCAGCCCGGAGGCCCAGGTAACGGCGGCGAAGCCGGCCGCCACGACGGCAGCGGAGACGACCGCGCGCCAGGCGATCTGGACCCACATCCGTACCCCACCGGCGAGTGCCACCGCCGCGGGAAGGGTGGCGATCACCAGTGCCGGCAGCACGAAGACGGCCGGCTGCTTCACCGCGGCGGCGACGGCGATGGCGACGCTGCCGGTGACGATGCCGTAGCGGGTCCGGGCCAGCATCAGTCCGACCAGCATCAGCGAGGTCATCAGCAGCTCGTGGTGGAGCCCACCGATGCCGGAGATGATCATCAGCGGGTTGAGGTACCACCACAGCGCCTTGGGGACGTTCCGGCCCATGCCGGCCGCCAGGCGCTTCACCGCCCAGGCGCCCAGCAGCAGGGAGAACAGGTCCAGCAGGTGCAGGGCGACCAGCGACCAGTACGGGTGGGAGCCGCCGATCAGCACGGCGAGCTGTCCGAACCGGAGGGCGAGCGGGGGATAGACCGTCGTGGTGCCCACCCACACGTACGACACGTGCCCGGCGAACGGGCCGAGGTCCGTCGCCAGGCCGATCTTGTACGGGCTGAGGTGGTGGTTCAGCTGCCAGCCCTGGTCCAGGTACGCATAGCCGTCGAGACTGCCGAACGGCAGGGCGAAGATGAGGGGGAGAGACCAGATGCCGGCGATCGCCATCGTTTGGGCCAGCGGGCGGGCCACCGGGTGGTGGGCCCGCGGACGCGCCTGGATCCACGCCAGCGCCAACAGGATCCCGCCGCAGACGGCGAAGGCGACGCCGACGCCCCGGTTCATCCAGTCACGGATGAAACCGAACAGGAGCGGCAGGTCGTACTGCTTGCTCTCCTTGGGCATCAGCGCGCTCATCGCCAGGGCGAGGGTGGAGAGGAAGCCGACGACCACCCCCGGCCGCTGGACGGTCGGGCCGAGGATCTCGAGCAGCGCGGCGTACCGCTTCGCCAGCCGCCCCGACGTCCGCTCGGTGCGCTCCGCGTCCTGACCGCCGGCGGGCACCGTGGTCTTGGGTGACGTCATGCAGGATCCTTCCGCGTCGTGTCCGCTGGGGGTGGGGACCGGTCGTTCAGGACGCCGGTCGCCGGGTCATTCCGCGTCGTCGCGGCCGGTCAGGGTACGCGCCCCTCGGACGGCCTCCCGCTTCAGTCGGCGGGCGACGCGTCCGGCGAACGTCTCGGCGCGGTAGGTCAGGTACTGCTTCTCGTCCCAGTGGAACCGCGACCAGGCGCCGTGCAGCTGTTCGCGTTGCCGGGTGATCACCGCCATCATCTCCTGCCGGGTCATCGGACGGTCCTCGGGCGTCCCGCGATCCGGACGCGGCCAGTATCGGGCGACGTCGTCGGGGGCGGGGACCGCGGCCATGGCGGCGAGCGCCCGGAACACGGTGTGCGGATGCATCGAGGTCGGCCATGGGGTCCGGATGCCGGCCGCCCGCCAGGTCGCCAGCAGGTCGGCCAGGGCCACCCAGATCACCTCGGGCAGCCCGGCGGGGGCGGCCGCCGGCTCCAGCGGGACCGGGGCGGGATCGGTATCGGTGCCGGCCAGCAGGTTGCCGAAGCGGGCGTCGGCGTACGCGGCGGGCAGCACACCGTCGGCGGCGTGCGACTCCAGCCAGCGCCGCCAGCCGCCCAACAGCCGGCGCAGTCGCGGTGTGTCGGACTCGGTCGCGGCCTCGACCAGGTCGAGCAGCAGGGTGCGGCCCAGCGGGGGCACGGCGACCGGGCTCGGGTCCGGGACCTCGGGGTGGCTAGGGATGCCGGTGGGGCCCGGGATGTCGGTGGAGCCCGGGATGTCGTGATCGGGGACCGGTGTCCGGCGGACCCGGCCGTCCGGCGCGGCGACCCAGCGGATCGTCCGGCCGTCGCCCCTGGCCTGCAACAGGGCCGGCACTTCTTCGGTCGGCGCGCCCGGGCCCCAGAGCAGGACCCAGCCGGCGCAGACGTCGGGCCAGCGGTCGGCCATCGCGACGGCGCGCCGCTGCAACAGGCCGGGAGCCGGGGGCCGGTCGGTGACCGGGCGTCCGGCGAGGGCGGCCAGCAGGTCACGCAGCGGCCCGGCGGCCTCGTCCAGCCGGGTGCCCGCGGTGTGCGGGGCGCGCCAGTCCGGGAAGACCTGGTAGGAGGTCGGGCCGGTGGGGATCGTACGGTCGGCCGAGCGCACGCCCGCCAGCATGGCGCCGACTGCGGCCGCGAACTCCGCGACCTGCTCCGGCGTCCGGGGACGGCTGGCGTCCCAGCTGGCCAGCGGCGACCAGTTGCCGTCCAGGTCCCGCGAGCTCTCCGCCTCGGGAGCCAGCACCCGGTGCAGCCCCAGATCGTTCTCGAGGCCGAGGGCCAGGGTGCCGCCCGTGGCGACGCAGGCGACGACCTCATCGGCCAGTTCGCGCCAGCTCCGTGGCGCATCCTCCAGCGAGTGCACCCGGGTCACGTCGTCCAGGGCAAGGACCAGGTCGTACGTTCCCCCGCGGCGGCGTGCCGCGGCGAGGTTGCCGCACAACACGGTGGCCTGTGGCAGCGCGGTGCCGATCGTGGCGGCGTCCGGGATCGCCCGGACCACCACGGTGAGTTCGGTCACCCGCTCGGCGATCCGGGCCAGCAGTCGCGGATCGTGCGGCCCGATCACCAGGCACCGCCGTGCGGCTGCCGGCAGGGTCGCGAACAGCCGGTCGACGATGCCGTGCAGCAGCGGGGAGGCCGCCCCGGGCCCCGGGATGTCGCCGGCGTCGGGGGTGACGTAGCTGTCGGGGGACTCGTCGGCCTCGGCCGGGTCGAGGCCGATGGCGGCCACTCGGTCGCTGCGGGTGCCGGACAGCTCGGCGTCCTCGGCCGTGCCGGCGGTCGTCCCCGGGTCGGCGTCCTCCCGGGATCTACGGTCGTCCGGGAGATCCCGCCAGTTCTGGGTCGCCCCCGGCAACAGGGTGACGTTGTCCGGATAGGTCAGTTCGACGATGCGAGCCATGGTTCCTGCCATCCCAACACGTAGCGCAGTTCCTCGGGGGACATCACGAAGTCGGCACCCAGCTCCGTCCGGGTCGTCGCGCGGGCCAGCTCGAGGTCGATCCGTTTGCCGAACAGATCCGGCAGGGTCGCCTCCAACAGGCCGGTGCCGTCGAAGCCGGCCTTGGCCCCGACGAACTCCATCGGGTCGCCGTAGACCGCCGGCTCGCATCCGGCCGCGACGCCGTACAACACCGCAGTGGTCAGCCGGTTCGAGGCGACCCGCCGGTGGCGGCGCAGCTCGCCCAGCTGCCGGAAGAGGAAGAACCGGTCGGTGCCCTGCCACATCCGGCCGCGATGCCCGTGAGTGATCACCCGGAAGCCGGCGTCCTCGTACAGCCCGCGGATCTCCGGGTCCTCGTACTCGACGTAGTAGAGGCACATCGTCACCGGGCCCTCCTCCGTGTCGCGGATCTCGTCGATCAGCGCCTGGTGGCTGCCCTGCACCGTCTCGTAGTCGAGGGTCCCGTGGAAGGGGTACCAGATCGTTCCCTCGCGTTCCTGGTGCGGATCATCGAGGATCTCCATGAGATAGAGATAAGGGGCCCCGATCACCAGGTAGTTGCGCCAGCCGATCGCCTCGCCCCGGCGACGACAGACGTCGGACCAGGCGAACTTGGCCATGCTCCAGTCGGTGTTGTGGTAGCCGAAGCCGTGGACGAAGGTCCACCCGTGCTGGACGATCCCTCGGATCGGTGGCGGGCTCTCGGGATCGAGGCCGGCGTACTCGGCGAGGATGTGCGCGTGACCGTACCAGTGGTTGGTCTGGTCCACACTCCTCCTACTGCCGACCGGTGACGGACATACCCCCAGACTGACTCTAGCAGCGTGGCGCCGGGGCCCCAGTGCCACGGCCGGCCGTCGATGCCGTGCCGACTCCTCGTCGATGCGGCGGCCGGGCTCCGCGCCACTACGATGCAGGCATCCGCTGCGAGGAGGTCCTGTGAGCCCACTGGTGAGCGCCGTCGTGCCGTTCTGCGGGGTGGAGGGGTACATCCGGGACTGCCTGGACTCGATCCGCCGCCAGACCCTCGGCGATTTCGAGGTGATCCTCGTCGACGACGGTTCCGCCGACCGGTCCGGGCAGGTCGCCGCCGAGGTCTGTGCCACCGACCCGCGGTTCCGGATCGTCCGCCAGGAGCGGAGCGGCCCGGGCCCGGCCCGCAACTTGGGCATCCGCCACGCATCCGGCCGCTACCTGATGTTCGTCGACAGCGACGACCTGCTCGCCCCCCGGGCGTTCGAGCAACTCGCCACCAGCCTGGAGGAGTCCGGCTCCGACTTCGCCGGGGCGAACGTCTGGCGGCTCGGTCTGCAGCGCGGCCTGGAGACGTCCTGGGCGCATCGGGAGCCGTTCGCCGAACGGCTGCAGCGGACCGGCATCCGCGAGGTGCCGTTGCTGATGCGTGACCGGATGGTGTGGAACAAACTGTGGCGCCGCAGCTTCTGGGACGACCACGGCTTCACCTTCCCGGCGATGCTCTTCGAGGACTACCCGGTCGCGATCCGGGCCCATCTCGAGGCGCGGGCGGTCGACCTGCTGCCCGACCCGGTCTACGTCTGGCGGGAACGGCCCTCCGGCGACTCGATCTCCCAGCAGGGTGACCGGGTGCACAACGTCCGCGACCGGGTGACCGCCGCCGTCACCGTGCTGGACCTGGTCGACGGGCACGGCGACGACGAGCTGCGCGAACTGGTCCACAGCCACTTCGTCGACGTGGACCTCCGTGAAGTGCTCGGCTCACTGGTGGCCGCCGGCCCCGCGGACCGTACCGAGATGCGGCCGCTCGCCGCCGACCTCGCCGAGCGGATCGACCCCGACCGGATCGCCCTGGCGGTGCCGGACCTGCGCCGGGCGTACGCCGCGCTGCGGACCGGCGACCTCGAGCAGGCGCTGGCGATCGCGCGGTACCGCGCCGGCGACCGGACCCCCGAGGTCGTCACCGCCGCCGGGAAGACCCCCCGACCGCTGCCGGTCCGGGCGGCCCGCAAAGGCCTCACGGCCGTCCGGCGTGCCCTCCCGTCCCGGCCGCGGCAGGCCCGGCTCGCCGACCTGATCGTGTTGCCGGACGCTTTCCACTACCGTCTCACCCTGCCGCTGCCGAAGCCACTGGCGCTGGTCGCCACCGCCCAGGCGACCGTCGGGCCGGTCCGGCCGGCCGTGAAGACGTCGACCCTGCCGGGCGGCATCCAGCTCGACGTCACCGTCGACACCGCCGACCTGGCCCGGCTCACCGGCACCACCCCGCTGCGGATCACCATCCAGGCCGGCCCGCTGTCCTGGACCGGAGGGGTGCCCGTCGCCGAGGACCAGCTGCACGGCGTACGTCGCGCCGGCTACTGGCTGCAGGCCGTCATCCGGGACGGCGCGCTGGCGTTCAGCCGGGTGCGCCGGGTGCCGGTGATCGACCGGCTCGACCTGGACGACGGGATGATCAGGGTGCACACCGTCCACTCGACGGGCACCGTCGTGGTGGATCGGCCCTGGCCGACGCCCGCCGTCGAGACCCCGGTCGTCGACCACGTCGCCCGGGTCGCGGTGGACGCGCTGCTGGCCGATGACCCCGCCGACGACCCGGTCGGCCGGGCGGCGACCCGACGGGTGCTGTTCCGTCGCGAGGGAGCGACCGAGGCCGAGCCGGTCATGCTGTCCGGCCCGGGGATCGCGACGGTGGCCGGCGACCGACGGCTCCGCCTGCACCGGGATGACGACGGTCATGCGGTGCTCACCCACCGCATCCTGGACGCTGCCGTTGGTGCGGAAGGCGCCGTCCGTGCGGACGGCGGTCGCTGACGAGCATCACCGGGGCCACCCCACGCGCCGGCGCGCTACCGTAGGGCGTCGAGCCCACCGGCCCGAGCCCGGGCCCCGCCAGGAGGTCATCATGCTGCGTCCCGCCACCGACGAGGACCGTGAGCCTGTCCGGAGCTGGCGCAATCACCCCGAGGTGCGCGCCGTGTCGCTCACCCAGCACGAGATCGGTCCCGCCGAGCACGCCGCGTGGTGGCAGCGGGTGGCGGCCGACCCCACCCGTACGGTGTTGATCTACGAGCGCGGCAGGATCCCCGCCGGGGTCGTGTCGCTGTGGGACATCGACTGGGACGCCGGCACCCTGTGGTGGGGCTACTACCTAGACAACGCCGGCCTCACCGCGCGCGGTGAGCTGCTGCCCGCCTGGATCCAGATCCAGCGCGACGCGCTGACGTACGTCGACGCGCTGCGCGACAAAGGGCGCCGGATCACCGTGATGGAGGCCGAGGTCCTCGACGCCAACGAGGCGGTCCGCTCGTTCAACCGCCGGCAGGGCTTCGCCGAGGTGGAGACGTACGTCCGCGACATCGACGGCACCCCGACCCTGGTCCACCACGTCCGCCGGACCCGGCCCGCGGTGCCGCGGCCGACACCGCCGCGGCCGGCCGCCCAGCCGGGGCCGAGCCCGAGGCCGGAGCCGGGCCGGCAGCCCGGCGCACGGCCGCCGCACCCCACCGAGCCGTCCGAACCCCCCGCACAGCCCCAGGAGAAGTGAAGATGCTGGACGAGATCCGTATCGGCCACACCGCGATCGGCCCCGGCCACGAGCCGTTCATCATCGCCGAGATGTCCGGCAACCACGACGGCTCGCTGGACAAGGCGCTGGCCATCGTCGACCTGGCCGCCGACGCCGGTGCCCACGCGGTCAAGCTGCAGACCTACACCGCCGACACTATCACCCTCGACGTCGACAGCCCCGACTTCCGGCTCAAGGACGACCACGAGCTGTGGGGTGGCCGGCGGTTGTACGACCTGTACCAGGAGGCGCACACCCCCTGGGAGTGGCACCAGCCGATCTTCGACCGCGCCGCCGAACGGGGTCTGCTGGCCTTCTCCAGCCCGTTCGACCCGACCGCCGTGGACTTCCTGGAGTCGCTCGGCGTGCCGGCGTACAAGATCGCCTCCTCCGAGATCGTCGACCTGCCGCTGATCCGGCGGGCCGCCGCCTGCGGCAAGCCGATCATCATCTCCACCGGGATGGCCTCCCTCGGCGAGATCAACGCCGCCGTCGAGGCCGCCCGGGCGGTCGGCAACGAGCAGATCGTCGTGCTGTCCTGCACCACCTCCTACCCGGCCGACCCGCGCGACTCCAACCTGCGCGGCATCCCGGTGATGCGGGACGCGTTCGGGACGATGATCGGGCTGTCCGACCACACCCTCGGCATCGGCGCGGCGATCGCCTCGGTCGCGTTCGGCGCGGTGCTGGTCGAGAAGCACGTCACCACCGACCGCGCCTCCGGCGGGGTCGACTCCGCCTTCTCCCTCGAGGGCCCGGAACTGGCTGCGCTGGTCCGGGAGACCCGGACGGCCTGGCAGGCGCTCGGCGAGCCGGTGATCGGCGCCCGCGACGCCGAGGCGGAGGGCCTGCGGTTCCGCCGCTCGCTCTACGTCACCCGCGACGTCGCTGCCGGCGAGGTGGTCGGTCCCGACAACGTCCGCTCCGTACGCCCCGCCCTGGGGCTGGCTCCGGACCTGTTCTCGGTGGTCGAGGGGCGTACGTTCCGCCGGGACGTGGCCCGGGGGACCGCGCTGTCCTGGGACCTGATCTGAGGGGAGGGCCGATGTCCGAGGGGCCACTGTCGGGTGTCCCGCTGCTCAGCGTTGTCGTGCCGTTCTACAACGTGCAGGACTACATCGGGGACTGTCTGGAGTCGCTGCGGGTGCAGACCCTCACCGACCTCGAGGTGATCCTCGTCGACGACGGGTCGCCGGACGGCTCTCTCGCGGTGGCCGAGGCGTACGTCGCCCGTGACCCGCGGTTCCACCTCGTCCGTCAGCAGAACCAGGGGCTCGGCCCGGCCCGCAACACCGGCACGGCCTACGCGACCGGCCGCTACCTGACCTTTGTCGACAGCGACGACCTGGTCGCGCCGCGGGCCTACTCCCGGCTGGTGGGGTCGCTGGAGGCGACCGGTTCCGATATCGCCGGCGGCAACGCCTACCGGTTCAGCAGGGCCCGCGGGGCGTACCAGTCCTGGACCCACGAGGAGCCGTTCGCCACGACGCGGCTGGCCACCACGATCGACGCGTTCCCCGCGTTGATGCGTGACCGGATGGTCTGGAACAAGGTCTATCGGCGCAGCTTCTGGGATGCGGAGGGGTTCACCTTCCCGGCGATCCGCTACGAGGACTACCCGGTCACCCTGCCCGCCTACCTGCGCGCGCGGTCGGTGGACGTCCTCGCCGACCACGTCTACTACTGGCGCGACCGTGAGTCCGGCGACTCGATCACCCAGCAGACCTTCCGGCTCGACAACATCCGCGACCGGGTGGCCTCGGCCGTGATGGTGCTCGACCGGCTCGACCGTGCCGGTGGCCATGCCGAGGTACGTACCCGGGTGCACGCCTACTTCGTCGACGTCGACCTGGTGGCACTCGCCGAGGCCCTGCTCGCTGCACCGGCCGACGACGTCCCGGCACTGGTGGAGTCGGCCACCGAACTGGCCGATCGGCTGGACCCGCGCGCCGACCGGCTGGCGACCCGGCTGGCCCGGCAGGTCCATCGGTCGCTGCGGTCCGGCGACCTGGCGATGGTCCGGACCCTGGCCCATCGGCGCGGCGGCGCCGGCGTCCGGGCGCTGCTCGCGGACGTCCGGTCGATACCGCGAGCCGCCGTGAAGCTGCCGGCGATCCTGTGGGCCGTCGCGCCGCGCGAGAGGCCGCAGCATCCGCTGCGGCGCCGGCTGCGGTCCACCCTCGCCGCGGCCGAATGGCGCGGAGAGACGCTGCACCTCGAGGTCGACTCGAAGCTGAGGGCCGCGCTCGCCGGGCGGGTCACTCCGCGAGCGACGGTGCAGCCGGCCGGCGGGCGGGCCACCGCGCTGCCCGCGCGAGTGACGTCGCGCGGGGACGGACTGCGGTGGGCGATCGACGTCCCGCCCGCGGTGCTGGACCGGGTCCGGCCCACCGGCCCGACCGAGGGTCGCGCGGTGCTGGCCCTGCGGCTGCGGGCGGGGATCTTCCGCTGGGCGGGCGACGTCCGGTTCGACCCGTCAACGCTGCCTGCCGCGCATCGGCGCGGTACCGGCGACCTGGTGGGGATCGGGGGCGACACGTCCGCTCCCGCGTCGGAGAACAGCGGCCGGGACCTGGCGGTGATCCGCTGGTCGGGCCGCCCGGGATCCGCCCGCTCCGGGCCTGGTCGCCCTGGATCCGGTCTCCCGGTGGTCACGGCGGTCACCGTGCAGGGCGACGAGCTCGTGCTCCGGCTGGCCGAGGAACTCCCGGTCGGCACCCGGCTCCTCGTCGAGCGGCCCGACCCCACCCCGGACCTCACCGTCCGGCCGACCGGCGCGGACGTACGCCTCAGTGCCACCGCGCTCGTCGCGGGCGACCCGCCGGACGACCCGGTGACCGGGGTCGCCGAGCGGGCAGTGGTGATGCACCGTCCGGATCGGCCCGCCGTCCCGGTACTGCTGGCCGGCGATGGCGCCCGGGTCGTCGTGGGCGAGCGACTGGTCGACCTCGCCGTGGGCTGGACCGGCTGCCTCGTGGTGCGGCAGCGCCGGCGGTGATGCGGGTCGTCACGCCGTACGGCTGCGGCGCGGGCATACGGGTCCGTCGCGCTGCCCTCTCAGCCCTGGCCGGACCGCTCGAAGAGGGCCAGCCGGCCGTCGGAGGCGGTCCGTTCGAGGACCGGGTGGAAGCCCTGGGCCGCCAGCGTTGCCCGGTCCTCGTCGGGGATCCGGAACCCGACGTACCAGACCCGATCAGTCCCGGCGAGCTGCCGGGTCGCTGCGGAGAGCGGGACGATCGTGTCCCACAGCTGGTCCGTCTCGCGGTAGTCGCGGACCATGTTGACCGGTCGCAGCCCCGACATCGCCGCCGGCTGGGTGTGCACCAGCCCCAGGCTCTTCGGGTCGTCGACCGCGAGCGCGTCGCCGGGGAGTTTGTGCACCGCGATGTAGCGGCCGAAGTCCGCCCAGGCCGCCGACTTGGCGCTCTCCCGGTGGTAGCTGCGCCAGGCCCGGCCGGTCGCCCCTCCCCAGGCGAGCAGCAGCACCCCGGCGACGACCAGGGCCAGCCCGCGTCGGCCGCGCCGCCGGATCCGCTGCCCATCCCGCGGGGAGAGGAGCGGTGTGGGTGCGGCCGCCGCGACGCGTCCGGGGCGGGTGGTTCCGTGGCCGATCAGGCCCGCCACGGCACTGATCGCGACCGCGATCAGCAGGGCGACCGCCGGGTCGGACATCGCGGTGTAGCGGGCCAGGTACATCGGCGCGACGACGTACGATCCGGCGACCAGCAGGCCGGTCGGCAGGATCAGCCATCCGGCGACCAGCACCGCACCGCCCAGACCCTCCCGGTCCCAGCCGCCACTGCGCCGCCGGGACTCCAACCCGAGGACGACCAGGCCGGCCAGCACCAGGACCCAGGCCAGCACGTTCGTCAGCAGCGCCGCCGGCAGCCAGCTGCCGGCGAAGAACTGGTAGCTGAACGGCGCCACCGGGTCCGTCGCCGGGATCCACGACACCTGCGCATTCTGGGGCACCGCGACCCGCAGTAGCGGGACGGTCACGGCGGCGGCCAGGACGGTGACAGCCGTCCAGCGCAGCCGGGCCCGCCGGGTCATCGGCAGCGCGGCGACGGCGAACGGCAGCGCCACGAAGCACAGCACGGCGAACAGGAACACGTAGCCGGTCAGCGCCACCAGCACGGCGTACGCCGCCCACCATCCCCAACTGTCCCGCCGCGCCGCCGTGAGGAAGGCCAGAACGGTGGCGACGACGAGGGCCGTCACCAGGGCGTACGAGCGGGCCTCGGTGCTGGTCCAGATCACCCGCGGGACGAGGGTGAACACCAGCCCGGCGAGCACTCCGGTGGGCAGGTCGCGGAGCCGGCGGCCGAGCAGCACGAGCAGCCCGGCCGTGACGCCCACGGCGACCACCGACACGTACCGGTCGGCGGTCACGGTCGCCCCGAACACCAGCTGCCAGTAGTGGATCAGCAGGTAGTAGAGCGCGTGGACCGCGTCGACGTGACGGACCACCGCGAGGATCCCGGCCGGGTCCCGGCCCGCAGTCATCAGCGTGGCGGCCTCGTCCCGCCAGGGGACCGGCTCACCGACCCGGAACGCCGAGAACAGCGCCGCGACCACGGCCACCGCCAGCGCCGCCCACCAGGCGGCGCGACGGGACTCGAGGGAGGGCAGCCGCCGGAGCATGGGTCCGATCCTGCCAGGCGGTGATGAGCGGGGACTGGGAGAGCGTGTCCCTGGACGGGGAAGGTCACACAGCTGTTACGCGGCACCTGCAGCCGGAGCTCACCGTGCTCGTCGCGGGTCGGTGACGAGGGGCAGGAACACCGTGTCGACGATGTCGACGATCACCTCGTCGGGGATCGGCGCCAGATTCATGATCAGCTCATGGCGCATCAGCGCGTACGGAAGGTCCAGGACTCGCGGCGGTACCGGCGCCACCACCTCGCCACGGTCGACGGCGCGCTGAACGATGGTGACCATGAGCGGGGTGCTCTCCCCGAGCAGCTGCGCCCGGAACTGCGCCGGAGTGGTCTGTGTCTCGCCGAAGTAGGCGCCGAGGATCACGCTGAACAGGGCCGGGATGCTGTCGGCATAGCGCCGGCCGAATCCCCGCAGCAGGCCCAGCGTGTCCCCGCGCAGTGAGCCGGTGTCGGGGATCTCGGCCGACGCCCCGTACAACCGGTGACGCAGGACGGCGACCACCAGCGCCTCCTTGTCCGGCCATCGACGGTAGAGGGCGGCCTTGCCGGTCTGTGCCCGCTCCGCGATGGCCTCGAAGGTGAAGCCCGGGTAGCCGGACTCGATCAGCTGATCCCACCCCGCCTCGAGGATCGCGCCCTCCAGCGCCGCTCCGCGCCGCCTCGTCTGTGCCATCTCCACCACCCGGCTTTAGTCACGCTTGCGTTCTCTATCGTACGTGACTACGGTGGGGTTCACACACATTGTGAACGTAAGCGTTCCCTATTGGAGGTCGTGATGACACAGGCTCACACCCAGGCTTCGCCTGGTTCCCAGCCGATCGGGAGGTTGATGGCGGCGCTGCTCGTGGGTGGGATCACCCCGATCCTGGACGCGACGATCGTGGCGATCGGGCTGCACACCCTCACCGTGGCACTCGATGCCCCGGTGTCGACGATCCAATGGGTGAGCACCGGCTACCTGCTCGCCCTGGCCATCGCCATCCCCTTCGTCAGCTGGGCGCAGGCGCGGTTCGGCAGCAAGAGACTGTGGCTGTTCGCCCTCGGCCTGTTCGTGCTCGGCTCCGCCCTGTGCGCCTCCGCCTGGAACGCACCGTCCCTGATCGCCTTCCGCATCCTCCAGGGGTTCGCCGGCGGCATCATGTTCCCGCTCCTGCAGACCATCGCCATGCAGAGCGTGCCGGCGGAGTCGAGGACGCGGACGATGGCGAACGTGAGCCTGCCGATCGCCCTCGGCCCGATCCTCGGGCCGGTGCTCGGTGGGATCGTGCTCAACTGGCTCGACTGGCGGTGGCTGTTCCTCATCAACGTGCCCATCGGCATCATCGGCTGGATCCTCGCCGCCGTCTTCCTCACCGACGATGCGCCGGATCGGGACGCCCCCCGCGTGCGGTTCGACGTGTTCGGCGCCGCCCTGCTGGTGCCGGCCCTGGGCGGTTTGCTCTACGGCCTGTCCAAGAGCTACGACGCGGGTGGTTTCGGGCGCCCGGATGTGCTGATCCCCTGCCTCGGCGGCGCCGTCCTGCTGGTCGGGTTCGTGGTCTGGGCCGTACGCCGCGCCGGGGACGCGCTGGTCGACGTACGGCTGCTGGCGGTGCGCTCGGTGAGCGTCTCCTCCATCGCGCTCAGCTTCGCCGGCGCCGTCAGCTTCGCCGGGAACTTCCTGCTGCCGCTCTACTTCCAGGCCCTGCGCGGGAACTCGGTGCTGGACGCCGCGTTCCTGCTCATCCCCCAGGGCGTCGGCGCGTTCCTGGCCCGGCCGGTCGTGGGCCGGCTGGTCGACCGGTACGGGACCCGTGCGGTCTCGGTGGGCGGATTCCTGTTGATGGCCGCGGCGACGATCCCGTTTGCCTTCGCCGACTCCGGCACCAGCCTCTGGCTGCTGGGCACTGTCCTGTTCCTGCGCGGATTCGGCAACGGCATCGTCCTCATCCCGGTGATGACCGTCGCCTATGTCGACATCAGCCGCGACCGGATGCCCCACGCCTCCGCCATCACCCGCATCGTCCAGCAGCTCGGCGGCGCCTTCGGCACGGCCCTCGTTGCCGTTGTCCTCACCACGCAGACCACCCGGGTGCATCCCGCCGCGGGCTTCGACGCGGCCTTCTGGCTGATCGTCGCCTTCACCGTCGTCGCCGCCCTGGCGGCGCTGCTCCTGCCGACGAGATCAGCCACGCCGGCCCGGCTGTCCGGCGGAGCACGTACGGACGGGCCGGGCAGGGGCGAGCCGGCCTCCCCGGTCACGATCGCAGCCGAGGAGTCAGCGCGATGAACGCCAGCCGTGCCACGGGCCCGACCCCGGGGAATCAGGCCCCCAGGATCCCCCTGAGCACCTCGATCACCCGGTCCTGCTCGTCGTACGACAGCCGGGCGAACATCGGCAGCGAGATCTCCTCGCGGTAGTACTGCTCGGCCTTCGGGCACATCCCCCGCCGATAGCCGAGGTCCTCGAACACCGGATGCCAGTAGACCGGGATGTAGTTCACCTGCACCCCGATGCCGGCCTCGCGCAGCTTGTCGAAGACCTCACGGCGCCGCCCGCCGAGGATCCGCACCGGATACAGGTGCCAGGTCGGCTCCGCCCAGGACCGTACGGCCGGCAGCCGCAGCCCGTCCACCCCGGCCAGCGCCTCCCGGTAGCGGGCGAACAGCGCGGCCCGCCGCGCGGTGAAGTCCGCCAGCCGGCCCAGCTGGCTCAGCCCCAGCGCGGCGTGGACGTCGGAGAGCCGGTAGTTCAGGCCGATCGAGGGCACCTCGTACCACCAGGTGCCCTCATCCGGATGCCGATAGGTCGACCGGTCCCGGGAGACGCCGATCTTGTGGAACTCGTCGGCCCGCGCCGCCAGCATGTCGTCGTCGGTCAGCACCGCCCCGCCCTCGGCGGTGGTCATGTTCTTGGTCGGGAAGAACGAGAAGGTGGTCAGATCGGCCAGTGAGCCGACCGGCCGCCCCTTGTAGGTCGAGCCGACCGAGTGGGCGGCGTCCTCGACGGTCAGCGCGCCGATCCGGTGCGCGATCGCGGTCAGCCGGTCCATGTCGGCCGGCTGCCCGGCGTAGTCGACGGCGGTGATCACCGTGGTCCGCGTCGAGACGGCGGCTTCGACCGCGGTCGGATCGAGGTTGCCGGTGTCCTCCTCGATGTCGGCGAAGACCACGGTCGCCCCGCAGTGCATCGCCCCGGAGGCGGTCGCGACGTACGTCAGCGGGGTGGTGATCACCTCGTCGCCCGGGCCGATCCCGGCGGCGGCGTACGCCATGTGCAGCGCCGCCGTGCCGGACGTGCAGCTGACCGCATGGGCGGCCTGACCGCGGGCGGCGAGAGCCCGTTCGAAGTCCCGCACCCACGGACCGGTGGTGAGCCAGTCGGAGGTCAGCACCTCGGTGACGGCCGCGACGTCGGCCTCGTCGATCCACTGGCGCCCGTACGGCAGCATCGCTCAGTCCTCGGGGAGCGTCGGACGGTCGTCCGCCGGCAACATCGCGCGGATGTCGGCCACGCTGTACCACAGGTCGTTGGTGCCCGAGTCGAGCCGGAAACCCTCCGGCACCGGGACGCCGTCGGCCGGCGGCTGGTAGCCCCAGCTGGCCAGGTCGGGCTGCATCACGTAGCGGTCATCGCCCAGCCGCAGCACCCGGCGGCCCTCGTCGACCGAGATCATCTCCTCGTGCAGCTTCTCGCCGGGGCGCAGGCCGATGTGCTCGAGGGTGGCGCCGGGCACCAGCGCCTCGGCCAGGTCGGTCAGCTTCATCGACGGGATCCGCGGCACGTACAGCTCGCCGCCGCTCATCAGCTCGAAGCTGTTCAGCACGAAGTCGACCGCCTGCGGCAGGGTGATCCAGAACCGGGTCATCCGCTCGTCGGTGATCGGCAGCGGCTTGCCCTCCGCGCCCAGCTGGCGCCACTTCGGGATCACCGAGCCGCGGGAGGCCATCACGTTGCCGTAGCGGACCACCGCGAACCGGGTCGGGTAGGCGGCGGCGTAGTGGTTGCCGTTGATGAAGAGCTTGTCGGCGGCCAGCTTGGTGGCGCCGTAGAGGTTGATCGGGGAGGACGCCTTGTCGGTGGAGAGCGCGACGACCTTCTTCACCCCGGCGTCGATCGACGCCTCGAT
This sequence comes from Raineyella sp. W15-4, assembly GCF_033170155.1. Lineage (GTDB taxonomy): Bacteria > Actinomycetota > Actinomycetes > Propionibacteriales > Propionibacteriaceae > Raineyella. The sequence goes on along the minus strand of NZ_CP137079.1, from coordinate 3,527,141 downwards.
GACGTTCTGCGAGCCGATCACGTTCGTCTTCACGAACTCGTACGGGTTGTATTCGGCGGTGTCCACCTGCTTGTACGCCGCCGCATGGACGACGTACTCGACGCCGTGCATCGCCCGGTTGAGCCGCGGCAGGTCACGGATGTCGCCGAGGAACCAGCGCAGCCGCTTGTCGTCGTCGAACAGCTGGCGGCACTCGTACTGCTTGAGCTCGTCGCGGGAGTAGACCACCACCCGCTTCGGATCCACGTCGTTCAGCAGTCTGGTGATGAATGCCTTGCCGAACGAGCCGGTGCCACCGGTGATCAGGATCGACGAACCCGACAGAATGCTCACGAACGCTCCGGAGATGGTGGAGCGCGCCCTGCGCTCCGGGCTGATCCTGCGTGCCGTACGCAGCTCGCGGCGCACCCAGGGACTGGCGTCCCTCAGGCTAACACCCGGCCGGCGGCGGGGGCGTCGTGATGCGGAGGGCGGGCCCGTGTTCACGTCGAGCGGCGACCCGAGCCAGGGGTGCCGGAGCCGGGCCCGGACCGGCCAATGTGTCACCGGTCACACATGGTGAATCCAGGTCGGGTGCCGTCAAGCGTCCGGGTGGGGCGAATGTCCAAGTCGGGGCCCGGTTGGCGCCGATTTCGTTGCCCGCTGCACAGAAATGAAGCCGGCCCGCGCGCTTGGGGGGTGCGCACGGGCCGACTCCGTAAAGCTACAGCCCCTCCGGGGTCGGTGCAACACGCCCCGCGGGTGTGATGTTGCTCATACTTGTCGGTGGGGGTGGCCGGCTCACTAGGGTGGCCCCATGACGAACGATGACCGCCGGGTCGGGGTGCGCTGTGACGGGGGTCTGCGGATGGGGGTCGGTCACATCCTGCGTCAGCTCGCCCTGGCGGAGGAGTTCCGGGACCGTGGGGTCGGCGTCACCCTGCTCGGTCGGGTCGAGGGGTCTCCGCTGGTCGACCGGCTGCTCGCCGCCCACGACCTGGCGATGGTGCCGGTCGTAGAGGAGCCGGCGGCGCTGCTCACGGAGGTCCGCCGGCGCCGTCTGGGCGTGGTCGTGCTGGACGGCTACCAGTTGCCCGCCGATCTCGGCGTCGCGCTCCGTACGGCAGGGGTCCCGGTGGCGGCCATGGTCGACGGTTCCTTCGGGCTGCACCAGGACGCCGACCTCTACGTCGACCAGAACTTCGGGGCCGTACGTCCCGCCACGGTCCCCGCGGATCGCCGGTTCCTGGCGGGGATCGAGTACGCGCTGCTGCGTGACGTCGTCCGGTCCCGCCGGCCGGCGACCGCCGGGGCCGTCCGGTCTGTTCGGGCAGCCACCGGCGACTCCGGCACCGGTGCCGCCGACTCCGGTGTCGCCACCCCGGGCCGGCCGCGCCTGCTCTGCGTCTTCGGCGGCACCGATGCGTACGACGCGGCGCGCACGGTGGTGCCGCTGCTGCTCGGGACCGGCGCACCCATGGAGGTCCTCGTCGTGGCCGGCCGGGAAGAGGTCGCCGCGGATCTCGCCGCGCTCCTGCTGCGGCCGGGCCAGCGGCTCGACGTCGTGCCGCCGGTCGACGATCTGCCCGGGCTGGCGGCCGGCTGTGACGGCGTGGTGAGCGCGGCCGGGACCTCGGTCTGGGAGTTCCTCTGCCTCGGCCTGCCGACGGCCCTGGTCGCCGTCACCGCCAACCAGCGCGTCGGGTACGACGCGGTCCTCGACGCCGGGCTGGTTGCCCCGGTCGGGCTGCTCGACGACCTGCGGGCCGATCCCGCGGCGCGTGACGCGGCGTCGGAGCTGCTGGGACGGTTCGCCTCCGACGCCACCTGGCGGGTCGGGCTCGGCGCCCGGGGGGCCGCACTGGTCGACGGCGACGGCCGGGTCCGGGTGGCCGACGCGATCCTGGGGCTGATCGGCTGATCGGCCGCCGCGGCCCGGGCGCCGTTGTCGGCGGCCTGCCGTATCGTGACGGCTACGTCAGCCAGCAGGTCGATGTCAGCCAGGAGGTCCGCGTGCGCACCCGTGTCGTCATCCAGTCCCGCCTCAACTCGTCGCGGTTGCCGGGCAAGGCGATGATGATGATCGGCGGGATGCCCCTGATCGAGCTCGTCGCCCGGCGGGCCAGCCGGGGTGGCCACGAGGTCGTCGTGGCGACCAGCCGGGAGGAGTACGACCAGCGGATCGCCGACCACCTCACCCGGCGGGGCATCGAGGTGCTGCGTGGCCCGCTGGACGACGTGCTGGCCCGCTTCGTCGCGGCCACCGCGGACCTGGCCGACACCGATCGGGTGGTCCGGCTCACCGGCGACAACCCGGTGGTCGATGCCGAGCTGGTCGACGAACTCATCGGCGCGGTCGAGGCCTCCGACCACTCGTACGGCCGGATCGACCTCGCCCGGGTGCCCGAAGGGCTGGGGGTGGAGGTGTTCACCGCGGGCGACCTGCGCCGGGCCGCCGCCGAGGCCACCACGGCGTACGACCACGAGCACGTCACCCCGTGGATCCGCCGCAACCTCGGCGAGCTGCCGTACGCCCCCGAGGGCATCGCCTTCGACATCGTCGCCTACCGCTGCACCGTCGACTCGCTCGCCGACTATGTCCGGGTGGCCCAGCTCTTCGACCGGTACGCGGATGATCGGCACGGCGACGCCGTGGGGGTGTCCTGGCGCGACCTGGTCGCCGGCATCGCCCGCGAGGTCGAGCAGACCGGCCCGGCGCTGCCCCGGACCACCCGCGACGGCCTGACCCTGTCCCGGCTGTTGCTCGGCGCCTCCCCGCTCGGTCGGGACACCGGGGTGATCGAGCGGCACCGCCCGGACGCCGCCGAGGCTCGCTCGATCCTCGCCGCGGCGGTCGCCCGTGGCGTCACCCACGTCGTCACCGGCCGCGACGACGGCGACTCCGAGGCCGCGGTCCGGGGAGCGTACGACCCGGCGTTGCGCCAGCGGATCGGCGTGATCACCACCCTCCACCCGCTCTCCCAGGTGCCCGAGGACGCGCTGGCGTACGCCGTCGAGGGTTCGCTGGAGCGGTCGTTCGCAGAGCTCGGCCGCCGGCACGCCGATGCCGTGCTCTTCGCCTCCCCCGACGACGCCCTCTCCGGTGGGGGAGCGGCCTGGGCCCGGTTGCAGGCCTATCGGGAGGCGGGCGTCGTCGGGCGGGTCGGGGTGGTGGTGTCCGACCCGGCGCAGCTCGGTCGGATCGCCGGCCTGCCCGGGCTGGGCCAGCTCGCCGTCCCGCTGTCCCCGGTCGACCGGCGGGCCGAGCGGTACGCGGATGAGCTCGGCCGGCTCGCCGCGGTGGGGGTCGTCATCACCGTGCACGGGGTGTTCGGTCAGGGCGCGCTGACCACCCGTACGCCTCTCGCGTCGGCGTCGGCGTCGGCGTCGGCCGGCCCGGCCATGCTTGTCCCGGGTTCCACCGCGGCCGTGCCGCCGGACCGGCTCGCCGAGGCGGCGGCGCTGCGCACCGCCGTGGCCGATGCCGCGGTCGCGTTGGGCCGGGCCGACCCGGTCGACCTGTGCCTGGCCTACGCCGCGGCCCAGCCGTGGGTCACCGCCCTCGTCGTCGGGGTGGACACCGCCGAGCAGCTGGTCCGGGTGATGGAGCTCGCCGATCGCCACCCGCTGACCGGTGCGGAGCTGGAGCGCCTGGAGCGCCTCGTCCCGGTGGCGAGCGACAGCGTCTGCGCCTGGTTCGCGGAGGCCTGACACCATGCCCATCGCCGGGCCCCCGGCCGATCTCCCGGCGGGCACCTCGTGGGCCGCCCGGGCGGCCGCGGCGGAGCATTCCGTCGGTGGGCGTCACCTGCATCGGCCGTTGCTCGCGCCGTGGGCGCGGCTGGCCTGGACGGCGTACCCGCCGACCCTCTCGGTGCGGTCGTTCGTCTCGTTCCACTACTGGTGGCAGGCGCACGTCCTGGACTGCCTCATCGACGCCCAGCTGCGCGCCCCCACCCCGGCGCGCCGCCGGACGATCACCCGCTGGCCGGCGGTGATGGCACTGCACAACGGTGTCGGCTGGCTCAACGAGTACTACGACGACAACGCGTGGTTCGGCCTGGCGCTCGACCGGATGGAGCGTGACCTCGGCATCGTCGTCCCCGCCCGGTGGAGCCTCCGTCACCTCCGGGGCGAACGGCGCCGGGACGGTGCTCCCCGCGTGCTGGCGGTGGACCGGATCGTCGCCCGGCTGGAGGACGGCTGGGACGAGCATCCGCTCGGCGGCGGCATCCCCTGGCGGGTCGGGGACGTCTTCCGCAACGCGCCGGCCAACGGGCCGATGACCATCCTGATGGCGCGCCGCGGCCGGCTGGACCGGGCGCGCAGCGCGCTGGCCTGGATGCGTGAGCGCTATCCCGACCCCGCGACGGGCCTGGTGGTCGACGGCATCCGCCCCGACCCGTCCGGGACCACCCCCTGGTTGGTCGACCGCACCTTCTACAGCTACAACCAGGGCGTCCTGCTCGGGGCCGAGGTTGCGGTGCTGCGCGCCTCCCTCGACCGCGGACCCGCCGGCGCCGCGGACATCGTGGCCGCCGCCCGCATCCTGCGGCTGGTGGAAGCCGTCGATCGGTGGATGGCCGACGGGCACGTCCTGGTCGGGTACCAGGGCCGGGCCGAGCAGGGCGGCGACGAGGGACTCTTCCGCGGGATCCTCGCCCGTTACCTCGCCGTGGTCGCGACCGAGCTCCCGGGCGACACCGCCGACGCCCGGTCGGCCCGCCGGCTCGCCGCGACGCTGGTCACGACGACCGCCTCGGCGTCCTGGGAGCACCGGGCGCAGCAGGGCCGAGAGATGTGGTTCGGGCCCGACCCGCGGGTCCCGGCAAGAGTCCCCCGCCGGTCGGACCCGGTGGCCGCCGGCGCCTCGGCGGCCGGGGTGGGCTCCGCGGCGGTGCCGGAGCGGGACCTGTCGGTGCAGGTGGGAGCCTGGATGCTGCTGGAGGCCGCCGCGCGCTGCTCGGCGGATGGCTCCGCAGTGTGACGGGTCCGCCGCGCAGCGACCCCCGGGATCCACCGCCGGCCGATCGCGCTGGTCGGCCCCGCCCCGCTCCGCCCTGCGGCACGCAGCTCCGCCCGCTCGCCGGCAGGACAGGCCGAGGCACAGTGCCCCGGGGTAGCCTGTCCGAAGCCCGACCAGAAAGAGACGCCGTGTCCGCATCCCACCCCTCCGCCGCCCCAGGCGCTCCGGCCTCCCCGGGCACCTCGGCCCCCGCCACCGCGCTGGGACCGGTCGCCAGGGTGGCCGTCGGGGTCACGGCCCTCGCCGGGGTCGTCGGGATGTGGCTCGTCATGCACTACCTCGCCGGCCGCCCGCCGCTGCCCGCCCGGCCGGAGACCGACCCGTTCACCGGCTACGTGTCCGGTCTCGGCGATCTCGCCGCCCGGCTCGCCGCGCTGGCCACCCTCGGCGGCCTGATGGCGATCATCGGCTTCACCCCGGTCGTCGGCACCTACCGGCTCACCCCGGTCGGCGACCGGCTGCGCCGTTGGGTCGGCCGCGCGGCCCAGCTGTGGTTCTGGGCCTCGCTGGTGCAGACCGCGGCCAACGCGGCGTACGTGAACGGGGTGCCGCTGGCCTACGCCCTCACCCCGGGCACCTGGTGGACGTTCGTCACCAGCACCACCGCGGCGCTGGCCTGGTTCGTCTCGACACTGGTCGCGCTGGCGGTCGTCATCGTGGCCTACACCTCCCGGTCGTACGCCGCCTACCTGCTGCTCTTCCTCGCCGGCACCCTGGCCACCACCTTCGTCACCGCCACCGGCAACGTGTCGGTCGGCCAGAACCACGACTGGGCCACCGACTCCGCGATCTGGCTCTCGCTGGCCTGGGCGCCGCTGGCCGCCGCGGCGGTGGCCGTGGTGCTGCGGGCGAACGACCTCACCGCCCCCGACTCGGCGACCACCGCGGTGAATCGGCTGCGCCGCTACCAGAAGGCGGTGCCGCTGCTCCTGCTGATCACCGTCGCCGGCCACGCCGTCGTCGCCTGGCAGCAGCTCGCCGGCCACCCGATCACCGCCAGCGGTTACGGCCTGGCCACCCTCGGCATCTTTGCCACCCTCGCCCTGCTCGCGCTGAGCTGGCTGTGGCGACTGCTCCGTGGGGAGGCCGACCCGGCCCGGACCACCCCCGCGATCGCGGCCCGCTCGGCGCTGCGGGACGTGCTGATCGCCATCGCGTACGTCACCCTGCGCTCGGCCGAGAACCACCTGCCGCCGCCACGCTTCCTCATCCCGCAGTCGATCCAGGTGAACTACCTCGGCTACCAGGTCGACATCCCGGCGACCGCTGCCCGGATCGCCGCCCTCGGCCGGCCGAACCTGCTCTGGGTCGGCCTCACGATCCTCGCGCTGGCCGCCTACTACTGGGGTATCCACCAGGTCCGGGCCAGGGGCGGCCACTGGCCGATCGTCCGGACGTTGTTCTGGACCCTGGGCTGGCTGCTGGTGCTCTACCTCGCCACCGCCGGACTGTGGGAGTACTCCACGGTCCAGTACTCCTGGCACATGCTCGTCCACATGACGGTGAACATGCTCGTCCCGGTGCTGTGCCTGCTCGGCGGGCCGATCTCACTGGTCCAGGCCGCCGGCCGGCCGCACCCGAAGGGGCAGCTGCTCGGCCCGCGCGACGTCACGGTCGCACTGCACGACTACCGTCCGCTGCGCCGGGTGCTCAACCCACTAGTGGTCTGGGTGCTGTACGCCAGCTCGCTGTTCCTGGTCTACCTGACCCCGCTGTTCCCGTGGCTGATGCGCTACCACTGGGCCCACCAGCTGATGCTGCTGTGGTTCATGGTCACCGGCTACCTGTTCTTCGACATGGTCGCCGGCATCGACAAGTGGACGAACCTGCCGCACATCGGCCGGCTGGCGCTGGTCATCGGCGTGATGCCCTTCCACGCCCTGTTCGCGGTGTTCATCCTGCAGGCCTCCCAGCTGATCGGCGGGACCTTCTACCGGGCGATCGACATCCCCTGGATCCCCGACCTGCTGGCCGACCAGGTGGTCGCCGGGCAGATCACCTGGATCGTCGGCGAGGTGCCGCTGCTGATCGTGATCCTCGCGCTGAGCATCCAGTGGTTCCAGGCGGACTCCCGGGACGCCAAGCGTCTCGACCGGGCCCAGGACTCCGGCCTGGACGATTCCTTCGAGGTGTATAACGAGATGCTGCGGGAACTCGCCGAGCGTGATCGGGAACGCCGGATGGACGAACGGAAGCTGCCGCGGTGAGCACGGACATGACCTCGCCCGACTCGCTCGGCGTTCCCGCGGGAACGTACGACACTCCTCGGCCGGAGGGCGCCATCGGTGCCGGCGTTCCCGCGGGAACGTACGACGGCCTGGACCAGCGCCTGGAACTCGACATCTCCGGGATGACCTGCGCGGCCTGTGCGGCGCGGATCGAGCGCAAGCTCAACAAGATGGACGGCGTACGGGCCACCGTCAACTACGCCACCGAGCGGGCGGTGATCACCGGGCTGGGCACCGACCGGGCCGACGAGGCGATCGCCACCGTGCAGAAGGCCGGCTACGGGGCGGCCGAGGTCACCGAGGGCGAGGAGTCCCGGGGGGCCGACGACCGGGTGCGGATGCTGCGCAACCGGCTGATCGTGGCGGCCTTCCTCACCGTGCCGCTCGGTGACGTCGCCATCGTGCTGGCGCTGACCCCCCGGATGCGGTTCCCGGGCTGGGAATGGATGCTCGTCGCGCTGTCCCTGCCGGTCGTCTTCTGGGCCGCGCTGCCGTTCCACAAGGCGGCCTGGCGCAACCTGCGGCACGGCTCGACCAGCATGGACACCCTGGTCTCCCTCGGCGTGCTGGCCGCGTTCACCTGGTCGGTGGTGTCGATCCTGCTCGGCTCCCAGGACCGCGAGGGTTACTGGCTGATCTACGGCATCACCCCGACCGGGGCCGACTCGCTCTACCTCGAGGTCGCCTCCGCGGTGACCACCTTCCTGCTCGCCGGGCGCTACTTCGAGGCGCGATCCAAGCGCTCGGCCCGCAGTGTGCTCTCCGCGCTGGGGGAGCTGGCCCCGACGACCGTACGGGTGATCCGCGACGGCCACGAGACGGTGGTGCCGCTCGGCGACCTGCGGGTCGGGGAGCGGTTCCTGGTCCGGCCGGGTGAGCGGATCGCCACCGACGGGGCGGTCGTCGTCGGCCACTCCGCCGTCGACACCTCGATGATGACCGGTGAGCCGATCCCCGACCAGGTCACTGAGGGGGACCGGGTGCTCGGCGGCACCATCAACACCACCGGGGCGCTGATCGTCGAGGCCCGCCAGGTCGGTGCCCACACCCAGCTGGCCCAGATGGCGGCCACCGCCGAGCAGGCCCAGGCCCGGAAGGCCCGGGTGCAGACGCTGGTCGACCGGGTGGTGGCGGTCTTCGTCCCGACGGTGCTCGGCATCGCCCTGGTCACCCTCGCCGCCTGGTTCCTCTCCGGTGCCGGGCCACGCACCTCGTTCAGTGCCGCGCTGTCGGTGCTGATCATCGCCTGCCCCTGCGCCCTCGGCCTGGCCACCCCGACCGCGCTGATGGTGGGCGTCGGCCGCGGCGGCCAGTTGGGCATCCTGATCAAGGGCCCCGATGCGTTGGAGGCCAGCGGCCGGATCGACACCGTGGTGCTGGACAAGACCGGCACCCTGACGACCGGCCGGATGTCGCTGGAGCGTACGATCCGCGCCGCCGACGGCCCGGTGACCGATGACGCCGCGCTGCTGGCCCTGGCCGCCGCCGTCGAACGCCACTCCGAGCACCCGATCGCCCGCGCCATCGTCGAGGCAGCCGAGGACGCGCCAGGGCAGCCGAGGACCGGGACGGAGACCGTGCCCGCCGTCGGCGAGATCACCGAGGCGGCCGCACTGCCCGGCCTGGGCGCCCACGCCACCCTGGTGCGCGACGGCGCCGCCACTGAGATGCACATCGGTGCCCCCGCGCTGATGGCCGACCTGGGGGCGGTGCTGCCCGACGACGTTGTCACCGCCCTGGAGTCCGCCGCCGAGGACGGCCGGACCGGGGTCGTCCTCGCCGTGGACGGCCGGGTCGCCGGGGCCTTCGTCGTCAGTGACCGGATCAAGGAGTCGGCCGCTCCCGCGGTGGCCCGACTCCGGGCGATGGGGCTGCGTACGGTGCTGCTCACCGGCGACCACGAACGGGCCGCCCGGGCGGTCGGCGACCGGGTCGGCGTGGACGAGGTGATCGCCGAGGTGCTGCCGACCGACAAGGCGGCGACCATCGAACGGCTGCAGGCGGAGGGCCGGCGGGTCGCCATGGTCGGTGACGGGATCAACGACGCGGCCGCCCTCGCCACGGCGAACCTCGGGCTGGCCGTGGTCACCGGCACCGACGTGGCGATGAAGTCGGCGGACATCATCCTGGTCCGCAAGAACCTCGAGGTGATCCCGGACGCGATCGCGCTGTCCCGGCGTACGCTGCGGACGATCCGCGGCAACCTGGTGTGGGCGTTCGCCTACAACGTCGCGGCGATCCCGCTCGCCGCTGCTGGTCTGCTCAATCCGCTGATCTCGGGGCTGGCGATGTCACTGTCGTCGGTGTTCGTGGTGACGAACTCGATGCGGCTGCGGAAGTTCGAGGCAGGCCGTCGGCACTGAGCCCCGGCCGCTGGACGAGGACAACACTGGACGAGGACAACAGACACCGGGGAACCGTCCGCTGTGACCGAGCCCCGTCGGCTGTGCCGGTCAGCTCGGCTGTGCCGGTCAGCGTCGCCGCAACACCAGGATGGTGCCGCCGCCCAACGCCAGCACTCCGATCACGCCGACCGCCCACCAGGTGCCGCCGGTGCCGGCCAGTCCGGACCCCGCCTGCCCGGTCCCCGAGCCGACGAAGGTGTCGAGCTGGGTGGCGGCGAACCCCGGGGGCAGCGCCGAGGCGGACGATGACGGTGTGTCCGAGGACGTCGCCGTGGGCGTCGCGCCGACCGCGGGATATCCCGACTGGGGCGGCAGGGTGAGCGTGGGCAGTGGGGTCGGGGTCGGTGACTCGGTCGCCGTCGGGCTCGGTGTGGGGTCGGCCGTGTTCTGGGCTGCCGCTGTGTCCTGGCTCGTCCGTGTGTCCTGGGTCACTCGCGTGTCCGGCGCGACCCACCGCGCCGGGGGATCGTAGTTGGCCGAGTGGGGATTCCTGCGTGAGGGGTTGTCCCGGCCGGGATCGGCCGATGCCGGCAGCGCCGGCCCCGCGATCCCGAGCGTGACCACACCGAGAGTCACCGCCGACGCACCGAGGCGCCGCAGTGCCTGTCCCATCGCTGTCCTCCTCGTTCCCGTCCCGGCCGATATTCTGTCACGGTTCGGTGGCGCGCCGGACCACGGTGCCCCGGAAGCGGGACGGCCGTCCAACCGCCGTCCGGCGGCCCGTCCGGCCCGGGCACCGGTCCGCCGGGCAACCCTGCACGGTGGTGCGTCCGCAACCTGAGAAGATGCTGCCGATGATGCTCACCGATCTGATCCCCGCCGTCCCCGATCCGGATTCCCTCTACGAGGCGTTCACCGGGTGGGTCGAAGGGCGCGGCATCTCGCTCTATCCGCACCAGGACGAGTCGGCGATCGAGCTCTTCTCCGGCAACAATGTGATTCTCGCCACGCCGACCGGGTCGGGCAAGACGCTGGTCGCCACCGCGGCACAGTTCGCCGCCCTCGCCCAGGACGGTGTCAGCTTCTACACCGCCCCGATCAAGGCGCTGGTCTCGGAGAAGTTCTTCGCGCTGTGCGAGATCTTCGGCGCCGAGAACGTCGGCATGCTCACCGGCGACGCCTCGGTCAACGCCGATGCCCCGATCATCGCCTGCACCGCCGAGGTGCTCGCCAACATCGCCCTGCGGGAGGGGCGGTGGGCCGACATCTCCCAGGTGGTGATGGACGAGTTCCACTTCTACGCAGAGCCCGACCGAGGCTGGGCCTGGCAGGTCCCGTTGCTGTGCCTGCCGCAGGCGCAGTTCCTGCTGATGTCGGCGACGTTGGGCGACGTCAGCTTCTTCCGCACGGACCTGACCGAGCGCACCGGCCGGCCCACCGCGGTCGTCGACCAGGCCGAACGGCCGGTCCCGCTGTCGTACGCCTGGTCGATCGACCCGGTGCACGAGCTGCTCGAGGAGCTCGTCACGACGCACCAGGCTCCGGCGTACGTGGTCCACTTCACCCAGAAGTCGGCGTTGGAGACCGCCCAGGCGCTGCTGTCCGCGAAGCTCGTCTCGAAGGAGGAGAAGGAGCGGATCGCCGCCGAGATCGGCGCCTTCCGGTTCCACGCCGGCTTCGGCCGGACGCTCTCCAAACTGGTCCGGGCTGGCATCGGCGTGCACCACGCCGGCATGCTGCCGCGCTACCGCCGGCTGGTCGAGCAGCTCGCCCAGGCCGGGCTGCTCAAGGTGATCTGCGGCACCGACACTCTCGGGGTCGGGATCAACGTGCCGATCCGTACCGTCGTGTTCACCGGGCTGACGAAGTTCGACGGCACCCGGCACCGGCTGCTCAAGGCGCGGGAGTTCCACCAGATCGCCGGCCGGGCCGGCCGGGCCGGCTTCGACACCTCGGGGCACGTCATCTGCCAGGCGCCCGAACACGTCATCGAGAACGAGCGGGCCCTCGCCAAGGTGGGCGACGACCCGAAGAAGCGCCGCAAGGTGGTCCGCAAGAAGCCGCCGGAGGGCTTCGTGTCGTGGACCGAGGAGACCTTCGAGCGGCTCAAGAACGCCGAACCCGAGCCGCTGGTCTCCCGGATGCGGGTCAACGAGGCGATGATCCTCAACGTCGTCGCCCGCCGCGGCGACCCGTTCGTCAACATGCGCGACCTGCTGCTCGGCTGCCACGAGGACGAGCGGGGCAAGCGCCGGCTGGCCCGGCGGGCGCTCCGGCTCACCCGCGGGCTGCTCGAATCGGGCGTGCTGGTGCGGCTGCCCGCCCCGGACGCGACCGGTCGTAGGTACGAGATCGCCCCGGAGCTGCAGGACGACTTCGCGCTCAACCAGCCGCTGGCGCCGTTCGCCCTGGCCGCCCTCGACCTGCTCGACCCGGAGTCGGTGACGTACGCCCTCGACGTGGTGTCGATCGTCGAGTCGATCCTTGACGACCCGTTCCCGGTGCTCTCCGAGCAGCAGCACAAGGCCCGCGGCGAGGCGATCGCCGAGATGAAGGCCGACGGGATCGAGTACGACGAGCGGATGCGGCTGGTCGAGGACGTGACCTGGCCGCGCCCGCTGGCCGAACTGCTGGAGCCGGCGCTGGGGATCTTCGCGCAGACCCATCCGTGGGTGTCCGCCGATCAGTTGTCGCCGAAGTCCGTGGTCCGCGACATGTACGAGCGCGGGCAGACCTTCACCGAGTTCGTCAGCCTCTACGGGGTGGCCCGCAGTGAGGGCCTGGTGCTGCGCTACCTGTCGGATGCGTACCGTACGCTGCGCCAGACCGTGCCGGAGTCACGGCGGACCGAGGAACTGGACGACCTGCTCGAGTGGCTCGGTGAGACCGTCCGGCAGACCGACTCCTCCCTGCTCGACGAGTGGGAGGCGCTGACCGATCCGGCGAAGGTGGCCGAGGCCGCCGCCCGGGTCGCCGCCGGGGAGCAGCTGGCGCCCGCCCGGCCGATCACCGGCAACGCCCGGGCGTTCCGGGTGATGGTCCGCAACGCGATGTTCCAGCGGGTCCGGCTGGCGGCCGACGACCGGTTCGCCCAGCTCGCCGCCCTCGACGCGTACGCCGCCGGACTGCTGGGTGGCCACCCGCCGATGGGGGAGACGGCCTGGGAGGACGCGCTCGGCGACTACTGGGACGAGCACGAGACCCTCGGCGACGGCCCGGAGGCCCGGGGGCCGGCGCTGCTGATGGTGGAGCAGAAGCCGAAGCAGGGCCTCTGGGAGGTCCGCCAGATCATCGACGACCCGGCCGGCAACCACGACTGGTCGATCCTCGCCACCGTGCACTTGCGGGCCAGCGACGAGGCGGGCGAACCAGTGGTGGTCACCGAGTCGTTCTCCCGGATGGACTGAGGGGGTCCACCGAGCGGTCCGTTCGTGGCGGCGCCGGTCCGAGGGCGACCCGGTTGGGCGAGCCGGGCCGAGGAGCAGGTCTCGGGCCGCCCCGGTCTCGGGCCACTCTGATGCCGGGCCGCCCCGGCCGGGTCACCGGAACAGGTCGAGCTTGCCGAACTTCTCCGCCAGCAGGTAGTAGACGGCCAGCCGGCCGTTGCGGGTGCCGTCCTTCATCTTCGCGCCGACCTCCTTGATGGCCGCGTCGAGCGTGGTGTCGTCGTCGGTGAGCCCGAGCTTCTTCTTGAGGAAGCTCTCCCGGACGGTCTTGCGCTCCTCGGCGTCACTGAACGACACGAGGGCGCTGTCGGGGTGGCTCAGGACGAGGCGGTAGGTGCTGAGCATGTTCTGCAGCACGGTCTCGTCGGCTTTCGGGGCGTACTTCTTGACATCGGCGATCCAGTCCGTGGTCATCCTCTGCTCCTTCACTCCTTCGGAGGGATGTCCCCGTCCACGGTGGGCGAGGGGACGGTGTTTCTCTGATGATGACAGCAGGGGCCACGGTTCGTCGTGACCTTGCGCACGTTGCTTGCGCCGCGAGTCGGATGTTTCTCCGGCTTGCGCGGGGCTCCGGCGCCGCGACTGACAGGTTATCCACAGGTTCTGCCCGCTGCGTGACCGATTTGTGATAATTCGCGATGTCCCTTTAGGATCGTCTCAGTCTTTCGATCCTCACCGTCGTCCCCCACGACCGTCGTCCTCCACCGAAAGGTTATGGCTCGTGACCCAGGCACGCCGCGCGGTACAGCGTCATCCGTGGGAGTCCGTCCGCGACACCATCCGGCACCGGTCGGGTCCGTTCGGCGGTCGGGTCCACCGGGGGACATCGGTCCCACGGCCCGAGCGGGCGTTGCTCGATCCCGATGAGCAGCCCGGCTCCGGCTCGCGGATGCGGCTGCTGGTCCCCGGCGTGGCCGCCACCGTGGTCGTCGTCGGCACCGCGGGCGTCGTCGTCGGCGCGAACCGGGGCAGCGGACTGGATGCCGTCCCGGCGGCGGTCCCCCAGGACATCTCGATGCGCGAGATGGGGAACGTGAGCCGTTCGGAGCAGCGGCTGTGGCCGGAGGCCTCCCAGACCCCCAGCGCCTCGGCGATGGCCTCGGCCACTCCGTCGGCCACGGCGTCCGCAGCGTCCGCCTCGCCGAAGGCCTCCGCGACCTCGTCGGCCAAGGTGACCCCGAAGGCGACGGCCAGCACCAAGGCGAGTACGTCGGCCGCCTCCGGTTCGGTGGCGAACTGCCCCAAGCCGAGCGGTTGGCTGGGGGCCAATGCGCAGAAGGTCTACCAGGCGAGCTGTGTCGCCTTCCCGTACGTCACCGCGTACGGCGGCTCGCGGGCCGGCGACTCGGGACCGCACGGGACGGGCCATGCCGTCGACATCATGATCACCGGCTCGCGCGGCTCGGAGATCGCCGCCTACATGCGCTCGCACGCCGCCGAGCTGGGTATCACCGAGGTGATCTACCAGCAGAAGATCTGGACCACCCAGCGGTCCTCGGAGGGCTGGCGGGCGATGGAGGACCGTGGTTCGGCGACCGCCAACCACATGGACCACGTGCACGTGACGGTCAGCTGAGTGACCGGGACCGCGTGGCGGCCGTTGCGGTTGTCGGGCGGTCCCGCCGTGCCTCGGCCGCCCTGTTGAGGGTCAGGCCTGTTGAGGGTCAGGTCAGCGGACGTTGACCAGGTCACAGACGAAGATCAGCGTCTCACCGGGCTGGATGACGCCGCCGGCGCCGCGATCGCCGTAGGCCAGCTGCGGAGGGATGACCAGCTTGCGCCGGCCACCGACCTTCATGCCCTGGACGCCCTGGTCCCAGCCCTGGATCACCTGGCCGACACCGAGCTGGAAGGCCAGCGGGGTGCCGCGGCGGTAGGAGGAGTCGAACTCCTCACCGGAGGAGAAGGCGACGCCGACGTAGTGGACGTCGACGATGTCGCCGGCCGTGGCCTCGGTGCCGTCGCCGATGATCTCGTCGACGATCTGCAGCTCGGTGGGTGCGGGGCCCTCGGGCGGATCGATCTCGGGGATGTCAGTCATGCAGGCGAGCCTACCGTCACGCGGCCGAGCCGAGCGGCATCAGCGGCGGGACCACCCCCGCGGCGCCGAGCAGCATCCAGCCGCCGAGCCCCAGCCCGACGAGGGCGACGACCAGGAACAGCCCGGTCCACAGCAGCTGCGGCAGGTGGGTGAGCCGAGCCAACTGGGCGGCGTCGGAGCCCCGGTCCCGCGAGCCGGCCAGTTCCAGCGTGGGGCGTACGGCCCCGAACAACAGCACCCAGCACAGCAGGTAGGCCAGCCAGCCCTGGAGCTCCACCGGCAGGTACCAGGTGGCCAGCCCCAGAGCACCGCCGACCACCATGATCACCGCCAGCCCGTAGAGGTTGCGGATCGCCAGCAGCATCAACGCCAGGAAGAGCAGGAACGCCCACAGCAGGGCGGTGGCCCGTCCGGTGCCGAGCAGCGCCGCAGCCGCCACGCCGACGACCGCCGGCGCGGTGTAGCCGGCCAGCAGGGTGGCGACCATCCCCGGCCCGCGGGGCCGCCCGCGGGTGACGGTCACCCCCGAGGTGTCGGCGTTGAGCCGGATCCCCTCCAGTTCCCGGCCGGACAGCCGTCCCACCACGGCGTGCCCCGCTTCGTGGGTGATCGTCACCAGCATCCGGGTGGTCCGCCATACCGGCCGGAACAGCACCAGGACCAGCGCGGCGGCACCGAGCCCCAGGACGATCTCGGGGGCGGGCAACGGCTGGGCGACGAGGGCGCGATGGAGGATCGCGGTGAAGGTGTCCACGTCCCCAGTCTGGAGCCTTCGCCAAGCCGTCGGTGTGCCGCCGAGCAATCGAGCTGCCGGGCCCGGCCGTCGGACTGTCGGCACGCCGATGTGACTGGAGCCACAGGGCGACGTACGATTCCAGGGTAAACAATCGTTCACCCCCTTGCTCCGGGAGGAACAGCGACCCGCATGGCCCAGCCCCGCACCGTCCGTCGGACCCCCGACTCACTGCTCGTCACGATCTTGTGCGCCACCGGCGTGATGGTCGCTCTCCAGCCGACCCTGCTCATCCCTCTGCTGCCCGAGCTGCCGAGGCTGCTCGGCACCGGCTACGAGGACGCCTCCTGGACCGTGACCGCCGCGCTGCTCAGCTCTGCGGTCGCCACCCCGATCGTCTCCAAGCTCGCAGACATGTACGGCAAACGGCGGATGGTCCTGGCCTGCCTGGTCCTGATGGCGATCGGATCGGTCCTCGGCGCGGTGAGCAACGACCTTGCCGTCGTGGTCGCCGGTCGCGCCCTGCAGGGCGTCGCTGCGGGCCTCACGCCGGTGGGCATGTCGATCATGCGCGACGAACTGCCCAAGGAGAAGGTCGGCGGTGCGGTCGCCCTGATGAGCTCCACCATCGGCATCGGTGCGGCCCTCGGACTGCCGACAGCCGGTCTGATCACCGCGCGCTGGTCCTGGCACGCGCTCTTCTGGACCTCCGCGGCCGTCGCCGGTGTGCTGATCGCGTTGGTGTTGCTGATCGTGCCGGAGTCGACGGTGCGGACGCCCGGCCGGTTCGACCTGCTGGGGGCGGTGTTGTTGTCCGCCGCCCTGGTCAGCCTGCTGCTCGCGGTGACCAAGGGTGGGCACTGGGGCTGGTGGAGCCACACCACGCTGCTGTGCGTCCTGCTCGGCGTGGTGCTGCTCGCAGCCTGGCTTCCGTGGGAGCTGCGGATCGCCAACCCGATGGTCGATCTGCGGACGGCGATCCGCCGGCCGGTGCTGCTGACCAATGTGGCGACCCTGCTGGTGGGCTTCTCGATGTTCGGCAACATGCAGTCCACCACCCAGCTGTTGCAGCTGCCGCTGGCCAGCGGCTACGGCTTCCAGCTGAGCGTCCTGGCGACCGGCCTGGCGCTGGTCCCGTCGAGCCTGTCGATGGTCGCCGTCTCTCCGGTCGGTGCCGTGCTGGTCCGGCGGATCGGCGCTCGGCCGACGATCATCGTGGGCGCCGTGGTGCTCGCACTCGGGTATGTCCAGCGGATCGTCCTGATGGATCAGCTGTGGCACATCGTCCTCGGGTCGGTCATCGCCTCGGCGGGGACGGCGCTGGCCTACGCGGCGATCCCGACGGTGATCATGGGGGCGGTGCCGATCACCGAGACGGCCGCCGCGAACGGGCTCAATGTGCTGCTGCGCTCCGTCGGCACCTCGACCGCGTCCGCGGTGCTCGCAGCCCTGCTGACGAACCTCACCATGACTGTCGACGGAGGCACCCTGCCCAGGGTGGACGCCTTCCTGTACTGCTTCTGGCTGAGCGCCGCGGCGGCTCTGCTCGCCGCGCTGGTGACGGTGTTCCTGCCGCGGAGTCGGTCGGTGGCGAAGGCCACCTCCGCGAGCGAGGAGCATGTCTGGACCGGCACGGTGACCAGCGCAGGGCGACCCGTACGACACGGCGTGGTGACCCTGTTGACCACGGCGGGCGAGCAACTCGACTGGGGACACGTCAACCCCGACGGCACCTACCGCATCACCCTGCCCGGTCCCGGCCGGTACGTCCGGGTCGCGACGTCCGACGGATGGCCGCCGGTCAGCGCCGTGGTCCGGGTCGCCGGCCCCGAGGATCTGGCCGTCGAGCTCGGCCCTCGCCTGCACATCGGCGGCACCGTCACACGGGCCGGCGCGCCGGTGCCGGGCGCCCTGGTCACCCTGACCCGAGCCACCGGCGAACTCGTGTCGACCACCCCGTCGGGTCCCGACGGCCGGTTCCGGCTTCCGCTGCCGGCCCCCGGCCGCCACGTGCTCACCGCGGTGGACACCGAGGCCGGCGAGGCAGCATCGGCCGCCGTCCTGCTCACCGGGGTGACCCGTACGATCGACCTCGACCTGGCCGGCGACAGGGAGACAGCGGGTGTCTGAGAGCACGCGGGACCGGATCCTCGCGGCGGCGGGTGGTCTGTTCGCGGTCAAGACCTACTCGGCGGTGTCCATCCGGGACGTCGCCGCGAAGGCCGGGGTCTCGCCGGCGCTGGTGATGAAGCTCGTCGGCAGCAAGGACGACCTGTTCCGCGAGTCGACCCGTTTCGAGCCGCTGCCGCACCTGATCGAGGCGCCGCCGACCGAGCTGGGCCGGGTCCTGGTGGCCGACGTCGTACACCGCCGTGATTCCGTCGTCCCCGATCCGCTGGCTCGCGCCGTCGTGCTGCTGATGCCGGCCCCTGACCCGGAAGAGGTGCGCCGTATCGTCCGGGAGACGTACGTACGTCCCCTCGCCGCCCGTCTCGGCGAGGTGACCGCCGAGCTGGTGATCGCTCTGCTCGCCGGGCTGACGGTGTCGTTGCGGCTCTACCACCACCTCGACGAGGCGACGATCACGTCGGAGGACCTGATCGACCGGTACGGCGCGCTGGTCCAGGGTGTGATCGACGAAGCCTCGGTGCCGGGTGCCGGTCGCTGAGGGCTGTCCTTCCCGTCAGACGGACCCGCCGCCCCACAGCAGCCCGGAACCGCCCCGCAACCGGGACGCGGTCGCCTCCGCCTGATGGTCGGTCATGCCCGCGACGTAGTCGATGATCCCGCGCCCGCGCCCCATCCGGAGCACATCGTCGCGGGAGGTCATCCCGTCCAGCCAGTCCGGATGGCGGCGCGCCACCCGGCGGTAGCCCTCGGTGGCGGTGTCGACGAGGTCGAGCAGCCGCCGCGGCGCCCGGGGGGCGTCCAGCCGGTCGCTCAGCCAGTCGTCGAAGGCCGCCACGATCTGACGCACCACGTTCGCCTGCCCGCGCTGCATCAGGGTGAGGTCGGGGCGGTGCAGCACGAAGTACTGGTGGATGAACTTCAGCACCTGCACCTGGTGCCAGGCGCCCTGCGACAGCTCCACCGAGGAGCCGCGGATCGGCGGGTCGTCGACCAGCCGGACCGCGTCCACCAGGGCGTCGATCCAGGTGGAGGTGAAGCCGGACAGCGACCGGTCGGCCGCCATCGACCCGTCGTAGGGGATCGCCAGCACCCCTTCGACGAACTCCTGGCCGACCCGCAGCACCGCCTCGAGATAGGCGTCCTCGTCGAACATCCAGGCGTCCCGGGTCGCCAGCCGGCGGCGCAGTGTCTCCAGTCCGGCGCCGGGCGCCCGGGTCATCGCGTCGAGCCGGGAGTCGGTGAGCATCGCGAACTCGTCGCGTTCCCCGGCCCAGGTGCGGAACTCGCTCGACACCGCGGAGAACTGCAGCACCCCCGCCCGGTGGAAGTCCTCCAGGTCGTGCAGCGAGTAGGCGACGTCGTCGGCCAGGTCCATCACCGCACAGTCGAGGGTCTGCTGGTCGCGGCGTACATCCGGGAACGCCTCGCGGACCGCGATCAGCTCGTCCAGATCGGGGACGTACGCGTTGAACTTGTACGAGCCGCCGCTGATGTCGGGCCGGGCGCCCCGGGGCTGGCGCGGCCAGGTCCGCGGATGCGGATCGGGCCAGTGGTGGCGCCCCCACGGGTACTTGAGCACCGACGCGCGGACCGCGGTGGTCAGGTTGAGCCCCTGGTCGCCGGGGCCGTGCACCTCCAGCTCGGTGAGCACCCGGAAGGTCTGCGCGTTGCCCTCGAAGCCGTCGTTCAGGCCGAACCGGGTCCGGGCCTGCCGGTCCAGCTCCTGCTCGCCGAGATGTCCGAACGGCGGATGGCCCAGGTCGTGCGAACAGGCGCCGGCCTGGGCGACCACATGGTGCAGCCCGCCGAGCGCCGCGATCCGCTCCGGGGCGGCGGACTCCTCGAGGCGGACGGCGATCGCCCGGGCCACCGCGGTGACCTTGATGGTGTGGGTCAGCCGGTTGTGGACGATGCCGCCGGTGGTGCCGGCCGAGACCACCTGGGTGACCTCGGCCAGCCGGGAGAACGCGGGGGAGAAGCGGATCCGTTCCAGGTCGACACGGAACTCCGAGTCGCTGCCGGCCGCCAGTGGGCGGGGGACACCGACCTCCGCGCGGGCCCGGTCGGTACGTGTCGACATGCGTGTCGTCCTCCGGTCCCGCCCTCCGACCCCCATCCTCAGGCCAGGCTCCGCCTGGCCCCCGCGTATCGCTGGGTGCGGTCCACGGCGATCCGTTGGTGCAGGGTGTGCGACTGGCCGGGCGCCAGGGTGACCGCGGCGGAGCCGATGTTCGCCGCCTCGACGCAGAGCATCTCCTGCCATTCGTCGTTGCCGAAGTCGCCGAGCTTCGCCGACTTGCTGACGAACGGGTTCCACACCACGGTCTGCGCGGAGCCGCGCTTGTTGATCCCCAGCGTCCGCCGCAGCGTCGGGTCCTTGACCGTGACGTCCCCGGCGTGCCGGTAGATCCGGTCGGTCTCGCCGACGATCGCGAGCGGTCCGCGCTGGTCGAAGTCCCCGTCGGTGACCTTGTCGTGGTAGCGGCAGCCGTCGAGCCCGTCGACGGTGATCCGGCGGGTGTCGCCGACGTGCAGGTAGGTGTGCAGCGCCTCCTCGTACGTGAACGGGGTGCTGCGGTTGCCGTACGCCTCGATCCGCAGGTCGATGTCGAGCACCTGGCCGACGGTGTAGGTGATGTCGGCGGCCCAGTCCCGGTCGAAGTCCTCCAGGCCCGCCAGATCGACCTCGTGCCCGTCGAGGTGGAACCGGAGCCGTACGCTGTCCGCCACCGGGGTGGTCTCGGCGAGCTGCCACGGGGTGAGCCGCAGGACGCCGTGCGGCGGGTAGTGTCGTCCGTCCTGGCCGGCACCGAACCAGGGGAAGCACAGCGGGACGCCGCCGCGGATCGCCGCCCCCTCCTCGAAGCGCGACTTCTGGCTCAGCCAGACGACCGGGTCCTGTCCGGCGGGCTGCCAGCCGGTGAGATGGCCTCCCTGCAGGTACGCCTCCGCGATGCACGAACCGATCGCGACCCGCACCACCGGCAGGCCGCCGCGGCCCGCCTCGAACGTGACGCCTTCGGGAAGCCCGGCGTCCGGCAGGGCGCCGTCAGGAAACTCAGAGTTGTCCATGGCGTCACGGTAGCGGTTCGGGCGGCCACCGGGCTGGGGTATCGACCGTGTCTCGGCATGCCGCCACCGGGGTGTCGGCCCGACCGTACGTCGCCCGGCCTGCGGCCATAGTCTTGCCTCATGCAGTCTCCCGTTGATGCCACCACCACCGAGGCCTGGGGGCGGCTGAGCTCCCTCGCCCACGACTACCGACCGAACATGCGCACGTGGTTCGCCGAGGACCCGGGACGCACCGAGCGATTCTCCTTCACCGCCGGCGACCTCTTCGTCGACCTGTCCAAGAACTGGCTCGACGGGAACATCCTGTCGGCCCTGGTCGACCTCGCCGACCAGGTGCACCTGACCGGCCGGATCGATGCGATGTTCCGGGGCGACCGGATCAACGTCACCGAGGACCGTGCGGTGCTGCACACCGCCCTGCGCAAGCCGGCCGGCCAGTCGCTGATCGTCGACGGCAAGGACGTCGTGGCCGACGTCCACGGGGAACTGGACCGGATCTACGCCTTCGCCCGCAAGATCCGCTCCGGGGAGTGGCGTGGCATCACCGGCAAGACCATCCGGACGGTCGTCAACATCGGCATCGGCGGCTCCGACCTCGGCCCGGTGATGGCGTACGAGGCGCTCAAGCCGTACGGCCAGCTGGGTCTGGAGTGCCGGTTCATCTCGAACATCGATCCGACCGACGCGGCCGAGAAGACCTTCCTGCTCGACCCGGAGACCACCCTGGTGATCGTCGCCTCGAAGACGTTCACCACGCTGGAGACCCTGACCAATGCCCGGATCGTCCGCAACTGGCTCGTCTCCAGCCTCAAGGACCGTGGCGCGATCGTCGACGGCCAGGAGGGCGAGGCCGTCGCCCGGCACTTCGTCGCCGTGTCGACCGCCCTGGACAAGGTCGCCGCGTTCGGCATCGACCCGGCCAACGCCTTCGGGTTCTGGGAGTGGGTCGGCGGGCGCTACTCGGTCGACTCGGCCGTCGGCACCTCGCTGGCCGTCTACATCGGCCCGGACAACTTCGAGGCCTTCCTCGCTGGGTTCCACGCGATGGACGAGCACTTCCGGACCACCCCGATCGAGCAGAACGTGCCCGCGCTGATGGGCCTGCTGAACATCTGGTACACCAACTTCCACGGCGCCCAGTCGCATGCCGTGCTGCCGTACGCCCAGTACCTGCACCGCTTCCCGGCCTATCTGCAGCAGCTGACGATGGAGTCGAACGGCAAGCGGGTGCGCTGGGACGGCACCCCGGTCACCACCGACACCGGCGAGGTCTTCTGGGGCGAGCCCGGGACGAACGGCCAGCACGCCTTCTACCAGTTGATCCACCAGGGCACCCGGCTGATCCCCGCCGATTTCATCGCGGTCGCCAACCCGGCCAACCCCACCCGGGACGGCGAGAACGACGTGCACGAGCTGTTCCTCGGCAACTTCTTCGCCCAGACCAAGGCGCTGGCGTTCGGCAAGACCCTCGACGAGGTGCGGGCCGAGGGCACCCGTGAGGAGATCGTCACTGCCCGCGAGTTCCCCGGCAACAAGCCGACCACCTCGATCATGGCGCCCGAGCTGTCGCCGTCGGTGCTGGGCCAGCTGATCGCCCTGTACGAGCACATCACCTTCACCCAGGGCACGGTCTGGGGCATCGACTCGTTCGACCAGTGGGGCGTCGAGCTCGGCAAGGCGATGGCCAAGCAACTGACCGGTGCGGTGGCCGGCGACGAGACGGCCATCGAGGCCCAGGATCCGTCGACCCGGGCGCTGATCCGCTACTACCGGGCGGAGCGCCGGTACTGAGGGAGACCCTGACAGGCATCGTGGCCCAGTCAGACACATCGACACAGCTTTGCGTTTCGCCCGTGCGTTTGTGCTGAGTGACAAGCACATTCGCACGGGCGAACGTCATGCCTCTGCGAATGTGTGTGAGCCGAACCGGGGCGAACGTGGGTCGGGCGGCCGGATCCTGACCAGGGTGAATAGCGCCCTCGGGGCGTCGTATGGGTTCTGTTAGGGGTCCTTTCGACGAGGCGTCGACGCGGCTTCGATCAGGGATTGCGTCTGCGGACGTCCGGGTCCTGATCGGGCCCGGTCACCTCGTCAAGGAGCTCCCGTGCTCGACGTGATCTACGTTCTGGGGACGATCGTGCTGTTCGCACTGGTCGCCGCGCTGGGCAAGGCGGTGGAGAAGCTGTGATCGTCCTCGATCTCATCGCCCTCGTCCTCGGCGTCGCCGCCCTCGGATACCTGGTGTTCGCCCTCGTGAAACCGGAGCGCTTCTGATGACGGCGCTCCTCGCTCTCGCGTCGCTGCTGACCGTCGCGGTCGTGCTGGCCGTGCTCTACCGTCCGCTGGGCGACTACATGGCCCGCGTGTACGAATCCGAGTCCGACACCCGGGTGGAGCGCGGCCTCTACCGCCTGATCGGCGTCGCCCCCCGCGCCGAGCAGACCTGGCCGGCCTACCTGCGGGCGGTGCTGGCGTTCTCCCTGGTCGGTGTACTGATCGTCTACCTGCTGCAGCGTCTCCAGCAGTGGCTGCCGTACTCCCTGGGGCTGTCGGCTCCCTCGCCGCACCTGGCCTTCAACACCGCCGTCTCCTTCGTGACCAACACCAACTGGCAGTCGTACTCGCCGGAGGCGACCCTCGGCTACACCGTGCAGGCGGCCGGTCTGGCGGTGCAGAACTTCGTCTCCGCCGCGGTCGGCATCGCCGTGTCCGTCGCGCTGGTCCGCGGACTCGCCCGGCGTACGTCGGGGACGCTCGGGAACTTCTGGGTCGACCTGACTCGTGGACTGTTGCGGATCCTGCTGCCGCTCGCGGTGATCGGCGCGTTCGTGCTGATGGTCGGCGGGGTGATCCAGAACGTCCATCCGTTCACCGAGATCACCACACTGGCCGGCGGCACGCAGAACATCCCCGGTGGCCCGACCGCCTCCCAGGAGGTGATCAAGGAGCTCGGCACGAACGGTGGCGGCTTCTTCAACGCGAACGCCTCCCATCCGTTCGAGAACCCGAGGCCCTGGACGAACCTCTTCGAGATCCTGCTGATGCTGGTGATCCCGTTCTCGCTGCCGCGGACCTTCGGCCGGATGGTCCGCGACCACCGGCAGGGCTACGCGATCCTGGCGGCGATGGCGATCCTGTACGTCGCCTCCTTCGCCATCCTCACCGCGCTGGAGGCGCACGGTGCCGGGGCGGCCCCGCAACTCGCCGGGGCCGCGATGGAGGGCAAGGAACAGCGCTTCGGGATCGTCGGCACCACGCTGTTCGGCACCACCAGCACGCTCACCTCGACCGGCGCCGTCGACGCCATGCACGACTCCTTCACCGCCCTGGGCGGCATGATGCCGATGATCAACATGATGCTCGGCGAGGTCGCGCCCGGCGGGGTCGGATCGGGACTGTACGGCATGCTGATGGTGGCCGTCATCGCGGTGTTCATCGCAGGCCTGCTGATCGGCCGTACGCCGGAGTACCTCGGCAAGAAGATCGGGCCACGGGAGATGAAGCTCGCCAGCCTCTACATCCTGGTGATGCCGGCCCTGGTGGTGGTCGGCACGGCGCTCAGCTTCGCCCTCCCCGGCGTACGCGAGGACGTCACGAACACGTCGATCCTCAATCCGGGCCCGCACGGGCTGTCCGAGGTGCTGTATGCCTTCACCTCGGCGGCCAACAACAACGGCTCGGCGTTCGCCGGTCTCGCCGCCAACACCCCGTGGCTCAACACCGCCCTGGGGGTGGCGATGGTGCTGGGACGGTTCGTCCCGATTGTCTTCGTCCTCGCCCTGGCCGGCTCGCTGGCGGCCCAGGACAAGGTGCCGGTGACCGCCGGGACGCTGCCGACCCATCGACTGCAATTCGTCGGGCTGCTGCTCTTCGTGATCATCCTCGTCAGTGCCCTGACGTTCTTCCCCGTCCTCACCCTCGGTCCGTTGGCAGAAGGGTTGCTCTGAACCATGTCCACCACGCTCACCCCCGCCCCCGCCCCCGCGCACCGGGCCGCCAGCCACCGGACCTCGGCCGGCGCCTTCTCCTGGTCCCAGTTGTGGACCTCCCTGCCCGGGGCGTTCCGCAAGCTCGATCCGCGCCAGGAGTGGCGCAATCCGGTGATGTTCCTGGTCTGGGTCGGGGCCGTGCTGATCACCGTCCTGGCGGTCGTCGAACTCTTCATCGGGCCGGCCGCCTCCGGTGGCACCGTGGTGCCCCGGGCGTTCACCTGGGCGATCGCCGTCTGGCTGTGGCTCACCGTGCTCTTCGCCAATCTCGCCGAATCGGTCGCCGAGGGACGTGGCAAGGCCCAGGCGGACTCGCTGCGGCAGACCCGCACCAGCACCACCGCGCACCGCATCGCCGACCCCGCCGGACTGGCCGCCGACCCCGGCGCCGAGCACCTCGCCGTCCGGGACGTGCCGTCCTCCGATCTGCAGCTGCACGACACCGTCGTGGTGTCGGCCGGCGAGCTCATCCCCGGTGACGGGGATGTCATCCAGGGCATCGCCTCGGTCGACGAGTCGGCGATCACCGGAGAGTCGGCCCCGGTGATCCGCGAGTCCGGCGGTGATCGGTCCGCGGTGACCGGCGGCACCCGGGTGCTGTCGGACCGCATCGTGGTCCGGATCACCTCGAAGCCCGGCCAGACCTTCGTCGACCGGATGATCGCGCTGGTGGAGGGCGCCAACCGGCAACGGACGCCGAACGAGATCGCGCTGTCCATCCTGCTCGCGTCGTTGTCCGTCATCTTTGTCGTGGTGATCCTCACGCTGGACCCGATCGCCTCGTTCGACGCCGAGCCGGTCAGCCTGACGGCGCTGGTCGCATTGCTGGTCTGCCTGATCCCGACCACCATCGGGGCCCTGTTGTCAGCGATCGGTATCGCCGGGATGGACCGACTGGTGCAGCACAATGTGCTGGCCATGTCCGGACGGGCGGTCGAGGCGGCCGGTGACGTCACCACCCTGCTGATGGACAAGACCGGCACCATCACCCTCGGCAACCGCCGTGCCACCGCCTTCGTGCCGGTGAGCGGCGTCGCCGAGGACGAGCTGATCGCCGCAGCCGCGCGGTCCTCGCTGGCCGACCCGACCCCGGAGGGCACCTCCATCGTCGAGCTCGCCCGCAGCGAGGGGGTCCGGGTCGACGACTCCGACCCCGGCACGATCGTGCCGTTCACCGCCCAGACCCGGATGTCGGGGCTGGACCTGCCCGACGGCACCGAGATCCGCAAGGGGGCCGCCTCCGCGGTGACCGCCTGGCTGCAGGAGGGCGGCGGCCGGTTGCCCAGCCACCAGCTCACCGAGATCAAGGAACACACCGACCACATCTCCGCCGACGGCGGGACGCCGCTGGTGGTGGCCCGGCGCGACCCGGCCGGCCACGGCCGGCTGCTCGGCGTGGTGCACCTGAAGGACATCGTCAAGGAGGGGTTGACCGAGCGGTTCGCCGAGCTGCGGGCGATGGGGATCCGTACGGTGATGATCACCGGGGACAACCCACTCACCGCCGCCGCGATCGCCGAGGAGGCCGGCGTCGACGACTTCGTCGCCGAGGCCGTCCCGGAGGACAAGCTGGCCCTGATCCGGTCCGAGCAGGCCGGCGGGAACATGGTCGCGATGACCGGCGACGGCACCAACGATGCCCCCGCCCTCGCCCAGGCCGACGTCGGGGTGGCGATGAACACCGGCACGTCGGCCGCCAAGGAGGCCGGCAACATGGTCGACCTCGACTCCGACCCGACGAAACTCATCGACATCGTCCGGATCGGCAAGCAGTTGCTGATCACCCGCGGGGCACTGACGACCTTCTCGATCGCCAACGACGTCGCCAAGTACTTCGCCATCATCCCGGCGATGTTCATGGGAATCTACCCCGGGCTGGCCGCGGTCAACGTGATGGGACTGCACTCGCCGGCCTCCGCGGTGCTGTCGGCGGTCATCTTCAACGCCATCATCATCGTGCTGCTGGTGCCGCTGGCCCTGCGGGGTGTGCAGTACCGGGCGCTCAGCGCCTCGCAGACGCTGAACCGGAATCTGCTGATCTACGGCGTCGGCGGGATCGTGGCACCGTTCGTGGGGATCTGGCTGATCGACCTGCTGATCCGCCTCATCCCGGGTTTCTGAGCCGACAGGAGTGACAGGTATGAACACCACTACTCGCACCACCGGCCGGATCCTGTGGGTCTCGCTCCGCGCCATGGCACTGTTCACGGTCCTGCTCGGGATCGTCTACCCGTTGGTGATGACCCTGATCGGCCAGGGCATGCTGCCGTCACAGGCCAACGGATCCGTGGTCCGTACGGCCGACGGCCGGGTCGTCGGGTCGGCCCTGATCGGCCAGTCCTTCACCGACCGGGCCGGTGACCCGCTGCCGCAGTACTTCCAGCCACGTCCGTCCGCGGCGGGCGAGAACGGGTACGACGCAGCGTCCTCCTCCGGGTCGAACCTCGGCCCGAACAACCCGAAGCTGGTCGGCGCGATCCAGGCGCGCAAGGACCAGGTGGCAGCCTTCGACCAGGTCCCGGCCGACCGGGTGCCGCCCGACGCGGTCACCGCGTCCTCCTCGGGGCTGGATCCCGACATCAGCCCGGCGTACGCGCAGATCCAGATCGACCGGGTGGCGCGGGCCCGCGGGCTGAGCCCGGACGTCGTACGCTCCCTGGTCAGCCAGCACACCAGCGGACGGGATCTGGGTTACCTTGGGGAGCCTCGGGTGAACGTGCTGGAGCTCAACGTGGCCCTGGACGCATGGAAGGGCTGAGCCATGAGTGATCGGGGGCGGCTTCGGGTCCTGCTCGGGGCCGCCCCCGGCGTCGGCAAGACCTACACCATGCTGGAGGAGGGCCGCCGGCTGCGGGACGAGGGCCGTGACGTCGTGGTGGCGGTGGTCGAGACCCACGGCCGCGCCGCCACGGCGGCGATGATGGCGGGCCTGGAGACCGTGCCGCGGCGTACGGTGTCCTACCGCGGGGTCGAGCTGTCCGAGATGGACCTCGACGCCGTGCTGGCCCGCAGGCCGGAGCTCGCCCTGGTCGACGAGCTGGCGCACACCAACGTGCCCGGTTCGCCGCACGAGAAGCGCTGGCAGGACGTCCAGGACCTGCTCGACGCGGGGATCGACGTGATCTCCACGGTCAACATCCAGCACATCGAGTCGCTCAATGACGTGGTCGAACAGATCACCGGGGTCCCGCAACGGGAGACCATCCCCGACCATGTGCTGCGGGCGGCCGACCAGGTCGAGGTCGTCGACCTCGCTCCCCAGGCGCTGCGGGACCGGCTGTCGGAGGGGTTCGTCTATCCGGCCGAGCGGATCGATGCGGCGCTGTCGAACTACTTCCGGCTCGGCAACCTCACCGCTCTGCGGGAGCTGGCCCTGCTCTGGCTGGCCGATGAGGTCGACCAGGCGCTCAAGAACTACCGGGCCGAACACGGCATCGACAGCACCTGGGAGGCCCGCGAGCGGGTGGTGGTCTCGCTGGCCGGCGGACCGGAGGGGGAGACGCTGCTGCGGCGGGGCGCCCGGATCGCGGCCCGGTCCGGCGGCGGGGAACTGCTCGCCGTGCACGTCACCAGCCAGGACGGCCTGCGGTCGGGCCACCCGGAGGCGCTGGCGCGCCAGCGCGCCCTGGTGGAGAAGCTCGGCGGTACGTACCACCAGGTGGTGGGGGAGGACATCCCCGAGGCACTGGTCGAGTTCGCCCGATCCGTCAACGCCACCCAGCTCGTGATGGGGGTCAGTCGCCGCGGACGGCTGCAGGCCGCACTGACCGGCCCCGGAGTCGGGGCGACGGTGATCCGCGAGGCCGGCAAGATCGACGTACACATCGTCAATCACCCTGCGGCGGGGGGCCGGTTCCAGCTGCCGCGGCTGGGCCGGGCACTGAGCCCGCGGCGGCGGATCGCCGGCTTCGCTCTCGCCCTGCTCGGCGGGCCGGCGCTGACCCTGTTCCTGACCCGGGTCCGCAGCCCGGACTCGATCACCTCCGACGTGCTGGCCTACCAGCTGCTGGTCATTCTGGTCGCCCTGCTGGGTGGGATCTGGCCGGGCCTGTTCGCGGCGCTGCTGTCCGGGCTGACGGTGGACTACTTCTACATCGATCCGATCCACACCATCACCATCAGCAAGCCCCTGCACCTGATCGCACTCGGACTGTATGTGGTCAATGCGCTGCTGGTGAGTTTCCTGGTCGACCGGGCGGCGCGCCGCTCCCGTACGGCCCGGCGGGCGGCCACCGAATCGGAACTGCTGCAGGCCATCGCGGGCAGCGTGCTGCGGGGGGAGGATGCGGTGCCCGCATTGATCAGTGAGACGCGGTCGGCCTTCGGCCTGCAGGCGGTGCGCCTCGTGGAGAACGGGACCGTCCTGGCCGCCGACGGCGATCCTGCGCCGGGTGGCACACCGACCACGGTGCCCGTCGGCGCCGACACCCAGCTCGAACTCTACGGCAGTGACCTGCAGGCCTCGGAGCGGCGGCTGCTGGCCGTCATCACTGCTCAGCTGCAGGCCGCCCTGGAGCACTGGGATCTGGAGGAGGTGGCCAGCGAGGTAGCCCCGTTGGCCGCGTCGGAGCGGGTCCGCAGCGCGCTGCTGTCCGCCGTCAGCCACGATCTGCGCCGGCCGTTGGCGGCCGCGATCGCCGCGGTGGGCGGACTGCGGGCGTCGTACGACCACCTCAGCGCCGCCGACCGGGAGGAACTGCTGTCCACCGCCGACGAGAGCCTGGCCACGCTGTCTGCCGTGGTCACCGACCTGCTCGATGTCAGCCGGCTGCAGGCCGGCGTCATCGCGGTGTCGCTGGGTCCCGTCGACCCGGCGGAGGTGATCGCGCCGGCGCTGGACGAGCTGCATCTCGGGCCGGACCAGTTGGAGATCGACCTGGATCCGACCTGCCCGGAGGTGCTGGCCGACCCGGTGCTGCTGCAGCGGGTGCTGGTCAACCTGCTGGCCAACGCCACCCGTCACGCGCCGTCCGGCAGCCGGGTGCGGATCGCCACCAGCACCTTCGCCGACCGGGTGGAGATCCGGGTGACCGATCACGGGCCGGGCATCCCGCCGGAGCGCCTCGACGACATCTTCGTCCCCTTCCAGCGGCTCGGCGATGTCGACAACACCACCGGGCTCGGGCTGGGACTCGCGCTGTCCAAGGGCTTCACCGAGGGGATGGGTGGGACACTGACACCGGAGGACACCCCGGGTGGCGGACTGACCATGGTGGTGGCGCTGCCGGTCGCGGACACCACAGACCGGAAGGATGACGGACGATGAAGATCCTCATCGCCGACGACGATCCGCAGCTCGTCCGCGCCCTGCGGATCACCCTCAGCGCCGAGGGCTACCGGATCATCGCCGCCCCCGACGGGGCGCGGACCATCCAGGCCGCGGTCGAGCACCAGCCCGACCTCCTGCTGCTCGATCTCGGCATGCCCGGACTCGACGGCATCGACGTGATCCATGCGCTGCGCGGCTGGACCCAGACCCCCATCCTGGTGATCTCCGGGCGCACCGGGGCGGCGGACAAGGTGGAGGCCCTGGATGCCGGGGCCGACGACTACGTGACCAAGCCGTTCTCGATCCAGGAGCTGCTCGCCCGGGTCCGGGCGTTGACCCGGCGGGTGCCGAGCAACGAACCCGAGCCGATGGTGCGGATCGGCGACGTGTCGATCGACCTGACCGCCCGCAGCGTGGTCCGGACCACGGGCGGCGAGACCCGCCATGTGCGACTCACGCCGACAGAGTGGCGGGTGCTCGAACTCCTGGTCCGCAACCCGGGTCGGCTGGTCACCCGGCAGGACCTGCTCACCCAGATCTGGGGCTCGGACCACGTCACCGACACCGGCTACCTGCGGCTCTACATCTCCCAGCTGCGCAAGAAGCTCGAACCCGATCCGCACGCCCCGCGCTACCTGCTCACCGAGGCCGGGATGGGCTACCGCCTGGAACTACCCGACGGTCCTGAGCCGAGTCCGTGACAATCGCCCCCCTGGCCGGGGCGGACATGCGTAGCCTGGGAGGACGGGCCGACACCCGGCGCGCCGGCACCGGCGTGGCCGACCCGCCACCCGGATCGAGCATGCATCGGAGGCATCGTGACCGTCCACAAGGAGTTGCCCACCCTGGATGACCTGATGGAGCTCGCCGCGCCCCATCCGTTGGCCATCACGGTGTATCTGCCCTCGGCGCCGACCGTGACGGGCCGGGCCGAGACGCGTACGGCCCTGCACAGTGCCATCACCGCGGCGATCGGGCGGTTCCGGGAGACCGGGCAGCTGACCGTTGCCCAGGAGAGCGGCCTGCGGGCCCAGCAGGACGAACTGGAGGCCGACCCCGAGGTGTGGGGTGCACTGTCCTCGTCGTTGGCGGTCTTCCTCACCCCCGAGTCCCACACCGAGTGGGTGCTGCCGAACCGGCTGGTCAGCCAGTGGCAGGCGTCGGACTGGTTCGACCTGGGCCAGTTGGTCCGGGCCTTCGCCACCCAGCAGTACGCCTACGTGCTCACCCTTTCGGTGAACCGGTGGGCGCTGTGGGAGGCGACCCCGTCCCGGCGGGCCCAGAAGCTCGCTGTGAGCGGCGCCGAGGCGATCGGCGATGCCGCCGCCGCCACGAACCGCGACTCCCTGCGCGATTCGCGTCCCGACCGCCAGCTGTCCGGCGACGAGGGGCGTACCCGGCTGTTGGAGACGTACGCCTCGCGGGTCACCGAACTGGTCGACGCGACCCTGCTGAAGGCCGATCCGTCGGCCCGGGTCCCACTGTTCGTGCTGGCCGCCGAGCCGCTGCTGTCGCGGGTCCGCCCCGCCGACGAGCGCCGTACGGTGGTGCGGGTCTCCGGGACGCCCGACGAGACCGGTGCCGACCAGGTGGACCGTACGGTCCGCGACCGCCTGCCCGACCTCAACGCCCGGCAGATCAGCGACCAGCTGGCGCGGATCGCCGACGACACCGCCCGGGGACTGGTCGTCACCGAGCTGGCCGACATCGCCCGGGCGGCCGTCCAGGGTGCAGTGGATGCGCTGGTCTACGAGTTCACCGTCGACGTGCTGGGCACCTTCGACGAGACGACCGGGGCGATCACCCCGGACGAGAACGGCTACGACCTGATCTCCCGGGTGGTGGTGGAGGTCGCCCGCCGCGGCGGCGAGATCATCCCGGTGCGGGATGCCGAGGTGACCTCACCGGTCTGGAACGGGGTGGCGGTGGCGCACTTGCGGTTCGCGGTCTGAGGACGGGCCGCAGGAATTCAGCCGGCGGTGACCCGGGTCAGGAAGGTCCGAGAGGCGTCGAGCACCTCCCTGGCCTCGGCCAGGCCCAGGTCGAACTGGAACTCGTGCGGCAGTGCCGGCTGGTGGTCGGCGGGCCAGAAGAACGGCGCCAGCTCCACGCCGAGGGCCGTCAGCCGGTCCCGGAGCGCCTCGCCGTGGGAGGTCAGCGTGTCGGCGTTGCCGCCGGACAGCAGGGTCGGCGGGAACTGTGCGGTGGCGTGCGCCACCACCGACATCTCCCGCAGCACCGGCGCCTCGAGGTCCTGGGTGCCGGTGTAGGCCCAGGCCATCGTCCGGGTGAACCAGCCCAGGAGCCCGTCGGGGACGTCGTGCCGCTCGGGGCTGTACGGGCCGCAGTGCAGCAGGACACCGACCAGGTCGTCGGCCCGCACCGCCGGGGTGAGCCCCAGCAGGGTGGCGTACGAGGGGTCGGTGCTGAGGACGGCCACCTGGCCGGCGATCTGCGCCCCGGCGGAGTCGCCGGCCAGGACGATGCGGCGGGGATCGACCTGCAGCTCGGCGGCGTGCTCGACGATCCAGGCCAGTGCGGTGTTGACCTGCCGGACGGGCACCGGGTAGCGCGCCCCCGGCGCCAGCGAGTAGTCCAGCCCGATGGTGGTGTATCCCTCGCCGGCGAGGATCTGCAGGTAGGGGGCCACGCTGGCCTTGCTGCCGCCGACCCATCCGCCGCCGTGCACCCAGACGACGGCGGGTCGGGGGGCGGTGATGTCGTCCCTGCGCGTGTCGTCCGCGCCTGCGTCGTTCCGGTGCGCGTCATCGGGGTGCCAGACGTCGAGGCGTTCGTCGGGGTGGGTGCCGTACGCCACATCGGTGCGGCCGGTGATGCCGTCCGGGACGTACGCCTCCATCGTGGCGCGGGCGGCGGCATCGCCGCGGCGGAACGTCCGGTTGATCAGCCATGCTCCGGGCGCCGGGCTCAGCCGGTCCCACAGGACGAGGCCGGCGGCCGGTGCGGCGACGAGCGCGAGACCACCGAGAGTGCGACGCAGGATGTCCATGGCCCGCAGCGTAGCGGGGCGGGGGTCGGCGGCGGGCGGGTATTCCTCACCGGGACCCCCAGAAATGTGGGTTGACACCGATACGATCGCGCCGCTATACCTGAATCCGTGCCGCTGGTGGGCGATTGGGGGGCCAGGGTAGCGGCATTCCGACATTCAATCGTCGACGATCTTGTCGGACTCCCCGCTTGCCCGATTGCATTATTCGTTTCACTCAGGGACTCGTGATGTCCTGACATCCGAGTGTTGACGGCGAACAACGGGGGGAATAGGTATGACGGATGTGACTGTCGCGGAGCAGACGGGGACCGAGGTCGATCTCTATGCCGCGCTCGGCCTACTGGATCGGGGCGCCACCACAGAGGAGATCCGGGGGTCGCTGCGCATCCTGGAGGTGCAGAATCGCGCCAGAGCGTCTCGGGCCGGCGCAACCGGCGCGGACGCCAGGGCGATGCTGGCGCTCGTTGACCGGGCCAAGGTTGTCTTCGCCGATGACGACTCCCGGATGGCGTACGACCTCCGACTCCGCCAGACCCCGGTGGCCGGAGAGGCCGCCGAGCCCATCGTGGATTGGCGGGGACGGGCGTGGAACTACTACTACCTTCAGGACGAGGGCGCTGCCGGTGTGGCCGCCCGCAAGGCGCGTGAGCAGGACCCGAACAGTGCGATGGCCTTCGTGGTGTCTGCCTGGGTGAGCCTGCTCCAGGGTGATCTCCGCCAGGCGACTCGCGAATCGGACGAGGCGTTCGTCCTCGACGAACTGGCTGAGGACACTGCCGATGTCCATCATGTGCGCGGAGCCGTCTTCTATTCCCTCGGGGCGGCGCAGGAAACTGACCAGCCGCTGGCTCCCGGCATGATGCGGGTGCCCGACCCCGTCCCCTACCGGAATCGCCAGTACGCTCGCGCACTGAAGAGCTTCGACCGTGCGCTGATGAGTGCCTCACCGCAAGAAGCCGCGGAGATCCGGTGGCGCAAGGCCTTGGTGTGGGAGAAGAAGGAGGATTACCGCACCATGTACGCCGAGAGTCTCGGTGGTTTGTCGACCGGTGCCGAGATGACCGATTTCATGCAGCAGCGGCTGGTCACCACCCTGTGCCGAGCTGTCGACCTGGAGTTTCGTCAGGCCACTCCACACAAGGAAATCGAGGGTCTCGCGACCTACGAAAAGCAGATATCCCGCAGCGCGGTTCCCGGGGAGCTGCGACGGCCCGTCCTGGCGTATCTGAAGACCGCCACCCGAAGGGCGAAGAAAATTAGTGAACTCGATGATCTGAAGGGCAAGGGGGCGCCCTTCGGGGCGGAAGGCGGTGCTCCGGTGAAGATCCTGATCGCCGCGGCGGTGGTTCTGGTCCTCGCCCAGATCTGGGCCATCCTGTACTTCCTCGTGGCCGGCGCGGTCGCCTGGGCGGCGTACGCCTTCTACATGCGCAAGGAATGGCGAGAGGTGCAGCAGCGCATCCAGCAGCTCAGGAAAGAGATCGGTGATCTGAATCGCGAGATCGCCGCGCGGATCGACCTCCCGATCGACCGCGAGTCAACCCAGCGCGCGTAGCGGGCGACGACGATGAAGACCCCGACGAGGAACATCCTGAGTGTTCCGGAGGAGATCGCTGTCGGCGCCGCCCGGTTGCCCTTCTTCGGGCACGGCAACATCTGGGTGGAGGACTCGATCGAGAACCGTGACTCCGTCGGACTGGTGCAGTCCATCGTCCAGCAGGCGTTGACGCGGACCGGCCCGGGCCAGCTGGAGCTGGTCGTCTTCGACGATGCCCTCTCCGGTCTGTCGGCCCCGTTCGAGACGCTGAACTCCGGCGGGGAGAAGCTGATGCAGACCCTGTACGAGCAGCAGGATTTCAAAGCTGTCCTGAAATTCCTGCGTGACCATGTGCAGGGCGTCAACAACGTCATGCAGGGGCGCGAGCCCACTCTGGTCGATTATCGATCGAGGATCGAGTACCCGGTCGAGGGGTACAAACTCGTGGTGGTCTCGACCGATGTCTCCCTTCTGGACGAGGATGCCCAGAACCAGCTCAGCATCCTGCTCAAGGCAGGGCCGAAGGCGGGTGTGAGCTTCCTGGTGCATTCGATGACCCTGGGGGTGAATCCCTTCCTGGTGGACATGTGTCAGCGGTTGGTGATCCGCTCCGGTCAGATCCTCCAGGACACCACCCCGGTCGTCCGCGGCTGGTCGCCGCCGGAGCCGCAAGCCCTGATCGACGCCGCCGGGGACGTCGCCCGTGCCCTCGCCGACACGACGATGGATCCCGTCCCGTTCGGCGACGTCCAGCACCTCGGCCAGCCCTGGACCGGCTCGAGCGCCGATGGGGTGAGCTTCGCGGTGGGCAGGTACGGAGAGCAGACCGTCGAGCTGACACTCGGCGACGAACTCAACCAGCGGCACAATGCGCTGATCACGGGTGCGGTCGGCCAGGGCAAGTCCAATCTGATCTCGGTCATCATCCACAGTCTGTGTCAGCGGTACTCACCCCGGGAAGTGGAGCTCTACCTGCTCGACTTCAAAGAGGGGGTCACCCTCCAGCCGTTCAGCGGCACCACGACCGGTGAGTACCTGCCCCACGCCAGGGTCCTCGGGCTGGAGGCGGACCGCGAATTCGGTTTGAGTGTCTTCCGGCACCTGTACGCTCTCTATCGGGACCGCATGCGGCTGTTCAAATCCGTCGGGGTGCAGAACATCAAGGAATTCCGAGAGGAATTTCCACGGGAAGAGATGCCGCGTATCGTCGTCATCATCGACGAGTTCCAGATGATGTTCACCGAGCGCGATCGGGTGGCCGATGAGATCGCCGACCTCCTGATCAAGGGCGTACGCCTCTTCCGGGCGTGCGGCGTGCACCTGATCCTCGCCTCCCAGACGATCGGCGGCAACATGTCGCTGATGGGAACGGCTGGGGACGGACTCTTCGGTCAGGTGCCGGTCCGCATCGCGCTGAAGAACTCGCTGACCGAGTCCCACGCCACACTGGGACTGAACAACGACGCCGCCGTGCATCTGCGGGCGCGGCAGGCCATCGTCAATCTCGACTACGGCCACCTCTCGAGCAATCGGAAGACCAGCATCGCCTTCGCCGACGAGGCGGTCCTGGGCGGGCTGCGCCGGGGATGGTGGCGGGCCCGGCCCGAGGGGACGCCGCCCCCGTACGTGTTCGAAGGTGACCGGCGCCGGTCCCTCGCCGCCGATGCCGATCACCTGCGAGCCCTGGCGGCGAACGGCGCGGAGATCCCGGTGGCGCTTCTCGGGTCGCGGGTGGAAGTGGACGGGCGTGCCATGGAGGTGCCGCTGAGCCGAGAGATCGGGCGCAACCTTGCGGTGGTCGGTGCCGGGGAGACCGGCACGGGAGGCGGCGCCATCCTGCTGGACAGTGCCGCTCGGTCGCTGGCGGCTCAGGTTCCCGGCGCTGCCTTCCACCTGCTCGACGGAGCCGGTCAGGGTGTCGGACTGTTCGACGACTTGGTGCAGGCCCTGCGCCGGTCGGGCTGCACCGTCACGTACGTGCCCAGGGGAGACATCGGGGAGGACATCGTCGGCGTGCACGCCCTGTTGTCCTCCCCTGAGGCGGAGCTGCCCCATCCGGTGTACGTGCTGGGGTTCTCCCTCGACCGGTGCCGCTCGATGCCGGCCGAATTCCAAGAGGTACTGCGGGATGGACCCGTCCGCGGGGTCCACTTCCTCGGTTGGTGGGTGAAGTACGAGATGTTCCGTGACCAGATCGGTTACGGCGGGGAGACCTATGTCGACACCAAGGTCGCGCTGCGCCTCGACGGTCAATCGGCGAAACAGTTCTTCGGTGATCCGCTGCTGGAGTGGTCGGCCCGGGACAACCGGGCCGTGGTGTCGGACACCGTGTTCCTGGATCGGCCGGTGAGCATCATCCCCTATACCGTTCCCTGCACGGAGGATCCGGCCCCGGGGAATCGTGACATGGTCATCGGAAGTGAGGTCTGAGAATGTCTCTGAGGCAGACACTGGCGCAAGTTTCGGCACTCCAGCGAGAAATCGAGGAACAGATCCGGCTGATCGCCGACTTCCGGAGGAGCAACCAGGACAACATGCGGCTGGTGACGACGGAATTGGAGGGTAGCCGGAAGAGCTACGACCGGCTTCTCACGTCGCGTCTCCACCATGTGGATGACTCGCTGACCCGGAGCTCCGAGGCGCTGAAGCGGGCGTCCGACGCGTTGCGTCAGGTCCAGAACATCTGAGACAGGGGGACGGAGATGGCTTCGATCCAGGACGTGGTCAACGCGGCGTATCGCATCGAGACGGATGCCACCGATCTCGCGGACCGGATGCTGAGATCCGCGGAGGATCTGCGGATCAAGAACGACGAGTTGCTGCGGACGATCCGCGGGTCCCGGTCCGGACAGGACGCGGTGCGGCAGGTCTCCGAGGCGACGCAGGTCCTCAGGAATTCGGTGGCCCAGCTGAGGACGCTGAAGAGCGACATCCAGCGCTTCACCACGGACCTGACGAAGTAGGACCGGGTGGCGCGCACGGTGGACCCCGCCAAGCGGGCGCGGCGGCAACGGGCCCTCGACAGCATCCTCTTCGCCCAGAACGACCTGATCTCCTTGGTCGAGAAGTGCGGCG
Organism: Raineyella sp. W15-4; assembly: GCF_033170155.1. Lineage (GTDB taxonomy): Bacteria > Actinomycetota > Actinomycetes > Propionibacteriales > Propionibacteriaceae > Raineyella. Next base: position 3,489,261 of record NZ_CP137079.1, on the reverse strand, counting down.
ACCTCGAGGCGGGCGCCCGCGCCGAGGTCGGCGGACACCCGATCGGCGACGAGATCGTCGCCCGCGCGGCCCTGTCGCGGGGCGCGCTGGAGGGATCCCTCGCGGCCGTGGCGCAAGCGCGGCAGGCCTGCGCGATGATCGACGTGACCGTCGAGGTGCCGGACGAGGAGGAGCGGAGTGGCTGACGGACTGGGTGGGACCGCGGATGTCCTCGACCGTCACTGTGCGCTCGTCCAAGGAGACCTGTGGCGTGTTCTCGACCAGTGCGAGAGGCTGCTCCACGACGCCGTGACCCAACTCGGCGGCTTCGAGGACCCGGCCGCCCGACGTGCCGTCGAGGCGGTGAACACGGCGCGGGAACAGATCCAGACGGTGCGCTACGGCTGGCTCAACGACTACGTGGACAAGTCCCACATCCTGATCGAGCGGATCCGCTCGATGTGATCAGTGCGGCGCCGAGGCCTGCCGGACCAGGCACACATTGTCAAGCGCGGAACCCGTCAGGCCTGGGAAGCTGCTCTGGCACCAGGACTGGGCACTGTCGGTGCCGGCGAAGGTACCCGGGTCGTACACAGTGACGTAGATCGACTCGCCGGCCGGGACCTTGGAGTTGGGCGTCTGCTTGCCGTACTGGGTCGAGCGGACGAGGTGGACGTCCGACCCGAACCGGTCACGCAGCTGCTGGTACTCGGCGACGATGTCCGTGAAGTAGAACGTGTGGGTACCGTTCGCCGCCGTCAGCTGCGGATCGTAAGCGCCGATGTACTTTGCCGAGAGCTCTACGAGGTAGTGACCGTCGGTGGTGACCCGATAGCTGGATGCCTCGGCATTGAGCCAGTCGTGGGCCGCCGCTTCCGTGGCGACGCTCGATCCGGACGAGGCCGCGGTCGACGGATAGCCACCGCTCGGCCACACCGGGGTGCCGGTCGTCGGCGCCGACGAGGCGACCTGGGCGGGCGCGTAGGTCGTCGGAGCGTACGTCGCTGGGGTGTAAGTCGATGAGGACCGGTACGCCGGCACCGCCTCCTGGCTCCCCTTTCGGCTCTGACCTATCACGAAGGCGACTCCGACCGCAGCGACCAGGAGGACAGCGCCGCCGATCATGATCGGCGTCCTGAGGCCTCCGGCGGCCCCGGTCTCCGGGCGGGCGTCTGATTCCTGTGGGTCGTCGATTTCCTGTGGGTCGTCGATCGGGGAGGGACCGTACGTCCCCGGGGCTTCGAACCGGGACGGCTCCGACCTCGTCGGGATCGGCGGAGCGTCCGGCCGTCGCGGACCGGTCCGTCCTGTGGCCGGCTGGTCATTGAGGCTGAGCGGTGTGCCGCAGTGGTCGCAGAAGGCTCCGCTCGAGTCGTGTCCGCACACGCGGCAGATGGCCATGTCATTTCCCCCCAATTCCCCCGGGGAGTCCCCGACAGGGAGGGGACTCCGTCGGCGACGATACTCCTCCAGGTGTCGCCTGCCCGATGCCGAAACGGCACCGAAACGCCGACCCCTTACGATGGTCCGCGGCGTACGCCGGGTATGCCCTGATCGGAGGGACCGTGGCCACCACATCCAAGACACCGCTGCCCAGGCCATCGCGCAGCTTCCTGCGATGGAGCATCCACGGTGACGGCTATCACATAGCTCCCGGTGAGGTGGTCAGGCCGGCGGAGCGGTTGGCGTGGCCGGCGACCATCGGCATCGGTATGCAGCACGTCGTGGCGATGTTCGGTGCCACCTTCCTGGTGCCGCTGATCACCGGCTTCCCGCCGTCGACGACACTGTTCTTCTCCGCCGTCGGCACGCTGCTGTTCCTGGTCATCACCGCCGGCCGGGTGCCCAGCTACCTCGGCTCGAGCTTCGCCCTGATCGCGCCGATCACCGCCGCCACCGCCTCGCACGGGATGGGCTCGGCGCTCGGCGGGGTGATCGCCGTCGGCGCGCTGCTCGCCCTGGTCGGCGTCGTCGTCCACTTCGCCGGCGCGCACTGGATCAACCGGGTGATGCCGCCGACCGTCACCGGGGCAATCGTCGCGCTGATCGGCTTCAACCTGGCGCCGGCCGCGTGGAGCAACGTCCAGAAGGCGCCGGTGACCGCCGTCGTCACCATCGTCGCGATCATCCTGGTGACGGTCTTCTTCCGTGGCATGCTCGGGCGGCTGTCGATCCTCGTCGGTGTCCTGATCGGCTACCTCACCGCGGTGCTCCGCGGCGAGGTCGACTTCACCGCCATCGGCTCGGCCGCCTGGCTCGGCCTGCCGACCTTCCACGCCCCGACCTGGGAACCGTCGGTGCTGGCGATGTTCCTGCCGGTCGTCGTCGTCCTGATCGCCGAGAACATCGGCCACGTGAAGTCGGTCGCCGCGATGACCGGCGACGACCTGGACGACGTCACCGGCCGGGCGCTGTTCGCCGACGGCCTGTCGACCGTCCTCGCCGGTGTCGGCGGCGGGTCGGGCACCACGACGTACGCCGAGAACATCGGCGTGATGGCCGCGACCCGGGTCTACTCGACGGCCGCTTATCTGGTCGCCGGCGTCTTCGCGTTGCTGCTGTCGATGATCCCGAAGTTCGGCGCACTGATCGCGACCATCCCCGCTGGCGTCCTGGGCGGTGCGGCGACGGTGCTCTACGGCATGATCGGCATGCTGGGCGTACGGATCTGGGTGCAGAACCGGGTCGACTTCTCCGACCCGGTCAACCTCAACACGGCGGCTGTCGCGCTGATCGTCGGGATCGCGAACTACACCTGGGCGGTCGGCGGCCAGGTCGTCGACGGCCAGCAGGTCGGCGGCGTGGTGTTCAACGGCATTGCCCTGGGCGCCCTCGGCGCGATCGTGGTCTACCACGTGATGCGGGGGATCTCCCGGTGGCGCGGGACCAGCCTCGAATCGGCCTCCCCGGCGTCGGCGCCGGCCGGGGCCGAGTTGCATCCCGGGGAGCTGCGGCGGACACCCGAGGACGACCCGGAGAGCTGAGCCTGGGCGACTCAGAGCTCCGACCCCGTCCGATCCCTCGGCTTCCGATCCCTCGGCCACCTGTCGGTCTCGCCCACGCGTTTGTGTCTGACTACCGGCACAAACGCGTGGGCGAGGCTGCACACCGTTGCGGTCGCGGGGGTGATCAGGCGCGAAGGTGATCAGGCGCTGTGGTGCAGGTCCTCCCGGACGAGGCGGAGCAGGTACTGACTGACCGTCTCACCGCGGCGGGCGACGGCCTCCGAGATCTGCTGGTAGGTGTCGGCGTCCACGCGCACCTGGACCCGGCGTACCCGCGGCCTGGCCGCAGGAGGTCGACCCGGGCCCCGGCGGGCCGGCCCGAACGTCTCTCCCGGAAAGCCCGCCTCGGCCTCGTCCGCCCAGCGCTCCACGTCGACGTCGGTCACCGGGCGGCCGTCGGGATGGATGCCGTAGTCATTCATCTTGCCCTTGTCGCTCACAACCACCACCTCCGTATGCAGGCAAAGGGTGCGTCGAGCCTTTTGTTGTCTGACATCAACTGTAGACCCACTGACAGGATGGCGAAACGGCCATAGGTCTTCCCTATGGCCGCCGACGGGCACGCATGCTGGGGTGCTCATCGTCACCGCAGTGTCACCACGAGGCGAGCCGTACGGATGCGGGCGGACCCTACGGGCGTCATGGGCGCCATGATGGGACCGTGCTGCCGATCAGACCCCGACATATTGCCGTCCTGCTGGGCCCGCCGGCCCTGTCGACGGTGCTGCTCGCCGGGCTGTCGATCTGGACCCACGTCTCCACCCGTACGGCTCGCTTCCCGGGTGAGAATGTGGGCGATCCGGACGCGCCGCCGGCGACCGAGTGGGGGCTGGTGCTGGGCGCCGAGATGTACCCGAGCGGCACCCCCTCGCCCATGCTCCGGGCCCGCCTCGACCTGGCTCTCGAACTGTTCCGGGCCGGCAAGGTTCGCCGGCTGATCGTGTCCGGTGAGGAGCCTTCCAATGCGCAGGCGAGCCAGATGGCCCACTACCTCGTCGAGCGCGGTGTCCCGGCCGACCGGATCGTCGCCGACGAGGACGGTGTCGACACGTACGCCTCCTGCCGCTTTGCCCGGGCGCTGCCCGGGCTGACGACGGTGACGGTGATCAGCCAGGACTACCACCTGCCCCGTGCGCTCACCATCTGCCGCAGCATCGGCCTGGAAGCGTACGGCGTGGGGGACACGGGATTGCGGCGCGGTGCCCCGTGGGCCTGGCGGCGCAGCGTACGCCGCGAGATGGTCGCGAACGTCAAGATGTTGGCCGACCTGGCGCGTCAACAATATCGACAGGCGTGATGGACGTCGTCGGCGGTGTCCGGGTGTCCGCAGCCCTCCGTCCTGTTGCGATGGAGAGCGCGGATGCGGCGGGCGGGCAGGGCAGGACCAGACTCACCACCCAGTTGTCACCCACCGGCTCGAACACACACCGGCCTCCCAGCAGGTCTGCCCTCTCAGCCAGCCCGATCAGCCCCCAGCCGGTGCCGGGGTTCGCCTTCTGCGCGGTGGTTGACAGGGGACTTGTGACGGTCAGCCCGATCCGGTCATCAGTGAACTCGAGGTCCACCTCGCAGGTGCTTCCGCTCGGGGCGTAGCGGGTGACATTGGTGCTGGTCTCCCGCAGGCACCGTGCCACGGTCTCCACGATCAGGGGCGGGACGTCGCGTGGTTCGTCGCCCGTCTGGCGGACCTCCAGGTGAAAGCCTGCGGCCTCCAGAATCGTCCGGCTGTCGTGAACGGTGCGCTGCCAGCTCGCACTGAAGGAGGCGAGGGGCGCTGTCAGCTCGTCCGAGGAGCGCAGCCCTTGGACCAGGCCGGACAGCTCACGTCCCGCGAGCTGGAGCAACTGGCTGGCCTCGTCGATCGCATCCCGGCCGTCTGCGCCGTCCTGGGAGGTCGCTGATGCCAGGGCCAGTGAGGCCAGTGCCAGGCGGTGGGCGACGACGTCGTGGAGTTCGCGGGCCAACGCGGCGTGCTCCTTCTCTCGCGAGGTCGCGTGCCGTTCGACCAGTGCTTCGGCACGTGCCCGCGCCTCCCGGGAACGGAGGGTGATGTGCCGGACAGGCAGTCCGACGCCGACCACCAGCAGCAGGCCAAGCCCGGCCGGCGCCATGATCAGCGCCGTGCGAATCGGATCGGCCGGGCGCTGGAAGACAAGGAAGGGCGCCCAGAGTCCGCACACACCCAGCCACACCCACAGATCGGTCATCCGGGGGGCGGCGAGCAGGGCTGCCGTCACCACCAGCCCCGTGTCCATCGCGAAGTTGAGCGCGTCGGGCGAGTTCGTCGGTGGCAGGCCGAGTGGGTTGAGCAACATGACGCCGATCGCGATCATCGCCCCGAGGCGAGGTCGGATGGCCACCGCCGCCGTTGCACAAGCGCCCACCAGCAGCAAGGAGACGGGGTAGTGCTGATTCGCTGCATTCGGTTGGGCGATGTGCTGGGGGAGGAGGTCGGAGACCAATGCTGCGGCGGCATAGACCACGATCAGCCAGCGTGCCCACATGGGCAGTGGCTTTCCCAGCCGGTTCCACCGCCGGGGACGGTCACCCGAGGGGCTCCGGTGCGCCGGCAGGTCCACGACGTGTCCCGGTGTGACCATTCATCCTCCCCGTGCCACGGCGTTGAGTGGATTCTAGGAGCACGTGCGGACAGGCACATTGCCGATGCGGACACAAGCGACATCTGTCCTGGACCGAAGCTCCGTGACCGGCGGTGGGCGCCGCGCGGTCTGATAGCTTCCCGGGACCATGGGGGAGATACGTGTCGTGCTGGTGGACGACGAGGCATCGCTGAGAAGTGCGCAGCGCCGGCTACTTGATGCTGTTCCTGGCATCGCAGTGGTCGGTGAGGCGGCCGATGGGGCGGAAGCTGTCGACGTGTGTGCCCGGGCCCGTCCGGACGTCGTCGTGATGGATCTGCGAATGCCGGGAACGGACGGCATCGAAGCGACTCGGGAGATCGTCCGTCGCTGGCCCGGCACAGTGGTGGTGGTGCTGACCGCTCTGGGAGACCGGGAGTCCGTTAGTGCTTCGGTCGACGCTGGAGCTGTTGGCTACCTTCTGAAGACCGATGCCGCGGTGACGCTTCCAGAAGTTGTACGCCGGGCGGCGGCCGGCCGGCCGCTCCTCTCCCCGGAGGTCTTCCGGATGCTGGCCCAAGCCGGCTCCACCGGAAGGGCGATGCCCACGTCGGTCGCGCCCGAGCGGAACTCGGAGGCCAAGAGGCTGGGGATCACCGAGCGGGAGTGGGAGGTACTGGTGTTGGTGGAGCGAGGCCTGAGCATCACGGAGATCGCCGAGGCCCTGGTGGTGACGAGCAAGACAGTGCGGCAGTACCTCGCTTCCGTCCGACGGAAGTTGGGAATTGCTGGTGACCGGGGGATCGCCGCGGAGGCCCGCCGCCAAGGTCTGCTGCCGTGAGGCGGATCACGCGTCTGGCTGCGGCGTTGCCGACGGATGTCCATGGCTGAGGCGGTCATCCCTCCGCAAGACTGACGTCGTCTCCTGAAGGGGAAAAGGGGACACATCAGCGGAGGGGAAGGAAGGGTTATGAAGATCCGTCGAATCATCGGGGCGACCATGGCATTTTCGGTCGCTTCCCTGGGAGTGGCGGTCGCGGCACCCCCGGCCAACGCAATCGTCGACACGAATATCGGTAGATCGTACGGCAATGTGCAGCGAGCCAGCATGTGGCAGCACGCGGACCGAGGAGGAGCGGTGCTGACCACCTATGGGTCCGGGGCGTGCAGCGGCACAACCGGTGATCGCGACATCACCCAGAATTCGTTGAACTATGGGTTGTTCAACAACTGGAACGATGTCATTTCGTCAGCTGCGGACTTCAGTCAGTGTGACACCTTTCTCTTCTGGGATGAGAATCTCGGCGGTGCATCGAAGTCGGGCAACTGGGACGGGACATACGGCGGTTATGTGAACCTGCCGGACATCGGCTTCAACGACGTCGCGTCGTCGTACTACCTCAGCTAGGGGGGAGGAGGTGAGGCGGCAACGGTGGCTGGCTGGTGGGATAGCTGTCTTCCTCGCTCTGACGGGGTCTGGCTGTGGTTCACTCCTGGGGGAAGGGGAACCGGAGATTCCAGAGGATCCGCCGCCGCTCACGTCCGTTGCGGACTTGAAGGCGCCGTTGCTGCCTTACTTGCTGGATGGCGACAAGGTCATCACACTGATCAACGGCCAGCAAATACTTGCCGTCCGCTGTGCTCGAAAATTCGGGTACGAGGGTGAGCCGGTGATATTTCCGCCCAACAGCCAGCCATCGGAGTATGTAGATGTCTTTCCTCGCCGGTACGGGATACTGAGCGTGGAGAGTGCAAAGAGATACGGCTACTTTTCGTCCCCAGAGGAATGGCCTCGAATGCTCTCCGAGGACTCGATTCCTTCGCGTGACTATACCGCTGTGGAACGGGAGATATTTGAGGGTCCTGCCGCGACTGGGGCGACGAGCGCGATTGTCGCCGACGACGGGTCCCCGCTTCCGGAAGGTGGCTGCTTCAAAGAAGCCTGGCGGCAGGTCGGCACGGCGTCCAGCACGCTTCGAGACCTCGTGCTGGATGGCGCAAATGAGAGCTACGGCCGGATGGAAGCCGACTCCCGTGCCAAGGCGGTGCAGAAGGCATACGCGCAGTGCATGCATGACCGTGGCTACCCGCAGGTCACCGTCAGAGGCGAACAGGCTCTCTATTCCGGTAAGCCGGATGGTCCTGATGGGATCCGCGCCGCGGTGGACGACGTCACGTGCGCCCAGCAGGTAAACCTTCCGGGCATTCTCTACGCCTTGGACACGGCATACCAGCAGCGATGGATCGACAAGCATGAGGCGGAACTTCGGCAGGGGGCCGCCGATCGTGAGGCCGCCCTTCGCCGCGCCCAGCAGGCCATTGCTGAAGGAGTCTGACACGTGAAGAGCCGAAAAAGGTGTTGGGTCTGGGGTCTGGCCGTCGTGGTCGCTCTGACGGGGTCCGGCTGTGGTTCACTCCTGGGGGAAGGGGAACCGGAGATTCCAGAGGATCCGCCGCCGCTCACGTCCGTGGCGGACTTGAAGGCGCCGTTGCTGCCTTACTTGCTGGATGGCGACAAGGTCATCACACTGATCAACGGCCAGCAAATACTTGCCGTCCGCTGTGCTCGAAAATTCGGGTACGAGGGTGAGCCGGTGATATTTCCGCCCAATAGTCAGTCGTCGGAGTATGTAGATGTCTTTCCTCGCCGGTACGGGATACTGAGCGTGGAGAGTGCCAAGAAGTACGGGTATATGACATCCCCTGAGGAATTTCCCCGGCTACTTCCGGAGACAGTTGTTCCCCCGCAAAATTTCACCCAGCGTGAGCGCGAAATATTCGAAGGCACCACAGTTTCAGGCGCCCCGAGCACAGTGACGGCCGCCGACGGGATGCGCCTGCCCGAGGGTGGCTGCTTCAAGGAGGCCTGGCGACAAATGGGTCCTGCCTCCACCAGTGTCCGGAACTTCGTGACGGACGGCCTGGGTGAGAGCTACGGCCGGATGGAAGCCGACTCCCGTGCCAAGGCGGTGCAGAAGGCGTATGCGCAGTGCATGCATGACCGTGGCTACCCGCAGGTCACCGTCAGAGGCGAACAGGCTCTCTATTCCGGGAAGCCGGACGGCCCCGAAGGAGTCAAGGCCGCGGTGGATGACGTCACCTGCCCAGCAGGTGAACCTCCCCGGCATCCTCTATGCCCTGGACACCGCGTACCAGCAGCGGTGGATCGACAAGCACGAGGCGGAACTCCGCCAGGGCGCCGCCGATCGTGAGGCTGCCTTGCACCGCGCCAGACAAGCCATCGCCGAAGGCGTCTGACAGGTGAAGAAGAAGCGATCCTCATCGCGTCCTGATGCATCCGAGCTCGATCGGCCCGAGGCCGCTGGCCCCGAGATTCTCGACGCGGAGGCCGCCACCCAACTGCCACCTGCAGCACGCAAGCGGCGCACCGTACGGGTGATGGCTCTCATCGCCGTCTCCTCGCTGGTGATCGGCGTTCTCGCCGGACGCCTGGTGAAGTCTCCGGCGCAGGTGGCGGCCGACGCCGCCCCACCTCCGGTCTCGACCCTCACCGCCACCGTCGAGCAACGCCAGGTGACCCGTACGGTGGCCCTGTCAGGCGTGATCGCCCACCAGGAGACCACCGAGATCACCCTGCGTGGCGGCGACGCCGAGCAGCAGGCCTCCGTCGTCAGTGCGGTCCGGGTGCGGGCCGGGGACGAGGTCAAGGCGGGTGCCGTGCTGGCCGAGGTCGGCGGTCGGCCGGTGATCGCCTTGCCCGGCGCGATGGCTGCCTACCGCGCCATCGCGCCGGGCGCCAGCGGCCCCGATGTCGCCCAGCTCAACAAGGCTCTGGCCGGCCTGGGATATCGGGCGGGAAAGGGTGACTCCGTCACCGCCGAGACCCAGGCCGGGTTGCGTGATCTCTACCAGCGTCTCGGGTTCACCCCGATCGCCCAGGGGGAGGACGAGGTCCGGACCGCCGAACGCGCCGAGACGACCGCCGCGCGGGCGTTGGCCGCAGCCGAGCGCGCTCTGACGCAGGCGCAGGGCTCCGGGGGCGCGAAAGCCGGAGCCACTGCGGACACGCCGGGCGGCCAGCCGACCGCCGCCACTACCGGCAGCACGGCCAGCGCTGGTGCCTCCTCCACCGCCGGCCAGCTCGAGGACGCGCGACAGGCGGTGACGTACGCCCGGGAGGACCTGGCCGTGGCGCGGGCCGACCTGGCCAAGGCGCGGGGGCGGGCCGGTGTGGTGGTCGGCCTGGGCGAGATCGCCTTCGTGCCGACCCTCCCGGCCACCGTCCGGGCCGTCGCGGCACGTCCCGGCGATCCCTCGGGAGTCGGCACCCTCACCGTGACCAGCGGTGCGCTGGTCGCTCGCGGCACCGCCGATACGACCGCTGTGAACGGCGTGGTCGTCGACCAGGGAGCCCGGGTGATCACCGAGGGTGGCACCGTCGAGGGAACGGTCAACGATGTCCGCGCCGTGGCCGCCGATGCCGCGGGTGGCGCCGGCTCCGCCACGGGCGGCCGATCCGACACCGCGTCCTCGACCACCGGCGGTGGCGGTGGTCAGCGGACCGAGGTGACCATCTCGGTGGCCGAGGGGGCGCTCACGTCCCCACCCGGCAGCCAGGTGCGGATCATGGTGGCCACCGAGACCGCCGGCCGGTCCGGGCTTGCGGTCCCCAGCACCGCGATCATCTCCCGCGCCGACGGCTCCACCGTCGTCCGGGTGATCGGCGACGGCGACGTCGCCCCGCGCGAGGTCCCGGTGAGCACCGGGTTCAGCGGTGACGGGTATGTGGCGATCACGCCGACGGAGGGTGAGCTGACGATCGGCCAGACCGTGCAGGTCGGCGGCGGAGCCCTCCCGACCGCGAAGCCGTCGCGATGACCCGGCTCGAGGAGCTGCTCGGCGAGCCTGGGCCCGAGCTCTCGGTCCCTGCGGCGGACGCTCCGTCCTCCGGCGGCTCGGATGCCCCGTCCTCCGGCAGCCTGGATGCCGGGTCTTCCGGCGGCCCGGACGTCCCGGACACCGGTCCGGTGCTGTCCTTCCGTGGCTGCACCCGGACGTACCCGGGGCCACCCCGGGTGCGGGCGCTGCTGCCGTTCGACCTGGACATCCCCGCCGGCGGCCTGGTGACCGTCGCCGGACCGAGCGGCTCCGGCAAGAGCACCTGGCTGTCGCTGGCCGGCCTGCTCGACCGTCCCACCTCGGGAACCGTGGCGCTGGACGGCCAGGAGACCACGACCCTGTCGGAGATCGACCGCACCGACCTGCGGGGGCGGATGATCGGCTTCGTCTTCCAGGCCTTCCACCTGATGCCGCTGCGTACGGTCACCGAGAACGTGGAACTGGCCGGTCTCTACCAGGGGATGGACCGTGCCACCCGCCGGGACCAGGCGGCCGAGGCGCTGGCCGTCGTCGGGCTCACTCCGCGGGCGATGGCCCGGGCGGGCCAGTTGTCGGGTGGAGAACAGCAACGGGTGGCGATCGCGCGTGGCCTGGTCGGTGCCCCGCGCCTGCTGCTGTGCGACGAACCCACCGGCAACCTCGACACCGCGACCGGCGCTGGCATCGTCACCATCCTGGAGCGCCTGGCCGCCACCGGGATCACTGTGGTGGTGGTCACCCACGACCCGGACCTGGCGGCCCGGGGCACGATCCGGGTCGAGATCCGCGACGGGAGGGTCCATGTCCGCTGAACACGGCGATCCGCGACGTACGTGGCCTGGGGGGCGTACGTCACGCAGGACACGACCGTGGCGACGGTGGCGGTGGCAGGGGAGGCGCGACGGCCGCGAGGGCCGCGAGGGCCGTGACGACCGTACGCGCCGGGTACGGACGGGGCCCACCCGCCGCGACATCGTCGACGAGGCCCTGGCAGGCATCCAGCAGGCGCCGCGTCGCGCGGTGATGACGAGCCTCGGCACCGTGCTGGGCGTCGGCGTGCTGGTGCTGGTGATCGGGCTGACGGGTTCGGCCAGCGCCCAGATCGGCGAACGCTTCAACATGCTGGAGTCCACCCAGGTGACGGTCTCCCTCACTCCCGATCCGGTGCGGGAGTTCTCCCCGGGCTTCCCGACGGACGTGGAGCGGCGCGTCGGTCAGGTCGACGGCGTGGTGTCGGCCGGCCTGACCGGCGTCCTCTTCGACGGCAAGGGCCGGCTCAGCACCCTGCCGCCGTCCGACACCGGTGAGTCGATGCAGGCGCCGGTGCTGGCCGTGACGGGCGGGTTGTTCGACGTGGCCCGCGTCGACATGGCCGCCGGGCGGCCCTGGGACAGCTTCGTCGAGGAGACCGGGCAACGAGTGGCCGTGGTCGGCCCGACGGTCGCCGACCGGTTGGGCCTCCACGAGCCGGCCACGCGCCAGGTGATCTACATCGGCGGCGTCCCGTTCACCGTCGCCGGAGTGATCCGCCAGGTGGAGCGCCGCCCCGACCTGCTCAGCGCGGTGGCGATCCCCCTCAGCACCGCCGCCCAGATCTGGGGTGTGGAGGGACGCCCCTCGCAGACCGAGCTGGTGGTGGAGGTCAGGCCCGGCGCAGCATCCGTCGTCGGTGACCAACTCCCGATCGCACTGCGGCCGGACCAACCCGACCTGTACGCGGTGAGCCTGCCGCCCGACCCGGCGTCGCTGCGGGAGAACGTCATCGGCGACCTGTCGATCCTGCTGCTCCTGCTCGCCGGAGTCAGTGTGGTCGTCGGCATGGTCGGCATCACCAACACCACTTTCATGGCCGTGATGGAACGCACCGGCGAGATCGGGGTCCGCCGGGCACTGGGGGCCCGTCCGGGTCACATCGCCTGGCAGTTCCTGATCGAGGCGGGGCTGCTGGGACTGATGGGCGGTGTCGTCGGCACGAGCGCCGGCACCGTCGGGGTGGTGGCGATCTGTGTGATCCGGCAGTGGACCGCGGTGATCCCCTGGGCGTTGTCGATCGCCGGGCCGGCCCTCGGCCTGGTCACCGGGATCGTCGCCGGTCTGCATCCGGCCCGCCAGGCCTCACGGATCGAGCCGATCGAGGCGCTGCGGGCATGACCGCCGGACCGGGCCGCCGGTTGTCGGACCAGCCCGCTACGGTGGGGCGCATGGCCGGTCGGGATGACAGCATCATGCGCGCGGTGTGGCGCCTCGTCGAGGACATCGTTCGGGGCGCCGCGCGGCGTTCCGGGAGCGCCGATGGCGCACCCGAGCGACCCGAGCGCCGGCCCGGCTCCTCGGCTCCGTCCGGCGCCGGTGCCGTTCCCACGGCCGTTCCCCAGCGTGGTCGCGCCGGCGACCACCCGACCTCGGCCGGAGCCTACCCGGGCGACTTCACCGGGCGCCCGGCGATCACCTACCGCCCCCGTGAGGACGGCCGGCCCGATCCGGGGGAGGTGGTGTGGACCTGGGTGCCGTTCGAGGAGGACTCGACCCAGGGCAAGGACCGCCCGGTGCTGCTGATCGGCACCGACGGGCCCTGGTTGCTCGGTGTCCAGATGACCTCGAAGGACCACGACCGGGATGCCGCCCAGGAGGCGTCGGTCGGCCGCTATTGGCTGGACATCGGCGCCGGCCCGTGGGACCGCGAGGGCCGCCCCAGCGAGGTGCGGCTGAACCGGATCATCCGGATCGACCCAGCGGCGGTGCGCCGCACCGCCGCGCGGCTGGACGAGCGGCGGTTCCGCACGGTCGCCGAGGGTGTGCTGGCCCATTACTGAGCGCGACCGTGGTCGTCGCTGAGCGCTTTGTCGCGCTTCACCGCACGTCGTCGCGGGCTCTCGCCACCGAGTGCGATGGCGGGCTACAGCGAGCCACCGCGGCCTCGTACGCTGGGTCCATGACCGCTGGAATGCCCGACAATCTCCGTGCCTCGGACCTCGACCGAGCCCGCGTCACCGACCTCCTCGATGCCGCGTACGCGGACGGTCGGTTGACCCTCGACGAGCACCGGGACCGCGTCGCCCACGCGCTGTCGGCGCGGACCTTCGCGGAACTCGGACCGTTGACCGCCGATCTGAGTGCCTCCGCCGGCGGGCCTGCCAACGGCTACGGCGGGGAGCAGACCGGGCTCCCGGCCGTCGGTGTGCCCGGCGCGGCGCCGGTCCCGACCGGTCCCGCCGCCGGTTCCCGACCCTGGGGCGTGGTGGTCGACCCGTCGACGGAGAGCCCACGGGACCTGGTCATCGCGGTGTTCAGCGGCGCGGAGCGGAAAGGCCTGCTCCGCGTCCCGCGGGGCACCACCGCGGTGGCCTTGTTCGGTGGGGCCACGATCGACCTGCGCGAGGCGGTCTTCGAGTCCCGCACCATCACCATCGACGCCTTCGCCGTGTTCGGCGGCCTCGACGTGGTGGTGCCGGACGGCGTACGGGTCGTCAACCAGGTGTTCCCCCTCTTCGGCGGCGCGTCGTCCCAGGCCCGCTGCGCCGACCCGAACGCCCCGACGGTCATCCTGCGCGGCCTCGCGGCCTTCGGTGGGGTGTCCGTGTCACTGAAGCCCGCCGATGAGCAGTGATCCGACGGCCGGTGGCTCGATGAGCGGCGGCCCGACAAGCGGCGGCCCGACAAGCGCCGGCCGGCCGAGCGGCTCCGGTGCCGAGCTGCTGTTCGACGGCCCCGGCGTCGCCTGGCACGGCATCGATCGACGGTGGCGTACGCTCTCGCTGCTCACCACCGGGTTGTGGGCCGTCGTCGTCGCGGTCCCGGTCGCAGTGCTCCTGCAACTTGTGGTCGGCCAACGGCTCTACACCGCGATCCCACTGGTGGTGGCCGGCGCGCTGTGGCTGTGGAACGCGGTGCTGATCCTGCGCCGGTGGCCGCGCTGGGGCTACGCGGAGACGGCCGATGAGCTGTGGGTGCGGCGTGGCGTGATGTTCCGCGCGCTCAGCGTGGTGCCGTACGGCCGGCTGCAGGTGGTCGACGTGAACGCCGGCCCGATAGAACGGGCCTTCGGCCTGGCGACGGTCACCCTGGTGACCGCCTCCGCGGAGACCGACGCCAGGATCCCTGGGCTACCCGCCGCCGAGGCGGCCCGGCTGCGCGACGTGCTGACCTCGCACAGCGATCCGCGGAGGTCAGGTCTGTGACCGATCCGTCGGCACCGGGCGCAGGCGAACAGCAGCCCGGCCGGCCTGGTCAGGGGCTTGGTCGGCCGGATGCCCCCGGACCGGAGTTCCGCCCGCCCGAGATCCCCGGCCGGACGGCCGGCCAGCCCGCGGCCCCGACGCCGGCGCCGGACGTTCCCGCACCCGCCGCCTCTGCCGACGCCCCTGCCCCCGGCCATCCGGTGCTGGAGCGGCCGCACCCGCTCACGCCACTGGTCCGCGGCTGGATCGTGCTCGCCGCCGGCATCTACGCCTACCTCCGCGACGGCCTCGACAGCACTCCGCGTACACCCGGCGCGCCGCCCACTGGCTGGCTGATCGGCGGGATCATCCTCGTCGTCGCCCTCGCTGCGGCGCTCGCCGGCTGGGCGACCTGGTGGTTCACCCGGTTCGTCATCGACGAACACGAGGTGCGGGTCGAGACCGGCTGGCTGCGGCGGCGTTCCCGCCGGGTCGCCTTCGAACGGATCCAGTCCGTCGACGTGGATCAACCGCTGGTCGCCCGGCTGTTCGGGCTGGCCGAGCTCCGGATCGAGGCCGGCGCCGGCGAGGCCGCCACCCGGCTGCGCTACCTCTCCCGTGCCCGGGCGTACGACCTGCGCGACTACCTGCTGCGCCGGGCCGTCGGTGAGCGGACCAGCGTCGCGGCCGTCGGCCGGCAGCCCCGTCCCGGCGTCCTGGTCGATGCCTCGGCGGCCGACCAGTTGCTGCTCACGATGGAACCGACCCGGATCATCGGCGCCTTCCTGTTGTCCACCGAGCTGTGGTGGTCGGTCGGCATCAGCATCGTGATCATCGTCATCGGTTGGACCGCCGGGGCCGGCGCGGTCTCGCTGGCGGTCCTGCTGCCGGTGGTCATCGGCTTCGTCTCGATGGTCAGTCGCCGGGTCAATCACCAATTCAACTTCCAGTTGCTGCGGACGCCGTCGGGCGGTCTGCGGATCACCTCCGGGCTGACCCGTCTGGTCAGCCAGACGCTGCCGATGGACCGGATCCAGGGTGTCCGGATCCGGCAGCCGCTGCTGTGGCGCATTCCCGGGTGGTGGTCGGTCGACATCGACATGGTCGGCCTGGCCAGCGGCCACCGCGAGGAGGACAACGACCGGCGCGAATCGACCGTCCTGCCCGCCGGGACTAGGGCCGAGCTGGCCTTCATCCTGCGTCAGGTGCTGCCCGGGATCGACCTCGACGCCGTGCCGCTGCGCGGGGTGCCGCGTCGGGTCCGGCTGATCCGCTGGGTCGACGCCCACACCCTGCGGTGGGGCGCGACGCCACAGGTCACTATCGCCGACCACGGCGTGTTCGAGCGTCGCGGGGCGATCGTGCCGCTGCGGAAGTTCCAGTCCGTACGCCTCACCCAGGGCCCGCTGCAGCGGTGGCTGGGGCTGGCCAGTGTCCACGTCGACCTCACCCCCGGTCCGGTTCATCTCGTGGCCCGCCACCTGCCGACCGATGAGGCCCGTACGTACGCCCGGACGCTGCTGGCCTGGGGAGCACAGGCCCGGCAGGCTGAGGAGGTGCGGCCGGCGGGGGAGATGCCGCCGTTCGGCGAGGCGGGGCCGGTCGGAGGGACGGCGGCGCGGCCGGCCGGAGGGACGTCCCCGGACACACCGGACACACCGGGGCCGCCACCCGCGTCCCACTCCTGACACGGGGGTGTCGCGACTCGTAGGCTCTGCACATGACAGTGCGACCAGTGCTCGGCATCGACATCGGCGGGTCGGGGATCAAGGGTGCCCCGGTCGACCTGGAGGCCGGCGACTTCGCCGTCGACCGACTGCGGATCCCGACTCCGAAGAAGTCCACCCCGAAGAAGGTGGGGGCCGCGGTCGCCGAGATCGTGGCGTACTTCGCGGAGCTGACCGGGGACGGCCCGATCGGCATCACGATCCCGGCGGTGGTCACCCACGGCGTGACGCGTACGGCCGCCAACATCGACCCGGCGTGGATCGGGTTCGAGGCGGAGAAGATGTTCGAGGACCTGCTGGGACGGCCGGTGGTGGTCTTCAACGACGCCGACGCGGCGGGGCTGGCCGAGGCACACTTCGGGGCGGCCAAGGACCATCCCGGCCTGGTGCTGGTGACGACGCTGGGCACCGGCATCGGCACCGCGCTGGTCCACCGCGGCGTGCTGATCCCGAACAGCGAGTTCGGCCACATCGAGATCGACGGCCACGACGCCGAGACCCAGGCCTCGTCCGGGGTGAAGGACCGGCTCGGCCTGTCGTACAAGCAGTGGGCGCCGCGGGTCGAGCGGTACTTCCAGACCGTCGAGGCGCTGCTCTGGCCCGATCTGATCGTCGTCGGCGGCGGGATCAGCCGGGACGCCGACAAATTCCTGCCCCGGCTCAGCCTCAACACCCCGATCGTTCCCGCCGAACTCCGCAACCGCGCGGGCATCATCGGCGCCGCCTGGATGGCCCTGTACCGCGAGGATCATCCCAACCAGGAGCTGCGCGTCGAGGAGGCCACCGAACGGGCCCTGCGCCAGGCCGAGGAACGGGCGACGGCGCCGCACCCCGATGCCGACGACACCTCGGACCAGGTGCTGGCGACCGACGAGGACGATGCGGCGTCGACGGGCGCGGGGACGTCGGACGATGCGAATCCCGGCGACGAGGGCGAAGCCGGCGGAGACGCGTTCGAGCAGCCGACGGAGCAGGAAACAGCCGGCGAGGAGTGATCTGCGCGGAGCGCGGTTGCCCTCGCCGCGCTTCTGGTCAGGCCCCGCGCTTCTGGTCAGGCCCCGCGCGTCGGCCGGCGGCAGCTGGATGGAACCGCGGCGTCCGGACAGAGCCGCAGCGGCTGCGGTGCTCGGTTGTGGGGCGGCACTCGGTGCCGCGTGGTTCCCCGTGGCTGTCGGCCCGGCCGTGGCTCGAGACGGATCGGCGCGTCGGCGGTTTCTGAGTCGTGGTGTTGTCCGTTCGGGTGCTGGTGTTGTCCGTTGCCGCCAAGCTCTTCCGATCCGTCGTGCCACTCGGGTTCCATGGCGGCATGGAACCCGATTTCACGCTGCCCCTGATCCGTACTCGGAAGGGATTCCTCGATGCCGGAGTCGGCGACAGTGAGATCCGGCGAGCGTTGGCCACCGGCACGCTGGTCAGGATCCGCCGTGGCTGTTACGAGGACCGGTCGCCGGTGGACGGCGAGCAGGATGCCGGAGCGGAGCACCCCCAGCAAGGTCCCGCGTCGCACAAGGGCAGTCCGCGGGAACCGCAGTCGCCGCCTGAGCGGGACGCCCACGCGGCCCTGGGCCTGGGGTCAAGGGTCGCGGCGGTGGCCGTACGGTTCGGTGAGGGGGTGGTCTTCAGCCACGTGACGGCGGCGGCCCTGTGGGGACTTCCGTTTCTGGGGGACGTCCCTGAGACCATCCACGTTACGGTCCCCGGGGCGGCGCACGGAGGCCGGCGGGCGATGGTCCATCAGCACCCCGGCGCGCTGGACCCTGAGGAGATCATCGTTCGCGAAGGGATCCGGCTCACCGCGCTGCCACGTACGTTGGTCGATGTGGCCCGTACCGAGGGTTTCCGCACGGGGGTGGTGATGGCGGATCAGGCTCTTCGTCTCAGTCGCGATCCGGAAGGGCTGCGAAGCGCGATGGATGCATCCATCGGCGGGCTCAGAGGAACTGGGGGGATCGGAGTGGCTCGTCGGATGACGTTCTTCGCGACCGGGATGGCGGAAAGCCCCGGCGAGTCGCTGAGCCGCATCGTCCTCAGTGAGCAACAGGTGCCGACCCCACAGCTCCAGTACCGCCTGGTGCTCCGGATGCCCGGAGGAGGCCTGCGGACCTTCCGCACCGATTTCGGTTGGGAGGCGCAGAAGGTCGTCGGTGAGTTCGACGGCAGGGTGAAGTACGAACGCTACGCACGTCGGGGCGACTCGCCGGGTGACGTCGTCTTTCGGGAGAAGCGTCGCGAAGATGCCATCCGTGCGGCGGGGTGGCTCGTATTGCGCTGGACCTGGGGTGACCTCGCGCGCCCTGATGAGCTCGGCCGAAGGATCCGCGAGGCTCTGGCCGCTCGGCGTTGAACCGATCCGGACGCGATGCCGGTGTTGCCGCCGCGCTTGTGGCCAGACCCCGCGCTTGTGGCCAGACCCCGCGCGTCGGCAGGCGGGGGCTGTGCGGATGGGCGGCGGCTAGGTGGAACGGCGGCGGCTCTGCGCGTCGCGATGGCTTCCGCCACCGCCATTCCCGCCATCGCCTGTTCCCGCTGGCGCATCCGCACCAGCCATCACATCCGCTCGAGCGCCTCGATCCCCAGCATGCCCAGGCCGGCGGCCAGCACCGTACGTACGGCCCGGCACAGGCCGAGGCGGGAATCCCGCACCGCGCCCTCCGACTTCAGGATCGGACACTGCTGGTAGAAGGCCGAGTAGTGCTGGGCCAGCTCGTACAGGTACGTGCACAGCTTGTGCGGCTGCAGTGTGCTGGCCACCTCGGCCACCGCCTCGCCGAAGCCGGACAGCGCCAGCGCCAGCGCCTGTTCGGTCGGCTCGTCCAGCACGCTCACCTCGGTGTCGAGGGCGAGTCCCTTGGCCTCGGCCTCGCGCATCACCGCGCAGGTGCGGGCGTGCGCGTACTGCAGGTACGGGCCGGTGTCGCCGGTGGTCTGCACCATCCGCTCGGCGTCGAACACGTAGTCCTTGTTCAGCCCGTTGGACAGGTCGGCGTACTTGATCGCGGCGAGCGCGATCGGTGGGGCGGCGATCTCCTCGGCGGCGTCCAGCAGTGACGACAAGGTGACCGCCGACCCGTCGCGGGTCTTGAACGGCTTGCCATCGGCGCCGAGCACCATGCCGAAGCCGATGTGCTCGGCGGTCACGGTCTCGGGCAGCCAGCCGGCCCTCCGCGCGACGGCGAAGACCATCGCGAAGTGCTGCGCCTGCCGGGCGTCGGTGACGTAGACGATCCGCTCGGCGTGCAGGTCGTCGACCCGGTGCCGGATCGCGGCCAGGTCGGTGGCGTCGTAGCCGAACCCGCCGTCGCGCTTCTGCACGATCATCGGCGCGTCGAAGCCGTCCACCCACACCACCAGCGCGCCGGCGTCCTCGACCGCCAGCCCCATCGCCTTCAGGTCCTCGACGACCCGGACCAGGCCCTCGTTGTAGGTCGACTCGCCGGCCAGGTCGTCGTCGGTGAGCAGGATGTCCATCCGCCGGTAGGTGGCGTTGAAGCCGGCCAGCGACACGTCGATCAGCTGCTGCCAGATCGTCCGGGTCTGTTCGTCGCCCGACTGCAGGGCCACCACCCGGTGGCGGGCCCGGTCGGCGAACTCCTCGTCCGCCTTGAAGTGCGCCGAGGCCCGCTTGTAGAGCGCCTCGGCGCCGGCCAGGTCGAGCGTGCTCGCGTCGATGCCGTCCTCGAGGATCTGCTCCACCAGCTGACCGAACTGGGTGCCCCAGTCGCCGATGTGGTTCTGCCGGATCACCTCCGAGCCGGTCGCGCCGAGCACCCGGGAGAAGCAGTCGCCGATGATCGTCGAGCGCAGATGGCCGACGTGCATCTGCTTGGCCACGTTGGGGGAGGAGTAGTCGATCACCGTACGCCGCGGGTGCGGGTCCTGCGGGACGCCGTGGTGCGGATCGGCCATCAGTGTGTTCGCCTCCGCGGCGAGCACGGAGTTCTTCAGCCGGATGTTGATGAAGCCCGGGCCGGCGATCTCCAACGGCTCGCACAGGTCGTCGATCTCGATCTCGTCGACGATCCGCTGGGCGATGTCGCGCGGCTTCGCGCCCTCCTGCTTGGCCAGCCGCATCGCCACGTTGCACTGGAAGTGGCCGAACCGGGGTTTGGTGGCCGGCCGCAGCTCGGGATCGACACCGCCGGTCACCGCCGCGAACCGCTCACTCAATGTGGCTACAAGGGAGGACATGGCCGCCATTCTCCCATGTCCCGACATGCCCACCGCCGCGGCGGCTGCCGGGCGGTCATCCCCGGACGCTCGGGCCCGACACAGCAGGCGCCCGGCAACGGCACAGACGTACGGCGCAGGTTCGGCGCATGCGACCACGATCCCGCCCCCAGCCACACCCACGACCGCGATCAGGCCTGGTCCTGGCCATGGGGGTGGCCGTCCTTGTCCTGACCGTCGACGGATGCGCCGGCGGAGACCCCTGGGCCGCCGGCGCGGGCCGGTCGAGGGCAGCCGGTGCGACGTCCCCACCGACCGCCACCGTGACCGCCACGGCCGCCACCACCCCGACGCCGACGGCCACGGCCTCCGTGCAGACGATCGACGAGGCGGCGCTCCGGGCGTCGTGGGCGGAGCTGGAGGAGGATCTCAGCGGCGAGGCGGGGATCGTGGTGATGCCGGTCGGCGGCGACGGGGACGACGCGGTCGCGCTGGGCGACGTCACCTCGGCGATGGCCTGGTCGACGATCAAGGTGCCGATCGCGGTCGCCGCCGTGGCGGCTCACCCCGGGTCCGCCCAGATCTCCTCGCTCGTCCAGCAGGCCATCACCCAGTCCTCCAACGAGGCGGCCGAGGAGCTGTGGGAGAGCCTCGGCTCCTCCGACCAGGCCCGCGCCGCCACCGACAAGGTCCTCGCCGCCGCCGGTGACCGGGAGACCGAGGCCGGCGAGAACCGGACGCTGGGACGTACGGCCTTCGGCTACACCACCTGGGACCTGGACGACCAGGCGACCTTCCTCTCCGGGCTGGCCTGCACCGACGCCGCGGACCCGGTGATCACCCGGATGGGCCAGGTGATCGACGACCAGTCGTGGGGCCTCGGCAACCTCGACGGGGCACACTACAAGGGCGGCTGGGGCGACTACGAGGGCACCTACACCAGCCGCCAGATGGGCCTGATCCCGGTTGACGGCACCCTGGACGACAGCCCCGCCGTCGTGGTCACCATGGCGGTGATCGAGCCCGACGGGGACGGCACCGACGACCTCGACACGATCGCCGACTGGGTCGAGGATCACCTCGACGACCTGCCCTCGGGGAGCTGCGCCTCCGGGTGAGCCCGCCGGACACCCGACGCGGCGGTCCGGTGCGCCCGCCCGGCGTGGGTGCGCGGCGGCCGCCGGGCCGTACGCTGGGGTCCATGTCGACGCCGCCCCGGATGACCATCCCCCGCCGCGTCGACGTCACCACCGAACTGGAGGTGAAGCGGTCCCGCTTCATCACGCTGCTGCGGCGGGTCGACGACGAGGCGGCGGCCCGGGGCCTGCTCGCCGAGGCCCGCGACATCTTCCCGGACGCCCGGCACCACTGCAGCGCCTGGGTGATCTCGGTCCCGGACGCCCAGCCGCTGTGGCACTCCTCCGACGACGGCGAGCCCAGCGGGACCGCCGGCCGCCCGATGCTCGACATCCTGCTCGGTTCGGGCCTGACCGATGTCGCGGCGGTGGTGGTCCGCTACTTCGGCGGCACGCTGCTGGGGACCGGTGGACTGGTCCGGGCCTATTCCGACGCCGTCGCCGCGGCGCTCGCCCGGGCACCCCGGGTGCGGCTGGTCACCTCCGAGCTGTGGACACTCCTGTTGCCGCATGCCGACGCCGGGCGGGTCGAGTCGGAGCTGCGTGGCCGGGGTGTGGCGGTCCACGAGGTGGCGTACGTCGCGGACGGCGTACGCCTCACCCTGGCGGGCCAGGACCGGGAGGGCCTCGGCGCGCTGGTCGCGGCGCTGACCCGCGGCGAAGGGGTGCTCGAGCCGGCCGGTCGTACGGTGATCGAGGAGCCCGCGGGCTAGGCTGGGCCCAGACCGAACGGCGAGCGCAAGGCCTCCGCATGCAGATCCTGATCACCAACGACGACGGTATCGACGCTCCGGGGCTGGCGGCGATGGCGCGGGCGGCGGCACGCCGCGGGCACACGGTGCTCGTGGCGGCACCCGACCACCCGTCCTCCGGAGTCAGCGCCGCCTTGGGCATGCGTACGCCCACCGAGTCGATCGTCATCCAGGAGGAACATCCCGACGGGATGCCGCCGGGGGTGCGCTGCCTGGTGGCCGAGGCCACGCCGGCGCAGATCGTCTACCTGGCCGTCCAGGGGGAGTACGGCGAGGTGCCCCGGATGGTGCTGAGCGGGATCAACAGCGGGGCGAACACCGGGCGGGCGATCCTGCACTCGGGGACCGTCGGAGCCGCCCTCACCGCCGCGGTGCTCGGGATCCGGGCGATGGCGGTCTCGCTGGCCGGCCACGCGCCGCGGCACTGGGACGCGGCCGAGGAGATCACCCTGCGGCTGATGGAGTGGCTGGAGTTCCAGGCCTGCGACGGCCGGGTGCTCAACCTGAACATCCCGGACGTCCCGCTGGACCGGTTGCGGGGGCTGCGGGCGGCACCGCTGGCCGCGTTCGGCGAGCTCCAGGCGTCCGACATCGCCTTCCCCACCGTCGGGAAGCCCGACCTGCGCCGGGCGGCGGTCACCTACGAACCTGCGTTGGCCCGTGACGAACCGGGCAGCGACCACTACCTGCTGTCCCGGGACTGGGCGACGATGACGATGGTGCGCAGCCTCATCGACGACTTCTCCGGCGTCACCCTGCCCTCCCTCGACCAGCTCGACCCCGCGCACGCGCCGGACCGGCGCCGCACGGCGGCCTCCCACGCCCCTTCGACCCCCTGGAGTGACTGACATGACCACCGCAGCCGTGACCGAACTGCACCACCTCGCCCTCACCGTCGCCGAGGAGGGGGCGCGGATGGCCAAGGAGATGCGGGACGCGGGGGTGGCCATCGCCGACCGCAAGTCCTCGGTCGCCGACATCGTCACCGAGGCCGACCGGGCCGTCGAGACCGCGATCCGTGACGCCATCGCCCGCGCCCGGCCCCAGGACGGGTTCCTGGGCGAGGAGACCGATCGGGCCGGATCCGCCTCCGGGCTCACCTGGGTGGTCGACCCGATCGACGGCACCGTCAACTACGCGTACGGCATCCCCTCCTGGGCGGTGTCGGTCGCCGTCGTCGAGGGCGATCCCGATCCGGCGACCTGGACCGGGCTGGCCGGGATCGTGGTCAACCCGGCCGCCGGGGAGACCTGGGAGGCGTTCCGGGGCGGTGGCGCCCGGCTGAACGGCCGTCCGCTGCACGTCTCCCGGGACGTCGACCTGCCCCGCACCCTGGTCGGCACCGGATTCGGCTACCTGCCGGAGCGCCGGATGGCGCAGGCCCGGGTCGTCACCCGACTGTTGGGCACCGTACGCGACATCCGCCGCGCCGGGGCGGCGAGCCTGGACATCTGCTCGGTCGCCGCCGAGCGCCTCGACGCCTACTACGAGGTGGGCCTGCACCCCTGGGACCTGGGCGGTGGCACGGTCGTCGCGTTGGAGGCCGGCGCGCATGTCAGTGGCCTGCGGGGCGCCGGCCCGGGGGAGTCCTTCTACCTCGCCTGCAACCCGGTGATCGCCGGGCCACTGGAGGAGCTGCTGATCGCCGCTGGCGCCGAACCGCTGGCGCCGGCCACCGAGTGACCCCACACCACGAGCATGGTCAACCACGTCCGCGGGTGGGGGTGCAGGTGCTGTGACCTCGTCCGCGCGGACCGCTTCCGGCGGGGTTGCCCGGCTGGCTGCCTGGCGCTTCATCATGGTCTTCGGTGTTGTCAGCATGCTGATGGACGTCGTCTACGAGGGAGCCCGTTCGGTCACCGGGCCGTTGTTGGCCGGCCTGGGCGCCTCGGGTCTCGTCGTCGGCGTCGTCACCGGCGTCGGTGAAGCCGCCGCGCTCGGCTTCCGGCTCGTCTCCGGCCCGCTGGCCGATCGCAGCGGGAGGTTCTGGACCTGGACGATCGCCGGCTACCTCGTCACCGCGGCGGTGGTGCCCCTCACCGGTCTGCCCGGTGTGCTGTGGGCGACCGCTCTCCTGGTGATCGGCGAACGGGTCGGCAAGGCCGTACGATCCCCCGCCAAGGACACCCTCGTCTCGCACGCCGCCACCGTCACCGGCCGCGGCAAGGGCTTCGCCATCCATGAGGCACTGGATCAGATCGGGGCACTGCTGGGTCCACTCCTCGTCGCAGCGATGCTGGCTGTCACGGGCGACAACTATGCGCCGGCACTCGGTGTCCTGGCGATCCCCGGAGCAGCGTCGGTCGCGCTCGTGGTGTGGCTCAGCAGACGCGTCCCCGACCCGGTCCGGTACGAGGCCGACCCTCCGGCCGGATCGCCGGCGACGGCCTCCGACCACCTCACCCCACCGGGCTCCCTCCCGCGCGCGTACTGGATCTATGCCGGCTTCACCGCCGCCACCATGGTCGGCTTCGCCACCTTCGGACTGTTGTCCTTCCACCTCGTCCGTGAGCACGTCATGCCGACCGCGGTGATCCCGGTGGCGTACGCCGGCGCGATGGGAGCCGATGCCCTGGCGGCACTGGCCACCGGCTGGCTGTACGACCGCATCGGTCCTTGGACCCTCGTGGCCCTGCCGGTCCTGGCCGCCGTCTCGCCGGTGCTGGCCTTCACCGCCGCCCCGTGGTCCGCGGTGACCGGAATCCTGCTGTGGGGCGCCGCCGTCGGCATCCAGGAGTCGACGCTGCGCGCCACCGTCGCCGATCTCGTCCCTCCGGGGCGCCGGGCGACTGCGTACGGGGTCTACGCGGCCATCCTCGGGGCCGCCACCTTCCTGGGTGGGGTGCTCACCGGCTGGCTCTACGACACGTCTCCCACCCTTCTGGTGCTCGTGGTCGCCGGCGTCCAGGTCTGTGCCCTGCTGCTGTTGCTCGCCACGCGGCCAGCAGGACTGTCCCGCTCCGCTCGCTAGCCGCGGCCGCGCGAAGCACCCGCAGTCGGCTCAGGGCTGGTCCGCGAGCGCGGACGAACGGCCCGCCGGGAAGGGAGCCGGCGGGCCGTTCGTCCGGGCGACGGCAACGTCAGTGCTGGTGTGCCGTCGCGGCCCCGCCGACGTACTTTCCGGGATCGGCGAGGAAAGCCTTGCGGCAGCCCGGCGAGCAGAAGTAGTAGGTCTGCCCGTCGTGCTCTGCGGAGCCGGCGGCGGTCGCGGGGTCGATGGTCATGCCACAGACGGGATCGGTGGTGGTCATGGCGTGGTGTCCTTCCATGTCGTGGTGCTGGTCGTGGTCGTGGTCGTGGTTGTCGGAACTGGTCTCATCCTGCCGCGCTGTCGGCGGTCCGATCGGGTCGGCGGGCGCCTGGCCGCCGACCTCGACCACGGGAGTGGTGGCCGGGACGGCCCCCGTGGCGAGCTTCGGGGGATGGTAGCCGCGGAGGCGGTTGGCATTGGTGACCACCGACAGTGAGGACAGGGCCATCGCCGCGGCGGCGATCATCGGGCTCAGCATGACTCCCGCGATCGGATAGAGGACGCCGGCGGCGATCGGGATGCCGATGGTGTTGTAGACGAGGGCGAAGCCGAGATTCTGCCGGATGTTGCGCATGGTGGCGCGGGACAGGTCGATCGCGGTGACCAGGCCGGACAGGGCTCCGGAGATCAGGGTGATGTCGGAGGATTCGATGGCGACGTCGGTGCCGGTGCCGATGGCGGACCCGACGTCTGCCTGGGCGAGGGCGGGGGCGTCATTGATGCCGTCACCGACCATGCCGACGACACGCCCCTCCGCCTGCAGGCGACGGACCTCGCCGGCCTTGTGCTCGGGCAGGACCTCCGCGACGACCCGGGTGATGCCGACCTGACCGGCGATCGAGGCCGCGGTGGCCCGGTTGTCGCCGGTCATCATCACCACCTCGATGCCGCGCTGTCGCAGCGCGGTGATCGCGTCGGCTGCCCCCTCCTTGACGGTGTCGGCCACGCCGATGACGCCCGCGGGCCGGCCGGCCAGGGCGACGAGCATCGGGCTCTTGCCCTGCGCGGCCAGTCGCTCCGCCTCCGCCGACAGTGGGCCAGGGTCGATCCCGGTCCCGGAGAGCAGCCGGGCGTTGCCGACGAGCACCTCGGTGCCGTCGGTCAGGGCGCGGACGCCCTGTCCGGTGATCGAGTCGAAGCCGGCGACCGGCCCGGGGGCGATCCCGCGGGCCCGGGCGCCGGCCACGATCGCCGCGGCGAGCGGGTGCTCGGAGGACTGCTCGACGGCCGCGACGGCCGACAGCAGGGCCTCCTCGGCGTACGGCCCGATCGGGATCACGTCGGTCAGGGTGGGGGTGCCGTTGGTGATGGTGCCGGTCTTGTCGAGCACGATGGTGTCGAGGCGGTGGGCGGTCTCCAGGGCCTCGGCCGAGCGGATCAGGATGCCGTGTTGGGCGGCCTTGCCGGTGCCGGTGGTGATCGACAGCGGCGTGGCCAGGCCGAGGGCGCACGGGCAGGCGATGATCAGCACCGAGACCGACGCGACCAAGGCGAACACGAAGGTCGGCGGCGGGCCGATCAGCAACCAGATCACGAACGTCCAGATCGCGATCAGCACGACCGCCGGCACGAAGTAGCTCGATGCCTTGTCGGCCAGACGCTGGATGGGGGCCTTGGATCCCTGGGCCTGGCGGACCATGGCGATGATCTGCGCCAGCAGGGTGTCGGCGCCGACCTTCGTGGCCCGGTAGCTGAAGCTGCCGGTGCCGTTGAGGGTGGCCCCGATGACGGTGTCACGGGTGCGCTTGGTCACCGGGATCGGTTCGCCGGTGACCATCGACTCGTCGACCGCGGAGGATCCGTCGATGACCTCGCCGTCAACAGGCAACTTCTCGCCGGGACGGACGATCACGATGTCGCCGGCCACGACCTGCTCGATCGGCAGGTCGCGCTCTGCCCCGTCGCGGACGACATGCGCGGTGTGCGGCTGCAGGCCGATCAGCGCGCGGATGGCTTCTCCGGTGCCGGCCTTCGCCCGGGCCTCAAGCAGCCGGCCGAGCAGGATCAGGGTCAGGATCACCCCGACCGCCTCGTAGTAGACCTGCTGCAGGTCGGCGGGCAGTACCGCGGGGACGACGGTGACGACGAGGCTGTAGCCGAAGGCAGCGGTGGTGCCGATGGTGATCAGGGCGTTCATCTCGGCCGAACGGTGGGCCAGTGACAACCAGCCGGTCTTGTGAATCGGCCAGCCGGTGTAGACCATCACCGGCGCGATCAGAGCCAGCTGCAGCCAGTGGTTCATCAGGACCGGGGGGACCCAGGCCACCCGGAAGAGCTCCGTGGCCATCACGGCGAACAGGACGGGAGTGGTGAGCACGGCGCCGACGATCATCCGACGGGTGAGGTCGTGGATCTCGGCGCGTCGTTCGGCCATCTCCGCCTGTTCGGCGGCGGCCGCGTCGCCCGGGGAAGGGGCCGCGGTGGGCTGTTCGGTGTGTTCCGTGCTCGGCGAGGTACCGGGCGCTTCGTCCGCGCCGTTGTCGAGGACATCCAGCCGGCCGTGGATCATGTTCATGCCGCAGGCGAACTCGTAGCGTCCCGCCTGCGACGGGGTGAACTCGACCGCGGTGGTGGCGTACGCCGGCAGGGCCTGATTGATCCCGAAGTCCGGGAACACCACGTGCGAGGTGCACTCGCCGGTCTCCCGCCGGTCGAACATGATGCGGACCGGCAGCCCCTTACGGAGCTGGATGGTGTCGGGCGAGTATCCGCCCTGCACCTTGACGTCGACGACCTGTACGCCGTCGGCCAGCTGGGCGGCTCGGGACCGCCGCGGAGCGAAGAAGAACCAGATCGCCCCGACGGTCAGGGCGAGCGCCGCGAGGATTGTGACGATGGACAGTGCGTTCATCGCGCGCCTCCTTTCTGACTTCATATACCCCCTAGGGGTATGTATTCGACTGTAGTCACCCGCCGGCCCGCAGACCACCGGGCGCCGTCAAGTTCGGATCAAGATCTCGTTCTGGCGCAACCGCCATCGGCGACTCGGCGGTGGTTCAGGGATTCTTGACGGAGCCTTGTCCTTTCCGCGGGGATCAGCCGGGCAGGCTCGAGCCATGGCAACCTTCAACGGCCCCGAGGAGGCAGACCGTGCGGTCCGGCAGGTCCACGACCCGGAAGGCCGCCGCCGCAGTCCTACCGCTGAGGCTCCGGGCCGAGCTGGTCCGCGCCGCAGGGGCCCACTGGCCGTCTTCACCGGGGCGCTGGGCGCCGTCGCCGGCGCGGCACCTCACGTGCTGCACCACGTCGCTCCGCTGCTGGGCGCCGCCCTGATCGCCGGTGCGGGCGGGACCATCCTCTTCGCGGCGTTGGGGTTCGCGGCGAGTGCCCCCTTTCTGTTACGGCTGCGCCGACGGTTCGGCACCTGGTGGGCCCCCATGGTCGCCACGGTCAGCTACGCGGCGATGTTCACCGCATCCACGCTCTGGCTCGCCCCGTTGATCAGCAACGCGGTCCGCCCTGACCCTGCCCCACCTGCTCCTGCGGTGACCCAAACCGACCACGCCGCGCACCACCCGTCCTGACGGACTCCGTTCGCGCCTCGCCTCCGTTCGCGCCTTGCTTCATTCCAACGTCCCTCTCTCACCCATCAGGAGAACCCATGTCCCACCCCGTCCAGACCGTCCGTCCGACCAAGGCTGCCCAGGACCGCGATGCCGTGACGCACGTCGCCTCGCAGGACCAGTACGCATGCCACGACGCCGCGCCTGATCACACCGCGCCTGATCGGCGCCGTCCGGCCCACCAGGGCCATGGCGGACACCTGTGGATGATGCTCGTGATGTGCGTGCCGGTGGTCGGAGTGTCCGGTTACCTCATCCTGTTCCGAGGGGCCGGTCTCGGCACGCTGGTGCCGGCTCTGCTGTGCGTCGGCATGATGCTGTTCATGCACCTGGGCATGGGTGGACACGGTGGGCACGGTGGTGGCCGGGACTGACCCGTCGACTTGACCGGATCTTTGTGCCACTCTGAGCCTCTTCGCGGGGCATCGACGGTCGACTGGCTGGCATGCACGACGCGGTGGAACGCCGGAATGGGCCTGCAGCACTGGCCTGATCCCCTTCGACTACCGCGTCACCGGACCGACCCCGTACCCCGGAAGGCACCATGACCCGACCTCACCTGTCCCGCCGCAACCTGCTGCTCGCCGGCCTCGGCCTGGCCGGCACCGGGGGCCTCGCCGCCTGCGCCCGTATCACCCCGACGGGCGGAGCCGGCACGATCGGCCCGGTCCCGAGTGCCTCGCCCACGCCCGGTCAGCGGCTGGTGACCGCGTCGCTGACTCCCCGACCGACGACGCTCGACCTCGCCGGCACCACGGTGCAGACCTGGGCGTATGGCGACACGGTGCCCGGACAGACGATCCGGGCGACCGCCGGTGACTTCCTGCGCGTCACCGTGGACAACCGCCTGCCCACCGACACATCGGTGCACTGGCACGGCGTACGGGTCAGCAACGCCGCCGACGGCGTGCCCGGGGTCACCCAGGACCCGATCAGGCCCGGGACGCAGTATCTCTACGAGTTCACCGCTCCCGATCCGGGCACCTACTTCTTCCACCCGCACTCCGGGGTCCAGCTCGACCGCGGCCTCTATGCCCCGCTCATCATCGACGATCCGGCCGAGCCGGGGGCGTACGACGCGGAGTGGATCGTCGTGCTGGACGACTGGATCGACGGCACCGGGACCACTCCCGATGATGTGCTGAAGAAGCTGATCGACGGCGGCGGCTCAATGGGCGGGATGACCGGGAACGGGGGGATGGGCCACGGTTCGATGGGCGGGGGAGCCTCGACCGGGACTTCCTCGACCGGGACGGGTTCGTCCGGGGGGATGGCGATGGGCCCCGCGCCGTGGGGAGACTCCGGCGACGTCACCTACCCGCACTTCCTGATCAACGGCCGGGTCCCGGCCGATCCGGCCGTCTTCACCGCAAAGCCGGGCCAGAAGATCCGGATCCGGTTCATCAACGCCGCCTCCGACACGATCTTCAGCGTCGCCCTCGGCGGCCACCGGATGACCATCACCCACGCCGACGGACACGCCGTACGGCCCACCGAGACCGGCGCCTTCTATCTGGGGATGGGGGAGCGCTACGACGCCGTCGTCACCCTCAATGACGGCGCCTTTCCGCTGGTCGCCGCGCCGTTCAGCAAGACCGGCCAGGCGATGGCGGTCGTCCGCACCGGCGCCGGCGCCGCTCCCGCCGCCGACGTGCGGCCCGCTGAGCTGAACGGGCAGGTGCTGATCGGCTCGACGCTGCAGTCCGCCGACGCCGCACGGCTGCCGCAGCGGACCCCGGACACCACGCTCGACCTGGTCCTCGGCGGGCAGATGCAGCCCTACCAGTGGACCATCAACGGCGCCTCGTTCGGCAAGAACACCCCGTTGACCGCGACGGCGGGCCAGCGGCTGCGGATCCGGGTGGCCAACCAGACGATGATGACCCATCCGCTGCATCTGCACGGGCCGGCATTCGCGCTGGCCGACAGCGGCCTGCGCAAGGACACCGTGCTGCTGGCGCCGATGGAGTCCCGTGTCATCGACCTGGACCCCGACCCCGGCCAGTGGGCGGTGCACTGCCACAACATCTACCACGCCGAGGCCGGGATGATGATCCTGCTCAACGCCACCCCGCGGTGACCCTCGTGGCCGGCCGCAGCAGTGCTCAGCCTGTGGGGCGCTGCTCGAGCGGGAGGGTGAGCGTGAAGGTCGAGCCCAACCCCGGTCCGGGGCTGGTCGCCGTCAGGGTGCCGCCGTGTGCTTCGGCGAGCGCCCTGGCGATCGTGAGCCCGATGCCGGAGCCGGCCTTGTCGCGCTCCCTGGCGGTCTCGCCACGGTAGAAGCGCTCGAAGATGTGCGACAACTGCTCGTCGCTCATCCCTTCGCCGGTGTCGGTGACCCGGATGGTTGCCCTCCGACGCTGGAGAGCCGCCGTGATGGTGACCGTGCCGCCACGCGGGGTGTGCCGCAGCGCGTTGCCCAGCAGGTTGCCGAGGACCTGCGAGATCCGTTGCGGGTCGACTCTCACCTCCGTGTCCACCACCTGCCGGGTGAGTTGCACGCCGTCGGCGTCGTAGCGCTGCCGGACTTGGCCGACAGCCGCGTCGATGAGGGCGGCCAGGCTCTGGATGCTCGGGTCCAGGCTCACCCGGCCCTCCTCCGCCCGCGACACATCGTCGAGGTCACGAGCCAGCCGGCTCAGCCGTTCGGCCTGGTGCTCCAGGATCGCCCGGGTCGAGTCGTCCCACGGTGTGACGCCGTCGGCGATCGCTTCCAGGTAGGCGTTCAGCGTGGCGACCGGGGTGCGCATCTCGTGCGCGAGGTCGGCCAGCAGCCGTCGGCGAGTCTCCTCCACGGTGCCGAGTCGTGCGGCCATCCGGTTGAAGGAGTCCCCGAGGGTGGCGAGCTCCGAGCCCGGCCCGGTGACGGACACCCGGGTGCCGTAGTCGCCGGCACTCATTCGTAGGGCGGCATCGGTGAGAGTGCCGACCGGGGTCCTGATCCGTCGGGTGACGTACCAAGCGACCGCTAGCGAGAGCACCAGGGCGACGACCAGGCCCACCCCGAGCGAGACCAGGCCGGCATCCGTGAAGGCGCGCTCGATGTGGGGCATCTCCGGCGAATCTGCGAGGTGACCGCTCTCCATGAGGTGGATGTGGAAGAGCGGCGGGCCGACAATCACCGCCACCACGCCCACGGTGAGGACGCTCGCCAGGTGGGCGAGGGCCTGCGACACGAAGAGCCGCGCCCCCAGCCCCCAGCCGGCGGTCGTAGGGCTGTCGCGGTTCATCCCCTGCCCATCCGGTAGCCGACGCCACGTACGGTCAGGACGTAGTGGGGAGCGCCGGGATCATCGCCCAGCTTGCGCCGCAGATTGGCGATGTGGACATCGACCACGTGCTCGTCACCGACCCATGCTTCGCCCCAGACCTCGTCCATCAGCTGGCGACGACTCAAGGCGAACCGGGGTCGTCTCGAGATGGCGTCCAGGATGTCGAACTCGGTCCGGGTGAGCTGGACTGGGGTCTGCCTGATCCACACCTCGTGCCCGTTCGGGTCGATCCGCAGGTCGCCGAACTCACGGATCGGTTCGCCCTCGACGTCGGTGTCACCCGCTGTCCGGCGGGGACGTCGCAACACGGTCCGGACCCGGGCCACGAGTTCGCGATTGCTGAACGGTTTGGTGATGTAGTCGTCCGCGCCCACCGACAGTCCGATCAGCCTGTCCACCTCGTCGCCACGCGCGGTGAGCATCAGGATGTAGCAGTCCGAGAAGGTCCGGATCCGCCGGCACACCTCCACCCCGTCCAGCCCGGGCAGGCCGAGATCGAGGACGACCACGTCCGGGTCATCCCGCTCGGCGGCCGATACCGCCGCCGGGCCGGTGTGCTCCTGCAGGACCTGGAAGCCCGCCTGCTCGAGGTAGGAGGCGATCACGCTCGCGAGCGCCTTCTCGTCGTCCACGACCAGGACGCGCGGGGCTCCGACTTCTGGGTCAGCCATGCCCGCCAGTATGCCCCGGCGTGTCCCGGCCTCGATGGCCACGACTCTTGACCAGGTCTTGACCGTTTCCCGGGCCGGTCTGGACATCGCCGCGGGAGGGTCATGACCGTGATGGAAGACGAGCGTGGATCGGCATCCGGCGCGCCGGTGGTGACGATGGTGACCGCCGAGGCCTGCCACTTCTGTGCCGAGGCCGAGATTGTCCTGGCCGAACTCGGCCGCGAGTTCTCCTTGGTCGTGGAGCGGGTCGACGCGCGGTCCAGGGAGGGGCGAGCGCTGCTCCAGGAGCTACGGGCGCCGATGACCCCGCTGGTGCTGCTCGACGGGACGTACGTCGGCTCCGGCCGGCTCTCGCGCCGCCGGCTGCGCCGACTGCTGCGCACCCAGGCGCGGAAAGCGGCCTGACGAATGGGGGATCTGCTCACCACCGGCTCGGTGCTGGCGGCATTCTTCGCCGGTGGGGTGGCGCTCTTCGCGCCCTGTTGCATCGTCTTCCTGGCACCCAGCTACCTGGCGGCGGCGGCAAAGAACCGTCGGTGGCGGCTGCTGCCGCTGACCTTCGTCTTCACCGCCGGCCTCGGGCTGGTGATGCTGCCACTGACTCTGGGCATGGGGCTGCTGTCGGGCGCGATCGCGCACTACCACCGGGTGCTCTACTGGGCCGGCGGCCTGCTGATGATCCTGCTGGCCGTCTGGTCGCTGACCGGGCGAATGTGGTCCCTCCCGTCGATCCTGCGCGCCCCCGACACCCGGCGCGGCGACTCGGCGAGTTTCTTCTCCCTCGGGGTGTTCTCCGGGGTCGCCTCCGCCTGCTGCGCCCCGGTCCTCGCCGGGGTGATGACACTGTCGGCGCTGTCCGCCAGCCCGATCGGCGGTCTGGCGCTGGGCCTGGCGTACGTCTTCGGGATGGTCTTCCCGCTGTTCGTGATGGCCCTGCTCTGGGACCGGCTCCGGCTCGGGGAGCGGACCTTTCTGCGGGCCCGGCCGGTGACGATCCGGCTCGGACGACGGCGCATCCACACCAATGCGGTGAACATCCTGGTGGCGATCGCCTTCGCGGTGATGGGCGGCTTCGTGATCCAGCTGGCCAACAGCGGCACCATGACGCAGGGCCCCGGCTTCCAGGTCGCCATCGGCGAGGGTGTCGCCGCGATGTTCCGCCGGATCGAGATCTGGGCCCAGCCGGTCCCGGAGGCCGTGCTCGGCCTCGGCCTGCTCGCCCTCGTCGCGATCTTCGTCATCGCCACGCTGCGGGATCGGCGCCCGAGCCCGGTGCCTGGCCCGTACGACGGGGACGCGTACGACAGCAACAGGTCGGACGGGGACGCGCCCGACGGGGACGTTCCCGCGGGAACGTCCGGAGGTCGACCGCCGCGTGGATCCGCCGCGTCGTCCACCTCGGCCGGCGCGCGCTCCAGCGGGCCCCCCTGCCACTGACATCGCCCGGCCTTCCGGCACGGACAACCCGACTCGTATGACGAGGTGTGACCACATGAGCACGAAGACCCGCACGTC
The DNA here is from genome assembly GCF_033170155.1 of Raineyella sp. W15-4. GTDB lineage: Bacteria > Actinomycetota > Actinomycetes > Propionibacteriales > Propionibacteriaceae > Raineyella. Next base: position 3,454,868 of record NZ_CP137079.1, on the reverse strand, counting down.
CCCGACGCCGACCTCCCACCAGGCGCAGGCGCGCCAGAAGCTGGCCGCGTTGGAGCGCCGCGATGCCCGCCGGCACCGCAACCGGCTGATCGCCTGGGGCATCGGCATCGTGGTGGCGGTCGCTCTGGTGGTGGCCGGCATCCTCACCAGCCTGCCGACCCGCTCCGACGGGGCGCATCAGGCGCCGGACTTCACCCTGACCGACACCGCGGGCGTGACCCATCGGCTGTCGGACCTGCGCGGCAAGAACGTCGTGCTGTACTTCAGCGAGGGCGCCGGCTGCCAGATCTGCATCGCCCAGATGGGTGAGATCGAGAAGCGTCAGGCTGACTTCGCGGCCGCCGACGTCGTGGTGCTGCCGATCGTGATGAACTCCCGCGACCAGATCCTCGCCGACATGGCGGCGAACAAGGTGACGACGCCGTTCCTGCTGGACGACGGGACGGTCTCGAAGGCGTACGACACCCTCGGCAAGGGCATGCACCAAGGGCTGCCCGGCCACAGCTTCGTGCTGATCGACGCGGCGGGGCAGCAGCGGTGGTACGGCGAGTACCCGTCGATGTGGCTGTCGCCGGACGACCTGCTGAAGGAGATCAAGAACCATCTGGTCGGCTGAGGCGACCGCAACACGCCGGGGCATAGCGGGTTGGTCCCTGGCGGTGAGCTGATCCTGACAACTCAGCTCGAGGCCCCGGCGCCTCAGCCAGTGAGAACCGCGCCATTGCGCCGATCTGGCCGACCCGCGCCACCTCCGCGAGGGGTGAGCGGTCAGGATCGGCTTACGCCCACCGCCGACTCACCCTCGCGCGAACGCCGATCCGCCTCCGAGATGCAACTCGTGTCGGAGGCTGCTAAGCTGTCCGGGCAGTTCCGCGGATGTAGTTTAATGGTAGAACATCAGCTTCCCAAGCTGAGAACGCGGGTTCGATTCCCGTCATCCGCTCCACGTCGCCCGGCTCGTCGAGAGCCGGGCGATTCTCGTTCTCCCGCCCGGTGGGCCGTACGGTGGGCGCTCGCCCGGGCGTCCACCGCTGCTCCGGACGTTCAGGCGTCTTCGCCGTCCCGCAGCCGGCCCAACCCGTCGAGGATGAGGTCGAGACCGTCGTCGAACTGGTCGCCGAAGTCGTAATCGGGCCGGGCCACCTGGTCGGTGGCGAATTCCGTCAGATAGGGGTAGTCCTCGGGCCGGACACCGGCGAGGATCGCCCCGGAGACCTCGACCGCGGTGTCGCCGCCGTCGAACGGCAGCGAGGCCTCCTGCAGGGCGAAGCCGTACACGTACGCGTCGAGCACGGCGTACGCCCGGGCGGTCTGCTCCAGGGTGAAGCCCCCGTTGCGGAGGACGCCGAGCACGGCGTCGTGGTGGCGCAGGGTGGCCGGCCCGGGACTGGTCCGGGTCTCCAGCAGCGCCAGCGCCCAGGGGTGGCGAGCCAGCACCGCCCGGGCCGACTCCGATCGCCGTCGGAGCTGCTCCCGCCACGGGCCCGTGACGTCCGGCAGGTCGATCTCGGCGAACACGATGTCGATGATGCCGTCGAGCAGATCTTCCTTGCCGTGGAGATAGTGGTAGAGCGACATCGCCTGCACTCCGAGCCGTTGGCCCAACGAGCGCATCGTCAGGCCAGCGAGGCCGGCGTCGTCGGCGATCGCCACGGCGGCCTGCAGCACCCGGTCCCTGCTCAGCGGTGGCGTTGTGTTCCCTCGGTGCCCAAGAGGCCCCGCAGTGGTCATCGTCCGACCCGGCCCGCGGCTCTTGCATGGTGGTCGACTGCATGGTGGTCGACGATCACGCAACGTCGCCCGGGCGGAGCGGCGGCGTTCCCGCTCGGTGTGAGGGGCGCTCATCGGGGGCGGGCATCGGTGCTCGGAGACGTTCCCGCGGGAACGCACCGGCCGCCGGCGCGGCCTCGATGGTGCGGGTGGGGTCGGCGGGATCGCTGTCCGCTGCCGCGTGCAGGGCGCGGGTCAGTTCGTCGACCTGGGCCTGCAGCCGGGCGATCTGCTGCAGAGTGTCAGCCTCGGGTTCGTCGGTCTCCCTGACCCGCTCGACCATCCAGGAGGCGACCGTCGCGGTGACCGTGCTGAGCACGCCGATCCCGCCGATCATCATCAGGATGGCGACCAGCCGCCCGGTGGCTGTGGTCGGGTAGGTGTCGCCGTACCCGACCGTCGTCATGGTGGTCATCGCCCACCAGATCGCATCCGGGAAGTCCCGGATCGTCGCGGTCGGACTCTGTCGCTCGGCCTGCAGCTCCGCGAGTGCCCCCACGAGAGCCAGCAGGGCGCCGGCGCCCACGACATACGTCACGACCTTGCCGCGCAGCCCGCTGGAGGCCTTGCGGTCCAGGAACTTGAGCACCGTGACCAGCCGCAGCAGCCGTAGGGGGCGCAGCACGGGGAGGGCGATGACAGGGATGTCGAGCCAGTTCCGGCGCAGGAACTCACGCCGCTGTCGGGCAAGGGCCAGCCGGATCACGAAGTCCGCCACGAACGCGGCCCAGATCCCCCAGGTCACCCAGTCGTCGATCACCCGGGCGAGCACCGGAACGTCCGGCCAGATGATCGGGACGGCATATCCGGCGAGGAAGATCACCGCAGCGATCGTCAGCGGGCCCCCGGTCGCCGCCTCCCAACGCTCCGCCCTCGTCACAGAATGATCGTACGACCGGGCGGGCGGAGACGTTCCCGCGGGACCACGCCGGCCGAACGGCTCAGGCGATGCCGGCCACCGCCAACGCGGTGCGGTAGAACTCGTTGTCGGAGCGCAGTGCCGCCGGGGTGTCGAGGGCGGTCATCCGCCCTCCCTCGATGACCATGATCCGGTCGCAGATGTCGAGGGTCGACATCCGGTGGGCGATGATCACCACGGTCAGCTGGCCGTGCAGGTCGGCGAGGGTGGTGCGGATCAGGGACTCGCTCATCCCGTCGAGCGCGGAGGTCGGCTCGTCGAGGATCAGCAGCTCGGGCTTGCCGACCAGCGCCCGGGCGATCGACAGCCGCTGGCGCTGACCGCCGGAGAGCTGGCTGCCGCGTTCGCCCAGATGGGTATCGAAGCCCTGCGGCAGTGCCTCGATGTCGTCGAGGATGTTGGCCTGGCGGGCGGCGGTGCGCAGCTCGGCCGCACCGATGCCGTCCCGGAAGAACCGGATGTTCTCGGCGACCGTGCCGGTGAAGAGCCGGGCGTCCTGGGCGACGAACGCGACCCGTTCGCTCCACCACTGCCGGTCGATGTCCGCCAGCGGCACCCCGGCGGCATGGAGTGTGCCGCTCGTCGGCGGCCGTAGGCCCAGCAACAGTTGGGCGAGGGTCGACTTGCCGGCGCCCGAGGGGCCGATCACGCCGAGTGCCTCTCCCGGAGCCAGCCGGAAGGTGACGTCCGCCAGGGCGGTCCGGTCCGGGGTGTACGCGTACGAGACGTCCTCGGCCTCGAACGGGACCACCCCGTCGGGGCGGACGTCGCCGCCCGGCGCCGGGGACTCGGCGTAGCCCTTCACCACCTCGTCGACCCACTCCAGGAAGGGCAGGAACCCGGCGATCGAGGCCGAGGCGTTGGACAGCTGCTGGCCGTAGCTGAGCGAGCGCAGCATCAGCAGCATCACTGCGCCGATCACCGCCAGGTCGCGGAAGCCGACCAGGGACAGCACCGCCAGACCGGCCAGCACCGCCCCGTACGCCAGGGAGGTGTAGATCTGCGGCTGTGCGCCCTGGAGCACCTGGGTGCGCCGTTGCGTCAGCGTCGACTCCTCGGTCAGCTCGTCGATCCGGGCCGCGAAGGCGCCCTGGGCACCGTAGGTCTGCATCTCCAGCCCGAGGGCACCGAGCTCGGAGACGGCGTTGGCGAAGTCGAGGCCGGCCCGGGCATTCTTGGCGGATCGTCGGCGGATGGCGCGGCGCATCGGGGACAGCACGCTGCCGACCAGGCCGAGGGCGAACAGCACGGCCGCGGTGGACAGCGGGTCGACCGCGACGCCCGCGGTGAGGAAGGCGACCAGGCTCAGTGACGCGGTGATCGCGGTGGCGAGGACGGACACCGCCTGGGTGATCCGGCTGACGAACGAGGTGAGCAGCTCCTGGAGCCGCCCCGCCGGCTCGGTCTGCTGGACCGACCAGCTGGTGTGCAGGAACGCGTGGGAGAGTCGCTGGCGCTGCTCGGTCGACACCACCGCGGTCAGCGCGGCCGAGAGCTGCACGGCGATCAGGCTGAGGACGACCCGCAGCACCAGGCTGCCCGAGGCGACCACGAGGGCGGTGTCCATCGGCAGGTACCGGCCGTACGCCGGGCCGACGACGCCCTGCCCTCCGACCAGCGCCATCCCGATGCCGGTGAGCAGCACGATGAACAGCGCCTCGAGCAGCGCGCTGGCGAAGGACGCGAGGGACAGCAGGGCGATCCGCGCCTTGTGCGGGGCGAGGAGCGACCTCATCACGCTCCACCCGCCCCGGGCGGTAGGTGCACCCTGGTCGCCGCTGCCGCCGGGCTTCCTGCCGAACAGCGTCATGCCGTCACCGTCCCAGCGGTGGCCTCGCGCCGGGCGCGCCGGGGCTGGGCGGGCGCGGTCACTCGCCTCGGATCGGCCGGGGGGACGCTGAAGATCATGGGGTCGATTCTGCCTCACCGCTCCGACACTGATTGTCGACGGCCCGACCACGGTCGAGGGCCGGGCGCGATCCGCACCGTCAGGCCTGCCGGGGGCGGCCGATCCTCCGATCGGTGAGGAACGGCAGGCCCAGCGCGGCGCAGCCGGCCATCAGGCCGAAGACGAGCAGTGTCGAGGTGTTCCACAGCAGCCCGGCGACCGCCGTCATGGCGGCGGTGCCCAGGCCTGTCGCCAGCGCGGTCATCATGCCCTGCACCGCGCCGGTCGACTCGGCCGGCACCTCGTCGTTGAGGAAGCGTACGAAGCCCACCTGGGCCACCGCGAAGGTGGCGCCGTGCAGCGGCTGGGAGAGCGCGGCGACCCACAGGCTGCCGGTGAACCCGAGGACCAGCCAGCGGACGACTGCGGCGAGCAGGGCGATCACCATCATCGCCCGCACCGACAGCCGGCGCTCGAAGTGTGGCGCCACCGACAGGACGGCGATCTCCCCGAGCGGGGCCAGCACGATCAGCGCGCTGACCAGCCCGGGGGAGGCGCCCAGGTCGGCGAACCGGACGGCGCCGAAGGTGTAGTACGCGGCGTGGGACGACTGCAGGAAGATCATCACCAGCATCACCACGACCACGCTCCGGCGGCGGAACAGGGCGGACCAGTCCCGGCCGGATCCGGCGCGTTGCCGGGCCACCTCGGGATGGCCGGTGGGTGCCAGCCCCAACAGTCCGAGCAGCACACAGGCGCCGATGAAGAGCCCCAGCAGGGCCTCGGTGCCCCACCCGGTCTGCACCGCGCCGGCCGCGAACGTCCCGGCGACGAAACCGATCGACCCGAGCCTCCGGGTCGGGCCGTACGACAGCAGCCGGCGGGCCGCCGCCAGGGTGGTCATCGTCTCCAGGCCCGGCAACAGCACGGGGTAGGTGACGCCCAGCGCGACGGAGGCGATCATCACCAGCGCCACCGAACCGTGGCCGAGGAACAATGCTGCGCAGGCGACCGAGACCCACGGCAGCACCCGGAGGATCGTCCGCAGGCCGGCGAAGCGGTTCGCCAGCGGGAAGAGCACGGCGACCGCGATGCTGCGGGAGACCAGGCCGGCGGTCACACTGAGGCCGGCAATCTCCGGGGAGATCCCGCGCCCGATCAGGAACACCGCCCAATACGAGGTGTAGACCGCCCACGACGCCAGGAACACGAACATCTGGGCGCCGATCCACGTCTTCACCCGGCAGAGTCTGTCACCCGCCAGAGTCCAGCAGGGGCCGCCCCTCGACCGCCGCGGGCCGGCGGCCCAGAATGGGCCCATGTCCCCGCGTGAGTCCGCCCCCGCCCCGACCGTCACCGCTGCCCGGGCCACCCCTCCCGGGGGCGGCTCTGTTCCGGCTTTCGCCGCCGGCACCGTGCCCGACGCGACACTTGCCACCTCTCCGGCTTCGGCCTCCACCCCTGGATCCGCACCGGCGCTGCGGGTCGGCCTGGCCGGGTACGCCTCGGCCAGCTGGCTGCACGTCGGGCCGATCGTGGCCGCCGGCGGGGTGGTGTCCGCGGTGGCGACCCGCAATCCCGAGCGGCGCGCCCAGGCCCTGGCCGACACCCCCGGCGTACGCCTCGTCGACGACCTCGACGCGCTGCTGAGGCTGCCCGACCTGGATCTCGTCGTGCTCAGCACCCCCACCGGCCGGCACTACGACCATGCCCTGCAGGTGATCGCCGCGGGCCTGCCGGTCGTGGTCGAGAAGCCGCTGGGGGTCGACCTGGCCGAGGTACGTGAGGTGGTCCGAGCCGCCCGGTCGGCGGGGGTGCCGCTCACCGTGTTCCTGCAGCGCCGCTGGGACCAGTCCCACCTGATCGCCCGCCGGCTCGCCACCGAGGGGGTGCTCGGCGACCTGTGGCGGCTGGAGTACCGCTGGGAGCGCTGGCGCCCGGAGCCGAAGCATCGCTGGCGCGAGGACACCCCCGCCTCCGGTGGCGGCGGGCAACTGCTCGACCTCGGACCCCACATGGTCGACCTGGCGGTCCAGCTGTTCGGGCCGGTCACGTCCGTCTATGCGGAGATGGCCGCGCACTGTCAGGTCTCCGACGACGACACGCACCTGGCCCTGCACCACGTCGACGGGCGGGTGAGCCATCTCGACATCGGCTCGCTGGTCGCCGCGCCGGGGCCCCGGCTGCGGCTGATCGGCAGCACCGGAACGTACGTCTACGACGACTTCACCGACGACGGCAAGGTGGTGCCGACCTATCCCGACCTGGCCGACGCGCCCGGCGCGTGCGGTTGGCTCTACCGCGGGCCGCAGCAGCGTGAGCCGGTCGCCCGGGTGGCCGGGGAGTGGGCCGACTTCTACCGGCAGCTGTTCGAGGATCTGCGCGGGCCCGATCCGCTGGGCCGGCTGCCGGTGCCGCCGGACGATGTCGTGCACATCGCCGAGATCCTCGATGCGGCACAGCGCAGCGCCGCGACCGGGCAGGTCGTGGCGGTGTGAGGAGTCGTGGCGCTGTGAGGAGTGGGAGTGACCTCAGGACGGGCGCGTCGAGTCGTCAGGTCTGTTCTCGAGCGCAGCTTTCAACCCCTTGGTGACACTTTCCCGGTGTGTGGCAGCACGCCGGGTCCGGGGGATCGACCTCGGTCCCGCGGATCGGCGCGGATCGGCGTGGTCGGATCGCGACGAGACGGACGAGCAGGTCTCCGGACGCTGTCACCAGGGGGATGAAGACTCGATTCGAGAAACACACCTGGATTCCGGACAACACCCACTTCAGCCGCCGGTGTCCGTGTCCATGTGCGCAGCGCGGGTGGACGCAGCGCGGGTGGACACTGTGCGGCGAGACGCCTGGCGGTGTGGGGGCTGCAGCACGCGTGGGCGGGCCAGGTGGGCCGGTGGTGTGGGCGGAACGTGGGCCAGCTGATCGTCACGCCCTCGCCGGGCCCGTAGGATCGCGTCGGCGGACCCTCATCCGTACCATCCCATCCGACCCCACCCCGTACCGTCGCCAGGAGGTCCCGTGCTCGCCGCTCTGCTCCAGGTCATCCTGCCGGTGGCGATCGTGGCGGTGGTGGGCATGGTGTTGGCCCGGAGGTTCGTCCTGGACCCGGACACCATCGGCAAGATCAATCTCTACGGGTTGACCGCGCCGCTGGCGTTCGACTCGCTGATGAAGACCAAGGTCACCCTCGGGGAGGGGCTCGTCCTCGGCGGCGCGCTGCTGCTGGTGTCGGCGCTCGGGGCGCTGCTCGCCTGGGTGGTCACCCTGCGCGCCCCGCGGTCGACCCAGGCCGGGGTGGTCGGGGCGGTGGTCCTGGGCAACAACGGCAACTTCGGTCTGCCGATCGCCCTGTTGGCGCTCGGTCAGGTCGGGATGGACCAGGCGATGATCCTCTTCGTGGTCTCGCTGGTGGTGATGTTCACCGTGGGACCGATCCTGATGGGCTCCGGGGGCGGTCTGCTGTCCGGGCTGAGGACCTTCGCCGCCCTGCCGGTGACCTGGGCGATGGCGCTGGCCGGCCTGCTGCGGCTGCTGGGCTGGCAGCTGCCGATCGGGGTCTCCCGCGGGATCGAACTGCTCGCCGCGGCGGCCGTCCCGATGGTCCTGCTCGCGCTCGGGGTTCAGCTCACCCAGTCCCGTCGGCTGCAGCTCACCGCTCCGGTGCTCACTGCTGTCGGGATGCGGGTGGTCGCCTTCCCGCTCCTCGCCCTCGGGGTGGCCCGGCTGCTGCGGATGGATGCGATGTCGACCAGCAGCCTGGTGCTGGCCTGCGCGATGCCGACCGCGGTCAACGCGTTCATGCTGGCCCGGGAGTACGGCTCGGATCCGGAGACCGCGGCGAGTGCGGTCGCGCTCAGCACCCTGCTCAGTGTCGGGTCGCTGACCTTCGTGATCTCGGTGCTGCCCGCCTCGATCGTCTGAGCCCGGTCGTCCGGCCCGGTGCGGATCGGCGGCGCGGATGGTCTCAGGCTCAGGGCTTCACCCCGGCCTTCCAGTGGTCCTTCTGCGCGGCCACCTCGCGCAGTTCCTCGGTGATCGCCTCGACCGCGCGCCGGGCGAACTCCGCGGGCTCCGTCGCCGGATCGGCCGGTTCGGCGACGATCCGATGGATGATCCCGTCCTCGAGCAGCTCCTGGGCCCCGACCCGCTGCAGCTCGGACAGTTCCTTGGCGTGCGAGCCGTCCTTGTAGACGATCGCGCTGGCTCCCTCGGGGGGCAGCGGGGAGAGCCAGCCGTGTTCCATCGCGATCATCCGGTCCGCGGGCAGCATCGCCAGCGCGCCGCCACCGGTGCCCTGGCCGAGGATCATCGACACCGAGGGGACGGTGGTCCGGGCCAGCCAGGCGAGGGTACGGGAGATCTCGCCGGCCAGGCCGCCCTCCTCCGCCTCCGGGGACAGGTCGGCGCCAGGGGTGTCGACGACGGTGACCAGCGGCAGGCCGAGCATCTCGGCCAGCCGGATGCCGCGTTGGGCGGCGCGCAGGCCGGCCGGACCGAGCGGGCCGCCGGTCATCTGGATCCGCCGGTCCTGGCCGACGATGACGCACGGCAGACCGTCGAGGCGCGCCACCGCCAGCAGCATGCCGGGGCCGTTCTCGGCGCCGGTGCCGGACAGTGTCAGTACGTCGGTCGCGCCGTACCGCAGCAGCTCGCGGATGCCCGGCCGGTCGGCGCGGCGGGTGATCTCGATGGAGTCCCAGACCGAGCCCTCCCGGGGCGGCAGCGGCTCCGGGGTGCCCTTCTCGCGAGGCGCGCCGAGGTCGACCGGGGTGAGCACCCGCAGGGCGGTGGCGGCGAGCGACCGCAGCTCCTCCGGCCGGGCGATGGCATCGATGATGCCGTGGTCGACGAGGTTCTCCGCGACCTGGACCCCCTCGGGGAACGGCTGGTTGTTGAGCACCTCGTAGACGCGTGGGCCGAGGAAGCCGAGCATCGCCTCCGGTTCGGCGACGGTGATGTGTCCCAGTGACCCCCAGGAGGCGAACACCCCGCCGGTCGTGGGGTGGCGCTGGTAGACGATGTACGGCAGGCCGGCGTCCTTGTGGGCGATGATCGCCCGGGAGATCGACACCATCCGGACGAAGGCCGGGGTGCCCTCCTGCATCCGGGTGCCGCCCGAGGAGGTCGAGGCGATCAGCGGCAGTTGCTCCGCCGTCGCCCGGCGGATCGCGGCCTCGATCCGGACCGAGGTGTCCCGGCCGATGGAGCCGCCGAGGAACCGGAAGTCGCCGACGATGTAGGCCATCGGGCGGCCCTCGATGGTGGCCCTGCCGGTGATCACGGCCTCGTCGATGCCCGACTTCTCCCGGGCGGCGAGGACCTGGTCACGGTAGTCGGGCGGGTATCCGGTGATGTCGATCGGCTTGTCCCAGCACTCCTGGGAGCCCGGATCGGCCACGAGGTCGACGAGTTCCTGCGCACGCCATCGTTTCGCCATGGCGAAAGTGTCGCAGAGCGGTGGGGTCGTGTCGGGGCATCGGTCGGCCCGGGCCGGCGTACGGCACGTCGATCGGCGCGGCCCACGCCGACAGGCGCCGCCCCGGACCGCGGGTCGCAGAGAATAAGCAGAACGGCGGAGGACCGGCGGGCCCACGCCGACAGGCGGCACGTCGGCGACCGACGGAAACGAGAAGGTAGCCGGTGTGCGAGTGGATGGAACGGCGTGTGTGATTAGGTACCGGCATGTCAGTACGCAGACCGCGCGAACGCTCCGTCCGGCCCCGTCCTCTCCATGTCCGCCTCGCGGCGCTGGTCGCGGCAGGCACCTTCGCCGTCGCCGCCCTGGCGGGCTGTTCCGGGGCTGGCAGCCCGACGCCGGGCGCCACGGCCGCGCCGGTCACCCTCACCGTCTTCGCCGCGGCCTCGCTGGCGGGGCCGTTCGACGAGATCGGCACCGCCTTCGGTGCGGCCCATCCCGGCGTCACCGTTCGCTACAGCTACGGCGGATCGTCCGACCTGGTCAGCCAGCTGGCCTCCGGCGCGCCGGCCGACGTGCTGGCCACCGCCGACGAACGGACCATGCAGCAGGCCAAGGACAAGTCCCTGGTGCCGGAATCGGCGCTGTTCGCCACCAACCAGCTGGCCATCCTGGTCGCCCCGAAGAACCCGCTGGGCATCACCGGTGCCAAGGACCTCACCCGCTCGGACCTGAAGCTCGTGGTGTGCGCCCCCCAGGTGCCCTGCGGTGCGGCCACCGATCGGACCATGCAGGCCGCCGGGATCACCCTCAAGCCGGTCAGCGAGGAGTCCAACGTCACCGACGCCGCCGGCAAGGTCACCTCCGGTCAGGCCGACGCCGCCGTGGTCTACACCACCGACGTGGCCAAGGCCGAGGCCGCCGGCACCGGCACCGGCGTCCCGCTGGGCGTCGACCAGACCCCCAACCGCTACCCGATCGGTGTCACGGCGACCGGGGCGTCCGGCCCGAACGCGGCGACCGCCGAGGCGTACGTGGCGTACGTGACCGGTGCGGAGGGACAGGCGGTGCTGGCCAGGGCCGGCTTCGGCAAGCCGTGAGCCGTGAACCCCGCTACGCCGTGCCCGGCTGGCTGTGGATCCCCGCGGCCGCCGGGCTGCTCTTCCTCGCCCTGCCGCTCGCGGCGATGGTCGTCGGCACCGACTGGCGCCACTTCGGGGCCCTGGTCACCTCCCCGTCGGCCCGGATCGCGCTCTGGCTGTCGCTGCGCACCGCCGCCGCGGCGACCGTGCTCAGCCTGGTCTTCGGCACCCCGTTGGCCGTGGTGCTGGCCCGGGCCCGGCCACGCGGCCACCGCCAGCTGCGGGCCCTGGTGATGCTGCCGCTGGTGCTGCCGCCGGTCGTCGGCGGCCTGGCCCTGCTGCTCACCTACGGCCGGACCGGCCTGCTCGGCCGGTGGCTGGAGGTCGCCGGGGTGCACATCGCCTTCACCACCACCGCGGTCGTCCTCGCCCAGACCTTCGTCGCGATGCCGTTCCTGGTGATCTCGCTGGAGGGGGCGCTGCGCTCCGGCACCGGGGCGTACGAACGGGTCGCGGCCACCCTCGGTGCCCCACCCGGGCTGGTGCTGCGCCGGATCACCCTGCCGCTCGTCGCGCCGGGCCTGGTCTCCGGGACGGTGCTGGCGTTCGCCCGAGCGCTGGGCGAGTTCGGCGCGACGCTGACCTTCGCCGGCTCGTTGCAGGGCACCACCCGGACCCTGCCGCTGGAGGTCTACCTACAGCGCGAGGTCGATCCGGCCGCCGCCGTGGCCCTGTCGCTGGTGCTCGTCGCCGTCGGGGCGCTCGTCGTGCTGACCGTCGGCTCCCGGACACTGGGCGGTGACCATGGCTGACGTACGACTCGACGTCACCCTGGCCTCCCGTCACCTGGCGGTGGGCCTGGAGGTGCCGGACGGCGAGGTGGTCGCCGTCCTCGGCCCCAACGGGGCGGGGAAGTCCACCCTGCTGGGGCTGCTTGCCGGCACCCTGACACCGACCTCCGGCCGGGTGCTGGTCGGCGGGCGGGATGTCACCCGGTTGCCGCCGCACCGGCGCCGGGTGGCGCTGCTCGCCCAGCAGCCGCTGCTCTTCCCGCACCTGAGCGTGCTGGAGAACGTCGCCTTCGCCCCGCGCGCGGCGGGGCTCGGCCGGGCCGCCGCCCGCGCCCTGGCCCGGGAACGGCTCGAGGTGGTGGGCATGGCCGGCTTCGCCGACCGGCGTCCGGGACAGCTGTCGGGCGGTCAGGCCCAGCGGGTGGCGATCGCCCGGGCGTTGGCCGCCGATCCGCAGGTGCTGCTGCTCGACGAACCCTTCGCCGCCCTCGACGTCGCGGTCGCCCCGCAGCTGCGCGGCGTGCTGCGGGAGGTCCTCGAGGGCCGGACCGCGCTGATCGTGACCCACGACCTGGTCGACGTCGTCACCCTGGCCGGCCGCACTGTGGTGCTGGACGGTGGCCGGGTGGTGGAGGATCGCAGTGTCCGTGCGCTGGTGGAGAGCCCGCGCAGCCGGTTCGCCGCCGACCTGGCCGGCCGGGTGCTCCTGGCGGGGACGGTGGCCGCCGGGACGGGGATGGTCCGCCGCGCTGACGGGGTGGTGCTGCAGACGGCGTTGGGCCCGGTCGCCGGGCTGTGGCAGGACGACACCGCCGCCGGACCCGGAGCCCGTGCCTTGGCTCTGGTGGATCCGGCGGCGGTGAGCCTCCATCGTGAGGCCCCGGACGGGAGCCCCCGCAACTGTTGGCCGGTCGAGGTCGAAGGGATGGAACCTCGGGGCGGACAGCTGCGGGTGGTGGCCCGTGGTGTGACTTCTTCGGGGCCCCACGACGGGGGGATCCGCGGTGCGGTGGACGCCCAGGAAGGGGGACAGGACGTACGCCTCGCCGCGGACATCACCCCCGCGGCGGCCGCCGAGTTGGCGGTCGCGCCGGGGCGACGCTTGTGGTTCGTGGTCAAGGCCCAGCAGGTGCGGGTGTACCGCGGGCACTGACCGGTGGAAGGGACAGGGGAACGACAGGGAGGGGACAGGGGGCCGGCTCAGCCGGCCCGACGCATCCGGTCGCCGACCCAGGAGGTCGACCACGCGGTGTCGGCGGGCGCCGGATCGACGACGTACGCCCGGCAGCCGCGTTCGGAGGCCGCCCAGATCGCACCGTTGCGACCAGCGACGATGAGGGCGGTGGACAGGATCTCGGCCAGGCCGGCGTTGAGCGCGACCACGGTCGCGGACCGGGCGCCGTGGGCGGGGCCGTGGGTGTGCGGGTCGACGATGTGGTCGCCGCGTTCGTACGCCCCGGAGGTGGCGATCGCCCCGTCCTCCAGTTCCTCGACCCGGACGATCGCCTCCGGATCGTCGGGGTGGCGGATGCCGATCCGCCACGGCTGCCCGGGGACCGGGTGACCGCGGGTGACGATGTCCCCGCCGGCGTTGACGCAGACGTTGTCGAAGCCACGCTCGACCAGCAGGTCGGCGACCAGTTCGGCCGCCCAGCCCTTGACATAGCCGGACGGGTCGAAGCCGCCGGACACCGCCCACGGGTCGAAGCTGCCCCCGGTGACCTCGCGGCCCCAGCGGCAGGCGGCGATCACCTCCATCAGCGCGGCATGGTCGGGGTCGGCGGCCCGGAGGTCGGCCTCGGCGAGACGACCGGAACGCAGCGCACTGACCAGCGAGGTCTCCCGGTAGCTGGAGAAGACCTCGTCGACCCAGTGCATCAGGTCGACGGCCTGGTGGATCGTCGCCTCCAGTTCCTCGTCGGAGGGCCAGGCCCGGGCGCCCTCGACCAGGTCGACCACCACCACCGTCCCCCACATCTCCTGCAGGTGGGTGTAGTGGCGGGCGTCGGAGCGGCGCCGCGTCACCTCGGGACGGCGGGCGGCGTCCGAGCGGGGCGCGGGGGTGTCGGGGGTGGGGTCGGCGTCGGACATCACAGACCTGCCTTCTTGATCGCTGACTCGAGGGACGTACGGAAGCCTTCGGTGGTGTACGTGGCGCCGGAGACACCGTCGACGGTGGCCGACTGGGCGGCCATCGCCTGTTCGACGAGCAGCGGCGCGGCGTAGCTGTTGATCCGGTAGGAGTGGCCGTCACTCAGCGGGAGCTGGGTCCACTGGATGCCGGTGATCGTGGTGCCGGAGACGGTGATGGAGACCTGCATGGGGCCGTACGGCGACTGGTACGCCGACCCGGTGTAGCCGGTGCCGGTCGCCGACGAGCCGCTCGACCCGGAGCTGGTCGAGCCGGATCCGGTGGACCCCGAACTCGTGGATCCCGACCCGGTGGACCCGGTGCCTGTCGAGCCGCCGCTCTCGCCGACGTCGTCGGACTCGCCCTCCTCCGATCCGTGCCGCCCCCTGCCCTGGCCGGGGACGGCCGGCTGGCCGGGCTGCTGGGCGGACGAGCCGGAGCCGGACTGGGCGGTGCCGGTGCCGGGGAGCTGGCTGGTGCCGCTGCCGGCGGTGAGGGCGGAGCGGGTCGGGCTGAGGACCAACACGCCGGCCACTCCGGCGACGGTGGCCCCGGTGACGAGGACGGTGGTGATCGCGGACTTCATCGCTGCCTCACAGGTCGAAGATCTCGTGATGGATGTTCTCGGGACGGGCGCCCAGGGCCCGGGCCGACCGGACCACCTGGCGGTTCAGGGCCGCCGGGCCGCAGACGTAGACCTGGGCGTCGTCGAGCCGGCCGACGGTGGCCCGGAGGTGCTCGGGGCTCAGCGGGTAGGCGCGGCGGTGGCCGGGCATCAGGTGCACCCGGACGTGCGGCCGGGTCTGCAGGCCCCACAGCTCGTCGCGGTGCGGCATCAGGTCCATCGACCCGGCCCGGTAGATGATGTCCAGCGGTGCCTCTCCGGCCACCCGGTCGGCCAGCGCGGCCACCGGGCCGACCCCCACGCCACCGGCGATGAGCACCGTACGGCGGGTCCGGTCCTCGGGATCGGGGGCGACCCGGCCGGGGGTGATCGCCCCGTACGGTCCCTCGACCAGCACCCGGGTGCCGACCCGCAGGCCGGCCATCGACGACGATGCGTCACCGAGCGCCTTGACGGTGAGCCGCATCATGTCGCCGCGGATCGCCGAGATCGAGTACGGGTGCGCCTCGTAGCCCAGCCCGGGGTGCAGGAAGCGCCAGTTGAAGAACTGCCCCTCCTGGGCGCCGAGCAGCGGCAGCTCCCGGCCGCGGACCCACACGCTCACCACGTCGGGCGCCTCGGGGACGACCGCGGCGACCCGCAGCCCGTGCCGCAGCGAGCGGTAGAGCGGCAGCGCCACCCGGTAGCCGATGATCGTGCCGAACACGGCGACGTACAGGGCCACCCACAGCGCCCGCGACCAGCCGGAGAGGAACGGGCCGCCGGCGGTGATCTGGTGGGCGAACGCCAGCGCGATGCCGAGGTAGGTGTAGAGGTGCACGGTCCACCAGGTCTCGTGCTTGAGGGTGCGGCGGACCCGCTTCCAGGACGTGTAACCGGCGGCGATGATCGCCAGTGTCCCGGCCAGCGCCGGCAGGATCCACGGGGTGGTGCGGGTGAGGTCCCACAGCTCGGCGAACCAGTTGCGCTGGGCGTCCATCCCGTAGCTGAGCACCACCAGGACGATGTGGACGAAGACCAGCCACATCGCCCAGGGCGCGATCCGCTTGTGCCAGGTGACCAGGTGGTCCTGGCCGATCGCCCTCTCCAGCACCGGCAGCCGGGCGATCAGCAGCAGCAGGATCAGGACGCCGTACGTGCCGATCGAGGCGGCCAGCACGGAGACCACATAGATCAGGTTGGACAGCGTGCCGGTGAGTGGCAGCACCGCCTGGATGGTCAGGCCCAGCACCACCCCGCCGATCGCGCCGACCGCGGCGAGGAACCAGGTGGCCACCCGGCCGTTCGCGTTGTCCTGTTCGGCCGCGACCTTCAGTGGCGTACGCCGGGGGCGGGTGGGACGGGGGAAGGGCGCCTGCGGTTGCCCGACCGAGCGGCGCGGCAGGGTGCTGGTCGCGGGGGCCGGAGTGGTCTGTGCGTGGGTGCCCGGCACCGTCGTGGTGTCGGCACTGCCGCCGACGCCGGTGTTGCCGGGGGCGGCGATCGTGTCCGCGCCGGCGGTGCCGGGGGCGGCCATCATGCTCGTACGGTACGTGGGCTCCTGCATGACTCCACAGGACCGCCGGAAGCTGTGCCCGATCTGTGTCCGTCCCCCCGCGGTTCTTGTGAAGCGCCGACCGGGGTCCCCGACCCGGGCCGGGGGCATCCCTGAACGGTCCCCGGGGAGTGCCGCACGGCGCCGCGACCGGCGGATCGGCGCCACCGGCGACCTTAGACTGGGCCCCACCCGCGTGCGCGGGACCGGACCACGGTCGGGCGCAGCGGGGCGCGGAACCTGTGCCGCAGGGAGCAACGGCGCCGCACGCAGGTGCCGGACGCAACAGTGCCGACGGGAGGGGGAGCGGATGATGCCCGGACAGACCACCACGGTCGAGGCCACCGGGGTGCTCTTCGAGCCCCGCTCGGACGATCCCGGCGCGCTGGTCGACGCCTCGGGACGCCAACCGGTGATCGACCTGACCCGCCGGCTGCGACCGGCATCGACCCCGATCGACGAGAAGAAGCTCACCCCGTTCCTCGGCTACTGGGGGCAGTTGCGCCCCGGCCAGAGCCCCGAGGCGTACGTCATCAAGGTGATCCGGACCGACACCACGCCACCCGGGCCGGCGGCCGGCGGCACGCCGATGACCGGCAGCCCCGGGCCCGGCGCCACCGTGGTCGGTCCGCAGGCGGCCCGGCTGCTGGCGAACGAGGAGGAGGCGGCCCGCCGCAACGGGCTGCTGCCGGACGGGGTCCCGGCCACCGGGGTGGGCGGTGGGTACGCCTGGGTGGTCCGCCGCTACATCCACGGCCTCACCCTCACCCAGACCCGCAGCCAGGGCGGCCTGGAGGGCAACCGGGCGGTGCTGGCCCGGCTGATGCTGGAGCGGATCGTCGAACTGCACACCCGCACCTACAACGGCCACCCGCTCTACCACGGCGACATCAAACCGGCCAACGTCATCGTCCGGGTGTCCGGCCGGGAGATCACCGGGGTAGAACTGATCGACTACGAGTCCGGCGGCGCGACCGGCGACGACGGCCCGGCCTGGCGGCACGCGACCTTCCAGTTCGCCAGCCCCGAACACTTCCTCTCGCCGCGGATCGACCAGGCCTCCGACGTGTTCTCCTGGGGGCTGACCGTGCTCGACATGTACGCCCCCAACCGGCACCCGTTCGTCGGGGGGTTGGACGACCCGCGGGAGTACGAGGACGCGTACGGCACCGGGCGGGGGGCCGACGAGGCGGTGCTGGCGACGATCACCGACCCGGTGGTCCGGGAGTGCGTCCGGCTCGCGCTGACCGTACGCTCCGACAACCGGCCCAGCGCCCGGGCGCTCTACAGCCGGCTGACGTCGGGCAGCACCGCCCGCCCGGCCGGCCCGGTGCAGGCGCCGACGACGACCTTCGAGCTGCCCCGACGCGACCCCGACGACCCGGACGCGACGGCGATGCGGACCTACGGCATCCCGCCTGCGCCCGCCGCCCCGTACCCGTCCGGCCCCGCGGCCGCCTCCTACCCGTCCGGCCCCGCGACCGCCCGGTACGACGACGGCACCCGGGTCGCACCCACCCAGGCGGTCTACCTGCCACTGGCCGCCGAGGAGCCCCCGCCGCCACCGGTGGAGTGGCCCCGACCCGGCCTGCCCGCGGACACCGCCGATCCCGACTCGGTGCCGGCGCAGCTCGGCGCGTGGTGGCGGCAGGTCTTCGCCGTCGAGGGCTACCTGGGCGCGGAGCGGTTCGGGCCCGGCCTCTGGGTCGGCTACCTGGCCGCGGTGGTGCTCGCCGGGATCGCCGTCGGGCTTCTCGCCGGCGTGGCTCTGCTCGCCCTCGGAAGGGTGGTGTTCCCGTGAGCGTGTCCTCCTTCGACGAGGCCGAGCGGCGCCGGCTGGCGCGGCTGGCCCGGCATGCCGCGCTGGTCCGGTACGGCCGCCGGGTGCGGATCCTGCGGCTGGTCGGGCTGGCCATCGCGGTGCTGGTCGCCGTCCTGGTGGTGGTGCGCTGATGGCCCGCTACCTGTGTCCGCAGTGCGCCGTGCACTACCGGGCGAGCGAGTTCACCACCTACACCGCGCAGAGCGAGCCGTGGAACCCGCCGCGCCGCGACGCGGTGCGGACCCTCGTTCGTGGGGTACGGACGCTGCTCGGGGCGACCGCCGTCGACCGGGACCGGGAGCGGGCCGAGCACCTGGAGATGCTCCGCCTCGGCGTGCACCACCGCTGTCCCCGCGGCCACGTGATGCCGGCCGAGTTCCTCCGCCGGGAGACCCTGCCGATCGGGCTGATCGGGCCGTCGTCGGTGTCGAAGTCGACCTACCTGGCGGTACTGCTGCAGCGGATCGTCGGGATGACCGACCTCGCCCCGATGGGCCTCACCTTCACTGTCGAGGAGCGGTCGAAGGGGATCTACCAGCGCGACTACGTCACCCCGCTGGCGATGCGCCGCCCGCCGGAACAGACCCGGCTGGAGCGGACCGCACCCCTGGTGGTCCGGATGCACCGCGACTGGGCCCCCGATGAGGACATCAACCTGCTGTTCTTCGACGCCGCGGGGGAGGGCTACCGCGACGCCCGGTCCAGCGCCGATCTCAACCCGTACCTGTCGGTGATGTCCGGCGCGCTGGTGTTCTGCTCGCCGATCAACCTGGCCTTCGGGCCGGAGACCGGGTTCGCGCTCGCCCCGGGGATCGAGGGGGCCACCGCGCCGGGGGCGGGCACCGTGGTCGCCGCGGTGCAGTCGGCCCGGACGGTCGCGGACGGCCGCCGCGACCCGATCCCGACCGGCGTGGTGGTCGCCAAGTGCGACGAGCTGGCCCCGCTGGAGTCCCGCCAGCCGCACCCGGGGCAGGCGATCCCGCTCGACGCCCGGTTGTTCTACGGGCACGAGGACGCCTACCTGCGCCGGCAGTCCCGCTGGCCGTACGAGCTGCTGGCCCAGCACGGGCCGGCGATCCTGGCCGAGGCGGAGCGGTTCTCCCTGATGACCCGCTACCACGCGGTGTCGGCGACCGGCTGCCCGGTGAACAACCTCGGGATGTTCGACATGATCGCCCCCGTCCGGGTGCACGAACCGCTGCTCGGGCTGCTGCACGACATGGGGCTGCTGGCCGGTGCGGCCGCCCTGTACGGGCCGGAGCGGGTCCATGGCTGACCGCCGCGGGAGGTGCCCGGATGGCTGAGATCCAGCAGGCCGTGATCGGCTGGGGCCCGACCAGCAACGGGCTGGGGGTGCTCGGCGCCTCCGTCGGCTGGCCGGTGGCGGATGGGCAGCCGTGGCTGCCGGACGCGGCGCGGTCGTTCCTGCCGCGCGGCTCCGACGCCGAGGTGATGCGCGGCACCGAACCACCCTGCGGCCTCGAGGCCCGGCCCACCGACCACGGCACGCTGCTGGTCTCCAAGGTCTACCTCGGCCGGGTCGGCCGTCCGGGCACCTTCACCGCCCACTGTCTGCTGGACCCCACCGGCCGCCAGGGCGCCCACGACCTGCTCGAGCTGGCCCGCGATGGGGTGCTCCAACGCCGCGAGGAACAGCCCGTCGCCGGCACCCTGGAGGTGCTCGGCCTGCCCGCCCGGCGGACCCGGCCCGAACCGGGCGGGGCGCCGGCCGACCTGCTCGCCCTGCTGCTGGGCCATCTCGCGGACCGTACGCCGCTGTTGCTGCGCACCTCGGACCGGGCCGGCGGGGTGGAGACCCTGTCGGCGCTGGCCCACGCCCTGCCGCGGAAGGTCGCGGCGGACCTGTGGTGGTCCACCTTCGTCGCCCAACCGGACGACCCGGCGGAGACCGGCGGGCCGGGGGTGGGGGTGGTCGTCCCGCCGTTCTCGGCGACCGAGGCCCCGGAACCGGACGCCTTCGGACGACCTGGGCCAGCCGGCACGGTCCTCGACTTCGACCGGGGGCCCGCGCCGATCGTCGACCTCGATCGCGGCCCGGTGCCGGTGGACGACCGGGCCCGGGCGCTGCTGCGCAGCTACCTGGACCATCCGGAGCGCGCGGCGGACGCCCCCGGGGCCGACGCGTTCGTCGCCGGCCTGGACGCGCTGATCGTCGACCCGGCGCTCCCGCTCGACGAGCGCGGCCTGGACCTCCTCGCCGACGAGGTGGGCCCGTCGGTGTTCGCCCGGCTGCTCGCCGGCCCGCACGCGATGGCCCGGCTCGCCGAGGTGGTCCGGGCCCGCCGCCGGCTCCCGTACCGCACCCTGTGGACCGCCGTCCCCGCGCTGACCGAGCCGATGTTCGCCTGGTTCGGGCCGGTGCAGGGCGACCCGGAGACCCAGGCACGGGCCCAGCGGGTGATCTGCGCCACGATGGACTCCCGCAACCTCGTCCGCCTCGTCGCCCGGCCGCTGAGCCGCGATGCCGCCGACTACCGGCCGGTGGTCGCCGACCGCAAGCTGGCCTCCGCGCTGGCCGGGCTGGAGAGCCCGCTCGACGCGTACGAATGGCGGGTGCTGACCGAGGAATGGAGCCCGGTCGTCCACGCCGCGGTGGTCTCCTGGCTCGCCGGCTGGACCGACGCCCCGCCGGATCTCGCCCGGCTCGCCGACGACCATCCGGCATTCGTCGCCGGGCTCGACCAGGCCCTGGCGGCGGTCGCGGCCGACCCCGGGGTGGACCCGGCGGACGTCCGGGCCCGGCTGGCGGCCTGGCGGGGACTGCCGGCGGAGGAGTGGGCCGACCTGCTGCTCGACTGCCCTGCCACCCCCTCGGGCGCGCCACTGGCGGTGCTCGGCCGTCTCGACGTCCGCGACGTCCGCCAGGTGCTCCGCCGGGCCTGGCCCCGGCTGGCCGCCCAGGCCGGGATCCCGGCGGCGGTCGCCGAGGAGCTGCGGGTACGGGGGCTCGGCGGGTTCTGAGGGCAGATCAGCCCCGTGCCGCCGCCCGGAGCCGGGCGTCGGCGGTGTCCATGTGCCGGTTCATCCGGGCCACCGCGGTGTCGGCGTCGCCCCGAGCCATCGCCTCGAGGATCTGCCGGTGCTCGAGGAAGGCCGTCCGCATCTGCTCCCTGTCCTGGATGTGGTGCTCCATCCAGATCCGCAGCAGCGCCCGGATGGTCCCGAGGAGCTCCATCAGGGTGGCGTTCTCGGCGGCGTCGGCCAGGGCGACGTGGAAGCGCAGGTCGGCCTCGACGAACGCCTCCTCCCCGAGGGTGCGTTCCTGCGCCTCGAGGGCCTGCCGCAGCGCCCGCTCGTGGTCGGGGCTGAACCGGTCCGTCGCCAGGCGTACGGCATGGATCTCCAGCGCCCGGCGCACCGACAGCAACTCGTCGATCCGGTCGGCGTTGAGCAGGATCCCCCACTGGAGGGTACGCGGCAGCAACTCGGAAGTGGTGTCCCGCAGATAGGTGCCGGAACCCGGCCGGATCTCGACGATGCCGAGGATCTCCAGGGCGGCCAACGCCTCCCGTACGGCTGACCGTCCCACCCCGAGCTCCTGGGCAAGGGTCCGCTCACTGGGGAGGCGTTCGCCGACAGCGAAGTCCGCCGAGGTCAGCCGGGTCAGCAGGGCCTGGGCGGTCTGGGCGGCGAAGGACGCGCCGCGGATCATCGCCGGTTCGGTCGTCTCCAGGGCGATACGGGGCTCCGGCGTCGACATGGGCCCATGCTACGAGCCGAAGCCGACGACATCGCGCCGCCGGGCCGTGCGTGAGCCCGGATCACCGGCACGCGTGTGAAACAGCTCACCCAACAGGTCAACCGGTTGACCAATCTGTTCGGACGTTCCATGATGGGTGTCGTCGACAGGGTTGTCGGCGACCGGGCCCCCAGCGTCGCGGCCCGGTGTCCCTGAAGGAGTCAATGTGGATTCTGCACAGGCCGCTACGGCGGCTCATCGGAGCGAAGCCGATGTCCTGGAGCGATCGGTTGTTCGCAAGGTGTCGTTCCGACTGGTGCCCTTCGTGGCACTGATGTTCTTCATCAACTACCTCGACCGGACCGCCATTTCCTTCGCTGCGCCGAACGGGATGCGGACGGATCTGGCGATGACCGCCGCCCAGTTCGGCTTCGCCTCGGGCGTCTTCTTCATCGGCTACATCATCCTGGAGATCCCCTCGAACCTGGCCCTGCACCGGTTCGGGGCCCGCAAGTGGCTGGCCCGGATCATGGTCTCCTGGGGCATCGTCGCGGTGCTCTTCACCTGGGTGCAGACGGCCGGCCAGCTCTACTGGCTGCGGTTCCTCCTCGGCGTCATGGAGGCCGGCTTCTTCCCCGGCGCCATCCTCTTCCTGTCCATGTGGGTGCCGGCCAAGCACCGTCCCCGGGTGCTGATGCTCTTCTACCTCGCCCAGCCGCTGACCACCGCGATCGGTGCACCGCTGGCCGGTGCCCTGATCCAGCTGCACGGCCTGTGGGGCCTCGAGGGCTGGCGGGTGATGTACCTCTTCGTCGGCGCCCCGGCCATCCTCGTCGGCGTGCTGTGCTGGTTCTACCTCAAGGACAAGCCGCGGGACGCGGCCTGGCTGACCCCCGCCGAGCAGGACTGGCTGACCGGTGCGCTCGCCTCGGAGGAGCGGGCCAAGGAGGAGACCGAGCGGATCGGCGTACGCCAGATGTTCGCCTCCGGCCGGGTGTGGGTGCTCTCCTTCGTCTACTTCGGCTTCATCTACGGCCTCTACGCCCTCGGCTTCTTCCTGCCGACCATCGTCGCCGGGTTCAAGGCGCAGCTGGGCGAGATGACCCCGTCGCTGCAGGGCTTGATCACGGCCGTGCCGTACGTCATCGCCGCGGTCGTCATGTACCTGTGGTCGCGCGACGTACAGTCCCGCGGTCTGCAGACCTGGCACATCGTCGTCCCGGCGGTGGTCGGCGGCATCAGCATCCCGCTGGCGCTGTTCACCTCCCACCCGGTGCTGACCATCGCCATCGTCTCCGTCACCGCCTGCTCGATCTTCGCCGTGCTGCCCAACTTCTGGACCCTGCCGACCAAGTTCCTCACCGGTGCCGCCGCGGCGGGTGGCGTCGCGCTGATCAACACCATCGGCAACCTCGCCGGCTTCTCCGCCGGCTACATCACCGGCTGGGTGCACGACCTGACCAACGGCTACCTCGTGCCGATGATCATCGTCGGTGGCTTCATGATCCTCTCCGGGATCCTGCTGGTGCTGCTGGCCTCGCGCGGCAGTGTCGTCACCACCGACACCGACGCGCCCGCGGGGAAGGTCCTCGCGTGAGCCTCGGACTCGGCACCTACGCCCTCTTCTGGGAGTGGTCGGACCGTGCCCCCGACCCGATCGACCTGCCGGGCATGCTGCACCGCACCCGCGACCTGGACGCCGACGTCTTCCAGATCTGTGACTATCCGGCCCTCGAGACGTACGGCGACGCGCGGCTGCGGGACCTGCGGGCGACGGCCGAGGACCTGGGGGTCGAGCTGGAGCTCGGCACCCGCGGCACGGACCCGGACCACCTCCGCCGCTACCTGCGCCGGTGTGACCGGCTCGGGGCGCACGTGCTGCGGTCGATGGTCCAGGTCGGTCCCGGGAAGCCGGGCACCGACCGGGTGGTGTCGACGCTGCGGGACCTCCGCGGCGACCTCGACGCCCTCGAGGTGGACCTGGCCCTGGAGACGTACGAACAGCTGCCGTCGGCCACCCTGGTCGACATCGTGGAACGGGCCGAGCACCCGCGGATCGGCATCGCCCTCGACCCGGCCAACTGCGTCGCCGCGCTCGAGCATCCCGACGACGTGATCGACCGCTGCGCGCCGTACACCCTCGACCTGCACGTCAAGGACTTCGCCTTCAGTCGACAGGCCGGCTGGGTCGGGTTCAGCTACGCCGGGGCGCCGATGGGGGAGGGGCTCCTCGACTACGCCCACGAACTCGCCGCCGTACGCCCCGTCGAGCGCGGCATCAACCAGATCGTCGAGCACTGGCTCGTCTGGCAGGGCGACCCACAGACCACCATCGCCGAGGAACGGCGATGGACCGAACGAACACTCACCTACGCAAGGGAACGGATCCAACCATGACCGAGAACCTGACCATCGCAGTGATCGGCGCCGGCGGCAAGATGGGCCAGCGCGTGTCGAACAACCTGCGGCGTACCGACCACACCGTGTACTACTGCGAGACCAGCCCGGCCGGTCAGCAGCGGGTGCGGGACGCCGGCCTGGCGGTGACCCCGAACGAGGAGGCCGTGCCCGGCGCCGACATCGTCATCTACGCCGTGCCGGACGTCGCTCTGCAGGCCGTCACCACCGCCACCGTGCCGCTGCAGAAGCGCGGGTCGATGGTGCTCACCCTGGATCCGGCCGCCGCGTACGCCGGGCTGCTCTACCTGCGCGCCGACCTCGACTACGTCGTCGCCCACCCGACCCACCCGTCGGTGTTTCTCGAGCGGACCAGCGCCGAGGAGTGGGCCGACACCTTCGGCGGGATCGCCGCCGCGCAGAACTCCGTCGCCGCCCTGCAGCAGGGCGACGAGTCGATCAAGCCGGTGGCCGAGGAGATCATCGCCACGATGTACGGCCCCGTCGACGGTGTCTACTGGGCCTCGGTCCACGATCTCGCCGTCCTCGAGCCGACCCTCAACGAGACCATCGGCTGCATGATCGGGCAGTTCCTCAAGGACGCGATGGACACCACGGTCGAGAAGACCGACATGGACGAGGACACCGTGAAGGCGATGTTCTACGGCCACGTCTACATCGCGCTGACCAACGCCCTGCGCGGCTCCAACCCGTTCTCCGATGCCTGCCTGCTGGCGATGGACTACGGCCGGGAGGCGCTGATCAAGGACGACTGGGAGCGGATCTTCAACGACGACGACCTGGAGATCGTGATCTGCAAGATGCTCGGCATCGAGGCTGTCAACCACCACCCCGAGGTCCACGCCCCGCAGCCGGCCGCGGTCTGACCACCGGCCGCAGCCAGCCACCAGGAGATCCCGATGACCCACCTCGTCAATGACCCCACCACCTTCGCCGCCGACAGCCTGAGGGGCTTCGTCGCCGCCCATCCGACGTACGTCCAGCCGGTCCACGGCGGCGTCGTCCGGGCGACCGGCTCGCCCGCCGGCGAGGTCTCGGTCGTCGTCGGCGGCGGCTCGGGGCACTACCCCGCGTTCGCCGGCTGGGTCGGCCCCGGGATGGCGCACGGAGCCGTCTGTGGCAACGTGTTCGCGTCCCCCTCCGCCTCCCAGGTGCAGGCGGTGATCCGGGCGGCCGACAACGGCGGCGGCACCGTCCTGCTCTACGGCAACTACGCCGGCGACGTGCTGCACTTCGGGCAGGGGGCGGTGCATCGCCGGGCCGAGGGCGCCGACGTGCGCGAGATCGCGATCAGCGACGACGTGGCCTCCCGGCCGGTCGAGGAGTGGCGGGGGCGGCGCGGTATCGCCGGGGATCTCCTGGTCGTCAAGGCCACCGGGGCCGCCGCCGCGGCGGGGCTCGACCTCGATGGGGTCGCCGCCGTCGCCGAGCGGGCCAACGCCCGGACCCGCTCGGTGGGCGTGGCCTTCACCGGCTGCACGCTGCCGGGAGCCCCGGAGCCACTGTTCGGGGTGGCGGCCGGCGGCTACGCCCTCGGCCTGGGCATCCACGGCGAGCAGGGGCTGTCCACCGCACCGTTGGTCCCGGCGACGGAGATCGCCCGGACCCTGGTGGACGCCCTGCTGGCCGAGGAACCGACCCCCGGGCAGGACGGCGCCGGCTACCAACGGCGGGCTGCCGTCCTGCTCAACGGGCTGGGGGCCACCACGCACGAGGAGCTCTTCCTGCTCTACGGCTCGGTCGCCGACCTGCTGACGGAACGGGGCATCGTCATCGTCGCGCCGGAGGTCGGCGAACAGGTCACCAGCCTGGACATGGCCGGCTGCTCGCTCTCCCTGATGTTCCTCGACCCCGAGCTCGAGGAGCTGTGGACCGCCCCCGCCGACACCCCGGCCTTCCGCCGCGGCGCGGTGCCGGCCGGGACCACCCGACGGATCGTCACCGAGGACCGCGCGGAGGCACCGGTGATCGAGGGCTCGGCGGAATCCCGTGCCCAGGCGGAGGCCATCGCGACCGTGCTGGACACGGTGGCCGACCTCGCCCGGCGGGCCGAGGCCGAACTGGGCCGGATCGACGCGGTCGCCGGGGACGGCGACCACGGGCAGGGGATGGTGCTCGGCTCGACGGCGGCCGCCCGGGCCGGCCGGGCTGCCCTCGGCGAGGCCGCCGGCGCCCGGACCGTCCTCTCCCGGGCCGGCGCCGCCTGGGCGGAAGGGGCCGGCGGCACTTCCGGCGCACTGTGGGGCGCCGCCCTCGGCACGGTCGCGGCCGGTCTCAGCGACCAGGAGGCCCGCGACGGTGCCGAGTTGATCGCAGCCGTAGCCGCCGGCGGGCAGGCGATCCAGGACCTGGGCGGCGCCACCGTCGGGGACAAGACCATGGTCGACGCCGTCGCTCCCTTCGTGGAGCGGCTCGTCGAGGCGTACGCCGCCGACCCGGACCTGCCCCGGGCCTGGGCCGAGGCCGCGGACCGGGCCACCGAGGCCGCCGACCGTACGGCGCTCATCCCGGCCCGGCTGGGCCGGGCCCGCACCCACGGCGACGACTCGATCGGCACCCCGGACCCGGGGGCGGTGTCGTTCGCCCTGGTGATGGCCGGGATCGGCCGGCTGCTCGCCGGCCACTGACAACGACAGATACGAATCTCGAGGAGGACATCATGGGATACCGGGTGGTGGTCGCGGCCGACATCGCCGGCTTCGACTACAAGGAACTGATCAAGGCCGACCTGGCTGCCGACGAGCGGGTCGACGAGGTCATCGACGTGGGCGTCGGCCCGGGGGAGGACATCGACTACCCGCACGAGGGGGTGGCCGGAGCCCGGGCCATCGCCGAGGGGCGGGCCGACCGGGGCATCTTCGTCTGCGGGACGGGGATGGGGATGGCGATCAGCGCCAACAAGGTGCCCGGCATCCGGGCCTCCACGGCACACGACAGCTTCTCGGTCGAGCGGCTGGTGCTGTCCAACGCCGCCCAGGTGCTCTGCCTCGGCGCCCGGGTGATCGGCCCGGAGCTCGCCCGCCGTCTGGCCGGGGAGTTCCTCGACTACACCTTCGATCCGTCCTCCCGGTCCAAGCCCAAGGTCGACGCGATCTCGGCCTACGAGGCGGAGGGCGGGCGATGACCGACGGGTCGCTCACCTGGATCGGCACCAGCTGGAAGATGAACGGCTCGCTGGCGTTCGCCCGGGCGTACGCCACCGGCCTACGGGCCCGGGCCGGCGCCGGGTGGCCGGGGATCCAGCCCTTCCTCATCCCTCCGGCCACCGCGCTGGCGGCGGTGAGCGCAGTGCTGCGGCCGGGCTCCGGCGTCCTCCTCGGCGCCCAGAACGCGCACTGGGAGCAGCGGGGCGCCTGGACCGGCGAACTGTCCGTCGACCAGGTCGCGGACGCCGGGGCCACCCTGGTGGAGATCGGGCACTCGGAGCGCCGGGCCTGGTTCGGCGACACCGACGAGCTGGTCCACCGGAAGGTGCTGGCGACCCTGCGGGCGGGCCTGCGACCGCTGGTCTGCGTGGGCGAGTCTGCGGAGGACTTCGCCGCCGGCCGCTCCGCCGAGGTGGTCACCGCCCAGGTGTCGTCCGCCCTGGCCGGCGTCACCCCGGACCAGAGGCCGGCGCCGATCGTCGCGTACGAGCCGATCTGGGCGATCGGTGACCACGGCCGGGAGGCGACGCCCGAGGACATCGCCGCGACGGTGGCGACGATCGCGGAGAGGTTCGGCGACCGGCTGGAGTCGGTCCTGTACGGGGGGTCGGTCAACCGGCAGAACCTGACCGCCATCCTCGACGTCCCCGCGGTGGGGGGTGCGTTCATCGGGCGGGCGGCGTGGACGCTGACCGGCTACCTCGATCTGCTGGATCTCGCGTCGGAGCACCTGGCGTGTTCCGACGTTCCACTCGCGGTCCACTCGCCGGCGGTCCATCACTCAGTCAAACTAGTTGACCATTGAACTATATGCTTCTAGGGTGGAGACCGGACCGGCCGGGGAACCGCCCCGGGGCGGCCGACGGACCCCAGGAGTCACCATGAGCACGCGCCTGCCCACCTACTTCGTCTCGCACGGCGGTGGGCCGTGGCCGTGGATCAAGGACCTGATGCCGGGGATGGAGAGGCTCGAGGCATCCCTGCAAGCCATCCCCGTCGAACTCGGTCTCACCCCGCGGGCGGTGCTCGTCATCTCCGGCCACTGGGAGGAGCGCGAGTTCACCGTCCAGACCGGCGAGCACCCGCCGATGATCTACGACTATGGCGGCTTCCCCGAGTTCACCTACCGGATCCAGTACCCGGCGCCCGGTGCCCCGGACGTCGCCGCCCGGGTCGGCCAGCTGCTCGAGGACGCCGGCATCACCACCCGCTACGACGGCCGTCGCGGCTACGACCACGGGATGTTCGCCCCGCTCTACGTCGTCTACCCGCAGGCCGACGTGCCGATCCTGCAGCTCTCCCTCAAGCGCGGCTACGACCCCGCCGCGCACCTGGCCGCCGGCCGGGCGCTGGCCCCGCTGCGCGACGAGGGTGTGCTGATCGTCGGCAGCGGCTTCAGCTACCACAACCTCGCCAACTTCGGTCCGAGTGCGGGCCCCGCCTCGACGGCCTTCGGCGGCTGGCTCAACACGACGTTGGTCGAGGGGCCGGTCGAGGAGCGTACGCAGCGCCTGCTGCACTGGGACACGGCCCCCGGCGCCCGGGCGAGCCACCCGGCCGAGGACCACCTGATCCCGCTGATGGTGGCGGTGGGCGCCGCCGAAGCCGAGCCGGGCGTACGGATCTACCATGAGCACGACTTCATGGGTGCGATCGACTCTTCCAGCTTCCGCTTCGGGGAGGTGCCGGGGTCGGATCACTGACGCTCGGCGGGGTCGACGCCCACCCGAGCCCGCGGCTCAGGCCACGGTGTCGACCTCCCCGCGCCAGTGCTGCAGCACCACGCTGGTCTCCGTGCCGGCGATCTCCTTGTGGGCGTTGAGGTCTGTCAGCACGAAATCGCGCAGGGCGTGGGAATCGGGCACCGCCACCCAGATGACCAGATCGGCCTGGCCGGAGGTGAAGAACAGGTGCACGACACAGGGCAACTTCGCCAGGCGCTGGGCCTGCGGCTCGAGCTCCTCGCGCATGCCCGGGTGGATCCGGACCGAGATCAGCGCCAGCAGCGGCCGCCCGATGGCCGCGGCGTTCACCTCCGCGTGGAATCCCCTGATCACCCCCGAGTCGACGAGGGCTTGGATCCGTGCGTGGCTGGTGGACTCCGCGGTCGCCGTGGCGGCCGCGAGGGCTGCGTTGCTCATCCGGCCGTTCCGCATCAGGAGCCGGATGATCTGGTGATCGATGGCGTCGAGCTGCCTGTGTCGGTGCCCCTTGCCGGCCGATGGGACGGGGCGGGGATTCGGCTGCTTTGCCACGGGAAGACACTACGCTGCGCGGCTCCCCGCGGAAAAGGCTAGTGGCGCAGTTCCTCGGCCGCCCTGACCCGTTCGGCGTCGAAGTCGATGGGTTCGGCGCTCATCCGGGTGTGGCGCAGCATCCGGTAGACGACGGCCAGGCAGACGATCCAGATCGGGGCGGCCAACAGGGCGATGCGGGACTCCCTGGCCATCCCCAGCACCACGAAGATGAGCGCGAAGAAGACCAGTGACACCCAGGACATCACCTTGCCGGCCGGCACCTTGAAGGTCGACTCCGCATGGCGCTCGGGGAACTTCCTCAGATAGACCAGATAGCTGACCAGGATCAGGCCCCACACCGAGATGTAGAGCACCGAGGAGACACCGGCGACGAGGCTGAAGGCGTCCATGACGGTGGCGCTGAGCATCACCAGCACGATGGCCGGGGAGATGCACACCGCGGTCAGGACCAGTGCGTTGCGGGGGATGTGCCGCGACGAGAGGAAGGCGAAGCGCTGCGGCGCGTTCTTCTCCCGGGCCAGGCCGTACATGATCCGGGAGGTCGAGAAGACCCCCGAGTTGGCCGAGGACGCCGCAGAGGTGAGCACCACGAAGTTGATCACGTGGAACGCCACCAGGATGCCGATGAAGCTGAACATCTCCACGAACGGGCTGGTGTCCGGGTCGATCAGGTCCCAGGGCTGCACCGACATGATCACGGCCAGCGCGAGCACGTAGAAGACCAGCACGCGGGCGGGGATCGCGTTGATCGCCTTGGGCAGGTTCTTCTGCGGGTCGGCGGTCTCGGCGGCGGCGGTGCCGGCCATCTCGATGCCCTGGAACGAGAAGATCGCGATCTGGAACCCGGCCAGGAAGCCCATGGTGCCGGTCGGGAAGAAGCCCCCGCGGTCCCACAGGTGGGCGAAGGACGCCGCGGGTGCGGCCGCCTGCGGCGGGTGGAACGCCGTGACGGCCAGGTAGCCGCCGATCAGCACCAGCGCGACGATCGTGACGATCTTGATCATCGCGAACCAGAACTCGAGCTCGCCGAACACCCTGACCGCGACCATGTTCAGGCCGGTCAGGAGCAGGACGACGCAGACGGCAGGGATCCACTTGGGCAGGTCCGGGAACCAGAGGCCGAGGTAGCCGGTGATCGCGGTGGTGTCGGCGATGCCGATCACCACCCAGCACATCCAGTACGTCCAGCCCATGTAGAAGCCGGCCCACGGCCCGATCAGGTCGGTGACGAAGTCGGCGAACGACTTGTAGGCCAGGTTGGAGAGCAGCAGCTCGCCCATCGCCCGCATCACGAAGAAGAGGAAGAAGCCGATGATGGCATAGACGAGGAGGATCGACGGTCCGGCGAGGTGGATCGTACGTCCGGAGCCGAGGAACAGGCCGGTCCCGATGGCACCGCCGATGGCGATCAGTTGTAGGTGGCGGTTCCTCAGGCCGCGGGTCAGCTGCGGCTCGTCGTGGACAGGTGGGGTGCTGGTACTGGTCGGGGAGTGGGCGGGCGCTGTGGTCGTGGGGGAGGTCATGTCGGGACTCCTTTGTCTCCGAGGGATCGTCTCCGTGGAAGCGTGGGGGTGGGCGCCGTGCGCCCACCCCCACGGGTGCCCGTTCAGGCAGTGAGGACGTACTGGGTCGCGACGGACTCGAGTGCGAACGCGTCGGCCACCGGGCGGCAGGTGAGCAGCCCGGCCGAGGTGTTCAGGCCTTTGGCGAGCGCCGGGTCGTCGAGGCAGGCCTGCCGCCAGCCCTTGTCCGCCAGCTTGGTCGCGTACGGCAGTGTCGCGTTGGCCAGCGCCCAGGTGGAGGTGTTCGGGACCGCTCCGGGCATGTTCGCCACGCAGTAGAACGTCGACCCGTGCACCCGGAACGTTGGGTCGTCATGGGTGGTGGCGTGTGAGTCCTCGAAGCAGCCGCCCTGGTCGATGGCGACGTCGACGAGCACCGATCCCGGCTTCATCCGGGAGACCATCTCGTTGGTCACCAGCTTGGGCGCCTTCGCGCCGGGGATGAGCACGGTGCCGATGACCAGGTCGGCGGCCAGCACCTGCTCGCGGACGGCGAGGGCGGTCGAGGTGATGCCCTGGACCCGGTTGCCGTAGCGCCAGAACGTCATCCGGAGCTTGTCGAGGTCGGTGTCCAGGACGGTGACGTTGGCGCCCAGGCCGAGGGCGACGTTCGCCGCGTTCTGGCCGGCGACGCCGCCGCCCAGCACGACCACCTTGGCGTTCTGCACACCGCCGACGTCGCCCATCAGGACGCCCCGGCCGCCGTTGGCCTTCATCAGCGCGTGGGCGCCGACCTGCGGGGCGAGGCAGCCCGCCACCTCGGACATCGGGTAGAGCAGGGGGAGCATCCCGCTGGCCAACTGCACCGTCTCGTAGGCGATCGCCGTCGTGCCGGCGGCAAGCAGCGCCTCGGTCTGCGGCCGGTCGGCGGCCAGGTGCAGGTAGGTGAACAGCACCATGTCGTCGCGCAGCCGGTCGTACTCCTGGGCGACCGGTTCCTTGACCTTCATCACCATCTCGCCCGCGGCCCAGGTGTCCTCGGCGCCGTCGACGATGGTGGCGCCCTGGGCGGCGTACTCCGCGTCGGCGAAGGACGAGCCGACGCCGGCCCCGGCCTGGACGAAGACCTCGTGACCGTGGCGCACCAGCTCGTGTACGCCGGACGGCGTGACGGCGACCCGGTACTCGTTGTTCTTGATCTCGGCGGGAACTGAAATCCTCATCTGTGAAGACCTCCGATTCAGCGGTGCCACGGACCCTCCGCGGCACCGATGGGTGTGAGTCTCGAATGGTCGGGTCCGCACAGGGAGGTGTGGAACGCAAAACCGCAGAAACCGCGGCCCGGAGCGCCCGGTGGACGCGTTCCGTGGGGCGTCGAGCGCATCGATCGCGAAGAATCCTCGGCGGACGGCGCGCCCTGTGAGGCGTCCGCCGCCGGTCTCACAGGTGACGATGCGGGCCGGCCGTCGCGGCCTCACTCCGGCAGGCCGGCGCCGTTCCAGCTGAACTGCGCGGACCGGCGGGCCAGGAAGGCCGCCGTCCCCTCGGCCAGGTCGGGGCTGGTCGCCACCTGCTCCATCCAGGCGGCGACCCGCTGGGCAGTCAGCGTACGGTCGACCATCCGGTCCACCAGGTCCTTGGTCGCCTGGATCGACAGCTGGGACCGCTTGGCGATGTCGTCGGCCAGCACCAGGGCGCGGTGCAGCACGACGTCGTCGGGCAGCAGTTCGTCGACCAGACCGATGTGGCGGGCGCGCTCACCGCCGATCAGGCCGGCGGTGAAGACCAGGTACTTCGTTGCGGCCGGGCCGATCAGCCTCACCAGCCGCTCCAGCGGGATCGGCGGGTAGACCAGGCCGAGGTTGGCCGGCGGCACCCCGAAGCGGGCCGACAGCCCGGCGATCCGGATGTCGCAGGCGCCGGCCATCAGCACGCCACCGCCGACGCACGACCCGTTGACCGCGGCGATCGTCGGTTTGGGGCAGCGCGCGATGGCCTCGTGGGCGGTGGTCGGGCGGTCGTTGTCGAGGATGGTGTCGAGCTCGCTGATGTCCGCGCCGGCGCAGAAGTGCCCGGCGGCGCCGGTGATGACGACCACCCGGACGGCGTCGTCGGCCACCACCTGCTCCATCAGCGCCGGCCAGGCGGACCACATCGCTGTGGTCATCGCGTTGCGCTTGCGCGGGTGGTCGATGGTGATCAGGGCGGTCGCGCCGCGGGTCTCCAGGGTCAGTTCGCCGGTCTCGCTCACAGGCGCATTGTTCTCCCGCCGAGGGGCGGGGGAGGCCGGACCGGCCCCGATGCACCGGACGACGGCACGCCGGACGTGTCTCCGGTCACTTCACCAGCGCTCGTACGTTCCCGCGGGAACGTCGCACGTCACCAGCGCTCGGCGATCACCTTGTCGTACAGTTCGGAGAACCGCGCCAGCCGCTCCGAGTAGTAGGCCGTCCGCCGCGGGTGCGGTTCGGCGATCGGGCCCATGTCGGGGGGGCGTACGCTCCAGACCCGGCGCCAGCATCTCCAGCGCCAGCAGCGCCGAACCGTGCAGTGTCGCCCGCTTGATCGTCACCGGCGCGACCGGGCGGCCCATCACGTCGGCGAGGATCTGCAGCAGTTCGGGGCGGTCCTGGGTGACCCGACCCTGGGCCAGCACCCGGACCGCCCCGGGGGCATGGGTGACGAGCTGGACCGCGATCCGGCGGTAAGTCAGCCCGATCCCCTCGACCACCCCGCGGTAGAGCTGCACCGGATCGGTGGCGGCGTGCAGGCCGGTCATCATCGCGGTGGCGTGCGAGGCCCACCCGGTCGACCGCTCACCGGTGAAGAACGGCAGCACCAGCGGAGTCTCCTCGGACGGCTCGGCCAGCAGTGCCCGGCCGAGCGCCGGCTCCGGCGGCAGGGCCAGGGTGTTGGCGGCCCAGCTGAGCGCCCGCCCGACGTCGTTGACGGCACCGCCGAGCAGCGAGCGGCGGCGGTCCACCCGGTAGCACCACAGCCCGGTCGGCACCTGCTCCAGCGGGCCCGACACCATCACCCGCAACGCCCCCGAGGTCGCCGCCGAGGCCCCGATCGTCCGGTTGTCGGTCGCCCCCGCCCCGACGCTGGCGCCCAGCCCGTCGGCGATGGTGGCGAACCACTGGGCCCCCTTCAGTGCCGGCCAGCGGGCGTCCAGCCGGTTGTCCGCTGCCTCCAGCGGCTGGTCGGGGTCGCGGACCGTCGACAGTTGCCCGGTGCCGATCCCGCACAGCGAGAGCATCTCCGGGTCCCAGGCGCCGGTGCGGCGGTCGAGCAGACCGCTCCAGGAGGCGGCGGAGGTGCCCACCGCCGTACGTCCCAGCAGGTGCAGGTGCAGGTACTCGCCCAGGGTCACCCACCGGTCGACCTTGTCGAAGGTCCGCGGGTCGGTCGCCGAGAGCCAGCGCAGTCGCGCCGGCAGGTAGGAGGAGTGCAGCCGGACCCCGGTCCGTTCGTGGATGGCGTCCTCGTCGACCAGCCGGCGCAGCTCGTCGACCTGCTGGCCGGACCGGGCATCGGCGTACGTGTAACAGGGGGTCAGGGCGAGCCCCTGGCGGTCGATGCCGATCACCGACGAGGCGAACGTGTCGAGGGCGACGCCCCTGAGGCGGCCCTTGAGGTCCTTGGTGGCGAGGCCGTCGATGATCTCGATCACCTCGGCCAGCACCCGGTCCGGGTCGATGGTGGAGGTCCCGTCGGCGCGGGAGGTGAAGGCGTGGGCCACCTTGACCCGCTGGCCGGCCGGACGCGCGTGGGCGTCGTAGAGCGACCCCCGGCTCGCGGTGGAGCCGATGTCGATCGCCAGGACGAGCGGATCGACGGCCTTGGCGAGCTCGATCTGGAAGATGCTCCTGGCCATCGTGCCTCCGGGGGTCGTACGGCTCGCGTCACCCGGCGCGGGCCCTGGGGTCGGTCGTCGTGTTGTCGGGGATCCGGCGTCGCCCCCCGGCCCGTTGCCCTCCGACAGCGTAGTCCGTTGCCAGCCGATGGTCCGAGCGGACCCGTCGACCGGGACGTGGGACGTCACCGGGGCGGGACCCGGACTCCGGATCCCGCCCCAGGCGGTCGTGCTGGCCGTACGGCCGTCACCGGGTGATCGCCGGCGACCTCAGCCCTTCATGGTGCCGGTGGACAGCATCCGCTGGTGCCAGGAGAGGGCCTGGGAGAGGTCGTGCGGGGTGTGCTGGCTGTTGGCGACCTTGACCGCGACGTCGTAGTAGTCCTTCAGCGCCGCCCGGTAGTCCGGGTGGGCGACCTTGATCATCTCGGGGACGCGCTGGCGCGGCGACTTGCCGCGCAGGTCGGCGACGCCGTACTCGGTGATCACCAGGTCGGTGTCGTGCTCGGTGTGGTCGACGTGCGACACCATCGGGACGATCGCCGAGATCGCGCCGTTCTTGGCGACCGACGGGCTGACGAAGATGGTCAGTGCGGCGTTGCGGGCGAAGTCGCCGGAGCCGCCGATGCCGTTCTGCATCCGCGAGCCCATGATGTGGGTCGAGTTGACGTTGCCGTAGAGGTCGGCCTCGATCATGCCGTTCATGGCGATGACGCCGAGCCGGCGGATCACCTCGGGGTTGTTCGAGACCTCCTGGTTACGCAGGATGATCTTCTCCCGGTAGAACTTCGCGTTGTCGTTCATCTTCGCCGCGTACTCCGGCGACAGGGAGAACGCCGTGGCGGAGGCCACCTCGAGCTTGCCGGCGTCGATCAGGTCGACCATGCCGTCCTGGATCACCTCGGTGTAGGAGGTGAGGTTCTCGAACTGGCCGTGCAGCAGGCCGGCCAGCACCGCGTTGGCGACGTTGCCGACACCGGACTGCATCGCCGGGATCGGGTCGGGCAGCCGGCCGGCCTTCGCCTCGAGGTCGAGGAAGTCCAGCAGGTGCCCGGCGATCGACTTGGACACGTCGTCCAGCGGCTTGAACGGCGAGTTGCGGTCCGGGCTGTCGTTCTCGACGACGGCGATGACCTTGGCCGGGTCGACGGTCAGGTAGTGGGAGCCTGCCCGGTCACCCGCGTGGAAGATCGGGATGGCGAAGTCGAGCGGCACCTTGCGCAGGTTGCCCAGCACGTCGTGCATGCCCTCGAGGTCCTCGGACTGCCAGGAGTTGACCTCGAGGATCACCCGGTCGGCCAGATCGAGCCAGGCCTGGTTGTTGCCGATCGAGGACGAGGGGACCAGCGAGCCATCGGCCTTGATGGCGCTCAGCTCGATGACGGCCAGGTGCATCGTGCCGTGGAACCCGTTGCGGAACTGCGGCGCGATGTGCGACAGGTGGACGTCGGAGTAGTTGATCTCGCCGGTGTTGATCTTCTTGCGGGTCTCCGGATCGGACTGATACGGGGTCCGGAAGTTGACCGCGTTGGCGTCCGCGAGCTCACCGTCCAGCTCGGGCGCGGTGGAGGCGCCGGTGGCCAGGCTGACCCGGAACGGCGTCCCCGCGGCATGCAGCGCCTTGGCACGTGCGGCCAGAGCGATCGGCACCGCCTTCGGATAACCGGAACCGGTGAAGCCGGAGACCCCGATCATGTCTCCGTCGTTGACCAGTGCAGCGGCGTCCTCAGCGCTCATCACCTTGCTCTGGTACGCGGCGTTGTGGATCCGATTGCCCATGAATGTCCTCCAAGTCGGGTGCGGCTTTGCAGTCCAAACTTACCGGCTTGTATCCTGCCTGACCCCTCGGGTCTGACCAAACATTGTCGATGTGTCGTGCACCACACCGCTTCTCGCGCCGGAACGCATGGTGCGCCCGTTCTGAGGGACGTATGGTGATCCCGCTCGCCACCGGCCGGGCGACGTGCCGCGGAGCGGACCGTGACGTGCGGTGGTGTCACCGTCACCGCGAACGGTGGGCCGCCCGGGCCATGTACTGCTCGTGCTGACCGTGGGCCCGGCGGACCAGGTCGCGGTAGTGCTGCTCGTTCTCGATCAGTTCCGACTTCAGGTGGTCGGGGATCTGCGGCATCTTGCCGAGCTTGGCGGCGAGCTGGTTGTTGATCCGGGTCCGCTCCTCGACCGGCGCCTCGGCGGGCAGCGCCAGGTAGCGCTCGGCCAGGTCCTCGGTGGCCCGGATGATCGCCATGGCGCGGCCACGCGGGCTGAGCAGCGAGCTGGCCACGGTGATCGCCAGCACGCCGACGATGAAGATCAGCGACATCTGGGTGGTGATCTCGATGACCTTCACCTGCTCGCCGTCGTTGATGAACGGCAGGTTGTTCTGGTGCAGGGCGTGCAGGATCAGCTTCACCGCGATGAAGCCGAGGATCGCCGCCAACCCGTACGACAGGTAGATCAGCCGGTCCAGCAGCCCGTCGATCAGGAAGAACAGCTGCTTGAGCCCCATCAGCGAGAACACCACGGCGGTGAAGACCAGGAACACCTCCTGGGTCAGCCCGAAGATCGCCGGGATGGAGTCGAGGGCGAACAGCACGTCGGTGCCGCCGATCGCAATCATCACCAGCAGCATCGGGGTCATCACCCGCCGGCCGTCGACCCGGGTGAACAGCTTGTTGCCGTCGTACGTGTCGGAGGTGTGGAAGATCCGGCGGACCAGCCGGATGAAGAAGTTCTCACTCTCCTCCTCGTCGTCGGAGAGAGCCTCCTTGAGGGTCGAGCCCGCCGTCACCAACAGGATCACGCCGAAGATGTAGAAGACCCAGGCGAAGGCGTTGATCAGCCCGGCGCCGACGAAGATCAGCGCGGACCGGAAGACCAGCGAGACCACGATGCCGAAGAGCAGCACCTCCTGCTGGGACTGCCGCGGCACCTTGAACGAGGCCATGATGATGAGGAAGACGAAGAGGTTGTCGACGCTGAGCGACAGTTCGGTGATGTAGCCGGCGTAGTACTGGGTGGCATAGTGCCCGCCCCAGGTGGCGAGGACGAACAGGCCGAACGCCAGCGCGATCGACACGTACAGCGCGGACCACAGCGCCGATTCCCGGATGCCGGGAGTGTGCGGCTTGCGGGCGTGGAAGAGGAAGTCGAAGAGCAGCATCCCCACCACGAAGAGAGTGGTGAGCGTCCAGGTGAGGCCGGAAACCTCCATGCAGGGTCCTTTCGGGGAACAGGTGGGCGGTCCGGAAACGCCCGGGCCACGACCGTCGACCGTCGGTCCCGTCACCCGGGTGCCGCTGGGCGCTCGCTCGGCGGAACCCCTGGATTCTACCAATCGGGGCGGCGGGCGCCGGGCGATCCGAGAGGGGACCCGGTCGGGACGGAACGGTCGAGTGGGCTACCCGGGGTGGGCCGCGTCGGATCAGGGGTGCCCGGTCCGGGGGCGCGGTGGCAGGGCGCGGCTGGTGTCCAGCCCGGTGTCGTGCACCCGGTCGAGCAGGTCGAGGAAGTGGCGCTTGTCGGCGATCAGGTCCTCCTTGAGGTCGTCGGGGACGGTGGGCATCCGCTCCAGTTGGCGGGCGAGGCGCTGCCGGATCGCCTGCCGGTGGGCCGCGTCGGCGTCCTCGCCGAGGGCGAGGTAGCGCTCGGACAGCGACTCGGTGGCGGCGATCACCGCCATCGCCCGGCCGCGCCGGCTGAGCAGCGAGGCCAGCACCGTCACCACCAGCACGCCGACGATCACCCCGAGGGACAGCTGGGTGGTCACCTCGACGACGTGCACCGGCTCACCGTCGTTGACGAACGGGAGGTTGTTCTCGTGCAGCGCGTGCAGGCCGAGCTTGACCGCGATGAAGGCGAGGATCGCCGAGAGCCCGTACGACAGGTAGATCAGCCGGTCCAGCAGGCCGTCGATCAGGAAGTAGAGCTGCTTGAGGCCGAGCAGGGAGAACGCCACCGCGGTGAAGACGAGGTAGGTCTCCTGGGTCAGGCCGAAGATCGCCGGAATGGAGTCGAGCGCGAACAGCAGATCGGTGCCGCCGATGGCGATCATCACCAGCAGCATCGGGGTCATCACCCGGTGGCCGTCGACCCGGGTGAACAGCTTGTTGCCGTCGTAGCCTGCCGAGGTGCGGAAGATCCGGCGGACCAGCCGGATGACGGCGCTGTCCCCCTCGTCCTCTGCGGGGGCGATGGCGCCCTTGAGGGTCGAGCCGGCGGTGACCAGGAGGATCGCGCCGAAGAGGTAGAAGATCCAGGCGAAGGCGTCGATCAGGCCGGCGCCGACGAGGATCAGGCCGGTCCGGGCCACCAGGGAGAAGGCGATGCCGAAGAGCAGCACTTCCTCCTGGTACTGCCGTGGCACCGCGAACGAGGCCATGATGATGAGGAAGACGAAGAGGTTGTCGACGCTCAGCGCCTTCTCGGTGAGATAGCCGGCGTAGTACTGCCCGGCGAAGTCCCCACCGGCGACGGCCCAGACGAACAGACCGAAGACCAGGGCGATCCCGACGTATGCCGCCGACCAGACGGCGGACTCGCGCAGACCGGGGACGTGCGGCGTCCGGGCGTGGAAGAAGAAGTCGAACGCCAGCATGCCGACGATGAGGGCGACGGTGAGTGTCCAGAGGAGCGGCGAGACCTCCATGGGGGGTCCTTTCGGAGACGACGGATGTCGGTCTCGCGAGTCTCTCCGCCGGCCGAGCAGGCTGGCTGCCTGTGGCCGACCACACCATCCGGTCCGGCCCGAGGGCCTGACGTGCTGACGTCTGATGTGTCGGGATACTCCCCCACGAACACTTCGAAAGTAGCAGCGAGGCGGGGGCCAGACAAAGTGGTGCCAGTGCGGCCCGGGGTCGGGGTCGCGGCTCAGGCTGTCGCCAGGGCGAGGCCGACCAGGGCCACGCTGAACACCGCCTCGGCCAGCCCCAGCTGCTTGGGCGTGAAGCTCGGTCCGCCGGGCCGCATCGGCCCGATCAGCGGCAGGGCGAGGGAGCGTACGGTCGCCAGGCCGAAGAAGATCGCCCACCAGGGCGAGGCGCCGGCCGATGCGGTGGCCAGGATCGTGGCGGCGGTGGCGGCGAGGTGCCAGCCGACCGACAGGGCGAGGAAGCCCGGGTTGCCGCGTTCGCGGAAATATGGTGGAGGGGCGATTCAGGATGGTGGCGGGGCGATTCAGGCCCGGATGCTCCGGGTCACCAGGTAGCTGCGGTCCCGGACGACGATCTCGGCCGGTCCGACGTCCCGGCGCAGGGTCGGCAGGTAGGGCAGATGCGCGTTGTAGACACACCACAGCTCGCCACCGGGGCGCAGGGCCCGGGCGGCGGTCCGGATCATCCGGAAGGCCGGGGTGGAGTCCTTCGCCGTCCCGACGTGGAAGGGCGGGTTGCACACCACCAGATCGAGGTCGGCGGCCGGCCAGTCGGCCAGGGCGTCGGCGCGGCGGACGGGGACCGCCAGACCGTTCGCCGCGGCGGTGGCGGCGGTGGCCGCAACGGCGGCCCGGGAGGTGTCCACCCCGGTGACCCGCCAGCCGTTCCGGGCCAGCACCGCGGCCAGGATGCCCGAACCGCAGCCCAGGTCCACCGCTCGGTCCGTTCCCGATGCTGGCCGCAGCGCGGCGATCCGGTCCACCAGCAGCCGGGTGCCGAGGTCGAGCCGGGTTCCGGCGAAGGTGGCGCCGTACGCCACCACCGTCAGGTCGAGCTCGGCGAGCCTGGCGGAGCGCGGCCAGCTCGGTGCGGTGGTCCGGGACCCGGGCAGTGGCGCGGCGGCGTGCAGCACCCGGCACTTGCGGACCCCCAGGCTCGCCCGCACGTCGGCG
Organism: Raineyella sp. W15-4; assembly: GCF_033170155.1. Classification (GTDB taxonomy): domain Bacteria; phylum Actinomycetota; class Actinomycetes; order Propionibacteriales; family Propionibacteriaceae; genus Raineyella. Next base: position 3,414,186 of record NZ_CP137079.1, on the reverse strand, counting down.
AAGTGCGCGGCGAGCACCTCGTTCATACCGCGGGTCATGTGCTTCACCCGGGCCCCGGCGACGAGCCGGACCTCCGGGTGGCAGTGCGCGGCGATCGCCTCGGCCAGTTCGTCGAGCGCATTCAGGTTCGCGGGCAGCCGGAGCAACACGAGTCGTACGTCGGCCAGCCGCGGGTCGTCCCAGGCGTCGACGACAGACGGCTGAACCGCGTCCTCCCGGTCGGCGGGTGGCCGTCCGGCGAGCGATGGGCCGTCTTCTGGGGACAGCCAGGCCTCGTCGGCCAGCAGGTCGGAGCGGTGCAGCACCGCCCGGCCACGGCGGGCGAGCTCGGCGGCCACGGCCGGCGCCTCGAGGACCAGGACCGGGGCGTCGGGGGCCGGTGTCTTCGGGGCCGGGATCTCCGCCACGGCCGCTTCGGCCAGGATCAGGTCGTCGACGGCATCCAGGGTGTGCACGGTCGCCAGCTTAAGGGGATCTGTCGCTGCGAGACCGACAGATCCTGTCGGCGGGGCTGTCCGGGGCGCGATGTTCGTCCCGCTGCGACACCCGCATCCGCTCCGTGTTCGCGGCTCCGGAACGGCCCGGCCGCCAGGGTGGCAGCCGCCCTGCGAGGGCTTCCGGGGGAGCGCTAATGTGCTGATCGTGGCGGGCGAAGTCCTCGAGGTCCATGTCATTGCCGACTCCACCGGGGAGACGGCGGCTCGCCTTGCCCGCGCGGCCCAGGCCCAGTTCCCGTCCCGCCGCTTCCGGATCATCCGTCATCCCCGGATCACGTCGGTGGAGAGCGTTGTCGCGGTGGTGGAGAGCCTCAAGGCGCGGACGGCCGACAAGATCGTCATCACCACCCTGGTGAACCCCGATCTGCGTGACCTGGTCAGCCGGGCCTGCGACGGGCTGGGCGTCAGCCATTCCGATCTGCTCGGCCCGACGCTGGCGGCGATCGAGGAGATCACCGGCACCGAGGCCGATCTGGTGCCGATGCGGCCGGTCGGTGTCGAGGCGGACTACTTCACCCGCATCTCGGCGATGCAGTACGTCATCCAGCAGGACGACGGCCAGCACCTCGAAGGGTTGGGCCAGGCCGACATCGTGCTGCTCGGCGCCTCGCGCAGCGGCAAGACGCCGCTGTCGATGTACCTGGGCTACCTCGGCTACCGGACCGCCAACATCCCCCTGGTGATCGGCATCGAGCCGCCCACCCAGCTCGCCCTGGTGGACCGCTGGCGGCTGGTCGGCCTGACGATGGACCCCGAGCGGCTGGTCGAGATCCGGCGCGAGCGCATCGGGCGGCTCGGGATGGGCAGCGGCCTGCGCTCCCGCAAGGACGGGTACGCCGACCTGGCCAGGGTGTACGACGAGGTCGACCAGATCGTCGTGATCGAGCGCCGGCTCGGTGCTGTGGTGGTCAATACCACCTCGGTGGCGCTGGAGGAGAACGCGGCCAAGATCATCGAGATCGTCGAGCAGCGCGCCCGGCAGGCCGGCGGCCATCTGCGGGAGATCGCCGGCGAGCCGCGGGCCACACCGCGGTCGGCGGTGTCGGTCCGCGGATCCACCCCGTCCACCTCACCCGTGGCGCCATCCGGCGCCCCAGGACTGCCTCGAGAGGGGCATGGTCCGGTACTCGCCTAGAGTGCCGATCACCGGCTGACCACCGGGCTGACACGTCGCCGGACACCGATGTCCGACACGAACGAGGAGAAGTTGATGACTGATCAGGCCCCCCACAGCCGCTACATCTACGACCTCGCCGAGGGTAACGCTGACATGAAGCCCCTCCTCGGCGGCAAGGGCGCCGGTGTGGCCGAGATGCACCGGATCGGTGTCCCGGTGCCCGACGCGTTCACCGTCACCACCACCGCGTGCGTGGAGACCATGAGGACCGGCGAGTGGCCGGCCACCCTGTGGAGCGAGATCGAGGCCGCCATGCACCGCCTCGAGGAGCGTACGGGTCGTACCCTCGGCGGGTCGGAGAAGCCGCTGCTGGTCTCCGTCCGGTCCGGTGCCGTGCAGTCCATGCCGGGGATGATGGACACCATCCTCAACCTCGGCATCAACGACGCCTCGGTCGAGGCGCTCGGCGTCGAGGCCGGCAACCCGCGCTTCGCCTGGGACTCCTACCGCCGCTTCATCCAGATGTACGGCGAGGTCGTCGAGGGCATCGCCCCGCACATCTACGAGGACGCCCTGACCGCGATGAAGCAGGCCAAGGGGGTCGCCAGCGACACCGACCTGACCACCGAGGACCTGCAGGAGCTGGTGGCCGAGTTCAAGGAGCTGTCCACCCAGGCGCTGGGCGGTGCCTGGTCGACCGACCCGAGGGAGCAGCTGCGTCGCGCGGTCGATGCCGTCTTCAAGTCCTGGAACAATCCGCGCGCCGAGGTCTACCGCAAGGCGAACAACATCTCCGCCGACCTGGGCACCGCGGTCAACGTGATGCAGATGGTGTTCGGCAACATGGGCGACACCTCCGCCACCGGCGTGTGCTTCACCCGCAACCCCTCCACCGGCGCCAAGGAGCTCTACGGCGAGTTCCTCACCAACGCCCAGGGCGAGGACGTCGTCTCCGGCATCCGGACGCCGCGGCCGCTGGAGGAGATGGAGCAGGTGCTGCCGGAGGCCTACCACCAGCTCATCGACACGATGGCCCGGATGGAGAAGCACTACCGGGACATGCAGGACATGGAGTTCACCGTCCAGGACGAGAAGCTCTACATGCTGCAGACCCGCAACGGGAAGCGGACCGCCCGGGCAGCGATCAAGGTCGCCGGTGACCTCGTCGACGAGGGCATCATCGACAAGCAGGAGGCCGTCCGGCGGATCGAGCCGGGCCAGCTGGACCAGCTGATGCACCCCGGCATCGACCCGGACGCCAAGCCGGAGCCGGTCACCGTCGGCCTGAACGCCTCCCCGGGCGCCGCGGTCGGCGCGGTCGTCTTCGACGCCGACACCGCCGAGGAGCGTGGTAAGGCGGGGGAGGACGTCGTCCTGGTCCGCTGGGAGACCACCCCCGATGACATCCACGGCGTGATCCAGGCCCAGGGTGTGCTGACCTCCCACGGCGGCATGACCTCGCACGCCGCCGTCGTCGCCCGCGGCATGGGCCGGCCCTGTGTCGCCGGCGCCCACGAGCTCATCATCGACGCCGCCAACAAGGTCTTCACCATCAACGGCCGCAGCTGGCACGAGGGCGATGTCATCTCCATCGACGGATCGACCGGCGAGGTGTTCGACGGGGCGGTGAAGCTGATCCCGCCGTCGATGAGCGAGGACTTCGAACGGATCATCGGCTGGGCCGACGAGGTCAAGGCACTGATCGTCCGTGCCAACGCCGACAACGGCCCGGATGCCGCGAAGGCGCGCGAGTTCGGCGCCCAGGGCATCGGCCTGTGCCGGACCGAGCACATGTTCATGGACGAGGTCCGGCTGCCCGCCGTGCAGCGGATGATCCTCGCCGACAACGAGGCGGAACGGGCCGCGGCGCTGACCGAGATCCTGCCGCTGCAGCAGTCCGATTTCGAGGCGATCTTCGAGGCGATGAGCGGCCTGCCGGTCAACATCCGGCTGCTGGACCCGCCGCTGCACGAGTTCCTGCCCGGCCTGGTCGAGCAGAACCTCAAGGTCCAGGCGCTGCAGCTCGGCGGTGCCCCCGCCGAGGAGCTGGCCCCGGAGGAGGCGCTGCTGTCCCGGGTCAAGAAGCTGTCCGAGGCGAACCCGATGCTGGGCACCCGCGGCTGCCGGCTGTCGCTGCTCTACCCGGAGATCCCGGACATGCAGACGAAGGCCATCGTCCGTGCCGCGATCGCGGTGAAGAAGCGCGGCTTCGACCCGATCGTCGAGATCATGGTCCCGCTGGTCGCCTTCCCGGAGGAGCTCAAGCGGCTGCGGGAGATCATCGTCCGGGTCGCCGACGAGGAGATCGCCGCCGGCGGCGTCCCGCTGGAGTACACGGTCGGCACGATGATCGAACTGCCGCGGGCCGCCCTGGTCGCTGACCAGATCGCCGAGTACGCCGACTTCTTCAGCTTCGGCACCAACGACCTGACCCAGACCGGTATCGGGCTCTCGCGTGACGACGCCGAGGGCTCGTTCCTCAACGCCTACATCGACAACGACATCATCCCGGCCAATCCGTTCGCCCAGATCGACCGAGACGGCGTCGGTGAGCTGGTCCGGATCGGCGTGGCGAAGGGCCGCAGCACGAAGCCGACCCTCAAGACCGGGGTCTGCGGCGAGCACGGCGGCGACCCGCAGTCGATCGAGCTGTTCAACGAGATCGGCATGAACTACGTGTCCTGCTCCCCGTTCCGGGTCCCGATCGCCCGCCTGGCCGCCGCTCGTGCGGCGCTGGGGCAGCACGAGGCCTGAGAACGGCCGCCGTGGCCGCTGAGGATCAGCTGCTCGGGAGTCGTGGCGCCGCACCGGCCGGGGAAACACCGGCACGGGCGGCGCCGTGGTCGTTCGGGCAGCATCGTTTATTCGGGCAGCATCGTCGTTCGGGCAGCACGCGGCGCGGTCCTCGGTGACGATCGTGGGTCCATCGCCGGCTCACCGGCCCGGTCATCGGCCGGCCCGATGGATGGCTTCACTAGGATCACTGGAGTGGAGACACTGACCTACGCGGCACGGACCGACAAGGGGCCGGTGCGCCCGGAGAACCAGGACGCCGTCCTGGCGGACCCACCGGTGTTCCTCGTCGCCGACGGCATCGGCGGTCAGGCCGGCGGCGGACTGGCCAGTAGCGCGATCGTCGAGGAGTTCCGGGCGCTGGCCGGTCGGCAGCTCGACGTCGACACCGTGTCGGCCGCGGTGCGGGCCGCCCACCAGCGGGTGGTCGCCCTGCACGCCGACACCCCGGGGGCGGGCAGCACGCTGTGCGCGGTCGTCGCCGTACGCGTCGAGGAGGAGGACCAGTGGATGGTGCTCAACGTCGGCGATTCCCGCTGCTACCTGGTACACGGTGAGGTCGACGGCGCCGCGGGTGAGGGCGACGCGGAGCCGCGGGTGGTCACCCAGGTAACCGTCGACCATTCGCTGGTGCAGGAGCTGATCGATGCGGGGGTCCTCGACCCGGCCGATGCCGAACTGATGCCGCTGCGCAACGTCATCACCCGGGCGATGGGCTCGGAACAGGAGTCCGAGGCGGACGTACGGCTGTTGCCGATCGTCCCCGGGCAGCGCCTGATGCTGTGCACCGACGGCCTGGTCAACGCCGTCCCGATGGCCGAGATCGAGGACGTGCTGATCGGTCGGGCGGAGACGGAATCGGCCTGTCAGACCCTGCTTGATCTCGCGTTGGGTTACGGTGCTCGTGACAATGTGTCGGTAGTTGTTGTCGATGTACAGGATGGGCGTTGATGGTTCAGGACCCGCGGCAGGCCGGCGCCCCGGAGGGCGGCGAGACGATCGGCTCCTGGCGCGTGACGTACGCGCCGGGCGACTGGGTGGTGCTCGCCGGCCCCGATGCGCTGGTCGTGATGCCACCAGCCCCCGCCCGGGTGACGGAGTTCGTCACCGCGGTGTGGGAGAGCATCGTCCCCGCCGTGTCGATCGACGACCTCGTCGCAGAGCTGGGGCGGGCCGGTGTCACCGAGATGCCCGACATGGCCGCGCTGTTCTGGGACGCCGGGTCGATGCACAGCCTGGTCCGCGGCCGGCTGCGGGTCGTCGACACCGCCTCGGGCGAGGTGATCGCCACCGGCGAGGGGGTCCGCACCTGGAGCGAGAGCGGCCTGGGCGACGTACGCTCCGTCCGGGTCGAGGCCGTCGACGGGGGAGTGCCGCCCGACGACGTGCTCTACCTGCCGCTGGTCGTCGGTGCCGTACGCGCCCACTCGCTGCTGGTCGAGACCAGTCCGGAGCGCTTGGTCGCCGCGCCGGTCCCGCCGCCCCGGGCCGCGGTCGGCCAGCCGTCCGCGGGGCGCCCGGCCGTCGGGGGCGAGCCCGTCCATGGCCAGGTCTACGACCCGATGCACCCCGAGAACGACGAACCGGCCCACCACACCGCGGGCCTGCCCGCGGTGGCGCTCGGTGGCGCTGCCGCAGGCGCCGGTGCGGCCGCGGCGGCTGCGGGTACGGCCGGTACCGCCGTCCCGGCTCCGGCGCCGGCACCTGCGCCGACCACCGCGCCGGCCCCGGTCCCGGTGCCTGCTCCGATCACCGCCGGGCAGGGAGCCGTCGGCCCGGACGCCGCCACCCAGCTGATCGGCGGGGTGCCCAGCGAGGAGGTCACCCAGCTCCTCGGGCAGGGCGGCCCTGCCGGCCGGCCGTCCGCGGGCGCGGAGCCTACGGGGCAGGGCACCAGCGTCGAGCCGATGCCGGTGATGGCCCTGTTGCGCCCGATCACCGGAGCGCCGGTCGCCGTCGACCGGATGGTGCTGATCGGCCGGGCGCCGAGCCCGGACCGTGCCGGTCCGGGGGTGGTGGCGAGGCTGATGACCGTCCCCAGTCCGTCGCACGACATCAGCCGTACGCACGTGAAGGTCGAGCCGGTGGGACGAACGGTCCAGGTCACCGACCTGCACTCCACGAACGGCACGGTGCTGATCACCGGACCGATCGGTGGGGACCCCTCCCTCGCCGGGCAGCGTCACCAGCTGGTCCCCGGTGAGCCGGTGGCCGTGCAGCCCGGGTGGATCCTCGATCTCGGGGACGGCGTGACGATCCTGATCGACCGCGCTTGACGATGGCCGGTCAGCGGCATCGCGTGGACCGGGGGGTGCGACAGGGGTCCTTGCGGGAGGCCAATCTGGAGTTGATCACCCGGCACGTCTTCGCGCACGGCGAGGGCGACGCCCCGATCTCGCGGGCCCGGCTGGCCGAGGAGGCGCGGTTGACCCGGTCGACGTCCTCGCGTCTGGTCGACGCGTTGATCGAGGGGCGGATCCTCGAGGCGCTGCCGCCGGTCAACACCGCCGGCCGCGGGCGTCCGGCCGTGCCGCTGATTCCCGCCCGCAACTCGTACGTCGGGCTCGGGCTGGAGATCGGTGTGGGGCTGCTCGCCGCCCGCCTGGTCGACCTGTCCGGCCGGGTGCTGGCGGAGAGTCTGGACGAGGCTGCCCCGGCGGGGGCGGAGCCCGGCAAGGTGCTGCGGCACCTCGGGGTGATGGTCCGGGAGATCCTCGACGACCTGGCCCCCGGGCTGATCCTGGCCGGGGCGACGCTGTCGGTGCCCGGGCTGGTGGACCGCCGCGACGGGCGGCTGCTGGTGGCCCCGAACCTCGGCTGGACCGACCTCGACCCGTACCCGTTCCTGGCACCGGTGATCGGCCCGCAGGTCGACTTCCACATCGGCAACTCCGCGAATCTTGCCGCCCGCGCGGTCGCCCAGACCCGGCCGGGGTGTCCGGGACCGTGGCCCAGCTTCGTCTACCTGCACGGCGAGATCGGGGTCGGTGCGGCGATCCGGCTGGACGGGCGGGAGTTCCTCGGGGCCCACGGCTGGGCCGGGGAGATCGGCCACATGACCGTCGACCCGGCCGGCCCGGAATGCCGCTGCGGATCCCACGGCTGCCTCGAGCAGTACGTCGGCCGGCTCAGTCTGCTGCAGGCCGCGGGGCTGCCGCCGCGCGCCTCGATCCACACCCTGTCCAGCCGCCTGGAGAGCGGTGAGCCGGTCGCGGTGCAGGCGGTCGATGCCGCCGGGCACGCCCTCGGGTCGGTGCTCTCCAGCGTCGTGAACCTGCTGGACCTGCCCACCCTGATGCTCGGCGGCGATCTGGCAGTGATCGGCGAGCATCTGCGGGGCCCGATCGCCGAGGAGATGAAGCATCGGCTGCTGTCCGATCCGTTGGCCGCGCCAGAGGTGGTGCTCGCCCCGGTCGGCACCGCCCTCGCGGCCACCGGGGCGGCGTACGAGGCGCTCGATCGGGTGATCCTCGAGCCGGCGCGCTGGCTGCACAGTGAGGGGGAGCCGGAGGAGCCCGGCGAGTGCGACGACGCCGACCGGGATGACACTGAGGGCGACACCGGCGGTGACGGCGCCGGCGACCGGGAGGGCATCAACCGGGATGACGACCGGGGCGACGGTCGGCCCGATGGCGATGGCGATGGCGACCGCGACGGGGGCGCCGGCGAGGCGGGCGCCGGCGGGCCTGAGGGGGGCGTGCGGGCGCCCACCGGGCGGGGGCCGCATCCGGCCGGCTCGGTGTGGCGCTAGGCTCGGGCCATGCTGTTGTCGGACGGCGATATCGCTGCGGAGATCGAGTCGGGTCAGATCCGTCTGGACCCGTACGAGCCCGCGATGATCCAGCCGGCCAGTGTCGACGTGCGTCTGGACAAGTATTTCCGGATCTTCCAGAACCACCGCTACCCGAACATCGACCCGGCCGTGGAGCAGGCCGAGCTGACCCGGCTGGTGGAGCCCGAGGGGCCCGACGAGCCGTTCATCCTGCATCCGGGCGAGTTCGTCCTCGCCTCGACGTACGAGGTGGTCACCCTCGGCATCACGCTCGCGGCCCGGCTGGAGGGCAAGTCGTCGTTGGGTCGGCTGGGACTGCTCACCCACTCCACCGCTGGCTTCGTCGACCCGGGATTCAGTGGGCACGTGACCTTGGAGCTGTCGAACGTCGCGACCCTGCCGATCAAGCTGTGGCCGGGGATGAAGATCGGGCAGTTGTGCTTCTTCCGGCTGTCGTCGCCGGCGTTGGCGCCGTACGGTTCGGCGAAGTACGGGTCGCGCTACCAGGGGCAGCGGGGGCCGACCCCGAGCCGTTCCTTCGTCAACTTCCACCGGACGCCGATCATCTGACGTCCGGCCCATCGGGGGCGGCTGCCGGGGTGGTCCCTGGCTCCGGGGTGGTCGTGGGTGCGGGTGGCCGGATCACGGTGAGTGGCCGGCTCAGGGCGAGCAACATCGTCACGCAGGCGGTGACGGCGGTCGGCGGGTCGCCCTCGGCCGATGCGTCCCGCTCGGCCGGTGCCTGCCCTTCCTCGTGTTCCGGTTCTCCCTGTTCAGGTTCCTGCTCCGCGGACGTCGTGCCGCGCCGGAGCAGGGCGCCGCGGACGGCGGAGCCGAAGCGCCAGGCGTTCAGCTGCTTCGCCAGCCGCTGTGGCTCCACTGCCCACGTCATCCCGTGGCTCTCGGCGAGCGCGGTCAGCTCGAGCGTCAACCGGGCGTCGTCCGCCGCCGTACGTTCCAGGACGATCTCCCGTAGCCCGTCGTGCAGCAGGGCATGCAGGGCCAGCGTCGCGGTGACCTCGCCGTCGCTCGCGTCGCCGGCGGCCAAGGTCTCGAGGAAGCTGGTCAGCGCCTCCCGAAACGTCCCGCCCTCCGGGAGCGGGACGACCCGGGGGACGAGATGACGTTCGATCAGTCGCCGGATGAAGTCCTCGCGACTGGTGAAGGCGTAGTGAAAGGATGCCAGTGACATTCCGGCCTCGCCGACGATCGCGCGGATCGTGGCCCCTTCCAGACCCACCCGGGCAATGACCCGTTCCCCGGCTTCCAGGAGCAATTCCCGTCGCCGGTCGATACGCAGATTCGACATGGCAGGACTCCTCGGACCTCGGCCCCCAGCCGAAGAATCGACGCTTGTCAGCACCTTGATCGTACCGGCGGGTCACTCCGCGCGAGGGGCGTTCGGCCGGTACGAGTGCGGTGGTCGGTTCATGTGCGGAGGCGGATGGTGCCGTGGTTGGTGATGATGAAGTGTTGGCCGCGGGGGGTGGTCCAGTGCCAGTGGCCGGGTTGGGGTTGGGTTAACAGGTAGCCGCCGTGGGTTCGGGCGCGGTGGGCGGTCCGGCCGAGTGGGCCGAGGTTGTCTGGTGTGGTGGGTCCGCCGCGTGCCCAGGGGATGGTGTGGTCCATGTCGGCGTGTCGGGCGGTGAGGGTGGCGTAGGGGGCAACTTCGACGGGCTGGGCCAGGATCAGTTGTTCGCGCATCCGGTCGGGTACCTCGTAGGCATCGACCGGGACGGAGTCGGCGTGGTCGATGACGCGGGTGAGGCGGACTCGGCAGCGGGTGAGGAGGTGGTCGAGGGCGGTGTGGGCGAGGGGGCCGTGGCCCTCGACCCGGGCCAGCTCTGCTTCGGGGGTGGTGTGGACGTACAGGTGCACGATCGGGGTCTGGGCGGGATGCTGGCCGCGGGCGAGTAGCCCCAGGGCCCGGGCCCGGCGGGTGTCCAGGTCGGTCGTGTCGCCGGCGGCGGCCAGCTTGGCGGCCATGGTGGCGAGGGTCTGGTCGAGTTGGGCGGCGTCGGCGGTGTCGAGGACGCCGAATACGTCGGTGGCGGCCGCCGTCCCGGCCCGCGGGTAGAGGTCGAGGCGGCGGCGGTGCCGGCGGGACTCTTCCCGGTCGGCGGCCTGCGGGTCGGCGGCGGCGATCTCCCCGGCCAGCAGGCGTTGGGCCCGGGCCCACGACAGGCCGGGCAGCACGTCGCCGATCCGGTCGTCGATCCACACGACAGCCGTGGCGGGGAGGTGGTGGCAGCGGCGGGCGACTTGGATGGCGCGCCAGACGGGGATCCGGCCGTGGATCATCTGGTTCCACAGTCGGGGGTGGCGCCATTTCAGATCCAGCGCGTCGGAGATCAGCAGCCTCGCCCGGTCCGGGGCCAACTCCAGCGCCCCGCCGACCTCCAGGTGGAGGAACTCCGGCACCGCCGGGGTTCCCTCACCGCCGAGGGGGACGAGCTGTTCGCGGTCGACCGGGCCGGCGGCCTCGACGAGGTCGGCGATCAGGGCGAGGCGGCGGATCTCGGCGAACCGGGCCAGCGCCTCGACCTCGGCCAGTTGGGTGAGGTGATCGGCGGGGTCTTCGGGCAGACCATACCCGGCGGTCACCGCGACCGGGTCCCCCTCCTCACCGTTCTGGCCGGTGAGGGTGACCATCAGCCCGTCGACCAACAGCGGCGCACCATCGGCGACCGGGCGGGCCGGCGCCGGCCGGAAGAAGTCCGGCCCGTCGGACAGCCCCGGCAGCGCGGGTGTGGTCTCCTCATCCATGACCACCACCCTACGAGAGACCTCTGACACTCAATCGAACGTGTGAACCCATCCCGCCGGTGGTGTCCCGGTATCCGAGGACGGATCTCCTCGCACGCAGTGGTCACGCGCAGTATCGGGGGTGAGACTCGCGGCACCGGGCGTGGGTCCCGTGGAGTAGGGATCTGGCGGTGTCCGCCACGGCAGCCCGGCCCCGGCCAGCCCGAGCCGTACGATCTGGGCGAGCCGAGGAAGCGCCTCAGTCTTCCCCCGCGCGTCGTACGCGCGCCGAACCGGACAGACGCCGGCGGACATACCTCGGGCCGAGCAGACGTCGGGCCGAGCACACGTCAGCCTGAGGGCATCGGGTCACCGCGCCGATTCCGGCGGCCTTCCGGATGACGACCGGTCTGTGCCGGCGGCGTCGTCAGTCGATGACAGCGAGTCCACTGGGGGCAGTGGATCCGCCGGAGGCCGGGAGGCCAGTGGCGCCTCGACGGCCGCTCCTGCCTCGAACGCCGCCCCCGCATCGAACGCCACCGGCGCCCCGAACGCCGCCCGGCGGGTCACCCGGGCGAAAGCCCGAAGCAGCCCCCGCCCGAAGGCCAACACCAATGCAGCGGTCACCACGCCCCGCGGCAGGTCCCAGCCGAGCGAGGTGGCCAGCCAGAACGCCGCGTAGCGGCTCGCATTGGCGGCGAGCGGGGCACCGGCGACGTACGACAGGCCGGTGCCGTTGGTGGTGAAGGGCCAGAACCACAGGTTCATCACCGCCCCGTACGCCAGGCCGGCCAGCATCCCGTAGCCGGCAAGCAGCGCCAGCTGCCAGCGGCGGACGGTGCCGTGCCGCCCTCCGGCGCCCGGCAGCAGGCCGGCGAATGCCCCGACCCAGCCCGCCGCGAACATCTGGAACGGCAGCCACGGCCCGACCCCGGCCGTGACCAGCCCCCCGGCGACGATGGCGAGCGCCCCGAGGACGAAGCCGAAACCCGGACCGAACGCGTAGCCGGCGAGGACCAGCAGGAAGAAGCTCGGTTCCAGCCCGGCGACACCGGGGGAGACGGCGCGCAGCCCGGCCCCGACCGCGGTCAGCATGCCGAGCAGTGCCACCACCTTGGCGTCCATTCCGCCCTCGGACAGTTGCGCCAGCACCACACCGGCCAGCAGCGGCAGGACCAGCACGAACAGCCACGGCGCGTCCTGGGTGTGGCTGACCGCGCTCGCCCCACCGGCCTGGGTGACCGGGGTGAGGAACGGCCAGGCAAACCCGAGCAGCCCGACCAGCGAGGCGGCGACCAGCACCGCGACGGACCGCCGGCCGAGGGTGACGAGCGGGCGTCGGGAGTGGACCGGCCGGGAGTGGGCCGTCCGGGGACCCGGTCGGGGGCCGGTCATGCCGCCTCCCGGGCCGCGGTCACCTGGCCCACCGTCAGGTAGGGCAGCGGGGCGAGCACCTTCGCGACCTGCGGGGCGAACATCGGGGACCCGGTGACGACCCGCTGGGCCGGGCCGTCGGCGACGACCTCTCCGTCGGCCAGTACGACGACGCGGTCGGCGACCGCCGCGACCACCTCGACGTCGTGGGTGGACAGCAGGATCCCGTGCCCCTCGGCCGCCAGCCGGGCCAGCTCGGCGCACAGCCGCTCCTTGGCGGCATAGTCCAGCCCGCGGGTCGGTTCGTCGAGGACCAGCAGGGCGGGCGCGCCGCTGAGCACGACGGCCAGGGCCAGGCACATCCGCTGCCCCTCCGACAGGTCGCGCGGATGGCGATCGGCCGGGACATCGGGGGCCAGCTCGGCCAGCAGCGCCGCACAGGTGCCCGGCGCGACGGCGAAGTCCCGGTCGGCGGTGGCACACTCCTCGGCGACCGTCGACGCGTAGAGCAGATCGGCCGGGTCCTGCGACACCATCCCGACCCGCCGGACCAACTCGTGCGGGGAGGCCCGACGAGGCTCCAGCCCGTCGACGTCGACCGACCCCGAGGTCGGAGCCGTCAGACCGGCCAGCACCGACAACAGCGTGGACTTCCCGGCGCCGTTGCGGCCCATCAGCGCGCACACCTCACCGGCCCGCGCGGCGAGGTCCAGCCCCCGCAGCGCCTCCACCCGGCCGTACCGTACGGTCAGCCCGGAGACGGACGCCAGCACCCGACCGGGCACCGCGGTGCCGGCCAGGCGCTGCGGCGGCAGCTCGGGCAGCTCGGCGCGGAGCGTACGGGCCTGCCGGCGGGCGTCGCGCACCGACAGCGGCAGCGGCTCCCAGCCGGCGAGTCGGCCGAGCCGGACGATCGGCGGCACGACAGTGGCGGTGGCCATCACCCGCTGCGGGTCACCCGAACGGACGATCCGGCCGGCGGCGATCTCGGCGATCGTGTCCGCGTACTGGATCACCCGTTCCAGCCGGTGCTCGGCCATCAGCACCGTCATCCCGAGATCGTCCACCAACCGGCGGATCGCGGCGAGCACCTCCTCGGCCGCCTGCGGGTCGAGCGCCGAGGTCGGCTCGTCGAGGACCAGGACGCGGGGGTGGGCGGTCAGCGCGGCGCCGATGGCGACCCGCTGCGCCTGGCCGCCCGACAGGGCAGTGAGCGGGCGGCGGCGCAGGTCGGCCAGCCCGAGCAGGTCGAGGGTCTCCTCGACCCGGACCCGCATCGTCTGCGGGCCCACGCCGAGGGATTCCATCGTGTAGGCGAGCTCGTCCTCCACGGTGTCGGTGACGAAGGTGGCGGCCGGGTCCTGCCCCACCAGGCCCACCACATCGGCCAGGTCGCGGGGCTGCCAGCGGGAGGTGTCCCGCCCGTCGACCCGGACCCGCCCGGTGAGCAGCCCACCGGTGAAGTGCGGCACCAGACCGTTTGTCGCGCGCAGCAGGGTGGACTTGCCGGAGCCGGTGGGCCCGACCAGCAACGCCAGCTCGCCCTCCTCGACATGCAGGTCGACGTCGTCGAGAGTGGCCGTCGGTGCGCCGGCGTAGCGCAGCGAGACGTGGTCGAAATCGAGCATCACGGGACCACCTCCGTGGTCGGTTCGGTGGTGGAGCGGGAGGAGCGGGGGGCCGGTGTGGAACGCGGGCCCGGTGTCCGGGGAGCGGGCTCCGCGCCGGCGGTTCCCGGAACGTACGGCGCCGCGACCGCCGGCAGCAGCCCGATCAGCACGGCGGCCAGCGGCAGCGGATGCAGCGGCGGGACCGCCAGCGCACTCGGCATGGTGAGTCCGCCGATGCCGCGCAGCGAGCACCCGACCAGCACTCCGGCCACCACCACCCCGGACCCGGCGACGAGCCACTCGGGCAGCGCCCACGGGTCGGGCCGGTAGCGGGTCCGGACGGCCCGGGTGCGGCCCACCAGCAGCGCGGCGGTGACCAGCACCGCCCCGGCGAGGACCGCACCCAGCGAGAGAGCGGGACGGATCGACGCCGACAGCAGCCCGTACAGGCCGATCAGCAGGCCCAGCGCGCCGAGCAGGCTGAGGGCGCTGATCAGTCGGCGCCGGCGTCCCGGCAGGTGCCGCATCCGGCCGTAGCCGCGGGCGTCCATCGCCGCGGCCAGATCGACGGAGCGGTCCAGGGCGGACTCGAGCACCGGCATCGCCGTGGTCCGGAAGAAGTCCCGGAGCCGCACCCGGCGGCCGCGCAGCCGGCGGGCGCCGTGCACCCGCCGCGCGTCCGTCACCAGCTGCGGGGCGAAGGAGAGGCCCACCACCAGGGCGACCTGCACCTCGTACAGGGCGGCCGGGGCGAGTCGCAGCATCCGCCGCGGCGCGGCCAGCGCGTTGGCCGCGCCGAAGCAGATCAGGATCACCGCCAGCTGCCCGCCGGCGTAGACCGAGGACAGCAACGCCTCCCAGGTGACCGGGCCGCCGAGCTTGATCCCGATCACCCAGTCCGGCAGCGGGACGAGCGGCAGGGTGACCAGGACGTGGGTCCCCTGGGTCTGGGTGGCGAGGACCGCCTGGAACAGCACCCGCAGGCCCAACACCACCAGCGCGATCCGGACGAACAGGGTGTACGCCCGGGCCCACGGGGCGTCGGACCGCTTCAGCGTGACGACCAGCCCGGCGACCAGCGCCAGCAGCACCAGCAGCACCGGGTTGTCCGTACGGCTCGCCGCGATGCCGAGGCCGAGCGCCCACGACCACCACGCCACCGGGTGCAGGTCCCGGGGGTGGCGCGGGTCGTTGGCGCTGGCGCGCCGGCCGAGGGTCACGAGGGTGGAGTCGATCGGGAGGGTCAGTCGACCGGGGGTCAGGCTGTCCGCCGCTTGCGGGCGACGACGACGCCGGCGCCGGCGAGCACGACGACGATGCCGCCGACCGTGATCCAGGCCCACACCGGGGTGCCGTGGGAGACATCGCCGGCCGCGGCGGTCGGCGAGGCGACGACGGCCGGCTCGGTCGAGGGCACGGTGATGTCGGCCACCGGGTCACCGCAGCCGGTGGCCGGATAGCCGGCGACCCCGCAGATCATCCCGGAGGAGTCGGTCCGTACGGTGGTCGCGGCCTGCAGCACCTGGGTGCCGGTCGCGGCGGTCGGGACGACCACGCAGGTCGCCGTCACCTGGCCGGGGGTGGCGCCCTGCGGGGCGTCGTCGGCGGTGCCCGGGTCGATGATCAGCCCGACCCGCTTCTGCCCGTCGACCGGGCGCACCTTGCCGCAGATCTCGTTGAACGGCGGGATGGTCCGCGGCGGGCGGGCGGTGGTGCTGCCGGCCACGGCGAACCGCCAGCCCTGGACCGACCCGTCGGCCGGGGTGGTGGTGCCCGGCGCCGACTGGGAGAAGGTCCACTGGCCGTTGTCCGCCTCGTAGTACCCCCAGTACCGGTAGCCGTCCTCGGCGCGGGCCACGCCGCTGCCGAGCGGGGCCACCAGCAGGGCGACCGCGGCGAGCGCGACGAGCGCCCAGCGGCGAAGGGACGGACGGTGACGTACGGGCATCGGGCCTCCTGGCGACGCGGTGGATGCGCGCAGGCCCGGCCGGCCGGCTCTCTCGCAGTCCACGACGAGTTGATGAGCGGCCCCCGATCCGGTCCTCCGGCTCGCCCCGCCGGCGGCGGGGCCTACGGTTGCGGGTCAGCGCCGGCGTCCGACCGGCTTCCCCGGAACGTGGGTCTTCCGAGGGATGAGTCTACATGTGGCGACAGATGGTCTACCGTGGCCCGGTGGCACCCCTCGACGCGATCGTGATCATCGTGGCCGGCCTCGCCGCGGGCACTATCAACACCGTGGTCGGGTCCGGGACCCTGATCACCTTCCCGACCCTGCTGTTCCTCGGCTACCCGCCGGTCGCGGCGAACATCTCCAACAGTCTCGGCCTGAGCTTCAGCGGCCTGACCGCCGCCCAGGGCGCCCGGGACGAGATGACTGCGGTGTGGCCGGTGGTCCGGTTGATGTTGCCGCTGCAGCTCCTCGGCTCGGCCCTCGGCGCCGGCCTGCTGCTCGTCCTGCCGCCGGAGGCGTTCACCGCGATCGTGCCGGTGCTGATCGTCATCGCCGCCCTGTTGGTGATCTTCGGCCGCCGGATCAACGGCTGGATCGGCGCCCACCACGCCGACGCCCCGCTGACCGGCGGCCGACGGATCGGGCTGCTGGTCGGCGCGCTCTTCACCGGGATGTACGGCGGCTACTTCGGCGCCGCCCAGGGCGTGCTGCTGATCGGTCTGCTCAGCGCGCTGACCGGCCTGTCCCTGCTGCGGATCAATGTGGTGAAGAACATCCTCGCCCCGGCCGCGAACTTCCTCGCCGCCCTGGTGTTCCTGATCGTCGCCTGGCACCAGGTGCGCTGGGCGGTGGCTGGGCTGCTCGCCATCGGCGCCCTCGGCGGCGGCTGGCTGGGGGCGCGGATCGGTCGCCGCCTCTCGCCGACCCTGCTGCGGGTGTTCATCGTGCTGGTCAGCGCGGTGGCGGTGGTGAAGCTGGTCTGGTTCAGCTGAGCGGGGCGGGCGGGTAGGTTGACTCCGATGCTCCTCGTCGACCCCCCGCACTGGCCCGCCCACGGCACCCTGTTCGCCCACCTGGTGTCCGACACCTCGCTGGCGGAACTGCACGGCTTCGCCGATCTGCTCGGCCTGCCCGCGCGGGCCTTCGACCGGGACCACTACGACCTGCCCGCCTCCCGCTACGCCGACGCCGTCGCCGCCGGGGCGCGCGAGGTCAGCCCGACCGAGGTGGTCCGGGCGTTGCGCCGGGCCGGGCTGCGGCGGACCAAACCGCAGGCGCTCGCCGCCGCCCGCCGCCGCGACGACCGGCTCCGGGCCGAGTGGGCGGCGCTGCTGCCCCGGGCCGTCGACCTCGGCGAGGACCTGCTGGCCCGCTGGTCGGAGCCGCACCGGCGCTACCACACCCCGCAGCATCTGGCGGAGCTGCAGCGGGCGATGGCCGCGGTGGTCGACGACCTGCGCCACGGCACCGATCCGGGGCGTACGCTCCGGCTGGCCGCCTGGTTCCACGACGCGGTGTACGAGGGCCGGCCGGGGGAGGACGAGGAGGCCTCCGCGGTGCTCGCGGAGCGGTCCCTGGACGGGCTGGTCCCGGCCCGCGAGGCCGAGGAGGTGGCCCGTCTGGTCCGGCTCACCGCGACCCACCGGCCCGGCGACGACGACCCGGCCGGCAACGTCTTCCTCGACGGGGACCTGGCCATCCTCGGAGTCGACGAGGCGCGCTACCTGGAGTACTCCCGGCAGGTCCGCGCGGAGTACTCCGACGTCCCGGCCGAGGACTACCGCCGGGGCCGGCTCGCTGTGCTGCAGCAGCTGGGCGGGCTCGATCCGCTGTACCGTACGCGCCCCGCCCGGGCCTGGTGGACCGACCCGGCGCGCGCCAACCTCGCCGCGGAACAGCGCCGGCTGCGGGGTCGGTGATCCCGTCAGTCCGCGACGGGAGCCAGCGGCAACCGTACGGTGAACGTGGTCCAGGTGTCGGCCTGCTCGGCCTCCGGCCCGGTGAGGTCGTCGGCGCAGCGCGAGGTCACGGTGACCTGGCCTCGGTGGGCGGTGACCACGGCCGCGACGATCGACAGGCCCAGACCGGTGCTGCCGTTGGGGGCCGAGGCGTCGCGGATCCGGGCCCGGGCGGAGTCGGCCCGGACGAACCGGTCGAAGACCTGCGCGATCATCGCGCTGGGGATCCCCGGGCCGTTGTCGTGGACGGTGACGACCGCCTCCCGCTGACCTGGTCGGGCTGCCGCGAACGCGACGCTCAGGCCGGCCATCACCCGAGCGCCCGAGGGGGTATGTGTCCGCGCGTTGGCCAGCAGGTTCGCCACCACCTGGTGGAGCTGGTGGCGGTCGCCGACAACCATCACCGGCTCGGTCGGGACGTCGAGGGACCAGCTGTGGTCGGGGCCGGCCGCCTGCGCGTCGGCCAGGGCATTGACGACGATCTCGGTGAGGTCGACCGGCTGGTGCGCCGGGGTGGCCTTGCTGTCCAGCCGGGCCAGCAGCAGCAGGTCCTCCACCAGGGCCGACATCCGCTCCGCCTCGGCGTCGATCCGGTCGAGGGCACGGCCCGTCTGCGGGGGCATCGCGTCCCGCTCCCGCCGGGTGAGTTCGGCGTAGCCGCGGATCGCGGCCAGCGGGTTGCGCAGTTCGTGCGAGGCGTCGGCGACGAACCGGCGGACCCACGACTCCGAGACCTGCCGGGCCTGCAGGGCCCACTCCACGTGCCCGAGCATCTGGTTGATCGCCTCCCCCACGTCGGTCACCTCTGCAGCGTAGGGGGAGCGCGGTGGCGGGACGCGGGGGCCGAGGTCGACATAGCCCTCGCTCAGCGGCATCGCCGACACCTGGCGGGCGACCGCGGCCAGGTCGGTGAGCGGGCGCATCTTGCGCACCACCACCACGTACACGGTGATGACGCTGGCGGCCACTGCCAGCAGGGACAGGATCGTCGCGGTCCAGACCAGGGTGGCCACCGCCGTCCGGGTCTCGGTCAGCGGCAGACCGACGATGACGCGGTCCTGACCGTTCTGGACCGCCATCGCCCGGTAGCCCCCGAGCAGCTCCAGGTCGACGCTGTGGGCGCCGGAACCGACCGGCAGGTTGTAGAGCGTCCGCAGGGCCGCGTTGCTGGGCACCGGGCGGAATCCGTCCGGGGTGAGCACACCGTTCTGGGCCACCGGAGTGACCGTACCGGTCGGGGAGGCCTGATCGGTGATGACGACCACCACGGTGCCGATGGGCTGTCCCGGCAGGTCGATGCCACCCGCGAACCCCTGACCGGAGGTGGTCGCCGCGGTCTGCTGGCGGGTCAGGACGGCGGTGAGGCGGTCGTCGAGCTGACGCATCAGCACCCGTTGGGCGATGAGCGTCGTGACGAAGCCGAGGGCGATGGCCACCACCGCGATGATGGCGCTGACCTGGACCACGAGTTGGCGGGTCAGGGTGCCGCGGGCGGGGAGGGGCCCGGCGGTGAGCCGGTGGGAGGCGGTGCCCTCCAGTGCGCGGGCCGGGCGGGCGGCGGCGCCGGGTGTCTCCCGGACGGCTCCGGTGGACCGGACACCGCGGGCCCGTGGGCGACGGATCCGCGGCCGCCCGCGCCGGTCGGGCCAGGCGGGCCGACCGCGGGCCCGGGAGGTCGTCGGCGGAGGTTGCGGCGGCAGCGCGGGCAGCTCACTCATCGGCCGGGCGCAACATGTACCCGGCGCCGCGCAGGGTGTGGATCATCGGCTGGCGCCCGACGTCGATCTTCTTGCGCAGGTAGGAGATGTAGAGCTCCACGATGTTGGCCTGCCCGCCGAAGTCGTAGTTCCAGACCCGGTCGAGGATCTGAGCCTTGCTGAGCACCCGGCGCGGGTTGTGCATCAGGTAGCGCAGCAGCTCGAACTCGGTCGCGGTGAGGTGGATGGAGTCACCCCCGCGGGTGACCTCGTGGGAGTCCTCGTCCAGGGTCAGGTCGCCGACCACGAGGGTCGACGCGTTGATCGCCTGCGAGGCACCCGTACGCCGCAGCAGGGCGCGCAGTCGGGCGATGACCTCCTCCAGGCTGAACGGTTTGGTGACGTAGTCGTCCGCGCCGCTGGTGAGACCCTCGATCCGGTCGGCGACCGCGTCACGGGCGGTCAGGAAGATCACCGGCAGGCCCGGCTGGTCGGCATGGATCCGCCGCATCACCTCGAGGCCGTCGAAGTCGGGCAGCATGATGTCGAGCACGGCGGCGTCGGGACGGATGTCGTGGGCCACCTGCACGGCCTCCTGACCGCTCGCGGCGGTCCACACCTCCCATCCCTCATAACGCATGGCCATCGACAGCAGCTCGGTCAGAGCCGGCTCGTCGTCCACCGCGAGGATGCGGATGGGGGAGCCGTCGGGGCGGGAGAGGGTGCCGTGGGAACGGTCGGTCATAGTCAGAGACTGCCACGCCGTTCGATGGGTGGGGGCAATAACCCTGTATGCCAGCTGTGAGTGAGGTGTGTGTCCGGGCGATCGCGTGCCGCCGACACTGACCGAAAGGGTACCGGCGGCACCCCACCCCCTCTACTGTAGGCCCGTGGAGATTTCTGGTCCCGGAGAGATGTTCGACGTACGTGCCGAGATCGAGCGCCTGCGCGACCGCGTCTACGAACTGGAGCAGCAGGTCGCCTGGCTGTCGGATCGTGCCGGTCGCGAGGCGGCGGCGAAGTCGCTGGACGAGGCGGTGCAGGATGCGCTGGTCCACCGCAGCTACATCGACGCCGTGATGCTCTACCGGGAACGGACCGGGACGGGGCTCGCCGAGGCCAAGCAGTACGTCGACCGGCTGCGTCGGACCGGGGTGCTCGGCAATGACGACGAGGCGGTCGCCGTCGCCGGACCCGACCTGGCGGCCGCCGAGGCGACCGATCGGCCCGGCGCGACCGAGGCCGGGTCCGTCGAGGCGTAGCCGTCCCGCGTCGCCCACCGTGGCTGCTCCGCCGCTGCGGCGGGCGTACGCTCAGCGGCCCTCGACGACCACCGTGACCTCGTCCTCGCCCGGGTAGGCCACCGTCACCCGCTGGCCGGGGTTGAGTTGGTGTCCGCGGCGGGTCTCCACCTCACCGTCGACCCGTACGTAACCGGCCTGGATGAGGTCGCGTGCCTCGCTGCCCGACTCGGTGAGGTTGGCCCACTTGAGGAACTGGCCGAGGCGGATCCTCTCCGCGGCGGGCTCGTCGCCAGGTCTCGGCTGGTCAGGTGTGTTCATGCGCCCATTGTGGCGGGTGTCCCCGGCCTGCTGCACGCGAGAGAGGACATGCTGCACGCGGGGGAGACGGCGCCCCGACTAGGCTGCAGGGCATGACCGCCGCAGAGCGTACCTTCCTCGACGACCTCGGTGCGCCGGTACGGGTCCCGGCCGGAGGACCACAGCGGATCGTCTCCCTGGTGCCGTCCCTGACGGAGGCGATCGCGACGACGCTGCCCGACCGCCTGGTCGGTGCGACCGACTGGTGCATCCGGCCCACGGACCTGCGGGTGACGCGGGTGCGTGGCACCAAGAACCCCGACCGCGCCGCGATCGCCGCGCTGCAGCCGGACCTCGTCGTCTGCAATCAGGAAGAGAATCGTCGCCTCGACGTCGACCGCCTCCGGGAGCGCGGGATCCCCGTCTGGGTGACGGCGATCGAGTCGGTGGAGCAGGCGATCACCTCGATGCGACGGCTCTTCGCGGAGGGCCTCGGGGTGGGCGAGCCCGGGTGGCTGGTCGAGGCGGCCCGCGCGTGGGAGGTCGGATCGGTGCCCGCCGGGCGGCCCTCCGGCGCGCGACCACGGGTGGCGATCGCGATCTGGCGCGACCCGTGGATGGTGGTCGGCCCCCGGACGTACCCGGCCGACCTGTTCGACCGACTCGGCTTCGACAACGCCTTCGGCGACGCGGTCGACCGCTATCCCCACGTCGAGGTCGCGGCGATCCGGGCGGCGGCGGATCTGGTGGTGCTGCCCGATGAGCCGTACGCCTTCGGTCCCGACGATGGACCGGAGACGTTCCGCGGCGGGGTCGATGCGGTGCCCACCGTCTGCGTCGATGGCCGTGCGATCACCTGGTACGGCCCGGCGATGGTCGGTGCGCGGGCGTACCTGGAGGACGTCCTCGCGCCCTGGCGCCGCTGAGCCTGCCCATCGCCGGCCCCCGACGTTGGGTCTGTCCCCCTGCGTGACTACCCTGCGCAGTGTCCGCATCGACAGGAGGTCACATGTCCACCACCGTACGTGCCTGGGGAGCCCCCGGCGCCGGCAGACCGCTCGAGCCCTTCACCGTGGAGCGTCGCGAGCTGCGCCCCGACGACGTTCAACTCGACATCTCCTACTGCGGCATCTGCCATTCCGACGTCAGCACGGTCACCGGGGAGTGGGGCGACCGGCAGTGGCCGCTCGCACCCGGGCACGAGATCGTCGGAGTCGTCTCGGCGATCGGCGAGGCGGTGACCCAGTTCCAGGTCGGGGATGTCGCCGGCGTCGGCTGCATGGTCGACAGCTGTGGCGAGTGCGAGTACTGCCTGGCGGGTGAGGAGCAGTTCTGTGACCGTCGGGTCCTCACCTACGGGCAGACGATGCCCGACGGTGAGTACACCCAGGGTGGATACGCCCAGCAGATCGTCGTCCGCGAGGCCTTCACCCTGCACGTCCCCGAGACCCTGCCGCAAGAGAACGCCGCGCCGCTGCTCTGCGCCGGCATCACCACCTACTCCCCGCTGCACCACTGGGGTGTCGGCGAGGGCACCAGGGTCGCCGTCGTCGGCATGGGCGGGCTCGGGCACATGGGCGTCCAGATCGCGGCGGCGATGGGGGCCGAGGTCACCGTCCTGTCGCACAGCCCCGCCAAGAAGGCCGACGCCCTCCGCTTCGGCGCCACTGACTACGTCGCCACCGCGGAGGACGGCGCCCTCGCCGCGGCCCGCCGACGGTTCGACTTCGTCCTCAACACCGTCGCCGCCCCGCTGGACTTCGGCGCGTACATGAACACCCTGCGGGTCGACGGAGTGATGTGCAACGTGGCGCTGCCGCAGCAGCCCTTCCAGGCGCCGGTGCGGATGTTCACCAACCATCGCCGTTCCTTCGTCGGCTCGCTGATCGGTGGCATCGCGGAGACCCAGGAGATGCTCGATTTCTGCGCCGAGAACCGGATCGGCGCCCAGGTCGAGGTGATCCCCGCCGACCGGGTCAACGAGGCGTACGACCGGATGATGAGGTCCGACGTGAAGTATCGCTTCGCGATCGACGCGTCGACTCTCTGAGAGTATGGTGAGAACCGGGCCGGCTTGGTGACGTACGTCACACGATCTTGTAGTCCCGCCGGCCCGGGTGCCGGCTCGTTCCCTCGCGGCACCGACCTCGTGGACGACACCGGGCGGGAGGCCCGCCATGAAGCTCGATCCCCACGCCGCGGCACACCCCCGGGACATGGCCATCGTGCACGCCGCGATCCGCCGGGACCTCGTCCGCTGCCGCCTCCTGCTGCAGGAGGGCGGTGACCACATCGACGGCGGTCGCCGTCGCACACTGGGTGCTCACCTGCAGTTCCTCGCCCGGTTCGTCCGCTACCACCACCGGGGGGAGGACCGGATGATCCATCCGGACCTGTTGGCCCGCGACCCCGGCCTGCAGGATCTGATCGACGATCTCGCCGGCCAGCACGATGCCATCACCTGGGCGGTGGACGGGATGGCGGGGACCGGTCGTGACCTCGAGGCAGGTGAGTCGTCCGCCGAGAAGGCGCTGGGCGTCGTCGTCGCTGTCGAGCAGCCACTGCTGGTGCACCTGGCCCGCGAGGAGCGAGAACTGATGGTCCACGTCACCCGGCTGCTCTCCCAGGAGGAATGGCGCCGGCTCACCCTCGCCGCCTGGGTACGGCACAAACCGCACGAGATCCTCGCCGCCAACGGACCCTTCATCCTCGACAACCAGACTCCCGAGGACCAGGCCTGGTTCCGCGCCGGGATCCCGTTCGTGCTGGAGGAGACCCTGGTGGCTCTGCATGCCGCCGCGTACGGGCGTCGGCGCTCGGTGCTCTGGGGCGGGACCGCTGCTCTGGGGGTGCCGGCCCTCGGGATCGAGGCCCGGGAGGCGTTCGACGGTCTGCTGGCCCCGGCGGACGCGATCGGCCGGCGCCGCGGCTGATCGGCGCCGGCCGGATCCACCGGGTGCGCTCAGAACGACCCGTAGGTGCTCTTCGCCTTCTGCAGCGCGGTGATGTAGCCGGCGCGCTGGTAGGCGTTCTCGTCGTCGTGGCGGACCGCCAGCAGACCGCGGAAGTCGTCGAGCGACTCGTAGCCCTTGGCGGCCATCCAGTCCTCCAGGCCGTTGAGCAGCTGCCGGCCGTACTCGGTGCCGTTGCGCACCAGGGCGGAGGTGGTCATCACCACATCGGCCCCGGCGAGCAGGTAGCGGACCAGGTCGTCGGCGTCGCGGACGCCCGAGGTGGCGGCCAGCGAGCAGCCCACCCGGCCGCCGCGCAGGGCGGCGATCCAGGTGCGCGGCAGCCGGCCCTCGTACTGGGACGACAGCTCGACCTCGGGCTCAACGTCGAGGGCGTCGATGTCGATCTCCGGCTGCAGGAAACGGTTGAACAGCACCAGACCGTCCGCGCCCGCCTCCGCCAGCTGCCGACACATGTTGCCGACCGAGCTGAAGTACGGCGAGAGCTTCACCGCGACCGGGATCGACACCGCCTGCTTCACCGCTCGGACGATGTCCAGGTGCCGCTCCTCGACCTCGCGGCCGGACAGCGACAGGTCACCGACCACGAAGTAGATGTTGAGCTCGATCGCGGCCGCGCCGGCGTCCTGCAGCTGGCGCGCGTACTGCGTCCAGCCGCCCCGGGTCGACCCGTTGATCGACCCGATGATCGGCACCCCGGTCGCCTGCGCCCCCTCCTCGAGGAGCCGCAGGTAGTCGGCGGGCAGGTCGCCGCCGTCGGTCCCGGGCAGCTCGGGGAAGTACGACAGGGCCTCCCCGAACGCGTCGGCGTGCTGCTCCTCCAGCGCCTCGTCGATCTCGGCCTGACGGCGGATCTGCTCCTCGAACACCGAGTAGAGCACCACCGCGCCGACACCGCCGTCGGCGAGGCGCCTGATCCCGTCCACCGTCTGCGACAGCGGGCCGGCCGAGGCGACCAGCGGGTTGCGCAGCGGCAGCCCCAGGTACGTCGTGCGGAGGTTCATCTCACAGTCCCTTCCGTGCGTCCGCGGCGAACCGGTCGGCGCCGCGGGTGGCCAGTTCCTCGTACGACTGCCAGCGACGGGTGGCCGCCTCCTGGCCCAGGGTGAGCAGCCGCTCGGCCTCGGCCGGGTCGGACTTCTGCAGCATCCGGAACCGCAGCTCCTTGGTGCGGTACTCCCGCAGCGGGACCCGCGGGCGCTGGGAGTCGAGCAGGAACGGGTTGCCGCCCTCGTCGCGGATCACCGGGTTGTAGCGGATCAGCGGCCAGTGGCCGGTGTTCACCGCCAGGTACTGCTGGTCGAGGCCCTTGCGCATGTCGATACCGTGCGCGATGCAGTGGCTGTAGGCCAGGATCAGCGACGGCCCGTCGTACGCCTCGGCCTCACGGAACGCCCTCAGCGTCTGCTGCGGATCGGCGCCCATCGCGACCCGGGCGACGTACACGTTGCCGTACGCGATCGCCTGCATCGCCAGATCCTTCGACTGGGTCACCTTGCCCGCGGTGGCGAACTTCGCCACCGCCCCCAGCGGCGAGGCCTTGGAGGCCTGACCGCCGGTGTTGGAGTAGACCTCGGTGTCGAGGACCAGGATGTTGACGTCGCGCCCGGAGGCCAGCACGTGGTCCAGACCGCCGGACCCGATGTCGAAGGCCCAGCCGTCACCGCCGACGATCCACACCGACCGGCGGATCAGGTGGTCGACCACCGACCGCAGGTTGTTGACCTTCTCCTGGTGGTAGCCGTCCAGGCCGCGGTCCTCCAACTCGTCCAGGCGGGCCTTCAGCAGGTTCACCCGGGCACGCTGGGCGGCGAAGTCGGACTCGCTGAACTGCGGTGCCTCCAGCAGCCCGTCGACCAACTCGGCGCCGGCCAGCTCGCGCAGCTCGCCGGTCATCTTGCGCGCCTGGGCGGTGTGCACGTCCGCGGCCAGCCGCAGCCCCAGACCGAACTCGGCGTTGTCCTCGAACAGGCTGTTCGACCAGGCCGGGCCGCGACCCTCGGCGTTCTTCGCCCACGGGGTGGTCGGCAGGTTGCCGCCGTAGATCGAGGAGCAGCCGGTGGCGTTGGCGACGGTCGCCCGGTCACCGAAGAGCTGGGTGAGCAGCTTCACGTACGGCGTCTCACCGCAGCCGCTGCAGGCGCCGGAGAACTCGAACAGCGGCTCCAGGAACTGGGTGCCGCGGACGGTGCCGAAGTCCACCCGGGTGCGGTTGTTCGTCGGCAGCGTCCGGAAGAACTCGATGTTCTCCTTCTCCTGCGCCAGCCGGGGCAGCACCGGAGAGAGGTTGATCGCCTTCTTCTGCGGCTGGCCGAGCGGGGAGACCGGGCAGGCCTCGGTGCACAACCCACAGCCGGTGCAGTCCTCGGCGAACACCTGCAGGGTGAACCGGGTGTTCGGCAGGCCGGCGGCGGCCAGCTCCGCGGACTGGAAGCCCGCCGGGGCGTTCTCCAGCAGCTCGGGGGCGTAGAACTTCGACCGGATCACGCCATGCGGGCAGACGATCGAGCAGTTGCCGCACTGGATACAGGTCTCCGGGTCCCACTCGGCGACGATCTCGGAGACATTGCGCTTCTCGTACTGGGTGGTGCCCGACGGGTAGGTGCCGTCCACCGGCAGTGAGCTGACCGGCAGGGTGTCGCCGCGGTCGGCCATCATCACCGAGGTGACGGTGCGGACGAACTCCGGCGCGTCGGCCGGGATCGGGTTGCGCAGCCCGTGGTCGGCGGTGACCCGGCCGGGGATGGTCACCTTGTGCAGGTGCTCGACGGCCATGTCGACCGCGGCGTGGTTCTTCTTCACCACCTCCTCGCCCTTGCGGGAGTAGGTCTTGGTGATCGAGTCCTTGATCCGCTTGATCGACTCGTCCTTCGGCAGCACCCCGGAGATGGCGAAGTAGCAGGCCTGCAGGACGGTGTTGGTCCGGTTGCCCATCCCGGCGCTGCGGGCCACCGCGGTGGCGTCGATGACGTACACCTCGAGGTCCTTGGCCAGGATCGTCTCCTGCATCGGCCTCGGCAGCCGGTCCCAGACCTCGTCCACGCCGTACGGGCTGTTCAACAGCAGCACGGTGCCGCGGCGGGCGAAGGCCAGCGTGTCGACGTTCTCCAGGATCGACCAGTGGTGGATGCCGATGAAGTCGGCCTTGGACACCAGGTACGGCGCGTCGATCGGCGCCGGCCCGAAGCGCAGGTGTGAGGTGGTCCGCGACCCGGACTTCTTCGAGTCGTAGACGAAGTAGCCCTGCGCGTAGCGGTCCCGGTCGGCGCCGAGGATCTTGATGGTGTTCTTGTTGGCGCCGACAGTGCCGTCGGAGCCGATGCCGTAGAACACCGCGCGGCGGGTCTGCGGGTCCTCGATGTCGAGATCGGCGTCGTACGCCACCGACAGGTGGGTGACGTCGTCGTCGATGCCGACGGTGAACCGCGGCCGCGGGTCGTCGGTGGCCAGCTCGTCGAAGACCCCGACCAGCATCGCCGGGGTGAGGTCCTTCGAGCCCAGGCCGTAGCGGCCGCCGTGCACCTTCGGCATGGTGGCGCGGGCGCCGGTGGCGTACGCCTCGCCGAGTGCGGTCACCACGTCGAGGAACAGCGGCTCACCGTTCGAGCCGGGCTCCTTGGTGCGGTCCAGCACCGCGACCTGCTGCGCGGTCGCGGGGATCGCGGCGAGCAGCTCGGCGGTCGGGAACGGCCGGTAGAGGCGGACGTTGAGCACGCCGACCTTCTGGCCGTGCGCGTTGAGGTACTCGGCGGTGGCCCGGGCGGTGTGCACCGCCGAGCCCATCAGCACCAGGACCCGGTCGGCGTCGGGTGCCCCGGTGTACTCCACCAGGCCGTAGCGGCGCCCGATCCGGGCGGCGAACTCGTCCAGTGCCTCGGTGACGATGCCTGGCACCGCCTGGTAGTAGCTGTTGGCGGACTCCCGGGCCTGGAAGTAGACGTCCGGGTTCTGCGCGGTGCCGCGGATGAACGGGTGCTCCGGGTCGAGGGCGCGGCGGCGGTGCTCGCGGACGAGTTCCTTGGGCACCAGGGACCGCAGCTCCTCGTCGGAGAGCATCTCGACGGTGTTCAGCTCGTGGGAGGTCCGGAAGCCGTCGAAGAAGTGCAGGAACGGCACCCGCGAGCGCAGGGTGGCGATCTCGGCGATCGCCGCCATGTCGTGGGCCTCCTGCGGGGAGCAGGAGGCGAGCAGCGCGAAGCCGGTCTGCCGGACCGCCATCACGTCCTGGTGGTCACCGAAGATCGACAGCCCCTGGGTGGCGAGCGCCCGGGCGGCGACGTGGAAGACCGTGGAGGTCAGTTCGCCGGCGATCTTGTACATGTTCGGGATCATCAGCAGCAGGCCCTGGGAGGCGGTGAAGGTGGTGCTCATCGCACCGCCCTGCAGGGCGCCGTGCATGGCGCCGGCGGCGCCACCCTCGGACTGCATCTCGACCACGCTGGGCACGGTGTCCCAGACGTTGCGCAGGTCCCGCGCCGACCACTCGTCGCACAGCTCGGCCATCGTCGAGGACGGGGTGATCGGGTAGATGGAGCAGAGTTCGTTGAGTCGGTAGGCCACCGAGGCGGCGGCCTCGTTACCGTCGATGATCTTGCGCATGGCTCAGAGTCCAATCCTGGTCGAGGCCTCGTGGGACTGTGCGGCGGCCGCCAGGTCGGGCGGCAGGGCGACACCCTCGGGGACCATCTCGATCGCATGGACCGGGCACTGCTCGTAGCAGGTGGCGCAGCCCGTGCACTTGTCGTAGTCGAAGCGGTAACGGTGGCCCTTGCCGAGCCGGATCACGGCGTCCTCGGGGCAGGCACCCAGGCAGCCGTTGCACTCGAAGCAGTTGCCGCAGGACAGGCAGCGCTGGGCCTCGAACATCGCCTGGTCGGGGGTCAGCCCGCCGACGATCTCGCCGAAGTCGGACAGCCGGGTCTCCGCATCGAGCTCCGGCTGGGTGCGCTGGGAGTCGCTGTCGCGGAAATACCACAGGTTGAGCTTGTCGAAGGTCGCCGTCGGGTGCTTGGGGGCCTCGGCGACCTGCCCCTGGGTGAGGAACATGTCGATGTTGTGGGCGGCCCGCTTGCCGTGGCCGGTGCCGACGGTGACCGTACGCTCCGAGGGCACCGCGTCGCCGCCGGCGAAGATGCCGGGGACGTCGGACATCAGCGTCTTCGGGTCGACCTGCAGGGTGTCGTCCTCGAACCGCAGGCCGTGGATGTTGTGCAGGAAGCCGGTGTCGGGCTTCTGGCCGACGGCCATGATCACCGTGTCGGCGTCGAGCTTCTCGAACCGGCCGGTGCCCCGGGGCCGCCCGTCGGTGTCGAGCTCCATGATCTCGACGGTGAGGTCCTCGCCGACCTCGGTGATGGTCTGCAGCCAGTTGATCCGGACGCCCTCGCGTTCGGCGGCCTCCGCCTCGTCGGCGTGGGCCGGCATCTGCTCACGGGTGCGGCGGTAGATGATCGTGGTCTCGTCGGCGCCGAGCCGGCGGGCCGTCCGGGCGGCGTCCATGGCGGTGTTGCCGCCGCCGTAGACGGCCACCTTCCGGCCGATCAGCGGCCGTTCACCACCGGCGACGTCGCGCAGGAAGGAGACCGCGTCGACCATCTTCGAGGTGTCCTGGGCCGGGATGTCGACCTTCTTGGACAGGTGGGCGCCGATGGCGATGAAGCAGGCGTCGAACTCGCCCTCCGCCATCTCCAGGGCCAGGTCGTGTACCGGGTGGCTGCAGCTGATCGTGACACCCAGGTCGACCAGCCGGTCGATCTCGGCGTCCAGGACGTCGCGCGGCAGCCGATACTCCGGGATGCCCCAGCGCATCATCCCGCCGGGCTTGTCGGAGGCGTCGCGGATCTCGACCCGGTGGCCGAGCCGGGCCAGGTGATAGGCGGCGGAGAGCCCCGACGGGCCCGCACCGATCACCAGCACCTTCTTGCCACTGGGATGGCTGGGCTTGTCGAAGGCCCAGTGCTGGTCGATCGCCAGGTCGCCGAGATAACGCTCGACGGCGTGGATCGAGACTGATTGGTCCAGCTCCGCCCGGTTGCAGGCGACCTCGCACGGGTGGTAACACACCCGGCCATGGATGGCCGGGAAGGGGTTGTCGTCCGTCAGCTGGCGCCAGGCGTCGTACGCCCGATCCTGCTTGATCAGATACAGCCAGTTCTGGATGTTCTCGCCGGCGGGGCACCCCGCGTTGCACGGGGGGAGCAGGTCCACATAGACCGGTCGGCGAGTTCGCTGGGGGGTGACCCGTCCTTGCGTAGCGCCGAGGTCGGGGAGCTTGGTGACGTCCTTGCGGCTCTGCATGGGGTCAGATTACTACTGACTGTCGTACGTCTTGTCCCCCAGGGGTGGGGGCCGGTGGTCGGGGAGTCGCCGGACCGCTCCGGGGCGGTCCGGACCCGTGCAGAGACGTACGGTGAACGTAGTAGTCAGTGTTTCACTGTGGCGGATCTCTCCTCGCGGTCCCTCTCACGATGCGGCACAGGTCAGCGGGTCCGGGCCAGGTCGGCGGCGCCGATGATGCCCGCCTCGTTACCCAGGGTGGCCCGCCGGATCTCCGCGACCGGCCGGAAGGCGCCGGCGGAGAGGGTGGACTCGAACGCCCTGCGGGCCGGTGCGAGCAGCAGGTCGCCGCTCTCGCTGACACCGCCGGCGATGACGAAGATCGCCGGGTCCAGCACCGCGGCCAGATCGGCCATCCCGCTGCCGAGCCACCAGCCGACCTGCTCGAAGCACTCCAGCGCCGCCGGGTCGCCCTCCTGGGCCGCCTGGGTCACGTGCGGGCCGGTGATGTCCTCCGGGTGGCCGCCGGCGAGCTCGAGCAGTCGGGCGCCGTCGTGCGGGGAGGTGGTCGCGATCTCCCGGGCCTCGCGGACCAGCGCCCGCCCGCTCGCATAGCTCTCCAGGCAGCCGCGCTGGCCGCAGCCGCACCGCCGGCCGCGTCGGACGACCTTGATGTGACCGATCTCGGCGGCGACGCCGTGGGTGCCCCGCACCAGCCGGTCGTCGAGGATCACCCCACCGCCGATGCCGGTGCCCACGGTGATCACCACGGCGGAGCTGACGTCCCGGGCGGCGCCGAGCCGGAACTCCCCCCAGGCCGCCGCGTTGGCATCGTTCTCCACCACGACCGGCAGTCCGCACCGCTCCTCGACCTTGCGGCGCAGCGGTTCGTCGCGCCAGGCGAGGTTCGGGGCGAACAGTACGGTCGACCGGGTCGCGTCGACGAACCCGGCCGCCCCGATGCCGATCGCCTCGACGTCGTGGCCGGCGGCGAGGTCGGTGACCACCTCGGCGATCGTCGTCGCGACCCGGGCACTGTCCTCGGCCGGGGTGGGGCGGCGGACGGTGGCCAGGATCCGGCCGGTGGCGTCGACGAGTCCAGCGGCGATCTTGGTGCCGCCGACATCCACCCCGATCGTCGGCCGGGACTCCGCGGGTGCCGGCCGGTGCGGGGAGGTCGCCGGCCCTGGCGGGGCGACGTGGGGAGCGGGCTGCGGCAGGGTGGGCATCGGTGTCTCCTGGCGGTCGGTGGTGGTCGGCCGCCGCTGCTGCCGGCGGCCCGGGGGATCAGTGGGTGGCGGTGAGCGCCTCGGGGGTGACGTGGGCCAGGGCGTACGCCACGGCGCCGAGCACGTGCGCCCGGGCGCCGAGTTCGGCCCGGACGATCTCCAGGGAGCGGACGGCGCCGGGGATGCCGTTGAGGCGTACGGACTGCCGCATCGGGCCCAGCAGCAGGTCCTCGGCGGCGGACAGCTCACCGCCGACGATGAGTCGCTGCGGGTTGACGATGTTGCAGAGGTTCGCGACGGCCAGGCCGGCCACCCGGCCGGTGTCGCCGAGCACCCGCCGGCAGCCGGGGTCGCCCGCGCGGGCGAGCTCGACGATCCGCGGGATGCTCAGCCGGCCGTGGGTGGGGGCGAGCAGGCCGATCACGTGCGGGGAGTTGGCCACCGTCTCCAGGCAGCCGCGGTTGCCGCACTGGCAGACGGCACCGTTCTCGACCACCGTGGTGTGGCCGATCTCGCCGGCCGTCCCGGTGGCGCCGCGGAAGATCTCCCCGTTGAGGATCAGGCCGGCGCCGATGCCGTTGGCCAGCTTGAGATAGACCATGTTGCGGATGTCTCGTCCCGCCCCCCAGGTGGCCTCGCCGAGGGCACCGAGGTTGGCGTCGTTCTCGACCAGCACCGGTAGCCCGAGCGCCTGCTCGGCGGCGGTGGCCAGGTTCACGTCGTTCCATCCGGGCATCAGGGCGGTGGCGGTGATCACTCCGTCCGCGTCGACCGGGGCGGGGATCGACAGGCAGGCGCCGACCACCCGGCTGCGGGTCACACCGAGCCCGTCGAGCAGCAGGGCGAGGATGTCGTCGGCGGCGCCGAATCCGGTGGGCATCGAGTGCCCCTGAGGGAGCGTACGGTGCTGCTCGGCCACCACCTCGTGCGCCAGGTTCGCCAGCGCGACATGGACGTGGTCA
Organism: Raineyella sp. W15-4; assembly: GCF_033170155.1. Taxonomy (GTDB): domain Bacteria; phylum Actinomycetota; class Actinomycetes; order Propionibacteriales; family Propionibacteriaceae; genus Raineyella. Next base: position 3,381,692 of record NZ_CP137079.1, on the reverse strand, counting down.
CGGCCCATGTCGATCCCGACCACCAGCCCGGCGGACGAGGACAGGGCGACCAGTTGACCGCGCCGGCCCTGTTTGTCCGTCTCCATGTCCACCACGCCCGCCTCGAGCAGGGTGTGCACGATCTTCGAGACGGTGGAGGGGGCCAGTGACGTCCGCCGCGCCAGCTCGGCCTGGGTCAGCGCCCCTCGGCTGCGCAGGGTCTCCAGCACCCTGGCCTCGTTGGCGCTGCGCAGGGCCGACTGTGAGCCACCGGGACCGTAACTGTCCGCAGAACCTTCATTGGTCGACGACATACAGAAAGTAAACCACGGACAATCTTCGCACGACAGGGGCGGGCGGTCCGTGCGGGGATAGGTGATAGCGGTAACATCCAGGCGGTGGCGGGGAACGGCCGGTCATTGCCGGGGTCCGTCGGTGTCTTCGGCTTCGGCCCCGCGGCAGCCGGAGGCTGGGCGGCTGGGACGGCGGAGGTCAGCAGCAGCGGGCCGCGGGGTTGAGGCCCTCGGCCTCCCAGGCGCAGCGCCAGAACTCCGCCTCGGTCAGCATCGGCTCGTCGGGATGGGCCCGCAGCTGGTGGTTGACGTAGCGGTCGTACCTGTCCAGCCCGGCCAGCCCCCGGACCACCGCGACGGTGCCGCGCCAGGCGCGCTGCACCACGTCGCCGTCCTCGGGTCGGTGGGTCGGCGCGGAGCCGTCTCCCCGGGCCGGCTCCGCCGCGATGGCGAAGCGCCCGGTGCCGGAGGCGGGCCGGGATCGGGTCACAGTTCGTTCTCCTCCTGGATCGTCTCCTGCTGGCTGGCGTGGTGCATCCCGGGCAGCCGATCGTCACCGTACGGGTTGATGCCGGCGGCCTGCCACTCGGCCAGCACCTCCTTCTCCAGGGCGGTGGGCACGAAGCCGGCCGGAGCGAAGATCCGCGACGGCACCCCCTCGGCTTCGGCGTCGGGCAGGCCGCCCCGCCGGACGGCCCGGACGGCGATGGCCACCCCGATGACGAAGACGATCAGCACCAGCACCGCGTACAGGATCGACAGGGAGCCCTGGACGGCGGTGTTGCGGATCACCATGTCGATCTCGTGCGGGCTCTTCGCGGTGGAGAAGGTCTGCGCGCCCTTCGTCTTCGCGGCGCGGGCGGCGGCGTTCAGCGCCCAGTAGCCGAGCGACGGGTTGGCGGAGAAGATCTTCTGCCAGGACGCCCACATCGTGATGAACAGGTCCCACAGCAGCGGCAGGGCGGGGATCCAGGCCCAGCGGAACAGGCCCTTCTTCATCACCACGACGAAGACGACGGTGAGCGCGATCGCGGCGAGCAGCTGGTTGGCGATGCCGAACAGCGGGAACAGCATGTTGATCCCGCCCAACGGGTCGGTGACGCCCATCACCACGATGGAACCCCAGCCCAGCACCACCAGGGCGGTGCAGATCCACGCCCCCGGCCGCCAGGACGGATCGCGGAACTTCCGCCAGCCGGGGATGTTGGCCAGCGAGTCGGAGAGCATGAAGCGCGCCACCCGGGTGCCGGCGTCGACCGTGGTGAGGATGAACAGCGCCTCGAACATCACCGCGAAGTGGTACCAGAAGGCCTTCGCCGCGCCCACGACGGGGATCTGGCTGAGGATGTGCGCCATCCCGAAGGCGAGCGTCGGGGCGCCACCGGTCCGGGAGATGATCGTCTTCTCACCGACCTCGGCGGCTGCCTGCGCGAACAGGTCCGGGGACGCGTCGGGCAGCGACGCACCGGCGCCGGTGACCAGATGCAGGCCGTTCGTGTACGCGGCGGCGGTCGCCGGGGTGCCGCCGGTCAGGCCGAGCGGCGCGTTCATCCCGAAATAGAGGTGCTGGTCGATCACCGCTGCGGTGATCAGCGCGGAGATCGCCACGAACGACTCGGTGAGCATGCCGCCGTAGCCGATGATCCGCGCCTGCGACTCCTTCTGGATCATCTTCGGCGTGGTGCCCGAGGAGATCAGCGAGTGGAAGCCGGACAGCGCGCCGCAGGCGATGGTGATGAAGAGGAACGGGAACAGGTTGCCGGCGAAGGCCGGGCCGGTGCCGTCCAGGGCGAAGTGGGTGACCGCCGGCATCGACATCACCGGCCGGACGATCAGGATCGCCAGTGCCAGGAAGACGATGGTGCCGACCTTCATGAACGTCGACAGGTAGTCGCGCGGGGCGAGCAGCAGCCACACCGGCAGGATCGCCGCGAGGAAGCCGTAGATGGCGATGGCGTACGCCAGCTGGACCGGGGTCAGGGTGAAGATCTGGGCGAGGACCGGGTGGGTGTTCACCAGCGACCCGCCGGCGATCGCCAGGACGAGCAGCACCACGCCGATCACCGAGGCCTCGCCGACCTTGCCGGGCCGCAGGTAGCGCATGTAGAGGCCCATCAGGAAGGCGATCGGGATGGTCATCGCGATGGAGAAGACACCCCACGGGGAGGACGCCAGCGCACCGATGATGACGATCGCGAGCACCGCGATCAGGATGATCATGATGGTGAGCACGCCGACGATGGCGAACCAGCCGCCGACGGTGCCCAGCTCGTCGCGGGCCATCTGGCCGAGCGACCGGCCGTTCCGCCGGATCGAGAGGTGCAGCACCATGTAGTCCTGGACGGCGCCGGCGAGGACCACCCCGACGATGATCCAGATCGTCCCCGGCAGGTAGCCCATCTGGGCCGCGAGGACCGGGCCGACCAGCGGGCCCGCGCCGGCGATGGCGGCGAAGTGGTGGCCGAAGAGGACCGCCCGGTTGGTGGGTTCGAAGTCGCGGCCGTTGGCGAACTCCTCGGCCGGCGTCGCCCGGGTGTCGTCCGGCCGGTGGATCCTGCGCTCGATCAGCTTCGCGTAGAAGCGCAGGAAGATCAGGTAGGTACAGACCGCGGCGAGCACGAACCACACCGCGCTCACCTGCTCGCCGCGCAGGGTGGCGATGAAGTACCAGGCGATCGCGCCGACGATGCCGAGGGCGGTGAAGAGGATCTTCTGCCCGGTCGAGATGCCGGGCGGTTCGATCACCGCGACCGGGGGCAGGGACGGGTCGGTCTTCAGCTTCTGACCCGCGTCGCGGGTGGCGGACATGACGGCTCCTGTCGTCGTCGGGGACACCGCGGCCACGGTGGCGCGGCGATGACGCGGAAGGGAAAGGCTGGTGGGATGCAGACACCTCCCGGAGGTCCGCGGGATCGCCGCGTCGTACGGACCCCGGGGGTGACCGGGGCCGGCGGGGAGGTCACCGGAGGGGCGAATCGCCGCGGTGGCACCATGTCATGGTGCTCAAGCGATACCGAGAAGTCCTAGGCCTACCCGGTGCGTGGCGGTTCTCCCTGGCGGGTGTGATGGCCCGCCTTCCGATCGGTATGACCGGTCTGGCGATGGTCATACTGATTTCTTCCGGTTATGGATCCTATGCCCTCGGCGGCGCCACCACAGCGGCGTACGTGCTCGCGGTCGCGGTCGGGGCGCCACAGCTCTCCCGTGCCGTGGACCGGCACGGACAGTCCCGGGTGATGCTGCCCGCGGTCACCCTCTCCGGGCTGGCCGGACTGGGAGTGGCGTACGCCGCCGCCCACCACGCCCCGGGTGCGGTGCTGGTCGTGCTGGCGGTCGTCGCCGGTGGGGCGCAGGGCTCGATGCCCACGCTGGTCCGGGCCCGGTGGACCCATGTGGCCCGCAATGCCGGGCAGCTGCACACCGCGTTCGCGATGGAGGCGGCGCTGGACGAGATCGCCTTCATGGTGGGGCCGGTGCTGGCCACCGGGCTGGCGACCGCGGTCGCCGCCTGGCTGCCGCTGGTCCTCGCCGCGAGCGTCCAGATCCTCGGCGGCTGGGCCTTCCTGGCCCAACGGGAGACCGAACCGCCGGCCACCGGGACCCCGGTCCGGGGCGCCGGCACCGGGTCGTTGCTGCGGATCCGGGTGCTGTGGCTGGTCTTCGCGGCGTACCTGATGCTGGGGATCGTCTTCGGCGGGGTGGACGTGTCCACAGTGGCGTACGCCAAGGAGCTGGGCCGGCCGTCCGCGGCGGGGCCGGCGCTGCTGGTGTTCTCCCTCGGCTCGTTCGTTGCCGGGCTCGTCTACGGCGCCCGCCGCTGGCGCGGGGCACCCTGGCAGCACTTCGCCGCCGGGACGGTGCTGATCGGCCTGGGCGCGGGGTCGTTCTTCTTCGCGACCTCGATCGAGATGCTGGCCCTGTTGATGTTCCTGACCGGGCTGACGCTGTCACCGACCTTCGTCGCCGGGCAGACACTGGTGCAGCACCTGGTGCCGGCCGAACGGGTCACCGAGGGGTTCGCCTGGGTCGCCACGTCGATCAACGCCGGGGTGTCCCTGGGGTCGAGCCTTGCCGGCGTCGGCCTGGACCGCGCCGGGTCCGCGGGCGGTTTCGGGGTGACGCTGACCGGCGCCGCGCTGGCCCTGGTGGTGGCCCTGGCGGCGGCGCCGACCCTGCGGCGGCGGACGGTCTGACCGACGCCCGCCCGTGGATCAGGGGCGGGCGCCGGTCGTGACGCCCGGGAGGGTCACTCCTCGCCGTTGGCGGCGCGCTTCAGCGCGGCGCCCGGGGTGAGCCGGACGGCCCGCTTGGCGGCGATCTCCATGGTCTCGCCGGTGCGGGGGTTGCGGCCGCTGCGGGCGGCGCGATCGACGACCTCGAGGGTCAGCAGGCCGGGGATCTGGACCTTCTGCCCCCCGCGGGCGGCCTCCTGGAGGACGTCGTCGAGGGCGGTGATGGCGCGGTTGGCGTCTTCCTTGGACAGTCCGGCGCGCTCGGCGACGGCGGCCACGAGTTCGGTGCGGTTCATGTGTCTCCTTCAGTGATGGTCCGTGACGCGGTCGTGGACGACCCCGGCACGGTTCGGCGCTGCGCATCGACACAACGCACATGTCGTAACAACGCAGGATGCTAGTGACCGGCGGGGGCCTCTGCAATGAAAAACCGCGCAGACACGCCGATCTGAGGGGGTTCGACGGCTCATCGGCCGGTTCGGGGGCGTCCGGAGGGGGTCGGACGGCGATCAGCGGCCCGATCCCGGCCGGGCCGGACGCACCGGGAGGGCGGCGACCAGGGCGCCGAGGGCGGAGACCCCGCCGGCGGTCGCGGTGGCCAGCAGCGGGGTGACCGCGTACAGCGGGAGCAGCACCGGGACCACCGCCGAGCCGAGGAACTGGACCGCCATCGTCACCGAGGTGGCCCCGCCGGCGTTCTCCGGCGTGCTGCGCAGCGCCAGGGTGTTGGTGAGGATCCGGCTGGCCGTGCCGGCGGCACCGATGGCACCCACCAGTAGCACCAACAGGGCGAGCCAGGGGACGAGGCCGGTCAGCGCCATCGCGATCCCCAGCAGGAGCAGCGAGAGGATGCCGAACCGACGGATCCCCCAGGTGTCCGCGAGCCGCCCGGCGAGGTTGCCGCTGACCAGGCCGGCGACACCGTAGAACGCCACCACCAGGCCCCGGGCGGTCGGCGAGAGCCCGAACCGGTCGGTGGCGATCAACGCCGCCAGTACGGTCACCCCGGTGGCGCTCAGCTGCGCGGCGAAGGCGATCGTCGAGGACTGCGCCACCCGGGGGTTGGCCAGCGCCCGCCAGTTCGTCGGCGCCCCGGCCCGGCCGCTGCCCGCCTGCCCGGACGGGGTCACCAGGCCCAGCACCAGCGCGGCGACGCCGGTGACCACGAAGGCGAACCGATAGTCGGTGTCGGCGGCCACACCGCCGACCAGTGGGCTGAATGCCTGGCCCGCCGCCTGCATGGAGGCGAAGACGCCCAGCGACCGGCCGAGCCGTTCGGCGGGGACGAACTCGCTCAGCAGCGACACCAGCACCGGGGTGGTGAAGGCGTTGCCGATGCCCTGGACCGCCCGACCCGCCATGAACACCGGCACCGTCGCGGCGGCGGGAAGGTTCTGGGCGAGGATGCAGACCACCGACGCCACCAGGTAGACGGCGTACCCGCCGCGGATCGTACGACCCCGTCCCCACCGTTGGGCGAGCGATCCGGAGACCAGCAGGGTGAAACAGAACGGCAGCATGTACCAGGTCACCGCCGCGGACGCCGAGGTCAGATCGGTGCCCAGGCCGTGCGCCAGCTCCGGGAGCATCGTGTTCGTCACCGCACCGCCGAACGGCCCGAGGAACCCCCCGGCGTACAACGGCCAGAGGCGGGGACGGCGGTGGCGGCTCGGCGAGGACATAGCCGTCAGGCTAGCGTCCTCCCGCCGGATGGCCAGGGAGTCATCCGGCTGCGCGGACCGTCACCGGGCGGACCGTCACTAGAGTGGAGCCATGAACATCGCGATCCCGGTCACCTCCGACGGTCAGGTCGAGCCCCGCTGGGGGCGGGCGCCGATGGTGGCGGTCGCCACCGTCGACGCCGGTCGGATCACCGACTGGGTGGTGCACCAGGTCGGCTGGGACGTCGCCCACGACCAGGGCACCGAGGGCTCCCACCACGCCCGGATCGTCCGGTTCCTCCGGGAGAACGCCGTCGAGGCGGTGGTGGTCGACCACATGGGGCAGGGCATGCTGCACACCCTGGGCAAGATGGGCATCCCGGTGATCCCCGCCCGCGCCGCCGATGCCCGGGAGGCGGTGGGTCAGGCGGTCACCACCCGCTGACCCACCGGCAGCCCGACTCCCTGGCGGCTCAGAGCATCGGCTGGGTGTGCCAGATGTTGCGGATGTAGTCCCGCATCGAACGGTCGGAGCTGAAGTAGCCGCAGCGGGCGACGTTGAGCACCGCGGAGCGGGTCCACGCCTGCGTGTCGGCGTACTTCTCCTCGACCTTCGCCTGGGCGTCGACGTACGCCTGGAAGTCGGCCAGCGCCATGAACCGGTCGTTCTGGGTCAGTGACATGGTCACCGAGTCGAACATGCCGCGGTCACCGTCACTGAAGGTGCCCGCGTTGATCAGGTCGATCGCGGCCTTCAGCTGCTCGTTGGCCTGGTAGTACTCGCCCGGGTCGTAGCCGCGAGCACCGAGCGCGGAGACCTCCGGCTCGGTCATCCCGAACAGGAAGAAGTTCTCGTCGCCGACCAGCCGGCGGATCTCCACGTTCGCGCCGTCGTCGGTGCCGATCGTCAGGGCACCGTTGAGGGCGAACTTCATGTTGCCGGTGCCGGAGGCCTCCATCCCGGCCAGGGAGATCTGCTCGGACAGGTCCGCAGCCGGGATCAGCTTCTCGGCGAGGGTGACGTTGTAGTTCGCCGGGAAGGCGATCTTGAGCCGCCCCTCGAGGCGGCGGTCGGCGTTGATGGTCCGGGCCACCTTGTTGATCAGGTGGATGATGTCCTTCGCCATCCGGTAGCCGGGGGCGGCCTTCGCGCCGAACACCACGGTGCGCGGCGTCAGGTCGGCGGCCGCCAGCTTGCCGGAGAGCACCTGCTCGTAGAGCGACACGACGTGCAGCAGCTTCAGGGTCTGGCGCTTGTACTCGTGCAGGCGCTTGACCATCACGTCGAGCAGGTGATCGTCGGGCAGGTCGATCTCGTCGCGGCTGCGCAGGAGAGTGGTCAACCGGTGCTTGTTCCAGTCCTTGGCCTCGCGGAAGGCGGCCAGGAAGTCCTCGTCCAGGGCGTACGTCTCGAGCTCGTCCAGGCGCTCCAGGTCGGTGACCCAGCCGGAACCGATCGCGTCGCTGATCACCTCGGACAGCTTGGGGTTGGCCATCTTGACGAATCGGCGCGGCGTGACGCCGTTGGTGACGTTGGTGAACCGCTCCGGCCACAGCGCGGAGAAGTCCGGCAGCACCTTGTCGCGCAGCAGCTGGCTGTGCAGTTCGGCGACACCGTTGACCTTGGTCGCGGCGACGGTGGCCAGGTGGGCCATCCGGACGCCCCGGTCGGGGTACTCGGTGATGATCGACATCCGCCCGACGCGCAGCTCGTCACCCGGGAAGGCCTCACGGACCTCGGCGAGGAAGCGCTCGTTGATGCCGTAGATGATCTCCAGGTGGCGGGGGAGCAGCCGGCCGAGCAGGTCGGTCGACCACACCTCCAGCGCCTCCGGCAGCAGCGTGTGGCAGGTGTAGGCGAAACATCGGTGGGTGACCTGCCAGGCCTCCTCCCAGCCGAAGCCGCGCTCGTCGATCAGGATCCGCATCAGCTCCGGCACCGCGATCACCGGGTGGGTGTCGTTGAGCTGGAAGATGATCCGGTCGGGCAGGTCGTGGAGGTCGAAGCCCTCCTCCAGCTCGTGGTCGATGAAGTCGCGCAGCGAGCAGGCGACGAAGAAGTACTGCTGCTGGAGGCGCAGCTCCTTGCCCTGCGGGGTGGAGTCCTCGGGGTAGAGCACCTTGGAGATGTTCTCGGCGAAGGTCTGGGCCCGGACCGCCTCGGCGTAGTCGCCGGAGTTGAAGATCGACAGGTCGAAGGCCTTCGTGGCCTGCGCGCTCCACAGCCGCAGCGGGTTGACCCGGCCGTTGAGGTAGCCGGGGACCATGTAGTTGTACGGCACGCCGAGCACGTTCCAGGCGGGCACCCAGCTGGTCCGCTCGCGGCCGTCCGCGTCGACGCTCTTCTCGGTGTAGCCGCCGAAGTTCACCTGCACCGATTCCTCGGGATGCGGGAACTCCCACGGCGAGCCGAGCGCGAGCCAGGTGTCCGGCTGCTCGACCTGGCGGCCGTCCACGAAGGTCTGGCGGAAGATGCCGTACTCGTAGCGGATGCCGTAGCCGATGCACGGCACGTTCATCGTGGCGAGCGAGTCGATGAAACACGCGGCGAGCCGCCCGAGGCCGCCGTTGCCGAGGCCGGGCTCCACCTCCTGGCTGCGCAGGGTGGCCAGGTCGATACCGCACTGCTGGAGACCCTTCGCGGCGATCTCGTTGAGATCGGACGCCATCAGGGCGTTGCCGAGCTGACGGCCGAGCAGGTACTCCGCGGAGAGGTAGCCGACCGTCTTCGCCTTGGCCTCGTGCGTCTTGCGGCTCGTTTCCAGCCAGCGGGCCATCAGGTACTGGCGGACCGTGCCCGCCAGCGCCAGGTACTGGTCGTTGATGCTGGAGTGCGACAGCGCCACCCCCTGGGTCGTGTTCAGCTCGCCCAGGAACGCCTGGACGAACCCGTCGACCGAGTGCGGCGGCGACTTGACCGGCGCCAGGGCGTACGGGTGCGTGGGCTTGAACGCCGGGCCGTACACCCGGTGATCGATCGTGGGCGACTCGTCGGCCGGGGTGGTACCGCCGGTTGTCTGCTGCAGCTGGTCGGGCATGGTCCGCAGTCTAGGGATCCGGCATTGCATCCGTGTTCCACACGAACACGGCGTTCCATCCGACGCGGTCGATCGCAGCCTACGGCGCCGGAGCCCCGGCGCCGTAGGCTCGGGCCATGGCAACTGTCTTCACGCGCATCATCAACGGTGAACTGCCCGGCCGCTTCGTCTACCGCGACGACACCGTGGTCGCCTTCCTGTCCATCGGGCCGGTGGCCTGGGGGCACACCCTGGTCGTCCCGATCCAGGAGGTCGACCAGTGGGTCCACGCCGATCCGGCGCTGTGGGCCCACCTCACCGAGGTGTCGCAGCTCGTCGGCCGGGCCATGGTGGAGGTCACCGGTGCCTCCCGGGCCGGCCTGCTGATCGCCGGCTTCGAGGTGCCGCACCTGCACATCCACGTGTTCGGCGCCGACGACATGGGGGGCTACACCCTGCGGGCGATCGAGGTGCCCGAGGCGGAGATGGATCGCGCGGCCACCGAGTTGCGTGCGGCGCTCCGGGCCCTCGGCGCCGGGGCGTGCGTCCCGGCCTGAGACCGGTCCGCTGTCGGGGCCGGGTGCCACACTGGATCCCATGTCCGTGCCCGTCGGTTCCGGTTCCGCGCTCGACCGGTTCGCGCCCGCGACCCGGCGGTGGTTCGAGGACGAGTTCCAGCGGCCGACCGCTGCCCAGGAGGGCGCCTGGCGGGCGATCAGCTCCGGCCACCATGCTCTGGTGATCGCCCCGACCGGCTCGGGCAAGACGCTGTCCGCCTTCCTGTGGGCGATCGACCGGCTGATGCTGGAGCCACCCGCCGCGGACGATCCGCCACCGGCCCGCACCCGGGTCCTCTACATCTCCCCGCTCAAGGCCCTCGGCGTCGACGTCGAGCGCAACCTGCGCCGTCCCCTGGCCGGGATCGCCCGGGTCGCCGCCGAACGTGGTGAGGAGGTCCGCGAGGTCCGGGTGGGCGTACGGTCCGGTGACACCCTGCCCGCCGACCGCCGCCGGCTGGTGCACGACCCGCCCGACATCCTGATCACCACCCCCGAGTCGCTCTACCTGATGCTCACCTCGTCGGCCCGCGACACCCTCACCGGCGTCGGGACGGTGGTCGTCGACGAGGTCCACGCCGTCGCCGGCACCAAGCGCGGCGCACACCTGGCGCTCTCCCTGGAGCGGCTCGACGACCTGCTGCCCGCGCCGGCGCAACGGATCGGCCTGTCCGCCACCGTCGAACCGGCTGCGGAGGTGGCCCGCTTCCTCGCCGGCGGAACGCCGGTCGAGATCGTCTGCCCACCCTCCGACAAGGCCTGGGACCTCAGCATCACGGTGCCGGTGCCGGACCTGGCCGACCTCTCCCGGGACCGTACGGCCGACGACGACCCGGAGCGGATCCACTCCATCTGGCCCGACATCGAGGAGCGGCTGGTCGATCTCGTGCTGGCCCACGGCTCCACCCTGGTGTTCGCCAACTCCCGGCGCTCCGCGGAGAAGATCACCACCCGGATGAACGAGCTGTACGCCGAACGGCTGCGTGCCGCCGGCGAGCTCGGTGACGACGAGGACCCGCCGGTGCTCGCCCGGTCCCACCACGGGTCGGTCGCCAAGGAACAGCGGGCCCGGATCGAGGCCGACCTCAAGGCCGGCCGGCTGCGCTGCGTGGTGGCCACCAGCTCGCTCGAGCTCGGCATCGACATGGGCGCCATCGACCTGGTCATCCAGGTGGCCGCCCCGTTCTCGGTCGCCTCCGGGCTGCAGCGGGTCGGCCGCGCCGGGCACCGGGTCGGGGAGGTCTCCCGGGGCATCATCTTCCCCACCCACCGTGCCGATCTCGTCCACGCCGCCGTGGTCGGGCGGCGGATGATCGCCGGTGCGATCGAACCGATCCACGTCATCGCCGGGCCGCTGGACATCCTCGCCCAGCAGACCGTCGCCGCCTGCGCCCTCGGACCGATCGACGTGGAGGCGTGGTGGGCCACCGTCCGGCGGGCCGCCCCGTTCACCGACCTGCCGCGCAGCGCCTTCGAGGCGACCCTCGACCTGCTGGCCGGCCGCTACCCCTCCGACGAGTTCGCCGAGCTGCGCCCGCGGCTGGTCTGGGACCGTGATCACGGCACGCTGACCGGCCGGCCCGGAGCGCAGCGGCTGGCGGTGACCAGCGGCGGCACCATCCCGGACCGCGGTCTCTACCCGGTCTACCTGGTGGCCGGGGACGAGTCGCGGGGCCCGCGCCGGGTCGGCGAACTCGACGAGGAGATGGTGTTCGAGTCCCGGGTCGGCGACATCATCGCGCTGGGCGCCACCAGCTGGCGGATCGAGGAGATCACCCCCGACCGGGTCGCGGTGTCGCCGGCACCCGGGGTCCCGGGCCGGCTGCCGTTCTGGCACGGCGAGGACGACGGGCGCCCGGCCGTGCTCGGCGCGGCGATGGGGGCGTACGTCCGGGAGCTCGACGGTCGGGTCGCGGGCGCGGGGGAGCCGGCGGTCCGCGGGGAGCTCCGCGAGGCCGGTCTGGACGCCTGGGCCGCGGACAACCTGCTGGACTACCTGCGCGACCAGCGCCGGGCCACCGGCGTGCTGCCGGCCGACGACCGGCTGGTGGTCGAGCGGTTCCGTGACGAGCTGGGCGACTGGCGGGTGGTCTGCCACAGCCCGTACGGCAAGCCGGTCAACGCGCCCTGGGCGCTGGCGGTGGCCCGGCGGGTCCGGGAACGGTACGGCGTCGACCCCCAGGTGATGGCCGCCGACGACGGCATCGTGCTGCGGGTCGCGGCGACCGACGCCACCCCGCCCGACGACTCGCTGTTCCGCTTCGACCCCGACGAGCTGGTCCGGACGGTGACCGCCGAGGCCGAGCACTCGGCGCTGTTCGCCGCCCGGTTCCGGGAGTGCGCGGCCCGGGCGCTGCTGCTGCCGCACCGCGACCCCGGGAAGCGGTCACCGTTGTGGCAGCAGCGGCACCGGTCCGCCCAGCTGCTCCGGGTCGCGGCCCGCTATCCGGCCTTCCCGATCGTGCTGGAGGCGTTGCGGGAGGTCCTCCTCGACGCGTACGACCTGCCGGCGCTGCGCACCCTGCAGACACGGATCGAGCGCCGCGAGGTCACCATGGTGCCGGTAGAGACGGTGAAGCCCTCGCCGTTCGCCGCCTCGCTGCTGCTGGGCTACGTCGGCCAGTTCCTCTACGACGCGGACGTGCCGCTGGCCGAACGGCGGGCCGCCGCGCTCGGTCTGGACCAGAAGCTGCTCGGTGAGCTGCTGGGCAGCGCCGAGCTGGCGGACCTGCTGGACCCGGCGGTGATCGACCTGGTCGAGGCCGAGCTCCAGCACACCGCGGATGATCGGCGGCTCCGCGGCGTCGAGGGCGTGGCGGACCTGCTGCGGCTGCTCGGGCCGCTCACCACCGACGAGATCGCCGTCCGGGCCGTCCCGGTGGCGGTCGGTGCCGGCGTGGTCGGTGAGGTGGCCGAGATGGTCGAGGCGGCCACGGCATACGTCACCGCGTTGGTGGACGCCGGCCGGGCGATCCGGGTCGGGGTCGGCGGCCGGCCGCGGATCGCCGCGGTGGAGGATGCCGCGCGGCTGCGGGACGCGCTCGGGACCGTGCTGCCGGTCGGGATCCCGGCCGCCCACCTGGCCGCCGTGGCCGATCCGGTGGGGGATCTGGTGGCCCGGTTCGCCCGCACCCACGGGCCGTTCGTCGTCCCGGACCTGGCGGCGGCGCTGGGGCTGGGGCCCGCGGTGGTGCAGCGTACGGTGCACCGGCTGGTCGAGGAGGGGCGGATCGTGGCCGGCGAGTTCCGGCGCCGGCCGGCCACCCCGGAGGCGTACGCCTCCTCCCAGTACATCGACGCCGAGGTGCTCCGGGTGGTCCGCCGCCGCTCGCTGGCGGCGCTGCGGGCGCAGGTCCGGCCGGTCGCCGGTGACCGCTATGCCGCCTTCCTCCAGGTCTGGCAGCACGTCGGTGGCGGCAATCGGCTCTCCGGTGCCGAGGGCCTCCTCGCCGTGGTCGACCAGCTCGCCGGGATCCGGCTGCCCGCCTCCGCCTGGGAGTCCCTGGTGCTGCCCGCCCGCCTCGACGACTGGAGCCCCGGCCTGCTCGACGGGCTGGTGGCCTCCGGCGAGGTGATCTGGGTGGGCGACGGCCCGCTCACCGGCGGCGACGGCTGGCTCACCCTGCACCTCGCCGACGCCGGCGACCTCACCCTGCCCCAGGACCTGGCGGAACGCGCCGAGGCACTCACCGACCCGCTGGCCCGGCGGATCCACGGGCTGCTGCGGGAGCGCGGCGGGGCGTTCCTGGTCGAGGAGATCCTGGCGGCCCTCGAGCGTCAGGACGCGGAGCGCGGACCGGCGTCGGTGCCGAGTTCCCCGGAGCCGGGCGACCCCGGCGCGGCCGCCCCGGGCCCGGACGGAGAACCGACCCCCCTGACGGTCGCCGGCGTCGCCGAGGCGGTGACCACGCTGGCCTGGACCGGGCTGGTCACCTCCGACACGTACACCTCGGTGCGGGCGATGCTGCGGGCCGGGCAGGGCACGCACCGCACCCCGTCCACCCCGACCCGGGGTCGTCCCGGGCGCCCGGGACGGTTGCGGCTGCGGTCGCCGGCGATGGCGCCGCGCTCCCCGCTGCCGGGGAGATGGTCGGTGGTCCGTCCGCGGCCCCTGGACGCCACGGTCCGGGCGACCGAACTCGCCCAGCTGCTGCTCGATCGGCACGGCGTGGTCACCCGGGGCGGGGTGGAGCTGGAGGGGCTGGCCGGCGGATTCGCCGCGCTGTACCGGGTGCTGACCGCCCTGGAGGAGAACGGCCGGTGCCGGCGCGGCTACTTCGTCGCCGACCTGGGACCGGCGCAGTTCGCCGAGGCCGGGACCGTCGACCTGCTGCGCCGCGCCGAGGCGCCGGGCGCGGTGTTGCTGGCGGCGACCGATCCGTCCAACCCGTACGGTGCGGCGCTGGCCTGGCCCGAGCTCCCCGGCGGCGCCGCCGGTGGCTCCCGGCCGGGTCGGCGGTCCGGTGCCCTGGTCGTGCTGGTCTCGGGGGCCCCGGTGCTGTTCCTGGAGCGCGGGGGACGTACGCTGCTCGCCTTCGACGACGACCGGCAGCGGCTGGCGGAGGCCGCTGCGGCCCTCGCCGCCGGGGTGCAGCGCGGCGCCGTCGACACGCTCTCGATCGAGACGGTGAACGGCGAGCCGGCGATGGCGGTGGCCGGTGCACCGGCCACCGTCCGGGCCGCGCTGGTGGAGGCCGGCGCCTACACCTCGCCGAAGGCGGTCCGGCTGCGCCGGACCTGACGCCGCCCGGTTCGCGGAACTCGCCCGTCGGCCGGAGAAATGTCAGAGGTCCCGTTCATCATGGAGTCATGGGGGACCTGACAGACAACCTCACCACCCTGCTGCGTCTGCTCGAGTCGCGGACGCGGTGGTCGTCGACCGCTCTCGCGTCCGAGCTCGGTGTCACCGCACCGACGATCCGCCGCTACGTCGCGCGACTGCGCGATCTCGGGGTCGGGATCGCCCACGATCCCGGATCCGACGGCGGCTATCGGCTCACCGCCGGCCGGACGATGCCACCGCTCCTCCTCGACGACGAGGAGGCAACGGCGACGGCGATCGCGCTGCGCCGGTCGCTGCTCGCCCCGACACCGCTGACCGAGGACGGGACGCTGCGGGCGCTGGCCAAGATCGAGCAGGCGATGCCGGACCGGGTCCGCGCCGCGGTGGACGCCCACGAGACCGAGCACACGGTGCTGGGCGAGCAGCTCTCCGCCACCCTGGCCGTCATCACCGAGGCGATCCGGGACGGCCGGCTGCTGCGGTTCGCCGTCTCGACCGAGCTCGGGCCCGGGCCGGTGCACCACGTCGAGCCGCTGGTCGTCCGGGCCCGGATGGGGCAGTGGTTCCTGATGGGGCACGACCGGCAGCTGCGCCGGATCACCACCTGGCCGGTGGAGCGGATCGTCGACCCGCAGGTGACCACGGTGCCGTTCGACGCCGAGCGGCACCGTCGACCACGCCGGGCCCGAGAAGTGGTGCCCGACGACCTCCCCGCGCCCATCGTGGCAGTGGTCGAGGTGCAGGCACCGCCGGCGCGGGTACGGGCCGGGCTGCCCGACGGGGTCGGCTTCATCGAACCCCTCGACGACGGCCGGTCCCGGGTGATGGTGAGTGGCACCAGCACCACCCGGATCGCCCGCCAACTGCTGCTGCTCCCGGAGGTCTTCACCGTGGTCGAGCCGGAGGAACTGCGGGTCGAACTGCGGGCGATCGCCGAGGTGCTCGCCGGCGTCTGACCGTCACCTCGGCAGAGCGTCGCCCCGAACGCCACCCCCGAGCGTCACTTCTCGGCCGGCGGGGTGAGCCGGCTGAAGTCGGTGTCCAGATCGCCGATCGGTCCGGTCCGCGGCGACTCGGCGCAGGGCGCGGCGTTGGCGTACGCCGCGTCGAAGAAGCCCACCTCGGCCCGCACCGTCCGCCGGAACAGCGAGCGGCAGCGCACCGCCGCTTCCTCGTTGCTCGGCTCGGCCGCGTCCAACTGCTGGCGCAGGAACCGCACCCAGTCCCGGAACTCGTGACCCCGATGCAGGTTGATCCAGTCGACGTGCTCGCTCCGGGTGGTCCGCATCGTACGGCCCGGTGCTTCCGCCCAGTCGAGGTAGACCCATTCGAGCACCAGCAGCACCGACAGCACGTGCGGCCAGGAGTGCGACCCGATCGCCTCGTAGATCAGGTCCAGCAGGTCGACCGTCGCACAGCTCAGCGGCGGATGCAGCCGGTCCTCCAGCCGGACGTCGAAGGCGTTCAACGTCCGCTCGAAGTAGCCGTTCTCCTCGGTGGTGAGCATGCCCAGCTGGCGGCCCAGGCGCAGCCGGGCGGTGGCCGTCGGCGCCGTCGCTACCGCCTCCCCGAGCAGCCGCAGGAACGGGTCGAAGAACTGGTAGTCCTGCACCACGTAGCCCAGCAGCACCGGGTCGGCCAGGGTCCCGGCGAACAGCTCGTCGACGAAGCGATGCCCGGTGACGGCCGCCCAGTCCTCCGCGCACTCCTCGCGCAGGCGGCGGGTGAAGTCGGTGCTGGGCGCGGTGGTCATGGGTCCAACGTACCCGCGCCGGGGGCCCGCCCGACCGGGCCGCCGGCACCCGTCAGGCGGCCGGTGCGGCCTCCTCGACGGCCGCCGCGGCCGCGGCGACGGCCTCCTCCGGGGGGATCCGAGTGAAGGTGGCCCGGGCCGCGATCAGTGTCGTGGTCCACAGCAGGCACACCATGCTCACCGCGTAGACCGACGACAGGGCGTGGTTCGTGCCGCGGGCGAGGATCACCAGGCCGACGGCGAGCTCGACCACCAGCAGCACCCCGGCGGCGACGGTCAACGGGCGCACCCCCGGCGTCCGGGCCCCGGTCGCGATCGCCGCGACGATGAAGGCGATGGCGACCGCGGCGAGCGCCATCCGGGCGACCTGCAGCCAGACCGGGCCGTCGATCGGGACGATCCGCCAGACCGGGCAGCTCACGCAGCGGGTCAGCGAGCCTTTCCCGGCCGCGAAGACACCGGTCACGTGCAGCAGCCACAGCGTGCCGACGGCCGCCCAGGCGTACGTGCCGGTGGGGGTGCGCCGGGCCCGGCGCGGGGTCCGCGACAGCGCCACCGCCGCCGTGGTCATCGCGACCATGGCGATCAACGAGGCCCCCAGGTCGGTGGCGGCCTGCGGGGTGCTGAGCCCCACCCGGATCGTCAGCATGCCGAACACCCCGGCGGCGAACGCGCCGGCCAGGGCCAGCCACGGCAGCACCGCGACGGTCAGGTCACGGCGCCGGCGCAGCCCGACCAGCGCCGCGGCCAGCAGCACCGGCCCGGTGCTCACCGCCACCACCCGGTGGATGAACTCGACGATCGGGCTCAGCGCCACCTGTGGCATCACCTGGCCGACGTAGCAGCCGGGCCAGTTCGGGCAGGAGGCGCTGGAATCGGTCGCGCAGACCAGCGAACCCAGCGCCACGGCGGCGAAGGTGAGGACGGCGGCCACGCGGTAGAGCGTGACGGTGGCGGGCGCGGGGGTGCTGCTGGCGTTCAATGAGGTCTCCGCAGGGCGAGGTGCTCCGTCGTACGTGGCCGGCGGCCCTCCGACGAGTTCCTACGGTGCACGTACTACGTCATGTCGTCGCACATCCTACGGGGATGCCGGGTTCAGCGGTGGTCGGACTCCCAATCGAGCAGGGCCGTCTTGATCGCCACGCCGTAGCGGTAGTCGCCCAGCCCGGCGGGGGAGCGGACGACCCGGTGGCACGGCACTACCCAGACCAGCCGGTTGAGGGCGCAGGCCCGGGTCGCGGCGCGGACCGACCGGGGGCGCCCGGCCCGCTCGGCGAGCTCACGGTAGGTCATCCGCTCGCCGGCCGCACTGGCGCGCAACGACGACCAGCAGCTCTGCCGGAACGGGGTGCCCGGCTGGTTGACCCGCAGGGCGCCGAAGGCGTCGAGGTCGCCGTCGAGGACGTCGCTCACCGCGCGCTGGATGGCGCTGGCCCCGTCGTTGGGCCGGACCGGCAGCCGGCGGGCGCTGCGGGGAAGGACCGGGGCGATGTCGCTGAGCTCGCCGAAGCCGCAGGCGCGCAGCACCTCGTCGTCGGGGGTCCAGAACGCCGTGAACGCGCCGAACGGGGTGGCCAGGGTGGTCGCCTCGAGACTCCTGGTCGTGGACATGTCGGGCCTCCTGGTGGCGGGGTGGTGGCGGTCCCATTCTGCTGACTCGACGGCGGTGGGTCGAGACGGGGTCGTCGGGGGTGTCATCCGCTGCGCGCCGCCCGGCCATGTCCCGGGGCCGCCCGGATCACGATGCTCGCGGCGACGACCAGCGCGACGCCCACCCATTCGCCCCCGGACAGCCGCTGGCCGAGGACCAGCAGCCCGGCCACCGCCGCGGCCGCCGGCTCCAGGGACAAAAGGATGCCGAAGACGCTCGGGACGATCCACCGCAGCGCGACGTTCTCCAGCGAGTACGGGATCACCGAGGACAGCAGTGCGACGCCGAGGCCGCGGGCCAGCACCTCCCCGCCGACCAGCCGCCCGCCGGCGTCGAGGAGCCCCCACGGCGCCACCAGCGCCGCCGCGATCAGCATCGCCCAGGCCACCCCGTCGATCCCGCCGAAGTGCCGGGCCGTGTGCCCCGAGGCGATGATGTACGTCGCCCACGCCGCCCCGGCCAGCAGCGCCAGGCCGATGCCGACCAGGTCCAGCCGCGCCCACGGGGTCCACAGCGCCCCGGAGATCAGCAGCACGCCGGCGAGGGCCAGCGCCACCGCGAACAGGTCCCGTACGCTGCGCGAGGTCGCCGCAGCCAGCGCCAGCGGGCCGAGGAACTCAAGGGTCACCGCCACCCCCATCGGCAGCCGGGCGACCGCGCCGTAGAACGCCGAGTTCATCACCGCCAGGCTCAGCCCGAACCAGCCGACCACCCACCAGTCCCGGGCCCGGTGCCCGCGCCGGGCCGGACGTACGGCCACCAGCAGGATCAGCGCGGCCAGGGTGAGCCGGAGCAACACCGACCCCATCACCCCGGCGAGCGGGATCAGGGTGACGGCGAGAGCGCCGCCGAACTGCACCGAGAGGATCGCGCCGAGGACCAGGGTCGGGGCCCAGGCCGGTGTCGGGCGGGCGGGGCGATCCATGCCCGCCATCCTGCCACTGCCCGCCGTCCGGCCCCGCGGGCAGCCCGCTGGGCGACCGGCGGCCCGGGGCCGGCCACGGCGGGTGGAGGGCGCCGGCGGAGGGCGTCCGTGGAGCCGGAGGGGGTCGCTCGTAGAATGGAGCGCCGGGCGGCACGGTGGCCGGTCGGCGTCGTCGGTCCGCCGCCCGCGGCCGGCGGCGTCCTCGAGCTGGGGGTGCAGGCCGGATGGACACGGCGATCATCTACCTGACGATCACCTTCGCACTGGGCTTCGGGGCGACGCTCGTCCGCCTGCCCCCACTGGTCGGCTTCCTCGCCGCCGGATTCGTGCTCAGGGCGCTGGGTGTCGGCGTGCTGCCCGAGCTGCCGGTGCTGTCCGATCTCGGCGTGATGATGCTGATGTTCACCATCGGCCTCAAGCTCGACGTCCGTACGCTGCTGCGGAAGGTGTCGTGGGGGACCTCGCTGCCGCACATGCTGTTCAGCACCCTGATCGGGGCCGGCTTCCTCGGGCTGCTGACGGTGATCGGGGCGCCGATGCTGCGCGGGGCCGGCGCCGGGACGTTGTTCCTGCTCGGCTTCGCGCTGTCCTTCTCCAGCACCGTCTTCGCGGCGAAGGTGCTGGAGGAACGGTCGGACGACGGGTCGCTCTACGGCCGTACGGCGCTGGCGATCCTGGTGCTGCAGGACATCGTGGCGGTGGGCTTCCTGGCCTTCCAGGAGGGCTGGCATCCCGGCCCGCGGATCCTCGTCCTGGTGCTGCTGTGGCCGGTCACCGTGCTGCTGCGCCGGATCTGGGGCCGGGTGGGCCGCGACGAGCTGCTGGTCCTCTTCGGCATCGCCGTCGCGTTGGTGCCGGGCGCCTGGCTGTTCCAGTGGGCCGGGCTCACCGGTGACCTCGGGGCGCTGGTGATCGGCCTGCTGCTCGCCCCGTCGAAGCGCGCCGGCGGGCTGTCCGCCGCCCTGTTCAGCATCAAGGAGGTGCTGCTCGTCGGCTTCTTCCTGGCCATCGGGGTGGAGCACCCGCTCACCGTGCCCGCGGTGCTGATGGGGCTGGCGCTGTTGCTCCTGCTGCCGTTCCAGGCGTTGCTCTACATCGTCCTGCAGCGGCTCTTCGGGCTGCGCAACCGGACCGCGGTGCTGTCGGGATTCATCCTCGGCACCTTCTCCGAGTTCGGGCTGATCGTCGCCTCGTACGCGGCGGGGGACGGTCTGCTCGGCGAGGACTGGCTGCCCGCCCTCTCGATCGCCGTCGCCGGCAGCTTCATCGTCGCCTCGATCGCCAACCGTCGCGGCACCCGGCTGATCGCCTGGCTCGCCGACGCGCTGCCGACCCGCGCCGCGATCCGGATCGTCCCCGAGGACCGCCCGGTCGCGCTCGGCGACGTCCGGGCGATCGTGCTCGGCATGGGCCGGATCGGGGCGTCGGCGTACGACCACCTCGCGCACGAGTACGGGCTGAGTGTGGTGGGCGTGGAGAACAACCTCGACCGGGCCGGGGAACTGCAACGCCGGGGGATGAACGTCATCGTCGCTGACGCCACCGACGCGGAGTTCTGGCAGCGCCTGCACCCCAGCCACACCGTGGCGATCGTGGTGCTGGCGATGCCCGAGCACGGGTCGAACCTCTTCGCCCTGCACCAGGTGGAGGCCAGTGGGTTCGACGGCACCGTCGCCGTCGTCGCCCACAATGACGACGACGTCCGGGAGATCCGTGCGCTGGGCGTCGAGGCGGTGTTCCACCTGTACGACGGCGCGGGCGACAGCCTGGCCGACCGGGCCGCCGTCCATGCCGGGGTCAAGCCGGTCGACGGGACGGAGTGATCTCGGCCGGAATGACCCCGTTCGGCCGGCCCGGCGGCCCGGATCAGTCCACGGTGACGACGATCTTGCCGTGGACGTGGCCGGCCATACTGCGGCGGAAGGCCTCGGCCAGCTGCTCCAGCGGGAAGGTGTCGGCCACCTCCACCCGCAGCCGGCTCTCGGCCAGCATCGTCGCAAGGGTGGTCAGGTCGTCGGCATCCGGACGGACCCAGATCCACTGGCCGCCGGCGGTGAGCACTCCGGGATCGGCGATCGACGCGTGCCGCCCACCGTCGGTGAGGACCGCCCGGGTCACGTCCAGCACGCCGCCGACGAAGTCCGCGACCACGTCGACCCCGGCCGGGACCAGCGCACGGACAGCCTCGGCCAACCCCGCGCCGTACGTCACCGGCTCGGCTCCCAGGGTCCGTACCCGGTCGGCGCTCGCCGCGGAACAGCTGCCCAGTACCCGGGCACCCAGGTCGTGGGCGATCTGCACCGCCGCGGACCCGACGCCGCCGGAGGCGTTGTGGATCAGCACCGTCTCGCCCCCTCGCAGGCCCAGCCGGGTCAGCACCTGATAGGCGGTGAGGCCGGCCAGTGGCACCGCGGCGGCCTCGGGCCAGGACAGTCCGGCCGGTCTGTGCGCGAGGTGACGGACCGCGAGGGTCACATACTGCGCCATGGTGCCGCCGTGCAGGTAGTCCTTGCGGGCGTAGCCGAAGACCTCGTCACCGACGGTGTACTCGGGCACGTCGATCCCCACCCGCTCGACGACGCCGGCGACGTCCCAGCCGGGCACCACCGGGAACCGGACGTCCATCAGTGCGTCGAGGCCACCCCGCATCAGTTTCCAGTCCACCGGGTTGACTGCGGCCGCCCGGACCCGCACCAGTACTTCGCCGGGACCGACCTTGGGCAGCGCCAGGTCAGTCAGGTGCAGCACCTCGGGCCCGCCGTAGGTGTCGTACGTCATCGCGCGCATCGTCTCAGCCATGCCACCATCCTGCCCCGGGGCCCTGACGTCGCGGCCGGCCGGTCAGCCGACCAGCGCCTCCAGACCGGCCAGCGCCTGGTCCAGGTCAGGCGCCACCACCAGCCGCTGCACCGCCGAGCCGCGGACGAAGCCCGCCTCGGCCATCCCGCGGACGGTGGCCAGGAACGGGTCCCAGAAGCCGCCGAGATTGAGGAACCCGACCGGCTCGTCGAGCATGCCGAGGTAGCTCCAGCTCCACACCTCGATGATCTCCTCCAGCGTGCCCAGCCCGCCCGGGATCGCCAGGAACGCGTCGGCCAGATCGGCCATCAGGGCCTTGCGCTCGTGCATCGTCCGGACCACCCGGAGCTGGGTGAGGTCGTGGCGCCCCCACTCGCGCAGGATCATCTCCTCGGGGATGACGCCGATCACCTCGCCGCCGGCGTCGAGCGCGCCCTGTGAGAGAGCGCCCATCAGCCCGACGCCGCCCGCACCGTAGACCAGGCCGATGCCGCGGCGGGCCAGCTCGGCCCCGACGTCGTACGCCGCGCCGCGCAGCGCCGGGTCGGTGCCGTCACTGGCGGCGGCGAAGACGGCGAGGCGGTGCAGCGGGCTCATGGACCGATTCTGCCCACAGCTGGCGCCTGCATCATCTCGGTGAGCCGAATCGGAGCCCCGTCGAGTGCGGCCCGGAGCGGGAGCCGGCCGATCCGCGGTCAGGCCGCCAGCACCAGCTTGCCGGCCAGGCCGAGCATCATCACGCCCACCCCGGTGTCGATCCACCGCCAGGTCGTCGGTCGGCCCAGCAGCCCGGACAGCGCCCGGGCGCCGAAGCCCAGCGCGACGAACCACAGGGCGCTGGCCGACAGTGCGCCGGCGGTGAAGATCCACCGGCCCGGTTCCCCGAACCGATTGGCCAGGTTCCCGAGCAGCACCATGGTGTCCAGATAGGTCTGCGGGTTGAGGAAGGTGGCGCCGAGGACGGCCAGGACGACCGTCCGCGCCGAGCCCGTGCCGGTGACCACCATCGCTTTCGGCCGGGCGGCGGAGCGGAACGACATCACCGCGTAGCCGAGCAGATACGCCGCCCCGACCCAGGCGAGCACCTCCATCACCAGTGGGTGCCGTGCGGCGAGGACACCGACCCCCGCGGTGCCCGAGGTGATCAGCACGATCTCGCTGAGGATGCAGACGAGCACGACCAGACCGACATGGTCACGGCGGATCCCCTGCCGCATCACCATCGTGTTCTGCGCGCCGATCATCGCGACGAGCGTGAAGCTCGCCACGAACCCGGTCACCCAGGTGCCGATCCCGATCATCCTCGACCTCCGACATTCCGCGCCGGAACGGCCGGCGGACCGGGGGCCCCACCAGGCCCCGATCCGACGCTAGGACCCCCGGAGACATAAGACAAACGTGTGATTCTTCAGTTGGATTAGAATTGCTTCATGAACTTCGAGCAGTTGCGGGCCCTGCTGGCGGTGGTCGACGAGGGCACCTTCGAGGCCGCCGCGGACGCGCTGAGGGTCTCGCCGTCGGCGATCAGTCAACGGATCAAGGCGCTGGAGGCGTCGGTCGGCCAGGTGGTGGTTCGGCGTACGGTGCCCTGCACCGCCACCGAACCGGGCGCGGTGCTGCTGCGGATGGCCCGCCAGGTCGCCCTGCTGGAGACCGAGACCCGGGCGGCCTTGGGCGCCGGCGGCCCCGGGCCAGTGATCTCCGGGCCGGCGATGCTGCCGCTGGCGGTCAACGCCGACTCGCTGGCCACCTGGTTCCTGCCCGTGCTGCGCGAGGCGGCGGAGTGGCCGGACACCATCCTGCGGCTGCAGTTGGAGGACGAGGAGCACACCAGCGACCTGCTCCGCGGCGGCGACGTGGTCGGGGCGATCACCGCTGCACCCCGGGTGGTTGCCGGCTGCCGGACCGAGCAACTCGGCGTGATCCGCTACCAGCCGGTCGCCGCGCCGGCGCTGCTGGAGCGCCACACCCGGCTGCGGGCCGGCCGGCGGATCGTCGAGTGGAGCCGGATGCCGGTGCTGCGCTACGGCCCCAAGGACGACCTGCAGAACAAGTTCCTCCGGTCCCGCGGGGTCGAACAGCTGCCGGTCGCCCACCAGATCCCGTCCTCGGAGGCCTACCTGGAGGCCGCCCGCGCCGGGCTCGGCTGGGGCCTCGTCCCCGAGGTGCAGATGCGGGCGGCGCTGGCCGACGGGTCATTGCAGATCGTGGTGCCGCACAGCGAGCGCGACGTCCCGCTCTACTGGCAGGTCTGGAAGCTCGGCTCCTCGCGGCTGGAACGGCTCACCGCGGCGGTCCACCGGTCTGCGGCGTCGCTGGGGCCGCCATCCCCGGACACCCTCGGCTGAGTGTCCGGTGGTTGCCCGGCGCCGAGGGGGTGCGACTCCCAGTGCACCCCGGGGATGTCCCCGATGGTCCCGCCACGTCGGTAGGCAAGGATGAAGCCGAGCTTCCGGTTGGTCGAGGGTCGGCGCGGACACCTGCCCACCGGTCCCCATTGGACCACCGCCAGGGTAGGTCCCGATCTTGAGGAAGGTCTGAGACCTGTGGTTGTCCTGACCCGTCTGAGTCTGGCCAGTCGAGCTGTGGTGATCCTGATCAGTGCGGTGATCATCGGGTTCGGGCTCTATGCCACCCGATCCCTGAAGCAAGAGCTCTATCCCTCGCTGACGATCCCCAGTGCCACCGTCGTCGCGGTCTACCCCGGGGCGCCCCCGGAGACCGTCGAGAGCGATGTCACCAAGCCCATCGAGGACGCGGCCCGGGCCGTCGCCGGGGTGACCAAGGTGAGTTCCGCTTCCTCGGCCAACCTGTCGACCGTCACCGTCGAGTGGGACTACCAGGCCGACGGCGCCGCGATCGAGTCCAAGCTGCGGACCGCGGTCGACGGCGTACGATCCGCCCTGCCGAAAGACATTGACCCGACGGTCACCGTCGGCAGCCTCGACGACATCCCGGTGGCGTTGCTTGCCGTCTCCTCCGACCGGGAGCCGTCCGCGCTCGCCGACGAGCTGAAACGGGTCGCGGTGCCGAAGCTCACGGCACTGCCCGGCGTACGCGACGTCCGGGTGTCCGGCGAACAGCCGCGCGCCGTCACCATCACCACCCGCCAGGCCGACCTGGACAAGTACAAGGTCGACCCGTCCCAGCTGAGTGCTCTCCTGCCCGTCTACAAGACCTCGATCCCGGCCGGCCAGGTCGTCCAGGACGGCCGCAACGTGTCGGTCCAGGTCGGCGCGCCGGTCACCACGGTCGAAGCCCTCAAGAACATCCGGCTGCAGGGCACCGACGGATCGGTGCCGCTCAGCGCCGTCGCGGACGTGGTCGAGGGGCCCAAGGAGGCCACCTCGCTGTCCCGGGTGAACGGGGCGCCGGCACTGAGCCTGTCCATCACCAAGACCCAGGACGCCAACACGGTCACCGTCAGCCACGACGTCAGCAGGGCCCTGGCCGGCCTGACCGCCGAGCTGGGCCACAACACGACCTTCACCCCGGTCTTCGACCAGGCTCCCTACATCGAGCAGTCGATCCACGACCTGGGCACCGAGGGCGGCCTGGGGCTGGGGATGGCGATCCTGGTGATCCTGGTCTTCCTGCTGTCGATCCGCTCGACGCTGATCACCGCCATCTCCATCCCGATGTCGTTGCTGATCGCCATGATCGGGCTGTACTTCAGCGGATACACCCTCAACCTGCTCACCCTGTCGGCGCTGACCGTCGCCGTCGGCCGGGTGGTGGACGACTCGATCGTGGTGATCGAGAACATCAAACGTCACCAGGGTCTCGGTGAGGACTGGGGGACCGGGCTGATCGTCGGCGCGGTGCGGGAGGTCGCCGGTGCCGTCACCGCCTCCACGATCACCACGGTGGCGGTGTTCCTGCCCCTCGGTGTCGTCTCCGGCCAGGTGGGTGAGCTGTTCCGGCCGTTCGCCCTGACGGTCACGGTCGCGCTGCTCGCCTCCCTGGTGGTGGCGCTCACCGTGGTGCCGGTGCTGGCGTACTGGTTCATGCGTCCGACCGCCCGCCAGGCCGCCCGGATCGCGGACGGACTGGCCGGTGGGACCCGTGCCTCGCACGAGACCGAGATCACCCCGATGCAGAAGCGTTACCTGCCGGCTCTGCACTGGGCGCTGCGCCGGCCCAAGATCACCATCCTGATCGCCGTGGCCTTGGTGGGAGCCACGATCGCCGCCGCCACCCAGCTGAAGACCGACTTCCTGGGCGCATCGGAGCAGACCGAGTTGTCCATCAGCCAGACCCTCCCGGTGGGCACCTCGCTGGCCGACACCGACGCCGCGGCCCACCAGGTGGAGGCGATCCTGGGTGCAGACCCCGACGTACGTTCCTACCAGGTGAGCGTCGGATCGTCGGGGCTGGAGGCCGAACTCTTCGGTGGTGCCGGCGCCACGAACAAGGCGTCCTACACGGTGTCGCTGAAGCCCGAGGCGAAGGGCCTGACCGCGGTGGACCGGCTGCGCACCCAGCTCTCCGAACGCCCCGAACTCGGCGAGATCGAGGTCCAGGGCACCGATGCATCCGGCAGCAGCCGGCTGGCCGTGGAGGTGCACGGCCTGGACGACGCCGACCTGGCCGCCGCCTCCGACCAGGTGACGGCGATGATGAGCGGGATCCCGGGTGTCTCCCAGGCGTCGTCGGACCTCACCGAGAAGCAGACGGTGTGGCAGGTGAACGTACGGGAGGCCGACGCCGCCCGCTACGGGATGAACCAGGGCACCGTCGGCCAGGCGGTCACCGCCGCCGTCCAGGGGCAGACCCTCGGCCAGGTGCGGATCGGGAACAGCCAGGAGGACGTCGTCCTGCGGTCCCGCGAGCCGGTCAGGACCCGCGAGCAGCTGCAGGGCCTGACGTTGCCGGTGACGGAACGTCAGACGGCCGACGTGCGCCAGGGGATCGCCGACGACATCACCCGCATCCAGGATCAGCAGACCGCGAAGCAGCAGGCCCAGGCCGACCAGCAGCTCAATGACCAGGCCGCCCAGCTCCGCGAGCAGCGACGCACGCTGGAGGACCAACTGGCCGGGGTAACCGGCCAGATCACCGCCCTGCAGAACGCTCCGGTCACCGGGGCGACGGTGGACACGGCGCCGACCGATCCCGCGCAGGCCCAGGCGGCCGCCGCCGCGCAGGCGATCGCCCAGCGCGACGCCCAGGTCCAGCAACTGCGCAAGTCGGCCGATCAGCTGCGTACGCAGTTGACCGCTCTGAGTGACTCGGAGGCCAAGCTCGCCGACTCCCGCCAGCAGGCGACCGCGCAGCAGCGGACCGCCGCCCAACTCCAACGGATGTCGAAGGACGCGCAGAGCGCCACCGGCACCCCCCGTACGCTCACCGACGTGGCCGACGTCACCGACGTGCCGGCGGCGGCGACGATCAACAAGATCGACGGGCAGCGTACGGTCACCGTGACGGCCACCCTGACCGGCGACGACCTCGGCGCGGCGAGCACGGCGATCCAGCGGGGGCTCGGCGGGCTGCACCTGCCCAGCGGCGTGACCGCGTCGATGGGCGGCGTCTCCACCGAGCAGCAGAACGCCTTCAACCAGCTGATCATCGCCATGCTGGTGGCCATCGCCATCGTCTACATGGTGATGGTGGCCACGTTCCGGTCACTGGTCCAGCCGCTGATCCTCCTGGTCTCGGTGCCCTTCGCTGCGACCGGCGCGGTCGGACTGCTGCTGCTCACCCGTACTGCGCTGGGCATCCCGTCGATGGTGGGCCTGTTGATGCTGATCGGCATCGTGGTCACCAACGCGATCGTGCTCATCGACCTGATCAACCACTACCGCAGCCAGGGCTCGGGCATCGACGACGCGGTGATGCACGGGGCGCGGCTGAGGCTGCGCCCGATCATCATGACCGCATTGGCGACGATCATGGCGCTGGTGCCGATGGCGATCGGGATCACCGGTGGCGGGGTGTTCATCTCCAGGTCGCTGGCCATCGTGGTGATCGGCGGTCTGGTGTCGTCGACGTTGCTGACCCTGATCCTGGTCCCGGTGCTCTACCACCTGGTGGAGAACCTGCGCGAAGGCATGCACCGCCGGCGCCACCGCGGTGGGAGCAGTGAGCCCCGGCGGGCCGCCAAGAGCGCCGAGGCCGACATCGACACCCTGCTGGACGGGGGGTCGACGCCCGGCTGACCCGGGCCGCCCGGGCCGCGTGGGTCAGCCGGGCAGTACCTCGTACGTCAGCCGGGCGAACTGACCGGCCTGTTGCGCCGACACCAGGCGCAGCCGATCCGGGCCGAGGGCGCGGGGGAGCAGCGGTTTGCCGGCGGGCAGGGTGGCGGGGGCGACATCCACCCGGATCTCGTCCAGTGCCCCCGCGTCGAGGAACTGTCCGGCCAGGTCCCCGCCCCCGATCACCCAGAGCACCCCGTCGCCCACCACCGCCTCCAGGGTCGGCAGGTGGTCCGCCACCGGGCCGGAGAGGATCCGCACATCGGCGCCCTCCGGGATCGGCAGGTCACGGTGGGTGAACAGGAACAGCGGGCTGGTGCCGATCATCGACTCGTTCCAGCTGCCGGCGACGTCGAGCGGCGCCTCGTGCGCCAGCACCCACTCGTACGTGGCGGATCCGCAGACACCTGCGGCGGTGGTGCTGATGAAGGTCCCCGGATCGGGGCCTCCCTCCTCCTCGACGTCGAACAGCCACTGCAGGTCGTCGTGGGGGTCGGCGAGGAAGCCGTTGAGCGTGCTCGCGGTGTAGAAGACCGTACGCATGGTCCAGCCTAACCACCGGAACGGCCGCGGCAACAGAGCAGGTCGACAGAGCAGGGGGTGACGAGCAGAGGCGGCCCGGTGACAGCGGAATCGGCGGTGACAGCGGACAACGGCCGCCGCGACGGCATCGGTACCGTCCCCGCCGACCGTGGGCCGGGGGCAGAATCGGTCCTGTCCCTGCACTGCGGCCGAAGGAGCGACGATGCTCATCGCGGTACCGACCGAGATCAAGCCCGAGGAGTACCGGGTCGCCGT
This sequence comes from Raineyella sp. W15-4, assembly GCF_033170155.1. Classification (GTDB taxonomy): domain Bacteria; phylum Actinomycetota; class Actinomycetes; order Propionibacteriales; family Propionibacteriaceae; genus Raineyella. The sequence goes on along the minus strand of NZ_CP137079.1, from coordinate 3,353,044 downwards.
CACCCCGGCCGGGGTCCGGGAGCTGCTGGCGGACGGTCACCAAGTAGTCGTCCAGGCGGGCGCCGGGCGGGCCTCCGACATCTCCGACGAGGACTACCGGCGAGTCGGCGCGCGGCTGACCGACGACGTCGAGGCGTTGTGGCGCGAGGCCGGGCTGATCTGCAAGGTGAAGGAGCCCCAACCGGTGGAGATCGGCCGGCTGCGCGAGGGGCAGCTGCTGTTCGCCTACCTGCACCTTGCCCCGGACGAGGCTCTCACCCGCGGCCTGCTGGCCTCGGGGGCCAGCTGCGTGGCGTACGAGACGGTCACCGACGACCGGGGCCGGCTGCCGCTGCTGGCCCCGATGTCGGCCGTCGCCGGCCGGCTCTCGGCCCAGGTGGGGGCCCGGCTGTTGGAGGGGATCCACGGCGGGCGCGGCCTGTTGATGGGTGGTGTGCCTGGCGTCCCGGCCGCACGGGTGCTGGTGCTGGGCGCCGGCGTGGTCGGCAGCAACGCCATCCGGGTGGCCCTGGGGATGGGCGCCGACGTGACCGTGCTGGATGTCGACCTGGACACCCTGGCCCACCTGGACGCCCGGTTCGGGGCGGCGCTGACCACCCGGCACTCCTCCCGGCTGGCGGTGGAGGAGTCGCTGTCCCGCGCCGACCTGGTGATCGGGGCGGCACTGGTGCCGGGGGCCCGTACGCCGCAGTTGGTCTCCCGCGCCCAGCTCGACCTGCTGCCGGACGGGGCGGCGGTGGTCGACGTGGCGATCGACCAGGGCGGGTGCTTCGAGACCAGCCACCCCACCACCCACCGCGACTCGACCTACTGGGCCGGACACGTGCTGCACTGCTGCGTCGCCAACATGCCCAGCGCGGTGGCGGCCACCGCCACCCGGGCGCTGGCCAACGCCACCCAGCCCTACCTGGTCCGGCTGGCCAACGGCGGCATCGACGGCCTGCTGACCGACCACTCGTTGCGCACCGGCCTCAATGTCCATCGCGGGATGGTGACCAATGCCGCGGTGGCCGAGACGCACGGCCTGGAACACGTCCGGGCCGACGAGGCGCTGCTGGAGGAGTGAGCCCCTCGAGCGGTGACCAGGGTGGCCTTCTCCTTCGAGATCGGGTCTCTCGTCGACAACAGACCTGTCGGCCGGCGCGGGCCTGGCAACAGACCTGTCGGTCAGAGTGCCGCCGCGACCCCCGCGCAGCGTACGGCCAGCGCCGGCAGTGCCTGCTGCAACGGCACCTCCCACTTGACCGTGGCCAGGTCGTCGGCGCGGGTCCGGCCGCGGGTGATCACCACGATCGGCAGCTCCCGTTTCGCGGCGCGCCGGACGAACCGCAGCCCGCTCATCACCTGCAGTGACGACCCCAGCACCAGCAGTCCCTCGGCCCGCTCGACCAGCCCGAAGCAGTGTTCGACTTTCCCCCGGGGCACCACGTCGCCGAAGAACACCACGTCGGGCCGCAGCCGGTCGGCCGAACACCGGGTGCACAGCGGCGCCCGGAAGCCGTCCACGGCCAGGGCGGACAGCACCGCATCGCCGTCCGGGCGGATCTCCGTGCCGGTGCCGACGAAGTCCGGATTTGCGGCGGCCATCCGGGCATCAAGCGCGGCGCGGGAGGTGACCTCCCCGCACGCCTCGCAGACCACCCGGGCGAGCGAACCGTGCAGCTCGGTGACCTCGGTGGTGTCCGCCGCCTGGTGCAGGCCGTCGACGTTCTGGGTGATCACCGGGCCGGTGACGCCGGCCCGCTGCAAGGCGGTCAGCGCCAGATGGCCCGGGTTCGGCCGGGCCCGGCGCAGGTTCTGCCAGCCCACGTACGAACGGGCCCAGTAGCGCCGCCGCGCCTCAGCGGAAGTCCGGAACTCGTCGATCCGCATCGGCTGGATCCGGCGGGTGCCGTCCGGGTCCCGGTAGTCCGGGATCCCGGAGGCGGTGCTCATCCCGGCGCCGGTCAGCACGAGCCAGCGTCGGGAGGGCAGCAGGGTGGTGAGACGGTCGAGCACGGGTCGAGGGTACGTCACGACCGGCGTGGGGTGCTTCGTGCGGTCCCGGCGCAGCGCGCACCGACGTTCCCGCGGGAACGTCCGAGGAACGCCCCGACGTTCCTGCGGGAACGCGTGCGCCTCCCGCCGTCCGGTCTCAGTTGCTCGTCGGCCGGCGTTCCCCGGCGGTCACCGGGAAGGGGATCACGTTCTCGGCCACCGGCCGTGGGCAGGTGGCGTACGACGGTACGAAGGCCGCCGGGAAGTTGAGTGCGCGGTTGAAGTCCAGTGAGGTGCCGCCCATCGGATCGACCTCGCCGAGCTTCACGAACCGCCAGTCGGCGGTGTCGACGCCGTTGGTCGGGTCATGGAAGACGACGTACGCGTCACCGTGCCCCCCGCTGACCAGCAGCCGGACGTCCTCGCCGTCGCGGGTGAACCGCACCTCGCCCCAGAACGTCATCGGCTGCCGGACATCCGGGTGGGCGGTCTCCACCTCGCGGACCAGGTCGGTGCGGAACGGGTCGAAGTGTGCCCGGACGGTCCACTCCGGGTCCCAGTCGTACGTGGGGACACCGGTGAAGCCGGTCAGCGCCGGGGCCTGCGGGTCACGCAGCCGCACCATCGGCCGTCCGCCGCGGACGCCGGCCTCCGCCACGATCCCGTCGTGGGCGAGGGAGGCGTCCGACTCGTCCTCCTCCAGCGGGATGTCGACCGACCCGGACACCGGTTCGTCGCGCCGCAGCACCGCGTCCTCGGTGCTGAACTCGGCGTGGACCTCGGCCTCGTCACCGGACCACAGGCCCGGGAATCCGTCGACCGGGCGGGGCTCCTCGTCCAGCCAGTGCAGGGCGGTGAGCGACAGCCACCCGTGGGGTGCGGCGAGGCCCTTCTCCCGCATCAGGCGCCAGCGCTTCCACTCGCCGAGCTCCCACCTGGTCCAGTCGGGTCCGTTGCCCATCGCTCCTCCTGCATCGTGTTGCAGCGAGGGTAGCGCGGGGAACCTCAGGCCGGAGCCCCCGCCAGCGCGTCGGTCAGCGCCGCCACGAACGCGTCGACATCGGCCTCGGTGGTGTCGAAGGTGCACATCCACCGCACCTCCCCGGTGGCCTCGTCCCAGTCGTAGAAGAAGAACCGCTTCCGCAGCCGCTCCGCCGCCTGCCGCGGCAGGATCGCGAAGACCGCGTCGGCGTCGACCGACTGGGTGATCCGTACGTCCGGCAGGTCTCGGACGCCGGCTGCCAACCGGGCCGCCATCGCGTTCGCCCGTCCGGCCGAGCGCTGCCACAGGTCCCCGTCGTACAGGGCGAGCAGCTGGGCCGAGATGAACCGCATCTTGCTCGGCAGCTGGGTGAGCAGCTTGCGGACGTAGCGCGGGCCGCGGGCGACGTCGGGGTTGAGCACGACGACCGCCTCCGCCCCCATCAGCCCGTTCTTGGTGCCGCCGAGGCTGAGCACGTCGGCACCGACCGCGGTGGTGAGGTCGCCGAGGCCGCAGCCCAGCGAGACGGCCGCGTTGGCCAGCCGGGAGCCGTCGATGTGCAGGTGCATCCCCAGTGCGTGGACGTGGTCGGCCAGCGTCCGCAGCTCCTCCGGGGTGTAGACGGTGCCGACCTCGGTGCACTGGGCCACGCTCACCACCGCGGGCTGGGCGTGGTGCTCGACCCCGAAGCCGTGCGCGCGGCGGTCGACCAGCGCCGGGGTGAGCTTGCCATCCGGGGTCTCCACGGTCAACGTCTTGACACCGACCAGCTTCTCCGGGGCGCCGCACTCGTCCACGTGGATGTGCGCGGTCTCGGCACAGATGACGGCGTCCCACCGCTCGGTCAGCATCGCCAGCGACATGATGTTGGCGCCGGTCCCGTTGAAGACCGGGTAGCCGGTGGCCTGTTCCCCGAAATGACGCCGGATGACCTGCTGGAGTCGCTCGGTGTAGGGGTCCTCGCCGTAGCTGACCACGTGGCCGCCGTTGGCCGCGACGATCGCCTCGAGCACCTCGGGATGGACCCCGGAGATGTTGTCGGAGGCGAAACCGTGGCGGGCCGGATCATGGAGCGGTGCGAGCATGCGACCCACAGTAGTGGCGTCGTACGCCCGCACCGCGCGGGGCCTGACCGGTACGGCGGCTCTGCCGCACCGGTGGAGGGTCAGTCGAGTCGAGGGTTCAGCCGAGCTTGATCCGGTACTCGGCCTCCAGCCGGCCGGTGACCTCGTGCTTGCGGGTGCGGCCGGTGGCGTTCCAGCCCATCGCCTCGTACACCCAGATGGCGCGGGTGTTGTCGGCGTACACCCACAGGATGATGTCGCTGAAGCCCTCCTCGCGGCAGGCCTCGGGCAGGGCGATCAGCAGCCGCCGGGCCCAGCCCTCACCCCAGTGTTCGGGCGCGACACCGAGGAAGCGCAGTTCGCCGCGGTTCGCGGTGGTGGCCTCGCGCTCCGGCTCGACGGCGGCGAAGGAGACGATGCCCTCCACGTCGTCGGCGATCGCCAGCAGGAAAGAGTGGTCGGAGGCGGCCAGCACCTCCTCGATCAGGGGGATGGAATCGTTGATCTTCACGTCGCTGGCGTCGACGAGATCACGATGCGCGGTGGCCTCGGCCCAGATGGTGGCAGCCTGCTTGACCAGCTTGGGGTCGCGGGTCTTGGTGGCACCCATCTCGAACTCGGTCATGATGGCTCCTTCCGTGTCATGCCGCGTCAGGCGGGACTGCCACGACGCCTCGTGCACGAGCCCCGGTGGGGCCGGGTGGGCACGATCATCACTCTAACGGTTGCCGGCCCGGTCGGGGCAGGGCTCCGGCGGCCCGGGTCCGCGGGCCCCGGCGGCTCCGGTCCGCGGGGACCGGGATCCCGCTCCGCGGGCCGCGGAAACCCCGACGGGGGTCGCCGGTGAGCTCAGTCGGCGAGCACCTGGAAGAGGATGTGGTCCTGCCAGCGCCCATTGATCTGCAGGTAGCGCGGAGCCCGGCCGATCCGGACGAAGCCGTTGGTGTGCAGCACATGCTGGGAGGCGATGTTGTGCGGCAGGGTCGCCGCCTCCAGCCGGTGCAGCCGCAGCTCCCCGAAGGCGTACGCCTTGACGGCGTCGACCGCCGCCGTCGCGAGGCCTCTGCGGGTGTGGTCCAGCGACACCCAGTAGCCGATCCCGCCGGAGAGGAACGCGCCGCGGGTGATCCGGGAAACGGTGATCCGGCCGACCGGTTCGTCGCCGTCGAGGATGACGAACGGGGCCGCGAGCCCCGCCTCCCGGTCGCGCAGTGCCTCGACCAGGAACGTCCGCTGACCCGGCACGGTGAACCAGGACTCGTCACGCTGCGGCTCCCAGGGCTGCAGGAACGTGCGGTTGCGACGATAGAGCGTCGCCAGGACCGGCGCGTCCTCGAGCGTCACCGGGCGGATCACGGAACGGTGCATGGGGCGATTCTGCCAGCGGCCCGATCCCGAGGAGCCGATCGGGCTGCTGTGCGTTATTGATTAGCTTGGGTAATGAACTATGCTAACGATGTGGTCGGCCGGAGGGCCGGCACACGATGCGGGCCGGCCGGTGCCGGACCCGGAACGGATGGAGGCACGGACACGCAAGGCACGAGGGATACGGAACGGACGAGGGGAACAGAGGTGCCGGTGGTGTCCGACACGGAGGCCCTGCTGGGGCTCGCCAACGACGTCCGGATGGTCTGCCAGCAGGTCAGCCGGCGGGTACGGTTCGAGAGCGACACCGACGTGGCGCCGCACCAGTTCAGCGTCCTGGTGAAGCTACGGCATCGCCCGTGGACGCCGGGTGAACTGGCGGAGGCCGAGCGGGTGAGCCCGCCGAGCATGACGCGTACGGTCAACTGCCTGTGCGAGCGCGGCCTGGTCGAGAAGGTCGGCAACCCCGACGACGGCCGGCAGCGACTGCTGCACCTCACCCCCGCCGGGGAGGAGGTCGTCGAACGGACGATCAACGCCCGGGACACCTGGATGATGCAGCGCCTCTCGGAACTCTCCGGGGAACAGCGCGCCGTTCTGGCCGCCGCCACCGCCGTGCTGCAGGAGGTGCTCGGCCGATGAGCCGCACCGATATCGGCCCCCGTCCCGTGGCCACCGAGCGTTCCCTCGACCTCGGGCGTCCTCTCGTCGCCGAGCGTCTCCTTGGCACTGAGCGTCTCCTTGACACCGAGCGTTCCCTTGGCACTGAGCGTCCCGTCGCGCGCCAGGATGCCGACCGTACGTCGGCCGCGTCCGTCGCGGCGGCCCGACGCCGGTCCCGTCGGGCCCTCCGCGCCACCCCGCACGGCATCTTCGCCTCGTTGGCGGTGCGCAACTACCGGTGGTTCTTCTTCGGCATGCTGCTGTCGAACATCGGCCTGTGGATGTTCCGGGTCGCTCAGGACTGGCTGGTGCTGACCCAGCTCACCCAGCATTCGTCGCTGGCGCTGGGCACCATCACCGGCCTGCAGTTCCTGCCGATCCTGCTGCTGTCGGCGTACGGCGGCGCGGTCGCCGATCGGTTCGACCAGCGCAAGCTGCTGATGGTCACCCAGACGGCAGCCGGCCTGGTCGCCCTGGTCCAGGCGGCGCTGGTGCTGACCGGCACCGTCCAGCTGTGGCATGTCTATGTGCTGGCCACCCTGGGTGGCGTGGTCGCCTCGTTCGACAACCCGGCCCGCCAGGCGTTCGTCTCCGAACTGGTCCCCGAGCCGTACCTGGTCAACGCCGTCGGCCTGAACGCCACCACCTTCAATGCGTCCCGGCTGCTCGGCCCCGGCCTGGCCGGCCTGATGATCGGCGTCTGGGGCGTCGGGCCGGCCATCCTGGTCAACGCGATCAGCTACGCCGCGACCCTGGTCGCCCTCGTGGTGATGGATCCCGCCGACCTGCATCGCTCGCCGAAGACCCGCGGCCGCGGCTCGGTCCGGGCCGGCCTGGCGTACGTGTGGCGCCGGCCGGACATCCTGTTGGTGATGTTCATGGTGTTCATGCTCGGCACCTTCGGGCTGAACTTCCAGGTCACCAATGCTCTGATGGCGACCCAGGTGTTCCGCGTCGGCCCGGAGCAGTACGGCCTGATGGGCACCGTGATGGGCGTCGGCACCCTGGGGGCGGCGCTGATGGCCGCCTCCCGCAAGGAACCGCGGATGGTGGTCCTGGTCGGGGCGCTGGGCGGCTTCACCTTGGGAATGGTCGGCTTGACCGTCGCCCCCTCCTATCTGGTCTACATCGCCGTGCTGATCCTCGTCGGCCTGACCTCGCTGACCGTGATGACCAGCGCCAACGCGACGGTCCAGCTGTCGGTCGATCCGGCGATGCGGGGCCGGGTGATGGCGCTCTACATGATGGTCTTCATGGGCGGCACGCCGATCGGCGCCCCGCTGATCGGGTGGGTCGGCGCCCAGTTCGGCGCCCGGGCCACGCTCGGCGTCGGGGCCGTCGCCACCGGTCTGGCCACGCTGGCCGCGGTGTGGGTCCTTGTCCGGGCCCGTCGCGGGGCGCCAGGCCCGGACGAGGTGGCGCCGGGGGCCGCGGATCGTGGCACCATGGCGGCATGACGCGTACGCTCCACCTCGTCGGTGACGAGAAGGCCGACGCGCTGCTCGGCAGCGAACCGTTCGCCCTGCTGACCGGGATGCTCCTCGACCAACAGGTGCCGATGGAAGTCGCGTTCTCCGGGCCGGTGAAGCTGCTCGACCGGCTGGGGACCGTCGATCCGTCGGCGATCGCGGCGATGGATCCGCAAGAGTTCCTCGCGGCGTTCGCCGAACGGCCGGCGGTGCACCGGTTCCCGCGAGCGATGGCCGAGCGGGTGCAGGCGCTGGCTGCCGAGGTGGTCGCCAGGTACGGCGGGCGCACCGAGGCGATCTGGACCGAGGGCGAGCCGACCGGCGCCGAGATCCTCCGGCGGCTGAAGCAGCTGCCCGGGTTCGGTGACCAGAAGGCGAAGATCTTCCTCGCCCTGCTCGGCAAGCAGTGCGGACTGTCGGCGCCGGGCTGGCGGGAGGCGGCCGGCGATTACGCCGCGGACGGCTGCCGCCGCTCCATCGCCGATGTGGTGGACGAGCAGAGCCTCGCCGAGGTCCGCGCCTTCAAGAAGGAGATGAAGGCGAAGGCCAAGGCCGCGAAGGCTATGCCTGACGCCTGATGCCTGACGCGGCAGATTCGGCTCACCGAGCCAGCGCATGTCGCAGCGCCGACACCAGTTCCGGCTGGGCGAAGCGGAAGCCGGCGGCCTCCAGCTTCACCGGCGAGACGTGCAGATCGGTGTGCACCAGGACGGCCGCCGCCTCCCGGCCCAGCAGCAGCGCGGGAGCGAACCCGGGTGTGGGGATCAGCGAGGGCCGGTGCAGCACCTCCCCGAGCCGGGTGGCGAACGCCCCGGCGATGACCGCCTCCGGGGCCACCGCGTTGTACGGGCCACGGCAGGACTCGTCGAGGATCACGTGCCCGTACGCCCGGGTGATGTCGTCCAGCCCGATCCAGCTGATCATCGCCTGCGGGGAGGTGATCCGCCCGCCGGCGCCGATCAGGAACAGCGGCAGCTCCAGGGCCAGCATCCCGGCCGCCGCGCCGAGCACCGTCCCGGTGCGCAACACCACCAGCCGGGCCCCGTCCTCCTCGACCCGGCGGGCGGTCTCCTCCCAGCGGCGGCCGACATCGGCGAGGAAGTCGGTGCCGGCGGGGGAGTCCTCGGTGAGCAGCTCGCCGGGGCGGTGTCCGCCGTAGTAGCCCACGGCGTTGGCCTGCACCAGGGCGGCCGGGCCGTCCCCGGCCCGTCGGGCTGCGACGATCGCCCGGGTGAGGGTGCGGGTGGCGTCGAGCCGCGACCAGAGGATCTCGTGTTTCGTGGTCGGGGTGAACCGGGTGACGATTGGGCGTCCGGAGAGGTTCACCACGGCGTCGACCCCGGCGAGCCGGGCGGGGTCGAGGTCGCCGAGCTCCGGTGCCCAGCTGATCTCGTCGGAGCCGCGGGCGGGGCGGCGCACCAGCCGCAGCACGGTGTGCCCGCCGGTGGTCAGCAGTGCGGTCAGTTGGCTGCCGATGGTCCCGGAGGCGCCCGCGACCGCGACGACTCTGGGGGCACCCGACAGCTGCCGGTGCAGGGCGAGGTCGGCGCGCAGCTGCTCCTCCCGGAACCGGAACAGCCCGTCCAGGTAGCGGCGCATCCGGCGCTCGCCGCCCGACCCGGCGAGGGCCGGCGGCAGCTCGTACGTCACCCGGTCGGTGATCCGGGTGCCGCCGTCCTCGGCATCCTCGAACACGTGCTCGTGGCGCCAGCGGCGCAGCGGGCCGCTGACCTGTTCGTCGACGAACAGGCTGCCGGACTCGTACGCGGTGTGTTCCACCAGCCAGCGCAGCCCGGGCACGGTCCGCACTGTGCTCGGCATGGTACGGCCCGGCCACAGGGCGGCGATCAGTGGAGAGGAGATCCGCAGTGCGCGGCGCGATCCGGCGTGGATCCCGTCGCTGGGGCCGTCGACGGTGACGATCGAGCCGGGCGGGCTCAGCCGCACGAACGCGCCGGGGCGCTCGTGCCAGCCGAACACCTCGGCACGGGGATGCGGGTAGGTCGCGGTGTGTTCGAAGACCGTCACAGCGAAACCCCTCTCGGTCGCCGTCGGGTCGGTGCCCGGCGGTGCCTGCCACCATCATGCGTCGCGCCGGGACTCCAGGCCAGCGTCGGTCGGGGCGGCGTTCGGTCGGTGCGGGGGTCGGCGGGGCGTGGCGTCGGGGTAGCGCGTCAGAGCAGCGCCGCCTCCCAGTCGAGCAGCGCCTCCTTGAGATCCTCGCGACCGCCGTACCCGCCGAGCGACCCGTCGGCCATGATCACCCGGTGGACCGGGATGATCCACGAGATCCGGGTGGCCGCGCAGGCGTTCGCCGCGGCACGGGCTCCCCGCGGTGCCCCGGCGGCCCGGGCCACCTCTCCGTAGCTGAGCCGCTGCCCGAACCGGGTCGCCCGGATCACCTCCCAGCACGCCTGATGGAAGGCCGCCCCCGGCTGGTCGACGCGCAGCCGGTCGTACGCGGTCCGGTCACCGTCGAGATGGGCGAGCACCGCGGACCGTACGACGCCCTCCGCATCGTCACGGATCGGCCCGGGTCCCGGCGCCGGCGCGACATCGGCGTGGCGGAGGGGAGCCAGCACCTCCGTCATGGGAGCGAACCCCGCGGCGCGCACCACCGGGTCATCGTCACCGGTCCAGGCTGCGACGAACCCGCCGAACGGCGTGGCGATCTCGGTCCACCGCAGCCGTTCGTCCATGCCCGGCAGCCTAGCGAGCGGGCTCGGAGCCGCCGCGGGTGCCCGTGCCACCATGGGGGCGTGCGTACGATCCGCGCTGCATCGTCGGAAGATCCCGTGTCGTCGGGAGACCCTGGGTCGCCGGGAGATCCGGGGCCGGCGGGGTCCCGCGACGCGGGAGCCCTGCCCCCTGGCGACGGGGTACCGGCGGAGGGACGGCCGGCGGCGCCGGCGAGGTCCCGGCGTGGCAGGGCTCAGCGCTGGTGGCGGCGACTGCGCACCGTGGGGATCGCCCTCGTGGCGCTGGTGCTGCTCGTCACCCTCGCCTCCGTCGGCTTCAACGCCCTGACCACCCCGCCGGCCACCCTTCCGGCGCCGTCCGGGGCCGACATCACCGTCGACGGCATCCGGGTGCACTACCAGCGCTGGGGCACACAGGGCAGCCCGCTGGTCCTGATCCACGGCTTCGCGGAATCGACCGTCGCCTGGGAGCCGGCGGCCCGGCTGCTGGCCCGGGACCACGTGGTGTACGCGGTCGACCTGGCCGGCTACGGCTACACCGAGTACACCGGGCACTACGCCCTGACCGACCAGGTGGCTCTGGTCGACGGGTTCGTCCGGGCCCTCGACCTGGACCGTCCGGTGCTGGTCGGTCACTCGATGGGGGCGGCGGTGGTCGGCGGAGTGGCCCTGCAACATCCCGGTGATGTCGGCGGGATCGTCTTCGTCGACGGGGACGGCCTGCCCTTCAGCAACAGCAGTGGAGGTGGCAGCGGCACCGCCGGGACCGACGGCAGCGGAGGCGACGGCAGCGGAGGCGACGGCAGCGGGACCGACGGCAGCGGAGGCGACGGCAGCGGAGGCGACGGGAGCGCGGGTGTCGGCGGGCGGCTGCCCACCGGGATCATCCGGTCGCCCTATCTGATCTCCGCCTATCGGCTGGTGACCCGGTCCTCGTGGTGGGGTGACCGGCTGATCCAGGCCCAGTGCGGCTCACCCTGTCGCGGACTCACCTCCGGGCTGGCCGAGGAGTGGCTGCGTCCACTGCAGCAGGGGGCGGCCGAGGCGGCGCTGCCCCGGATGGCGTCCGACGGCGTCCTGCACCTGGCTCCCGAGCAGCTGCGCGCCATCACCGTGCCCCGCGCGGTGATCTGGGGCGAGAAGGACCTGCGGTCCGGTGGGTCGCTGGCCGATGCCCGGAGCAACCTCGGTGACCCGCCGACCCTGGTGATCCCGGGGGCCGGTCACCTGTCGATGGTGGCCGACCCCGACACCTTCACGGCGGACCTGGAGCAGCTGGTCGCGACGATGCCGGCCGCGCGCTGAGCTGGCCGAGGTGACACGCCGCCACGCCGTCATCTCAGAGCGGACCGTCGACCTCAGGGCGGACCGCCGACGGCCTGAGGTCTGTTGTCGAACTCGTGTTTCACCCCCCGGGTGACACGGTCGACTCCCGCCGGTCGGATGCTCTGTGGAGGAGAACGGCGCTATCTGGTCGATCTGCGCCGGATGGCCGGTCCGATCGCGGTCGTGACAGTTCCCGATGGCGTCACCAGGGGGTTGCATCTCTTGCTCGACGACTGACTTCGGATCGGCCACGGTGGGCCGGGTCGCGGTGGACGGGTAGCGTGTCGGGGCGGGGCCCGCTTGTCGGGGCGGGCAGCCTGTCAGTACGGAGCACCCATCAGAACGGAGCACCCATCAGAAGCCGGACGTGAGCCCGAGATGGCCCCGTCCTCCGGACCGAGACGGTCCGGAGGACGGGTGGGTGAGGTTGGTGGAGCCGGGCGGCTACTCCGCCGCGCCGACGGCCTCGGCGGGAGCGGGCGCGACGGCCTCCGGCTCGGGCTCCGGTGCCTTGGCGTTGACGATGATGACCGGGGTGCCGATCGCCACCTCCCCGGAGATGGCCTGGGTGATGGCGCCGAACTTCTTGCCGTTCGTCACCAGCACCGGGGTCGCCAGGGAGTAGCCGGCCTCCTCGATCAGCTCCCGGTCGAAGGTCACCAGCGGGGTGCCCGCCTCGACCCGCTGGCCGGTGGTGACCTTGACGTCGAAACCGCGGCCCTCGAGGTTGACGGTGTCGATGCCGACGTGGATCAGCAGTTCGATCCCGCTGTCCAGCCGGATGCCGAAGGCGTGGCCGGTCTCGTGGGCGACGAGGAGCTTGCCGGCGGCCGGGGCGACCACGGTGTCACCGGTGGGCATGATGCCGACGCCGGCCCCCACGGTGCCGCGACTGAAGACCGGATCGGGGATGTGCTCCAGTGGCATCACGGTGCCCGCCAGTGGGGCGCCGATCTGGGTGATCGCGCCGGGGCGCATCGCGGGCTTGACCGGGCGTCCGGTACTGGGAGCGCTCGCCTCGACGGCCGGCGCCTGGGCCGCGGCGGCCTCGGCAGCGGCCTCGACGGCAGCGGCGTGGACGGTCTCCTCCGCCTCACGGACAGCGGCGGCCTGGGCCTTCTGCTCCGGGGTGCGGTAGTCGGAGATGATGACCAGGATCATCGAGGTGAAGAACGCCACACCGATGGACAGCGCGTACAGCGGGATGTTGTTGAAGGCCGGGATGGTCAGCAGCGAGGTGAAGACGAAGGCGCTGGTCTTCAGGCCGCCGCCGATGCCGGTGATCAGACCACCGAGGAAGCAGCCGACCAGCATCCGCGGGTAGATCCGCTTGTAGCGCAGGTGGATGCCGTAGAGGGAGGGCTCGGAGATGCCGCCCAGCAGGCCGGCGGCGAGGGCACCGGTGGCGGTCTGGCGCATCATCGTGTCCTTGTCACGGATGGACAGGAAGAGAACACCAGCGGTGGCGCCGAAGGCGGCGAAGTTCCACGAGCCCATCGGGCCCTGGATGAAGTCGTAGCCCAGGCTCTGGATGTTCAGCAGCATGATCGCGTTGATCGGCCAGTGCAGGCCCAGCGGGACCATGAAGGGGTAGGCCAGCGGGACGACGATGGCGAAGATCAGCGGGGAGAAGTCGTTGACCGCCCGCAGGGCGTTGGCCAGACCGGCACCGGCATAGACGCCGAGCGGGCCGATCAGGAAGGCGGTCAGCGGGATCATGATCAGCATCGACAGGAACGGCACGAAGATCAGCTGGACGTTCTCCGGGATGATCCGGCGCAGCAGCTTGGTCAACGGGCCGAGGACACCGGCCATCAGCAGCGGCGGGAACACCTGCGAGCTGTAGTTGAAGATCGTCAGCGGGGCACCGAAGATGCTCACCACCGAGATCTCGCTGCCGGCGAACTGCATCTGGACCGCGGCGTCCTTCAGCGCGGTGAAGCCGGGCAGCATCACGACAGCCATGATGGCGAAGCCGACCCACGGGTCGGCGCCGAGCTTCTTGGTGGCGTTGTAGGCCACCATCAGCGGCAGGAAGACGAACACACACTGCCAGGCCAGGTTGACGAACGCCCACGACGGCGGCAGCGCGGTGCGGGGATCGGCCCAGTTGCCGATGATCCCCAGGGTGCTCATCAGCGCCATGAAGGTGATGAAGAGGGAGGCGCCCAGCAGGGCGCCGATGGTCGGGCGGAACGAATCCGACAGGAACTCGAAGAAGGTGTCCAGCCAGGCGAACCTGCCGCGCGGGCCCTTGGCGCGGGCCGCGGCCTTGACGTCGGCGTCGGACTCCTCGCCACTGGAGACCTTCGCCATCTCCGGGAGGTTCTGGATGTCTTCGAAGACCTGGGTCACCGCACCGCCGATGACCACCTGGTAGCGATCGCCGGCTTGGGGCACTGCCCCCATCACCGCGGGGATCGCCTCGACGGCCGAGGTGTCGACCTTGGTGCCGTCCTTGAGCTGGAAGCGAAGGCGTGTGGCGCAATGGCTGAAGCTCTGGATGTTCCCAGCGCCCCCCACGCCCTTCACGATGTCGCTGGCTGATGAACTCGCCATCTGGGTTCTCTTTCTCGTGCGACCAGTGGAGCCGTCCTTGGCTCCGCTCGTGTCCCATGGATGGGTTCCGAGTACTCGGTTCCATCGAACGAACACAATCGTAACCTGACGGATCGGCGGCCCGCCACTGAAGAGAGCGGCTGAATTTCGAGTCGTTGCCTGTGGTTGCAAGGATGTACGGCGTTATGTCCTCGTTGGGAGAAAATCAAGCGACGGTCGCTTAACGTACGTCAATCGAACGTAAGCTCTCCTGCTTGATATACCAAGGTTCGATAGGTGTTGCTTTCTGGGTGTGGAGGTGCCCCGTAGGGGATCTCCTTGATGGAGGGGTGACCAGTCGTCCACGAAGTGTGATGAAAATCACACTTTCGGGCTCCTGTGTCGCGCCTGCCCGAGGTGGCTGTTTCGGCGGGCTCCGGGGTCCTGGAACCCCGGCCTCTTCCGGAGAGCCCGATTACGCTGGTCAGCGGACCGTGGCCGGGCGCCGTGGATCGGGGAGGACAGGTGATGACCGAACGGATGAGCAGTAGCGAGCGCACGAGCGGCGCCGACCGGAATGCCGGCCGGACGAGCGGCGCCGGCCCGACGAGCGGCGCGGATCGGACGAAGGGCGAGCCGGTGTCCACCAACGTCACCGACACTGCGCTGATTTTCGAGGGCGGTGGCATGCGGGCCAGCTACACGTCGGCCGTGGTTGTCGCCCTGCTGGCCGCCGGCATCCACATCGACTGGGTGGGTGGCATCTCCGCGGGCGCATCCAACACGGTGAACTATCTGACCCGCGACGCCGAGCGGGCCCGGATCTCCTTCGTCGAGTTCTCCGCCGATCCCCGGATGGGCAACCTCGGCACCTGGTTGCGCGGCAAGGGCCTGTTCAACGCCGAGTACATCTACGAGACCACCGGCTACCCGGGCCAGGCCCTGCCCTTCGACTTCCCCACCTACATCGCCAACCCCGCCACGATGGCGATCGGGTCATTCCGGATGAGCGACGGCGCGATGGTCTACTGGGGCAAGGACGACACCCCCGACCTGCCATCGCTGATGAAGCGGGTGCGGGCCAGTTCGACCATGCCGGTGCTGATGCCCCCGGTGACGATCGACGGGGCCGACTACCTCGACGGGGCGCTCGGCCCCACCGGTGGGTTCGCCCTCGATGCCGCCCGGGCGGCCGGGTACGAGAGGTTCCTCGTCGTGCTCACCCAACCTCGTACGTATGTGAAGCCCCGGCTGAAGAACGAGCGACTCTTCGGCCGCCGGTTCCGCCGTACGCCGGCGGTCGTCGACGCGCTGATCCGCCGCCCGGAGCACTACAACAGCACGCGCGAGGAGCTGTTCGAGCTGGAGCGGGAGGGCCGGGCGATGCTCTTCGTGCCGGAGACCATGCCGGTCACCAACGGGGAACGCAACGTCGCCAAGCTGCGCGCCGCGCACGAGCAGGGTCTGGCCCAGGTGCGGCGCGAGCTGCCGGCCTGGCGGGAGTTCCTCGGCCTGGACGGCTGACCTCAGGCGGCGTTCGGGTCCGGCTGGTGCAGACCGAAGATGTTGCCCTCCGGGTCCTTGAAGTAGCCCTGCCAGGCCATCCCGGTGAGCGCCGTCTTGGGCAGTGCCACCTCGCCACCGTGTCCCAGGATCCGCTCCTCGTACAGGTCGAAGTCGTCACAGACCATCGTCACGACGTACGCGTTGACGGGCTGGTCGAGTTCCGGGCTGCCGCCCGTCCGGCGGAGCAGTCCGCCGTCGATGCCCGGGGTGCCCTCCTCCCCGGTGGTGATCCCCCAGTAGGTGTCGCCGGTCGTCCCCGACCAGTCGACGAAGGCCCAGCCGAAGACCTCGCTGTAGAAGGCCTTCGCCCGATCGATGTCGTCGGCGTGGATCTCGAAGTGCATGGGGCGGGTTGAGCTGGCCATGATGGCTCCTCCGATGAGTCAGATCGATACTCGGGGTACCGGACAGATCGTCGTCGAGCTCGGCTCGGCGTCCGTCCTCTGCGACCAGACTGCCGCACCCGCGGCCCGGGCACCAGGAAATCGGTGCCGGAGCCTCGGTGGGTCGCGTGGAGCGCCGGACGGGATGGTCCGGCCCGGTCAGCCCTTCGGGACCCGGGGGATCGGCCGGAGGGCGATCTCCTCCACCGTCCCCTCCGGGGTCGCGTCCACGGCTGTCCGGACGACGGCCGCGACCGACGTCACCCGCAGGTGCTCCTCGGGGTTGTAGCCGCGGCCGGACTCGGTCTGGAGGTGGCGTTGCATGTCGGTGTCGACGCGGCCGGGGTAGATCGTCGTGACCCGTACGCGCCCCCGTTCGTCCTCCCGTAGTCCGTCGGCCAGCGCCCGCAAGGCGTACTTGGACGCGGAGTAGGCGGGCGAACCGACCACCCGCCGACCGGCGCCGGAGTTGATCATGATCACCATCCCCCCGGCCGCCCGCAGGGCTGGGAGTAGCAGGCGGGTGAGATCGGCCACCGCGATGACGTTCAGCTCCATCAGGTCCCGCCAGTCCTCACGGGTCATCTCCTCGAGGTGGCGGGGAGCGTCCCGGCCGGCGGAGTGGACCAGGACATCGAGCCGCTCGATCCCCCGGACGGCCGCCTCGGTGGCGGCGCCGTCGGTGAGGTCTGCCACGAACGGCTCGGCGGAGGGCAGGGCCGCCACCACCGGGGCGACGGCCGCGGCGGAACGGCCGCCGATCAGCAGATGGTGGGTGTCGGCGAGCACGTCCGCGATGCCGCGGCCGATGCCTCGGCTGGCGCCGGTGATCAGGGCTACAGGTCGGTCCATGTCGGGCAGGCTAGGGGGACGGCGAGGCGCTGGCAAGGGGTTCCGTCCCGGCGTGCGGGAGCCGGAGCCGGTCAGCTCCCGTACGGGTAGCCGGAGCCGCCAGGCTGTCCGGGGCCCCCGGGCTGACCGGGATCGCCGAATCCGCCGGTCTGCCCCGGACCGTACGGATAGCCGGCTCCACCGGGCTGGCCCGGATCACCAGGGAAACCGGGTCCACCGGGCTGGCCCGGACCGCCGGCGCCATAGCCTGGGCCCCATTCCGGCCCGCCCGGTGCGGGCGTCTCCAGCCCCAGTCGACGCAACTGGTCGATGTAGAGGATCGTGCTGAAGAGCACCCGGAACGGGCCGGCGAGCAGTGCGACCAGCTCGGACCCCAGGCTGCTCAGCAGGAACAGCGGGATCAGACTGGTCAGTTGGGCGATCAGCTTCGCCGGATCGGCGTCCTGCAGGTTCGCCAGCCGCGGCGCCAGGATGCCCTGCGAGATGCCGGAGAACACGCTGCTGGCGATCCCGACGAGCAGGTCGGCCACCAGCAGGTAGCCGAAGATCCGCCAGAATGCCCCGCCGGAGACCCGCCAGGAACGCCCCAACGCGGCCAGCGGCCCGTCGCCGTCGATCGCCAGTGCCTGCAGGACGAACGCCCACCGGGTCCCCAGATAGATCACCCCGAGCACGACGACGATGATCACCACTGCCATCAGCCCGGGGGCGGGACTCGAGTCCGGGCCGCCGGTCAGCCAGGCGGCCACTCCGCCGATCATCGCCGAGAGGGCGAGGATGGCGACCACCAGGAGCAGCACCAGCAGGATCGCTCGGCTGGCCAGGCCGCGGGTACGCCGCCACAGCTCGCCCACGGTGGACGGGCGGCCGTCCTCGATGTCGCGACCGGCGAGGGCGATCATGCCCTGGCACTTGATCTGCACCACCGCCGCGATCAGCCACACCACGAGCAACAGCAGCACCCCACCGACGAGCAGGCCCACCGAGCCCGGATCAACCGTCGGGAAGGTGTCCGAGGCAACGCCCCCCATCATCCGGATCACCGCGCCCACGATCAGCGCCACGGCGAGCAGGCCGGCCGCGAACGCCACCAGTGTCGGGATGAGGGCGATGACGATGAGCTGGCCGAAGCGCCGCCCATAGAAGCTGAAGGCCGCCGACAGGACATCCCCCAGGGTGAGGGGGTGGCGGGGGAGCGTCCCAGGCGCGGGGAAGGCAGGGGAGGACATGCCCCGAGCCTATTGAATCCGGGGGCCAGCGTGCCCCGGTGACGCGATCCCGGTGACGCGATTCCGGGTCTGTCCTCGAGCAACGCGATTCCGGGTCTGTCATCGAGCGACGCGATTCCAGGGCTGTCGTCAAGCGAGAGTTTCACCCCCCTGGTGACGCCGGTGGGGGTCTCGCGGGCGGCTACGGCGCCGGTTATCGGAGCCGGACGCACCGAATGGCGCCACATTCCCCCCTGCAGCAGGTGCCTCGCGGGTTGAGTGCTTGTCACCCCGGGGATGAAACCTACGCTCGACGACAGACCTGAGAGTCGACGACAGACCTGAGAGATCGCTGCTGTCGGCCCCGAGGCCCCACGGTATGTCAGGTGGCCCGGTGCTCGGATGCGGCGTCGTGGGCCGGATGCTCGGAGGCGCCGTCGCCGGATCGCGTCACCAGATCAGGCGCACGCTCCGCCGCGGCCGGCCTCCGCGAGCGACCAGCCACACCAGTAGCACCACTTCGCCGACGAAGGTGAACCCGCTGACGGAGATCCCGGTGCCCGGCAGGAGGGCAGCGGTGGTGGAGTCGATGGCGTATCCCGTGCCGGCGATCGTCACCAGCGCTCCGATCCATGCCGGCACGAAGCCGGTCCGCACCGCCGCGATGCCCACCAGGACCAGATGGGTCCCGAAGAGCAGCAGACCGGCGTTCCAGACCGCCTCGAACCGCGATGCGTCAGCCGACGCCAGCAGCCAGCCGCCGGCGACAGCGAACACGGCGGCGTACGTCACCCGCAGCGCTACCGCGATCTGCGCCAGCAGCCTTCCGCCCGGAGTCAGCACGGGCAGGAGGGCGACGGCGACGACGACGTCCAGGCTGGCGACCACGAGCGCCACGTACGCGGCGAGGGCGGTGTGGCCCGCAGGCAGGGCGACCAGCAGCCCGACCGGGGAGAGCACGCCATTGCCGCCATGGCCAGCCCAGCGACCAGTGACGGGGCGCGGAGGGCTGAAAGGGTGGGTGAGGTCGAGGGAGCGGCTGACGAGGTCGGGTCCGCTCCGGCGGAGCCCCGGGTCGGCGGTGTCGGCATCGGTGGATCCGAGAACGGTGGCGTCGAGGTCGGTGCGGCTGAAGTCGGTGGTGTCGAGGGTTCGGTGGTGGTCATGGCGTCCTCCTGGGGCAGGCGGTGGGCGAACGGGTAATGAACGTACTAAGTACGATACAAAGTACGGTACTGTCGGGCCCATGTCGACGTCCAGAGCCCCTCGTAACACCCTGACCCGTGACCGGGTGGTCGCCGGCGCCGTCGATCTCGCCGACCAGGAGGGGCTGGACGCACTGACGATCCGGGCGCTGGCGGCCCGGCTGGGCGTACGTCCGATGGCCCTCTACCACCACGTGGCGCACAAGGAGGCGATCCTCGACGCGATCGTCGACGCGGTGTTCGCGGAGGTGCACGTCCCCACCGCGACGGGTCGGTGGCGGGATGAGCTGGCGCACCGCTCGCGGTCCATGCGGGCGGCGCTCGGCCGGCACCCCTGGGCGGTCGCCTTGATGGAGACCCGGGCCCATCCCGGCCGCGCCAGCCTCGCCAACCACGAGGCCGTGCTGGCCGTCCTGTCGGCGGCGGGGTTCGCCCTGCCGGCGGCCGGGCATGCGTACGCTGTGCTCGATGCGTACGTCTACGGCTTCGCCCTGCAGGAGGCGATGCTGGCCTCGGTGGATCTGGAGGGGTCGGCCGAGGACCTGGTGAGCGGGATGGACCTGGCCGACTTCCCGCGTCTGGCCGAGTTCGCCGCCGGACATGCGACCGTCCCGGGCTACGCCTTCGGCGACTCGTTCGAGGTGGGCCTGCGGATCGTGCTCGACGGCCTCGAGGAGCTGCGGACCGATCCCGGCCAGGGCACCGGTCCAGCCTGACCCGGTCGGCCGGACCGCTCCCCGCGCGGGACCGATCCTGGCGGCGTCGGACCGATCCCCCTGGCCCGACGCGCGGATGCTTCCCTTCCCCCGCCCGCTGGGCCACTCTGGGAGGAAGTGTCTGCACGGGAAGGAAGCATCATGGCCACCTCGGAGGGCTCACAGAAACGGTCGGAGGGCTCGCAGAAGCCTGCGGCGAAGGAACGCGGAAAGAGCGGACAGAAGGGCTCCGGCAAGGACGGCTCCGGCAAGAACGGCGCCGGGCGTGGGACCGACCCGGTCCGGTGGATCCTGGACCCGGAGGAACACGACTATCCGGCCGCCGAGTCCTATCTCTCCCTGCTGACCGACCCCGGGGTGGCGCACGCGACGGTGGCCACGCTGCGGGAGGCCGAGCCGGCGCACTTCAAGGCCAAGGACATCCTGCGGGCGGCCCGGCTCGCGCTGCTGCCGGAGAGCAACCCCCACGTCGCCTCCGACCTGCGCAAGATCGCCGAGGACAAGCCACTGTCGCCGGTGCTGATGGTACGCGGTGACCTGCACGAGGGCCGTCCGGCGCTGATCGCCGACGGCTACCACCGGGTGTGCGCCAGCTACTGGACCGACGAGAACACCGACATCCCGGTCCGGATCGTCGATCCCGCTCGGCCGACTGGTGACCCGGCTCGGCCGATCGTCGACCCCGCCCGGCCATGAGCTTCGCCGTCCTGGCCCTGCTCTGCCTGGTGGCCCTCGCCGGCCCGGTGCTGAGCCTCCCCCGGGGCTCGCACCTGCCGGTGGTGGTCGGTGAACTGGCGGTCGGCCTGGTGCTGGGGGCCACCGGCCTGCGGGTGCTGCCCGCCTCCGACCCCACCTTCTCCTTCCTGGCCGACATCGGGTTCGGCCTGGTGATGTTCGTCGCCGGCTCCCATGTCCCGGTCCGGGACCCGGCACTGCGGACCGGGCTCCAGATCGGCCTGCTCCGGGCGCTGTTCGTGGGGGCGCTCGCTGCGCTGCTCGGTGCCGGGCTGGGGATGCTCTTCGGCACCGGGCACGGCGCCCTCTATGCGGTGGTGCTGGCCTCCTCGTCGGCGGCCATGGTGATGCCGGCCCTCAACGGGCTGCCGCTGGACGGGCGGGCGATCGTCCAGCTGCTGCCACAGGTGGCGCTGGCCGACGCCGCGTCGATCGTGTTGCTGCCGCTGGTGATCGACCCCGCCCATGTGATGCGCGCGGGGATTGGCGCCGTTGCCGTGCTCGCGGCGGCCGCGCTGGTCCTCCTCTTCCTGCGCTGGCTGGAGCGGACGGGTCGACGCAAGGCCATCCATGACCTCTCCCAGGACCACAGCCTGGCGATCGAACTGCGCCTGGCGCTCACCCTGTTGTTCGCGCTGGCCGCGCTGGCGGCCACCCTGCACGTCTCGATCATGCTGGCCGGCTTCGCACTGGGCCTGGCGTACGCCGCGATCGGGGAACCCCGGCGGCTCTCCCATCAGATCTTCGCGGTCACCGAGGGGCTGTTCTCGCCGATCTTCTTCGTCTGGCTGGGGGCCTCGCTCGACCTGCGACAGCTCGGCTCCCACCCGGCAGCGATCGGACTGGGGCTGGCGCTGGGCCTGGGGGCTCTGGTCGTGCACGGCGCGATGGTGGTGACCCGCCAGCCGCTGCCGGTGGCCGCCCTCACCGCCGCCCAGATGGGGGTGCCGGTGGCCGCCGCCACCCTGGGCACGAACCTCGGGGTGCTCAGCCCCGGTGAGGATTCGGCCCTGCTGCTCAGTGCGCTGGTGACGGTGGTCGCCGTCGGGCTGCTCTCCGGACCGGTGGGCCGGATCGCGACAGCCGGGGCCGAGCAGGCCGCCGGTACGAAGGGCGACGCCACGAAGGGCGACGCCACAAGGGGCGATACGGGCAGCGACGACACCGGCGGCGGCGATACGAAGGATGAGGGCTCAGCGCCCCCGGCCTCCCGGTAGCAGCGGAGCCTGGGCGTCCGGGTCGAGGGGAGCGAACATCGCGGAGGTGTCCTTGAGATCCACCCCGGAACGGCCCAACGCCCGGGCGCCGACGACAAGGTTCGCCGCGATCGCCGCGGCCCGCTGGTAGGACAGTCCGGACGGCGGATGGATGTTCGAGATGCAGTTGCGATCCGCATCCGTACGCCCTGGTCCGGGGAGGTGGGTGAGGTAGATGCCGAGGCTGTCGACCACCGACAGGCCGGGCCGCTCGCCGATCAGCACCACCATCGTGGTGGCGCCGAGGGCCCGGCCGACCCGGTCGCCGAGAGCGACCCGGGCATTCGTGGCGATCACCGGACGGGCCACCACGAGGTTCTTCGGCAGCGCGATGAGCAGCGCCGCGAGCTGACCGACGGCGTGGTCGGTCACCGCCCGGGGGGAGAGCCCGTCCGCGATCAGGATCCCGATGTCGGCACCCACCGATGGATGGGGCAGATCGGCCGGCAGCTTCCCGAGATCGGGGCGCCGCAGGTATTCGGCCCGGTCGGCGGCCCGGCTGGTGATCACGCTGGCCGGCCCGATCCCCAGGGTCGCCACCTCCGCCGCCAGGGTCGCGACGTCGAGCGGGAGGTGGATGGCGTCGCGGGCGGCGGCGTGGGCGGCCCGCAGGGTCAGCGCCGCGGTGGTGGGCAGGCTGTCCCCGGCGTGACCGAGCCCGATCCTGGCCTGCGTACGCGTCCGCAGCAGGTCCCAGAAGGCGCGC
Source organism: Raineyella sp. W15-4 (assembly GCF_033170155.1). GTDB lineage: Bacteria > Actinomycetota > Actinomycetes > Propionibacteriales > Propionibacteriaceae > Raineyella. The sequence goes on along the minus strand of NZ_CP137079.1, from coordinate 3,330,334 downwards.
TCGCCGTCGGCCGGATCGGCGGACTCGTCGTGCAGCAGGAGCGGCTCGCCCATCGTCACGCCACCTTCGTCGTCAGGGCCGCCAGCGGGGAGCCGATGGCGGGCAACGGGATGATCCGGCCGGCGTCGTCGATCATCCCGAGCGAGGCCAGCCAGGCCTCGAACTCGGGTGCCGGTCGCAGTCCCAGGGTCCGCCGGACGTAGAGCGCGTCGTGGAAGGACGCCGACTGGTAGCCGAGCATGACGTCATCGGTGCCGGGCACGCAGATGACGTACGCCGTGCCGGCGGCGCCGAGCAGGGTCAGCAGCACGTCCATGTCGTCGGCGTCGGCCTCGGTGTGGTTGGTGTAGCAGACGTCGACGCCCATCGGCAGGCCGAGCAACGTGCCGCAGAAGTTGTCCTCCAGCCCGGCGCGGATGATCTGCTTGCCGTCGTAGAGGTACTCCGGGCCGATGAAGCCGACCACGCTGTTGACCAGCAGGGGATCGTACGCGCGGGCCACGCCGTACGCCCGGGCCTCCAGGGTCTGCTGGTCCACCGGTTTGCCGCCGACCCCGATGTGTGCATGCGCCGACAGCGCCGAGCCCTGGCCGGTCTCGAAGTACATCACGTTGCCACCGACGGTGCCCCGGCCGAGGGACTCGCCCGCGGCCCGGGCCTCGGCGAGCAGTGGCAGGGTGACGCCGAAGCTGCGGTTGGCCGCCTGGGTGCCGGCGATCGACTGGAAGACCAGGTCGACCGGCAGGCCGGCCTCGATCAGCCCGATCGTGGTGGTGACATGGGTCAGCACGCACGACTGGATCGGCGCGTCCAGCTGCACCCGGACGTCGTCGAGCAGTCGCACCAGGTCGGCGGCCGCCTGTGGGGAGTCGCTCGCCGGGTTGATCCCGATCACCGCGTCCCCGGCCCCCATCAGCAGCCCGTCGATGATCGCCGCCGCGACACCGGACGGGTCGTCGGTCGGGTGATTGGGCTGCAGCCGGGTGGCGAGCCGGCCCGGCAGCCCCACCGTGGTGCGGAACGCCGCCGGGTGGTGCACCGCCGCGGCGACCGCGATCAGATCCTGGCCGGCCATGATCTTCGAGGTGGCCGCGACCATCTCGGGGGTGAGCCCGGCGGCGATCCGGCCCAGCCGGGCGGCCGCGTCGGGCCGGGTCACCGCGTCCAGCAGCCACTCCCGCAGACCTCCCACGGTGAGCTGGGAGATCTCCGCGAAGGCCTCCGGATCGTGGCCGTCGATGATCAGCCGGGTGACGTCGTCGGTGTCGTACGGCACCACCTCCTCGGTGAGGAAGGTGGTGAGCGGGATGTCGGCCAGGGCCCACTGGGCGGCCGCCCGCTCCGCGGCAGAACGGGCCGCGCAGCCGGCGAGTTCGTCACCCGACCGCCGTGGCGAGGCCTTGGCCAACACCTCCACCAGCCCATCGAACCGGTGGGCGACACCGTTGAGGATCTGCCGGTAGGTGGTCACCTCTGTTCCTCCCTGTGAATGGTTCGGGCCTGTGATCGGTTCGGACTGGTGGACGGCGGTCGGGCCGGTTGGCGGTTCGGTCGGTGGACGGGCGGTCAGGCGGCGGCGAAGAGCCGGCCGGCGTTGGCCAGGTAGATCCGGGCCAGCTCCGCGGTCCCCTCGGCGTACGAGTCGCCGAGCCGGGCGGTCTCGGTGGCATCGGGGTGGCTGCCCAGCCAGGCCTGCAGCATCAGCCGCCGCATCATCACGAAGCTCGGCAGCATCACCTCGTCCTTGCGGGACAGCGGACGCACCTCGCGGTAGCCGGCGGTCCAGGCCTGCTGCCAGCTGTGCAGCCGGGGATCGGTCTCCAGGAAGGAGACCGCGGCGGCGAAGTCGTACATGAACCAGCCGAAGCCGCAGTCGTCGAAGTCGATGACGGTGTACCCCTCGGCGTCCCCGACCAGGTTGGCGACCCGCAGGTCGGCGTGGATCAGTCCGAACCGGCGGGGATCGCGGCCGTACACCGCCAGCCGGTTCTTCAGCAGCCGGACGGCCGGCTCGATGTCCGCGACGAGTGCGGGGGTCATCCCCGGGCCGTCCTCCCACCGTCCCCAGCGCGCTCCGGTGCCGAGGGTGTGTTCCCAGTCCCAGGAGAACCGGGTGACCGGCCGGTGGATGTGCCGCACGCTCTCGTGCAGAGTCGCGGCGATCCGGCCGAGCCGGTGGAAATCGGCGGGACGCAGCAGGGCCTCGTCGGTGGTGCTGCCGGCGATCGTCTCGAACGCCACCGCGTGGCGGACCATACCGCCGACCGGGAAGGACAGCACCCGCTCCCCGGTGGCGGTGGCGAGCGGTCGGATCGCCGGGAGGATGCTGCGTTCGCGCAGGACGTCGAGCCAGACCAGTTCCGACTCGATCGCCTCGGGGTCGCGGTTGTCGGCGGGGTGTACGCGGATCACCGCCGACCGGTCGCCGTACGAGCAGCGCTCGGTGGCCAGAAAGGTCGCGTTCTCCGACACCTGGAGCAGCTCGATCGTCGCGGCGCTGCCGAAGCCGTGCGCGGCGGCCGCCCGGGCGGCGACCTGCTGGGACAGCTGTCGCTCCGACGTCAGGTCGGGAAGGGGTGCGGTTTCGAGCATCATGGGTCCTCCTCCAGTCGTCAGCTCGGAACGGGATATGACGATCCTTCCCGATCGGTCGGGCGTTCCCCAGCCGAGAAGGGGACATTTACCGGACCGGAACACGACTGTTCGCTGCGGTCCGTGGGACGGTCCCGGAGCCCGGGCACCGTCACCGCGACGAAACGTCGCGTGGTGCCGTCGCCACGAGCTTCAGTCCGACCACCGCAGCCACGATGCCGCCGATGAACACCAGTTTCCACGGCGAGACCGTCTCGGAACCGGTGGCTATCGCCCAGCCGACGGTCAGTGCCGCACCGACCCCGACCCACACGGCGTACGCGGTGCCGATCGGGATCCGCCGGGTGGCTCGCCCGAGGCCGACCATGCTGGCCGCGAGCGCCACCAGGAAGACGAGGCTGGGGATCGGCCGGGAGAGCCCGTCGGACTGTCCGAGGGCGGTCGCCCAGACCGCCTCGAACACCGCGCTGATCAGCAGGACGACCCAAGCCATGGTCAGCTCACCGCCTTCAGTCCGGCGACCGACCCGATCAGCAGGACCAGCAGGAGGCAGCGGGCGACCGTGAGGCGTTCGGTCCCGGTGACCAGGCCGACCACGACGGTGAGGGTGGCACCGATCCCCACCCAGACCGCGTACGCGGTCCCGGTCGGCAGGTCGGTCATCGCCCGAGCAAGACCGAGCATGCTGAGGATCAGGGAGACGAAGAACGTGATGGTGGCCACCGGCCGCCGGAAACCGTGGGAAGCACCCAAGGCGGTGGCCCAGACGGCTTCCATCACTCCGGAGGCGACGAGGATCAACCAAGACATGACAGGACCCGTCCGAGTCAGTCTTGTCCGTGCGGGTACTGCTCCCTCGTCCGCGAACCCTGAGGGGGTTCCGTCCCGGACCCTAGCAAATTCCTCCTGTCGGCCGGCGCCGGACAGGTCACCGTCCGTGAGCAGCGGTGGCCCTCGGCCGCAGAGACCACGAACTTCAGGGACTTCCCCCATGGTGGGAATACCCGCCTCCGGGGGATAGTTGAGTGGATGTGGCTCAAGGTCAGCCTTGAGCCGGTTAGACTCAACTCAACAGCAGTTCCCTGGTCCGCGTGGACCGGTGTCACCGGCACCGGGCACCGGCACCACTCGGACAACACCATGCAGGGCAAACACCATGCAGGTCAAAACACCATGGAGGTACATCACATGGCTCGTGCAGTAGGCATCGACCTCGGCACCACCAACTCTGTCGTCGCCGTCCTCGAGGGCGGCGAGCCGACGGTCATCCCGAACGCCGAGGGTGCCCGTACGACCCCGTCCGTCGTCGCCTTCTCCAAGAGCGGTGAGGTCCTGGTCGGCGAGGTCGCCAAGCGTCAGGCCGTCACCAACGTCGATCGTACGATCCGCTCGGTGAAGCGCCACATGGGCACCACCTGGACGACGAAGATCGACGACAAGACCTACAAGCCGCAGCAGATCTCCGCCTTCGTGCTGCAGAAGCTGAAGCGGGACGCCGAGGCGTACCTGGGTGAGACCGTCACCAATGCCGTCATCACCGTCCCGGCCTACTTCTCCGACGCGGAGCGCCAGGCCACCAAGGAGGCCGGGGAGATCGCCGGCCTGACCGTCGACCGGATCATCAACGAGCCGACCGCTGCGGCACTGGCGTACGGTCTGGACAAGGCCGACCAGGAGCAGACCGTGCTGGTCTTCGACCTCGGTGGCGGCACTTTCGACGTCTCCCTGCTGGACATCTCCGACGGCGTGTTCGAGGTCAAGGCCACCAAGGGTGACAACCGGCTGGGCGGCGACGACTGGGACAACCGGGTCGTCGAGTGGATGATCAAGCAGTTCAAGAACAAGAACGGCGTCGACCTCGGCCAGGACAAGATCGCCCGCCAGCGCCTCCAGGAGGCCGCCGAGAAGGCGAAGATCGAGCTGTCCGCCGCATCCGAGACCTCGATCAACCTGCCCTACATCACCCTGGGCGAGTCCGGGCCGCTGCACCTCGAGGAGAAGCTGTCCCGGGCCGAGTTCCAGAAGATGACCCTCGACCTGCTCGACCGCTGCCGCGCCCCGTTCAACTCGGTGCTGCAGGACGCCAGCATCGCCATCTCCAAGATCGACCAGGTGATCCTGGTCGGTGGCTCCACCCGGATGCCGGCCGTCGTCGACCTGGTCAAGGAGCTGACCGGTGGCAAGGAGCCGAACAAGTCGGTCAACCCCGACGAGGTCGTCGCCCTGGGCGCCTCCCTGCAGGCCGGTGTGCTGAAGGGTGAGGTCAAGGACGTCCTGCTGCTCGACGTCACCCCGCTGAGCCTGGGCATCGAGACCAAGGGCGGGGTGATGACCAAGATCATCGAACGCAACACCACCATCCCGACCAAGCGCTCGGAGGTGTTCACCACCGCCGAGGACAGCCAGCCGTCGGTGATGATCCAGGTCTACCAGGGCGAGCGCGAGTTCGCCCGGGACAACAAGTCGCTCGGCAACTTCGAACTGACCGGCCTGATGCCCGCCCCGCGCGGCGTGCCGCAGATCGAGGTCACCTTCGACATCGACGCCAACGGCATCGTCCACGTCAACGCCAAGGACATGGCCACCGGCAAGGAGCAGTCGATGACCGTCACCGGCGGCTCGGCGCTCGGCAAGGACGAGATCAACGACATGGTCAAGCAGGCCGAGGCACACGCCGAGGAGGACCGCAAACGTCGTGAGGAGGTCGACACCCGCAACGAGGCCGAGGCCCTGGTCTTCCGCACCGAGAAGCTGCTGAAGGACAACGCCGACAAGATCGGTGAGGACACCAAGGCCCCGGTCGACGAGGCGCTCGCCGAGCTGAAGAAGGCTCTGGAGGGCGAGGACATCGAGGCGATCAAGGCCGGCATGGAGAAGCTCAACACGACCTCCGCCGCGATGGGCCAGGCGATGTACGCCGCCGCCCAGGCGCAGGCCGCGCAGGAGCAGCAGGCCGCCTCCGCCGAGGGTGACAGCGACGGCGGCTCGTCCGCTCAGGACGACGACGTGGTCGACGCCGAGATCGTGGACGACGAGAACGACAAGGGTGGCAAGAAGTGACCGATCCCGAGAGCGTGAACGGCGGGGCGGAGGAGCAGGAGGGCCTGCACATCTCCGACAAGCGCCGTTTCGATCCCGAGACGTACGAGCGCCGTGTCCCGGCCCCGGCGGCCGAGGAGGCCGCCGGGACCCCGGGGCAGCCGGCCGATGAGCCCGCGGCGGCCGAGGAGGCCGACACCGCGCCCGAGGAAGAGGAGGGCGAGGTGCCCGGTGAGTTCGTGGTGCCCGACGACGCGAGCGCGCTGGTGGCGGACGAGCGGGTGGTGGAGCTGGAGTCCCAGGTGCGCGAGCGCACCGAGGACCTGCAGCGCCTCCAAGCGGAGTACGTGAACTACAAGCGCCGGGTCGACCGGGATCGTGACGTGGCCCGCCAGAGCGGGATCGAGTCGGTGCTGGCGGACCTGCTGGCGGTCCTCGACGACCTCCGTGCGGCCCGCGCCCACGAGGACCTCACCGGCGGCTTCAAGGCCGTCGCCGAGGAGATCGAGAAGGTCGCCACCAAGCACGGTCTGGAGGCGTACGGCACCACGGGCGAGGCCTTCGATCCGCAGGTCCACGAGGCGCTGATGCACCAGCCGGCTCCCGAGGGCACCGAGGTCGACGGGCCGACCGTCGTCGCGGTGCTGCAGCCCGGCTACCGGATCGGCGAGCGCATCCTGCGTCCCGCCCGGGTGGCCGTCACCGGGGCCTGACCCACCCCACGCGGGGGAGAGGACGATCGGCGGTCCGATCCGGAGTGTTCATCCGGGCCGCCGATCCCTCGCCCCTTCCGCCCGCCCCGGATCCCACCCGCCCCAGCACGACGAGCACTCCACCACCACCAACACCATGGATGAGAGGCCGCGCCGGTGAGCACCAAGGACTGGCTCGAGAAGGACTACTACAAGGTCCTGGGCGTCTCGAAGGACGCCTCCCAGGACGACATCAAGAAGGCCTTCCGCAAGCTGGCGCGCGAGAACCACCCCGACGCCAACCCGGGCAACGCCGACAAGGCCGAGCGGTTCAAGGCCGTCTCGGAAGCCAACGACGTGCTGTCCGACCCGAAGAAGCGCAAGGAGTACGACCAGCAGCGCAGCCTGTTCGGTGGCGGCTTCCGGTTCAACCGCGGCCAGGGCCAGGCGTCCCCGAACGTCGACGACCTGTTCCGCAACGCCACCTCCGGCGCCGGCGACTTCTCCGACATCCTGGGCGGCCTGTTCGGCGGGTCCGGCGGGATCCGGCGGACCACCAGCCGCAGCCCGCGCCGCGGCGCCGACGTCGAGGGGGACGTGACGATCGACTTCGACCAGGCGGTCGAGGGCACCACCGTCTCGATGCAGATGGTCTCCGACGCCCCCTGCCCGGCCTGTTCCGGCACCGGCGCCAAGTCCGGCACCGTGCCGCGGGTCTGCCCGACCTGCCAGGGCTCCGGGATGCGGACAGCCACCTCCGGCGGCGTGTTCCAGGTGACCGAGCCCTGTCCGGACTGCCACGGTCGCGGCCTGATCGTCGACGACCCGTGCCCGGTCTGCGGCGGCTCGGGACGGGGCCGGTCGACCCACACCATGCAGGTGCGGATCCCGGCCGGGGTCGAGGACGGTCAGCGGATCCGGCTCAAGGGCAAGGGCTCGCAGGGCGAGCACGGCGGCGGCCCCGGCGACCTCTACGTCGACGTTCACGTCACCCCGCACAAGCTCTTCGGTCGCAGCGGCACCAACCTCACCATCACCGTGCCGGTGACCTTCACCGAGGCGGCGCTGGGGGCCGAGATCGAGGTGCCGACCCTGCACGGACAGCATGTCCGGCTGCGGATCCCTGCCGGGACGCCGAACGGACGTACGTTCCGGGTCCGCGGCCGGGGCGTGGCCCGCAAGGACGGCTCGAAGGGTGACCTGCTGGTGACCATCGAGGTGACGGTCCCGGCCAGCCTGCCCGACAAGGCGCGCAACGCGCTGCTGATCTACGCCGACGAGGCCGGCGAGACCAACCCGCGCGCGGCGCTCTTCGCCCGGGAGCCCTGATGGTCGCCGAGTCGAGCCGGCTCCCGGAGCGGATCGACCGGGATGCGCCGATCTTCGCTATCTCGGTCGCGGCCCGACTCGCCGGCATGCACCCGCAGACGTTGCGGACGTACGACCGCCTCGGCCTGGTCTCCCCGCGGCGTACGTCCGGGCGGGGGCGGCGCTACTCGCCCCGCGACGTCGAGCGGTTGCGGATGATCCAGCACCTCAGCCAGGTCGAGGGGATCAACCTGGAGGGGATCCGCCGGATCCTCCAGATGCAGGACCTGGTCGAGGAGCTGCAGGGCCAGGTGCGGGAACTCGAGGAGCGGCTCCGGGAGGCGCTGATCGCCCCGGCCGGGTCCCGGTTCTTCACCGCCGACCCGTCGGGCAGTGTCCGGATGGGGTCCTCGATGGGCCGGCCGTACCCGCCCCGCGCGCTGACCGGCCGCTGACCGGTCGCCGGCGGCCGGTCAGCGGCCAGCGGTGTACCCGGTCGCGGAACCGTCCTCCGATCTCCGCTACGTCGCCGCCGGGTCGCTCGCGGCCGGCTGCAGCGGATACAGCTCCGGCAGCGCGCGGCGTCGCCGCGGCAGCGCCCCGATGATCCCCAGATCGACCAGCACCGCCTCGGCGGCGCGCTGCCCCGACACCATCGCGCCGTGGATCGACCCGGTCTTGCGGTGGTCCCCGGCGACGTACACGTCGTCCCAGATCCGTACCTGCTGGCGATCCGACAGCGGCGGCCGGTGCGTCGGCACCGCGTTCGGCAGCTCGAAGTGCGCCACCACCTCCCAGTCGTCCGTCGGCACACCGTAGATCGCCGCCAGGTGCCGGCGGACGACCCGGACGCTGGCCCGCCCGTCGAACCGGTCGAGCAGCGTCTTCGCGGCCACCAGGTGGCTGTCCGGCGGGGCGTACGAGGGGGCGAAGCTGGTCACCTCCACCGCTGTCCACACCGGCCCGATCGGCCCGCGCCCGTCGAGGGCGAAGACCGGCAGCGAGAACGGCGCGCTCGGCGTCCGGAACCACCAGGTGACCACGCCCTGCATCCGCGGGCGGCGCACCGGGAGCAGCTGGTTCACCGCCTCCGGGCTCACCGCCACCACCGCCTTGCGGGCCCGCAGGGTGTCACCCCAGGTCTGCACCTCCACGCCGCCGCCGGTCTCCAGCACGGCCGAGGCGTGCACCTCCAGCCGGACCGGGTCGCGCAGCTGCGAGGCGAGCAGCTCCGGCAGTGCCTGCATCCCCCCGGCCGGCAACCCGGGGGTGCCGGCCAGGATCGAGTGCAGCACCCACTTCGCGTACGCCGCCGAAGTCGTCCCGCTGCTGTCGGCGAGCATGGCGGAGAGCACCGGGAGCAGCAACTCCTCGCGCAGCGCGCCGCGCACCCTGAACTCGTCCAACGAGGCCAGCAGGGTGGTGTCGTTGTCGGAGTCGAGCACCCGCCCGCCGACCAACCCGCTGGACGACCAGCGGGCCAGCGCAGTGAGGTCGGCCGCGGAGATCATCCGGCTGCGGACCATTGACGGCAGCAGCCGCGGGACCCGGCGCGGGTCGCCGAAGAGCTGCGGGCCGTCGGTCCGCCGGACCAGCAGCGCAGCCAGCGGGAAGTGCAGGTCGAGTCGGGACAGGTCCACCCACCGGTGCACGGCGGGCATCTGCGGGTTGACCGTCATCAGTCCCCAGTCGCAGATGAAGCCGTCGATCCGGGAGGACCGGATCCGTCCCCCGACGCTCTGCCCGGCATCCACGGTGAGGACGCGCAGGCCGGCGTCCTCCAACACCCGGGCGCACCGCAGACCCGCAACGCCGGCCCCGATCACGATGACATCGGCATCCACCCCGACCACCTCCTGCCTCGGCCGCCAGCGGCCTCGGTCCTCGCCCAATCGCTCAATTGCAGCACGACCGGCGCCGGGCGGTGGCCGGATCAGCTCAGCTCGAGCTGGCCGAACATGTTGAACCGGACGAGATCCTGGTCGGGATGGTGGACGAACTCCCACAGGTGCGCATCGGGGTCGGCGACGATGGCGGTGTACGCCCCCCAGTCGCGGTCGGTCGGTGGACGGACGGAGTAGCCGCCCGCTGCCAGCCACTCCTCGTACGCCTCCCGGACCTGGGCGTCGGTGCGGAAGTGGGAGACCAGCCGCTGCCCGCGGAATCCGGCACCACAGGGGGACAGCTGGGCCTCCGCGGCGAGCCGGTCCCAGCTCGACAGCGCCAGAATCGGCCCGATGGTCTGGAACAGGATCACATCCGACGGTCCGCGGCGGGCCTCGAAGCCGACGGCCTGGTAGAACTGCGCCGACCGCTCCAGGTCCTTCACCCCGAGGGTCACGATCGACAGGCGTGGCTGCATGCCGATCACCGTAGTCCCGACAGGCCGGTCGCGGTGACGGTGACCGGGATCACGCGTCCTGCCCGTCGGGGAGTGCCAGCACGGTCGCGATACCGGGAGCGAAGCTCATCTCCCACAGGTGGGCATCCGGGTCGGCCGCCACGCCGGCGTAGCCGCCCCAGTCCTTGGCGGCCGGCTGGCGGACGCCGATCGCCCCGGCGGTGATCCAGGTGTCGTACGTGCCGTCGACCGCGGCCTGGTCGGCGAGGTGGAGGGTCAGGTGGCTGCCGCGGAACCCACCGGTCTCCGGGGCCACGCCGAAGTCGTCGGCGAGCTCGGTCCAGCCACGGAGGATGAGGCGGAGGCCGTGGGCCGCCAGGACGGTGCCGCGCTCGTCATCGGCCAGCACCCGGAACCCGACCGCACGGTAGAAGGCCAGGGAACGGGCATGATCACGCACCCCCAAGGTGATCGATGACAGGCAGGGTGGCGTCATGACACCAGCTTAGGTCGCCCTCTGCAACTTTCGATACGTCGCCGTATCGCCCTGCGGGCAGTGGAACGCGCCCGGGTCAGGACGTCCCGAGGTCGGGCCCGGGGGTCAGGATCCGAGGAAGGCCTTGATGATCGGCCCGGCGGCGGCCGAGCCGGAGCTGCCGTTCTCGACATAGACGGCCACCGCGATCCCGTCGCGGTAACCGATCATCCAGGCGTGGGTCTTCGGCGGGGTGTCGGTGCCGTACTCGGCGGTGCCGGTCTTCGCGCCGGTGAGGGTGCCCCGCATCCCGGCGGCGGTGCCCTGGTCGACCACGGCCTGCATGATCGACCGCAGGCTCGTGGCCTCCTGGTCGGTGAGCGGGGCCGCGTCCGCCGTCGGCCGCTGCGACGGGAGCAGGTAGGGGACCACGGTGTGCCCGCTCGCCACCGAGGCAGCGACCCCGGCCATCGCCATCGGGGAGGCCTCGACGAGGCCCTGCCCGATCAGTGCCTCGGCACCGCCGACGGTGTTCGCCGGGGCCGGGACCGAGCCGTAGAAGGCCGGGAAGCCGGCGTCGTGGTCCTTGCCGAGCCCGAGGCTGGCCGCCGCGTCGGTGAGCTGTTGCGGGGTGATCCGGTCGCGCAGGCCGATCATCGCGGTGTTGCAGGAGTTCGCCACCGCACCGCGCAGGGTGGTCTGGCCCAGACCGCTGCTGGGGAAGTCGGAGTAGTTGGTGAACGTACGCCCGTCGACGGTCACCGAGGGGGTGCAGCTGACGGCGCTGTCCGGGGTGAGCCCGGCGCGCAGCAGCGCCAGGCTGGTGGCGATCTTGAACGTCGATCCGGGGGCGATCCGGCCGAAGGTCGCGGTCGGGTTCGCCCCGTCGTCCGGGGCTGTCGCCGCAGCGAGGACGGCCCCGGTGGAGGTGTCCAGCGCGACCAGGGCGGCGGAGCCCTTGACCGAGGACAGTGCCTGCTCGGCCCGGGTCTGGCGGTCCGGGTCCAGGGTGGTCTCCAGGGCCGCGCCGGAGGTCGCGGTGGCGTTGAACACCGCCGGCGGGTCGGCGACCTGCCCGGCGGGGGTGTCGCGGGGGACGATCACCACCCGGTCGCCGGGCTTGCCCCGCAGCTGGGTGTCGTAGCGCTCCTGCAGCCCACCGACGCCGATCGGATCGCCCGCCAGGATCGCGCCACCGGACGCCTGGGCCCGGGCGGCGTCGGCGGTCCCGACGGAGCCGAGCAGGCCCTGCGCGAAGGTCGCGGTGGGCGCCAGCTGGCGGACGTCGCGCTGGATCCGGGCCCCCGGGGTGGCGAGGAAGTCCTGGGAGACCTGGGCCCGTTCGGCCCGGATGGTGAGCGCATCGACGAACGCGACGCTGCCCGCGGCATGGACCCGGTCGAGGTAGCGCTGCTCGTCGATGCCGAGCGCCCGGGCGATCCGCCGGGCGGAGTCGTCCACCTGGCCGGCGGCGACGGTCGACTTGTCCAGGCCGAGGACGAAGACGTCGCGTTCCTTGACGATCGGCAGGCCGCCGCTGCCGAGGATCTGTCCCCGGGCGGCCTGGGTGCGCCGGTGGACCAGCCGGGTGGTGGAGGTGAGGGCGGGGTGCAGCACGCTCGGTGCCCAGTCCAGCGCCCAGCCCTGACCGGTCCGGGTGAAGGTGGCGGTGGCGTCGTAGTGCCAGGTGCCGGCCGGGAAGACCCAGTCATAGGTCAGCGGGACGGATGCCTTCTGCCCGTTGACGGTGATCGTGCCGGGGGTGACCTGCGGCCTCAGACCGTCCATCCCGCTGGTCAGGGTGGTCAGTTCCGCCCCGGCGTCGGTGCCGTTGCTGGTCCGCAGCCCGGCCAGCGACCCGGCCTCGAGGCCCTTCTTCAGGGCGGTCACCTCCGGGTCGAGGCCCCACCGGGTCAGCGGGCCGCAGCCGACGGTGGTGGCCAGCAGGACCAGGGCCAGGGCGGGCAGCAGCAGCCGTGACCCGATGGATCTGCCGGACAGGCGGGAGGGTCGGGACCTGCGGGACGGCCGGAACGGGCGGGACGTGGGGGGCACTCCGGCAGTCTTCGCCACCCGTGGGGTCATGGTCAACGGGTCTCCGGCAGCGGTCAGCATGAACTTTCCGGTGGCGCGGGTGCGGGCTGAGGGGGCACGATGAGCCCATGATCACGGCCATGCACCTGCTCATCTACTCCGACGACGCCGCCGCGACCCGGACTTTCCTGCGTGACGTGCTGCTGCTGGAGTCGGTGTCGGTCTCCGCCTATGACGCCGAGACGGACGAGGCTTCGGTCGACGACTGGCTGGTCTTCGCCGGCGGTCCCTGTGAGATTGCCGTCCACCCGACCCACGCCGAGAACGAGGGGACGACGTACGAATCCCCGCAGCACCACAGCATCTCGCTGATGTGCGACGACCTGGCGGACACCATGGCCGAGCTCGCGGGGCGCGGCGCGGTGTTCACCGGTGAGGCGCAGGACCTGGGCTGGGGCCTGGCGGTGACGGTCCAGGTGCCCGGCGCCGAGGACATGCTCCTCTACCAGCCGCGGCACGCGACCGCGTACGCCAAGGGACTCAGGGCCTGACAGCGGCGGTCCCGGCCGGGAGGATCCGGACGGTGAACACCGTCTCCCCGGGCCGGGAGGTACACGCCACCGTCCCACCGTGCGCCTCGACGACGGCGCGGACGATGGCCAGGCCGAGCCCGGTGCTGCCCTCGGTCGACCTGCGGGAGGTGTCCGCCCGGGCGAAGCGGTCGAACAGCTGCGGCAGGAAGGCCGGGTCGATGCCGGGACCGTCGTCGGTCACCGTCGCCTCGACGAAGCCGTCCTCGGCGCGGCGGACCACCGTGTTCACCGTGGTGCCTGCCGGGGTGTGCTTGCGGGCGTTGGAGAGCAGGTTGGCCAGCACCTGGGACAGCTGGCGGCTGTCGCCGTGCACCGTCATCGCCTCGTCGGGGACCTCGCAGGTGAACTCGTGGTCCGGCCCGGCTGCGGTGGCGTCCAGCACTGCCTCGACGGCGAGTTCGCTGAGGTCCAGGTCGACGAAGGTGGGCGTACGTCCCTCGTCGAGCCGGGCCAGCATCAGCAGGTCCTCGACTAGTCCGGTCATCCGGTCGGTCTGCGACTCCACCCGGCCCAGCGAGGTCCGTCCCTCCGGGCTGAGCTCCTCGGTGAGCCGGAGGATGTCGGTGTAGCCGCGGACCGCCGCCAGTGGTGTCCGCAGTTCGTGGGAGGCGTCGGCGACGAAGGCGCGGAGCTGGCGCTCGGTGCGCGCTCGGGCGGTCAGCGCGTCGTCGACGTTGTCGATCAGCAGGTTGAGGGCGTGGCCGACGTTGCCGACCTCGGTCCCCGGTTCGGCCAGGTCAGCCGGCACCCGGCGGCCGCTGAGGTCGACGGTGCCGGTCTCCAGCGGCATCGCCGCCACATCGGTGGCCACCTTCGAGATCCGGGCCAGCGGCCGCAGCGAGCGGCTGATCGCCAGCGTCGCCACCAGCCCGGCCAGCACCAGCGCCGCCGCACCGCCGATCACCTCGGTCAGGGTGAGGAACGCCACCGGCCCGTCCACGGTGGACGTCGGCAGCCCGGTCACCACCACCTGGACGGATCCGGTCGACGTGTCGACCACGGTGAGCGGCAGCATCCGGTACTCGCCGATCGACAGCCGGACGGTCTGCGGCCTGGCCTGCCGGGAGGAGGTGGCCTCGGGGTCGGTCTGCTGGACCGTTCCCGCGCTGGGGGTCAGCAGGCCGGCGTCGGCGATCGTCTGCACATCGGCCACCTTCAGCGCGGCGGCGGAACCGTCCGGGACCCGGTAGTACGCCGCCACATTCCCGGTGGAATCGCGGACCAGGGTCAGCACCCGGGTCGGCTGGCCGGGAGCGTCGATCGGGTTGCGGTAGTGGTCGTCGCCGTCGTGCTGGGCCGGGCGGGCGTACGAAAGGGACCGCAGGGCCGCCTGCTCGACGTCGGAGTCGAGCCGCTGGGTGAGGTTGTGGTGCATCACCGCGACGGTGACCGCACCGAAGACGCCGAGCACGGCGGCCATGATCACCAGGATCACCGCGACCAGCCGGGTGGTCAGGCTGAATCGCCGCCGATGTCGGTCCGCTCCGGGCGCGGCCGCACCGGCGAGCGTGGCGGGGCCCGGACCGGGCGGTGTCGTGGAGGAGTCGGCCCGCAGAGCCGTGCCGCCTGGCCGCAGGAATCCCGGCCGCTGCGGCTTACCGAGGCTCCTGGGGCCGGCGGCGGGTGTCGTCGGGTCCGCCGCCATTAGACGGCGGGCTTCAGCACGTAGCCGACGCCTCGGACGGTGTGGATCATCGGCTCGCGACCGGCATCGATCTTCTTGCGCAGGTAGGAGATGTAGAGCTCGACGATGTTCGCCTGGCCGGCGAAGTCGTAGTGCCAGACGTTGTCGAGGATCTGCCCGCGGGTGAGCACCACCTTGGGGTTCTCCATCAGGTAGCGCAGCAGCTCGAACTGGGTGGCGGTCAGGTCGATGTCGTCCCCGCCGCGGGTGACCTCCCGGGTCTCCACGTTCATCGTCAGGTCACCGACCACCAGCTCGGCCGAGTCCTGGTAGGCCGCCCCGGATCGCTCCACCAGCCGGTGCAGCCGCAGCAGCACCTCCTCGATGGCGAACGGCTTGGTGACGTAGTCGTCGCCGCCGCGGACCAGGCCGGTGATCCGGTCCTCGACGCTGTCCTTCGCGGTGAGGAACAGGCAGGGCACCTCGGGGAAGTGCTGGCGGATCCGGGCCAGCACCTCGTCGCCCTCCAGGCCGGGCAGCATCCAGTCGAGGACAAGGACGTCGGGGGCGTACGTCCGGGCCTGCTCGACCGCGTCCAGCCCGTCGTGGGAGACCCGGACGTCCCAGTTGCACATCCGCAGACCCATCGCGACCAGGTCGGCGAGCACCGCCTCGTCGTCGACGACGAGGGCCCGGATCGGGGACCCGTCCGGGTGACTCAGCTTCGGCAGCACCTCGGCGAGTGCGGCGAAGTTCTGGTGCGTGCTCATGCCGTCCCCCAGCGATCGGGCCGCGTACGGCGGCGGGTGGTGGTGCCAGTCTAGGTTCGGCCCCGGCTCGCCGGCGGCGGACAGGAGCCGTCCACCATGGCACCCGTGATTGGTGTGCCGGTGGCGTACGCAGCCTGTGCCGGGTCTGTGAGCCGGCGACCGTCGCTCCGGCACGGGATTTGGTCGGGTGGTGCCGGTCACCGGATTCCACAGAACCGGCACAGGGTCGGCTGCGTGCCGACACACACCGTCGGGCGACCGTCGTCGCATGACTGCGAACAACGCCCTGCCGACCTTCGCCGGTCCGCCGCACGTCGCGGCCCCCTGGACCGGCACCGACACCACCAGCGGCCCGACCGGAGGGGCGGGCGACCCGGACGGCCCCGGCGGGCCCTCCGGTCCCGGCCGTGCCGACGGCGGGCCCGGTGGCTCCGGTCCGACCGGCGTCCTGCCGCGGACCGGCGGTTCCGGTTCCGGGGGCGGTCAGGCGGAGGTGCCCTCCGTCCCGATCGGCCGCGGGATCGTCGCCGCCTCGGTGGTCCTGCTGCTGGCCGGGACCGCGGTGCTCTACTTCTACGGCCTGTCCGGCTCCGGCTGGGCCAACTCCTTCTATTCCGCCGCGGCCCAGGCCGGCGGCACGGACTGGAAGGCCTGGTTCTACGGCTCCCTCGACGCCGCCAACGCCATCACCGTCGACAAGCCGCCGGCTGCGCTGTGGCTGATGGGGCTGTCCGTACGGCTCTTCGGGCTGTCCTCGTGGAGCATCCTGGCCCCCGAGGCGCTGCTCGGGGTGGCCTCGGTCGGCCTGATCTACGCCACCCTGCGCCGGGTGCTGACCCGTGGCGAGGGCGGGGCCCGGATCCCGCTGACCCTCCGCGCCCACGTCGCGTCCCTGGTCGGTGCGGCGGTGTTCGCCCTCACCCCGGTCGCCGTGCTGATGTTCCGGTTCAACAACCCGGACGCGCTGCTGACCTTCTGCATGATCCTGGCCACGTACTTCACCCTGCGCGCCGCCGAACGGGCCAGGGCGCGCTGGCTGGTCGCTGCCGGGGTGGTGATCGGCCTGGGCTTCCTCACCAAGATGCTGCAGGCCTTCCTGGTGCTGCCCGCGCTGGTCGCCGCCTACCTGGTCGCGGCACCGACCGGGTGGGGCCGCCGGATCCGGCACCTGCTCTACGCGTTCGCCGCCATGGTGGTGTCGTTCGGTTGGTATGTCGCGGTCGTCGAGCTGACCCCGGCGTCGCTGCGGCCCTACATCGGTGGATCGCAGAACAACTCGATCCTCGAGCTGGCCTTCGGCTACAACGGCTTCGGCCGGATCACCGGCAACGAGACCGGCTCGGTGACCGGCGGGGGCGGTGGCTTCGGCGGCGGTGGGGCCGGCGGCGGCATGTGGGGGGAGACCGGGCTGCTGCGGATGTTCTCCGGAGTCTCCGGCGGCATGGTGTCCTGGTTGATCCCCGCCGCCCTGGTCCTCGGCGTCGCCGCGCTGGTCTTCCTGCACGGCCGGAAGCGGACCGACCTGCTGCGCGCCGCGATTATCGCGTTCGGCGGCTGGCTGGTGACGATGATGGTGGTGTTCTCGTTCATGGCCGGCATCTACCACGACTACTACACCGTGGTGCTGGCCCCGGCGATCGGGGCGCTGCTCGCCCTCGGCGGTTACGTGGTGTGGGGCCGGCGCAACTCCCTCGCCGGCCGGATCGTCCTCGCCGGGACGATGGCACTGACCACCGTCTGGGCGATCGTGCTGCTCAGCGAGGCTTCCGGCCTCTACCTGACCCTGCGCTGGGTCGTCCTGCTGCTCGGCACCCTGGCGACGGTGGCGCTGCTGGCGGTCCGCGTCGTCGGCCGGGCTCTGCGCTCGACCGTGGTGGGGGTCGCGCTGGCCGCCGCGTTGGTCGGGCCGGCTGCGTACGCCCTGGACACCGCGGCCACCCCGCACACCGGGTCGATCGTCACGGCCGGACCGGTGAGCAACGGCGGCCCGGGGGGCGCCGGTCGGACCGGGCGCGCCGCAGGGTTCAACCGGACCCGCGGCACGACGGCGGGCGGCACCTCGCAGGGTGGTCCCGGCCAGGGCGCGCAAGGGATGCCTCCGGGTGGCTTCGGTCAGACCGGCACCGGCACGCAGAACGGCACTGGCACCGGTACGCAGAACGGCACCGGCAGCACTGGTCAGCTGCCCGCCTTCGGCGCCGGACCAATGGGCCAGACCGGCGGTCTCGGCGAAGTCGGCGCCGGTCGTGCCGGCGGGGCCGGTGGGTTGCTCGAGGGTGCGCAGGTCTCCTCCGAGATGACCACCCTGCTCACCGCGGACGCCTCCCGCTACACCTGGGTCGCCGCCAGCATCGGCTCGCAGAACGCCGCGTCCTACCAGCTCGCCACCCAGCTCCCGGTGATGGCCATCGGCGGCTTCAACGGATCCGATCCCAGCCCGACCCTGGCCCAGTTCCAGGAGTACGTCGCCCAGGGCCGGATCCACTACTTCATCGCCGGTGGGATGGGCGGCCAGCAGAACGGCGGATCGTCCGCCGCCTCGGAGATCTCCAGCTGGGTCACCTCCCACTACACGGCGCAGACCGTGGGCACCGCCACCGTCTACGACCTCACCGCGCCGACGTCCTGACAGCCGAGGTGCGGTCGGCACCGTCCTGCGGACGGTGTCCACATCGCGACCACGTGCGTCGCCTGCGCGTTTCGCCTGCGCACTTGTGCTGGTAGTCGAGCACAAGTGCGCAGGCGAAACGTACCTGTGGAACGGGCGTGGTCCCATGTCAGCGCCGAGACGAGCGCCCCTCGGTCCGGGATGCTGAGGCGAGCCTCCCTCGGCCTGGGATACCGTGCGCAGCCCGGGCGGCGTCGGAGGCGGTGGCTAGGATGTCCGCATGACCGAGGTCATTGTCACCCGCAACGAGTCCGAGGGGCGCTACGAGGCCCGCGTCGACGGCGAGCTTGCCGGGTTCGCGGAGTATCAGCTCGCGACGAACCTGATCGTCTTCACCCACACCGAGACCCGGCCCGCCTTCGAGGGCAAGGGGGTCGGGTCGGCGCTGGCGAGGACCGCGCTCGACGAGGTCCGGGCCGAGGGCGACCGTGAGGTGCTGGCGATCTGCCCGTTCATCAACGGCTGGATGCATCGTCACCCCGACTACCTGGACATGCTCTACAAGGGCCATGGCCGCAAGGAGCAGGAGCAGGTCGAGCAGGACTGAGGATCACTGCCCGGCGACCGGACTGAGGGTCACCGCCCGGCGACCGCTGATCATCCCTGCTCGGCGGTGGGGCACCGGGGGCCGTGTGTCGGGACAGGAGGCGGCATGGACCGTACGACGCTGCTGGCCCAGCGGCTGGTCACCCAGCGGCTGACCGCGGCTCCCGCCGATCCGGTGCGGGTCGTCGGTGAGGCGCTCGCCGTCCAGTCCCAGGACGCCCCGATGGCCCGCTGGTCGATCGGGATGCGCTCCGCGGCCGACGACGGCGTCGTCAGCCGGGCGGTGGACGAGGGCCGGCTGGTCCGCACCCACGTGCTGCGGCCCACCTGGCACTATGTGCTCCCCGAGGACCTGCGTTGGCTGCTGGCGCTCAGTGCTGCCCGGATCGAGCGGTCGATGGGGGCCCGGCACCGGCAGTTGCGGATTACCGAGGCAGTGCTGGAGCGGGCCTTCGCGGTGCTGCGGGAGACGCTGACCGCGCAGGGACCGCTGACCCGTCGGCAGTTGCACCCGCTGCTGCCGACGACCGGATTCCCGGAACAGGGCCAGGTGGTGGGCCATCTGCTGCTGGTCGCCGAACTGCGGGAGCTGATCGTCTCGGGGCCCTCGGCGGACGGCCAGCACACGTACGTGTTGATGGACGACCTCATCCCCACCGTCCCGGAGCGCACCCGGGAGGACCTGGTCCGCGACCTCACCGCCCGGTTCTTCGCCGGCCACGGACCGGCGAGCGTAAAGGAACTCACCCGCTGGGCGGCGGTGACACAGGCCGAGGTCAGGTCGGCGCTGGGAGACCTGGGGCTGTCCTCGGCGACGGTGGACGGGGTGGAGCTGTGGTGGGACCCGACCGCGGTGGCGGAGGGGACCCGGCCCCGCCGGGCGCACCTGCTGCCCACCTTCGACGAGGCCACGCTGACCTACCTGGCACCCTCGTGGGAACGGGTCCCCGGCCATCCCAAGGGTGACCGACCGCCCACGTACGCCCGGGTCGGCGGCGGGGTGGTGATCTGCGACCTGGCGGAGGTCGGGCTGTGGCAGCGCCGGGCGACAGGCGCCACCACCAGGGTCAGCCTTGACCTCAGCCCGTCGGTGACGGCACGGCAACGGAAGGCCATCGCGGCCGAGGCGCAGCGACTCGCCGACTTCGAGGGGCGGCCGTTGGAACTGGCCGGCTGAGAGGCCGGGGGCGACGCGGTGGATTCAGCGCGGCTCGGCGGGTGCCTGGTCGGGCACCGGACCGTCGCCGAGCGACCTGAGCAGCCACACCACGTCCCGCCAGGCGTTGTGCTTGAACCCGATCGAGGGGAGCAGGGCGACCTGTTCGAAGCCGAACGACCGGTGCAGCGCCATGCTCGCCTCGTTGGGCTGGGTGATCACCGCGACGGCGGTCCGGTAGCCACGCTGCGTCAGCCGGTCGAGCAGCGTGGTGTAGAGCAGCTTCCCGAGGCCTCGGCCGCGGGTGTCGGCGGCCAAGTAGACGCTGGTCTCGCAGGACCAGCGGAACGCGACGCGTTCCTTGAAGCGCCCGGCATACGCATAGCCGAGCACCCGTCCGTCGACCTCGGCGACGAGCCACGCCCAGTCTGTAGCCGCTCTCGCCATCCGGCCGGCCATCTCTTCCACCGAGGGGGCGACCTCCTCGAACGTGATGGTGGTGTCGTCGACGTAGGGGGCGTAGATCGCGGCGCACGCCGCCGCGTCGGCGGGGATGGCGTCGCGGATGATCATTTGTCCCGGTACGGCCGTGGTGGGCACGGCGGCGATGGGCGAGTCGGTGGTGGCGGTCGACGCCGACGGAGCCATGGGCGCCGAGGGCGCAGGTGATGCAGCGGGAGCCGACCGTACGGTCGACGCAGCGGGAGCCGACGGAACAGCGGGGGTGACGCCATCACGGACCACGGGAACCATGGGCCGATGGTAGGCCCGGGCTCCGCATGGTCCGTGTGCGCGTCCGGCGGGCGACACCGGCGGGGTGGGCCCCGCCGGTGAGTGACGGATCCGGAGGGGTCAGACGGTGGGGTCAGATGGTGAAGTCGTCCGGCTTGGGCTCGTCCGACGGCGTCGATTCGTCAGGAGTGGCCGACTCAGGGGTGGCGGACTCGCTGGTGTCCGCGGCGGACTCGTCGGTGTCAGTGGTGGCCTCCCCAGAAGTGGCCTCCTCGGCGGTGGCCCCTTCGGCGCCGGGCTTCTCGGCGGTGGCGGTGGTGGTGCCGGCGGCCCCCTCCGGCGATGTGGCGGCTTCGCCCTCCTGCGTCGGCTCGAGCTTCTCGCTCAGCGTCTCGCGGCCCTTCTCGATGACGTCGTCGATCTGGTCGACGGCCTCCTTGACGACCTTGCCCACCTTGTCGAGGGTCTCTTCCAGGCTCTTCTTGGCCTCGTCGAAGTTGAATCCCATGTCAGTGCTCCCGTGATGATGTGCCGGGTGGACCGGCTGCGTTGGTTCAAGGCTAGGCCGCGACCCCGGCGTGTCGGCCCTGCCGGAGCGGTGGATCCGGGACTTCTGGGTGCTCGGCATCGGCCGGCTCCGGGTCCGCTGGGGGATCCTCCCCTCCGCACAGGAACCGCACGGGAACCTCTCATCGGCCTCTTGTCGGTGCTGCCCACGATGGAGGCGTTCCGTACGTCCGAGCCGCGGGAGCCCTCATGGTCACACTCGTCGTCGCCGTGGCCATCGGGCTGGCGACTTTCGCCGTCGGCCGCGACTGGCCGGGCACCCGCCGGCTGCACGCCCTGTGGCTGCGCCGCGGCCCGGCGATCGTCCGCTACGTCCGTACGGCGCCGGCGACCTTCGTCACGCTGGCGGTCCTCGGGGTGACCACCTGGATCCTGGCCGGTGCCGGCAGCCGGCTCACCACTGCGCTGCTGCGCGACATGAGCACCAACCTGCACCAGCTCCAGTCCGAGCCGATGACCGTGCTGGTGCGCAGCGCCTTCTGGGCCACGCCGGCCGAGATGATCGGCTGGCTGGTGCTCTTCACGCTGGTCGCGGCCCCGGTCGAGCACTGGATCGGGACCCGTGCCTGGCTGCTGGTGTTCTGGGCCGGGCACATCGGCGCCACCCTGCTGGTGGCGGTGTTGCTGTCGGTCGGCGTCAGCACCGGACGGGTGCCGGCGACTGTCGTGAACACCATCGACGTCGGCGCCAGCTACGCCTTCTTCTGCGTCGCCGCGGTGGGGACATACGGGCTGCGGGGCCGGTGGCGTCCGGTGTGGGCGGGCCTGGTGATCGCCTACCTGGTGCAGGCGGCGGTCCTCACGCCGGGATTCACCTCGCTGGGGCACATCCTGGCGGCCGCGATCGGGTTCGCGATCGGACCGGTCTTCCTGCACCGGCCGGCACCGACCGGGTGGCCGGTGGCGCAGCTGGACACTCTCGGCGAGCGGTTCGCGTGGCGGCCGGCCTCCGGGCGGAGGCCCTGGCCGGTGCGGTCTTCCGCGTCGGTGCGGCCGCTCCGGCCCGTGGCCTCGCCGGTTCCCGTGGGCTCGCCGGTTCCCGTGGGCTCGCCGGGGCCCGTACGCTCCGCCGGCACCGTACGCTCCGCCGGGACCGTAGACGCCGTGCTGGCGTCCCGGGTCGGCTCAGCGGCCCAGAACGCCGGTGCCCTCGCCGATCAGTAGCAGTCCGAACAGCACGAACAGTGCGGCGGCGCCGATCCGGATCACCTTCTCGGGGAGCCGGCGCTTGAGGATGAAACCGACCAGGATCGCCAGGGCGTCGGCGGCAACCATGCCGACCGTCGACCCGATCCAGGTCCAGAACCAGTTCTCCTGCGTGGCGAGGGTGATGGTGGCGAGCATGGTCTTGTCGCCGAGCTCGGCCAGGAGGAACGCGGTGCCCACGGCGACCAGCGAGAATCCCTTGGCATTGCGGGCCTTGTCGGCCTCGGCCTCGGTGAGTTCGTCGCCGCGCAGCGTCCACACCGCGAAGGCCAGGAAGGCGATGCCGGCGACGACGGCGATGCCGCCCTGCCACTGGCCGAACACGTCGCCGATGAAGAAGCCGATGCCCACCGAGGCCAGGTGGACGATGGCGGTCGCGATGCTGATGCCGATCAGGACGTCGCGGGGGCGGTAGCGGGCGGCGAAGGTCATCGCCATCAGCTGGCTCTTGTCGCCGAGTTCGGCGACGAAGATGACGGCGATGCTGAGGAGCAGGGCGTTCACGAGAGGGTCCTCTCCGGGCACGGCCACGGGCCGCCCGGAAAGGGATGGCTCCGACCGTCCCCGTCCGATGGGGGGCAAAACGGCCGAAAGTCTCGTCCGCCATCATCGATGGCCGTCACGCCGGGCAGGAGCCAGTATGTCGACGTGACAGTTCGGGGACTACTCCCTTTCACCGGCCATCCTACCCGGCGGGGCAGGATCCCGAAAACCGCGGGGCCACAGGGGCTCTACCCTTCATTCCACGGGTGCCTTTCGCCCGCGCGTTTGTGTCTGACTACCAGTACAAGTGCGCGGGCGAAACCCGCAGGTGGGATTGGGCTGCCCCGTCACGTCCGCCCGGTCTCGTCGCCGGTCTTGTCCGCCCCGTCACGTCCGAGTTCACTCCCGGGGACGGACCGGATGCTCACTCAGGATGGAGACCCGGTTGTAGACGTTCATCCTGATCGCCGACCACTGCAGCGCGGAGAACTGCTCGTCCGTCAGCGCCGCGCGGGCGCGCGCCAGCTCCGCCTTCCGCACCTCGGGTTCCGGCAGGACGGTGGCCGCCTCGGCGATGGTCAGCGCAGCGCGCTCCAGGTCGGTGAACATCTCCTCGGCCTCCCGCCAGGCGGACAACACGGCGAGCTGCTGGGCGGTGATGCCGGCGCCGGCGGCCTTGCGGGCGTGGACGTCGAGACAGTAGGCGCACCCGTTGATCTGCGAGATCCGCAGGTTCATCAGTTCGATCACGGCGAGCTGGATACCGGCCGCGTGCACCGCACGCTGGATGGTGTCGGACCAGGCGTTGCCAGCGGCCCAGCTCGCGGGGTCGGACTTGTCGAGGTAGAAGCGCGCCATGCTGGTCAGCCTAGTGCGGGCGCGGACTGCGGTGGCCCTGTCGGGTCGATCGCCGCAGCGGGGGCCGGCCCGGGACGAAGCCCTCGGCGTCGACCGCCGATGTGACCCAGCCGACCCGACGGCACAGCGACCGCACAGAATCGTGACACCACCGCACTAACCGTCCTCCTTACCGTCGAGTCGCTACTACCGGTTTCGTGAGGAGGACCATGTTCGGTCTGACGGTTCGGCGGGAATTGACCCGACGGCGCAAGGAAACGATCATCATCGCGCTCGGGATGGCGGTGGCCACTGCGCTGCTGATCGTCCTGAGCGGTGTCTCGGCAGGCATCCGGAACGGCCAGTCCCAGGTGTTGCAGTCCCTGTACGGGGTGGGGACCGACATCACCGTGAGCCAGGTCGCAGCCCCCGGGAGTGGGGCGACCCCGGGCCAGCGGTTCGAGTTCGACCGTGGCCAGGGTTCCACCCAGAACGGCACCACGTCGCTGCAGTCCAGCCGGCTGGAAACGTCACGGGGCAGTTCGACGCTCGACGCCGCCACGGTCGACACCGCGCGCGGGGTCACCGGGGTGTCCGCTGCCACCGGCGTGCTCAACCTCAACCTGATGAACTTTTCCGGTGAGCTGCCGAGCGGCACCTCCTCGGCGCCGGCACAGGGCTCGAGGACCACCCAGGGGCAGGAAGGCACGCCCGGCGGTGGGTTCGGCGGCGGCAGCTTCGGCTTCCAGCAGACCTCGGTGTCGGGCGTCGACCCGGCCTCGACCGAACTCGGCCCGCTGGCCTCGGCCACCATCACCCTGGGCCGCGCCCTGACGGCGTCGGACAACGACCAGGCCGTCGCGGTGATCAGCGCGAACTACGCCAGCACGCAGAGCCTGAGCGTCGACAGCACGATCACGATCGGCACCAGCACGGTCAAGGTCGTCGGGATCGCCTCCTCCGACTCGACCACCCTGTCGGACATCTACCTGCCGCTCGGCTTCGCCCAGAGCGCCTCCGGGGACACCGGCAAGGTGAACGAGATCTACGTCCGCGCCACCTCCGCCGGCCAGGTGGACGCCACCGCGGCCGCGCTGCGCGAGGCGCTGCCCTCGACCACCGTCTCGACCCAGTCGGACCTCGCCTCGTCGGTCTCCGGTTCGCTGGCCTCCGCCGCGAAGCTGACCGAGGGCCTGGGCCAGTGGGTCTCCGTGGCCACCCTGGTGCTCGCCTTCCTGCTGGCGATCCTGTTCACCCTGTCCGGAGTCAACCGCCGCACCCGTGAGCTCGGCACCCTGAAGGCGATCGGCTGGTCGAACAACCGGGTGATCGGGCAGATCACCGGCGAGGCGGCCGTACGTGCCGCGATCGGCGGCCTGGTCGGCATCGCGCTCGGCGCCGGCATCCTCGGGGTCCTCAACGCGGTCGGGATCACCCTGTCCGGATCGGCCGGTCTGGGGCTCGGACGGTCCGGCGGCGGAGGCGGCATGCCGAGCATGGCCGGCGGCATGGCGAGCGCGGCAGCCGCGGGCCCGGCCGGTGCGGCGATGGGGGGCACCGCCAACGCGGTCCAGGTGGTCCTGCACAGTCCGGTCCAGCCGACCATGCTGGTCCTCGGCCTCGCGGCGGCCGTCGTCGGCGGCCTGCTGGCCGGACTGATCGGCGGATCACGAGCGGCCCGGCTGAGCCCCGCCGTAGCCCTGCGAAGCATGGATTGAGGAGCGCAACGATGTACCAGCTGTCACACGTCAACAAGACCTACCAGGGCAAGCGGACCGTGGTCGCGCTCAAGGACGTCGACCTGGAGATCCCCGACGGCCAGATGGTGGCCGTGCAGGGACCCACCGGCGGCGGCAAGTCCACCCTGCTGCAGATGCTCGGGGGACTGGACCGACCCACCGGCGGCCAGGTGGCGATGGCCGGCCAGGACCTCGCCGCGATGAAGGAGCGGGCACTGACCCGGGTCCGCGCCGACGAGATCGGCTTCGTCTTCCAGGCGTTCAACCTGATCCCGACGCTGTCGGCCCGGGAGAACGTCGAGTGCGCCCTCGTTCCGGCGCGGGTGCCGGCGGCCGACCGCCGCCGACGGGCCCAGGAGGCATTGGAGGCAGTGGGCCTGGGCAGCCGGGCGGACCATCTGCCGGGCGAACTGTCCGGCGGCCAGCAGCAGCGCGTCGCCATCGCCAGGGCCCTGGTGAAGGACCCCAAGGTGCTGCTCGCGGACGAGCCGACCGGCAATCTGGACGAGGCCATGCGGGACGAGATCATGGGCCTCCTGGAGTCGTACTGGCGGGACAACCAGCTGACCATGGTGATCGTCACCCACGACTCCACGGTCGCTGCGCGGGCCCAGCGCCGGCTGCGGATCGTGGCCGGCGAGGTCACCGAGGCGTGAACGATAGTGTGATCCAGGCCACTTCGATAGACGGAGCCTATGATGCGATCCACAAGTTCGATCGAAAACGCCTATCGAAGTCGGGGTGACCGATATAGAGTCTGTATTGCATTCAGCAAGCCGTCCAGAAAAGGGGTTCACCCGATGTCGCTCATGAACACCAAGATCCTGCCGTTCACCACGCAGGCCTACCACCAGGGCAAGTTCGTCGAGGTGTCCGAGAAGGACGCCCTCGGCAAGTGGTCGGTCTTCTTCTTCTACCCGGCCGACTTCACCTTCGTCTGCCCGACCGAGCTCGGCGACATGGCCGACCACTACGACGAGCTGCAGAAGCTCGGTGTCGAGGTCTTCTCCGTGTCCACCGACTCGCACTTCGTCCACAAGGCCTGGCACGACTCCTCCGATGAGGTCGGCAAGATCCAGTACTACATGCTGGGCGACTCGAACGGCACCATCACCAACAACTTCGACAACGCGCGTCCGGGGGCCGGCCAGGCCGACCGGGCGACCTTCCTGGTCGATCCCGAGGGCACCATCCAGTACATCGAGACGACCGCCGAGGGCATCGGCCGTGAGGCCGGCCAGCTGATCCGCAAGATCAAGGCCGCCCAGTACGTCGCCTCCCACCCGGGCGAGGTCTGCCCGGCCAAGTGGGAAGAGGGCGAGGCGACCCTCACCCCGGGCATCGATCTCGTCGGCAAGATCTGATCCGGACCGACACCTGAGTGAGCGGTGGGTGCCCGGTCCGTCCGGGTGCCCACCGCGCCCGTTTCCCGCCCGCCGCCGACCCCGCACCAGGAGGACCCCATGCTCGATGCCACCCTCAAGACCCAGTTGCAACAGCAGTACCTGACCAAGCTCACCGAGCCCGTCGAGCTCGTCAGCTCGCTGGACGACCGCCCGAAGTCGCGGGAGATGGCCGAGCTGCTCGAGGAGATCGCCGGGCTGTCGGACAAGATCACCTACCGCCGCGCCGACGACGACGCGCGCCGGCCTTCCTTCGCGGTGACCCGCCCGGGCGCGGACATCTCCATCCGCTTCGCCGGTATCCCGATGGGCCACGAGTTCAGCTCGCTGGTCCTCGCCCTGCTCCAGGTCGGCGGCGTGCCGGTCAAGGAGGACGCCGAGACCCTCGAGGCGGTCGAGCACCTCGACGGTGACTACGAGTTCGTCACCTACATGTCGCTGACCTGTCAGAACTGCCCGACCGTCGTCCAGGCACTCAACGCGATGGCCGTCCTCAACCCGCGGATCAAGCACACCGCCGTGGAGGGGTCCCTGTTCCAGGACGAGATCGAGGAGCGCCGGATCCTCGCCGTCCCCACCATCTACCTCAACGGTGAGGAATGGGGCTCGGGACGTACGGACATGAAGCAGTTCGTCGAGCGCCTCGACCACCACGCCGCGGCCCGCACCGCCGAGAAGCTCGACGAGCGCGAACCGTACGAGGTGCTGGTCGTCGGCGGTGGCCCGGCCGGCGCCTCGGCCGCCATCTACGCCGCCCGCAAGGGCATCCGCACCGGCATGGCGTGCGAGCGGATCGGCGGCCAGGTGCTCGACACGCTGGCGATCGAGAACCACATCTCGCAGGTCTACACCGAGGGACCGACTCTCGGCGCGGCGTACGGCGCACACATGAGCGCGTACGACATCGACCAGATCCCCGGTGTCCGGGCCAGCCGACTCATCCCGGGCGAGGACGGCGACCTGCACACCGTCGAGTTCGAGGGCGGCGGCCGACTGCGGGCACGTACGGTCATCCTGGCCACCGGCGCCCGGTGGCGTACGCTCGGCGTCCCCGGTGAGGCGGACTACCGCAACAAGGGCGTGTCGTTCTGCCCGCACTGTGACGGCCCGCTGTTCAAGGGCAAGCCGATCGCCGTGGTCGGCGGCGGCAACTCCGGTGTCGAGGCCGCGATCGACCTGGCCGGTGTCACCGAACACGTCACCGTCGTGGAGTTCCTCGACCAGCTCAAGGCCGACGACGTGCTGCTGCGGAAGCTGGACAGCCTGCCCAACACCGAGGTCATCACCTCGGCGCGGACGACCGAGGTCGACGGTGACGGCAAGCAGATGACCGGCCTGCAGTACGAGGACCGGACGACCGGGGAGCTGCGGACCCTGGACGTCGACGGCGTCTTCGTCCAGATCGGCCTGCTGCCCAACACCGACTGGCTGAAAGGCTCGGTCGAGCTCACCCCGCGCGGCGAGATCGTCATCAACCAGAAGGGCGAGACGGACATCCCCGGCATCTACGGTGCCGGCGACTGCACCACCGTCCCGTTCAAGCAGATCGTGGTCGCCGAGGGTTCCGGTGCCACCGCGGCGCTGAGCGCCTTCGACCACCTGATCCGCACCCCGGCCCCGGTGGCCGCGGCGGCCCACTGACCGGGCGCCCGGCACCACCCGACACCATCTCGGGGCCGCCCGCCGTCGGGCGGTCCCGGGGTGCCGATCCGGCCGAGACCGCCGGAGGAGAACCATGAACCTGCGTGATCTCGAATATCTCGTGGCCCTGCACGAGCAGCGCCACTTCGGGCGCGCGGCCGCGGCGTGTTTCGTCAGCCAGCCGACCCTGTCGACCCAGCTGCGCAAGCTGGAGTCCGAGCTCGGTGTCGAGCTGATCGAACGCAGCTCCCGCAGCGTCATCTTCACCGCGGTGGGGGAGGCAGTGGTGATCCGGGCCCGACGGATCCTCGCCGACGCCGAGGACATCCGCGGCCTCGCCCGCCAGGCCCGCAAGCCGCACGCCGGCACCATCCGGCTGGGGATGTTCCCGACGCTGGGGCCCTACCTGCTGCCGCACATCGTCCCCGAGCTGCACCACCGGTTCCCCGGGCTGGAGATCCTGCTGGTGGAGGAGAAGACCGCGGTGCTGCTGGACGAGTTGCGCAGTGGGGCCCTCGATGCGGCCGCGGTGGCGCTGCCGGTGGCCGACGAGACCCTGCACATCGAACCGCTGTTCCGCGAGGACTTCGTCTTCGCCGCCCCGGTCGGCGACGTGATGGCGGAGGGGGACGGCCCGCTCGATCCCGGCGCCCTGGACGGCGAGGATCTGCTGCTGTTGACCGAGGGGCACTGCCTGCGTGACCAGGCCCTGGAGGTCTGCGCCGAGACCGGGGCGACCGAGCATGCGGGCTTCCGGGCGACCAGTCTGGAGACGTTGCGGCACATGGTGGCCGCGGGGGTCGGCGCGACACTGCTGCCCGAGCTCGCCGTCGCCGCGCCCGTCACACCCAATCCGGGGATCGCGCTGCGGCGCTTCCAGGATCCGGCCCCGCACCGCGACATCGCGCTGCTGTGGCGGCGGACCAGCGTCTTCCGCGAACTGCTGCCGGAGATCGCGGCGGTGCTGCGGGACGTTCCCGGCGGACTGGTGCGCCCGCTGGCGGCCGCCTGAGCGCCGGCGGGAGCGCCGGCTGAGCGTCGGCGAGCGCACTCTGCCGGAGTGCACCGCCAGGTCGTACGCCCCGACGCGAACAGTCGCGGATCCCGGGGCCCCGGCGGACGGGTGGTCCGCTGCGGTGGGGATCCGCGGCTGCTGGGGGGTGCGGTCGCGATGCCTGACGGTTCAGGCGGCCTTGGCGGCGGGTCCTTCGGTGCTGTGGGCACCGGTGGACTTCCCGCTGCGCAGCGGACCCCAGCCGAGGATGGCCAGGACCACGCCGACGACCACCAGGGCGATACCGGCCCACAGCGCGATGGTGCCGACGAGCCACCAGGCGTACGCGGTCAGCAGCATGCCGCGCAGCGTGTCACCCATGAAGAGGGTCTGGCGCAGATTGCCGAGCGCCACGCCATCCGGAGAGGCCTTGTCCGTGGCGCTCAGCTGGGTGTACTGGCCGGAGATCTCGTTGTAGGTCTTGCCGTTGCTCGACGCATTCATGTGCACGAGGATGTAGTGGTTGGCGAAGGCCTGGGCCTTGGGGCCGCTGTCGAGAGGGGTCCCCGCGTACTTGCTGAGCGCCGCCTTTGCGCCGTCGTTCTTCAGGGCATCCAGCGCCGCCCCGGCCGGCATGGTGATGCGCTCCGAAGACAGCTGGTTCTTCACGTAGCCATTGGCGTAGGTGCCGCCGATGATGGCGACGACTCCCACGACGACCAACACGATGGCCGCCACCCTGCTCAGAACACCATAGACGGTGCGTTCCATGATCTTCCCTCTTCCTCTCCATTGGTTTGGGGGGTACAGATGAAAAGTACACCACCGGTGCCCGTAGTACGACGGTCTGTAGGAGAGATGCGCCTGTGTATTCGAATGGTCAACTTTTCTGTGAGGTCGACCAGCTCGATCCACGCAATGACGCCATTCCCTCCCTACCCCCCGAGGGTATTCACAGGATCACTGGGATCATTCTGCGGCACGCAAGGACTCACGCAACGATCAGCTGGCTCCTGAGTACCGGGAGCCCCTGCCGGCCCACGGGTGGGTTTCGCCCGCGCACTTGTGCTGGTAGTCGAACACGAACGCGCGGTCGAAACCCACAGGTGAGGCCAGAGACGGCCACGAGGGCGCCGCGCCCTCAGCCGCGCAGCCGCGGTCGGGAGGCGTACGACGGGGAGGCGAACTGTTCGACCGGGTCACCCTGGGTGGCCACGGTCATGTACGACAGCCAGGTCCTGGCCGGGTAGCCCGAGCCGAAGAACGTCTTGTCGCCGGGCGCCGAGTACGGATCGAGATCGCCCTGCCCGTCGGAGCCGGCGACGTACATCACCGCGGTGGAGACCCGGGTGGTCGCGCCGATGAACCAGGCGGCGTAGATCTTGTCCTCCACACCGGCGGTGCCGGTCTTGCCGGCCACCGGGCGGTTCAGGTCCGCCGCCGTGGTGCCGGTGCCCGCGCGGGTCACCTGCTGCAGGGCGTAGGTGGTGGTGTTGGCGATGTCGGACTCGATCGCCTGCTCGCCCTTGGTGTCGGCGCTGTAGAGCACCGTGCCGTTCATGTCGCGGACCTCGCGGACCACGTGCGAGGGGTAGCGGGTGCCGCCGTTGGTGATGGTGGCGTACGCCGAGGCCATGTCCAGCGGGCTCACCTCGGGCTCGCCGAGGACCATCCGGTCGTAGTTGCCCCAGCCGGTGCCACTCGGGGCGCCGGCGTCGTTGGCGGCCTTCATCACCTTCTTCGGCCCGTCCTGCATCTGGTGGACCATGTCGACGAAGGCGGTGTTGATCGACTCCTGGGTGGCGTACTGCAGCGACACCGCGGAGCCGTAGTTGGTGTTGAACTCGTTGCGCACCGGCATCGGCTGCTTGTCCAGCTGGAAGGTGTTGCCGTTGAACGTCGACCGCAGGGTGAAACCGTCACGTAGCCCCGCCACCACGCCGAACGCCTTGAAGGTCGACCCGGTCATCCGGGCGGTGGTTGCCCAGTTGCGGGAGTTCTTCACGAAGTCGTCGCCGCCGTAGAGGGCCAGCACCTCGCCGGTCCGGGAGTCCACCGAGGCGATGGCGGCGTGCAGGTCGGTGGAGCTCGGCGACCCGGAGGCGCTGGTCACCGCCTTCTGCTGGTACTTCTGGGCGGCGTCCTGGGCGGCCTGCTGGGCCTTCGGATCGAAGGTGGTGGTCACCCGCAGGCCACCACCGTTGATCTGCGCCTCGCTGAAGCCGTCCCGTTTGAGTTCCTGCTCGACCATGTTGACCAGGAAGCCCTGCGGACCCTCGTAACGCTTCTCCGTGCTCTGCACCGGGGTGGCCGGCAGGTGACCGTGGAACTGGTCGTACTGGGCCTGGGTGATGGTGCCCATCTCGAGCATGCCGGACAGCACGTATTCGTAGCGGGCCTGCAACCGGGGCAGGTTGTCGGGGTCGATCGAGGGGTCGAGGATCGAGGAGTTCTGGATCACCGCGGCCAGCACGGCGCTCTGGCCGATGGTGAGGTCCTTGGCGTTCTTGCCGAACCATGCCTGCGCCGCGGCCTGCACCCCGTACGCGTCGCGGCCGAAGAAGACGGTGTTGAGGTAGTCGCCGAGGATCCGGTCCTTGGAGCGATCGTTGTCGAGCTTCAGGGCGTACGCGATCTCGCGGATCTTGCGGGTGATCGTCCGGTCCTGGGAGAGGTAGACCAGCTTGACGTACTGCTGGGTGATGGTCGACCCGCCCTGCACCGGCTGGCCGGTGACCATCGCCGCGGCGGCCCGGGCCATGCCCTGGACCGAGACGCCGGGATCGGTCCAGAACGAACGGTTCTCCGCCGCGACCGCGGCGTTCTTCAGCGATGTGGGGATGTCCGTGTACGGGATGGTGGTGCGGTTCTGCACCGCCAGGGTGCTCAGCGGGGTCTTCCCGTCGCCGAAGTAGAGGGCGGTGGTGTTGCTGGTGAAGGCCCGGTTGGTGTCGCTGAGGTCGGCGCGGGCGTAGAGCAGGCCGGCGCCGGCGCCGGTGCCCAGCACCGCCAGGGCGACGAGCGTGACCAGCGTGCCGACGACCCGTCGCCGGCGCTGGTCGCGGTGGTAGGCACGCAGTTCGGGGGCGGTGGTCTCCATGGCCTGGCGGGCCCAGCGCGACCGCAGCGACACCGTGTCGCCGTAGCTCTCCGGGTCTTCGCCGGCCCGTTCGTACGACGGTCGGTCGTCCGGCCCGTCCGGACCGTACGCGTGACGGGCGGCGGGTTCCGGGGTGGGGTAGGAGAAGCCGGGGGAGAGGATCCGGCCGAGCGGGCCGCGGTCGGTGGTCTCCCCGGCCGTCGCTGCTGCGCCGGCGGTGATTGCTGCACCGGCAGCCCCCGCCCCGGCCGTGACCAGCACGGCGGCTCCCGCACCGGGCATACGGTCGGGGTGCCGCGGGCCGGGGCCGGTCGGTGGCCCTGGAGGGAGGTCAGTAGGCAGCACGGAGTGGAGGGCCGCCTCCAGTGCGGAGGGGATCGGGTCGGGCGGTGGGGTCGGGATCGGGCGCCACCAAGCGTCCACCGGATCGGTCCCGGCCGGCGTCCCGGTGTCGGCAGGTAGGCGGCGGGCCCACGGGTTCGTCGAGGTGGTGGCCGACCGGTCGGTGGAGCGGTCAGCGGTGGAGCGGTCACCGGAGAAGTGGTCGGCGGATCCCTCGGCGGCGTGGCGGGCGGCGTCGAGGTGGCCGGGATCGGTCACGGCGGCACCGGCGAGGGCGGCCCGCTGGGCGTGGAGACGAGCACGGTAGGTCCCCGCCGCGCCGGAGCCCGGCTGACCTGAGCCGAAGGGCGCCGGCTGCGGAATGCCGGGGGACGGATGGTGTTCGTCGATCATGACCACCTCGGGGCCGGGGGAGGGGGCGGGCGGTGTGGAGTGGTGCCGGGTCGTGACCCCGGCCCACGCCCACGGTAGTCGATCGGCCGTCCCCGGACCGGACGACGCCCCCGGCGGTGCCGAGGGCGTCGTGGCGGGTCAGCGGGACGGCGCAGCGTCAGGCGATGGTCAGCATCAGCCGATGCTGAAGTAGCCGCTGACCGGCATCCAGCTGACCGGATGCAGCTGCGTGCCCTGGCTCGGGTTCAGCGCGGAGATCATCATCCCGTTGCCGACGTAGATGCCGACGTGGCCGCCGCCGTTCTGCTGCACCAGGTCGCCGGGCTGCGGGTTGCTGGTGCGGGTCAGTGCGGAGGGCTGCGTCTGGGACGTCCGGGGCAGGCTGATGCCCGCCTGGGCGTACACCCACTGGGTGAAGCCGGAGCAATCCCAGGCGCCGGGCTTGGTGCCGCCGTAGACGTAGGCGGAGCCGATGCCGCTGTAGGCAGCCTTGACGATCGCGGCGCGCTTGGCGGACAGTCCGGCGGTGTTCACCGAGGCGGACGCGGTCTTGGCGGAGACCGTCGTGGTCTTCGTGCCGGCCGGGGCGCTGCCCCCGTGCGGGGCGCCGTCGCTCAGGTATCGGGTGGCGACCCAGCGCTTGGCGCCGTTGTAGTCGATCTGGGTCCAATCGGTGGTGGTCGTGCCGGTGGTGGTCACCGTGGTGCCGACCGGCAGCGTGGTGACCCGGGTGAACTGGGTGCCCGCGCCGGTGCGGACGTTCAGCGCGACGGTGGTGGTGCGGGTACCCGCGGAGCTGGTGGTCGAGGACGTGGACGCCACCGGGGCGACGGTGGTCGTCGAGGCGCCGACCGGGGCGGAGCCGTTGGCGTGGGCGAGCGGAGCCGCACCACCGAGGGTGACAAGACCGGCGGCGACGGCGATGCCGGCGCGGCGGGCAACCGAACCGTCGGTGTACCCGGCGCTGTGCGCGGCCACGGAGTGGGCGCGCCAGGTGCGGTCGGCGGCGATACCGGCGCTGCGGCGAGGCGTGGTGGACAGGGACTGCGACATGGGGGGCCTCCGTATGCCTGCGGGGTGAGCTGTCGGGTTCGGGTGGGAGGCACCCGGCCTCGGGGGACTGTGGTGGGTCCCCCTCGGCTTCACCCCTAGGCCGACCTGGTGGGCCGGTCACACGTGGTTCCCCCGCTTCTGCCTGGACGTTGATGACAACGGACACGGACGGCGGCAGAACTCGGCGGACCGCCCGCGGCGTGGTTCCTGGTGTTGCCACGCGTTCGTCACGCTAACCCGACCCGTCGCTTGATCACAAATCGGTAACGCAGGGTGGTGGCGGTCGAAGGGTGTCAGGGTTCTCCCGGAGGGGTGGGCGGATACCGCGGCAGCGCTGCCGGACAATCTCGGAGGTGGCAGTGAAATGCCTTGCCAGAAGCCTGTTATCGGGTGTCCGGGTGGGGCTTCGGGAGGTCGTCGGTGGAGGTCTCCGGCCCCTTCGGGGATCGTGATGCAGATCACGATTTGTTGATGTCGGAGCGTTCCGGTCTCGGCACGGTCTCGGCACGATCTCCGTACGATCACGCTTCTCGCATGCTGATCACAGATTCTCAGATACTGCTCGGGTCCGGGTTCGTTCAGCGAAGTTGAGGTGTGTCGGTCGGGTTCAGCTGCGTCGGTCGGGTTGTGGGGGCGTCGACCACGCCGTGCCACCGGATGCCGTGCACCGGGTCTGGAGCTCAGTGGAACTCCTCGGACTCCTCGGCGGTGTAGAAGAGTCCGAGGTCGCCGTCCCGCAGCTCGTCGACCGGCAGGGTGAGCAGGCGCTGCTGTTGCGCCGCGCGCGCCTCCGCGGCCTCCCGGGCCAGAGTGTCGAGCCGGTCGCCGACCCCGGCCGCGGCAAGCACCTGTTTGCCGGCCCGGAACAGCCCCTCGTCACCGCACAGCAGCCGGCTCTCCCGCCACACCTTGCAGGCCACCATGTCGTGGAAGTCGGCGAGGCCGGACTGGGCCCGCAGCGTCGCCAACGGCTTGACGATGTAGTCCAGCTCCTCGCGGAAGCCGGGGTTGCGCAGGTAGAAGTACTTCCTGGCGTAGATCGCCTCGTCCAGGGTGGTGACCAGTCCGTCGGGGGCGTCGTCGCCGACCAGGACGACGATGTCGAGGTCCGATCCCTGCACCAGGATCCCGGTGGACCGTTCCGGGCGCAGCACGTCGTGGGCCATCCCGTAGACGATGTCGCCGGCGATCGCGACGCAGAAGTGCCCGGCCAGCAGCGGGTCGGTGAGGAAGGGCCGGGTGATGTCGTCCATGATCCGGCGCGCGGTGTAGAGCTTGCGCCGGCTGACCTGCTCGATGTGGTCGGCCAGCTCGGCGGCCGCCGCGTCGAGGGCGTCGGGTTCGTCGGCCGGGCCGACCACGGTGTAGGTGAGGAACTCCCGCAGGATCGACGGCGAGAGGCGTACGTAGCCGTCGAGTTTGATGTCGAGGCGTACGTAGCGCTTGCCGATCACCCGATGGGCCAGCCGCGGGTCACCGAGGCAGGCCTGCCACAGCGGGAAGCCGCCGGCCCCCAGCGCCTCGTGCAGCTGGGAGCCGGTCAGCGGCCCGCGGAAGGAGACCGTACTCAGCGCCCGGTCTGCCAGCTCGGTGCGCTCGGACCCACCGGTGGCGTGATCGGGCCGGTCTCCGATGTGCCCGGGCCTGCTGACGGCCTGCTCGGGCCTGCTGCCGGCGGTGCGATCCGGGTCGGGAGGGGTCACCGGTCAGCCGAGGGCGCAGCGAACGACCTCGGCGATCGCCTCCGCGTAGTGGCCGGTCAGCTCCTGGGTGGGACCCTCCACCATCACCCGGCAGAGGTTCTGGGTGCCGGAGTAGCGCACCAGCACCCGGCCCTTGCCGGCCAGCTCGGTCTCGGCCCGCCCGATCGCGGCGACGATCTCCGGGACGGTGTCGATGACGGGCTTGCGGTTGACCTCGACGTTGACCAGCACCTGGGGGAAGACGTCCATCGCCGCGGCGAGGTCGGAGAGCGTCCGGCCGGTCTTGAGCATGGTGGCGACCACCTGGAGGGCGGTCAGTTCGCCGTCGCCGGTGGTGTGGTGGTCGAGGAAGATCACGTGGCCGGAGTCCTCGCCGCCGAGGTTCGCGCCGAGCCGGCGCATGTCCTCCAGGACGTAGCGGTCGCCGACCTTGGCGGCGTGGTGTTTGTAGCCGTACTTCTCGCAGGCCAGGGTCAGGCCCAGGTTGCTCATCACCGTGGAGACCAGCAGGTCGTTGGCCAGCCGCCCCTCGTCGTGCAGCTGGTTGGCGCAGACGACGAGGATCTGGTCACCGGTGATCTCCTGGCCGCGCTCGTCGACGGCGATCAGCCGGTCGCCGTCACCGTCGAAGGCCAGCCCGACCTGGGCGCCGCGGGCCAGCACCGCGGCCCGCAGGTCCTCGGTGTGCTGGGAACCGCAGTTCTCGTTGATGTTGTAGCCGTCCGGCTCGTCGTGGATGACGGTGACGTCGGCGCCGAGTTCGCGGAAGATCGCCGGGGCGACCTGGAAAGTGGCGCCGTTGCCGGTGTCGAGGACGACCTTGACGCCCTCCATCGACAGTTCCCGGGGGAAGGTGTTCTTGAGGAAGACGGTGTAGCGGCCGGCCGCGTCCTCCAGCCGGTGGGCCCGCCCGAGGTCGTGCGGGGCGGCGGCCAGCGCATCCAGCCCGTCGCCGAGGATGAGGTCCTCGATCTCGTGCTCGTCCTCGTCGGAGAGCTTGTAGCCGGTGCCGGCGAAGACCTTGATGCCGTTGTCCTGGTAGGGGTTGTGCGAGGCCGAGACGACAAACCCGGCGTCGGCGCGCATCGACTCGGTGATGTAGGCGATGCCCGGGGTGGGCAGTACGCCGAGCAGCTCGACGTTGCCGCCCATCGAGGTGACGCCCGCTTCCAGGGCGCCCTCCAGCATGTCGCCGGAGATGCGGGTGTCCTTGCCGATGACGATCCGGACGCGGTGTCCCGCGGGCTTGCCCCGGCTGACCACGTGGGTGACGGCCTGGCCCAGCCGGTACGCGGTGATCGCGTCCATCGGATACCTGTTGGCCTGGCCGCGGATGCCGTCGGTGCCGAACAACTTGCCCATCTGCTGTGTCTCCTTCTGGTGCCGGGTCCTCACCCGACGGGTCCTACCCACCGTCTACCGTCTCGTGAGACGTTAGGCGCTTCCGGCCCTGTCACCCGGCGGGTCCTACGGTGCGTGTGCTGCGTGGTCGGTCAGTCGGCCTCGAACAGGCCCATGTCCGGCACCAGGGCGGCCGCTCGGGCGTCGGTGTCGTCGATGATGGCCTGGAGCCAGGCGGTGCCCGCCTCCTTTGCCGGGGCCGCCAGCTCCTGGACGGCGGCGACGTAGCGGGTGCCCGCGGCCGCGGCGGCGACCAGCGGGTCGAGCAGGGCCGGCGGGGCCGTCCGCAGCGTGTCGGGGACCTGCTCGGGGGCGCAGGAGGCCAGCAGCTCGGCGTACCGGTCGACCAGCTGCCGGCGGCCGGGGGTGTCCGGGTCGATCGTGGTGATCAGCGCGGCGAGGCGCTTCGTACGCTCCGCCCGGGCCCGCTCCAGCATCTCCAGCGCGCCCTCGAGGACCAGCTCGCCGAGCTCCTGGGCGGCGAAGAACGGCCGGCGGACGCTGCGGTACCACGCCTCCAGGGCGATCAGGCTGGCGATATAGCCGAGGTTCTTCTCCAGCAGCGGCGTCAGCCGCTTGTACCGGCGGGGGGTGTTGGGGCGCCGGACGCCGTCGGTCGGCGGGGTGAGGACGAGCAGGCCGTCCTCCCGGACGTCGTCGCGCAGGATCGAGCCGGCGCCGACGACGGTGCCGAAGCCGACCTGGACCGGGCCGACGGTGCCGCCCTGGCCGCCGAGGAAGATCGGCGGCTGGTCGAGCATCACCCCGCGGGGCACGTCCCCGAAGAGCGAGGCGGTCGTCTTGTTGCCGTCGGGGGTGAAGTTGAAGTGGATGTAGGAGGAGCCGACCTCGGAGTGGTGCGCACGGCTGGTGCCGCCGGCCATCAGCACGTCGCAGAAGTTGATCAGGCTGCCGAGGGTGACGAACGGGAAGAGGATCGTCTGCTTCAGCCCGACGGTGTGCGCCCCACCGGCCTGCTCCTCCAGCAGGGTGCCCTCGCGGACGTGGGCGCCCAGCCCCATCGACGCGCCCTGGAGGAACACCGCGCGGTCGAAGTAGCCGGCCTTGAGACGTACGTCCGGGCCGAGTCGGCAGTCCTGCAGGGTGACCGGACCCTCCTCGCCGAGGACAACGCCGGCGGAGATCACCGTGTCCGCACCGTGGATCCGGCAGCCGGGATGGATGGTCACACCGTCGGCGGAGATCCGGTCGATGTCGACGTCCTCACCGATATCGAGGGTCCACGGGTTGGGGATGTCGGCGCCGCGTTCGATCAGCTGTCTGGCCTTGTCGAAGCCACGTGGCTTTCCCTGCATGGACGTACCTCCCAGTGCCGGCAGGCGCCGACCGGGACAGATTCTAACGGTGCGGCGGTCGGCGGGGCGCACGTACGGTGAGGACGGCGTGAGCGGGCGGGGCTGCGGGCCCGTCGGCTGGCGGGTCAGCAGGACATGGGTTGCCGCCGGCCTGTCCTGGTGACGTCGTGCCGGCCGTGCCGGCTCTCCGGACCGTGCCGGCGTGCCCGCCTACCGCACCAGCCCGGTCTGGTAGGCGATCACCACCAGCTGGGGCCGGTCGCGGGCGCCGAGCTTGGCCATGATGTGGCTGACGTGGGTGCGGGCGGTGGCGGTGCTCACCACCAGTCGGTCGCCGATCTCGGCGTTGTTGAGACCCTCACCGACCAGGGCGAGCACCTCCTGCTCGCGCTCGGTCAGCACGGCCAGCCGGTCGTCGGAGCGTACGGTCGGGGCGGCGCCGGTGAAGGTGGCGATCACCGTACGCGTCACGCTCGGCGACAGCAACGAGGATCCGCCGGCCGCGAGCCGGATGCCGCGGAGGATCTCGTCGGGCTCGGAGTCCTTGACCAGGAAGCCGGCGGCGCCCGCCTGCAGTGCGGCGAAGACGTACTCGTCGAGTTCGAAGGTGGTCAGCACCACCACCCGGGTCGAGGCGCAGGTGGGGTCGGCGCCGATTCGGCGCAGCGCGGCGATGCCGTCCAGTTCGGGCATCCGGATGTCCATCAGCACCACGTCGGGATGAAGCTCCCGGACCCGCGCCACCGCCTCCAGACCGGTGCCCGCCTCCGCGACGACGGTCATGTCGTGCTCGGCGTCGACCAAGGCCCGTAGCCCCATCCGGACCAGCGGTTGGTCATCGGCGATCAGGACGGTGATGGGCTCGGCCGCGGTGGGCTCGACGGGGTGGGGGGTGCTGGTGTTGGCACGGGGGGAGTGGGAGCCGCTGGTGGTGGGGCCGGACGAGGTGCCGGCGGTGGAGCCGGAAGTGGTTGTGTCTTCGGGGGGCATAGGTCTTCCCTGGGGAAAGGTGACTGTCTCGTCATGGAAAGGTGACTGTCTCGTCCGCCCCGTTGTCTCGTCGGCGAGGACGACGGCGATGTGCGGCCGAGTTTCGTTGTCGTGCACGACCGGTAACGCTAGTGGGTGGACCTCGGACGGTTGTGGCGGATCGTAGTGCTGCGCTCCTGTGGTGCGCCGGGCGGAGAGAGGTCGGGGGTCCTAACGTGTTCTGGTCGCTGAGGTGATGGCTGTCGCGTGTTCTGGTCGCTGAGCGCGCCGCCCCGTTGGCTCGACAGGTCACACCCCGCGTTTGTGGTCACACCCCGCGTTTGTGGTCAGATGCCGCGCGTCGGCAGGCGGCATCTGACTGGAACCGCGGCGGCAACCTGATACCGCGGCTGCCGAACCCGGCGGCATCCGTCTCGATATCGCGGGAGCCGGCCGGCCACCGCCAGCCGTGGGCAGGAACGGTCGGAGGCCGGGGGCGGGCTTTCGCCCGGCCGGATTCGCGCTCATTCCCTCGGCCCGGGAACGGCGGGCGACGCGACGGGCGGCCCTGCCTCGCCGGTCGGCCCGAGCGGCAGGCCGGCGCTGATCGCCACCCCTCCCGGGCCCTCGTCGTGGATCGTCAGTGTGCCGCCGAGGGTGGCGACCCGTTCCCGCATGCCGCGCAGGCCGTTGCCGGCCACGATCGGCCGGTCGGGCGCCGGGCCGCCGTTGCTGACCTCGATCAGCAGCTGGTCCCCGACCCGGTCGACCCGGAGGTCCACCGGGGTGCCGGGGGCGTGCCGGACGGCGTTCGTCAGTCCTTCCTGGACGATTCGGTAGGCGACCTGCTGGACCGGTGTCGGCACGCTGGACACCAGCCCCGGGCTGCGGTGCAGGGTGATCGCCGCGCCGCCGGCGACGAGTGGGGCGATCAGGTCGTCGAGCCGGTCCAGGGTCGGGCCCGGGGCGAGCGGGGCGGCCTCCTGGGGGTCGCGGAGGATGCCGAGGGTGCGCCGGACGTCGGTCAGCGAGTCCTTGGCGCTGGTGCGGATCGCCTCCAGAGATGCGCGTGCCTGGGCCGGGTCGTCGTCGAGGAACCGCAGTGCCACCCCGGCCTGCAGCGAGATCGTCGACAGGCTGTGCCCGACGACGTCGTGCAGGTCCTGGGCGAGCCGCAGCCGCTCCCGATAGGCGACCCGGCGCATCTCCTCCTCGTGGGCCTGTCGGCGGGCCAACAGTTGGCTGCGCCGCATCTCGGTGATCAGGGTCGGCACCAGGATCGCCGCGAAGCCGAAGATGATCGCCGGGTAGAGCCAGGCACTGGTCAGCCCGAGGTAGGGCTGGCGCCAGCCGACGGCCGACAGCATCGGCACCAGCGCCAGCACCCAGGCGGTCCAGGCCCGGCCGGGCCGGCTGCTGGTCAGCGCGACCAGGGCGATCGCCGGGGCCGGTAGGGCGAACGGCAGCGAGCCCCCGGCGACCAGATAGCCGGCCACCCCGGCCAACACCATCACGTACGCCAGCCGCGGCCGGACCGTCCGCAGCAACAGACCGGCCCCGACCACCAGGCACCCGGCGACCAACACCGGCAGCCACGGCGAGTCGAGCGCCTGCGCCCACGGGCCGGTCGGGTCGGGGTAGCCGGGGTCGTACGGGTCATAGCGGCCCGGCATCATCGACTGGTCGCGCATGTGCTCGCGCATCGCCCGCTGCACGGCGGAGGGGAGCGCGGCGACCAGCATCAGCCAGGCCACCACGATCGCGCTGAGCACCGTCGCGACGAGTCGGTGCCGCGGGTGGGCGTGTCCTGCGGGAGAGCCGTGGGAACGCCCCCAGGGGAAGTCGTGGGAGCGCCCGTCGGGGGAGTCCGGGCCCGATGCGGGCAGGCCGGGGCGGGGTTCCATGCCCCGATCGTACGTACGTATCCCGGGGCGCACCATCGCCGCCGGAGCGTAGCCGTCCGGGGGCGACGTACGTCGAGGCGAGGGGGCGACGTACGTCGAGGGGCGTACGTGAAGTGTCGCCCGCGGGCCGATGTGTGCACCCGCCCGGCCGACCAGACTGGAGCCATGTTCACCTCGCTGCTGCCCCTGGTGGTGCCGGGCTACATCGGGCCCGGCCCGATGATGGGCCACCATGCGTACGGTTTCTCATCCTTCTTCGGAGGCATTCTGATGTTCCTCGGCCCGCTGCTGCTGGTCCTCTTCCTCATCTTCTTGTACAAGCGGGCGGAACGGCGTGGGACGCCGCTGTTCGGCTGGGGTCCGGAGGGACGCCCCGAGGGCGGCCCCGGGGCCTATCCGCACCACCACCACGGCCCGCACACCCCGCCGGCTCCCGAGGACGAGGCGCTGCGTACGCTCGCCAACCGCCTCGCCGCGGGGGACATCAGCCCCGAGGACTACCGCGAGCGGGTCGACACGCTGCGGACCACCCGGGCCCAGGCCACCGATCCGACCGCCGGCATGCCGTACATGGGCCCTGAGGACAAGGGGTCGGAGCAGGGAGGTCAGCCGTCGTAGCAGAACACAGCAAGAAGTCACACACAGGTGGGGGTCCCGGTGCCGTCCCCCAGGCACCGGGGCCTTCGGCCGTCTGCACCCGGCGGGCCGCACCGGACAGGCCGCACCCGACAGGCCGCACCCGACAGGGGGTCACGCCGGGCCCGGCCGTTCGCTAGCCTGACCCCATGAGCGATGCCACCGAGGCGGTCCGCAAGGGCTACACCTTCGACAGCGATGCCATCGAGCTGGGCGTGCTGGTGGCCGACGGCCAGCCCGTCCCCGACGTGAAGATCCGGCTCGCCCTCAGCATGCTGAACCGGCACGGGCTGGTCGCCGGCGCCACCGGCACCGGCAAGACGAAGACCCTGCAACTCATCGCCGAGCAGATCTCCGCGGCGGGGGTGCCTGTCTTCGCCGCCGACATCAAGGGCGACCTGTCCGGCCTCGCGGCGCCCGGCACGGCCAACGAGAAGCTGCTGACCCGGACCGCCGCGATCGGCCAGGACTTCACCCCGGCGGCCTGCCCGGTGGAGTTCTATGCGCTCGGCGGCCAGGGGTCGGGGGTGCCGCTGCGGGCCACGGTGAGCTCCTTCGGGCCGCTGCTGCTGTCGAAGGTGCTGGGGCTCAACGCCACCCAGGAGTCGTCGCTGTCGCTGGTCTTCCACTACGCCGACACCAACGGGCTGCTGCTGCTCGACCTGAAGGACCTCAACGAACTGCTGAAGTTCCTCGTCTCCGACGACGGCAAGGCCGAGCTGGCCGACCTCGGCGGGCTGGCGAAGGCCACCGTCGGGGTCATCCAGCGTCAGCTCGCCGCGCTGTCGGCCCAGGGCGGGGATCTGTTCTTCGGGGAGCCCGAGTTCGAGACCGAGGACCTGTTGCGCACCACGCCCGACGGGCGCGGGCTGATCTCGCTGCTCGAGCTGCCCGATCTGGCCCAACGGCCGGCGCTGTTCTCCACCTTCCTGATGTGGCTGCTCGCCGACCTCTACCAGCACCTGCCCGAGGCGGGAGACCTCGACCGGCCCAAGCTGGTCTTCTTCTTCGACGAGGCGCACCTGCTGTTCGACGACGCCTCCAAGGCGTTCCTGGACGCGATCGAACAGACCGTACGGCTGATCCGGTCCAAGGGCGTCGGCGTCGTCTTCGTCACCCAGTCGCCGAAGGACGTCCCGGAGGACGTCCTCGCCCAGCTCGGGTCGCGGGTGCAGCACCAGCTCCGCGCCCACACCCCGAACGACGCCAAGGCGCTGAAGGCCGCGGTGGCGACCTACCCGAAGACCGACTACGACCTCGCCGAACGCCTCCAGCAGCTCGGCATCGGTGAGGCGATCGTCACCGTCCTCAACCCCGACGGTGCCCCGACCCCGGTGGCCTGGACCCGGATGCGCGCCCCGCAGGCCAGCATGCAGCCGCTCGAGGCGCCGGCGATGACGGCGGCCGTGGAGGGCTCGCCGCTGCAGGCCCGCTACGGCACCGCGATCGACCGGGAGTCGGCGTACGAGGTGCTGAACGCCAAGCTGCAGGCCGGAGCGGCCGCGGCTGCGGCAGAACAGGCGGCCGCCGAGCAGGCCAAGGCCGAGGCGCAGCGGGCGAAGGAGGAGGCCGAACGGGCGAAGGCCGAAGCCGCCGCGACCCGCGAGGCCGACCGGGCCGCCGCGGAGGCCGAGCGTGCCCAGCGCCAGGCCGACCGCACGGCGGGGCGGACGACACCCTCACGCCCGGCCCGCCGGGAGAAGTCGCTGATCGAGGAGATCAGTGAGAATACCATGGTGCGCCAGATGGCCCGATCGGCGGCCC
This sequence comes from Raineyella sp. W15-4, assembly GCF_033170155.1. Lineage (GTDB taxonomy): Bacteria > Actinomycetota > Actinomycetes > Propionibacteriales > Propionibacteriaceae > Raineyella. The sequence goes on along the minus strand of NZ_CP137079.1, from coordinate 3,286,313 downwards.
GGGAGATCACCCGGTCACTGTTCGGCACCGGCCGGCGGCGCTGAGCGGACTGTTCGGCACGGACCGGCGGCATGGAGCGGTCGGCCCCGGCGCTCGTGGATGATCCGCTCGGGATCGATCGGTGCGTCAGCGAGGGACCGGTCGGCCCCGGCGCTCGTGGATGATCCTGACCCCCTAGACTGGCTTTGTCCGGACAAAGGAGGGGCTGTGGTCGACAAACCGTCGTGCCGGGCGCGGATCTGGGGCCTGGTCCCGATCGCCGCCTTTCTGCTGATGGCCCTGGTGCTGCGCGCGCCGGTGGCAGTGGTGCCGCCGCTGCTGCCGGAGTTCCAGGCCGCGCTGCACCTGGACACGATCCAGGCGGCGCTGCTGACCAGCATCCCCGTGCTGTGCTTCGGCCTGCTCACCCCACTCGTCTCCCAGCTGGTGCACTGGCTGGGGATCAACCACGCCGTCTCCTGGGGGCTGGCCGCCGTCATCGTCGGCTCGCTGCTGCGGGTCGACGGCACGATCCCCGGCGCCTACACCGGGACGGTGCTGATCGGGCTCGGACTGACCGTCGGCAACCTCGGGATGCCGATGCTGATCAGCCGCCAGTACCGGCACCGCGCGGCGCTGCTCACCGGCGCCTCCTCTGCGACCATCAACATTGCGGTGACCCTGGCCACGGCGACCGCGGTCCCGGTGGCGATGGTGGTCGGCTGGCAGCGCTCGTCCGCCCTGTGGGGGACCATCATCGGCGGTGTGGCGCTGGTCGTCTGGCTGATCGTCTATCCCCCTGGTGTCCGCGGCGTACGAGGAGCACTGCGCCGGCGCGCCGGTCTGGAGACCTCGGTGCAGTCTGTCCGCGAGGGGCGTGCGCAGCTGCGCACGGCGGGCCCGCGGTCCTCCCTGCTGCGCTGGCCGGTGGCCTGGCTGCTGGCCGCAGCATTCTCCGGTCACACCCTGGCCTACTACGCGGTGACCTCCTGGCTGCCGTTGGCACTGGTCGACCTGCGCGGCATGACCGCCGGGCAGGCCGGAGCGGGGGCATCGATCTTCCAGGCAGCAGGCATCGTCGGCCCGTTCATGACGTCCTGGCTGATCGACGGCCGGGGCTGGTCACTCACCCGCAGTGCGCTGCTGGTCGGGGTCTGCTGGGCCGCGCTGCCGTTGGGCATCGTGCTTGTTCCCGCGGGCTGGGTGATCTGGAGCCTGCTCGGCGGCCTGGCCCAGGGCGCTTTCTTCACCCTGCTCTTTGTCATCGTCGTACGCCGCACCCGCGACGTCGACGAGAACCGCCGCCTCACCGCGATGGTGCAGACGATCGGCTACTCGGTCGCCGCCACCGGGCCGGTGGCGATGGGCTGGGTGCACGATCACCTCCATGCCTGGGGCCCCTCGTTCCTGGTCGTGTTCGCGGCGGTCGTCGTGATGATCGTCACCGTCGTCGCCGCGGCCAGGGACCGCAGTGTGCCTGGGGCCTGATCCGTCTCGGCCGGCGTCCTGACCCGTCAGTCGCCCATGCAGGTACCGATGTGCCGGGCGGCCAGCAGCCAGGGATGGTCCAGCGGCACGGTCTTGAGATGGCCGGCCACCTCCTCCAGCGGCACCGGCACCGCACCCTGTCCCTGGGCCGCGACCGTCACCCCGAAGTGTCCCTCGGCCACCAGATCGGCGCCGGCTCCGCCGAGCAGGGTGCCCAACAGCCGGTCCTGGGCGTCGGGAGTGCCGCCGCGCTGGACGTAGCCCAGGACGGTGACGCGCGATTCCAGACCGGTTGCGGCCTCGAGTGCCTCGGCCAGGTCGAAGGCGTTGCTGCGGTGGGCGGCGATCACCGCGCTGCGGTGGCTCTTGGCGGCGGCTTTCGCCTCGGGGGTGGAGGCGCTCTGGACGAGTGCTTCCGCGGCGGCCAGATCGGCGGACCGCTGGATGTCCCGGGCGCCCTCGGCGATCGCGACCACGGAGAAGTTGTGTCCGCCGGCGGCCCTGTTCTGGATGGAGGCCGCCACCGAGTCGATGGTGTAGGGGATCTCCGGCAGCAGGATGATGTCGGCGCCGCCGGCGATCCCGGCTCCCAGCGCCAGCCAGCCGGCCTTGTGGCCCATCGTCTCCACGACGATGATCCGGTGGTGGGAGTGCGCGGTGGAGTGCAGCCGGTCGATGGCGTCGGTGGCGATGCCGAGGGCGGTGGAGAAGCCGAAGCTGGTCTCGGTCTGGGCGATGTCGTTGTCGATGGTCTTCGGCAGATGGATGACGTTCAGCCCGGCCCTGGCGAGCCGCAGGGCGGTCTTGGCGGTCCCGCCACCGCCGATGCAGACCAGGGCGGCAAGGTCGTCCTTCTCGTAGTTGTCGACGATGGTGGGCACCATGTCGACGACCTCGTCACCGACCTTCATCTTGTGCGGTTTGTCCCGGGAGGTGCCCAGGATGGTGCCGCCGGTGGTGAGGATGCCGGACAGGGCCACCGAGTCCAGCGCGACGAAGCGGTTCTCCGCCAGGCCACGGATGCCGTCGCGGAAGCCGATCACCTCCATGCCGTGGTGGCCGACGGCCGCCTTGCCGAACCCGCGGATCGCGGCGTTGAGCCCCGGGCTGTCGCCGCCGGCGGTCAACACTCCTACCCGCCGCTTGTTCTTGCTCATCCGGCCCTCCTCATGTGCTCGTCCACAGCAGCCTAACGGCTGGGTCGTACGTCTCGCGGCCGCTCGGCGTGGCCTTCCCGTTCCCCGACGTGTTCCCGTTCCCCGACGTTGGGCCTCACCGCAAGCTGTTCGCCGCCCGGGACAGCTCCTCGTAGAACTCCTCCTCGCGCCGGTCCAGCTCGTCGACGAAGGCACCCAGTGAGAGGATGCCGCTGCGGCGGCCCTGCTCGTCGCGCACCGGCACGCCGATGGCGCCGATCCCGGGCGTCACGTCCTCATGGGACAACGTGTAGCCGCGGCGGTGGGTGAGCTCGATGTCGGCGCGCAGCTGCTCTGCGGTGACCAGGGTGTGCGGGGTGAGCACCGGGAAGGGGGCGCCGGCGAGGTAGGCCTCGCGGTCCTCGGCGGGCAGACCGGCCAGGATCCCCCGCCCGGCCGCGCCGGCGTACAGCGGCAGCGAACGTCCCGGCTTGAGGATCAGCACCTCGACCGCGCGGCCCTGCACCCAGTCGATGCACATGCCGCGGTCGCCGACCGGAACGCTGAGGTAGGTGGTGCAGCCGGTGCGTTCGGTGACCTCCCGCATCGCCGAGCGGACCGTACGCCACTCGGTCTGGGCCTCCTGGGCCGCGTCGGCCAGCGCCAGCCAGCGCTGTGACAGCATCACCCGGCCGTCCGGGGCGGTCAGCACCAGATCGATCGCGGCCAGCCCCTCGACGAGCCGATAGACCGTCGACCGTGGGACGTCGATGGCATCAGCGAGCTGGGCCGGAGACATCGCCTCGGTCTCCTTGAGGGCATCGATCAGGTCGCGGGCGTTGCGGAGCAGGGGTGAGGTGGTGCCGTTCATCGGGACGCCTCCGACGCTTCCTCGGCCCCCGGCGCTTCCGGCGCCCGGAACCCCAGCCCGGCGCTGACCCGCTCGGCGGCCGCGATCACCAGCCGACTCATCTCGGCCTCCTTCCCCAGCACCAGCGGCCGCAGGCCACTGACCGAGATCGAGGCGACCAACTCGCCGCGGTGGTTGAAGATCGGTGCGCCCATTGCCGCCACCCCCGGCGTGACGTCCCCGTCCGAGACCGCATAGCCGCGGGCCGCGTCGCGACGACGCTCGTGCTCCAACTGGGACCGTGGCGGCACCTCCGGGTCCGTCCGGGCCTGCTGCTCGAACGCGTCCAGCACCAGAGCGGCCTCCCCCGGCGGCAACTGCGCCAGCAGCGCCCGCGGTCCGGCGCCGGCGTAGAGCGGCAGCGACCCGCCCAGGGTCTGCTTCAGGGAGCGGACCCCGCGGCCCGCCAACCGGTCGACACACACCGCCTCCGTGCCGTGCGGGACGTGCAGGAAGGCCGTCCCCCCCGAGGCGTCCCGCAGCCGGCTGAGCTCGGGGCGGGCCGCAGCCAGCAGGTCGAGGCGGTCGTCGCAGACCCCACCGACCTCCAGCGTGTACAGGCCCAACCGGTAGGTGGCCCGGGCGGCGCCCTTGTCCACCCAGCCGACCGAGACGAGGTGGGAGAGCAACCGGTACATGCTGCTCAACGGCTCACCGGTGAGAGCGGCCAGCTCGGACACGCTCAGGTTGCCGCCGTGCTCCAGGGCGCGGAGCACGCCGTCGGCCTTGGAGAGCAGCTCCAGGCCGCGTACGTTCTCACTCATCACCCACCCCCTCTCTCGGATCTTCTCGTCCAGTGGACAAGGATAGCGGATGATGCGTGATGGCCGTGCTGTGACCGCGCCCCCGCGAGGGATTTCGTGGCCGTGGATCGTCTCAGCCTGTCGACCTGGAGTCGACTCAACCTCAGCCGCACGTCAATAATCTCATCTCGTTGACGGTTAGTCCGGCCAGTGATAAATTGAAGTCACCGCGGCAGCATGAACCCTGATCCCGATCCGGCCCGTATCACCGGATGACGCGAGGCCATGGAGGCCGCGATCCACGTACCGGTCGGATACTCAATGACGAGAGGAATCCCGATGACCACTCAGCACACCGTTCGCTTGACAGTCGGGCAAGCAATCGTGCGCTTCCTCGCCCAGCAGCGGGTGGAGCGCGATGGCATCACGGCGCCGTTCTTCGGCGGCGCCTTTGGCATCTTCGGTCACGGCAATGTGGCCGGCATCGGGCAGGCTCTCCTGCAGTATCGGGAGGAGTTCCCGTATCACCAGGGACGCAATGAGCAGGGCCTGGTGCACGCCGCGATCGGCTACGCCAAGGCGAAGAACCGGCTCGGCGCCCTGGCGGTGACCACCTCGATCGGGCCGGGCGCGGCCAACATGATCACCGGAGCCGGCACGGCGACCTCCAACCGGCTGCCCGTGCTCCTGCTGCCTTCCGACTACTTCGCCACCCGCCGCACCGGCTACGTGCTGCAGCAGATCGAGGACCCCACCTCCCCGGCCAACTCGACCAATGACGCCTTCCGGGCGGTCTCCCGGTTCTGGGACCGGGTGTCACGGCCGGAGCAGCTCTCCGAGGCACTGCTCGGGGCGATGCGGGTGCTGACCAGCCCCGCCGACACCGGCGCGGCGACCGTGGCGGTGCCCCAGGACGTCCAGGCCGAGGCGTACGACTTCCCGGTCGAGTTCTTCCGCGAGCGCGTCTGGTACGTCCCGCGGGCGCGGGCCGATCTGGCGGCCCTGCACCGCGCCGCCGACGCTGTCCGTCAGGCGAGGCGGCCGCTGATCATCGCCGGCGGCGGGGTGATCTATTCCGAGGCCACCGAGGCGTTGGAGTCCTTCGTCGAGGCCACCGGCATCCCGGTGGGGGTGACCCAGGCGGGCAAGGCCTCGCTGCGCTGGGACCACCCGCTCAACGTCGGTGCGCTGGGCGCCAGCGGCTCCAAGTACGCCAATCAGTTGGCGGCTCAGGCCGACCTGATCATCGGCATCGGCACTCGCTACACCGACTTCACCTCGGCCTCGAACACGCTGTTCCAGGACCCCGACGTACGTTTCCTGAACCTCAACGTCCAGGAGTTCGACGCGTACAAGGAGGGGGCGTTGGCCGTCATCGGCGATGCCCGCGAGTCGCTGCGCGAGCTCGGCGAACTGCTCGGCGAGTGGCGGGTGCCCGAGGATCACCGTCGCCAGGCGATCGAGCTGGCCGACGAGTGGCGCCACGAGGTCGACCGGATCGTCGCTCCCGACCCCGCCGCCGAGACCCTCCCGCAGGCGGTCGCCATCGGCATCGTGAACACCTTCACCAAGGCCGATGACGTGGTGATCAACGCCGCCGGCTCGATGCCCGGTGACCTGCACCGGGTCTGGCGGCCCGGCGGCCCGCTCGGCTACGGCATCGAGTACGGCTACTCCTGCATGGGCTACGAGATCGCTGCGGGCGTCGGCGCCAAGCTCGCCGACCGCGACCGGGAGGTGTTCACCTTCATCGGCGACGGCACCTACCTGATGCTGTCCGCTGAGCTGCTCACCTCGGTCCAGGAGGGCCTCAAGCAGATCGTCATCCTGGTGGACAACAAGGGCTACGGCTCCATCGAGGCACTCTCCAAGACCGTCGGCTCGCAGGGCTTCGGCTGCCGCTTCCTCTACCGGGACCAGGCCACCGGCCAGTTCTCCGACCGCACCCTGGACATCGACTTCGCCCAGAACGCGGCCAGCTACGGCGCCACGGTCTACACCGCCACCACTGCCGACGAGCTGCGCGACGCCCTCGCCGCGGCCGTCGCCGGGGAGGAGACCGCGGTGATCTACACCGTCGTGGACGCCCAGGGACGCTTCGGCGGCTCGGGCGCCTGGTGGGAGGTGCCGGTCCCGCAGGTGGCGGAGATCGACTCCAGCAATGAGGCGCGCGGCGTATACGACGACCATCGCGCGACCCAGCGGCTCTACGTCTGAGTGACGACGAGCCGAGGAACCAGAGAGGTTTGTGCACATCATGACGACCACACAGCAGAGCGGGACGTCGCTGGGGGGCGGTCGCGGCGATCTCGAGCCGATGGCGCTGGAGAAGATCGCGCGCCAGGTCCGGTGGCTGATCGTCTCGACGGTGGCGGCGAGCAAGGCGGGCCACATCGGGGGGCCGCTGTCGGCGACCGACATGCTCGTCGCGCTCTACTTCCACGAACTCGACATCGACCCGGCCCAGCCGCGCGATCCGGAACGTGACCGGTTCATCCTGTCGAAGGGGCACTGCGCGATCGGGCTCTACTCGACGCTCGCGCTGCGCGGCTACTTCCCGGTGGCGGAGCTGGCGACGTTCGACCACGGCGACTCCCGCCTCCAGGGCCATCCCGACATGAAGCTGACCCCCGGGGTCGACGTGTCGACCGGATCGTTGGGCCAGGGCCTGTCGGCCGGTCTGGGGATCGCGATCGGGGCGAAGAAGCAGGACAAGGACTTCCACACCTGGGTGATGCTCGGTGACGGGGAGAGTGAGGAGGGGCAGGTCTGGGAGGCGGTGCTCAGCGCGCCGCGCTTCGGGGTCGACAACCTCACCGCGATCTTCGACGTCAACGGTCTGCAGCAGTACGGCTGGCCGGCCCAGGAGCGGGACCGGTTCGACCGGTCCGAGCCGCTGGGACACGTCGACCTGGAGTCGGTGCTGACCGGTTTCGGCTGGAACGTACTGACCATCAACGGCAACGACTACGACCAGATCCTGGCTGCCTTCGAGCAGGTCCGGGCCTGGCACGGCACCGCGGGCAAGCCCACCGCGATCGTGTCGCGGACCGCCAAGGGGCGTGGTATCTCGTTCACCGAGGGCCATTTCACGTGGCACAACGGGGTCGCCACCCCCGAGCAACTCGAGCAGGCGCACCGCGAACTGTTCGGCACCGATCCGGAGGGAGCACAGCGATGAAGGCCCAGCGCAAGGTGTGGGGGGAGACAGTGCTCTCGCTCGCGGGGTCCGACGACCGGGTGCTCGTCCTCGACGCCGACCTGGCCACCTCGACCCAGGCCGTGCAGGTCGCCAACGAGCTGCCGGGCTCTTTCCTCGAGCTCGGCATCGCCGAGGCGAACATGGTGGGTGTCGCCTTCGGGCTGACCACCCTCGGCTATCGCCCCTGGCTGTCGACGTTCGGGGTGTTCCTGACCAGCCGTTCGCTCGACCAGATCCGGATGATGGTCTCCCAGACCAACGCCCCGGTGCGGCTGTCCGGCGCGTACGCCGGGCTGCTCAACGGGTCATCGGGCAAGACCCACCAGGACCTCGAGGACCTGGCGACGATGCGAGCGATGCCGAACATGACCGTGCTGGCGCCGGCTGACGAGTACGAGATCGCCGCGATGATGCCCTGGATCGCCGACCACGACGGGCCGGTCTACCTGCGGGTGGCCCGCGACGCCGTGGAGCCGGTCTTCGACGCCGACTACCGGTTCGTCCCGGGAAGGGTGTACGAGCTGCGGCCGGGCGGGGACGTGACGCTGGTCTCCACCGGTGTGCAGACCTCCCGGGTCGTCCAGGCGGCCGGCCTGCTCGCCGAGAACGGCATCGAGGCGACGGTGGTGCACGTGCCCTCGCTCAAGCCGATCGACGAGGACGGTCTGGTCGCGGCGATCGGCCGCTCGCCGCTGGTGATCACCGTGGAGGAGCACTCCGTCTACGGCGGTCTCGGCGGACTGGTGGCCGAGATCATGGCCGGCCAGGGTGGCCCCCGGGTGATCAGGCACGGTCTGGCCGACCGGTGGTCGGAGTCCGCGCCCAACGACTTCCTGCTCGACAAGTACGGCCTCTCCCCGCGGCGGGTCGCCGACCGGGTCGGGTACCTGCTCGGCGACAGGCATGGCGTGCCTGAGGCCGCCAGCGCCTGACCGTGCTGCCGGGTCGGCCCGCCTGTGCCGTCCCGGCAGTACCCGACACACCATCACACGACAGCCGGACTGGACGGAAAGGAGACAGCAATGAGTGAGTGGGTGTACCCGCGAGGCAGCGCACCGGAGGGGCCGTGGGAGCTCTCGGTCGGCGCGGCGGGATCGGCGGTGACGGTGGACGGCTGGGCCCACACCGGCATCAAGGTCGCGCAGACCACCGGCGGCCAGCTGCTGACGTTGCCTGCGGCGGCCGAGGAACGGCTGATCGTGCCGCTCGCCGGTGCGTTCGCGGTGCAGATCGACGGCGGCGAACGGTTCGGTCTGCGGGGCCGGCGGGACGTGTTCTCCGGGCCGACCGACGTGGCGTACGTGACGCCCGGCGTGGCAGTGGAGATCACCTCGATCGGCGAGGGCCGGGTGGCGGTGGCCACCGCACCGGCGACCACCGGCGCACCGTCCCAGGTCGTTCGCGCCGAGGATGTCCCGGTGAGCGTACGTGGCACCGGCATGTGCACCCGGGAGATCCGCAACTTCGGCATGCCCGGGGTGGTCGAGGCCGAGAAGTTCCTGGTCTGCGAGGTGATCACGCCGGCCGGCAACTGGTCGTCGTACCCACCGCACAAGCACGACGAGATCACCGACACCGAGAACTCGCTGGAGGAGATCTACTACTTCGAGACTCGCACCGAGCCGGGAGCACCGGAGGGGGCCGGCGCGCCGATCGGCTACGCCCGGGTCTACTCCACCGACGAGCAGCGCCCGATCGACATCACCGAGGAGGTCCGCGCCGGTGACCTGATCCTGGTCCCGCACGGTTGGCACGGCCCCGCGGCGGCGGCCCCGGGCTACGACATGTACTACCTCAACGTGATGGCCGGCCCGGGCACCCGGGAGTGGCTGGTGACCGTCGACCCCCACCACGTGTGGGTGCCGGAGGCGATCGCCGGTCTGCCGGCCGACCCGCGCCTGCCGCTGGAGGCGCACTGACACCGGTCGACGGACCCAGCCGCTGGGCTGTTGACGGGGTGATGGGGTTGATGGGGTTGATGCGCTTGACGTTGATGCGCTTGACATGGTGCATCCGACGTGTCGCACTCGACCTGATGCGCCCGACCCCGGGGCGAGCCACGCTCGTCCCGGGGCCGAGGGCGTTACGTGGTCCGGGTAGCCGGCGGCGGGCCCGCCGGAAAGTGTCACCGGGGGGTTGAATTCTCCGCTCGAGAACGGACCTTCCGTTCGCCCGGGGGCGGGTGGTGTCAGGTCGACGGCACGGCGGCTCACCCACCACCGGAGCACCGGGCTCACCAACCGCAATTACGCACCTACCCGGCGACCGTCCTACCCCGCCACTGCGCGGTAGCGGGCCAGCAGGTCCGGCACCCCGCCCTTCCATGGGTCCCCGTGACCCGGCAGCACCCAGGGCGCGTCCAGGCCCTCGAGCCGGGCGAGGGAGTGCGCGGCGGCGGCCGGATCGTCGGTGAACGGCGCCGGCTGCGGGCCGGTCCGCCCGGTCAGTACGTGGCGGGTGGTCAGCGCGTCACCGACGAAGAGGGCGCCGACCGCGGGCACGTGGATCGCGACGCTGCCCGGCGAGTGACCGGGGAGCGCGATGATCTGCGGTGACCCGGGCAGGTCCAGGGTGTCGCCGTCGGCGAAGGTGCTGACCTCCTGGGGGCGTCGGATCCGCAGCGCGCCCTCGCTGATGCCGTAGGCGAGGAATCCGACGGTCGCCCCCAGGCGCATCGAGCCCCACGGCGGATTCGTCCGTTCCCGGCCCATCGTCCGCTCGGCGTCGGCGGGGTGCACGAAGATCGGCACGCCCCTCTCCTCGTGCAGCCGCGCGGCGAAGCCGATGTGATCGTCGTCGCCGTGGGTGAGCACGATGCCGCGGACGTCGTCGAGGCTGCGGCCCGCGGCCTTCAGTTCGGAGCGCAACTCGGTGTAGTGGCCGGCGAAGCCGGCGTCGATGACGGTGATGCCGTCGTCGGTGACGACGAGGTGGACGGCGACGATGCGGTTGCCGATGCGGTGCAGGCCTGGTGTCAACTCCATGATGGCTATCTTAGTTAGCCATCATGGCTACGGTCAATAGCTATGATGTAGGGCAGAACCCTGAGGAGAGCCTGATGCCGACCCCTGAACGGACGACCACCGCAGCCATCGTCGCCGCCGCCCGCGCCATCGTGGAAGCCGGCGGTGTCGACTCGTTGACGATGAAGGAGGTCGCGACCCGGGTGGGCGTCCGCGCCCCCTCCCTCTACAAGCGGGTCCGTGACCGCAACGACCTGATCCGCCTGGTGGTGGAGGACACCGTGGACGAGATCGGCGTCCGGCTACAGGCCGCTGCCGATCGTACGGTGGACCCGCGCGCCGCGGTGGTCGCGATGACCGACGCGCTGCGGGCCCTCGCCCACGAGCGGCCGCAGTGCTATCAGCTCACCTTCGGCCCGCTGCCGCCCGGCGCCCGCCCCGAACGGGGCACCCTCGAACGGGTCGCCGGGCCGGTGTTGGAGATGTCGGGTCGGCTCGCCGGGGAGGACCATGCGCTCGAGGCGGCCCGCACCCTGACGGCGTGGATGAACGGTTTCATCCAGATGGAGCTGTCCGGGGCGTTCCGGCTCGGCGGCGACGTCGATGCGGCGTACGCCTGGGGTCTCGCGGCGTTGATCGAGGCGATCACGAACGGTGGGGAGCGCCGGCGTGACTGACCTTCCCGGCGCCCACGTTCAGTCGACCAGGTGGATCACCAGCACGGCCAGGAACGGGACGGTCAGCAGGCCCAGCACGACGGCGTGGATCCGCCAGTGGTCGCGGATCACCGCGGCGAACTCCCGCAGCATCGCGCTGGGCCAGTAGTACCGGGCGGTCGGGGCACCGACGGTGAAACCGTCGAGGCGTTGGGCGTGCATCAGGGTCGCAGCCCGGAAGGCGTGGTAGTTGCTGGTCACCACGGCGGTCGGCCCGGAGAGTTGCTCGCGGAGCAGGATCTCCTTGCTGTGGCTGAGGTTCTCGGCGGTGGAGGTGGAGCGATCCTCGACCAGGATCCGGTCGCGGGGGATGCCCCGGTCGACCAGGTAGTCGGTCATCGCGGTGGCCTCCGCCACCGGCTCGTCGACGCCCCGGCCGCCGGAGGGGACCAGCCACGGTGTCACGCCCGCCTCTGCGGACCGGTGGTAGACCTCGATCGCCCGATCCAGTCGTTCGGCCAGCAGCGGCGGCACCTTCCCGGCAGTCAGCCCCGAGCCGAGCACGATCACCGACTCCACCGGCCGGAGATGGCGGCCGGTCCACCAGGTGTAGACGCCGGCGTAGCTGACGTACGCGGCGAAGGCGAAGCCCAGGTACATCAGCGGCACCCCGATCAGCACCAGCAGCCCCAACCCGGTCGTCCGGCCGGTCACCAGCAGCATGATGGAGGTGACCGGGTAGCCGACCATCACCAGGCCGACCAGCAGCCCCAGCAGCTGGGCCGGGCCGGCCCCTTCACGGCGGAGGACGGTGACACTGTTGGCGATCAGGAAGATCCCGAGCCCGATCACGGTCAGCAACAGCAGGATCGGCAGCACCAACAGGATCAGCCCGCCGGTCAGCGCCACCGCCAGCGCGACCGCGGTGGCGAAGGCCAGCAGGCCGGTGAGGTACGTACGCGGATCCCGCCGCAGGCTGGCTACGGTGAGGAGGAACAGGACTGCCGTCGCGATCCACATGTCGCCGAGCCTAGATGACTGATTCCGAGGGCTCTTCGAAGGCGTCCGGTGGTCCGCTGCTGGCACCCGCCACCGACCCTCGATCCGCCTGTCGATCAGCGCGTGGTGGCTACCGTTCGTCGGAGTGCGTCGCCCAGCAGGTCAGCTGCCGTTGCACCGAGGATCGAGGTGACCGCCGCCGGTCCCAGCCCGGCCGAGCCGACGAAACCGACCGGATCCTTCTCGGCCAGGTCGAACGGGTGGTCGGTGCCGAGCAGGACCTGGCCGGCGCCGACGGTGTCGACGAGGTGGCGCAGCGCCGCGGGACTGAACACCGCGGTGTCGTAGAACAGCCGGTCGAACAGCTGTGACGGCGGCACCGAGGTGGTGTGCGCGACCGGCTTGCGGTCCCAGCCCATGTCCAGCCGGCCGCGCAGGTCGCCGAGACAACCACCGCCGTGCGCCAGGCACAGCGTCAGTGGCGTACGTTCCAGCACGCCGCCGAACGCCAGCCGGGCCGCGGCGATCGCCGTCTCCATCGGGTAGCCGACGAGTTGGGGGAACCAGAAGTCGCCCAGCCGGGCCGGGTCGGGCACCCCGGAGGGGTGCAGGAAGACGAACGTTCCGCTCGCGCTGAGCAGTTCCCACAGCGGGGTGTTCACGGCGTGGTCCAGGTCCTGGCTGCCGCCCTGCGAGCCGAGGGCGATCCCGGCGCAGCCGAGGATGTCCAGGCAGCGGCGCGCCTCGGCATCCGCGGTCGGCCAGCCCAGCGGCACCGTGCCGAGTGGCAGCAGCCGGCCCGGCGCCGTGGCGCAGTAGTCCACCAGTGCGTCGTTGCCGCGGCGGATCACCTCCGCCACCAGGTCCCCGTCCTGGCAGGTGGTGGCGAACAGGAACGGTGGCAGGGAGACCAGTTCGACGTCGATCCCGGTGGCGTCCATCTCCCGGAGCCGCTCGGCCGGGTCGTGCATCGACCGGGCGACCGGCAGGGGAGCGCCCGGACCGACCCCGGAGATCCGCGGGTCGAGGACGACGATGCCGTCGTCGAGGCGCGACAGGTCGCACAGTCCCTCCTCGGCCAGCCAGTGCAGCACCGGCAGCGGCATCGCGTGGGCGTGGACGTCGATCACGGGTGCGGGGTTCACGGGGTCGGTCATGGGGGCTCCTCACGGTGCCGGTGGCGGGTCGGGGCGGGGTCTCAGCGGACGAAGATGCTGTCGGGTCGCTGCGGGGCCTGTCGGTCCGCCGGCTCGTGCAGGACGACGCCCATGCCGTTGATCCACTCGCCGATCGGTTCGTAGTCCAGCGCGGTCGTGCGGGCCCCCGGCAGTGCTCCGGCGCAGGCCACCCAGGCGCGGACCTCGCCTGTTCCGTTGCCGGCCAGGGCCAGCTCGTCGTTGCCCAGGTCGAGCAGGTCCGGCGGGCAGCCGAGCTCCAGCTGGTGCAGGAACCACAGGTCGAAGTCCTCGTCGATGTCGCCGACGCGCGGCTCACCGACGAAGTGCGACAGGCCGCCGGCGCCCACCACGGCGACCCGGTCCAGGCCGTCGTACGCCCGGATCGCCGCGCCGACCGCGGTGCCGAACTCGTACGCCTGCCGTAGCGTGATCAGCGGCGGGGTGGTGCAGTTCATCACCACCGGGACCAGCGGCAGGTCCGCGCTCGGCGACAGCGCGTGGTAGACGGTCATGAAGCCGTGGTCCACGGTGAGCCGGCTCGACACCGACGGCTGGAAGCCGCGGGTCATCGTCCCGGACAGGATCGCCTCGGCCAGTCCTGGGTGGCCGGGGACGAGGGTCCGGGGGATGCCCAGCCACTTCTCCACCGGGCCGAGATGGCTCTTGCCGACCCCGACACAGAGCTGGGGCAGGTTGTCGAGGAAGAAGTTGGTGAAATGCTCTCCCGACAGCAGCACCACCGCCTGTGCACCGGAGGCCTCGACCCGGTCGCGGACCTGGTCCAGTGCCGCGAAGAACCGCTCCCGCATCGCCGGCGGCGCCGACTCGGGATTCGCCGACATCATCGGCGCGTGCGACGCAGAGTAACCCAACACGATCTCGGCCATCATGCCTCCTGGAGGTCGAGGCCGGTGGTCCGGCCCGGTTCGAGGTGAACCCGGCCGTCGGGCCCCAGCCGGCCGTCCGCCCGGGATCCGAAGCCACGCCACCGCGGCCGGCCCACGACGACGTCGGCTCCGGCGGGGAAGAGCTGCCGGTAGTCGGCGCGTTTCCAGCCGTTGGCCCGGCAGAACGCGTTGATCAGCACCGGATGGACGCCCTGGGTGTGGAAGGCGGCCACGTCGCCGGTGGTGAGGGCCGTACGCTCGGCCTCGGTCAGGTCGTAGCCGTCGACGAGCACCCGGTCCGCGCGCGCGGTGGTGTCCGGCTCCTCGAGCCGGCGCAGATGGTCGAACAGGCACTGCTGCAGCTGGTAGCGGCTCATCGGACCGCCTCCGCGACGGCGGTGGGTGCCGCGACTGCCTCGGACCGCCCGGCCACCTCGGCCTCGCCGGAGGTCGGAACGGCCGAGGTCGCCTCCCCGGTGGGAGCGCCGGACTCCTCGGGCGTCAGCAGATCGTACGGCCAGCCGGTGTAGCACTCGGCGAGGTACTTCATCGAGTCGGTCGAGGAGGTGACCGACATCAGTTCGCCGAGCTGGCGGCGCTCGGTGAAGCTGTTGGCGTCGGTGTGGGTGTGCAGCATCTGGGTCATCCAGTAGCTGAAGTTCTGCGACTTCCAGATCCGCTTGGCGGCCCGGTCACCGTACGTGTCGAGTTCGGAGCGGTCGCCGGTGTGTGCCCAGCGGACCAGCGCGGGTGCCAGCAGCGCGACGTCGGCGAAGGCGAGGTTGAGTCCCTTGGCGCCGGTCGGCGGGACGGTGTGCGCGGCGTCGCCGGCGAGGAACAGGTTGGCGTGCTGCATCGGCTCCTGGACGAAGGACCGGAACTGCAGCACGGTCTTCTCGATGATCTCCCCGCGCTGCAGCCGGAAGCCGTCCGGGCCGGCGAGGATCTCGTCGAACCGGTCCCAGATCTGCTCGTCGGTCCAGTCGTCGGCGACGGTGGCCGGGTCGCACTGGAAGTACAGTCGCTGGATCTCGGGGGTGCGCTGGCTGATCAGCGCGAAGCCGGTCTCGCCGTGGCAGTAGATCAGCTCGTCGGCCTGGAACGGGGTGCGGGCGAGGATGCCGAACCAGGCGAACGGATACCTCATGGTGTGCTTCACCCGCCCGGGCACGAGGTCGCGGCACTTCGACCGCGACCCGTCGGCCCCGACGACGATGCGGCACGAGATCCGCCGGTGCACCCCGTCGGCGTCGGTGAAGTCGATCGTCGGCCGGTCGGTCTCGATGCCCTGTATGAGGGTGTCCGACACCCCGAAGCGTACGTCACCGCCGTCCCGCGCCCGGGTGGCGGCGAGGTCGACGAAGGCGTCGTTCTGCGGGTAGAGCCAGACCGTCTGGCCGACCAGCTTCTTGAAGTCGAGGTGGTGGTTCACGCCGTTGAAGCGCAGGTAGATCCCGGAGTGCTCGTAGCCCTCGGTGGGGATCCGGCTGATCGCGCCGGTCTCGGTGAGCATCCGGACGCTGCCGGCTTCGAGGATGCCGGCCCGCTGGGTGGTGGCGATGGTGTCGTGGCTGCGGGTGTCGAGGACGACGTTGTCGACGCCCTCGCGGGCGAGGAGGTGGGAGAGCATCAGGCCGGCGGGGCCGCCGCCGACGATGCCGACCGTGGTGGTGATGATCTGGGGATCCATGTCCTGTCCTGGGTGTGGTGCTGTTTGGGATGCTAGTCAGGCCGAGCCGGGTCGGCGGTCAGAGCGCGGCGTGCCGGCCGTCGGGGGCCGACAGATCGGTGGGATCGGCCGCCCGGATCGGGCCGGGCGTGCCTGCCCGGCGGGCGGCGTCAGCGGTGGTGCCGTGCGGTGCGGGCGGATCCGCCGGCACCACCAGCAGCGCCAGCAGGCCGAGGACGGCGACGACTGCGAAGAAGTAGAAGCCCCACGGGTGACCCAGCCCGTTCGCGACCAGCGTCCCGGTGACCAGCGGGCCGATCAGGCTGGCGCCGATGCCCACGCCGACCAGCGCGAGGGTGGCCAACAGGGTCGTGGAGCCCGGCGGTGAAGCCGAGGTGGTGGGTGGTCAGCAGGATCGGGATGACGGCGCCCAGGGTGACGAGGTCGAAGCCCTCGAGGATGACGCTGGTCCAGCACAGGGCGGCGGTGAGCACCTGGCCGGCGGAAGCCCGGGTCTGCGGGCGGTCGGCGACGGCCGTCGCCGGGGTGAGAGGGGTCATGTGTGTTGCTCCTCGTCGTTGAGGGTTCCCATGCGGGACGGGCGGTCCGGGACGGTGGGATTCCGTCTGGACTGTGACGAGGCTAAGTGACGTACGTCACCAAAAGCGAATAGATGTTGATCCAGAGGGATATAGATATGCTCTATGCGTGGCGGAGGACCTCAACTCGTTGCGTACGCTGCTGATGCTCTACGAGACGCGCAGCGTCACCGCGTCGGCGGAGCGGCTGCACGTGTCGCAGCCGACGGTCAGTTACACCCTCGGGCGGCTGCGGCGCCGGTTCGGTGACGAGCTGTTCCGGCGGGCCGGCAACACGCTGGTGCCGACCAGCCGGGCGGCGCTGCTCTACGACGCGCTGCGCGAGCCGCTGTCCCGGATCGACCGGGTCACCTCCCAGGCGGCCGGCTCGTTCGATCCGGCGGCACTGCGCGGGGAGTTCGTCCTGGCGCTGTCCTCGATGGGCGAGATCTCCTGGCTGCCCACCATCGTCGAGGCGGTGGAACGGCAGGCGCCCGGCGTACGACTGCGGGTCACCCCGCTGGACGTCGGGTCGGTGGAGGAGGGGCTGGTCCGCGGCGTGGTGGACCTGGCGATCACGATGACGGTGCTGCGGACCGAACGGCTGTGGCGGGAGCCCTTCTACGACGTCGAGTATGTCGCCGTGACCGGCGCGCAGCACCCGCTGGTGCCGGGGGAGGAGGGGCTGCGGTCGCGCCGGTTCGTCGAGGTCGCCGGCCGGGGCGGGCACGTCTTCCTGCGCGAGGCGCTGCACGAGCACGGCCTGGCCGACAGGGTGTTCCTGGTCGTCGACGGCTACGCGGCGGTGCCGCACGCGTTGGAGAGCACCGACCTGGTCGGGCTGCTGCCGCGGTACTTCGCGGAGAACTTCAAACGCCGCCACGATCTGGCGATCCATGCCCTGCCGTGGAAGGTGCCGAGCCCGCCGACCGCCGCCTACACCCGGATGGAGTCCACCCTGTCGCGTGGGCAGGCCTGGCTGCGGGAGGCTGCGGTGGAGGCGCTGCGGACATCGTTGCCGCGGTATGCGCCGCTGGGGTGAGAGGCCAGGTTTCTAGCCGCGCCACAGCGCTGCGATCGGCATCGCCCATAGCCGAGGTCCCAGCGGAAATGTCATCGTGCCGGTGTGGAGGACGATCCCACGGACGAACGTGGCACCGAGCTGGTCGCGGAGCCAGGCCAGGTGCCGGGCGTCGCGCGGGCCGACGGTGCTCGCGGCCTTGATCTCCAGGCCCACGATCTGTCCGGAGGCCGATTCCAGGACGAGGTCGACCTCGCGGTCGCCGTTCTGATCGCGCAGGTGGAAGGCGCTGATCGCAGGAGCGCTGAGTCTCAGCAGGGGCCGCAGCTGGGCTGTGACGAAGGTGTCGATGATCCGTCCCAGCCGATCCCCGTTCGCCAGGAGACCTGCGCGGTCATCGCCGGCCAGATGCATGGCCATCCCGGTGTCGACAATCTGGTATTTCGGTGACTTGACCATCCGGGTGAGTCGATTGGTGCCCCAGGCCGGGAGCCGCTCGATGATCCGCAGACTCTCCAGAAGGTCGAGATAGGACTTGGTCGTGCGGTGGTCGATGTGGGCGACCTCGGTGAGAGCACTGAGGGACGGCATGCCCGCCGTGTTCAGCGCCACGGCGCGCACCAACTCCGTCAGGGCGACGGGGGATCGTACGGTGTCCAGTTCACTCACGTCATGGTGGACGAGTTGCTCGACGTATCCCTCGTACCAGGTGGACCGGGCGAAGTCACTCAGGCCGACGGCAGCAGGGAAACCGCCGCGGACAGCCATGTCCACGTAGTCGACCAGATCGGGGGCACCTGCCAGTGTTCCCGTCTCGGGGTCGGTCGCGGTGAAGAGCCTGGTCAACGGCGAATCCGCGGCAGCTGACTGCTCCAGCTCGCCCTGGGTGAATCCGTACATCGAGACAGGGACGATGCGGCCGGTCGCGGGCCATCCCTCCGTGGACAGTAGTGAGCGGACGCTCCCGGTGACGAGGTAGCTCGCAGGGCCGGCGCCGGTATCCACGGCGCGCTTCACTGCGCCGAGGGACTCTGGGACGTTCTGCCACTCATCGATGAGTACGGGGGGTGTCTGGGTGGCGAGGACGGCATCGGGGGCCGCGCGAAATGCCGCCGCTTGCTCGGGACGGTCCAGTCGGAGGGCTGATCCGGATCGCCGTAGTGCGGTGGTCGTCTTCCCGCAGCCGCGGGGCCCGGTCAGCATGATCGCAGGCAGTTCCCGCAGGAGGGCATCCAGGGCTCGGTCCACGAGCCGTGGGATGTAATCGCCGTTTCTGCTAGTCACGAGCACCTCCGCTCCCTGATGTCGTTTTGGCAGATCTTCTAATGTCAATTTAGCAGGTACTCTGATGCTGTTTTGGCAGGTGTGTTCGCGCTGGCGGGCCGAGGGCCTTCTACTTGGCGCCATCCCTCGGGATCCCCATGGATGGTGGCGGACTTGGGCGGCTGGAGGGACTGGACGATCTTGCGGATCGCCAGCTTGGCCTGATCGCCAGCTTGGCCTGGGAGAAGTGTCGAGAGGTCGGCGAGACGGGCGCTCGTCAGCGTAGGCTCAGTACGTGCGGTGCACCGTGGTCAGCCCGCTCAGTTGGACGGTGCCGCCTTCGTTGAGGTTGGGTGGATCTCTCGGGCCGGTTGCGATCCGTTCACGTGTTGGTGGTCGGGTGCGTCGGCATCCGACCACCCCTTCTTCCTACTGGGTAGTTCTATTGGGTAGGTTCAAGGAAGGGCGATAAGATGTGTCACATTCTCCCCAAGTCCACCTACTGAGCGTCTCCCTTCCCCTAGTGTCGATTCCACAGCACGGAAGCGGTCGGACGGCAGAACGCCACTTTCCCGGCTAGTAGAGAGGGGCTGCCATGGCTCAGGAACTGACACCCGACGACGTCGATGACCTCGGGGTTCTCGTTGACGTCGTGACCGAGGCGACGAAACGTCTATGGTCATCTGGCGACCCTGCTGCGATACCCCGTCGCGCAGTTGGTGGGCCGGGTCGCCTGGATTCGACGTCAATTTCTGTCCAGGCGGTCGTGGAGCAGAGCGTAAGTCGCCAGGTATCCCGGGTCAGTCTCTCGGTCCGGCGTATCAGCAAGGGCCCGGACCGCGTTCGAACCATCCAGTCGAGTGTGTGAAAGGTCACATCCGGTGGCGAGTGCTCGCCTTCTCCATCCGTGACGGCCAGCTTCGGCCTGAGGAACGCGTTTCGTGGTGTGTCGCCTTCCATCGGGCCCTGTTTTGGGGACTGCGCGACGAAGCGCCTTTCCTGCTCATGGGGCACTACCTCCCCGGGCCTGCGACCCGCTCGAGCTTGCCCTCGCCGTTTGCGGCCCCTCAACGAAGATCCCGGGCCGACCCGGGAGGCCCCCGGTCGTCCCTTCGTCGCCGAGGATCACGTTGCAGCCTCAACGAAGGTCCCGGGCCGAAGCCCGGGAGTCCTTCCCGATCGGGGAGACGAGGATCGCCTCGTTGTAGCCTCAACAAAGGTCCCGGGCCGAAGCCCGGGAGTCCGCCATCACCGCCGTGCCGTTCGGCACCGCGTAGTCGCCTCAACGAAGGTCCCGGGCCGAAGCCCGGGAGTCCGCCATCACCGCCGTGCCGTTCGGCACCGCGTAGTCGCCTCAACGAAGGTCCCGGGCCGAAGCCCGGGAGTCCGCGGACCTGATCCTCGTACTCGGTGCGGGCCATGTCGCCTCAACGAAGGTCCCGGGCCGAAGCCCGGGAGTCCAGCAGGTCGGTGGCGGCCACCCGGCCTGGTGAAGGGCCTCAACGAAGGTCCCGGGCCGAAGCCCGGGAGTCGAGCCGGACCGTGCCTCGTCCCAGGGACGGGTCTGGCCTCAACGAAGGTCCCGGGCCGAAGCCCGGGAGTCCACCCGCAACCCCGAGCTGCGGATCATCGCCGGCTCGCCTCAACGAAGGTCCCGGGCCGAAGCCCGGGAGTCTCCACTCATACCAACACACCACACCAGGCTCGTGGCCTCAACGAAGGTCCCGGGCCGAAGCCCGGGAGTCGTCCGCCACCACCTCGGTGGCCACCCGCCCATCCGTGCCTCAACGAAGGTCCCGGGCCGAAGCCCGGGAGTCTCGGTCGTCGCCCCGGAGCCTGGCCAGCAGGTCACGGCCTCAACGAAGGTCCCGGGCCGAAGCCCGGGAGTCCACGTCCGGCTGGCCGCTGAATGGTGGGGCGGGGCAAGCCTCAACGAAGGTCCCGGGCCGAAGCCCGGGAGTCGGGTGAGGTACGGCACCCGTGCCGCGTAGGTGGACGTGCCTCAACGAAGGTCCCGGGCCGAAGCCCGGGAGTCCAGCGCGCCGGCGTACGGCCGCCATCTCCCCGGCGGGCCTCAACGAAGGTCCCGGGCCGAAGCCCGGGAGTCGTCCGGAGCTGTTCTGTGCCTTGATCCGGTACCGGCCTCAACGAAGGTCCCGGGCCGAAGCCCGGGAGTCGTCCGGAGCTGTTCTGTGCCTTGATCCGGTACCGGCCTCAACGAAGGTCCCGGGCCGAAGCCCGGGAGTCGATGTCGCGTCGACCGCGCCCTTGAGGACGATGGAGCCTCAACGAAGGTCCCGGGCCGAAGCCCGGGAGTCTGTAGTCGCGTGGAAGCTCGTCGGACACGACCCGGAGCCTCAACGAAGGTCCCGGGCCGAAGCCCGGGAGTCACCGCCGTCTCGCCCGCACCGACCGCGGCGGTGGCGCCTCAACGAAGGTCCCGGGCCGAAGCCCGGGAGTCTGCCTGACGGAGCTACGGTGGCCGGCCGCCGGCCCCTAGCCTCAACGAAGGTCCCGGGCCGAAGCCCGGGAGTCCAGTCCGGCGGCCGCTATTCCCCCAACGACAGCCCGCCTCAACGAAGGTCCCGGGCCGAAGCCCGGGAGTCCTAGGCCGCCGCGGACCTGTCGATACCCCCGGTGAGGGGCCTCAACGAAGGTCCCGGGCCGAAGCCCGGGAGTCTGCCGGTGGATCTTCGGAGCCAAGGCTGTACATCGAGCCTCAACGAAGGTCCCGGGCCGAAGCCCGGGAGTCCGCCTGGGCCGGCATGGGCACCGGCGGCGACGGCGACGCCTCAACGAAGGTCCCGGGCCGAAGCCCGGGAGTCTTCCGGACGTGTGAATTTACTGAGGTAATCCTCTCCAGCCTCAACGAAGGTCCCGGGCCGAAGCCCGGGAGTCGCACTACCACCCGGAGAGCGGCGAGAAGGTGCTCGGCCTCAACGAAGGTCCCGGGCCGAAGCCCGGGAGTCGCGAGGGGTGGGCGTGGTGATCCCGGCATGATCTGGGCCTCAACGAAGGTCCCGGGCCGAAGCCCGGGAGTCATCGGGGGCAGCACCCGATACCATCCCTAGGTATCCGCCTCAACGAAGGTCCCGGGCCGAAGCCCGGGAGTCCCGCTAATGCCCCCCGGGGACTCCGGTCCTCACATGGCCTCAACGAAGGTCCCGGGCCGAAGCCCGGGAGTCGATTGGAGCACCTCATAACCCTGAGCAATCATGCGTTGCCTCAACGAAGGTCCCGGGCCGAAGCCCGGGAGTCCGTCCCCGCCTTGGGGCGCGGATGACCGGGCCTCGTGCCTCAACGAAGGTCCCGGGCCGAAGCCCGGGAGTCGTCGGTGGCTTGTTCGTCAGGCTGCGCGGGCGCCGCGCCTCAACGAAGGTCCCGGGCCGAAGCCCGGGAGTCGTGCTGGTTCTCCGCCGACAGTTCCGCGAAACGTCCACAGGCCTCAACGAAGGTCCCGGGCCGAAGCCCGGGAGTCTGCCAGCTGCAGCCGATGCAGGCCGTGCCGTCTGCGCGCCTCAACGAAGGTCCCGGGCCGAAGCCCGGGAGTCGAGGCTCAACACGTAGGCCAGTACCCCGGGCCGGGTCAGGCCTCAACGAAGGTCCCGGGCCGAAGCCCGGGAGTCGAGGCTCAAGGGACTGCTCACATTTTGGTTGACTCGTGTTGTGGGTCTCAGGCCGCGAGTGCGATCTGAGGGTTGGTGTTGAGGGTCTCGTACTCGATGGGGGTCAGGCGTCCGAGGCGGCGTTGCCTGCGGCGGCGGTGATAGGTGCGTTCGATCCAGGTCACGATCGCCAGGCGGAGCTGGTCGCGGGTGGCCCAGCGTCGTCGGTCCAACACGTTGCGCTGGAGCAGCGCGAAGAAGGATTCCATCGCGGCATTGTCGGCACTCGAGCCGACCTGGCCCATCGAGCCGGCCAGCCCGAAGAGCTCCAGTTCGCGGCGGTAGGCCTTGGAACCGAACGGGCTGCCCCTGTCGCTGTGGACGACGCAGCCGGCCGGCGGGCGGCGGCGCTGGACGGCGTTGCGCAGCGCAGTGACGGCGAGTGATGCCTTCATGCGTGAGTCGATGGAGTAGCCGACGATCCGGTTGGACCAGACGTCCTTGACGGCGCACAGGTAGAGCTTGCCCTCATTCGTGTGGTGTTCGGTGATGTCGACCAGCCACAACCGGTTCGCCTGCTCGGCGCTGAACTGTCGCTGCACGAGGTCGTCGTGCGCCGGCGGACCGGGACGGCGTCCCCGGTAGGGGGCCTTGCCGAACACCGACCAGATCCGCTGACTCGAGCACAACCGCCACACCCGGCCGCTCCGAGGCCGTCAGGCCCTTCTCGGTGAGTTGGTCGGTGATCAGCCGGTAGCCGAACTCCGGATCGTCATGGTGGACCTTGAGGGCGGCGTTGATCAGGTGCGCCTCGTCCCATTCCCGCTGACTGACAGGGTTCGCCCGCCAGGCGTAGTACGCCTGCTTGGAGAACCCCAGGACCCGGCAGGACACGGTGACGGGGATCTCGTCGGCTGCCAGGTCGCCGATCAGCGGGTGGATCTTTTGGGGGCAGCTCCTTGGCGAAGTAGGCCGCGGCGCGGCGCAGGACCTCGTTCTCCTGCTCCAACTCCCGGGTCCTTCTGCGTAGCGCCTTCAGCTCCGCGTCCTGGCTGGAGGTCACGCCTTCGCGGTGGCCGTCGTCGATGTCGGCCTGGGCCAGCCAGCGCTGTAACGCGGACTTCGAGACACCGAAATCGCGGGCGATCTCCTCGACTGGGGCATCAGAGGCCCGCGCGGCACGGACGACGTCACGACGGAACTCGTCGGGGTACTTCCTCGGCATGGGGTGATCCTTCCAGAGCCAGCTCCCACCGGCTCATTTCAGGAGTCAACCAAACCTGCAGCAGTCCCCAACACGTAGGCCAGTACCCCGGGCCGGGTCAGGCCTCAACGAAGGTCCCGGGCCGAAGCCCGGGAGTCGAGGCTCAACACGTAGGCCAGTACCCCGGGCCGGGTCAGGCCTCAACGAAGGTCCCGGGCCGAAGCCCGGGAGTCGAGGCTCAACACGTAGGCCAGTACCCCGGGCCGGGTCAGGCCTCAACGAAGGTCCCGGGCCGAAGCCCGGGAGTCCGTCTCACCGTGAGCCGCTGCCCACTCAGCCACCGCGCCTCAACGAAGGTCCCGGGCCGAAGCCCGGGAGTCCCGGACTCCGTCCTTTGGGTGACTGGCTTCTCCAGAGCCTCAACGAAGGTCCCGGGCCGAAGCCCGGGAGTCCGTCGTCGCGGCACCCCACGTTGCCACCGCAATCTCGCCTCAACGAAGGTCCCGGGCCGAAGCCCGGGAGTCTTCGCCAGGCCGATGTCGACGGGCATTACGGGTCGAGCCTCAACGAAGGTCCCGGGCCGAAGCCCGGGAGTCACCCCAGACCAATGGGTCGACGACCATAACTGCGGGCCTCAACGAAGGTCCCGGGCCGAAGCCCGGGAGTCCCTGTGGGCGACCCCCGCCGATCCCCCAGTCAGTCTCTGCCTCAACGAAGGTCCCGGGCCGAAGCCCGGGAGTCTTCCGACGCGAATAGCGCGCCCCATGAACCGGTGCCGCCGCCTCAACGAAGGTCCCGGGCCGAAGCCCGGGAGTCCAAGGGGTGGGAGTGTGATGTGCCCCACGCAGATCGCCTCAACGAAGGTCCCGGGCCGAAGCCCGGGAGTCCCGGTTGGCTTCACGGTGCAAGCTACTCACTCAAGGCCTCAACGAAGGTCCCGGGCCGAAGCCCGGGAGTCCATACGTCGACCTTCCTGTCCTAGTTTGTACTACAAGCCTCAACGAAGGTCCCGGGCCGAAGCCCGGGAGTCACTGTCTTGGCTTCTGCGGCATCTATCTGCTCTGCAGCCTCAACGAAGGTCCCGGGCCGAAGCCCGGGAGTCGGGCCCCAGGAAGGGCTCTACGAGGGCAGGTGGGGACTGCCTCAACGAAGGTCCCGGGCCGAAGCCCGGGAGTCGACCAGATCCGCCGCACCCGCCCGGACGGGACCGAGCCTCAACGAAGGTCCCGGGCCGAAGCCCGGGAGTCAAGGCAAACGCTGTCGGCACCGCTAAGGACTACTTGGCGCCTCAACGAAGGTCCCGGGCCGAAGCCCGGGAGTCCCGAGCGGTTGGCCCGCACGATCAGATCGTCCACGTCGCCTCAACGAAGGTCCCGGGCCGAAGCCCGGGAGTCCTCGGCACCCCTTGACGGCTCGGGTGCACATGTCCAGGCCTCAACGAAGGTCCCGGGCCGAAGCCCGGGAGTCCGGCTGAGTGTGAATCCAGTGGAAACTGGTCGATCAGCCTCAACGAAGGTCCCGGGCCGAAGCCCGGGAGTCACCTGGGGCGCCTGCTCCAGACCGGCGTTCAGCCGCCTCAACGAAGGTCCCGGGCCGAAGCCCGGGAGTCCTCGACTGGCTCCCCATCGTCAAATCGGCAACTGTTGCGCCTCAACGAAGGTCCCGGGCCGAAGCCCGGGAGTCGAGGACGCGTGGCCCGACATGTCCGCCGCCTCATGAGCCTCAACGAAGGTCCCGGGCCGAAGCCCGGGAGTCGCGGGTCGCCCATCAGGCCGCTGCTGCCCCACACGTCGCCTCAACGAAGGTCCCGGGCCGAAGCCCGGGAGTCGCGGGTCGCCCATCAGGCCGCTGCTGCCCCACACGTCGCCTCAACGAAGGTCCCGGGCCGAAGCCCGGGAGTCCTTGGGCGCGTCGCTGGGATTGGAGGCGGAGCTTGTCGCCTCAACGAAGGTCCCGGGCCGAAGCCCGGGAGTCCTCGATGCCGTCGTACAGGCGTCCGAATCTGGTACCGGCCTCAACGAAGGTCCCGGGCCGAAGCCCGGGAGTCTGCTCGGCCTGCTGGGCGATGATCCAGCTGGTCGGGCCTCAACGAAGGTCCCGGGCCGAAGCCCGGGAGTCAAGACGGCCAGGCCGAAGCCGCGGCCCCACCCTGCGCCTCAACGAAGGTCCCGGGCCGAAGCCCGGGAGTCCGCTTGATCTGGTCGCAGCCCCAGTACCCCCACCAGCCTCAACGAAGGTCCCGGGCCGAAGCCCGGGAGTCGAGGCGGCAGAGGTCGCTGCAGCGCTCGGCGGGGTGCCTCAACGAAGGTCCCGGGCCGAAGCCCGGGAGTCCTCCCCGTCGTACGCCGATGGCCAGGCGCTGGTCGAGCCTCAACGAAGGTCCCGGGCCGAAGCCCGGGAGTCGCTCTCGCGTAGTGCATTCGAGCTAGAATGTGAGGCCTCAACGAAGGTCCCGGGCCGAAGCCCGGGAGTCCAGACTTCCGTGTCGAAGCCGCGGCACAGGGACTCGCCTCAACGAAGGTCCCGGGCCGAAGCCCGGGAGTCCTGCTCGACCGCGCTCTCGATGGTGATCGCGGTGGGTGGGCCTCAACGAAGGTCCCGGGCCGAAGCCCGGGAGTCTCGGCCCGGCTGCGCCGCGCCCGCCTGCTGGCCCGCCTCAACGAAGGTCCCGGGCCGAAGCCCGGGAGTCTACCTTTACTCGTTTCGCCATCCACGGGATCGACGTGCCTCAACGAAGGTCCCGGGCCGAAGCCCGGGAGTCTCGAAGACCTGGACGCCGCCCTCGTCACTCAGGGCGGCGCCTCAACGAAGGTCCCGGGCCGAAGCCCGGGAGTCCTATGCGATGGGGAGTTATCGACACATCACATGCCGCCTCAACGAAGGTCCCGGGCCGAAGCCCGGGAGTCTCGAACGCGAACGCCTTCGGGGTGAGCTCGGTGCCGCCTCAACGAAGGTCCCGGGCCGAAGCCCGGGAGTCGTCCGGAGCCGCGCCCGTAACGATGTCCAGATAGCCGCCTCAACGAGGGTCCCGGGCCGAAGCCCGGGAGTCCGGAAGTATGCTTTCCCGCCTGTATCCCTAGTCCCGCCTCAACGAAGGTCCCGGGCCGAAGCCCGGGAGTCTTGCATGATGACGCACCGGGCGGTCCCCGTGTCACTGTCGCCTCAACGAAGGTCCCGGGCCGAAGCCCGGGAGTCGACAGCTGTTGACCAGGGTCAGCAGTCCACGTCCAGCCTCAACGAAGGTCCCGGGCCGAAGCCCGGGAGTCTTCTTGGCTGGCTGTCTCTGCTGCTTCGGTGGAACGCCTCAACGAAGGTCCCGGGCCGAAGCCCGGGAGTCAGACCCCGATAATATCGGGTCCTGACTTCTGGAATCACAAACCTCCCGCGAGTGGTGAAGCCTGTCGGAGCGAGCGAGTCCGGGATCAGATTCCACCGCTTCGGGGGTCCGTAAGAAACCCCGTGCGACAAGGCGAGACACCTTCGCGAGGGGCGCGCCGCTCAGACGGACCGATCGACCTCTCGCGCGGCTTTCGAGTGTCTAGATGACGAACGACGCCCCCGTGGTGATCGGCCGCTGCCGACCGATCACCCCGAAGGTCTTGGGCCCGAGCGAGCGCAATGGGCCGAGGTCGCAGATGAGGACAGAGTCTTGGACCCCGTCAATGACTTGCCGGATGGCATCGCTGAGTCTCACCATTCCCGCGGCCGGCGAGTCGATCACGAAGACACTGAACTGGACACGATCGCCGTATCCCTGCAGCAGCGTGGCCAGCGCGGATCGTCGCCTGTCATCCGTGATGTCATAAGCGATGACGTAGCGATGTGCGTCCTGTCTGGTCACCGCGTTTGCACCCCTCGATAGTCCTGCCGGGTTCCGTCCAGCACGGCGAGGACCATGCGGGCCTGGATCTCAATCGCCCTCCGCCAGGTCACGCGGTATCCGAATTCCGGGTGAGTGATGACGGTCTGTGCCCGCCGTTCGTAAGCGGAGGTCACCACTTTGCGGCCTCGTTCCGTCAGCCTGCAGTCTCCTAGTGATCTCGTCACCATGGTGGCGTCGAAGGATCCGTTGTTGACGGCCCCGATTATCGCGGAGTCGGCGATCGGGGCCCTGAACTCCTCCATCAGGTCCAGCGCCAGTGCCGGCTTGTTCCGTGCACTCGAATGTAGGAAGCCAGCCGACGGATCCAGCCCGCACGCAACGATCGCGCGGATCGTGTCGGACAGCAGCATGCCGTACACGAAGTTGAGCGCGGCGTTCAGCGGGTCGGATGCGTGGCGCCCGGCACGACCGTCCCACTCTCCGACCAGCGACTGATCGGCCCGTTCTTTGAACATGCCTGGAAATCCTGCGAAGTAGAGAGCCGCCGCTTCGCCCTCCACTGCGAACAGGTCAGGCAGTGATCGGACTTGCCCGGCGCGTCGTTTGACTTTCCGGATGTCGGCGACGGCGGTGGCTGTTGCCGTACCGTTGCGCCTCAGCAGGGTGGCTTGATTTCCGATCTTGCAGGCCACGAATTCTCGGGCCATGCCCAGATCTCCTTGCTCCGAACGTAGGTACTGCGCCACTCGTTCGTGGCCGTGCGGCGCCTTGGCGGACCGACTCCAGCCGATGACCCGGCCGGTTCCGGAGCACCAGACGATCGTGGCACCACGCCACAGCAGTTCTCGGACCAGAGCGCCGGAGACATCAATATTGCCGTAGATGACGAGGCCCGCGGCCCTCTCCAACGGTACCGACGCGAGTTCTTCGTCCCCCTTGACGACCTGTATTCGCCCTTGACGCAGCTGAGCCCGGCTGCCGTACGTCAGTAGATGCAGGATGTCTGTGTTGGGATCCGTGACGCTGATTGACCGGGCCGGCTTGGCCGCGGTGATCTCGTCGGGCAGGCACACCGAGGCATGTGAGCAGAACCGGCATTTCTCGTCCGCATCCAATGGGGGTGGGGCCGACTTACCTTCCACAATGGCCCGTGTCTGCGACACGTAATCGATGGCTCGAGTGTCCAGTTCGGTGCTCGGCTCGACAGTGACCAGGCTCTGATGATTGGTGAAGTAGACCCCCATACTCGCCACCCGCAGGCCCATGGACTCCAGACACATCCGCTGCAGGGTCAGCTGGATCCGATGCGGATCCGTGACAGTGGGCTGTCGACGCACAGGCGAGGCCTTGTACTCGATCACTTGCACGCCCTGCGCCGGGTCGCCTTCGACGATGTCGCACTTGCCCACGATTCCCAGCTCGGCATGATGCGCATCGACCGATCGCTGGGCCGTTGGTCTGCTGCTGGTGGGATCGTCGACGCGTCGGTGGGCTGACGATCCCACCTCCATCTGGTAGCTGTCGACCCTTTCACCCGCTGCCTCCAGCCACGCTCGCCGCGGACAGAAGACGGTATGGCCCACGAGGCTGATGGGAAGTGGCTCGCTGGCATCAGCGCCGAGAAGGCTCATGAATCCGCCAGCGGATCGACCACACCCCAGAGGATGCTGCGTTCGGGGGCGTTGGGGTTGTCGACGCGTACGGGAAAGCGCACAAGTCCCGCGACCCCCCGCTCTCGCAACGTGGCGCGGGCACTCGCGACGTCTGCCGCGCGAGGATCTGCGACATCGGAACCGGTCTGACTCTGGCCGAAGGCCGCGCGATCGAAAATTGCCGACGCCAGGATCGCCCGCCACAGGTCGAGTGAGGTGGGGCGGGTGAAGACCGGCAACGCTACGTGGTCCGGGTGAACCCGTCGGCGCGGCGAGGTCCCGGCCGTCTGAGACATGCGCCCGACCTGCGGCACCAGCGGTATCAGGCTGATACCCCACAGTGCGCACCATGCCAGCGCGCTGTCGACCGGTCCTGGGCTCGAGAATCCGGTCCCGGTCCGGGAACCCGGCGAGTTCTTTCCCAGCTCATCGAGGATCGCCGTCCCGGTGAGACCATCGTCGATCTGTTGGAGACTGCGCCCCGCCACAATATGTGCCAAAGGAGCGAGACGGTGCTGTACGAACTCCTCGCCGCGGTTGCGTGTCTTCATCTCCCACCGGGTGGCGCCGAGGTCCGGTTGATTGTCCTTCCCACCGCACAACCAGTGGGCAGGTTCCCCGAGGGCGCCGATCATGAGCCGATCGAGTTTCGTCAAAGAGGGGTCATCCAGGTATTTCTCGCGACACTTCTCCAGGGCTTGCCACGCGTCGGCGGACACCGCCTGAGGGATTCGGGGACTGAATAATCCGATGATTGTGTCCTTGATCGCCCCCTTCTGCTCGAACTTGTGCTTGAAGGTGGCTTGGACCCAGGAGTCATCCTCATGGTGTTTCGCAGCATGGCGCTGGAGCACCTCGGCGGCCGATGAATCTCCCTCCCACGCCACGGTCGCGCGGGCCTCAGGTCCGTCGGCCCACCACACGCGGACGCGCCGTGCCCCCGAGTCACTCAGAATAAGGCCGAGACCGTACATGGCGAAGTGGGTGAGGGCGACCTCGACCGAGCCGCTGATCTCGATGTTCACGATCCCTCCCGAGACACCTGGCAGTCCGCCGCTCGGACGACCGCCTCCAGATAGGCGCAGGCCCAGACCCCGATGGTGCGGTCCGTCTCTCCCACGATGGAGGCCCACTCACCGAAGTCGTACAGTTCGTCGGCTCGTGACTGCCACTCGGCCGGGTCACCCGGCGCGCAGAGCTCCTTGCCCCGCTGGGGCGTGAGGGCGCGGCCGTAGCCATGGCTCGTGCCGATGAGGCGCAGTGTCAGATTCAGATGCGGCCGTCCCTCCAACTGACCGAGCGCATGGAGAACTGACCGGTGTTCGTGGCGCCAGCCGCGTGGCAGGCCCGCAGCCCGCTTGTCAGCACGGAGTTGTTGCGGCGTACGAGTCGCCGACTTGGCCAGCAGCGGACCCGCCGGAGCCTGGCCGAGTGCCCGCTGGAAGCCGGGATGGTCCTTGCCCAGATCATGACAGGCTGCCGCATCGATCGTGACTTGGCGCCATTCCGGTGATAGACCGATCCGCACAGTCATCAGCTCCGCCCTGTCTCGGACGGCCTCGCTGTGCTTGTCGAGCGGCACGCTATCCCCGCTGGTGGTCCATTCCTGTCGGACGCTCTCGTCTGCATTGTTGACTTCGTCCCCGGTGACGACCAGCCACGAAAACTCAGTCGGGTCTTCCTCGCTTCGAGGTACCGTGATTTTTCCTTGCACCGTCGTCCCCACGGTTTGTAGATCGAACTCTGCTTGGGCGGACTCCGCTCCCACCTCGGCCAGATCTCGGAGTATGTCAGACCAGAAGGCAAGTCCGTCCGGCGCTGGATGATCACGCACGGCCACCCAGACGCGATCAGGGCCCCAGACGGTCTGCACCGTTTCGCGGCGTGAGGGGAGCTCGGTGACCACAACCCCGTGCTCGGTGACCGCATGTCCCTTGTCGATGACCACCACATCGCCCGGTCGAATGTCGGAGGAACTGCGTAGGAAGGTGAATGTCTCTTCACGAGATTGCTGCCGATACAGAAATGCTCGTGCCCGGTCGGTCGAATCCCCCGCCAAGACGCGATCGGCCACAATACGGAGGTCTCCGAGCTTCACCGGATAGGTCTCGTCAGGATGTGGGGGAGTGGCGAGTAAGAGCTCCATGGACTCGGAGTCATCGAGGGGCAGTGGCCCTCGAAGCACCAGCCCCGCCGTCAGAGCGTCATCCTCCAAATCGTCGCGAAGCCAGAGCCCGAGACTCTCGTCCTCGAACTCCTGATCGGAGGTTGCGGCAAGCCGCCAGGCGTCCGATAGTTCCGGTCGCATGAAATACAGGCGTCGCTTCGCCGCCGGCGGTGGCGGCATCGACCGCACTGCCCACGGACTCAGCCCCTGAGCGGGCTCCAGGCGGGCCAGCCAGGCACGGCCCTCTTCGAGATCAGCCGCACTGTAGGGCGGAAGATCACGGATCGGCTTTGACGCTTGGGGCCCCACCACGACGACCGGAGCTTCGTCCAACCGTCCGCGGCGATTCACCCGCCCGCACCGCTGGGCCAGGGCGGAAGCGCTCGCGAGCTCGGTCACCAGCCCGCGCAGATCAAGGTCTACGCCTACTTCAACGGTCTGGGTCGCGACGAGGACATCCAAGGGAGGTGCTGGGGTGTCGGGTACCGAATCGTCGGTCGTGCTGGGATCGAACAACTCACCAGGCTTCTTGACGTCGGTCGCGTTGGATTTGCCGGAATCGAACAGTTCGGAATGGTCCTTCAGAAGTTTGTCGATGTCCATCGGGCGCTTGCGGCCGACCCAACAGCCCACCTCCAGGCCCCGCTCCTTGAGTTGTCGCGCCACACGTACGGCGGTGTCGACATGGTTGACCATGCAGCCGAGGGGGCCGGTCTGTTGGGTACTACTTCCACCAGGTCTGCACAGCTCCAGTACCTGTTGCACCAGCGTGTCAATGTGGCTCTGGGGGGCTGGTATACGTGACGGCCACGACGGCGACTCGACGAACGTCACCGGCTTCGGGCGTGTGAGCCGACGAGCCAGCTCGTCGTGGTCGACGCCGTCGAGGTCTGCCTGTTCCACTCCGATGACGCTCTGCGGATGGCTAACGTCATCGGCAGCGGGTGTTGCGGTCGTCTGAACGACCTGCAAGGTGGGGACGCCCAGATCCTGCTCGAATCGTTCCGTGAGCTCGGCGACCCTTTGTGCCGTACGCAGCAGCTGTCGGTTCAGATGGCTCTCATCCAGGACCATCGCCGCGTCATACGCGAGCAGGCCGGCCTCTCGCGGGCGGGCCTGAGGTCTGGCGCCGTAGCCTCGCAACAGTAGGCGGCTGCCCCACATGTCTGGGGTGGCGCCGATCACGGTACAAGCCGAAGGATCGTCGATCCATCCCGAATCCGGGGACATTCCTCCCCGGAGCTCTGCGACAACCAAGGGTGAGCCATCCGGGTCGGTTGCGTCGGTGGCCGATGTGAGGAGGGAGAGACAGCGCTTCACTTCCTGCAGGACCGGGTCAGTACCGGCCCTGAGAGCGTCACGAATCCGCTCCGCCCGCACCACGTGGCTATCGACAAGCGCTCGACGGTCCACCACCATCGCAAGCCGGCGGGGCACTCGCTTCGCCGCCCCTGCGGCAGCGAGCGCATTGGCGAATACGTGCACCTCGACCACCGCCGACTTGCCCGAGCCCGTGGGGGCGCTGATGACATCGGGCCATCGTCCGGTCATCGCGACCTGCTCAAGGAGTCGCTTCTGCCACGCGAACGGTCCGATTCGTTTGCTCGGTTGGTCCCGTTCGTTCGGTCGACGCTCTTCGTTCACTGCGCCGAAGAAGTCTGCGAAATCCGACAGCGTCAGGCTCATGCTGACCACGCGTCAACGACGTCCGACGGCAGATCGACCGGCACGAGAAGTCCTCCGCCTATATGACGTGATTGTCCTGCGACGATCAGAGAAGTGTCCGTGGTGAGCTGTCCGAGGTCGAGATGCGCCCGGTACACCTGAGCCACCACCCCCTGGGGGAGCTTGTGGGCGTACCGATCCACTCGCGAGTCTGCTACCGGTTGAGCACTGAGGACCTTGGCCCCCTGGGCTCGTGCGTATTGGATCAGGTCGCGGTAGCCATCAGCCCCGTGCCTGATCTCGGAGTCAGGGCGGAAGACGAAGCCCAGGGAGAGCAGTGCGGCGTGGGCGAGTGTCCACGGCCCTGCTTCATCGCTGCGCTGTCGTCTGGTCTCCGCTACCAGTGCGGGAACGGCCGCCCAGGTCCGGATGGCTCCCGCTGCGGGTGCTTGCCAGAAGTCGCCGGCGGGGACGGTCACGGCAAGGGACGTCTCCACGGCACCACCCCGCCGGAATACCCTCATCCGACTACCGATGGCGTGCAGCAGCAGCCTCTCATCCGCCGGCGCGATATCGCGCGGCACCAGTACTGCAAAGGCTGCTGGTGTGGAGATGTAACGATGAGCGTTGGACGTCTGATGGAGCACGGACTGGTCCAGGATCTGGATCGCCACGCGATTCGGCGGAGCCAGGACGCCCTTCCCGTAGCTGCCGGTGATCACCGGTGGAGCATCATCCCCGAGCCGCGTCGCCAGTGTGCGGTGAAAGGCGACGCACCAGCCGACCCGATCCTTCTGGGCAATCGGACGATCGATGGGGAACAGCATCGTCCTAACCCAGGGGGACTCCGGGATCGGAGCATCAGGGGCCTCGTAGTAGGCGTTCCGCACTCGCTGTGTTGTGACCTCCGAGGGCCGCGGTCCCTGCGTGGCAATGAACCGATCGGCCTTGGGATCCGGGTGCTTCAACGGGTGATCGCGGTCGTACGCGTCTTCGAGTTCGCGCGTGCGCCCTGCTGAGGGCGTCTGGACAGGCATCCCCCTCCGCGTGAACTGTCCCGCTCCTTCGACCAAAGGCATCGGCGCGCTGAGTGGGATCTGCGTCGACAGGACCACCGGGCTGTCCGCCTCCCCGAGACAGGACACGTCCTCGCACAGGACTTCCACCACTCGACAGACCGAGGCGGGGACCCCAGACCATTCCCAGCCGAACGCGCCATTGACGGCGATCGCGTTGGTCACCTGTTTCCGGACCTTGCGATCGATGTGGCCCCCGGTCTTCGCCTTGTCGAACGTTCCCTCAGCGCGATAGGCATTGGCCGGCTCGCGCGTGCCAACTCGAGTCGAGCAGTGAGTCGGGTGTTGGATCGCGTGAGGAATATGCGTCTCCAGCCATTCCAGTGCCGCGAGTGATGCGTCCGCCGGCCGGAGATCACCGCTACGCAGGATGGCAAGACTTCCCTTGCCCGCAGCGTGCATCAAGGCGCTGTGGAGACGCTTGGTCGACGGGAACGGGTCCACGCTCGACCCATCGGCACCGTGACCAGCAAAGACTCCGAGGGGGAAGCGGGCCGTGACGGTGAGGGTGGGCATGTCAGGCCTCCTCTTCTCCCTCGATCACACCGCCGTGGACGATCGGGTTGCCCACCACGTCGAACACCTGGCCCTCCCAACGGATCCCGGCCTGCTTCTCCGCGCGTTCGATCGCAGCGCCCAGGAGTTCGTCTGCTACCGCACGATCCAGGCGATCGAGCTTCTCGCCCTGACCGTTACGGAGATCGAGGGAAAATGCCGGTGCCGACGCCTCGACAAGATCGCAGTCGGCCCTGAGGAGGAGTTCCTCGTTGGACCGCACAAGAGCAGCCAGGGCCAGCGCGGCGAGCAGACTCCGGCAGGCCACGTCGGCGTCCAGATCGCCTCCAAATCGGAGCTGCCGCAGCGAACTGAAGGACAACACGTGGGACCGGATGATCTGACGGCAGGCGACCAGACCGAGCGTCTCCAGAGCGGGGGGGATGGAGCCGAGACCGAGCGCGGCCGCCGAGACGGTGGTCCCGGCCTTTGCCTTCTGGGCCGTCCTGCGCAAGGCCTCCACGTTCTTGGGACTCAGCTCGTCTTGCTGTGCGTCTACGAGCATCTCGAGATCCTTCGGACTCACCCGAACGCTCGGTGCGACCTCATCTCGCCGCGCTCCGCCGCGTCTGGGAATGTCCCGGCCTGAATCGGACTGATCGGCCAGCACCCCGATGATCTCGCCCACCAGTGCCGAACGATATCGCCCCTGGTGGGCTCGGCGAGTGGAATCCCAGGATCCCAGCACCAGGCTCACCGGACTCAGCTCCAGCAATGCGCGTGCATTCCCCGGCGTGGCATCGCGGGCTGCTCGATAGACGGGGTGGTCGGTCACCGGACGCCCGTCAACCGACCCTGCCCGCACGTGCCCGTCGAAGACCCGGTGAGGCAGTTCATAGTCAGCCACCTCCTGGTCCGGGTAATGAACCACCAGGTGCGGGGTCCTTCCCAGCAGAGGATCGCCGTCACGGATGGCGTCCGCCAGCGCGAGCTCCACGCGATTGAGCTGGCTGGATTTGGAGTCAATAAGGGCTGTGCTCATCGCCTGACCGTCGACAAAGCGGGTCTGGAAGGCGTAGGAAGCATTGTTTCCCGAGACATATCGCGCAGGAGCGACGGCGGCGTGCGGGCCGGCGGCTGGCGCCAGATCTGTCACACAGGTCAGTACGCTCGCACCCCCCGGGGAGCAGGCCTCGACCAGCTTTCCGTACGTCATTTCTTGACTCATCAATCCTCCACAGACGTGACGAAGGCCGCCGATGGGATGACCGACGGGCTTGATGACGATCCTGCCCCAGGTCGCTGACATTCATCGACGAATCGTGGAAGAAGCGGCAGACGAGTCCAAGACTTCCGGCCAGGAAGCGCGGTGATGACCCGAGCCCGACCGTGTGCGAGACACCCGCGGGGAGTGGTCCTTCGACCGGGGCATCATGCCGGACGCGCCCGCTGTCTTACGCTGCGCTGGGTTTCCCGGCCGGGCCTGGCACGTGGCAGGCTCGCGCTTGGCCGGTGCAAGTGACTCATAGGGAGGCAGGCTCGGTGAACCTTGGTCAGTTGCTGGTCTGGATCGTGCCGTTGACGCTTGTCTCCATGCTCAGCCCTGTGCTGTTCGTCCAGGCTGCCACGATCCAGAACGAGCATGGCTCGAAGGGCACATGGCAGTTCCTGGGTGGCAACGTGGTGGTGCTCACCGTGGTGGGCACGGCCAGCATGGGCCTCTTCGGTCAGACCGTGTCGAACTGGGTCGGGCACGAACTGGCCAGCACATTCGTCGATGCCGTGCTCGGTGTCCTGCTGCTCGGTTACGGCTGTTACCTCGTGTTGGTGATCCTTCGCGCCCGGAACCACCCGGAACGTGGCAAGCACAGGCAGGTTGCCATCCCGGCCCACGGCATCTTCGCCTTCGGCCTGTTGGGGGCGGCCTCCGACGGGACCGGCCTGGCACTGTTCATCTCGATCGCGCAACACGTTGGAGGCGCCGCGATCTCGTGGGCGACGCGCGTCCTCATCCTGGCAATAGTGGCGGCCCTGACCCTCTGGGCTGCCTGGCTGCCGCTGGTCCTGGGCCGTACGAAGGGATTCCGGGACGTTGCCGCCAGGATCAGCCGTCAGCTCTCCGTCATCACCCGGTGGACCGCCCTGGCGGGCAGCTTCCTTGGAGGAAGCCTGCTCTTGGTGCATGCGTTCTGGCGGATGTGATGGTCCAGCGCGGGGAGCCCAGCCGTCAGCCAGCCGTACGTTCCGCCTCCCCGACCACTACTGGCCGCCGCCGTGTGACCAGCTTGCCGATCGCCCCCGCTACCACACCGAGCAGCACCCCCATGATCAGGCCCAGCACGACCAGGTGCCCGATCGCCCCGGCCATCGTCTCGAGGGCGAAGTAGTTCGCCATTTCCTGGGCCGATCCGCCGCCGAGGTCGGCCCACTCGGCGATGTTCAGGGCATCGGCGAGGAGCAGCGGCATCCCGAACACCACGAACGCCAGGCCGGTCAGGCACGCCACCGCCCCGGTGGCCAGGCCGCACCAGAGGCCCGCGGTGACGCCGGAGCGTACGGTCCGTCGGCGCACCGCCTCCCGCAGTGCGACCACGAACACGCCGAGGGCGACGAGCCCCCAGAACACGTTGTCGAGGATGTCGCGCAGCGGCAGCGGGGGCTGCACCACGTTGTTCATGGCGATCTCCACCGTCCACAGCAGCCCCAGGGCCAGACCGGCCGCGGTGCTCCGGCGGGGCAGCGCCTGCGCCGGCGCGGACAGGCTGCGCGGCCAATAGGTCAGCCCCAGCATGGCAAGGATGGCGAGGAGAGCAGCGACCGCCTCCAGGAGCCGCAGCCCCCGCCCGTCCGCCGGGGACAGGTGCAGGAGCGCCACCGTGACCACGAGCAGCGCACTGGCCGCCAGGATGCCGCGGAGCAGGTGAACGGGGGTCGGGCGGTTGATCACGAGACGTCCTCTCGGGCGGTGGTCGAGGCGGGATCTCGGTGGTGGAGCGAGGCGGGATCTCGCGCCCAGCATAGGAACCTGGACCCAAGGGCAACGCTCCGCGGGTCGGCGGCCCCCCGGGTCCCTGACAGAACACCACCCATAAGGATCAGTGAAATCTTGATGGGTGATACCTTATGGACGGTCGAGCGACACAGCAGATCAAGGTGACACAGCAGCGTCCGGTGCGCGAGGAAGAGGTCCGATGGCCAGCAGTCCGGTGCCGGTGATCCGGCTCGCCACCGCCGACGTCTGGGCGGCCCTGCTGTACGCCTTCGTCCTCGCCCTCCCTGACTTCACCCTGCCTGAGGAGATCCCATGACCACCACCCTGCCCGAGGCCAGCCCGGTCGACTTCGAGACCTTCGGCGATTACGGCGCCTGGGAGAAGAAGCCCGAGCGGAGGGACGACGGCAGCTTCGTCCGCGCGAAGTACCCGTTCACCGGACGGATCACGCCCGACGGTGAGTTCCCGGCAGCGCCCGGCCGCTACGTGCTCTACATCTCCTGGGCCTGCCCGTGGGCCTGCCGGCAGGCCATCGTCCATCACCTGAAGGGGCTGCAGGACGTGGTCGGGCTGGCCGTCGTCGACCCCGTCCGGGACGGCCGCGGCTGGGCCTTCCGCTCCGGCCCCGACCTGACCCTCGACCCGTACAACGGCTACACCCTGGTCCGTGAGCTCTACCAGGCGACCGAGCCGGGCTACCCCGGCCACATCTCCGTCCCGGTGCTGTGGGACGACCACGCCAAGAGGATCGTGTCCAACAACTTCCCCGACATCTCCCTCGACCTGGGATCCCAGTTCAATCAGTGGGCAGCCGATCCCGACCTGGACCTCTACCCCGAGGCGCTGCGGCCCCAGATCGACGAGCTGAACGACCTGATCTACACGACGGTGAACAACGGCGTCTACCGTTGCGGTTTCGCCCGCTCGCAGCAGGCCTACGACGTCGCCGTCCGCACCCTGTTCGACACCCTCGACCTGCTCGAGGCCCGGCTGGCGGACCGTACGTACCTGCTCGGCGACCGGCTGACCGAGGCGGACGTCCGGCTCTATCCGACGCTGGCGCGGTTCGACGCGGTCTACGTCACCCACTTCAAGACCAATCTGCGGCGGCTGGCCGACTACCCGCAGCTGTGGGACTACGCCCGCTTCCTCTACCAGCAGCCGGCCTTCCGGGACACCACGAAGTTCGACCAGATCAAACGGCACTACTTCACCACGCACCCGCACATCAACCCCACCCGGATCATCCCCGCCGGCTTCGACGTCGACTGGGACGCCCCGACGCACCGGTAGCGGGTCTAGCGGGTCAGACAGCCCGCCGGAACGAGGGTCCGGCACACCCGCGGGTCCGGCAGCGTCACCAACCCGTGATGCACCCCGAGCCGGATCGAGCCCGATGACGGTGACCCGCGGACTCACCAGGTGCGGTGCCGGGCGACCGCGTCGGTGAGCCGGCGCATGTCGCCGGGATGGACGTCGCCGATGGTGCCGACACGGAAGGTGTCGAGCTCGGTCAGCTTCCCGGGATAGATGACGAATCCGGAGTCCTTCAGATCCCGGTAGAAGGTGGCGAAATCGAACTCCCCGACCGGGTAGTGGAACGCGGTGATGATCGGGGACTGGTGCTCCGGGGCGATGACGGTACGGATGTCGTTCGCCGCCATGCCCTCGACGAGAGTGGCCTGATTCGCCGTGTACCGGGCGGATCGCGACCTCACGCCGCCCTCGTCCCGGAGCTCGGCGAGCGCCTGGGCGAACGCGTGGACGACGTGGGTCGGCGAGGTGAACCGCCACTTGCCTCGGCCGCGTTCCATCGTCTCCCACTGGTCGTACAGGTCCAATGCGTGCGAGCGGGCGAAGCCCCGGCAGCGTTCCATCTCGCTCTGCCGGGCCAGCACGAACCCGAAGCCGGGCACGCCCTGGATGCACTTGTTGGAACTGCTGACGAGGAAGTCGATGCCCCATCCCGCCGCGTCGATCTCGACGCCACCGAAGCTCGACATCGCGTCGATCAGCAGGCGCTTGCCGTGGGCCTGCGCGATCCGGCAGACCTCGGCCAAGGGATTGAGCAGGCCGGTGGTGGTCTCGCAGTGGACCATCGCGACGTGAGTGATGGCGGGATCCGCGTCGAGTGCGGCGCCGACCCGGTCCACGTCCACGACGGCGGTGTCCGGGAAGTCGATGGTGGTGTGCGGGAGCCGCAGCATGTCGGCGATGGTCGTCATCCGCCGCCCGTACGCCCCGTTGGCCAGGATCAGGACCTTGTCGTCGGGCCCGAGCACACTGCCGAGCAGCGACTCGACGGCGAACGTGCCGCTGCCCTGCATGAGGACGGCGGTGTAGTCGTCGGAGCCGGTGAGGGCCACCAGGCCGTTGCGGACGTCCCGGGTGAGGGCCTTGTAGTCCTCGTCCCAGGTGCACCAGTCCTTGAGCAGGGCGGCGCGGACCGTCTTCGTCGTCGACAGCGGCCCGGGAGTCAGCAGCAGATAGTCGTTGTCCGGGATCGTCTGCGGATCGAAGACGCCGGCCGATCGGGGCGAGGTTGTCGGGGCGGCCGAGCGGGTCGGAGCCTGGGCCTCCGGGGTGGGGGACAGCTCGGGTAGGTCCACGACGTCCGCGACGGAATCGAGCAGGTAGTCGTACGGTTCGCGTTCCAGGATCTCCCGCGGGGCCCCGCCGGACAGCACGCCGATGGCGAGCGCACCGCTGTTGTGGGCGGCCCGGACGTCGACCGCCGTGTCACCGGCAGAGAGGACAGCGCGGACGTCGGCGACGCCGGTGCGTTCCATCGCCCGGAAGATCAGGTACGGGTGCGGGCGGCCGGCCGGGACGTCGTCGGTCGTCACGACCGCATCCACGACCACCGCCGCTGCGGCCGCGTCGGGGGTCCCGGCGACGGCCCAGCCGAGGGAGCGCAGCAACGGGGTCGCCACGGCTGCGTCGAATCCGGTGGTCAGCACGACCTTGACACCGCGCGAGCGGAGCTCCCGCAGGGTCTCCACCGCGCCGCCGATCGGCTGCGGCGGCTGCCGCTCGTACAGCTCGGCGAGGATCACCTTGAACCTCTCGAACTGGCGCTCGGCAAGGCCCTCCGCCGGCTCGACGCCGCCGAGCCGGATCAGTGCGTCGATCGCGGTGACCTTGTCGGTGCCCATCCACCGTTGGAGGTCGTCCGCGGCGACCGTGACCCCGGTCTCCTCGACCGCCTGTTGCAGCGCCACATAGACCAACCCGTGGTCGTCCACCGTGGTCCCTGCCATGTCGAAGACCGCCAGTTCGAGCACTGTCTCACGTTCCCTTCCGGACCGGGGGCGCCTCGCGTCAAGCCCTGCCGTCCATCACCCATGCCGTCCGGTGACCGAGAAGCCGACGCCGCAGCGTTGTTTGCCGAGGAAGCTACGCCCGGCGCCGTACGGGCAGGTGAACGTCGCCCCAACGGGGCGTGACGCCGACACTGTGGGGGCAGGGGCGACGGGACTGGACGTCTCTTCCGTCTCTGCCCCTGCTCCAGCTTCTGCGCCTGCTCCAGCTGTGCTCGGCTAGTCAACGTTGTGACGCATGGCATGAGGACTCGGGCGAGACAGCGGTCACGTACCCGGTCACCCGAGTCCCCACGAACAGGTCCCGCGAGTGCTCGAACGGCACGCCGTCGGCATCCATGGTGACCCGGTTGACCGCCAGCAGCGCGGCCCCCGGCATCGCCTCCAGCAACTCGGCCTCGCGCGGGGAGGCGTTCACCGCCTCGACCAGCTCCTCCGAGTGCCCGATCACCACCCCGTACCGCTGCGTCAGCACCTCGTAGAGACTGCCGGTGAGATCGCGGTCGGCCAGGCCCGGGAAGCGGGCCGCCGGGAACTCCGCGGTCTCCAGGGAGAACGGGCGCCCATCGGCGCGGCGCAACCGTACGATCGAGCAGACGGTGGC
Source organism: Raineyella sp. W15-4 (assembly GCF_033170155.1). GTDB lineage: Bacteria > Actinomycetota > Actinomycetes > Propionibacteriales > Propionibacteriaceae > Raineyella. The sequence goes on along the minus strand of NZ_CP137079.1, from coordinate 3,245,038 downwards.
GGTGTCGTCCAGCCGGAGCGCGTGCCGGCTGCGGAAGCCGGGTGTGCGGACGCCGGCGCGCAGCACCGTGCAGGAGTGAACGAACCCCTGACTCGCCAGATAGCGCGGCACCCCGGCCACCACCCGCAGGTCCCGGCGCACCCGGGGCTCGGCCACGACGGTGCCGCCGGAGCGGCCACGGAGCCGCACCAGCAGATGCTCCTCGAACAGGTCGTCGAGCACCTTCCGGATCTGCGTACGACTCACCGCGAAGGTCGCCGCCAGGTCACGCTCCGCCGGCAACCGGATCCCCGGGGCGACCCGTCCCGCCTCGATCGCCTCCCCGAGGGCCTCCATCGAGGCGAACAGCTGAGGATCCACAGGGGGTTCCGGGCCGGTCATGGCCCGAGAATCCCGTCCGAGCCGAGACCTGTCAAGGCCAGAGCTGTCAGGACCAGACCTGTCAGGACCAGACCTGTCGGGGCCAGAGCTGTCAGGATCAGACCTGTCGGGGCGAGGCCTGTCAGGCAGCCTGCCAAGACCGGGAACACGGCGGCGGCTGTCGACCATTGGCCGGCCCACCGGCCACTGATGACGGACCCATGTCCGTTCCATCACGGACGTGCGACGGAACACCCGCCGATGTGCCGACCCGGCAACGATCCCGGCCACCGGCGTACCGAACGGGTTAATCGGGCCCTCGCCACTGGAAACGACCATTTGGCGGCGGGAGGCTCGGTCCTGTTCCCGACCGGAAGGACACCGTCATGACGCCGCCCGCGGCCGTTCTCGACCTCGCTTCGGACCGTGCGACCTGCGACCGGATCGCCGCTCTCGCCGCGGCCCGGCACGGCTTCCCCGCGACCGCCCGGCTCGACCTGCTGGCCGTGTCGGAGAACGCCACCTACCGGGTGAGCGTCCCCGGGACAGCCGAGGCCCCCGGAACCGCCGACACGGCCATCGTCCGGGTCCACCGCCCGGGGTACCACGATGCGGCGGCCATCGCCGCCGAACTCGACTGGCTCGACGAGCTCTCCACCCATCCGGGCCTGGAGGTGATCCGGCCGCGACGGCTGCCGGACGGGCAGGGGGTGATCAGCGTGCAGATCGACGGCACGGAGCGCTATGCGGTCCTGTTCGAGGTGGTCGAGGGCAGCAACCCGGACGAGGCCGGGCTGACCGGCCGGGACTTCCGGCTGCTCGGCCGGATGGCCGCCACGCTGCACGAGTGCGTGGCCGGCCGGGGCCGGGACGTCGGCCGGTTCGCCTGGGACTGGGAGCACACCCTCGGCCGCTGGCCGCGGTGGGGGCGTTGGCAGGACGGCCCCCGGGTGACCGCCGGCCGGGCGGCGGCGATCGCCCCGGCGGTGGACCTGCTGCGCGAACGGCTGGCCGGCTACGGCATGGCCCCGCAGCGGTACGGCCTCATCCACGCCGACCTCCGGCTGGCCAATCTGCTCCGTCACGGCGATCGGGTGACGGTGATCGACTTCGACGACTGCGGGCTGGGATGGTTCCTCTACGACTTCGCCTCGGCGGTGTCGTTCCTGGAGACAGATCCGCGGGTGCCGGCCTGGCAGGAGGCATGGCTGGCCGGTTACCGTGAGGTCCGTGATCTCGGTGCCGCCGACGAGGCGATGCTGCCCAGCTTCGTGCTGCTGCGCCGACTGATGTTGCTGGCCTGGCTCGGCAGCCATCCGCATGCCGTCGAGAACGCCACCCATCTGGCCGACTTCGCCGAGGGGACGGTCCGACTGGCCAGCGCCTATCTGGCCACCGGTGGCGCCCGGCGGGTGGCGGCATGAACGCCCCGGGTCAGGCCGGCACTGCGCTCGAGCCCGGCGCCGCCCCGGTCTCGATCCTCGACGTCAACGCCCACCACGACGCAGGGCCGCTCGGTCCGGACGCCCTGAGCGACGACGACCGGCAGCTGCTGGAGCGCCGCCGAGAGGTGCTCGGCCCGGCCGCGCCGCTGATGTACGACCGGCCGCTGCACATCGTCCGCGGCGAAGGGGCCTGGCTGATCGACGCGGCGGGCCGACGCTACCTCGACATGTACAACAACGTGGCCGGGGTCGGCCACTGCCACCCCCGGGTGGTGGCGGCCATCAGCCGCCAGGCGGCCACCCTCAACACCAACACCCGCTACCTGCACGGCTACGTCGTCGACTACGCCGAGCGACTGCTGGCGACCTTCCCCGACCGGGGCCCGCGTCGGGTGATGTTCACCTGCACCGGCTCGGAGGCGAACGATCTGGCGGTCCGGATCGCCCGGTGGGCCACCGGTGCCGACGGCGTGATCGTCACCGAGGCCGCCTACCACGGCGGCACCACGGTGTCGGCCGCCTGTTCCCCGTCCACCGGGGCGGTCGACGACGTCGTCGTCACCGTGCCCGCGCCGGACGGCCGCAGCCTGCTCGATGACCCCGCCGACCGGGCTTCGGGAGACGCCGGCCTAGCCGGCCGGTGGGCCGGCGAGGTGGCCGCCGCGATGGACGAGCTGGCCCGGCGCGGGCGCCGGACGGCCGCCCTGCTGGTCGACACGGTCTTCTCCTCCGACGGGATCCACCCGGGGACGCCCGGGATGCTCGATGCGGCGGCCGCGCTGGTGCACGAGCGGGGCGGCCTGGTGATCGCCGACGAGGTCCAGCCGGGATTCGGCCGGCTGGGCACCGGCATGTGGGGGCACACCCGCCATGACATCGCCCCCGACCTGGTCACCCTCGGCAAGCCGATGGCCAACGGCATGCCGGTGGCCGGGCTGGTGGGTCGCGCCGACCTGATCGACGGGTTCTGCGCGGGGGAGAACTACTTCAACACCTTCGCCGGCAACCCCGTCTCGATGGCCGCCGCCACGGCGGTGCTCGACGTCATCGAGGACGAGGGGCTGATCGCGCACGCCGCCGAGGTCGGGCGGCGCCTGCTTGACGGCGTCCGTACGGTCACCGCGGACGACCCGACGGTCAGCGAGGTGCGTGGCCTGGGGCTGTTCGTCGCGGTCGAGTACGTCGACGCGGACGGCCGGCCCGATCGGCGGCGCGCCGCCGGGGTCATCAACGCCCTGCGCGACCGTGGCGTGCTGATCTCCGCCTGCGGACGCTACGGCAACGCCCTGAAGATCCGCCCACCGATGGTGCTGAGCCCGGGCGAGGCCGACCTGTTCATCAGCCGGCTCGAGCAGGCCGGCATCCGCCGGCCCGGCCCGGCGGCCACCGACGAGTAACCGACGAGTAGCGGTCGTGACGTTGCCATGAGTGACCCGGCCACACCCCGCGCCCGCCAGCTGGCCGAGGCGCTGCGCGGCCATCTCACTCGGGAGGCCTTCCATCCCGGAGAGCTCGTCGGCACCGAACGGGACCTGGCCGAACGGTTCGGAGTGGGGCGGACGTTGCTGCGGGCCGCGCTCGGCCTGCTGGAGGACGACCATCTGGTGCGCCGTACGATCGGCCGCTGCGGTGGCGTGCATGCGGCCGACGCCAGGATCCTGCGTCGGCTCGACACCACCGAGGGCGTTCCCTCGATGGTGCGCGCCCAGGGACGCAGCCTGTCGACCCGGGTGGTCGGTGCCCACCTGCGGGCGGCCGATCCGTACGAGGCCCGCACCCTCCGGCTGGCGTCGCCGGCGAACGTCGTGCAGATCACCCGGATCCGGCAGGTCGACGGCAGCCCGTGGTCTCTCGACACCTCGATCCTCCCGGCGGGCCTGTTCCCCGGACTGCTGGCGTACGACCTGTCGCTGTCCCTCACCGACCTGGCGCGGGAACGGTACGGTTTCGTCCCCGGTGGCGCCCGCGAGGAGATCGAGGTGATCGAGGCCGATGCCGGGGAGGCCGCCCTGCTGGGTGTCGAGGTCGGAGCTCCGCTGCTGCTGATCTGCCGGTTGACCTGGTCGGAGGCCGGCCAGCACTACGAACTCGGCCACGACCTGTTCCGCGCCGACCGCACCCGGATCGGCACCCGCCGCTACGGCACCAACTGGAAGCGCGGGGCCCAGGCGACACGTGGGTCGCTGGACGACGCCGCGCCGGAGGCGATGTCGCTCCGCTGACGGAAGCGACGCTGCCGGAAACGACCGAGTGATCGAGACCGTGCCGAGTGATCGTGGCGGCCGGTCGCGTGGGGTCGGCCGGTGACCCATCCGACCCGGCCCCTCCTACCGGGCCCCCGCGTACCGGGCCCCCGCGCCCTCGGGAGCGGGAGCCGAGGCCAGCGGCAGGATCGCGTCGGGGCTCTCCGGCAGCGTCTGCCCACCGTCGACGACGATCGTCTGCCCGGTGATGTACTGGGCGCCCGCCGAGGCCAGGAAGATCACCGCGTGGGCGATGTCCTCGGGGGTGCCCAGCTTCCCCAGCGGGACGCAGGCCGCCGCGGCCGACAGGTACTCGGGTCCCATCGCGACCAGGCCCTCGGTGGCGATGTTGCCCGGCAGCACCGCGTTGACCGTCACCCCGTGGGGTGCGAGCTCGAGGGCGGCCGACCGCATGAAGCCCAGCTGGGCCGCCTTCGACGCGGCGTACGTCGTCCAGCCGGGATAGCCGGTGAGGGGACCGGTGATCGACGAGGTCAGGATCACTCGGCCCTGTGACGCCCGCCGCAACAGCGGAGCCAGCCTCTGCACCGCCAGCATGTGGCCGACGAGGTTGGTCTGCAGCGTCGAGGTGATCGTCTCCCGATCGAGGTCGTCGAGCGGGGACGAGGGGAAGACACCGGCATTGCAACAGAGCACGTCGACACCGCCGCCGAGAGCATCCTCCACCGCGCCGGCGAGACGGTCGGGCAGCTCGGGAGCGGCAGTGTCGACCGCAGCGGTGCGCAGTCGGCCGGCCCCCTCCGTCCCGGCGAGGCCATCGGCGAGCGTGGCGACGCTCTCGGGCGACCGCCCGGTGGCGAGCACCAGGTCCCCGTGCCCCAGGAACGCCTCGACGATGGCGCGTCCGATGCCGCGGGTCCCGCCGAGGACGACGACCCGTCGCATCCCGCCCTCCGCCACGCTGTCCGGTGCAGCCATCTTGTTTCCTCCCATTGTCGTCTGCTGTGCGCAGTCGTCTGCTGTGCGCAGTCGTTCGTTGTGCGCCGTCGTCCGGGTCGGTCCGGCATTCGCGTCGGTCTGTCATTCCGGTGGCCCCGACGCCTCGTCATCGGTGCCCGACCCGCCGCAAGGGTATTCCGGTGATCGACCGCCGGAGAGGTCGGGTGCGGGAATTTAACACAGCCGTTGCCGGGCAACAAACCGTTAATCTGCGCTCCCCGACCGAAACACGTCGTTCACAATGCCGTCCTTGGGCCGCAGGGTGCGCCGAATACGTTCTTGACAGGTGCCGGACCGGAACTCTTTTCCGGGCGGCTCGTGGCGAGAGGAGAAACCAGATGACCGCGACAGAGACCGGTCCACGATCCCCGGCGGTGAGCAGTGGTGTCGAGCCCGCGCCGGGGGAGGTGTCCCGGCTGAAGCCCAATGCCGTCGGGCTGTGGGGCGTCGTCTTCATGGCGGTGGCGACCGCCGCACCGATCACCGCGATGGTCGGCAACACCCCGATCATCGTGAGTGCCGGCAACGGCGTCTACGCCCCGGCGACCTTCATGGTCGCCACCATCGTGCTCGGGCTCTTCGCCGTCGGATACGGCCAGATGGCCAAGCACATCACCGCCACCGGTGCCTTCTACACCGATATCTCCCACGGGCTGGGTCGGGAGATCGGACTGGCGAGCGGGGCCCTCACCACGATGGCCTACATGGTTTTCGAGGCGTCCCTGGTCGGCATCTTCTCCGTCTTCGCCAAGAACCTCGTCAACGAACTCGTCGGCGTCGACGTCCCGTGGATCGTCTTCGCCCTCCTGATGTTGGCCGCGAATGCCGCACTGACCTATTTCGACATCAATCTCGCCTCGAAGGTGCTGGGTGTCTTCCTGATCACCGAGATCGTCATGCTGTCCCTCTTCGCCTTCTCCGTGCTGTTCACCGGAGGCGCCCACGAGGGCTGGTCATGGGCCTCCCTCAATCCGCTGAACGGCTTCCGCAGCCTGGACGCGAACGTCACCCTGGCCGGTGGACAGTCGATGCACGCCGTCGGGACCGCGGGGATCGGCCTGTTCTTCGCCTTCTGGTCGTGGGTCGGCTTCGAGTCCACCGCCATGTACGGCGAGGAGTCCAAGGACCCGAAGCGGATCATCCCACTGGCGACCGTCGCCTCCGTGCTGGGCATCGGCATCTTCTATGTCTTCGTCTCGTGGATGGGCATCGTCGGGTCGGGCCCCGGCACCGGACCCACCGACGCCCTGGCGACCACCCTCAACCCCGACACCATGAGCGACCTGTTCCTCAAGCCCGTCGAGCACAATCTCGGCCACTGGGCGGTCGTACTGTTCTCCATCCTGCTGGTGACCGGTTCGTACGCCTGCGGCATGGCCTTCCACAATTCGGCCGCGCACTATCTCTACGCGATCGGCCGGGAGAATCTCATCCCCGGCTTCGGGCGCACGCTCGGCGCCTCGCATCCGAAGCACGGGTCGCCGTACATCTCGGGTTTCGTGCAGTCCACCGTCGCGCTGATCATCGTGCTGTTCTACGCCGTCTCCGGGCGTGATCCCTATGGCTCGCTCTACGGCGTGATGGCGCTGCTGGGCACCACCGGGATCATGATCGTGCAGGCGCTGACCGCCTTCTCCGTGATCTCCTACTTCCACGTCCAGAAGAACCACCCGGAGACCGCCCACTGGTTCCGTACGCTGCTCGCCCCGGCCCTCGGCGGGATCGGGATGGTCTATGTCGTCATCCTGTTGTTCCAGAACATGAGCTTCGCGGCGGGGTCGGCCTCCGGCGACATCATCTTCCGGCTCATCCCGTGGATCGTCGGGGTCATCTTCGTGGCCGGTCTGGTCTTCGCCATCGTGGTGCGCCGGACCGACCCGGAGAAGTACCAGCGGATGGGCCATGTCGTGCTGGAGGAGCCGGCGGGGGTGCAGACCGGCCCGGGAGGGTGTCGTACGACCCGGCGGGCGCGCCGGAGGCACTGCTGGAATCCCGGGTCTGACAGGGGCGTCGGCCGACCCTCAATATAGAAAGAGCACTCTTTCGAAAACCGATTTCTGGGGTCGGGGGATTCCCGCCCGTGACGTAGGCGACACACGTATCAGGTGATGTCCCACGAGCGGGCGGGATATTCTCGATATGTCAGATGCGCGGGAGTAACTACTCACCGCAAAGGGTTCTGCCATGCAAACCGTCACCACTGTCAAGTCCTGCTCGACCACCGCGTGCGCGTACAACCGTGAGGGATGCACCGCCTACGCCATCACCGTCGCCGGCTCGGGGGACAAGGCTTCGTGCGCCACGCTGATCACCTTGGACGCCCGCGGCGGGTTGCCCGTCGCCGAGGGTCATGTGGGTGCCTGCCAGCGACTCGAATGCGTCCACAACGCCGACCTGATGTGTACCGCCGCGGCCATCGACATCGCCGGTGACGCCGGCGAATGCCAGGCCTACCAGCGGCGCTGACTCCTGTCCGAGATCATCTGTCCGAGCTCGTCCGGGATCAGGTGTGGACCCTGCGGCCACAGGGTCCACACACTCCCGACCCCGCTGTCAGATGCGCGGCTGGCGCTGCGGAGCCGAGTCCTGGAGCAGGAGGGCCACCTGGTGACCGAGCTGGTCGAGAGTGTCCACCTCCTGGGGGAAGGCCACGAAGGCCGTGGTCGTCGTCGACTCGCCGACGTGCATCACCGTGATGCCGGTGCGGTCGATGTCGACGTAGTAGGTCTGGTCCTGGGTGTGCGGGCACGGCGTGGAGGGACGCCGTGACCAGATGACACCGGCCAGGCGCCCGTCGGCGAGTGCCTCGTAGATCCGGGTCAGATCATCGCCACAGCTGCTGGCGACGACGTCGTACGCCTCGATCTCTTGGTCCATGGACGGGAAGACCGCAGGGTAGGGCGAGGGGTGCGCCGGCCGCTGCCTGGCCCGACGCTGTCCGGCCGGATGCCCGGTGCTGATCGGCCGGTCGGACTCCATCGTGTCGGTGGATTCCGGGGGGAACCGGTGGATGGGCACGGCGCCCTCGTCGTCCGGGTGACCCAGCGGTGTCACCCCCGATGCGTCGTGGAGCAGGATCCGCTGGGTGTGTACGACGCCGAGGCGTCCTCCCGGCGCCATGGCGATGTCCGCGACATGCCGGGGGACCTCGCGCCGGTGGAGCATCCCGGCGGTGACGTCCGTGCTCATCCATTCCAGCTGACCCAGGAGGTGCAGGGACGAGGCCATGATCCGCACCTGCGGGGTCAGCGACTCCTTCACCACGTCCATCCGGACGGCGGTGCTCCAGTGATCCAGCAGGCTCGCGGCGGGGGCGTCCGGGGGCAGGCATGACGCGACGACCAGCGCCCCTCGTGAGCTCAGCCCGTGCACCATCGAGCCCACCTCGATGCCGGGTTCGTACTCGTAGGCGAGCAAGGAGGCACAGCCGGTTCCCGACAGCAGTCGGTCGGTCATCGAGCGGGCCCGGATGGCGAGCGTTTCCTCACCGAGCGGCGCTCGGCTGCGTGACGGGGCGGGGAACTCCACGATGATCTCCTCCTGGGGCGTGCGATGCAGGTAAGGCTAACCTAACTTGCTGCCCGAGGGGGTGGTGTGCCGCAGTGTGGAGCAGGGCTCCGGGTGAGTTACCGCCAGCCGTCCTCCGCGTCGGCGTCGTCCGCCTCGCCGCCGCAGCATCGCGGCACCTCGAGACGGAGCAGGTCGATCGCCCGGGTCGCCTTCTCCAGGAACACCGCCGACGGCTCCACCACGTACCGGCGCGGATGGGCCGACCAGGCCGCCAGGATGCGTTCGTCGATCGCCACCGCCGCCTCGGCCGACTCGACCCGCAGTGGGTTCTGATGGTTGTAGCCCTGCTCCGCGGTGGGGGTCCGCAGATGGATCACTGCGTCGTAGCGGGCGAGCTCGCGCTCCTGGGTCGTGCCCACCGCCGCCCAGTACTCCTTCGGATCGCCGGGCCAGTAGGCGACGCCGTCGACCGTGCCGCGGTCGCACAGCACGATCGCCGGGTCGAGGCTCTCGCCGATCGACTCCAGCTCGCGCTGGACGTAGTAGATGGCCCGTTGCCCGGCCTGCCGGCACACCAGTGAGCCGTCGCGGGGGAAACCGCCGCCGAACACCACGCCGGCGGACTCCTGCACGACGACCACGTGTCGGCAGAACGTCTGGCGGGCGAGCTCGAGGAAGGCCGTTTTGCCGGCCCCTGGCCCGCCGGTGAGGGCCACCCGCTTGTGCTCATGGGGGCCGGTGCAGCCACAGTTCGTCATCGGATGGTCTCCTTCCGGGGGATGCCCGACCACCGCGGGACGTGTCGGCGGTGGCCGGCGTACGCCTCGCCAGCGCGCTCCTGCAGGGCCCGCTCGTCCCCGGGGCCGAGGGCCCACCCGGGTGGCGGGATGCGCGTGTAGAGCGGCGTTGCCATGCCCGGAGCCTAACCCGCCGGGTCTCGCGATACCGCGATACCGCGCGACAGCCACCCCTCGCCGTGCGGATACTGGCTCATGGACATCGTGCACGCACAGGTGAGGGAGAACTCCCGGGCGGAGTCGCTGGCCGAGGGCCGGTCGGTGCGCCGGCGACTGGCCCGCAAGGGCCTGGCCGGCAGTGTCCCCCACACACGTGACCCGATCACCATCCTGGAGGAGCAGAACGCGCTCCGACTCCCCGAGCTCCTCCCGCTGCGGACGGAGCGGATGCTGGCCAGCCCGTTCGCGTTCTACCGGGGAACGGCAGCGCTGATGGCGGCCGATCTCGCCGAGGATCCGCACACCGGCCTGCTGGTGGTCTCCTGCGGCGACGCGCACCTGAGCAACTTCGGCTTCTTCGCCACCCCCGAGCGGCGCCTGGCCTTCGACCTCAACGACTTCGACGAGGCCGGGGTGGCGCCCTGGGAGTGGGACGTCAAACGCCTGACCACCAGCGTGGTCGTCGGCGGGGCGGACGCCGGCTACGACGAGGACGTGGTCCGGTCCGTCGCCGCTGAGACGGTGCGGACCTACCAGCGGTCGCTGGCCTCGTTGCTCGCCCTGTCGCCGGTCGAGCGCTACTACATGCACACCGACCTCCGCAGTTCGCGCGCCGGCCTGGACCAGCGATCCCTGGCCGCGCTCGACGCGGCCCTGGATGCTGCGCTGGCCCGGGCCCGGAAGCGTACGTCGGAGCGGGCCGTCCGTCGTACCACCGAGATCGGCGCAGACGGTGTGCGCCGCTTCGTCGAGGATCCGCCCCGGATGACGCATCTGCCGGTCGAACAGGACGAGATGGTGCCCTTCTTCGAGGAGTACCGCGCCGGCGTGGGCATCGACCTCGGCCTGGTGCTGTCCCAGTACGCGCCGGTCGACGCCGTCCGTCGCGTCGTCGGGGTGGGCAGCGTCGGCACCCGCTGCTCGCTGGTGCTGCTGGAGGGGGCCGACGGGGACACCCTGCTGCTGCAGGTCAAGGAGGCGACCGACTCGGTGCTCGCCCGCTACGGCGGCACGACCTTCTCGGAGGCGACCGCGGAGCGTTTTGCCGCGTCCGGCAACGGGCTGCGGGTGGTCGCCCTGCAGCAGATCCTCCAGGTGGTGTCCGACCCGTTCCTCGGCCACTTCCGCCGCGACGGGCGGGACTTCTACGTCCGCCAGTTCCACGACATGAAGGGCGCAATCGACCTCGAGGGGCTCGAGCCCGAGGCGTTCGGGCCGTACGCCGCCGCCTGTGCCACCATGCTGGCCCGGGCGCACGCCCAGAGCCCGGGGTTCGCCCGGGTCGTCGGCTATCTCGGGCGCAGCCACACGGCGGCCGACGCCATCGTCGACTGGTCGTTCGACTACGCCGACCAGTCACTGCGCGACTTCCGGGCGCTGCGGGACGCGGTGGCCTCCGGTCGGCTGCCGGCGCCGCCGGAGACCGTCGACTGACGTCGGCGGGTGGCAGGTCCGGCCGGCCTCAGGGCCGGGCGGCTCAGGCGCGGGCGCCGGGATAGGCCCTTAGGGCGATCAGCGCGACCTCGTCGACGACGTACGCCACGGCGAGGACGACGGCGGCCACGGGCCGCCCGGCCAGGGCGAGGGCAGTGATCGCGCCGGCGAAGATCACGGCGGTGAGCACCACGCGCGCCGGGACGCCGAGCGACACCGGGGCGCGGGGAGCGATCAGCAGTCCCCAGACGACGCCGACCAGGATCGGCGCCCCGATGGCGGCGACCCAGGACAGCAGTGGGCCGGGGATGAGTCGGAAGAAGGCGATCGCGTACGCCGCGAGCATCGCCAGCTCCAGCACGAACTTCAGCGCTTGGGCCGCGGACGCGATCAGACTGCTCGCCATGGACCACAGTCTAGGTCGGTGTCGTGTCCGCCTGTCTGCGCGTCGTGGGGGCGTTGAGCTGTCGTCTCGTCGATCGCGAAGCACCGGTCGGGTCCCCGCGCGTCGCCGGCGTTGAGCGGTCCCTCGATCGTCGGAGGCGGGTGATGGGATCGTCCGAGCCGAGTCACCGGATCATCCGAGCCGGGTCAGGGCGATGTCGATCCGCCCCTCGGTCAGCCCGCACCAGTCCGGCGCGGTGCCGGGACGGATCCGCGGCATCCCCACGAAGCTGGCCCGCGCCACCCCGCCGTACACGAACACGTCCCCGGACTCCAGCAGGACATTGCGGTAGGGCCGGGTCGGGGCCTGGGTGTTGCCCAGCCGGAACTCGCCGGCGTCCCCGACGGAGAGGATGACCATCGGGCCGGAGCCCTTCGGCCGGTGCAGCCGCAGGGCGGCGCCGGGCGCGAGTTCGGTGATCAGTGCGCTGTCGGGGGTCCAGCCGTCCGGGTCGAGGTCGGGCTCGCCGGTGCTGGGCAGGCCGCGGCCCAACGCGGCGCGGGCGAGGTCGACCACCCACTCCGGCACCGCCGTCACGTGCCGGCGCAGGGTGGCCCCCCGCGCGGTGATCTCCTGGCCCGGCCAGGACCGGGCCCCGGCGACGAGGCGACGCTGCTGTTCCAGGGTGAGCAGGTCCGGCACATGGGTGGCGTCCGGCGCCACGCGGCGGACCCGTCGCTCCACCACATCCACCGGGAACAACGCCTCCAGCTGGATCGTCGCAGTCCCGCCCATGTCGCTCCTCCCGGCCTCTGGCCCTCCGGCCGCCCGCTCCGGGCGTGCTCGGCTTCAGCAGAAAGCGTACATATGTTCTAGCAGTGCGGTGTGACACGCGCCGGATTCGGGGTGCGACGTGATCCCTCGCCCGCCAGTCGGAGCCTGTGGCCAGACGCTTCTGTTCGTCGCTGGCCGCGTCCGCACGTGCTGCCGCGGATGGGGATGAGCGGATGCGTCTGGAGCTGGGCAGGGGTCTGGACCGGAGGGCATGGACCGGGGTCAGGACCGCGGGTCTGGGGCGGCCGGCTGTGGACAGATCAGCGCCGTCCACAGATCGGCAGGGGCCTCTTGTCGACCTCGGGCGGCGCCTCTGGAATGGGGGCATGCGCATCGTCGTCGAGCCCCTCGTGCCTCCTCCGCCGCCTCCTGTGCGCCACCTTCAGACCATGGAGCTGGAGGGAATGACGCGGGACACCGTCTCGCGGGCCTCCCGCGACGGGCGTCTGCACCGGATCGCCCGCGGGTCGTACCTCGAGAAGGAGGAAACCGACCCGCTACAGCTGCACCTTGCCCGAGCTCATGCCGCGGCGCCTCGGCTGCCGCCCGGCATGGTGTTCAGCCACGTGACCGCTGCCCTGTTGCATGGCCTGACGGGGTCGGCGCCGGTGGCGGGTACGGTGATTCACCTGAGCCGGCCAGGTACGGATGGCGGTGGCACCCGCCGGGACCGCGCGGTTCACGCCGTGCGCCTGCTGCCGGTGGATGTGACCGAGGTGGGGTTGCTCCCGGTGACCGGCGTGGCGAGGACGGTTGTCGACTGCGCCCGTACGCTCCCGTTCACCGACGCCGTTAGCCTGGCCGACCGTGCGCTGCGTACGACGGATTCCCCCGAGCAGGTCCGCCGCACGTTGAGCGAGGCCGCTGATCGGCTGACCGGCTGCAAGGGCGTCGGGATGGCGCGCCGGGTGATCGCGTTCGCCGATCCGGGCGCCGCGAACCGCGGGGAGTCGATCCTCCGGTCGACGCTGCACCTGATCGGGCTACCGCCGGCGGTCGTCCAACTCCACGTCACCGACCCGTCGGATCCGTACTTCGATGCCTGGGCCGATCTTGGCTGGCCCGAGCACCGGACCTTGCTCGAGTTCGATGGCGCCCTCAAGTACAAGGCCGGCAACCCCTCCCGCCGGCCCGGACATGTCGTCCTCCTCGAGGAGAAGGCGCGCGAGGATCGGCTGCGCGGCCTGGACTGGCAGGTCGTACGGGTCGTCTGGTCCGATCTGCAGCGGCCCGATCTGATCGCCGCGCGAGTGCGCCGAGCGTTTGTCCGCGTGGCAAGGGGACGGCCAGACGCCCGTTGATGGTGCTGAGCCCAACACGCGACCGTCCGTCCCTGGCCGCGTCCGCACGTGCTGCCGCGTCCGGGGACGAACGGTAGCGTCCGGCGTTCAGGGGCCGGCCCTCGGCCACGCCCGGCCGCCGCCCCCTCAGGCCACCGCGAACCGCAGCGGTGGCCGACCCACCTCGGCCCGGATCCCGTCGCTCACCGCGGTCAGCCAGGCACCCACCGAGGCGTGCGCCTCCGGGGTGTCGGGGTAGCGGCAGCGTACGTGCATGCCGTCGTCGTTGAGCAGGAACCAGACCATCACCCCCTGGGTCGGCAGCGAGGCCGACAGCTGGTAGGGGGACAGGCCGGGCGGCAGGGTCACCGGCAGCCGGCGGTTGTCGAGCCACGACAGGGCGAACATCCCCGGCGCGGTCGGCATCCCGCCGTACGGCGCCATGATCGGGGCCAGCGGATAGGAGCCGAGGATGACTGCCTCCTTGACCGCCGCCGCGCAGTGCGGTACGTCGGGGAGGTCGGCATCGAGGACGGAGTTGGTGATGAACCAGCCCACCGCGTCGCGCCACCGCGGTTCGTGGCGGCTGTGCACCGGCATCACCGCGCGCAGCGGAGCACCGGTGAGCTCGAGGGTCACCCGGGTCATCACCGAGACGGTCAGCGGCAGCATTCGCGCGCCGAGCTCGGCGGCGCGATCCCCGTACGCCGCCAGCTCACCGGCATCGAGGATGTCGACGACGTCGACCACGTCCGGCCGCGGCCGGGAGACATCGCCCAGCGACAGCGGGAACACCGGCATCACCCCGCCGGCACGGCGCAGGATCTCCGCCCACCGGGCGGTGACCTCGGCCGGTGCCGGTGGCTGGGCGGCGAGCAGCGCCGTGTGCTCGGCGAAGGCGGGCACCGGCGGCAGGTCGGCGCCGGGCGTACGATCCGCCAGCAGGTCGTCGAGGATCGTGGTGAGGTCGCGGACCAGCACCAGCATCGACCAGGCGTCGACGTGGGCATGGTCGGCCCCGATCACCACCGTCGGCCGGCCCTCGCCCTCCACCAGCAGGAGCCGGTGCGAGGGCCGTTCGTACGGGGAACAGGCGCTGTCGAGCACCGACTGGACGACATCGGCGGGCCGCTGGCCCTGGGCGGGGATGTGGTCCACCCAGCTGCCGGGCAGCACCTCGATCTCGTGCAGCCGCACGGCGCCGTCCGCGCCGGTCGAGAATGCCGTCCGCAGCGTGCCGTGGCGGGCGATCACGGCATGCCAGGCCGCGGCGAGCAGGTCCCGGTCGACGGGGACGCCCGGCGTGAAGACCTGTGGGGTGAAGCCGACCCCCATCCAGGACCCGGGCCGCGGCCCGACCCCGACATGGATACCTTGGTCGAACGACACAGGGAGCTCGCGACCCTCGGTCGCGGGCACATGGGCGACGTAACTGCTTACTCGTCCCCGATCCGGCAGGGGGAACGACCCGATGCTCGTCTGGCGCACGGCTCGTAGCCTAGGGGGAACATGTGACAATGATTGTCCGTGTGTTGAGCTGATGTAACAAGCAGATGTAACAGGAGGGCCCGATGGCCCGATTCGACCTGACCGACCGTACGACCGGGGAGCGCGTGTCGCTCGCCTACGACGACGAGGGGGAGGGGTCGGCGGTCGTCCAGCTGCACGGGCTCACCTCCAGCCGCGCCCGCGACCGCCGTCTCGGCCTCGACTTCATCGCCGGGATGCCCGGCCATCGCCTGATCCACTATGACGCCCGCGGACACGGGCACTCGACCGGGCCGCGGGTCCCCGCGGCGTACGCCTGGCCCCGGCTCGCCGAGGACCTGCTGGCCCTGCTGGACCAGCTCGTCCCCGACGAACCGGTGCACGCCGTCGGCAAATCCATGGGGGTGGGCACTGTGCTGCATGCCGCCGTCCGGCACCCCGAGCGGTTCTCCGGACTCACCCTGATCATCCCGCCCACGGCCTGGGCGAGCCGGGTGTCCCAGCACGATGCGTACGTCCACAACGCCGAGGTGATCGAACGGCGGGGACTGCGGTACTGGTCCTCGCTGGAGAAGCGGCTGCCGCTGCCACCGGCCGTCCGCCCGGACCGGCCGTTCACCCTGCCCGACGTGGAGGAGAGCCTGTTGCCGACCCTCTACCGCGGTGCGGCGGCGACCGACCTGCCCCCGGTGGCGGACCTGGCCGACCTCGACGTGCCCACCCAGATCCTCGGCTGGATCGACGACCCCTCCCACCCGGTCTCCACCGCGCGCACCCTGCACGAGGTGCTGCCCGACAGCCGGCTGGCGATCGCCCGGACCCCCGCCGACGTCGGCACCTGGTCGGCCCGGATCGCCGAGCAACTGGAGGCCGCGGGGGAGCGGGTCGGTGGTGCGGTGGTGCGCGCCCGCCGCTGAGGTGGCCCGATGCCGATGGCCTGCCGCTGAGGTGGTCGGGCCCCACCATCGTCGGCCACGCCCAAACGCTTCCGTACGTCCCCGGACACGGCCGCACGTGCCGACGCGGGTGGGGACGAACGGAAGCGTCCAGGACTGGGGCTGCTCCGATCCCTCAGTAGGAGCCGGTTCTCGGCCGGAGCCGATCCTCAGAGGGACCAGTCGACCACCGGCCCCTTCGGGACCACCCCGGTCGGGTTGAGGTGCAACTGGGTGCCGTAGTAGTGCCGCTTGATCTGGTCGAGGTCCGTGGTGTCCCGGAAAGCGGGCAGGGCGTGCAGCCGCCGGGCGTACGCCCACAGGGCCGGATAGTCGACCAGCCGCCGGCGGTTGACCTTGAAGTGACCGTGGTAGACCGCATCGAACCGGACCAGGGTCACCCAGAGCCGAACGTCCGCCTCGGTGAGACGGTCGCCGAAAAGGTACGGGCCGCTGCGGGTGAGCCGGTCCTCCAGACCGTCCAGCGCGTTGAACACCTCGTCGTACCCGGCCTCGTACGCCTCCTGGGTGCGCGCGAAGCCCGCGTGGTAGACGCCGTTGTTCACGTGCTCGCCGATGTGGTCGTTGAGCGCATCGATGTCCGTGCGCAGGTCACCCGGGTAGAGATCGACCTCCGGATGCCGTGCCCACGCATCGAACCGGGTCTCCAGGTCGATGGTGATCGTCGGGTAGTAGTTGGCCACGATGCGGCGCTCCCGGGTGTCCCACAGCACCGGCACGGACACCCGGCCGGTGTAGTGGCCGTCGGGCACCGACGCCTCGTACGCCTCACTGAGGAAGGCGAAGCCGTTCCCGGCCGTGTCCAACGTCTGTCCCCGCCCGGTGCGGAACGCCCAGCCGCGGCCGTCGCGGATCGGGTCGACCACCGACACGCCGACGACCTCCTCCAGACCCTTCAGGGCGCGGACGATGAGCGTGCGATGGGCGAAGGGGCAGGCCAGCGACACATAGAGGTGGTAGCGGCCCGGGGCCGCCGGGAACGGGCCGTCGTCCGAGATCCGCTCACGCAGGGGATAGGCGTCGGCCGTGCCCCACGGGGCCAGCTCGGCGCCGCCCCGAGGCTGGTAGATGGTGCCGTACCTGGCGAAGTCGACCGGGCCGGCCTCGGCCGGTGCCACGGTGCTGCTCGGCCCGGTCACGGCTGCAGCCAGATCTTGTAGGCACCGAACGGCTGGCCGGTGGCGCCGTCGATGGTGATGTCGTGCACCTTCGAGACCGCGGCCAGGTTGTCCTGGGTCTGGTACAGCGGCAGCACGTAGTACTTGTCGGTGACATAGGTCTGCAGCTGCTGGTATGTCGCCTTGCGCGCCGTCAGGTCGTTGCTGAACCGGCCGGCGTCGAGCAGCCGGTCGACGGTCGCGTCGTTGAAGCGGCCGCGGGCGATCAGGCCGCGCTGCGGGTCGGAGGAGTAGAGCAGGTCGAGACCGACCGCGGGATCCGCGCCGCCGTACGAGTTGTCGAAGACCTCGTAGTCGTTGGCCTTGGCCCGGTCGGACTCGGTGCCGAGGTCCTCGATCTGGAACTGGTAGTCGATGCCGACGTTCTGCTTCAGCGCGGCCCCGATCGCGATGTTGAGCTGGTCGCGGCTCTCCCGGACGAACGGGGCTCCGGAGACGGCGCGGACGGTCAGCGTCTTGCCGTCCTTGGTCCGGATGCCGTCGGCGTTGCGAGTGGTCCAGCCGGCGTCGTCGAGCAGCTTGTTGGCGGCGGCGATGTCGGTGGTGTAGTGCGCCAGGGAGGTGGAGTCGGCGTAGGGCCCCTTGACGCTGACCGGCGCCTGGGCCTGGTCGAAGGCTCCGGCGTAGATGCTGTTGAGGATGGCGCTGCGGTCGAAGCCCTGGACGAACGCCTGGCGCACCCGGGCGTCGTCGAGCGGCGCCTTGGAGACGTTGAAGTAGAGCGAGTACGGCAGGCCGCTGACCGCGGAGCGTTCGTAAGTGAAGTCCTTGGAATCCTTGAAGACCGAGACGTCCAACGGCTGGATGTCGGAGGCGATCTGCACCTGTTGCTGCTGCAGCGAACCGGTGCGGGTGGACCCCTCGGCGAAGGTCCGGTAGACGACCGTGTCGAGGTGGGCGGCCGCCTGGCCCTTGGCCACCGAGGCGGGGGCCCAGGCGTAGTCGGCGCGCTTGGCGAGGGTCAGCTCGGAGTTCGGGGTGAAGGACTTGATGGTGAACGGTCCGATGCCGGCGACCTCGGGCCCGCCGGACTCCAGCACCGACTGCGCCAGCTGGAGGGACTTCGGCGACAGCGGTGAGGCGGCCGGCGTCGACAGGTAGAGCAGGAACAGGCTGTCGGCCTGGCTCAGGTGGAACGTCACCTTGGTGTCGCCGTCCGCGGCGTACG
This sequence comes from Raineyella sp. W15-4, assembly GCF_033170155.1. Taxonomy (GTDB): domain Bacteria; phylum Actinomycetota; class Actinomycetes; order Propionibacteriales; family Propionibacteriaceae; genus Raineyella. Next base: position 3,226,841 of record NZ_CP137079.1, on the reverse strand, counting down.
AGGTGAGGAATCGCAGGCCGCCGGGGATCGAGGTCAGGTAGCCGGTCGAGCGGATCTTGTCGAAGTTCGCCACCACGGCCTGGGCGGTGAGCGGTTGGCCGTCGCTGAACGTCACGCCCTGGCGCAGCGTCAGGGTGACCGTTTTCCCGTCCGGCGACAGGTCGTAGGCGGAGGCGAGCCACGGTTCGTACGTGCCGTCCTCGTTGCGGTAGACGTAGGAGTCGAACACGTTGCGCAGGATCGGGGTGGCCTTGTCCTGGCCGTTGCGGTGCGGGTTGACCGTCTGGAGCTTCGTCTCGATGCCCCAGTAGAGGGTGCCACCGTCGACCGGGGTGCTGGCGGTGCTGGCCGCCGCGTCCGAGGCGGACCCGCTGGTCGAGCAGCCGGTGAGGGGCAGGGCCAGGGCGAGGAGCGCCCCGACCGCGGCGAGGGCGCGTCGGCGTGGTCGGCGTCGCGGGGGCTGGTTGGTCGTCGTCATGATGTCTGTCTGCTCCGAAGGTGTCGGGGTGGTCGGGGATCGGGCTGCCGGGGTCGGGGCTGCCGGGGGATGGCGGGAGGCCGCGGGGCTCCGGAGGGGTGCCCGGATGGGCGTACGTCGCGGCGATGGGTACACAGCCAGCGGATCCGGCGGAGGGGACGTCGGATCATGCCGCCCGTCTCCCCACCGCGAGCCGGGGCACGGCCGCCAGGAGCTGCTCGGTGTACGGGTGGCTGGGGTGGTCGAACACCTCGGTCACCGGCCCGGACTCCACCACCCGACCGGCCCGCATCACCAGCAGGTCGTCGACGAGGTGGTGCACCACGCCGAGGTCGTGGGAGATGAACACCAGGGCGGTCCCGGTGCGCCGGTTGAGGTCGTCCAGCAGGTCGAGGATCTGCGCCTGGATGGACACGTCGAGCGCCGAGACCGGCTCGTCGCAGACGAGGACCGAGGGCCGCAGCGCGAGCGCCCGGGCGATGCTGACCCGCTGTCGCTGACCGCCGGACAGCGTACGGGGCATCGCGCTGAGCAGGTCGGGCTCGAGGTGGGTCAGCCGCAGCAGTTCCGCCACCCGATCCGGGCGCTGGTCGCGGGGGAGCACGCCGCGCAGCGGTTCGGTGAGGAGGTCGCCGACGGTGTAGCGCGGGTCGAACGAGCCGAGCGGGTCCTGGGAGATGAACTGGACGGCCCGCCGGACCCGGGTGGCCTCTTCCCCGCGGGCGGTGGCCCAGCCGGTGCCGAGCACGCCGACCGTGCCGGAGTCGGGCGGCAGCAGGCCGAGCAGGATCCGGGCCAGGGTGCTCTTGCCGGACCCTGATTCGCCGACGACGCCGAGTCGCTGTCCGGGCCGTACGGTGAGGCTGACGTCGTCGACGGCCAGCAGGCGGTGGCGGCCGGGCAGGGCGAACGACCGGCTGACGTGCTCGGCGGTCAGCACCGGCCCGCCGATCCGGTCGTCCGCCGTCGACCGGGACACGTCGGCCCCGGCGGGCCCACTGCCCGCGTCGCTCAGTCTGCTCCCGCGGGTGGCGGCCGAGGGGATCGCGCGCAGCAACCGCTGGGTGTACTCGTGCTTCGGGTCGGAGAGCACCTGCTCGGTCGGGCCGCTCTCCACGATCTCACCGTCGCGCATCACCAGCACCCGGTCGGCGATCCGGGAGACGACGGCAAGGTCGTGGGAGATGAGCAGCAGGGCGGTCCCGGCGTCGCGCCGCTGGGAGAGCAGGTCGAGGATCTGGGCCTGGACCGTGACGTCGAGCGCCGTGGTGGGTTCGTCGGCCACCAGCAGGGCCGGATCCGCGGCGAGCGCCGCGGCGATCAGGGCCCGCTGGCGCAGCCCGCCGGACAGCTGGTGCGGATACTGGTCGGCCCGCCGGGCCGGGTCCGGGAACCCGACGAGGTCCAGGGTCTCCAGCACCCTCGTCCCGACCTCGGATCGGGGCACCAGCCGGTGGGTGATCAGTGTCTCGGCCACCTCGTGGCGTACGGTCCGCAGCGGATCCAGGGAACTGAGGGCGTCCTGCAGCACCAGGCCGATCCGGCGACCGCGGAGCCGGCGCCACCCCGCCTCGGACAGCGTACGGGCATCCACCTCGCCGATCCGGAACTCGGCGGCGCGCACCTGTGCCCCCGGACCCGGCAGGCCGACGAGGGTGCGGGCGGTGACGGACTTGCCCGATCCGGACTCCCCGACGATGGCGACCGCTTCACCTCGGGACACCTCCAGGTCGATGCCGCGGACGGCGTGGACCTGGCGGTGGCGTCCGGTGAAGCGGACCTGCAGGTCTCGGACCCGGAGGACCTGGCGGGCCTCGTCGGTGGGGCCGGCGGTGACGGTCCGCGTCCGGGCCTCGGTGGTCATCGGTTCCTCCGTTCGTAGCGGGCCTGCAGGGCCCGGCCGAGGATCGTGGCCGCGATGACCACGAGGGTGAGGGCGGCGCCGGGGAAGACGCCGCTCCACCAGGCCTGGCGCAGATAGGCGCGGCTCTCCGAGAGCATCAGGCCCCATTCGGCGGCCGGCGGTTGCGGGCCGAGGCCGAGGAAGCTGAGGCCCGAGGCGCCGATGATGGCACCGCCGAAACCGATGGTGACGATCACCGGCAGGGCGCCGAGCGCGTTGGGCAGCACGTGCCGGGCCAGGATGCGGGCCCGCGAGATCCCGAACGTACGGGCCTGCTCGACGTACCCGGCGGCGCCGGCCAGGCGTACGTTCGAGCGCACGGTGCGGGCGTACTTGGGCAGCCCGGCCACCCCGAGGGCGAGGACGAGGTTGAGCGTCCCGCGGCCGGTGAAGGCGATCATCAGCAGCGCCAGCAGGACCTCCGGGAAGGACGCGACCACATCGACGAGCCGCGAGACGACCCGGTCGGCCCACGCCGGGGCGGCCCCCGCCAGGGCGCCGAGGACCACTCCGAGAATCACCGCGGTGGCCGTGGCGCCCAGGCCGATCAGCATCGAGTAGCGGGCGCCGTGAATGATCCGGGTCAGCACGTCCCGACCCTGGATGTCCGTCCCGGCGGGATGGCCCGGGCCGGGCGGCAAATGGGACTGCAGCGGGTCGGCGTGCAGCGGGTCACCGGGTGCCAGCAGTTGCGGGGCAATCGCGGCGACAGTGGTCAGCAGCAGGACGAGCAGCGAGAACACCACTCCCCACGGCACCCCGGCCAGCCGGGCCCAGGTGTCCCGCCGGACGGTGGCGACCCGGGCGGCGGTGAGCGAGTCGACGGCCATCACGCGCCCCCTCGGGAGGTCCGCAGCCGCGGGTCGATGACGATCGCCACCGTGTCGACCACGGTGGACACCAGAACGAACGCGGCGGTGCTGACCAGGGTGGTGCCGAGGATCAGCGGGATGTCCTTGACCGTGACCGCGTCGACGGCGAGCTGGCCGAGGCCGGGGCGGCCGAAGACCTGTTCGACGATCACCGCCCCGCCGAGCAGACTGCCGACGATCAGCCCGACCAGGTTCGCCGCCGGCAGGGCGGCGTGCCGCAGGGCGTGCCGGGCCCGGGCGGTGAACAGGGAGATGCCGCGGGCGCGGGCAGTGATCACGAAGGGCTGCTCCATCGCCCGCTCGATCCCCTCCACCAGCACCTGGGTGAGATAGGCGCCGATCGGCAGCGCCAACGACGCGGTGGGCAGGACCAGCGCCTGCCAGCTGCCCCGGTCGACGATGGAGAACCAGCCCAGCCGGAACGAGATGCCCCACAGCAGCACGATCGCCAGCCAGAAGGGCGGAGCCGACAGCAGGACCAGTTCGACGGTCGCCGCCACCGGCCGCAACGCGGGAATGTTCGCGGTGGTCAGCACGGCCGCCACCACGGCGATGACGACGGCGGACACCGCTGCTGCCGCGGTGAGCTGGAAGGTCGGTCCCATCCCGGCGACGATCAGGTCAGCGACCGGTCGGCGCAGCGTGTAGGAGGTGCCGAGGTCACCGGAGGGGATCCGGGCCAGGTAGGTCAGGTACTGCACCCACACGGGCTGGTCGAGGCCCCATCGCTCGATCGTCTGGGCCCGCAGCACCGGGTCGTCGCGGTTCTCGCCGAGCAGCAGCGACACGGTGTCGCCCGGGGCGAGGTGCACCGCCAGGAAGGTGAGGGTCACCGCCACCCACAGCACGAACACCCCCGAGCCCAGCCGTTTCATCACCAGCAGGCCGATCCGGCCGGTGCGCGGCCCGGCGTCGGGCAGCTCGGCGGAGGCCACTGCCAGTTCGCTCATCTCCTCGCCGCCCGGTCGTGCTCGTCGTCCTGGTCGTTCTTGTCCCCGTCGTGCTCGTCCGGCTCGTCCCGGTCGTACGTGGCCGGGTCATCCTGTTCGTCCCCGTCGAACCAGGCGGCCCGGAGATCCGCCACCCCCTCCACCGGCGGCGGAGTGCCCCAGGGGGCGGCGTAGCCGCCGTCCGCGGTGGGCAGCAGTCCGACGTCGACCAACTCCGCCTCGGTCGCGAAGCCCGGCCGCCGGAGCAGCCGGCGGGCGTACGCCCACAGGGCGGGATGGTCGACGAGTGAGGCGGCGCCCCAGCCGAGGTGGCGGCGATACTCCAGGTCGAAGCCGAGGAGGACGGCGAACAGGGTGATGTCGGCCGCGGTGATCCGGTCACCCAGCAGCTGGCGCCGGGTGAGCAGCCGCCGGTCCAGTTCCCCGAGCCGGGCGTAGACCGACCGTCGGGCGACCAGGGCAGCCTCCTCGGACTCGGAGAAGATCGCCCGCTCCAGCCCGCCCACCAGATCCGTCCGGATGAGCAGGTCGAGCAGGTCGACCTCGTCCTGCAACCCCGGCGGGTAGAGCTCGCGGCCGGCGGTGGTGCCGGCCAGGATCGTCCGCGGCAGCCGGCGCCAGTCGTCGCTGACGACCTCGCCGTGCACGTCCTGCAGCAGCGGGCTGGTGGCTGCCGGGTCGGGGATCACCTCGATGAGCTGCTCGGCGCCGGCCAGGCGGCGGGCGATCAGCGCGGCCCGGCCACGCAGCGCGTCGGGTGCCGTCACCAGGCGGTAGGTGGTCCCGGGAGCCAGGGTGGGTCTGCCCGGATGCTGTGGCGGAGTCGGATGGAACTCCCCGGTCGGGTCGAGGTCGCCGGGTGGGCGCAGGTGGGAGAGGGTCACGTCGTGGTCCTCCTCGGGGACGGGGTCGTGGGATCGTTGCGAGGGCGGAGCCTCGACGGGGATCGGGGGTCGTCGGGCCGGGTCGGTGATCCGGTAGCTGAAGGCGAACAGGCGCTGGCCGGAGTCGACGATCGCGGTCTCCCGCTCGGGGCGGCGTACGAAGCCGTAGCGGTAGTAGAGCCGGTGGGCGGCCGTCATCTGCGGGCTGGAGCGGATCTCCACCCAGCGGTGGCCGAGGGCGCGGGCCAACGCGACGCTGTGGTCGACCAGCTCCCGGCCCAACCCGAGTCCCCGGCCGCGGGGCCCGACGCCGAGGATGTTGAAGGTGAAGGCCTCCTCGGCGTGGTACTGCGGCTTGGGGGTGAGCACCGCCCCGAGCACTCCCCGGGCGTCCGCGACCACCCAGACGTGTGCGACCACCGACCGTGGGGCGATCTCGGCGAGGTGACCGTGGTACCACGGCGTCACCCAGCAGCCGTCGGTGAAGGCGGCCTGCAGCACCGCCCCGACCTCGGCGAACTCGCCGGGATCGGCCAGCCGGAGCGTACGTCCCCCGCCGAGGTCCCGGCGGAGCAGGTCACGGGGGAGGTACCGGGCGTCCTGCCCCGGTGTCGCGTGGTGCCCCGGGGGCGCCTCCGGTCCCGGCGTCGCTCCCGGTCCCGGCGTCGGATCGGGCCGGTGCGTCGGGGAGGGGGCGGGCGACGGATCGAGGTCGGTCATCGGGCGAAGCGCCACAGCTCGTAGGAGCCGCCGCCACCGGGTCCCGAGTAGAGCGCCGAGCCGGTCAACGCCTCGCGTCCGGCCGGTTCCTGCCAGGCCGCCAGCGACTCGGCGGGCGTCGGCAACGGCGTGTCGCCGACCAGCAGGCTGCCCCCGATGTATTCCCCGGAGGGTCCGGGCAGCAGGCCGAGGAAGTACAGCTCGCGGTCGTCCACGAAGCCCTGGGCGAAGAGGTCACGGGCATAGGCCCACAGGTGGGGGAAGTCGGTGAGGCGCTTGGTGGCCTCTTCGCCGAAGATCGCGGCGATGCCCGGACGGTAGCCCCGCTCGTACGACGACAGGGACACGAACAGCCGGATGTCGGCGTCGGTGAGCCGGTCGCCGAAGAGGTAGCGGCGGGAGGCCAGCCGGAAGTCGTAGTCGGCCAGCCGGGCCTCGAAGACCATCTTCGCCGCCTGGGCCGCCCCGCGGTCGGTCGCGAAGATCACCTTGTAGGTGCCGTTGTTCACGTCGTCGAAGATCTGCTGGTTGAGCAGGTCGATCTCCGGTCGCAGGTCCTCGGGGTAGAGGTCCGGGGCCCCGGCGGCCTGGAACGGCTTCCAGGCGGTCTCCCAGTCGAGGCTGAGCGGATGGTAGTTGTTCGTCACCACCAGCCCGGTCGCGGAGTCCAGCACCGTCGGTGAGGTGCCGCGGCCACGGAATCCGGGGTCGGTGCGGCGGTAGAAGTCGTTGAGCAGGGTGGTGCCCCAGCGTTCGGCCAGGTCGTTGCCGTGGGCGGCGATACGCCAGCCCCGGTCGTCACGGCCGGTGAGCAGGACGAACGGCACGGCCTCGGCGAGCCCGAGCAGGCGCAGCGTGATCAGCTGGCGGCGGTTCCAGCCGCAGCCGGGGTTGCCGAGCAGGAGGTAGCGGCCCGGCTCGGGGCGCGCCTGGTCGGGCCCGTCTCCGAAGCGTCGGGTGAACCAGTTGCGCTGCCGGCGGAAGGCTCCGTCCGGCGTCTGCTCGGAGGTCGTCTCGGGGAAGCTGCTGCGGGCGACCCCGGCGGGGCGGGTGCGGATGTCCGCCTCGAGTTCGGCGGTCAGTGTGGACATCGGTGACTCCTCGTGGTGGGGATGGGGATGAAGGTGGTCAGGCGGGGTGGACCGGATGCCGTCGGCGTCGTTCCAGCGCCTCCCCCCGGGCGGCACGGAGGTCCTGCGTGCGGTCCACCGCGTGCCGGCCCGACCCGGGGACGTACGGGATGACCGGGTCCGGGCGGAACGTCCGCCCGGCGATGACGATCTCCAGGAGGGAGTCGAGCGCGGACAGGTCGGCGAGGGGATCGCCTGCGGCGACGATCAGATCGGCGGAATAGCCCGGTGCCAGGACCCCGGCGACTCCGGCCAGCCCCGCCGCGGCCGCCGCGGTGCTGGTCGCCGCACGCAGCACCTCGACCCGGGGCAGCCCGGAGGCCTCCAGCTGTTTGAGCCCGAACGTGTAGGCGCTGGGCGGCAGCACCGCCCCGATGTCATGACCGGTGACGAGGCGTACGCCCCGCTGGAAGAGCTCTGCGGCGCGTGGTGAGATCGTCTCCCCCTCGACCGGCGGCCGGGTCGGCGGGCTGCAGGTGTCGACGAAGATGCCCCGTTCGGCGATCCGGTCGATCAGCTCGAGGTCGACGTCGGTCCGCCCGTCCTCGCCGATGAAGCTGGCATGGGCGATGTAGTCGACCCCGGCGTCGACCGCCCGCCGGATCCCTTCCGTGCCGTGGGCGTGCGCGGCCGTGTGCTTGCCGAGCCGGTGCGCCTCCTCGACCAGCACGCGCAGCTCCTCGGTGGTGAACTGGGCCTTCCAGGGGTCGGTGCGCGCGGTCATGAAGCCGCCGGTGGCCATCACCTTGATCAGGTCGGTGCCGGCCTTGTGATGTCGGCGTACGGCGCGCCGGATGTCGGTGACCGAGTCGACCTCCGCGCCGTTGCTCCAGGCGTGGCCCCCGGTGGTGGTCAGCTGCGGACCGGCGGCGACGATCCGCGGGCCGGCCCCGAGCCCGGTCGCGATCGCCTCACGCAGCGCGACGTCGGCGAAGTACGGCGATCCCAGCGACTGCACCGTAGTCACCCCGACCGACGCGAGTTGGCGGGCGGTGGCCACCGACGACAGTGCGGTCCAGGCCGCGCGGTGCCTGGACGGATCGGGCACGTCCGGTGTCAGCCGGGAGGCGTACGACCCGAGATGAGCGTGGGTCTCGATCAGGCCCGGCAGGATCGTGGCGCCGGGGTGGTCGGTCCGGGGCAGATCGGCGTAGTCGTGCGGGAGCTGGGACCCGGGGCCGGTCCAGACGATGTGGCGGCCGTCGATGACGACCGCGCCGTCGGCCACCGGTGGCTCACCGGCGGCGAGAATCACCCGGGCGGCGCTGACGATGCGCGGGGTGGCAGAGGGGAGAGGGTCCAGTCCCGGGTCGGGAAGGGTGAGTGAGGGCATGGTTGAAGACCCGTTCGGGCAGGCGAGACAGGGGATGCCGACGACACGTCGGCGCGGGCGGATGCCGACGACATGTCGGCGCGGTGCCGGGACCGGGCGGCTCCTCGGTCCGGGCGGATCAGTGAGGGCGACAGCAGCGCAGGCGCATCGGGTCGGCGTCCGCCCGGGCGGACCGCATCGACATGAACGGGGTGCGGCTGCTCATCCTCATCCTCCCGTGATCTCAGCTCTGTGGTGAAGCTTCAGTGAAGTTACATATTGGATCTTCTTATGGGAGGTGGCGCCTGTCAACTTGGTGGGCGCGTCGCTCACCCCTCGGATGCGGCGCCGTTGCGGGCGAACGTAAGATTCCTACCGTTTCACTAGGGAATATGGTCAAGCAGAAGCTCGTTCGGCGGAGGGTGACCGTCAGGCCGGCCCGACGTGGTAGATCACCGTCTGCACCCGGATCAGGCCGTCGGCGAAGATGAAGGTGTCGATGCCGTCCTCGACCTTGCGGCCGCCGCCGGTGGCCTTCCATTCGAGGTAGAGGACGTCGTCGGCGAAGACCGTGGCGAGATCCCACTCGGCCTGCGGGACGTCGCTGAGCAACTGGACGAACACCTGCCGGGCGCCGTCCTTGCCCCGGTAGACCTTGCCCTGGACGATCAGGATGGCATCGTCGGTGTAGTCGGCGATGATCTCGTCGAGGTCCTCGGCGCCCAGCGCCTGGCCGTGATGCGCGAACACTTCTTCTGCTGTGCGTGCCATGGGAATCGCTCTCCGCTCGGTCGGCGTCGTTGCCGGGACCGGCTGCCCGGCTGCTTCGATTTTCCGTGACCCCCGAATCGTTGTCCATAGCCCGTGGACGCCACCTGCTCGATAGGCTGATCCCTGACAGCAATCGTCGGTGAGGCCCTCGGAGGCGTCATGAAAGCGGTCCGTCTGCATCAGTACGAGGTGCGTCCCGTGGTCGAGGAAGTGCCCGAGCCCACGATCACTCACCCGTACGACGTGGTGGTGAAGATCGGCGGCGCCGGGCTGTGCCGCACCGACCTGCACATCGTCGAGGGGCAGTGGGCCCCGAAGTCCCAGGTCGCCCTGCCCTACACCCTCGGCCACGAGAACGCCGGGTGGGTGCACGCCGTGGGGTCTGCGGTCGAGCATCTCCGCCCGGGTGATCCGGTGATCCTGCACCCGTTGCTCACCTGCGGCTACTGTCGGGCCTGCCGTGCCGGTGACGACGTCCACTGCGAGGCGCAGCAGTTTCCCGGCATCGACACCGACGGCGGGATGGCGGAGTACCTCCGGACCACCGCCCGCTCGGTCGTCAAACTCCCGGCGGGGATCGAACCGGCCGCGGTGGCCGCCCTCGCCGACGCCGGGCTGACCGCCTACCACGCCGTGAAGAAGGCGGTGCCGCTGCTGTACCCGGGCAGCACCTGCGTCATCATCGGCGCCGGCGGCCTGGGCCATCTCGGAGTCCAGTGCCTGCGGGCGATGAGCGCGACCCGGATCGTGGTGCTCGACCGCAACCCGGCCGCTCTCGAACTGACCACCGGCTGGGGCGCCGACGAGACGGTGCTCGCCGACGGCAGCCAGGTGGACCGGGTGCTGGAGCTCACCGACGGCAAGGGCGCCGAGGTGGTGCTGGACTTCGTCGGGGAACAGGGCGCCGAGGGTGAAGGCTGGCGGATGACCCGGCGGGCCGGCAGCGACTTCATCATCGGCTACGGCGGCACCATCTCCATCCCCGCCATCGACGTCATCTCGACCGAGCGCAACGTGATCGGCAACCTGGTCGGCAGTTACAACGACCTGGCGGAGCTGATGGCCCTCACCGCGGCCGGGCGGGTCGAGATGCTGACCCGGACCTATCCGCTCGATGCGGTCAACGATGCCATGGACGATCTCGACGCCGGCCGGCTGCGCGGGCGCGGGATCCTCGTGCCGTAGTCGCCCCGTCATCCGGTCTGTGGTCCCATAGGCTCGTCCTATGGCGCATCCGCTGATGTTCGATGCCGACGACCCGCTCCTGCACCGGATCCGCGCACTCTGTCTGGCCCTGCCACGCGCGGCGGAGAAGATCAGCCATGGCCGTCCGACCTTCTACACGACGAAGGTCTTCGCGTACTACGGCGCGTCGATCAAGGTCGACGGCGTGTACGTGCAGCACCCCCGGTCGTTCGTCGTGCACCCGGATGAGGGCGAGGTGCTGGCGCTCGCCGAGGAGGCGCGGTGCTACCGGCCGGCCTATCTCGGGCCGAGTGGCTGGATCGGGGTCGACCTGGCTGCCGACACCGACTGGGAGGAGGTGCGTGAGCTCATCGAGGCGTCCTACCGGGAGACCGCCAGCGCCAGGCTCGTCGCCGAACTCGATGCCCGGTGACCAGGACCCTCCGGCCCTGGTCCTGGCCCGGGCCGGGATCTGGGCCCGGGACCTTTGCCCGGGAGCTGGACCCGGCTCTGTCGATGCCGCCGTTCCGTGCAGCCGCCGCGCTTCCAGTCAGATGCCGCGCGTCGGCGGGCCGCAGCTGACTGGAAGTGCGGCGGCTGACCGACGGCGCGGCGGCTGGTCGAACCCGAAAGTGCGGCGGGTGACCGACGGCACGGCGTGGAGAGGGAATATCCACTCCGGATCCAAGGTTGAGTGTATGTCGCTCAACTTTGGTCGGGCGATGCGCCGGCGGCGGCACCGGAACGCCGACGCCGAGCACCGAACAGTGGCAGGCTCGTGAGGGGAGCCCGCTCCCGAGCCGAGCAGAGCCGGAGAACACCGGAGAACAAAGGACACATGGACGCCAACAAGCTCACCACCAAGAGCCGCGACGCGTACTCGACCGCCGTACGCAACGCGCTCACCAACGGCAACCCGAACGTCGAGGCCGTGCACCTGCTGCACGCGATGCTGATCACCCCGGAGAACACCGTCGGGCCGCTGCTGGAGTCGATCGACGCCGACCCGCGGACGATCGACACCGAGGCGGAGCGGGCGATCAAGCGGCTGCCCGCGGCGTCCGGTTCCTCGGTCTCACAGCCGCAGCTGTCCGGTGCGCTGGCCCGCGTCCTCGCCGACGCCGAGACCCGCGCCGAGAAGCTCGGCGACTCCTACATCGCCACCGAGCACCTGCTGATCGGGCTCGCCGACATCGACTCGGAGGCGAAGAAGATCCTCACCGCCGCGGGCGCCACCGCGAAGGCCCTCACCGAGGCCTTCCAGCAGGCCCGCGGCTCCAAGCGAGTCACCTCCGAGGGCCAGGAAGGCACCTCCAGCGCGCTGGAGCAGTACGGCTACGACATGACTGCGGCCGCCCGCGAGGGCAAGCTGGACCCGGTCATCGGCCGTGACCAGGAGATCCGCCGGGTGATCCAGGTGCTCGCCCGGCGGACGAAGAACAACCCGGTGCTGATCGGTGAGCCCGGCGTCGGCAAGACCGCCGTCGTCGAGGGGCTGGCCCAGCGCATCGTCGCCGGCGACGTCCCCGACTCGCTGAAGGGCCGCCGGCTGATCAGCCTCGACCTCGGCGGCATGGTCGCCGGCGCGAAGTACCGCGGCGAGTTCGAGGAGCGGCTGAAGAGCGTCCTCTCCGAGATCAAGGACGCCGAGGGGCAGATCGTCACCTTCATCGACGAGATCCACACGGTGATCGGCGCCGGCGCGACCGGCGACTCCTCGATGGACGCCGGCAACATGCTCAAGCCGATGCTGGCCCGCGGCGAGCTGCGGCTGATCGGCGCCACCACCCTGGACGAGTACCGGGAGAACATCGAGAAGGACCCGGCGTTCGAGCGGCGGTTCCAGCAGGTGTTCGTCGGCGAGCCGAGTGTGGAGGACTCGATCGCGATCCTGCGTGGCCTGCGCGAGCGCTACGAGGCGCACCACAAGGTGGCCATCACCGACCAGGCGCTGGTCGCCGCGGCGACCCTGTCGCACCGCTACATCACCGGCCGCAAGCTGCCGGACAAGGCGATCGACCTGGTCGACGAGGCCGCCTCCCGGCTGCGGATGGAGATCGACTCCTCCCCGGTGGAGATCGATGAGCTGCGCCGCAGGGTCGACCGGCTGACGATGGAGCAGATGGCGCTGGCGAAGGAGTCCGATCCGGCCACTAAGGAGCGGCTCGCCCGGCTGAACGCCGAACTGGCCGACACCCAGGAGCACCTGCGCGGCCTCGAGCAGCGCTGGGAGGCCGAGAAGCAGGGCCTCAACCGGGTCGGCGAGATCCGCAAGGAGATCGACGCGAAGCGGTCCGAGGCCGACCGGGCGCAGCGCGAGGGTGACCTGGCCCACGCCTCGGAGATCCTCTACGGCGAGATCCCCGCCCTGGAGCGGGAGCTGGCCCAGGCCGCCGAGGCCGAGAAGAACACCAAACCGATGGTCTCGGAGGAGGTCACCGCCCAGGACATCGCCGAGGTGGTGGCGGCCTGGACCGGCATCCCGGTCGGGAAGATGCTCCAGGGCGAGTCGGAGAAGCTGCTGCACATGGAGGACTACCTCGGCAAGCGGCTGATCGGCCAGTCCGAGGCCGTCACCGCGGTGGCCGATGCCGTCCGACGGTCCCGGGCCGGCATCTCCGACCCGAACAAGCCCACCGGCTCGTTCCTCTTCCTCGGCCCCACCGGCGTCGGCAAGACCGAACTGGCGAAGTCGCTGGCGGAGTTCCTCTTCGACGACGAGCAGAGCATGGTCCGGATCGACATGAGTGAGTACTCCGAGAAGCACTCGGTCGCCCGCCTCGTCGGTGCCCCTCCGGGCTACATCGGCTACGAGGAGGGTGGCCAGCTGACCGAGGCCGTCCGCCGCCGTCCGTACTCGGTGATCCTGCTCGACGAGGTCGAGAAGGCCCACCCCGAGGTGTTCGACATCCTGCTGCAGGTGCTCGACGACGGCCGGCTGACCGACGGTCAGGGGCGTACGGTCGACTTCCGCAACACGATCCTGATCCTCACCTCGAACCTGGGCTCGCAGTTCCTCGCCGACCAGTCGCTGTCCGAGGACGCCAAGCGTGAGGCGGTGATGGGGATCGTCCGGACCTCGTTCAAGCCGGAGTTCCTCAACCGGCTCGACGAGATCGTGATGTTCAAGCCGCTGACCCAGGACGAGCTGACCCGGATCGTCGACATCCAGCTCGGCCGGCTCAACCGGCGGATGGCGGATCGCCGGATCAGCGTGACGGCCACCCCGGCCGCGGAGGAGTGGCTGGGCCTGATGGGCTTCGACCCGGTGTACGGCGCCCGCCCGCTGCGTCGACTGATCCAGTCGACCATCGAGGACCAGCTGGCCCGCGCGGTGCTGTCCGGCCGGCTGCACGAGGGCGACAACGTCGTCTTCGACGTCACGCCCGACAACGAGGGCCTGGAGATCGTCGAGTCGGCGCTCACCGGTGAAGGGGCCGTGGCCGGCACCGGCGACGAGTTCACCGACCGGCGTGACGAGATGGCCGGCGAGACGACCGTCACCCAGGTCGATCCGGCGGACCCGTCGGCCGGCGGTGAGGTGCTCGAGGGCGAGGTCGTCGACGACGAGGACGATCGGCAGCGCTGACCGCGGCTGAAGCCCGCACCTGCGACGGGGTCCGGGGACAGCAGAGTCCTCGGGCCCCGTCGCGTGTCGGGGCTGGATCACCAGGGGTGTCAGGGCGGGATCACCAGGGTGTGTCAGGGCGTGGCCACCAGAGGTCCTGGATGTCAGCGGTCATCTCTGCGTACGGTCAGCCCTGCGGACCGTACGCCCCCAGCCAGGGCGCCAGCTCGTCGTCGACACCCTGCCAGCGGCCCACCCCGGCGGCCCACTCCGCCGGGGTCAGCAGGGTGTGGCCGAACGCAGCACGGATCCGGTCGGCCTCGTCACCGACGCCGACCATCACCAGCCGGGTGTCGGGCAGTGTGTCCCAGGCACCCAGGTCGCCGACACTGACCTGACCGCCGGCGCCGTCCCACAGCGCCAGCCGGTCCGGCCGGGTCGGCACCCAGAAGTGCCCCCACGACCGCAGGCGTCCACAGCCGAGCTCCTCGATGTTCTCCAACAGCCGGTCGGGGTGGAACGGGCGGTCGGAGCGCAGATCGAGCGTCCATACCCCGTGGTCGTGCGGGCCACCCCACGGTTGGGGGGTGCGCAGGTCCGTCCTCGCCCGCGCCGCCGCCACCTGGTGACGGCATCGCCAGATCTCGGCCCGCAGTGCCAGGTCGTCGAGCGGCCCGGCGAGGGTGTCGTGGGGGCGGGTGTGTTCGAGCAGGTCGGCTTCCCGGCCGGTCATCCCCGTCGCCGACCCGACCAGGACGAGGTCGGCGTAGCCGACCTGGGAAGCCAGCGCCTCGCCCAGGGAACGGCCGTCCTCGTCATACAGCTCGAGATCCAGGTCGGTCAGCAGCGCGTCGTCCAGCAACGCGCTCTCGTAGCCGGGACCGTCCAGCGCGGTGGCGGTCCCCGCCAGCACCAGGCGGGCGAGCCGCCGACCGGCCGTCATCTGCTGGTCCAGCCGGTGGGCGAGCGGCAGCGGATCGGCGGTCAGCGGCAGCGCGACCACCGCGCCCGACCAGCGACCGCTGCCCTCGAGCAGGGCGAGCAGCCCGACCAGGTCGTCGTCGGCCAGGCAGTGCAGGCACAGCTGGTCCATCCCGAGCGGGGTCCGGTGGGTGGCCCCGGTGCGTTCCACGACGCTGCGCACCAGTCGACGCCCGTCGCCGTCGCGGAGCATGTCGTACGAGACGACCACCAGCGGCCGATCATCACCGGTCAGCTCGGCCGGATCATCGGTCAGCAGCCGGAACAGCAGGGTGTCGCGCGCGGTCGGCGTGGACGACGCGACGAGTGCCACCGGCCATCTCCCCTCGGGGTCACGGCTGCCAGCCGGGACGGAGACGGGGAGGGCGGCCGGGACGACGGGCCGCAGGGATCCGGAGGCGGGCCGGGACGACGGGGAAGGCGACGACAGGGAAGACATGAGACTCCTTGACGATAATGATTTTCAATATCTATAGTGACGTCCCATGTCAGCCAGATGTCAAGTGACCGGCAAGCGACCCGGTTTCGGCAACAACGTCTCGCACTCCCACCGGCGCACCCGGCGCCGGTGGGACCCCAACATCCAGTCCAAGCGTTACTACGTGCCGAGCCTGGGGCGTACGGTCCGGCTCACCCTGTCGACCCAGGCCATCCGGCTCATCGACCGGCGGGGCATCGACGCCGTCGTCAGGGACCTCATCGCTCGGGGGAAGAAGATCTGATGGCCGGGAAGAGCGGCGACCTGCGCCCGATCATCCGGCTCCGGTCGACCGCCGGGACCGGCTACACGTACGTGACGCGCAAGTCGCGGCGCAACACCCCCGATCGGCTGGTGCTGAAGAAGTACGACCCGATCGCGCGTCGGCACGTGGAGTTCAAGGAGGCCCGCTGAGATGGCGAAGAAGTCCAAGATCGTCGCGAACGAGCGGCGCCGCCGCGTCGTGGCCCGCTATGCCGCCAGGCGGGCCGAGTTGAAGGCGACCGCCGTCGATCCCTCCCGCTCCGACGCGGAGCGTGCCGCGGCGAGGGTAGCGCTGCAGGCCTTGCCGCGCGACGCCAGCCCGACGAGGGTGCGTAACCGCGACCGCCTCGACGGGCGGCCGCGCGGCCATCTGCGGAAGTTCGGGGTCTCCCGGGTGCGGCTCCGGGAGCTGGCCCATGCCGGCCAGTTGCCCGGCGTCACGAAGTCGAGCTGGTGAGGAGGGGGCATGAAGAAGGGCATTCATCCCGACTACCATCCGGTGGTGTTCCGCGACCGGAGCGCGGACTTCGCCTTCCTCACCCGATCCACCGCCACCTCTGAGGTGGCGATCGAGTGGGCCGACGGCAATATCTACCCGGTCATCGACGTCGACGTGTCGTCCGCCTCGCATCCGTTCATGACCGGACGACAGCGGGTCGTCGACACCGCGGGGCGGGTCGAGAAGTTCCGCCGCCGCTATGGGCAGGTCCACCGGCCCAAGAGCCCTGAGGGTCGTGGCCCGAAGGGCCGCGCACCGGAGGGAGGCCACTGATGGCGGTGCCGAAGCGCAAGACGTCACCCGGTCGGCCGGCTCGCCTCGGCGACCCGACCGCTCAGTGCCCGGCGCAGTCGCGGTCGTCCGACGGACCCGTGGGGCGCTGCTCGGTGTTGTCCGTCGGGTGCTGTTCCGAGGGTCCTCGGTGGTTCTGTCCGTGCAGGCGCCCGGACGGGAATGCGTGATCCAGCCGTCCCAGAGTTCCCCGCGATCGGCGGAGCATCCGCTGGCGCCGCAGCAGCGCGGCGGGGGTGGGCAGCGCGGTCCGCGCCTCCTGCAGCCGGTCGCGGGTGCGGTCGGCGCGTTCGAGGAGGCGTTCGCGCCCCTCGGCCAACCGTTCCCGGCCCTCCGCCAGGCGCTCGCGGCGCTCGGCCACCTGCTCGTCCAGTGAGGCCGCCAGTTCGTCGAGACGCTGCTCGAGCCGACCGCGCAGTGCGGCCAGGCTCTCCACCGCAGACTCGACCTCGGGGCGCACCCGGACCACGGCGACCACCGAGTGGACGAAATCGACCACCGCGAGGGTGGCCAGGGCGGAGGCCGCCGACAGCGAGACCAACAGGCCCATCGCGTCGACCACCCGGGCCAGCCACGGATCGGCGACGTAGACGACGAACAGGCCGGCAACGCCGAAGGCGAGCGCGTTGGTGAAGCAGACCCGCCCCTGGATGTTGCCGAACCGGCCGGTGTAGTCCCACAGCACCAGGCCGAGCAGCTTCTCCAACCCGAGGTGGCCGATGAACTCGATCACCGTCGCGGCGACCACCGCCACCAGGAACACCAGCAGCGGACTGGCCCGCAGGGATGCGGTGAGCAGCAGGATCGCCACCGCACCGAAGCCGTAGATCGGCAGCAGTGGCCCGGTGAGGAACCCGCGGTTGATCAGCCGGTGCTTCTCGACCAACATGACGATGCCCTCGAGGACCCAGCCGAGGAACCCGTACGCCAGGAACGAGATGATCAGATAGCTCCACCACTGCGCAGTCATCCGCTCCTCTCCTTCCCCTGTCTCCTCGTGGGCCCGACGGCTCTCAGGCCTGGCGGCGCCGGCCGGCGGACGCGGCGACGTTGCCCACGGCCCGCCAGGACATGATCGAGACTGCGGACAGGGCTGCGGCGATGGACAGGACCGAGTCCCGGGAGGCGATACTCCACTTCGAACCGGAGTGTGAGCCGGAGAGCCTGTGGTTCCGATGAGCGCTCATGTCCCCATTGAATCAGGGGAATCGGACGCTCGAGCGGAGTCGTCGTGACGGCGAGGTCGTACCGGGGAGTCTCACACATCGGCACCCGCCCATGGCGGGTGCCGATGTGGCGTGTCCGGCGCTCAGCTGCCGGATTTGCGCCGGAACTGGCGCTTGCTTCCTGCCTTGCCGTGCGGGCCGCCCGATGAGCCGTGCTGGGCGGCCTGCCCGCCCTGGGAGGCGTGCGTGCTCGCTCGCTTTGCCTCCAGGGCCAGACGCATCTGCTCCTTGGGGTCGAGCGGGGGCGTGCTGTCGCCCTGGTCTGCTCCGGGTGTTGTCATGGGTCCACTGTGTCACACGGCACCCCGACGGCCACCGTACAGAGCTGTCGGGTCGGCGGGCGCAGGTGGGCCGAGTCCTCAGACATCGGTGGGCCGAGTCCTCAGACATCGACTTCCGACGTCGTCGGGGGCGTGCTGCCCGGTTCGACTAGCAGCCAGGTCAGCTGGGTGAGCATGTCGTCGGGGTTGCCCTCGGGGGTCGGCTCGGTGAGGTAGGTCTCCCACATGAGCGGGCCGGGGGCGTGGCCCTCCGCGCGCATCCAGTCCTCCAACCGCTGGTAGCTGCGGGCGAGATTGTCGTACGACCCCTGGTGGATCATCTCGGCCACCCGGCCGGCCGGCAGCTCGGCGGGCCGGACATCGCCCTCCGGGATGACGGCGCGGGCGACCGGGAAGCCCGCGGCGACTTCGACCGTCTCGCCGGGCTGGCCGTAGTAGACCCCTACCGGTGCGCCGAGGGGCTGCAGCCCCTGCCGCTGGAGGATCGCCAGGACCGTACGGTAGGCGCGGTCGTAGAACGTCGCCAGCTCTTCCATCCCGACGGTCTCGCGGATCACCGCCAAGGTGACGGGACGCGCGTCGCTGAGGTGCGGCTCGAAGCTTTCGGGGGACTGGGGCGAGGGATCGGGAGTCATCGGGGTGCCTGCCTCTCGGACGACGACATCGGTCTGGGAGCTGGGTCTCGGAGATCGGTCTCTCTGCCAGTCTGGCCCGGCGATGACCGGTTGGCCAGGGGTCTGCGGGCCCCACATCGCCGGGGATGCCGACGCGATGTCCGGGGTGACTGACCGAGACGCCGGCGCCGAGCCTGTTCCTCGGTCCGGGGTCGGCGGTCGTGGAGCGGCCGAGTATGTTCCTCTGCGGGACCATAGGTCTGCCCTATGGATCGCGCTCTTGGTCGGCGGTCAGCGGGCGAGCCCCAGGAACGTCATCAACGCGCGCTCGACCTCGACGAGTCGATCGCTGGTCAGGCGCCCCACTCGGGCCTGCACACTGCTGCGGCGTACGGTCGTGATCTTGTCGATCATGATGTCGCTGTCGGCCGCCAGCCCGGTGATCCCGCCAGCCGTCACCCGGATACGTAGCAATGGCGCCTCCGTCAGCGCCGTTGTCAGCGGGACTACTGTCACCGAGGCGGTGGCGTCGAACAGATCATCCTGGACGATGACCGCGGGTCTGGGCTTTGAGGCATACACCCCACCCGCCACCGTCCACAGTTCGCCGCGTTTCACTCCTCATCCCAGCCCACGGAGACAGCCTCGATGAACTCCTGGTCATCACCGTGACGGTCAGCTTGCGCGACCAGCGCAGCCTGGCGCCGAGCTTCGGCCGCGAACTCGGGCGTGCGGACATCGGGCACCCAGACCTGCACCGGGCGGTAACCACGCGCCCGCATCCGCTGGCGGTACCCACTCACACGATCCTTGACGGACATGGCGCAATGTTACATGTAACGCTCTGGGTGGCCAAGACCTCGCGCTGACTCAACAAAGATGCCCACGCCGGTCGAGTCGCTGACTCATCCCGAGATGCCCGCAGCACGCTCTGAGGATGGAGTTGCCGTCCCTGCTGTGCCCGTTGACGCCGTCTCAGCGGCCACTACCCTCGCTGCGTCCACAGGGTGCGACCGGTCTGGTCGCTGATCGTTGCCACCGGGGTGGCGGTGAGGTCGATGACGACGTCGAGGAACGCCCCGCCGTCCCTCGCCCGGGTCCGGTAGGCGTAGCGGGTGGTGGTGAGGCTGATCCGTTCGGTGCTGGCAGTGGTGAGCCAGGCGTGGCGACGCCGCAGGCCGATGAGGTCCTGGTGGGCACGCAGGACGGGCCGCCCCCAGGGAGCCAGCTGGTCCGGGGTGTCGGGGAAGGCCGGTCGGATCGCGTCGTCGCCGCCGAGCCGGTCCTCCTTGACGCCGGTGAACGCCTGTTCGTCCCCGGCGTAGATCGAGGGGAGGCCGCCGACGGTCATCAGGATCGCCAATGCGGTCACCGCCGTCGCCGGTCCGACGGCGCTGGCGATCCGGGTGACGTCGTGGTTGCCGACGAAGGTGTACGGGGTGAGGTGCTCCAGGAAGCCGTTGTGCCGCCGCAGCGCCCAGTCGAGTTCGAAGAGGTTGCGGTCGGCCAGGCTGGACCGGATTGCCTTCCACAGTTCGTACTGGGTGACCGAGTCGATGCCGGCGGCGGCCGCGTAGCCGGCGTAGTCGCCGTGGATGACCTCGCCGAGGAACCAGGCCTCGGGGTGGCGTGCACGGACCCGGGGGAGGACCTCGGCCCAGAAGGCGGGGGCGACGGAGTAGGCGGCGTCGAGACGCCAACCGTCGATGCCCCGGTCCAGCCAGTGCTCCATCACCCGGGCAACGTAGTCGACGGTCTGCGGAGTGGTGTGGTTGAGCCGGGCCAGTTCGGGATGCCCCTCGAACACCCGCGGGGTAGGCCCGCCGGGCGCCTGCCAGTCGATGTCGAACAGCGCGGCCCGCTCGCTGCCAGGCCCGTCCCGCAGCACCTGCTGCAGGTCGGGGTGGCCGGCGCTGACGTGGCTGAACACGCCGTCCAGGACCAGCCGCAGCCCCCGCGCCCGGCAGCCGGCGATCAGCGCGTCGAAATCCTCGTCGCCGCCGAGGCGCGGATCGATCCGGAACTGGTCGAGGCTGTCGTAGCCGTGCGTACGGGACGCGAAGATCGGCCCCAGCAGCAGACCTGAGGTGCCCAACTGCACTGCATAGTCCAGCCATCCCGCCAGCTTCCCCAGCCGCTGCGCCGGGGTGGGATCGGGCTCGCGGATCGGTGCGCCGCAGAAGCCCAACGGGTACACGTGCCACCAGATCGCGTGGTCGGTCCACCCCATCACTACCTCCTACTGAGTTACCTTCACTAGTGTTAGTGAGGCTAGTTCAGTAGTCGGCCCGATGGCAAACCGAGGCCTGACCGATCGCCTGGGCATTCGCGCAGCGTTCCCGATCTCACGACGCCGGGCCCGGCATCAGCGCTGCCGGAGAACTACGATGGCCGATGTGCCGCGCTCCGATCGTCAACCTCGCCGACGTCTGGACCCGGACGCGCGCCGGGCGGCGATCCTGGGTGCCGCCGCGGAGATCTTCGCCGAGCATCCGTACGGTGAGGTGACCATGTCGGCGATCGCCGCCCGGGCCGAGGCCTCCGACGCGCTGCTCTACCGCTACTTCGGCGGCAAGGGGGACCTCTATGCCGAGGTCGTCCGGCTGGCGATCCGTGACCTGGCAGAGCGCCAGACCGCCGCGCTGGGCGCGTTGCCTGAAGGCGTGTCGGTGCGCGACCGGCTGCGCGAAGCCATGGTCGTCTATCTCGACCACATCGCCGACCACCCCGCCGCGTGGGCGATGCCGCTGCGTACGCCGGGGGCCGAGCCGTCGGCGGTGGCCGCGCTCCGTGTCGAGGCGCGCCGGGCCTACGTCGAGCGGCTGCGGACGCTGCTCGCCCCGAGCGCGGAGCTGCGGCACGAGTACGCGCTGTGGGGCTACTACGGCTTCCTCGACGCCGCCTGCCTGCAGTGGGTCGAGCGGGGCTGCCCGGAGGACGAACGGTGGGCGCTCGTCGACGCGGCTCTGGGTGCGCTCGAGGGAGCACTCGGCGACTGGGCTGCGTAGCCCGGTCCGGGTCAGGATCGGCCCGGGCCCTCAGGCCAACCCGAGCCGGCTCGGTCCGGCCCGGCGTACGCCGAGGGCGGCGCGCCGTGCAGACACGGCACACCGCCCCCGGCCCTTCTGTCCATTGAGCGTTCTGTTAGTAGGTCTGTTCTGTCTAGCGGGTCTGTCCGGTGGGTCTCCGATCCGTCCCGGTCAGCCCTCCACGTAGAAGCCGCCGGGCTTCTTGTTCAGGTTCACCAGGACGTTCTTCGTCTGGCTGTAGGCGTCGAGGATCGATTTGTGGGTCTCACGCCCGATGCCGGACTCCTTGTAGCCGCCGAACGGCGCGCCGGCCGGGAACTGGTTGTAGGTGTTGACCCAGACGCGGCCGGTGCGGATGCCGCCGGCGACCCGGAGGGCCTTGCTGATGTCGTTGGTGAACACTCCGCCGCCGAGGCCGTAGACCGAGTCGTTCGCCATCCGGATGACGTCGTCCTCGTCCTTGAACGGGATGACCACGCCGACCGGGCCGAAGATCTCCTCCTGCGCCACCCGCATCTTGTTGTCGACGTCGGCCAGCAGCGTCGGCTCCAGGAAGGCACCCTTGCCGTACGCGCCCTCGGTGAGGCGTTCGCCGCCGACGGCGACGGTGGCGCCCTCCTCCTGACCGATGTGGACGTAGTTGAGGATCTTGTCGAGCTGCTTCTCGTTGACCTGCGCACCCATCTGGGTCTGCGGGTCCAGCGGGTCGCCGACCCGGACCTTCTTGAACTCGTCGACGACCCGGCCCATGAACTCGTCGTAGAACGCGTGGTCGACGAAGATCCGCGAGCCGGCCGAGCAGACCTGGCCCTGGTTGAACAGGATGCCGAGCCCGACGCCCTCCAACGCCAGGTCGATGTCGGCGTCGGCGAAGAACACGTTGGCGCTCTTGCCGCCGAGCTCCAGGGTGGACGGGATGATCTTCTCCGCGGCCGCCCGGGCGATCTCGCGGCCGACCTCGGTGGAGCCGGTGAAGGCGAGCTTGTCGACGTCGGCCTTGAGGATGTACTCCCCGGACTTCGCGCCGGATCCGGTGAGGATGTTCAGCACGCCGGGCGGCAGGATCTCCGCCTCGGCGATCAGCCGGGCCAGTTCCAGCACCGACAGTGAGGTGGCGCTGGACGGCTTGAACAGGACGGTGTCGCCGGCGGCGAGCGCCGGTGCCAGCTTCCAGGCGGCCATCAGGAACGGGAAGTTCCACGGTACGATCTGGCCGACCACGCCGAGCGGTTCGCGCAGGATGAGGTTGAGCAGGTTGCCGGGCAGCACGTTCGCGGAGCCCTCGTCGCCGCGGATCACCCCGGCGAAGTAGCGGAAGTGGTCCACCGCCAGCGGCAGGTCGGCCCCGGTGGTCTCGCGGATGGGCTTGCCGTTGTCCATCGTCTCGATCGCGGCGAGGTAGTCGAGGTTGTCCTCGATCACGTCGGCGATGTGCAGCAGGATCGCGGAACGCTCCGGGATGCCGGTCCGTGCCCAGCCGTGGAACGCCTTGCGGGCGGCGACCGCTGCGGCGTCGACATCGGCCTGGCTGGCCTCGGCGATGTCGGCCAGCTTCTCGCCGGTGGCCGGATTGTGCGTCTCGAGGGTGGCGCCGTCGGAGGCGGGGCGCCAATGACCGTCGATGTAGAGGTCGTACTTCTTGGTGGACAGGGTGACTGGCTGTGCCATGGCTACTCCTCGCTGAGTACCCGGGGGCGGCGGACGGTGGGTGCCGCGACCGCCCGTGTGGGTCGCGGCCGTCCGGTCCCCGCTGTCTTTCGACAATAGGTCGCGATCGGCGGTGGTGGAAGTGGTTTGGAGGAATACCCATCAGGGCATCGGCTGGTCGTCCGTACGCGAGATCCCTGATCCGGTCCGGGGCTGGCCAATGGTCGGAAGCTCGACGTAGGCTGTGTGACCACAGTCACGAACGTGGCTTGTAATTCTGAGAGGACGCGGTACTCTCCACGTCACTCTCTGGGAAGGAAATCTTCAATGTCGATCACCATGCCCGCCACGCGCACCGCCGCCGTGGGTCCCGAGCTGGCCCGTTCCTGGCTGCTCGTCAACGCTGCCCACCCGGACCGGTTTGCGCCGGCCGTTGCCAGCGCTGCGGACGTGGTACTTCTCGACATCGAGGACGCCGTCGCGCCGGAGGGCAAGGCCCAGGCCCGGGAGAACGTCGTCGAGTGGCTGTCCACCGGTGACAACGAGGGCTGGGTGCGGGTCAACGGCTTCGGCACCGAGTGGTGGGAGCAGGACCTCCGGGCGCTGGCCCAGGCGCCCGGGTTGCGCGGCGTGATGCTGGCGATGGTGGAGTCGCCCGAGCATGTGCGGCGTACGGCGCAGCTGCTGCCGGACGCGCTGATTGTGGCGCTGGTGGAGACCGCTCGCGGCGTGCAGAACCTGCCCGAGATCGCCGACACCCGTAACACCTTCCGGCTCGGCCTGGGGCTCGGCGACTACCGGCGCGACACCGGCTTCGACGACGATCCGCTGACGCTGGCCTACACCCGCTCGCAGTTCACCATCTCGTCGAAGGCGGCCGGCCTGCCCGGCCCGATCGACGGGCCGGCCGTCGGGGCACTGGGCGTGAAGCTCGCCGACTCGGCCGGGGTGACCGTGCAGTTCGGGATGACCGGCAAGATCTGCCTGATGCCCGAGCAGACCCCGACGGTCAACGAGATCCTTTCCCCGTCGATGGCCGACCGGTCGTGGGCGGTGGAGTTCCTCACCGACTTCGAGGCTCACGGCGCCCAGATCCGCAACGGGTCGGATCTGCCCCGGCTGGCCCGTGCCCGCAAGGTGCTGAGCCTGTCCCAGGCGTACGGCCTGACGCTGCCGCAGGGCTACGACCTGCACTACGAGGCCCCGCTGGACACGTATCACTGCTGACCTTCACAGCTGGCACTGGGTAAGACCCACAGCTGCTGCGCTGCGTTCTGGCCTCTGCCGACGCCGCGTCCCGAGGTGCGGCACGGGGTGCTGTGAACGCGGTGTGGCGGTGAATTCCCAAGGGTAGGTTCTGGGCTTGTTCACAGTCCGTTCACAGTATCTTCCCACGGGGGTAACCTGCATGTCTGACCCATTACGCGACCCGGAGACTTCCGGCACGGTAAGAATGAGTAATGATCCGTTCCGTAAGCCTTCGCGGCGGGCCATCGTCAAAGGTGCCGCTTGGGCGGTTCCGGCGGTGATCGCTGTCAATGCGGCGCCGGCGTGGGCAGCCAGCCCGCACGACTTCGTTCCCTGCCCCAGCGGCAATATCTACAACACAGTGGGCAGGGGACGACTCCTCAGCGGATCACTTCTGGGGACCAATCTCGACACGCTCGCCGCCATCAATGGGATTACGGTCAGCAACGATGGTCACGGAGTGGTCACACCTTCAGTGTGGGGAACTGCCAACCCGTTCTCGCCCTCCCCGGTCAGCAGTGACGCCTACGCTTACGTCAACGCCCTGGATGTCTCCCTGCTCAGCGCGCTGGGTATCAGCGCCAGCCTCGTGGTCGATGTCAATACTCCGGTAGGCGTCCTCAATCAGTACGGCCGGGCGGTGCAGAACGGCTTCTCGGCCGGCGCCAGCGGCGCGGTGACCAACAACGGTGCGATCCAGACGATGCCGGGCGGCGGTTGGCCGGTCCTCGCCAGCCTCGACCTCAAGCACCTGATCGCGCAGGTCAGCACGGCGGCGGCGAATCTGGTGGGCGCGGTGACGAACCTCAAACTGGAGATCGGCGCGGCGGCCGGCCGGGCCACCCTGGACGCCTGCTCTGCATCCTCTGGCCGCGAGTACTTGGTGTCGTACGCGAGGCTCGTGATCGGCAGCGGACTTCTCGGGCAGATCCTCAGCCTTGTTGCGACGGTTGCGAATCTCCCCAATACGACATCCGGTCCCGACAACTTGGTCTCCTTCGACTTCCAGGAGAAAACACTTGTCGTTGACCTCGGTGCGCTGCTGGCCAAGGCGTATCCGGGCACTTACAGCAACCAGCTCAACGGGCTGGCGCCGAATACGGCGCTGCTCATCAATTCACACGTTATTTCTACATTGACGACTGCTATCAGTGACACTCTGACCAACCTTCTCACTCGCTTGTTGGGACCGCTGGGGGCTCTTGTCGGGAGCCTCCTGGGTGGTGTCGTGGGCTTGGTCAATCAGCTTGTCGACGTAGTGGGAACTCTCCTGAACGGCCTCTTCAACCCTGATAACCCCGAGAAGGGCCTCCTGAATATCGTTGTCAACGCGCAGAACGACGGGACCGCGAAGGGTCCCTCGGCGTTCCCGCTGGTGGCCGGCGGATACGACGTGGCCGCGGTGTGGGTCACTGTTCTCAACTCCGTTGCCAATCTGTATCTGGCGCGGGCTTCTGTCGGACCGAACACTCAGACTGCCTGATCGGCGTCGGGGTGGAGCAAGCCGATAGGACTGGCTCCATCCCCTCTGGGGTGCTGACGCATCGGGCTCGATCGGCGAATTCTTGCCGATCGAGCCCGAACAGGAGTGCCGTCTGGGGAGGCCCGGGCGCTCCCGGTGTGACGCCCACGACTCCCAGCTGCTGCGCCCGGGGTCCCGACTGCTGCCGCGTCCCAAGACGCGGCACGTTCGGTGTGGGCCGCCATGAACGCGGCGCGGTAATGAACCTTCGTGCGGTAGATTCCGGGCTTGGTTCATAGTCCGTCCACAGTGTCTTCCCACGGGGGGTAGCTTGCATGTCTGACCCAACGCGCGACCCGGAGACTTCCGGCACCGCAAACACAAACAAAGATCCGTTCCGCAAGCCCTCGCGGCGAGCCGTCGTCGTCGGTACGGCGTGGGCGGTTCCGGCCGTGATCGCCGCGAACGCGGCACCGGCCTGGGCGGCCAGCCCGCACGACTTCGTCCCCTGCTCCAGCGGCCACATCTACCAAACGGTGGGTCGAGGCCGGTTCCTCAGCGGCTCGCTCCTGGGGACCAACCTCGACACG
The DNA here is from genome assembly GCF_033170155.1 of Raineyella sp. W15-4. Classification (GTDB taxonomy): domain Bacteria; phylum Actinomycetota; class Actinomycetes; order Propionibacteriales; family Propionibacteriaceae; genus Raineyella. The sequence goes on along the minus strand of NZ_CP137079.1, from coordinate 3,200,458 downwards.
CTCGCTTCGGTCAACGGGATCGTCGTCTCCAACGACGGTCACGGCGTTGTCACCCCCACGGCGTGGGGCAACACTTCCGGGTTCTCGGCCACGCCAGTCAGCGGTGACGCCTACGCGTACGCCGCCCCGCTGAGCATCAGCGCGCTCAACGCTGCGTTGAATATCGGCGTTGGTCCCATCTCACTGCCTGTCAACACACCAGTGGGCCTCGTGAACCAGTACGGCCGAGCCGTGCAGAACGGCTTCTCCGCAGGTGCCAGCGGTGCAGTGAACAACAATGGTGTCATCCAGACGGATAACAACGGTGCCGCGTGGCCGGACCTCGCCACCCTCGACCTCAAGACCCTGGTCTCCTCGGTCAGCGGAGGGCTCGGCACGCTGGTGGGGGGCCTGACGAACCTCAAGCTGGTGATCGGTGCGGTGGCCGCTCGGGCCACCCTGGACGCCTGCGCTGCCACTCCGGCGACTCGCCAGTACTTGGTGTCGTACGTCAAGCTGGTTGTCGGAACCGGGCTTCTGGGGGCGGTGATCAGTGCACTTGGCGCGCTCCTGTCGGGTGTCACCACCATCACAGATCCCGACAATCTGCTCTCGATCAATACGACCTCTGGCGAACTCACCATCGACCTTGGCGCCCTGGTGCAGAATGCATATCCGGGCAGTTACAGCAACAAGCTCAATGGTCTGGCCCCGAACACCGCCCTGCTCATCAACGACCACGTCATTACAACGCTGACCGATGCCCTCGTAGCCGCCGTGCTGAGCATCATACCTGGTGGCGTTCTTTACGACGTTTTGCGTGCCACGGTCACCGGCCTTCTCACTCCGGTCGTTTCTCTGCTGAGTAGTCTTTTGGGTGGCCTCTTCAGCACCACCGACGGTGTCGTGAACATCGTTCTCAACGCCCAGAACTCTGGCGGCCCGTCGGACTTCCCGGTGACTACCGGTGCGTACGATGTGGCGGCCCTCTGGCTCACTGTTCTCCCCGGCGTCGCCAACGGTGTCAATCTGTATCTGGCTCGCGCATCCGTCGGTCCGAACCCGCAGGTTTGATCCCGTTCGGGTGGGGCACGCCCACAGGGTCGGCCCCACTCCGCAATGCTGTCACATCGGCCTCGACCGGCGAGCCATCGCCGGTCGAGGCCGGGCATTGGTCCGGCACCTTCTTATCGACGCCCTTGGCCGCGCTGTCCATGTGCCATGAAGCGGCGCTTGCCGACTGGACTTCACCTGTGGCGATCTCGGCGGCGCTCGATCTGTTTCTCCGAGAAGCAGATCTCGAACAGGGAGCCCTTGGAGGGGAATAGTCCTCCTCCGAAGGCTCCCTGACTGTCACTCCGTCAGTATGGAATGTCCGGCTGCCGACACACTGTCAACTATGTTCTTTCACCGGTGCCGGCCCAGTGCGGACGGACGTTCGCTACGGCATGACGTCCCCGGCATTCGGATGCAGGGTCTGCCCGGCATAGAGGTTGCCTGATGGTGACGACGCGAGCAGCAATGCCGACACCGCCACCTCCTCCGGATCACCGAATCGGCCGATCGGGAGCTCCTGCGACTTCGCCTGCTTCCACTCCTCGGTCATCCCGTCCGTCAGGGGCGTGACGATCGGTCCGGGGGCGATGCAGTTGACCAACACGCCCCTGGGGGCGAGCTCCAGTGCAGCGGACTTCGACAAGGCGATCACGCCGGCCTTCGCTGCGCTGTAGTGCGCCACCTCGACCCCACCCTTGATGGCGAGCTGCGAGGCGATCGTGATGATCCGCCCCTCTCCCTGAGGAGCCATCACCCTGGCCTCTTCCCGGAGCAGGAGGAACACGCCGGTCAGATCGATGTCGATGACCCCCTGCCATTGCTCCAGTGTCATCTGGTTGACCAGCGACTGCGTCAGGATCCCGTGGGAGTTGACGGCCACATCGAGTCTTCCGCCGCCGTTCTGAGTCGCTGCGGCGACGCATCGTACGACCGAGCGCTCGTCGCGCACATCCAGGAGGACCGGGTAGGTCGTGCCGGTGATCTCCTGGCATGCCCTGGCGAGGCCTTCTTCATCAATATCGGCGAGGGTGACCACGGAGCCGAGGGCGGCGAATTGATGGGCGATCGCCCGGCCGATGCCGCTGGCGGCGCCGGTCACCAGGACCGATTTCCCGGCGAGGTCGTGGAAAGGCAGCTGAGTGGCCTCTGGGTTCATCTGCTCCTCCTATTCCCGCATGACGACGGTGAGTCCGCCGTCCACGATGAGCTGCTGTCCGGTGACATAGCCGGCCTCCTGACTCAGCAGGAAGCGGATCACCCGCGCGGCCTCCCGGACGTCGCCGACGCGGCCCCACGGGATGAACTCGCCGGCCGCGCGGAGGCCGTCGGGTCCCAGCGAGTTGACCGGATCGGATGACTGCGGGGACTCGATCAGTCCGGGGATCACCGAATTCACGCGGATGCCTCGGGGCGCGCCCTCGAGAGCGGCGGATCTCACCAGCCCGAGGACGCCGGCCTTGCTCGTGGCGTAGTGCGCGTGGGAGGCCCAGCCGTAGACCCCGCCGGCGATCGAGGAGACCGCGACCATGGAACCTCCGGGCTCCAGGCGTCGCAGCCCCTCGCGGATCGTCCGCATGACGCCGTACAGGTCGACCTGGAGCATCTCGTCCCATTGGGCGTCGGACATGGAGTCCAGCGGATGGTTCCTCAGGATGCCTGCGGCAGCCACCACATGGCTCACCGGTCCGAAAGCTTGTTCCGCTTGGTCGAAGATGTTGATGACCTCCGCCGTGTCACCCACGTCCGCGGGCACGACGAGTGCTCGGGATTCGACGGATTCGATCTGGCGGACGGTGGTCTGCGGGTCGTGGGGATCGCCCGGAAAGTAGGGGATGACCACCCGGCAGCCCTGGCTCGCGAGGAGTACGGCCAAGGCCTGCCCAATGCCGCTCGCGGCGCCGGTGATGACGGCGACGGAGTCCGCGAACTCGGCGTAGACGTCCGGAGACCTGCGCATCAGTGCCGCACCGCCTCGACGTGCTTGGCACCGAGGACGAGCAGGCCGGAGAGCACCATGCCCCCGGCGCCCACCCAGAGCGCTGCCGTGCCCAGTCCGGTCCCGGAAGCGACCAGCCCGGTGAGCGCTGCCGAGGCGATGATCGTGCCCGGCTGTCCCATGGAGGCGATGAAGCTCGAACCGGTGCCGCGGACGCGCGACCCGAAGCACTCCGCCTGGTAGAAGAGGATCGCTGCGTACGGGCCGAGAAGGAAGAACAGCGTGCCCATGTAGGTGATCATCGTGAAGGCGATGTTGCTGGGACCGAGGACGAAGGCTGCCCAGAACCCACCCGCCAGGATCCAGCCGAGGATGATGACCTTCTTGCGTCCGATCTTGTCACCGAGCCATCCGTGGAAGATGTATCCCATGGCGCCGACAATGTTGGACAGGACGACAATGAGCAGGGAGTAGTTCGCCGAGACGCCCTTCACCCCTTCGAGCATCGTTGTGCCGAGGATCGACGTCGTCGAGATACCGAAGTAGTTCACGATCCAGGCGAGCGAGAGCACGATCGTGTTTCGCCGGTTGCGGGCATCGAAGATCTCGCGGAGGGCGCTGCCCTGCTTGAGGGTGATGCCGAAGTTCGTCGCGATCTCCTCCGCTTCGGCCTTCCGGCCCTGCTTCACCAAACCGTCGAGATACCGGTGGAGTCGATACTGCGGGGTCTCCTTGATCCCCTTGCGGAGCAGCAGGACGAAGAGTGCCGGGACGGTGGCGATGATGAACGACAAGCGCCAGGACCCTTCCCCGAAGATGCCGTTGATCCCGGCGATGAACGCGGCAGCGAGGAGGGCGCCGATGGGCCATCCGGTCTGGACGAAGCTGTAGATGAAGCCGCGGTTGCGGCGGATCTTCTCGGACTCGGCGAGGGCAAGGACCTCGTTGAGGTAGGTCGCGTTGACCGACTGCTCGGCCATGCCGAATCCGGACAGCGCCCGGAAGCCGACGAGCGAGGCCATGCCGGTCGAGATGCCGGTGAGGAAGGAGGATGCGGCCGCGCCTCCGACGGTGATCATCATGCCGCGCCGGCGTCCGATCCGATCGACCACGAGGCCGACCAGGATCACCACGATGAACACGCCGATCGAGACGAGCGTGTTGGCGAGGAGTGCCGTGGTCTCGCTCCAGCCGAAGCTCTCCTTGATCCTCGGCAGGAGGGTGCCGAACAGGATGAAGTCGTACACCGCGAGTGTCCACGCGAAGAACGCCAGGGTCCCTCCACGCCTCACCTCGCGGGTCGGGATCTTTGCGAAACTGCCGGAGCTGAGGTCAAGTCCGTCGGGCGCAAGGGTTTCCTTGATTGTCATGGTCGTTGGTCCTTTCTTACCTGGTTCTCATCTGGTCGTGAATACTCGGGTGATGTCTGCCGGGGCCGGTCAGCATGCTGCGTATGCCTCCCGGATCTCCTGGGGGCCTGCACTCCGGGACAGCAGAATCCAGAGCAAAATTCGGGCCTGCAGGCCGTTGAGTGTGCCGCTCGGGACGAGGCCGTGGCGGCGAAGATCGGTCTCGCTGCCGGGGAATCCGTAGGTCCGTTCCAGGACCGACCCCTGACCCGTCCGCGAGCTGAGCACCACTGGCATCCGGCCTGCGATTCGCTCGATGGTGGGCATCTGCCATGCCGGCACATGTCCGCCGCCGAATCCTTCGATCACGAGGCCGTCGAAATCGCCGTCCTCGATCATCCGGAGGATGTCGTCGGAGTCGCCGAGGGAGCAGCGGTAGAGGGCCACCTTGGGGTCACCGGCTCCATAGCGTTGGGGGTCGCTGCGCCGCGGTGTGCTGAACAGTCGTGGTGTCCCCTCGGTGACCATCCCGATGGCTGTCCCCGCGGTCGACACAAAGGCGTCGACCGCGCTGGTGTGCGCCTTGCGAACGGCGCCGGCGGCGAACACCTCGTCGTTCATCACGACCAGAGGGCCGAGCCCGACGAACGCCGGGTCGCTCGCGACGGCCACGGCGGTGCGAAGATTCCTTGCGCCGTCGGCGCCGATCTCGCCCGGGTTGCGCATTGCGCCGGTCAGCACCACCGGAGTCGTTCTGTCCCACACCGAGTTGAAGAAGAACGCGGTCTCCTCCAACGTGTCGGTCCCCTGGGTGATCACGATCCCGTCGACGCCTTCCCGGGCGAGATGAGTGACTCTCCCGTGCAGCGTCCGCAGGAGCCGGAAGTCGAACGAGGAGCTCGCCAGTTGCGAGATCTGCTCGGCTACGAAGGCCACCCCATCCGTCTCGGGATGTGCTGCGGCGATCAGGTCCTCCGCCGTCAGGCTGGGCGTCACCCCCGCTCCGGCGGACGCCGGTGTGCTCGAGATCGTTCCTCCGGTTGCGAGGTACCCGATGGTTTTGTGTGCTGTCTTGACATTCACTTGGTCAACTCCGAATCGTGAGTTCGGATCCCTGGGGCGCATCGCGGGCGAGGTCCGCTGCACTGTGCACGGCTTCTCCGTCGTGCCAGACCGACAGCCGCCCACCGGGTGTCACGACGCGATAGCGCTCATGTGCTCCTGACGCCGGAGGGTCCCGCCGCCGGCTGGAGATCCAGATCCCGAACGCGGCCCATCCCGTGTCGTCCAGCTGGACTGCCGTCGTCGTGCGCCGGTCCTCAGGGATCCGTTCTGATGATGTGTGCGCGGCGAGCATCCTGATGACGGCCTCCTCCTGGAGCGACCGGTCGCTCAGAAAGTGGTCGATAAGCCCGTCGAGCGAGGTGTGGCGCGTGCACCGACCGGTTGCCTGCCTGACCAGCCAGGATCGGGTCTGGGGGTCGTACACAACCCGGTGTCGCCTCGCGTCGACCAGTGGCGTCAACAGGGCTGCCACCGCCGTCCTCACCCTGAGCCGCCCTCGGGCGCTGTCCTCGATCCCGGCCGTGAACCAGTCCTGGGCTGATCCGCCCGCCGCGCACATCCCACACATGATCGATCAGTAGTCAGCGGGCCGCTGATCGCTGCCGTGAATATTCGGCCTCAGGGGCACCACCGGTAGTGGGTTCGAGCGCCACCGTCCGGGGCAGGGATTATTCGACGTGAGCGCCGGGGTTGGCGTGGTTCGGCGCCGCCCTGTCAGGCTCCTTCTGCCATGCGCCTACCGCATGGCAGAAGGAGTATCGCAATGGTACGAAGGATTCAGGCGAAGTCCGTGCTTCGCCTCCGGGCCGAGGGCCTGTCAGGGCGAGCGATCGCCGCGTCCCAGCAGATGTCGCGTCACAGCGTCGCGGCGGTGATCGACGCTGCTGATCAGGCTGGGGTCGGCTGGGATGAGGTCGCCGACTTGACTGATGCCGAGGTCTACTCGTTGTTGTTCCCGGGCCGGGACGAGCACGTGAGTGTGTTCAGCGAGCCGGACTGGGCCCGGGTGCACCGGGAGTTGGCGCGGGTCGGGGTGACGCTGCGGCTGCTGCACGCCGAGTACGTCGACGCCACGACGGGTGCCGGGGGTGTGGCGATGGGCTATGACCGGTTCTGCAAGTCCTACGGCCGGTATCTGCTGGTGACCGGCGCGTCCTCGCGGGTCGGTCACAAGGCCGGCAGGACTGTCGAGGTCGATTGGTCGGGCCCCACGATGCGCCTGGTCGATCCGGTGGCAGGGACGTCGCAGCGGGTGTATCTGTTCGTGGGGTGTCTGCCGTTCAGCCGGTATGCGTTCGTGGAGCCGACCGTGGACATGCGTCAGGACAGTTGGCTAAGGGCGCATGTGGCGATGTTCGAGTTCTTCGGCGGTTCGGTGCCCCGGATCGTGTCGGACAACCTGAAGACCGGCGTGATCACCCACCCCCGTGAGGGTGAGATTGTCCTGAACGACGCCTACCGAGAACTCGCCGCGCACTACTCGGCGGCCGTGCTGCCGGGGCGGGTCCGCAAACCGAAGGACAAGGCGAGTGTGGAGAACACGGTCGGCAACATCGCCACCGCTGTGATCGCCGCGCTGCGCGAGGAGACGTTCACGACCCTGACGCAGTTGCGGGCCGCGATCCGGGAACGGCTGGCCGACTACAACGCCACACCCTTCCAGAAGCGCGCAGGCTCACGGACCTCGGTGTTCACCAGCGAGGAGGCGCCGCTGCTGCGCCCGCTGCCGGTCGTGGCGTTCGAGATCTCCCAGTGGGTCCGGGGCCGGCGGGTCGGCCGCGACGGGCACGTGGTCTGGGCCAAGAATCGCTACTCGGTGCCGTTCGTCCACATCGGGACCCATGTCGACCTGCGGATCAGCGACACCACGCTGGAGGTCTGGCGCCACGACGAACGCCTCGCGTCCCACCCGCTGCTGGCGGCCACGGCGGTCAACCAGTACCGCACCCGGCCCGCCGACCTGCCCGACGGCAAGCCCTGGCGAGAATGGGATCCGGACCGGGTCAGGGCCTGGGCGGGCCGCATCGGCCCCGACACCACCACCGTCGTGGATCGGATCTTCGCGTCCGTGACGATCGAGGAGCAGGGCCTGAATGCGGCCCTGGCCGTCCTACGCCTGTCGCGGCGCTACTCGGCACCGAGGCTAGAGGCCGCCAGCCGGATCGCGCTCACGGCGGGCATCCGAACACCGCGCTACGCCCACCTGGCCCCGATCCTGGCGACCGGGCAGGACAAGACCCGCCCCGACCACACCCCACCACCGCGCGAGAGCGCCGACGCCGGGTTCGTTCGTGGGGCCGACTACTACGCCGGAGGATCCCGATGAGCGCCCTGGACATGGAGACCAAGCGCAAGCTGCGCGAGATGGGCGTCGGCGACCTGGCCGACGCGCTCGAGGCCCAGGACGACGCCCTCACCATGGATCTGCCGTTCGCCGAACGGGTCCGGCTCGCGGTCGACGACGCGCACGGCGCGTTCACCGATACCAAGGTCGCCGGCCTGATCCGCCGGGCCGGGCTGCGTTACCCGAACGCAGACCTACGCGCCCTCGACCTGATCGAACAACGCGGCCTGGACCGCACTGTCCTGGCCGAACTGGCGACCTGCCGGTTCATCACCGCCAACCGCAGCGTGGTCCTGGAAGGCTTCACCGGCTCGGGCAAGTCCTACCTCGCCTCCGCGCTGGCCCGCAACGCCTGCCACCACCGGATCCGGGCCCACGTGATCCGGATGCCCGACCTGGTCGAGGCCTGGACCCTGGCCCGCGACCAGACCCAGGGCGCCACCAAGTTCCTGCGCAAGTACGCCGCGTTCAACCTCCTCGTGCTGGACGAGTGGCTCCTCGACCAGCCCGACGAGGCCACCCGGACGATGCTGCTCGAACTGATGGAACGCCGCCACGACACCGGCTCGACCGTGTTCGCCACCCAGTACCCCAAGAAGGACTGGCACCAGCGCCTCGGCGGCGGAGTCCGCGCCGACGCGATCATGGACCGGATCGTCCACACCGCGATCTGGATCAACACCGGACCCATCAACATGCGAGAACGAGCGGCCCAGACCCAGACCCTCTGACCCCACGCTGAGCGCCAGCGGCACCCACCCACCGCCGCTGGCGCTCACCCGCACCAACCGGTGGCGCCCAAGCCCGATAACCGGTGGCGCTCAACGTCAATAACTGGTGGCGCTCAACCCTCCAAATACTCACTGCCGAAGGGGAAGCGTTGCCTGAAGTCGTCGGCGATCTCGCCCATGGTGACGAATTCGACGCCTTCGAAGCCCTTCATGTACTCGATCAGGCGTTCGAGCATGAGGAGCACCTGAGGTCGGCCGGAAACGTCGGGGTGGATCGTGATGGGGAACACCGCGTAATCGAGCTCGCGATACACCCAGTCGAACTGGTCCCGCCACAGATCCTCGATGTCCCGCGGCGACACAAAACCGTGCGAGTTCGGCGAGGACTTGATGAACATCATCGGAGGAAGGTCGTCCACGTACCAGTTTGCAGCCACCTCGACGAGGTCGATCTCCTTGCCGAACTCCAACGGCTTCATCCAGTAGTCGGGTGACTTCGAGTAGTCGATGGGTGTCCAGGTCTCGCCGACTCGCGAATACCACGGCACGAAGTCCTTGTGCGACTGCGAGTGGTCGTACGTGTAGCCGAACTCCTTCAGCACGGTCGGGGTGTAGGAACTCATCTCCCACCAGGGGGCCGTGTATCCCCTGGGCTGGGTGCCGGTGAGCTTGACCAGAAGCTCGGTGGCCTTCTCGACGACCGCGTGCTCCTGGTCCGGGGTCATGGCCACTGGATTCTCGTGGGAGTAGCCGTGTCCGCCCACTTCGTGCCCCTGATCGACGATCATCCGGCACTGCTCGGGGAAGGTCTCCAGAGAGTGCCCGGGGATGAACCAGGTGGTGCGCAAGTCGTGCCGGGCGAAGAGCTTCAGCAGACGCGGAATGCCGACCTCCCCGGCGAAGATGCCGCGCTGGATGTCATTCGGCGAGTCGGCGCCTCCGTAGGAGCCGAGCCAGCCGGCGACCGCATCGATGTCGATCCCGAACGAAACGTAGATCCTCTTGGTCACGTTGCCTCCTTGCTAGTGTGCAAACGTTTGTGCCTTGAGCGTACGGCTCGGTCATTACCGGAGAGTTTCGCGGCGTAACAACCTGATCCGTGGCTTGCGAGCAATGCGGAAACATGTTGCAATGGTTTGCGTGAGAGGTGCAGCGGGTGGCGCGGTCGCGGTGCCGTGCGGTGACATCGGAGGGGGAGTGCGGTGACCAAGGAACATCCGGTGAGGCGACCGGAGTCGCCCCACTCGGTGACGCTCAAGGACATCGCGCGCGAGGCCGGCGTACACGTGTCGACCGTCTCGCGAGTGTTGAGGCAGAAGGAACCTGCTCGCGGATGGACACCGACCGCGGTTCAGGTGCGGGAGATCGCTCGGCGCCTCGGGTATCGTCCCAACTCGCTGGCGGCCGGTCTGCGTACGAGCCGCTCGCACTCCATCGGGCTTCTGATGCCGCGTCTCACCGACACGGTCATCGCGACGATCTGCGAGTCGATCGAGGCGGCGGCGCGGTATGCCGGCTACCAGACACTTCTCACCTCGCCACCTGACACCATGAACGCCCAGATGGAATCTTTGGACTTCTTGCTCTCGCGACAGGTCTCGGGGATCATCGCAACCTCGCTTCACCGCGATGATGCGCTGTTCATCTCCAAATTGCGGAGTTTGCCGATCCCTTTCATTACCGCGAACCGACATGTCGGTGACAGCATCCCGGCGGTGGTCAGCGATGATTTTGAGGGGGGACGCAAAGCCACTGAATACCTCATTCATCTCGGGCACCGCCGTATTGGTATCGTGGCGGGTCCGCGACACGCCTCGACCGGCTACGACCGATTGCTCGGGTATCGCAGGGCGCTCGAGGAGTCCGGACTGGAGATCGACGATTCCCTTGTGATCCATTCCGAGTGGGAGGTCGAAGGAGGTGTACTCGGAGCGCACACCCTGCTCGCGCTCGCCGATCCGCCGACGGCGATCTTCGCCGTCAACGACACGGCGGCGGTAGGGGTCATGGGCGCGGCACACCAGCGCGGCCTGTCGATCCCGGGCGATCTGTCACTCATCGGCTACAACGACATCCCGATCGTCGCCCAGCTGCCGATCCCCCTGACCACTGTCAGGTCGGATCTCGGTCAGATGGGCTCGACCGCGGTGCACACGCTCATCCGTGCGATAGAGGGCGGAGCCCTGACCAGCGTGAAGCTGCCGGTGTCACTGATCATGCGGTCATCCACCGCTCCGCCTCGCTAAAGCCGAAGCGCTGAACTCCCTCGATGCACGGCTCGCGGGGGGTCGATAGGCGTCCGAGTGGGTCGTGGCCTCCCCCTGCCGCGCGACGCCGGCCGTCGCAGCAGTGGCGCCCACTACGCCGGTGCGCCCTACGGGGCCCGGTAGCCCGCTTGGGTCCGCAAGTGAGCGGCCAGAAACAATCGGACGCCTATCTTGTCCGCCCCGTGAGTCGTCCGTCTTGGTCCTCCAAGGAATGGGTGATGGCAGTGTCTGTGTTCCCTCGTAGGGTGACAGCATGACTGATGGCACCGGTTGGCTGACCAAACCGCTCATGTTTCTGTCCTCCTACGCGCCGCTGTTCGTAATCTTGACGCTGCGCTTCCAGGGCGTCTGGCTACGTGTGGTGTGCGGAATCATTGCGGTGGCGGGAGTCGCTGGGTTCCTGCTCGTCATGCATTTCCAGCGCGCCGGGCCACTGGGCACCCACGTCCTGGCCGAGACAAAGGCGGCCGGAGCCGGGGCATCCAGCTACCTTGCCGGTTATCTGTTGCCCTTCGTGACCATTGCGAGCCCCGGCCCGTTTGACCTGGTTGCGTATGGCATCTTCTTTGTCGTCGCGTACGCGGTGAACGTCAGGACTTCCGTCATCGAGGTCAACCCGACGTTGTTCCTGCTCGGATGGACTGTCTACTCAGTCGCCGACGAAGCAGACTTCCGCGGGCACCTGATCAGCAGGAGAAGGGTGACGGCGGGCGCTACAGTGAGAGCGTTCCGTATGACGAGCGACATTCTGCTGCTACAGGAGGTCGTTCCCGAACCCCCTTCGTAGACAGGAGCCGGTGGTGTCCTTGGGGCTCCCCTCCGCCGAAGGACCGCTGCACTTGGTGGTCGGGTGGCGGACCCGCTCAGGTACGAGGGCTCTTTTGGTCAAGACCTCCGCTGCCGTGAACGAGGCCCTGCGGGCACACGCCCGAGCCGCCATTGATGCGTTGACAGACCCGGCACCGTACGCCCCCGACGCGGATATGGAGGACTTCAGCCACCTCGAAGTCGTCAGCGCCGACCTTGAGGACACCGATCTGGCCGAGAGTATTCGTGTTGGTGCGTCGCTGCCACTGGCGACCGTCGATGAGCTTCGGTCAGGGCACGTTAGGTTTCACGCTGCCCTGGTGGGAGAGGGAGACGACGCGACGATCTTCATCCGGAAACGGTCCCCGGTCCAATCGGCCACGGCTTCCGTAGTGGCGACCCTGTTCAACAGCGCACTGGATCGCGTGACGACACCGCTGTTCGCCTTCGATGACCGGTATGACGCGATTATCACCCCCGAGACGGTCTATGTCCTCGACAAGACGGCATTCGAAGGGTTGTTCAAGAGTTCGCCTGCGGTGTTGGCCACGATCGGGGAGAAGGTCGCTGCCCTTGCCGTGGCCGTTCCCATGACGGAGGGGAGCAGCGAAATCTTGGAGGGGGCGTTGCAGCGTAACCAGTACCTCCGCAGGAAGTTCTTCGCCACTTCCGGACGTCCCTACCTTCCGACCATCACCGCCGACATGCTGCGTGCCGAGATCATACGCAGCGGTGGTGACCCGGCTGAGTTCATGGACGGTGATCAACTGATGATCACCGCCAAGAACATCAAGATGGTGCTCCAGATCCTCAATGAGGATCTGTTCTCTGGCGTCTTCTCTCAGGCCCACTATGCCGCCAGCAGCAAGCGAACGCTCCGGTGAGGTGATGGCGATTGTCGACCTTGCAAGAGCGGTTGGATGTCTGGCGGCGGACCAAGAACTGGGTGGCGCTGGGCAACCTCGGTGAACAGGTCACCATGCGCCTGTTGGAGTCGCTCGACTACACCGTCCTGGGGACCCAGGACGACTATGTGGGCATGGTGCCGGATGTGCTTGGCGAGGGAGTCCGGGCTCATCCGGAGGACTTCCTTGTGATCGGCCCTGACAGTCGCCTGATGACGGTGAACAGCAAGGCATCAGCCAGCCCGCGCACGTGTCGGTTCACGGCGAACGGTGACCTCACCACGCCGCGTCTGGCGCACGGGCAGGGCACCACGGCCTATTCCACGCTGCGCGGGAACCTCGTCTCGCCACTGGATGGCAACACGTACGCGCAAGTGGTCAAGGTGGATCTGGTGCATCTCAAGGCGCAGATCTTCGAGATCGACGAGGTGGGCAAGCTCTCAGCTGTGGGCACGACACCATACGACATCGATCATCTCGTCGTCGATGTCCTGGCAGAGCACCCGGCCGACATGCCTCCGCCCTCGGTGCGGTGACGACCACCCGAGACGCTCAAGGGATGAAGACGAACGGGGCCCCGCGATCACGTAGCCAGCGCAGCGCCGGCGCAGCCACCACCGGATCCGCAGACACTAAGGAAGCCTGGACGGCAGCAAGGCCCTCCCAGGGGTGCAGTCCTTGTGACTCCAGGTGACTGAGGATGCGAACCGCCAGGTCGATCGTGATCTCCCACTTTTCGAGAGATCCCCATGCGGCGTCAGGGACCCGCAGGGGGAGGTGCCACTCGTCCGATGGCATTCGGTCGAGCGCGGTGTCACGTGACCGGCGCCAGGCCTCGACAGCATCGGTATCGGAGTGGGTCCATCCCGGCTGGAGCACACGGCTTTGCGCGGTGGAATGAAGTAGGTCGTTGTCTTCCACCAGACGTACGTGCAGCAGCTGCGGGGCGCACGGTGCGTCACGAGGAGCCCAGGGGTTGGCCGGGTTGTCGGGGTCCACCTTTGCCGCGTGGAACCAGACTCTGCGTTCCCCGGGGCTTCGAAGCAACCCGTCGTGCATGAGGTTGCGTTCGTCGGTACTGGGATTGAACGTGGGACTCGGGTTTAGGCCCCTCGCCAGATCTGTCGTGGAGGTGAGTCCGTAGCCGAGCACGAACGCCAGCATTCCTGCCACGTATCCAAGCCAGGTGTTTGCGACGGTCGAGGAAACCACCACAGCAGGCAACCCGAGGTGCGGATGCGGGATCCGCGGGAGACGCGGCGCGTCGAGATGACGGAGGTTCCACATGCTGATATGCGGATCCGAAGTGCTGGTCAGTGCGGCGGTGGGGTGTGACCATCGCGGCATCGTGATGCTCGGGAGCGCGTGCACTCGCCGCAATGCGGGACCTAACGCATTCCAGACCTCGCTATCAGTGACTGCTAGCCCGTCGAGCCTTCGGATGTCAACCCGATCGGACACATGGATCCGGTTCGCTTGGGCCGTCATCGGTCCGGCTAGGACGGGCCAGATCGCGATGCCGTACGTCTGAGACTCCGTGACCGCTCGGGTCAGCGACACCACTCCCCGGTCGTGATCGGCCGCTGCGAGCTCCTTCTCACGCTCCCCGATCTCCGTCTCCAGACGTTCGAGCGTCAGTAGGCGTTGTACCAGCGTGGTGTCGACCCTCCCGGTCCAGTTCGATAGCCGACCGAGTACCTCGTGGTCTGCGTTGGCGGGCCACAGGCCGTAGAGCCGGATCATCACCAGTGGGTCGTAGCCGTCGAAGTGGCGGACCAACTCATCCGAAGAATCGTCATCACGCATGCCCAGGGCGCGGGCTGCTCGTTGCGCGAGGTAGATCGGAAGTAGTATCTTGCCGCGGCGGTAGTCGGAGACTTTCTTCTCATCGACGTTGGGATCTCCGTCCCGAAGGATCGCAGCCATGGCGCCGTTGGACATGCGCCGCGCAGTCATGGCGTTGTCGAGCGCGAGCGCAACGCGGTCCCTGCGTTCTCTCTCCGCTCGGCTTCTGTAAGAGCCTTCCCCCCCAGGAGTCTCCACCGGGGAATCATAACAGACTCCGATTTCAGATTCGGATTTTGCACTGTCGATCCCGAGGTCCTCCAGCTTGATACTGGAGTTCCCGGGAGAGATCGACCGGTCTTCCACACGGCTACGGCCGTCTCCCTTGGAACGGCCTCGCGGCCACGAAGAAGGAGGAGTCATGGGATGGTGGTCCGACAACGGAGATGAGCCCACGCTCGGCTCGGTGAACGGCGAGCACGACGTGTGGTTCAAGGTCAATGACGACGGCGAGAGTCTGATCTCGGATGCGTCCAACGATCCCGACAAGTTCAACAGCACCGGCCAGTACGGCACGGACAGCTACCAGCGCGGTCAGCACAACCACTACGGCTCGGGCGACGGCCCGAACGACAACGCCGCCGATCGCGGTTGGTACACCGGTCCCGGCCACTGATCACCCCTGATGCGGGCGAGGTCCCTGCGTGGGTCCTCGCCCGCATCATCTCCCCGCTGGGAGAGAGGATTTCCTCTTCCGCGCGACCCACACAGGTTCCTGACCGTGAGTCGTCTCCCGTCCAGCACGACATGAAGAGGACGATCATGAACAAGCTCAGATGGCTGGCCGTGCCCATCAGCCTGATCCTGGCTGTGGCGGGCCTGGTCGCGGCGGCACCTGCCGCGCACGCCGACGACATCCGACATTTTCAGGTGGCGTTCACCAACGGGCTGGGGGTACGACTGCGAACCGCGGCACATGTCGATGCCCCGGGCGTCGGCGTGGATGGGAAGTACGGCATCCCGGAAGGCGGCTGGTTCCCCGCCGAGTGCGAGGAGTACGGCGACTCGGTGACCAACGTCTATGGCGAGACCTCCAACATCTATCTGCGGGCACCCGGAGGTCTCTATGTCAGCTCGGTATGGCTCAACACCGGGACGAACTCCAGAGTCGGGCTTCCGCTGTGCAGTGAGCTGGACGCGGCGCTCTTGGCGTCGGTGACCCCCAAGAAGGTGTCCGACTATCAGCGTGAGGGACGAGGTGTCGTCATTCTGGCAAACCCGGAACACACGTCGGCCCGCGCGTACTTCTCCAAGGCGAAGACGAAGGAGGCAGCTGGAGTTTTCAACTCGGCGAACAATCGACTCTTCTGGAGCGGCACGCTGCTCTGCGCGGTGGGAGGGGCCATCATCGGTGTAGCCACCGCAGGTGGGTCGGTTGTTGTGGAGACTGTCGGCGGTGCTGCGTTGGGGCTTGGTGCCGACATTGGGTGCAGCGCTGCTACGAACGCTCTGACCCCGGAGGAATTCACTCGGGGGATGGGGGCAGCCAACGCCGCCGCCTCCGCCGACAAGTGCCTCGAGGTCAGGATGCACAAGGACTCGACTGACAAGTGGGTCTCGGACACCTGGACCGTCACAGACCACGGTGACTATTGCAGCTGACTGAGCAACGCCGCAAGATCCGAAGGGGGAGGTGTGAAGCGAGGCTTCGCACCTCCCCCTTGCCTGCTTTGCGTCCGGCCCGCGTCTGAATGCGTGTGTTTGCCGCGATCCGGAGTCTCGTGGATCCGCCGGGCAATGACGCTCTGATCCGGGTGCTGCGGAAGTACCTCGTTGCGTCGTACGGCACGACTCGCGAGCTCAGCCTTCTGTCGATCCCTGCCAAACGGACGAAATCTGTGCCCAACGCCACGCAGTGAGCTATCCCACATCGCCATCTGGTCTGCCCCTCCACTGGCAGCCGATAGCGTCACTGCCGGTACACAGGTACCTGTGAAGGGGGGAACGGGCGGTACTTCTGCCGCCCGCACATCATCATGAACCGTTTTGCGTCCTCAGGGCTGCTCTTGGCGGCCGTCACGATCGTCCTGGGTGCTCTGGGCCCGGCGCCCGCGCTGGCCGCCCCGACACCTACCGCGGTCCCACCGGCCACCACCGCTCCGGCGGCTTCCGCGTCGGCCACGCCCACCGCGTCCACCAAGCTGGCGCCGCTCAAGGCCGCGGTCGCCACCCCGACACCGACCCCCACTCCTGCCGCCACGGCGACGCCTACCCCGCAGACCACCGGCGAGCAGGCGATGGCTGCGAAGGCCGCCTCCGACGCCGCGGTGCTGGGCGCGCCGACCGGGCCGCTGGAGTGCGGGCTGACCGGCGGCGGCGGCTGCCGCCAGCAGTACCAGCTGGCCACCCTGCTGTGGTCACCCGACACCGGGGCGTACTGGACCCGCGGCGCGATCCGCGACCGGTGGAACCGGAACGCGGCCCAGGACGGCTTCCTCGGCTACCCGACCTCCGACGAGTTCTGCGGCCTGGCAGGCAACGGCTGTGGGCAGCACTTCACGGGCGGTGACGTCTACTGGAGCCCCGCCACCGATGCTCACTTCCTGACCGGTGAGATCCTCGCGAAGTGGAACTCCACCGGTGCCCAGAAGGAGTTCCTGGCCTATCCGACGTCTGACCAGTTCTGCGGCCTGGCAGGCAACGGCTGTGGTCAGCACTTCCAGGGCGGTGAGATCTACTCCTCCCCGGCAAGCGGGACCCACTTCGTCCGCGGTGCGATCCGGGGCAGGTGGACCGACAACAACTGGGAGAACGGCTTCCTCGGTTATCCGACCTCGGACGAGTTCTGTGGCTTGGCCGGCGGCGGCTGTGGCCAGCACTACCAGGGCGGGGAGATCTACTGGTCCCCGACGACCGACGCGCACTTCGTTCGCGGTGCCATCCGCGGCACCTGGACCGGCAACGGTTCGGAGGCCGGCTTCCTCGGTTATCCGATCTCCGATGAGTTCTGTGGCTTGGCCGGCGGCGGCTGTGGTCAGCATTACCAGGGCGGGGAGATCTATTGGACCCCGGGCCTCGACGCGCACTTCGTTCGGGGTGCCATCCGGGGTGTGTGGACCGGCAACAACTGGGAGAACGGTTTCCTGGGCTACCCGACTTCGGATGAGTTCTGTGGTCTGGCCCAGGGCGGGTGTGGTCAGCACTATCAGGGCGGGGAGATCTACTGGTCTCCGGCGACCGACGCGCACTTCGTCCGGGGCGCCATCCGCGAGGTGTGGACCGGCCGGGGCTGGGAGAACGGCCCCCTGGGCTACCCGACCTCCGACGAGCACTGCTCGTCATCCTCCAGTTGCGCCAGCAGAGGGTGTCAGATGGTTTGTGTGAGGGAGGGTGCCCTCGTCTGAAGGAGACGACACTATGACTATGGCTATTAGCCCGGAACGTGCTGAGCGGCGTCGGGCTCAGAAGGAGCTCGCTGACCAGTTGAAGGCGTCCGGGGCGATGGATGAGATCTTCGCCAAGATCGATGCTGGTGAGCCGTTGACCGGTGAGGGTGGCCTGTTGGGCAGCATGCTGAAGGCCACCTTGGAGCGGGGCTTGGAGGTCGAGCTGACCGACCACCTGGGCTACGAACGTGGGGACCCGGCGGCGGCGATGTTCGACAACTCCCGCAACGGCACCAGCTCCAAGACCGTGACGACCGAGGTCGGAGACATCGAGTTGGCCGTGCCGCGGGACCGGCAGGGCTCGTTCACCCCGATGCTGGTCGCGAAGGGCCAGCGCCGCCTGGACGGCATCGATGGGATGATCATCAGCTTGTACGCCGGCGGGATGACGATCCGTGACATCCAGCACCACCTGGCCTCGACGCTGGGTACCGAGTTGTCGCACGAGACGATCAGCAAGATCACCGATCAGATCGCCGAGGAAGTCCTGGCCTGGCAAACCCGGCCGCTGGAAGCGTTGTACCCGGTGATCTACCTCGACGCGATCGTGGTGAAGGTCCGCGACGGCGGGCACGTGCGGAACAAGGCCGCTCACATCGCGGTCGGCGTCGACCTCGATGGCGTCAAGCACGTCCTGGGGATCTGGGTCCAAACCACCGAAGGGGCGAAGTTCTGGGCGTCGGTGTGCGCCGAGCTCGCCAACCGCGGGGTGCGTGACGTGCTGATCGTGTGCTGCGACGGGCTGACCGGGTTCCCCGACGCGATCGCGGCAACCTGGCCGTACGCGACCGTGCAAACCTGCGTGGTGCACCTCATCCGCGCGTCGATGCGGTTCGTCGCCTACGGCGACCGCAAAGCCGTTGCCGCAGCGTTGAAGCCGATCTACACCGCCGCGAACGACGACGCCGCGCTGGAAGCCCTGGCCGCGTTCGAGGACAGCAGCCTGGGCCGTAAGTACCCGGCGACCGTGAAGACGTTCACCGACGCGTGGGAACGGTTCACACCGTTCCTGGCGTTCCCGCCCGAACTGCGCCGGGTCATCTACACCACGAACGCGATCGAGTCGCTGAACTACCAGCTCCGCAAGGTCACCAAGAACCGCGGACACTTCCCCAACGACGCCGCCGTGGTCAAGCTGCTCTGGCTGGCGATCTGCAACATCGAGGACAAACGCGCCCGCGACCGCGCCAAAGAGAAAGGCCTACCCGCCGGCAGGCGCAAAGCATCCGGCAGGCTCGTCGAAGGCCAGATCGTCACCAACTGGAAAGCCGCCCTCGGCCAACTCGCCATCGCCTACCCCGACCGCATCAACCCCTACCTGTAACCACCAATCGGAAACCGCCTTACACAAACAACTTGACAAGCTCCGCCAGCAACTTCCAGCACGGCACCGTCTCGTGGACCCGCGCCGGCAGCACCGCGATCACCTGGGACCTGCACCCGTCGGTGCGCCAGACCACCACCGCCGATGTTGCCTCCACCTACCGCGCCGGCTGCCCGGTGGGGCCGGCCCAACTGCGCACGATCGACCTGGACTACCGCGACTTCGACGGGAACCTGCGCCGCGGCCAGATCATCGTCCGCGACAGCGTCGTCAACGACGTCATCTCCGCCTTCAGCAAGGCGTACGGTTCCGGCTACGAGATGCGCCAGATCACCAATCCGAATGCCTTCGGTGGTGACGACCCGACTCAGATGGCGGCCGACAACACGTCCGGGTTCAACTGCCGGGCGGTGGTCGGCAACCCGTACTCCCAGAGCCCCCACTCGTACGGCACCGCAGTGGACGTGAACACGGTGGAGAATCCCTACCGGGACGGCAACGGCACCTGGTGGCCCGGCAACGGCAGCCAGTACATCCTCGGCGGGGTGCAGGACCGTCTGCAGACCGACCCGGCAGTGCTGCGCACCGACTCGACGCTGACCCGCGCCCTCGAGGGCAGCGGATGGTTCTGGGGCGGCCGCTGGAACCCGGGCCGCGACTACCAGCACTTCCAGAAGTAGCCCCACCGGCGACAGGCCCGGGCCGCAGGGACGGCCTCGGCCCGGTCCTGTCGCCCAGGCAGCAACGAAAGGAGTTTCAGGGGGACCGTACGGTGCCGTCCTGACACACCAGATGTCGCGTCATTCCCGTTACACCGCGGCCACCACCGGCCGTCTCGCCATCGCCGCCGGTCTCGGCGCGGCTATCCTGCTGGCGACCTCCGGCTGCGGCTCGGCCCTCGACCCCGCGTCCTGGCTGCCGAGCTCATCGGCCCAGCCCTCGGAGGGTGCCGCAGGCCTCGTCTCCGGCCTGCCGCAGTTCTCGGCGTCCGCCCGGCCCACCACCCCGGCCCCGTCGACCGCCGGCGACCTGTCGGCCGCGTCCCTACCCGCCGGCTACCTCGGGTTCTCCGCCAAGGAGCGGCCCCCGGCCGAGAACGAGTACGTCCCGAACGGCACCTGGGTGCACGGCCTGGACGCCCAGCAGGCGGCCACCGAGGCGCTGCCGTCCTGCCCTGGCACCACCGGAACCCCGGCCGCCCGCCCATCCGCGGCACTGATGGGCTCCTACCTGGACGGCCAGGGCCGGCCGGGCAACGGGCTGGCCCTGTCGTTCGACGCCCCCGCCCAGGCGGCCGGCTACGCGAACGCCTACCAGCAGATCCTCACCTCCTGCACGAGCGCCCCCACGGTCGCCGAATCACTGGCCACCGGCGACGGCTGGTACGCCGGGCGCCGCACCACCCAGGGCACCCGCTGGACCGAAGGCATCGGCGTCGCGGGCAACCACGTCATCCTGATGATCGTCGCCGACGACGCGACGTCATCTCCCGCGGAGGCGAAGGCCGCGGCCGAGGCCCTGACCCGCTGAATCCGGCCGGGCCGTTCACTCCCGGCCGTGGGGCTGCCCCGCGAAGGCCCTGCCCGGCGATGGCGGCAGCGGCGACTGCCCGGGATGACCACCGGCGGGACAGAATAGGGGCATGAGCAGAGCAGCGTTGTATGACCAGCTCGGAGGTCCTGAGGTCCTCTTCGTCGGGGAGGTCGCCGATCCTGCGCCCGGCCATGGTGAGGTGGCGGTGCGGGTGCGTGCCGCGGGCCTGAACCCGATCGACGCGAAGCTGCGCAGCGGCTTCGCCCGTTCCGACGCTCCGTTCCCGCGGCGCGTCGGGTCCGATCTGGCCGGCACGGTCGAGGCGGTCGGGGAGAACGCGACCTATTGGGACGGGACGCCGGTCGCGGTCGGTGATGAGGTGCTCGGCCGGGGTGCTGGCTCCGTCGCCGAACGGGTCGTGGCCCCCGCCGCCGGCCTCACCCACCGGCCGGAGACTGTTCCGGTCGAGGTGGCCGGCGGCCTGGACATCGCCGGGCTCACCGCCGTCTCCTGCCTGGTCACCGTCCCGGTCGGGCCCGGTGACACCGTCCTGGTCGGGGGCGCCACCGGCGGGGTCGGTCTCGTCGTCAGCCAACTGGCAATCGCGGCGGGTGCGACGGTCCTCGGCACCGGGTCCGCGCGGAACCATGAGTTCCTCCGGTCGCTGGGTGTCGTGCCCGTGGGGTACGGGGAGGTGCTGGCTGACCGGGTGACCTCGTACGGCACGGTCACCGCGGTGGTCGACTGCCATGGCCGTGAAGCCCTCGATGCCGGGGTCCGGCTCGGTGTTCCGACCGACCGGATGACGGCCATCGCGGCGTACGCGGCCCTCGCCGAGCTCGGGGTGCGCAACGTGGAGCGCGCCGCCCGGACGGCGGAGAACCTTGCCGGGCTGGTCGACCAGATCGCCGCCGGGCGAGTGGTGTTCCCGGTCGCGGCGACGTTCCACCTGGACGAGGTGGCGGCGGCGTTCGCCGCGCTGGAGTCCTCGCATGCGCCGGGGAAGATCGTCGTCCTGCCCTGAACCGAGTCCTCGGACGGACGGGCCTCGACAGGCGCTGCCGTCCGTGCCTGTTCCGGCTCCGCACCGAGCGTGGCGATCCCTTCCGTGTACGCACATCGTGCCTACACGGAAGGGGGCGTTGTGTCCCGTACTGGCTGGACCTGCCCGTCGGACAGCTTTGGGCCAGCGGTTCAACTGCACCCGCTGTCGGCCTCGTCAGTCAGCAGAAGGCTGACTGCTCAGTGGACGAGAGGTCCTGGGCGGCTCCGCCGGAGAGTAAGCCCTGCAGTCGGGCCCGGATAAGCGCACGGTTCATGGCGCACCGCATGTCGGTTTCCCCGATTGGCAGCGCATCCTCGAAACGCAGGTTGCGGACCTGGCAGTCTCCTGCGCAGTGCCACCGCGCGAAGCAGTCGCGGCAGTGCTCGATTCCCTTGAGATCCCAGGCCTGCAGGCGCTGCCGGCGGGCGTCGTCGAAGATGAATTCCTCGCGCACCGGATCGTACTGACCGTAGCCGAACATCTCATATCGTGCATCACCGGGATCAACAACCTCATAGCAGGCCGAAACCATTCCGAGGTGATTGATGGCAACATTCGGATCCGACAGTCCGCAGTAGCGGGCAGTCACCTCCGGGAACACCTGGACAGCCGCTGACGGAACGATCTGGCGTCCGTACTTTCGGGCAACCCCCTCCGCGCGTAGGAATTCGCGCACGAAGTCCTCGGCGCGGGGCTCGCCATAGCCGCCCCGAAGTGCTCGACCCGCCATGAGCGCCGGTCCGAGATAGAAGCGTTCGTTGGCGAAATTTTCACAGAAGAAGCGGGTGATCTCGGACATGCTGCCGACCGCATACTCGCTTATTGTCGCTTTGAGCGTCAGCGTTGCTGCTCCCGCTTCGATGATCTTGGCAGTCCGGAACGCCGAGGAGAAAGAGCCGTGGCCCTTTGCGAACGGTCGCTGCGCGTCATGCACCTCGGCGGGACCATCAAGCGACACCATGACGTCATCCATGGTTTCTGCGAGCCAATGAGCAGTGTTCTCAGAGATGCAGCCGTTGGTTACCAGGCTGAAGGCCATTTCTTCGGTACCGCCGGAACTTTCCATATATGTTGCGGCGTACTCCACCACGTGTCGGATCAGCTTGATCGCCAACGTCGGCTCCCCGCCGCCGTGAAATGCGATCCTGGGCTGGACTCCTTGCGCTCGGGCATTGTCCACCACCATGCGGACGGTGGCTTCGGCGATTTCAATCGGAAAGGTGACCCGAGTAGCCTCGCCGGCTGCGGCCCAGCAGTATCGGCAGCGTAGATTGCAGTCGTTCGTGGTCATGATGATCGCACCTGTCGGTGCGAAGCTACCTGCCCGCTGCCCGTGATCCGGTCGCACCAGTGGCTCGGGGTCGGGTGACGCGAAGCTCTGCTCGACGAGGAACTCCCACAGGTGAGGGTCGCTCGAGGACATCGGTTCCGGGGAAGTCAGCGCCTCCTGAAGCCGCTCCAGAAGCGCTGTGCGACTCTGCAAGAGGGCGCCCCTCAGGGGTGCGTAGAGCATGCCGGAATCGTCCTCGAGCGGCACCCAGAACAGTTCCTTGGAGAGGCGGGCCGTTCCGGACTGTGCGCAGTCCGGAACGGCCACCCGATCGTTGATCATCCTAGAAATTCCGGCACTCGCCGACGCAGTGTCCGCTGCAGCGTTCCGAGATGTTGACCACCACGGCCCAAGTGGCCGTTGCCGTCACCAGCGTATGCAGATCGTCAGTCATTTTGCTCCCCCTCTTGGTGCGGGAAATCCCGCTAGTTCCTTGCAGATGTGAATGTAGCACGATGAAGTCAGGCGTGCAGCCCGCTTCGTCTTAGTGTATTCATGAAAAGGTGTCGGCGTTCGATCAGGGAACGACCTAGCCGCAGTATGCGCACTTGTACTCGCTGGATGTGTCGGCCTGCTTCTTGTATGTCGTGTGGCCGTTGCGGCACGTGGTGGTCGCGGTGTACCAGCTCTCCGGATGCTTCTTGGTCTCAACCTTGAAGAATATCTGGACTATCCTCAATACGCGCCGGGCTGAGCCGGCTGTTTCTCATTGTTCCGTCATTGGAAAGAGGTCGGTAGGGTGTGGAGCAGAGAGCCGAACCGGCGAGCAGCGTGTTCGAACCGGTGAGAGCCACCAGATTCTGACCATCATCATCCCCCAATGACGACATGACCGTCAGGTGTTGCAGGTGTCCGGGATGACACAACAGATCGCCAAAAATTCACAATCTCGGACCTGTACGCCCGTCAATCTCGGCACCCGCGAAGCGGTCAACCGTGTAAAAGCTTAGTCATCAGTGGGTCCGGAGGGAGTACCTCTGTGCACGGTCGGCTGTGATCATCCTCACCTCCTCGAGATCCTTGACACGGCGGCTACCGCGACCGGTGGGGCAGCGAACCGACCCAGGGTGGACCGCTGTGTGATGCGGTGAGGCCGCTGGAGACCGCGGCCGCCCGGCCCCGGTCCGCTCAGGGCCGGAAGTCGCCGTGCACCCGGATGCTGCTCAGCTCGATCGAGCCGTCGGCGCATCGCCAGTAGTGCAGGCGGCGGGCGCTGGCCGTGCTGTTCTGCAGGCTCACCCGCCAGCAGGTCTCCCCTTGGCCGCGGACGACCGGCGCATCGTCACCGCCGGTGCCGGTGCGCAGCCGATGCAGCTGGCGCGACGCGAGGGTAGCGTCGCGGCCGGTGAGGACGTGGACGATCACCTCGACGACCTTGTCGCGGGACACCCCCTCGACCGCCCGCAGCGTGGCGAAGAAGTCGGGGCCGTACGTCCACGACGTCAACAGCAGGTCCTTCTTCTCCGACGCCGGGATCATCCGTGCCCAGGCCTGCCGGATCTCAAAGTCCAGCTGATCCTCGTCGCGCTCGAACAGCCCGCTGTCGTCCGGGGCAGGGCCCGATCGTTTCGCTGCGTGGCGGATCTCGCGGCGCAACTGTGACCTCACCGCGGCCAGCTCGGACTCGAGGGTGGCGATCCGCTCCTTCTTTCTGGTGAGCTGAGCCACGAGTTGGTCCTTGTCCCGCCGCAGCGCCTCGAGGAACTGCGTGGGGTCCTCGGACAGCTCTGTCCCGGTCGGGTCGCGCGAGGTGAGGCCGAGTGGCGTGACGACAGGCGTAGCGGTGGCTGGAGAGGCGGCGGTGGGCGCTGTGTCGGTGGCGGCGGATGGCATGTCCGAGGGCATGGCAGTGGACGGCGTGCTGTCGACCGGCGCCGCCTCGGTGGGGAGCGCGGCGGCATCCGGGGCGGTCGCGTCCTCGGCGGTAGCTGCGATCGACCGGCGTGCGGTCGGGACCAGCCACGGCGGACCGCCGTCGAGGATGCTGGGTGCCGGGACCGCATCCACCGCGTCCTCGGCCTCCCGCAAGGACAGCAGCCACTCGCCGGTGGCCTCGTCCCGCCCGCCGAACCAGGCCGGCAGGACGTCGCCGGCGGTCACCAGCTCCCGCAGATCCGTCAGGTCCTCGGCCGCGTAGTCGGCCGGGATGCTGCACAGGAATCCGGGGAACAGCTCCACCCGGCAGGAGCCGGCTTCGACCTCGGCGACCCGGACCAGGATGGTCTGGCCCGGCCGATAGCCGGCGAGGGCGTCGTCCGCCGGCCGGCGCATGCCCCGGACATCGATCCGCCGGCTCACCGGGTCGAGTTCGCCCTCGACCCGCATGCCCTTGGCGAAGAGCCGCTCGGCCGGCAGCCCGGGCTCCACGAGTTCCGGCCACAGCACTCCGTGCTCCTGGCCGTGGTAGGTGACCACGGCGCGTTGGGCGACGATGCCCGTCACCTCACCCGTGACCGCGACGCGACCGGCTGTCGGGGACGGGGTGGCCGGAGTGGCGGAGGCCATCCGCATCGCGTCGCCGATCAGCGTGCCGGTGAGTTGGCCACCGTCGGCCTCACGGTAGGCGAACCGCAGCGGGGACAAGTAGGGGTTGAGTTCCCAATCGGTGCCGAGGGGATAGACCCGGCCTGCGCCGCCGTACACCTGGCATCTGTCGGGCACGGCGCGGCTGAACGCCCAACTGGCTTCCACGGTGGTGATCTCGGCGACGTCCGCCAGGCCCTCGAGGTCGTCGCGCAGTTGACCGACGTCAGCGAAGGCAGCTGACGCGCCGGTGGCGCGCGACACCACGACGGTCGGCAGCCGCCGAGCGGGACTGCGGAGGTGGGCGCCCAGCGCCATGGCCTGCTCGTCCGTGGCGATCTCGTGGCGTACGGGGACCGGCACCCGGGGATCAGGGTCGGCCTGCGGGGGCGTGCCGGCCTGTAGGGGTCTGGGGACCGGGTGGTCAGGCTTCGGCGTGTCGGGGGGTGAGCCGGCTGCGGCGTCGGTGGGTGTGGCGCCGGTGTCCGGTGTCGTCGTGTCGCCGTCCGATGGTGCTACCTCGCCGTCCGGTGTCGTCGCCGCGGTATCCAGCGCCGTCGATGGTGTGCCCGGGGCTGTCGATGCCGATCTCGGTGTCGTCGCTGCCGGGCTGAGCGTACGGTCGCGTTCGCGTTTTACGTCCAGCAGCAGGTGATCGGGCAGGGCGTCGATCTCCCGGCGGTTCCGCGCCATCCGCAGCGGCACACTGAAGGGATCACTCTCCCAGCTGCTGCCCGGCGGGTAGACCCGGCATGCCCCGTGGTAGACGCCGGCCCTCGGATCCTCGAGGCGCTCGGTGAAGGTGAGGGTCAGCTCGCTGCTCGGGATTGTCACCACATCGACCCGGCCCGCGCCGGTCTGCCAGACGGTGGCCGGATCGATGTAGGGCGTCGACTGCTGGGGGCCCACGGTGAGCACCGCCACCGGCCGACGGCGGGTCGGCTGCCGCAGGTAGCTGATCAGGCGCTCCACGTCGAGCGGGTCATCGAGGACAACGGGCCCGGTCGCCGGAAATGCCAGATTCTGCATCGACTCCCCCGAAGTGACGTGTGACGCGAGTCTGCCATGCGGCGGGGGCGGGGCCGGGGAACACTCGCCGAGACGGGAGTTTCTCCACTGCCGCCGCCTGGCAGGCCGCCGGCCCGTCACCGCTTATGATCGGGGAGGTACCCCGGATCGGGGATGGACCCCCGGAAAGGTTGAGATGCGCTCGGACGTGGCCTTCATCATTCCCGTGTACAACGAGGAGACCGTCGTCCGTGGCGTCGTCGAGAACGTGCTGCGTGACTACACCCACGTCGTGTGTGTCAACGACTGCAGCCGCGACCGGTCGGCCGACGAGATCGCCGCCACCGGCGCCTATCTGGTCAACCACCCGATCAACATGGGCCAGGGGGCCGCGCTGCAGACCGGCATCGAGTTCGCCCGCCGGATCCCCGGGGTGGAGTACTTCGTCACGTACGACGCCGACGGCCAACACCGTCTGGAGGATGTCGCGACGATGCTCGACACCATCGCCGAGACCGGCGACGACATCATCCTCGGGTCCCGGTTCCTCGGCGCCGAGGCGGTCGGGATGACCCGCACCAAGCGGGTCGTGCTGCGGATGGCGACGTCGTTCAGCAATGCGCTGTCCGGGCTGAAGCTCACCGACACCCACAACGGGCTGCGGGTCTTCAACCGCAAGGTCGCCGAGGAGATGCAGATCACCATGCCGGACATGGCGCACGCCTCGGAGATCCTCGAGATCATCGCCAAGCACAAGTACCGCTACCAGGAGGTGCCGGTGACGATCGTCTACACCGAATACTCCCGCGGCAAGGGGCAGTCGATCGTGAACGCGATCAACATCGCCTTCGACGCCCTGCTGAGGAAGGTGAGCCGCTGATGCTCGTCCAGATCGCCATCATCGCCCTGGGGGTCCTCCTCGGCTACCTGATCCTCGCCTCACGCGGCTCGCACGGGGCCCGGGCGTCGGTGAAGGTCGGGCTGGTCCTGCTGGTCATCGCGATGATCGTCGCGGTGCTCAATCCGAATCTGATGACCCGGGTCGCCAACCTCGCCGGCATCGGTCGCGGCGCCGACCTGCTGCTCTACACGGTCACCGGCGCGTTCCTCTTCTACACCCTCACCCAGTATCTGAAGTCGCAGAGCCAGCGAGACCTCATCTTTCGGCTCGCCCGCCGGGTGGCGTTGATCGAGGCGAACAGTCGGTATGCGGACGTGCTGGAGGCCCCCAAGGAGCCGGGGAAACAGGTCGACCCGGCGGAACCGCGAGAGCGGGACTGAGCCCCCGCTGTAGTCCTGCGTCAGCGAGGCCGTGAGCCGGAGACCCGGAGCGCTCCTCAGCCCCGTGCGGCAGCGACCAGGGCTGACAGGGTCTGCTCTGCCGTACGTTCCCAGGAGAACTCCGCGGCCCGGGCCGTTCCCGCCACGGCGAGCCGATCCCGCTCGGCCGGGTCGTCCAGCAGCCGCACGATGGCGTCGGCGAGGGCCTGCGGGTCCCGCGAGTCCACGTACGCCGCCGCCTCGCCGCCCACCTCGTGCAGCACCGGCAGGTCTGTGCACAGCACCGGGCAGCCGGCCGACATCGCCTCGAGCACCGGCAGCCCGAACCCTTCGAACAGCGTCGGGAAGACCAGCAGCGTCGCCTCCGCGTACAGCCGGTCGACCTGCTCCGACGGCAGCCAGCCGGCGAGCTCGACCCAGTCCTCCAGACCGAGCCGGGCCACCTCGGCGGTGAGCGGGTCGTCCGGTCCGCCGCCGGTGATCAGCAGGCGCGGCCGGCGGGCCGGCGCGATCCGGGCCAGCGCCTCGAGCAGGCCGGTGAAGTTCTTGTGCGGCATCCGGTTGCCGAGGCTGAACAGCAGCGTGCCCCGGCGGGTCACTCCGGTGGCGCGTCGACCGCTGCCGGCCGGGGGGACGACCAGGACCTTCTCCGGCGGCAGGCCGAGCTGTTCCTCAAGGTCGGTGGCGGTTGCCGCGCTCACCGTGAGCACCCGGCGCGCGGACCGGGCGCCCGCCCGCAGCAGGGCGCGTTGGACGCCGGCGAGTCGGCCGGGGACGTATTCGGGGAACCGGAACGAGATCAGGTCGTGGACGGTCAGCACCACCGGAACAGGGGAGAGCGCCGGGCCGAAGTTGGCCGGACAGTGCACGACGTCCGCGCCCAGCCGAGCCGCCCGCAGGCCGACGACCTGCTCGCCCAGCGCCCAGCCGATGCGCCCGGAGGAGGCGATGCCGGAATCGATCACCCGGCCGGGGAACCACGGCGCCCCCGCGGCAGCGAGTTCCCGCGAGGCCAGCGCGGCGAACTGGACGCCCTGCAGCATCGCTGGGGTCAGCGCGCCGTAGAGGTTGCGGACCACCGACTCCATCCCGCCGCGGGTGCCGGTGTAGAAGAGCAGGTCGACCAGGATCCGGGTCGGTCGCGGGGGTATCATCGGTGGGCCTCGCGGGCGTTCTCCAGGGCTCGGAGGATGCCCTCGGCGGTCTTCGCGATCGTCCGGGTGCGGATCGCCTCCTCGTACCAGGCCCGAGTCGTCCGGCGCAGCGCGTCGCCCCCGCGGACCGCCCGGGTGATCGCCGCAGCGAGGTCGACCGCCCCGGCCGAGCGGGCGACGAAACCGTTCACGCCTTCCTCGATCAGCTCGGTCGACGCGTTGGTCGGGTGGTCGATCACCACCGACGGAGTGCCGTACGAGGCCGCCTCGACGACCACCAGTCCGTAGCCCTCGCGCCGTGACGGGTTGACCAGGCAGGAGGCCTCGGCGAGCAGCCGGTGCAGTTCGGCCTCCTCGACGAACCCGGGGAACTCCACCGCGTCGGTCACCCCGGCCTCCGCCGCGGCTCGGATCACCCGGTCCCGTTCGGGGCCCTCGCCGGAGATCACCGCGTGCAGGCCGGGCAGGTCCTCGCGGGCCTCGGCCAGGGCGGGGGGCAGGGAATCGACCTGCTTGTCCTGGATGTGGCGGCCGACGAAGAGCACCATCGGCTCGGTCTCCTCCGGAGTCTCCAGCCGCGGTGTGACGTCGCGGACGGCCGAGATCAGCCCGGGGCTGCGGACAGGTTCGCGCGGCACCCGGTTGGCCCGCAGGCCGTCGACGGTGTGCTGCGAATGGCCCAGTGTCAGCGGGGAGAGCCGGACCGCGAGATGCTGCAGCGCGTCGGCGACCCGCCCGACCACCGGTCCGGAGTACTCCAGCCACTGCGTACGGGTCCACACCTCGAGCCAGTCGACCGCCAGGACCGTACGCGACCCGAGCAGCGCCGCCCGGGCCGCGAAGACGTTGAGCACCGGGGTGGCCGAGACGATCACCGCGTCGTACGTGTCGCGGTGCCGGACCAGGTGGCGGAACACGTCGAGTGCGAACCTCAGCGCGGTGACCGGCAGGCGGACCCCCTCGGCGTCATGCAGGTCGTACGCCGGTGCGATCGCCCGGGCGCGGACCCCGTCGAGGTCCGGATCGGGGCCGTCCCACTGCCGCCGGGTCAGGTAGTCGACCTCGTGCCCGCCCTTCACGAACTCCTCCGCGAACTGGCGGTACTGCTTCTCCCCGCCACCGGTGGTGAACGGATAGAGGCAGTCGAAGACGACGGCGATGCGCATCGGGACCTCACGATCTTGGCTGCTGGCTCTCCGCTCAGCGTAGTGAACGTCGAAAGGCCGGCGGGCCCCGCGTAGACTGCTCGCGAACTGCGACCCGAGGAGTGAGATTGCCGGACGCACAGCTTCCCTGCCGGTCGGACCGGATCGCCTTGGTGGTGACGACGCTGGGCCGGATCGACCCGCTGACCCGGTTGTTCGATTCCCTGGACGGTCAGCTCGAGGCCGGCGATCGCGTGGTGGTGGTGGCCCAGGGCCATGCAAATGCGCTGCGAGCGCTCGCGGCCGGCTACTCCGCGAGTTTCTCGGTCGAGGTGATCACATCCCCTCGCGGCCTGTCGATCGGACGGAACGCGGGTGTCGCGTCACTGCCGTCGGGGGAGGACCCGATGGTGATGTTCCCGAACGACACTTCGTGGTTCGCCGAGGGCATGATCAGCCGGATCCGGTTGCTGGCGCCCGGTATCGGCATCGGCGGTCTGACCGTCGTCGATGAAGAAGGTCCGAAGTTCATCCTCCCGCCGCCCGGGACCCCGCTGGACCGGTGGAACGTCTGGAACGCGATCGAGCCCGGCTTCCTCATCCGGCGATCGATCGTCGACCGACTCGGCGGCTTCGACCCCGAGCTGGGCACGGGGGCCGCCACCCCCTGGCAGGCGGGCGAGGGGACCGATCTCCTGCTCCGGGCCCTGCACCGGGGGCAGGCCGAGGGGTTCGTCTGGGGCCCGGCGGACACCCATGTCGGCGGGGTCGGACAGTCCGCCGGGCTGGGCGCTGCGGAGCGACGTCGCAAGATCCGGGCCTACGGACGTGGCACCGCCCGCATCCTGGCTCGCTGGCACTACCCCTGGTGGTGGTGCGCGGCGTTCGCGGCGGCGGGGCTGCTGGTGGGCGTGCGACACCGATCCGCACACCGTCCCCTGGACGGGTGGTGGTCCTTCCTGGGACGCGTCGAGGGGCTGCTGGGCCGCACGGTGGGGAGCTCCTCAATGACCGCCGTCAGCCGATGATCGGGGCGATGAACCTGGGGACGATCAATGTACGGTCCGCGCTTCGCAGCGTCGGCTCGATGGTGGGCGGCGCGGCGCTGGCGGTCATCCCGGCGACCACCCTGTCGATCGCATCCCGGCTGTACGACACCCAGGCCCAGGGGATCATCTCGACGTTTGTGATGGCCGGCACGTTCCTCGGCCAGCTGTCCTTCGCGATCATCGTCGAATCCAGGCTGAGCACTCCCGGGACGGCGCGGCGGGTGGTGTTCCCGCGTTGGTTCGTCCTGGCCGGCGTGGTGGCGTCGGTGGCGTTGATGGCCGGGTCGCTCCACCCGGCCCTGGTCTGTGTCAGCATCCCGATCGTGCTGGCCGCGCTGGAGGTCGGCCGGGGCGTCTCGGTCGCCGAACGGCGCGATTCCCAGGAGATCATCAGCTCGTTCGCGGTCGGTCTCGGTGCGTTGGCCGGGCTGGCGCTGGCCTACACGGGCCTCGCGGCGTTCGGCTTCGTACCGGTCGGGGCAGCGATCGGGGTCGCCACCCTGGTCCGGGCCCGGCGGATGGACCATGCGGCCAGTTCGTCCGACCCGTCGATCCGGAACTGGGTGCTGCTGGATACCGCCATCACCGGGGTGTCCTACCCGGTGATCAACGCCATGCTGCTCGGCCTGATCGGGCCGGCGCAGGCGGTGCTCTTCACCGCCGTGTCGACCGTCACTGGCCTGCTCGCGATTCCGCTCACCTTCATGCGGCTGCGGCTGCTCAAGGAACACTCGCCGCTGGACATCGCCCTCGCCGCGGTGGCGCTGGTCGGCGCGGTCGCGGTGCTGATCGTTCTCGACGTGACCGGCCTGCTCGGCTTCCTTTTCGGCGCCGCGTGGCGGAACACGCCGATGCTGCTGCCGCTGCTGGCGGCCAGCGCCTGGCGGGCAGCGTCGCTGCCGACCACGATCACGTTCACCTCGCTGCGCCGGGCCGGTCGGGCTCGGCTGATGACGCTGCTGCGGGCGGCGGCGGCTGTGCTGACTTTCGGACTGGCCATGGCCGGCGTGCTGAGCCATCAGCTGACCCTGGTGTTCGTCGGGCTGCTGATCGCCGAACTGGCCTCCGCAGTGCTGTACGAGGCCGCGCATCGCCGGGTGCTGGGGCGGTCGTCGTTCCGCGCGGCGTGAGCCGCGGCGCTGCCCACGGCATCGGGCTTCCCGAGGGCGGTGCGGCCCGCACCTTAGGATGATCCCCGTGCTTGCTCCTGACTGGACGTGGTGGACGGCTGTGCCCGTCGTGGTAGCGGTGATCGCGGTGCTGTGGATCCCGGGGGCCGCCCTGGCCTCCGGTCTGGGAGCCGGGCGCTGGCCGGCGATCGCCCTCGCGCCGGTGATGACGACCAGCCTCCTGTCGGTCGGCGGCATCGTCACCGCCCTGGTCGGGGTGCGCTGGGGACTCGGGGCGGCACTGTTCTGGGTGCTGGTGGTCCCGGCCGCCGTCTGGGGCGTACGTCTCCTGCTGATCCGCACCGGCCGTCGGCCGTGGCGGTTCGCCGCGCCGCCGGTGCGGGTCTGGGAGCTGGTCGTCGGACTGGCGGTCGCGCTCCTCATCACCTCGTGGGTCTTCGTGGTGGCAACGGTGCGGCCGGGCAACATCGTCCAGGACTCCGACACGATCTACCATCTCGGCCTGGTGCGGTGGATGCTCGACTCGGGGAGCCTGTCCTCGCTCACCGCCGATGGCTTCAACAACCCCGACACGATGCCGTTCTATCCCGCCGCCTTCCACGATGTCGCCGCGGTCGTCGTGCAGTTCACCGGCGCGCCGATCGTGGTCGTCGACAACAGCCTGCTGCTGGTCTCGTCCGCCCTGATCTATCCGATCGGGCTGATGTTCATGCTGAACACCTTGGTCGCCACCGACCGGCGGCTCGTCCTGCTGGCCGGGGTGCTGTCGGCGATCCTCCCCTACTTCCCGTGGCGGATCATGGTCTGGGGGGCGCTGTGGGCCCAGGTATACGGGCTGCTCCTCATCCCCGCGGTGCTGACGGTGTACTGCTGGGGGCTGTTGCAAGTGTTCCGGCGGCAGCACTGGGGCAGTGCCGCCCTGCTGTTCCTGGTGGCGGTGCCGGGGATCACGCTGTCCCACACCAGTGCCACCTTCGGGGTGGCCTCCGGGGCGATCCTGTTCTCCGTCGCGGTGTCGCTGTCCCACGCCCTCCGGACGTCGGGCCGGTGGCGCTGGTTGCCGGTGGCCGGCTTCGTGCTGGTCGGGATCCTCGGCCCCGCGCTCGGTGCGGTGGTCGCCCCGACCGGGATGTACACCTCCAAAGCCACGCCGATGCCCATCCGGAAGGCCTTCGCCGGCGTGGTGACCCTGTGGAGCAGCACGGAGAATGCCAAGCAGTTCGCGGGCATCGCGATCGTCGGCCTCGCACTGATCGGTTGCGTCGCCCTGGTCCGGCGCGGAGGTCACGACTGGTGGCTGCCGGCCACCGCCGTGGTCTTCTTCGTCCTGGGCAACGCGGTCTACGCGTGGGGCACCAAGTACATCTGGCCGTTCATCTGGCCGTGGTACAGCGAGACGTCCCGGGTCCTCGCGATAGCGGGGGTCTTCCTGCTGGCGATGATGATCGTCGGGGTCGGCTGGCTGCTGAGCCTGGCGCAGCGGATGGGCCGGTTCGGCATCGCCTGGACTGTGCTGGTGGCGGCGGCGCTGGTCCCGCTGATGGTGGTGCAACTGGGGACGGTCGTCTCGATGATCGGCGGTCCCTATCAGCGGACCGGGATGTGGGGGTGGATCACCGACTCGAAGGCTCAGGCACTGCGGGAGCTGTCCCACCAGATGCCGGCCGACGCGGTCGTCGCCGCCAACCCGTGGCGCGGCGGAATGTTCCTCTACCTCCTCGGCCCGCAGCGTACGGTCATCCCCACCGAGAAGTCGTACGGTCATGATCTGGAGACGATCGCGGCCGGGCTGAAGAACGTCACCACCGACCCCGAGGTCTGCCGGTCGGTACACCGCCAGCAGGTGACGTACGTGCTCACCGGGGGCACGATCGTCGAGGGCAACCAGAAGTGGTACGCGAAGTACGCCGCGATCGACGAGGTCAGCGAGCAGGGCGGTTTCCGCCAGGTGGCGGCGGCCGGCCAGTACCGGTTGTGGGCGGTGCCCGCCTGCCAGGAGTAAACGCCGGCTCGGGGCGACCGCGGGCGGGTGGCGCCCGTCTAGGATGATCCCCGTGCTCGCTCCCGACTGGACCTGGTTCACGGCGGTGCCCATCGTGCTCGCGGTGGTCGCCCTGCTGTGGATCCCGGGGACCGCGCTGGCTGCCGGTCTGGGCGCCGGGCGCTGGCCGGCGATCGCCCTCGCACCGTTGATGACGACCGGGCTGGTGTCCGTCGGCGGCATCCTCACCGCGCTGGTGGGGATCCGTTGGGGGCTCGGGGCGGTGCTCTTCTGGCTGATCGCCGTCCCGGTGCTGGTCTGCGGCATACGGCTCCTGCTGAGCCGGTCCGGGCGGCGGGTGTGGCGGTTCGACGCGCCGACGGTGCGGTGGTGGGAGGTGGCGGTCGGGCTGGCCATCGCGGTCGTCGTCGCCGGCTATGTCTTCCGGGCGGGGACCGTACGTCCCGGCAACATCCCGCAACAGTCCGACCAGATCTACCACCTGGGGCTGGTGCGGTGGATGCTCGACGCGGGCAACCTCTCCTCGTTGACCGCGGACGGCTTCAACTACCCGGAGGCGCTCCGGTTCTACCCGGCGGCGTTCCACGACGTCGCGGCGACCGTGGTGCTGCTCACCGGCGCCCCGATCGTGGTGGTGGAGAGCAGCCTGTTACTGGTCTCCTGTGGCCTGGTCTTCCCGCTCGGGATGATGCTGATGCTCAACACGCTGGTGGCCGCGGACCGCGGGCTGGTGTGGCTGACCGGGCTGTTGGCGCTCAGTTTCACCGGCTCCCCGTGGAAGGTGATGGTCTGGGGCGCGGTGTGGGCGCAGGTCTACGGATCGGTGTTCATCCCGGCCGTCGTGGCGGTGTACGGCTGGGGACTGCGCCAGGTCTTCGCCGGGCGGCACTGGGGGAGCGCCGCGCTGTTGTTCGGGGTCGGCCTGTCCGGGATCACCCTGGCCCACACCAGCGCCACCTTCGGCGCCGCGACAGGCGGCCTGCTGCTGTCGGTGGCCCTCTCGCTGCACCACGCGCTGCGGGGTCCGGGTGCGGGCCGGGTGCGGGATCCGGGCGTGGGGCCCGCGCGGAATCGACACCAGGTCCGCCGCTGGCTGCCGTTCGCCGGGTTCGTCGCCCTCGCCGTACTGGCACCGTTGGCGGCCACCCGGCTGGCCCCGCCCGGCCTCGCCCAGCAGGGGGAGACGCACCGGTCGGTGGCCGAGACGGTGATCGGTGTGGTGACGTTCTGGGGTGAACGGGCGACCCCGACCCGGCTCGCCAGCGCCGGGCTGTTCGCCTTCGCCGTGATCGGCGGGGCCGTCTGCGTACGCCGGGGACGGGACTGGTGGCTCGCCGCGACGGGGCTGGTCTTCCTGGTGCTGGGCAGTGTCCTCGACGCCACCGGCACCGGGCTGGTCTGGCCGTGGACCTGGCCCTGGTACAACTGGGCCTTCCGGGTGCAGGGGGTGACCGACATCTACGCCCTGGCCCTGGTGGTGATCGGTGCTGGGGTGGTGCTCGCCGGGGGCCGGCGGCTGGGCGAGACGGCTGACGGCCGGGCCCGCCCGCTCACCGTCGTCACGACCGGCCTGGTCCTGGCCGCCCTGCTCGCCGTCGTCGCGGTGCAGAGCCGGGCGGCCGCCCGGCTGATCAGCCCGCTGTACAAGCTCTCGGGCGCTGCCGCCTGGATCACCACCGACAAGGCCCGGGCACTCGTCACCCTGTCGGGCCGGATGCCGCCCGACGCCGTGGTGGCCACCAATCCCTGGCGAGGGGGTCAGTTCCTCTACCTGCTGGGCCCGCAGCGTACGGTCATCCCGACCGAGAAGTCGTACGGCTCCGACATCTCCCTGATCTCCGGGGGGCTCAAGAACATGACGACGGACCCGGCCGTCTGCGGCGCGGTCGAGCGGCAGCGCGTCACCTACGTCATCACCGGCGGCGCCATGACGGCCGGCAACGAGCAGTGGTATGCGAAGTACGCCGCGATCGACGAGGTCGACGAGCAGGGCGGCTTCCGGGTGGTCGCCCGGGCGGACCCGTACACGCTGTGGAAGGTGCCCGACTGCCGCACGTAGCCGGCGTCGCACGGGGATGTCCCACGGGGGGGATGAGGGAGCAGGGTGTGCTGAGGAACAGGTGGCTGTCCGGGGTACCGGTGATGCTGCGGAACGGCTGGCCGTACGGCGTGCCGGTGGTCGTCTATGTGCTGCATGCCATGCTCTACCGGAAGTGGCTGGTCGACGACGCCCTGATCTCCATGGCGTACGCCCGGACACTGACCCTGGGCGGAGGAATGGCCCAGACACCCGGATCACCGCAGGTCGAGGGGATCTCCGACCCACTGTGGACGCTCATCCTGGCCGGGCTGCGGTGGGTCGGTCTCTCCGACCGTGGCCACGTCATCGCCGGCGTGTCCGACTACGTCTGGACGGTCAAGCTCCTCGGGGTCGCACTGTTCGTCGTCACGCTGGCCCTGATCGCCATCATCGTCCGCGAGACGGTCCCGCCGTCCCGGCGGCCGTGGCCCGCGGTCGTCATCGGGGTGCTGGTGGCGACCAACCCGGCGTACGTCATCTGGTCGGTCAGTGGTCTGGAGAACGGGCTCTATGCTGCGATCGTGACCGGTCTGGTCGCGCTCCTCACCGCGTCCGTCGCCCGAGGCAGCTGGCTCCGCTGGGCGGCGGCGGTGGGCTCCGGCCTGCTGGTCTTCGCGGCAGCCGTCACCCGGCCCGACGGCGTGATCTTCGTGGCCGTCTATCCGCTGGTCGCGCTCGGTCTCGCCGGCCGGGGCACCCTCCTCCGGACGATCGGACGGATCGGCGCCTCGGTGCTCGCCTTCGGTGTCCCGTTCGGCGCCCTTCTGCTGTGGCGGTGGTCGACCTTCGGGCTGCTGGTCCCCAACACCGCAGTCGCGAAGGCCCAGGGGATCCCCACGGCAGCGGACGCGGCCGCCGGAGCCTGGGGCCTCGTGCTGGTGACGGGCGGCGGAGTGACCTTCGTCGTGCTCGGCACGGTCATCGTCTTCCTCGCCTACGGACTGAGACGTACGCTCCACGGGCCGAGACGCAGGGCCGACCACACCGCGCGGCCGGCACTTCCCGCCTGGGGGCCACTCGTCACCGCCCTGCTGCTGGCCGCGGCGATCTACGTGATCCTGGCGCCGGACTGGATGGGGGAGTATCGGTTCGCCACTCCGTTCGTGGTGCTGAGCGCCACCATGGTCGTCCTGGCCATTGATCGGTGTCTCGGGTCTCCGGTCCGACGCGGCCGTCTCCTCCGGGCGGGCCGGGTGATCGTCGTCCTCGTGGGCATCGGCTCGCTGGTCTCCTGGGTGTGGACTGCCGTGCCCCGCGCGACCGCCTTCGCCGCCCAGCCGACGGTGCCCGGATGTCAGGTCGCGGACCGGTACGGGCGCACCTTCAACTGGTACGCGCGTGAACTCCACATCGATGCGACAAAGTCCACCCTGCTGGCCCCTGACCTGGGGGGAACCCTTCTCACCAGCCAGATGACGGTGGTCGATCTCGCCGGCCTCACCGATCCCGAGATCGCGCGCATCCGCGCGACCGGGACCGATGCCCAGCTGACCGACGAGATCTTCGCGGTCCGGCGGCCGACCTTCATCCACATGCACTCCTACTGGATGCACGCGATCTTCGATGATCCCCGGCTCGAGCGGGACTACGTCGTGCTGTTCCAGGACGGGTTCAGCTCCCTCGACTACGTGCGCCGGGACGCCATCCCCCCGGGAGTGGACCTCGACACCGTCCGGGCCGGCGCCGCGAATCGGATCGAACTCCTGTCGGCCATGTACAGCGCGTGGCCGGGCCGGGACTGTGGCCCACTCGTGCCCGGCCAGATCTCGGCCAAGGGAAACTGAGCCACGGACCCGGTTAGGCTTCGACCATGCTTGCGCCCGACTGGTCCTGGTGGGGCAGCGTTCCCGTCATCCTCGCGGCCCTCGCTCTGCTGTGGATCCCGGGGACGCTGCTGGCCGCGGGGCTGGGCGCCGGCCGATGGCCGTCGATCGCCCTCGCCCCGGTCCTGACCACCGCACTGGTCGCGGTCGGGGGCATCGTCTGCGGGGCTGCGGGTATCCACTGGGGCCTGGGGCCACTGCTGGTGGTCGGTCTCGGCCTGCCGCTGGTGGTGCTGGTCGTACGTCTCCTGCTGGCGCGGGTGCGACCGAGGGGCGTGTGGCCCCGGCTGGGTGCCCCGGACGTCCCGGTCCTCGAGATCGTCGTCGGCGGGGGCATCGCGGCCGTCGTGGCCGCCACCACGGTGGTCCGTGGCCTGGCGCACCCGGGTGACTTCCCGCAGCAACCGGACACCATCTACCACCTGGGGCTGGTGCGCTACTTCCTCGACAGCGGGTCGATCTCGTCGCTGACCGCCGATGGCTTCAACCATCCGTCGATGCCGTCGTTCTATCCCGCCGCCTTCCACGGCCTGGCCGCTTCCCTGGTGCTGCTCACCCAGGCGCCGGTGATCATCGTCGTGCAGTCACTCCTGGTGGTGACGGCGGCCGTGGTGTGGCCGCTCGGGCTGATGTTCCTGATGGGCGCGTTGTTCCCGGGGAACCGGCCGGTGGTGCTGGTCAGTGGCGTCCTCGCCTCGGCGATCCCCGGCTTCCCGTTCCTGGTGTCGGTCTGGGGGCCGCTGTGGCCGGTCGAATACGGCTACGCTCTGATCCCCGCCGTCCTGGCCGTCGTGGGGCTCGGTCTGGCGGACGTGTTCGGCCTGTCCCACGGGCTCGGCCCGGCGGGCACATCCGGCCCGTCCCACGGGTCCGGCCGGGTGCAGCGATCGGGCCGGCGCTCGTGGGTGAGTGCCGGGCTGCTGTTCCTCGTCGCCCTGCCCGGGATCACGCTGGCCCACCCGAGCGCGACGTACGCCGCGGCGGCCGGCGGTGTCGCCCTCGCGGCCGCGGCATGCTGGCGGTACGCCCGCGAGCCCCGGCGTACGGAGGCTGAGGAGCCGATGGAGCGTACGGGGGCTGAGGAGCCTGCCGGGGTCGAGGAGCCGACGGGGAAGACCCGACGAGCGGCGTGGAACCGCTGGATCCCTCTGGGGGCCCTCGTGCTCGCCGTCGTGGTCGGGTTCCTGGTGTCGGCGAGGGTGGCCCCAGCGGGGCTGCGGGAGACCAGCTACGACCGGGTCGATCCCCCGGCGGCACTGATCGGGCTGGTCAGTCTGTGGGCACCCCGCCCGGAGCGCTACCAGATCGCCGGATCCGCGGTGCTGGTGCTGATCCTCCTCGGCGCCGTCGCCACCCTGGTACGTCGACGGGGCATCTGGCTGCTGCCCGTCTGGGGGGCATTCATGGTGCTCGGCTACCTGACCAGTTACCAGCCGGGCAGCCTCACCTGGCCGTTCACCTGGCCCTGGTACAACCTGCCGGTGCGGCTGCAGGGCGTCGCCGCCGTCTTCGGCGTCCCACTGGCCGCGCTGGGCGTCACCTGGCTGCTGCGACTGCTGAGCGGCCGGCTGCGGGTGCTGCAGGCCGTCGTGATCATCGGTGTCGCCGTGGTGGCCGGTGTGCAGATCCGGTCGAACGCGTCCGAGATCGCCAAGGTCACCCGGTTCGGTGGCGACTACGCCTGGGTGAACGCCGGGGAGCTGAGCGCGCTGCGGGAGTTCTCCCGGGTGCTGCCGGATGACGCGGTCGTCGCGGCTGATCCGTGGATGGGTGGGATGTTCCTCTACCTGGTGGGGCCCGAGGACACGGTGATCCACACCGAGAAGTCGTGGGGGACGGATGTCGATCTGATGGCCTCGGGTCTCGACCGGGTGCGCGCGGATCCGGCGGTCTGTTCCGCCGTCCGTCGCGAACGCGTGGCGTACGTCATCACCGGGGGGACCCCGCATATCACCGCGGGGGACAGTACGGCGGCGTACGTGGGGATCGATGACGTCGCCGCCGCGGGCGGGTTCCGGGTGGTGGACCGGGCCGGCCCCTATACGCTGTGGGCCGTCCCGGAGTGCCCGGAATAGCCCTCAGATCCCCCGGCGCGGCGCGGAAGATCCGGTCAGGTCGTCGGCGTCCTGACCGAACTGGCCCTTGCCGTATCCGGCATACGCCGAGGACTGGGAGTTCGCGTCCCATGCCGTACGAGGGGAGACCTGGCCGGCGGCGACCTGATCTGCGCCGACGCCGGTCTCGTCGCCCCGGGTCCGACCAGAGGCCGCGGCCCGCTGCCACGGCTCGGTAGCGGCGGGGACCGCAGTCTCCGCACCGGTCCACGGCACGGCCGGGGTGGGGGTGCCGGAGGGGAGGTCGGCGGAGGGGCTGCTGGGAATCAGGGGCCGGGAGGCGGAGGTGGCCGATGCCGGCGCGAGATACGCGGTCTCGTCGGTGGATCGGGCGGCGCGGGCCGCCACGGGACGAGTGGCGTCCGTCACCGGAGTCCCGGCACCACGACCGTCGAGTCCGTACGTCTCGGCGGACCGACTGTCCGCCCCGTACGCTTCGACCCGAGCATCGCCATACGCCTCTGCCGAGTGAACATCCACCGGACGGGCTTCGGTCGGACGGGGCTCTGCCGGACGGACCGCTGCCGGACGCGTCTCAGCCGCTGCACGCCGCCGGGACTTGCCGCGCTTGTGCTTGCGCTTGCGGTCGCTGTCGCTGACGTAGCCGTAGTAGTCCGAGGAGTATCCGCCGTAGCCGGCGCCGTAGTACACGGAGCCAACGCCCTTCTTCGGGGCCTTGTTCAGCACCGAGCCGAGCAGCCGGCCGTCGACCTGGGTGATCACCTTGGCGCAGTGGCGCACCTGCTCCTTCTGGGTACGTCCCACCGCCATCACCAGGATCGCCCCGTCGGCCGCCGCGGTGGCCAACCCGGCATCAGTGACCGGCAGCATCGGGGTGGTGTCGATGATCACCATGGAGGAGGCGCTCAGCTGGGCGATCAGGTCGCTCATCCGCTGCGAGCCGATCAGCTCCGACGGGTTCGGGGGGATCCGCCCGGCTGGCAGCAGCCACAGCCCGGGGGTGTCGGTCTCCTGCAGCGCCTGGTCGACCCGGACGTCGCCGGCGAGCACCTGGGTGAGTCCGATTGACCCGTCCAGCCCGAATCGCTCCGCCTGGGTGGACCGGCGCAGGTCGGCGTCGATAATGATGGTCGGCGATCCGGAGTCGGCGAGCAGCCGGGAAAGGTTCGCTGCGATCGTCGACTTGCCCTCACCGGGCTGGGCGGAGGTGACCACGATGCTGCGCGGCGGGTGGTCGACGTCGACGAACCGCAGGTTCGTCCGCAGCTGGCGCAGTGCCTCGGCGGCCGGGCTGTGTCGCCCCGGGCCGCCGGTGTGGTTCTTGTCGAGCTCGTTGGTGACCGGGATGACAGTCATCGCGCTGGCCCCGGTGAGCTGTTCCACATCGGCGGTGGTCCGCACCCGGGCGTCGGTGCTCTGCCGCAGGAACATGATCAGGAGGCCCACGACCAGCCCCGCGCCGAGCCCGGCGAGCAGGTTGCGCGGCCAGTTCGGCGAGGACGGGGCGCCCGGCAGTGAGGCATCGGTCATCGGCACGATCCGGACGATCGGGTCGGCGCGGCCGCCGAGCTTCTCGAAGGCGACGGCTTCGTCGGCAGTGGCCTGGGCCAGCGCATTCGCCTGGTCATGGGCGGCCTGCGGGGAGGACGCCGTCGCGCTGAACTGCATCACCGAGGGGATGTTGCCGGTGCTCGCCGAGAAGGTGCCGAGATGATCCGGTCCGATCGCCTTGGCCACCCGGTCGCGTACGCTCTGGGAGCCGGCGAGCGCGGCGTACGTGGACGCCCGGGAGGAGGCGAGCCCGGAGCTGGCCTGGGCCTCGCCGATCGTGCCGGCCCCGCCGGCGGTCACCACGCCTGTCGAGGTGGAGGTGTAGAGCGTCGGCTGCAGTGCGGTGTAGCCGGCAGCCAGCACGAGACCGGCCAGCATGGCGACCAGTAGCAGCTTGGCATGCGCTCGTGTCAGGCGGATGACATCCAGCAGTGTCACGTTGTCCTCTTCGCTCGATCGATCGCGGCGACTCCACACCTGCGCGCGTCGACGCCCCCCTGTGCGGATCATCATAGGATGCTGAGGATGCATGCTCCGATCGACGTCTCAGTCTGGCGCCGGAGCCGGTTTCGTTCTCGTTCGGTGGGTTCCAGGCGAGGATAGTCTGCCATCACGCACTCCACTACCCGTCAGGTAGTGTTGTGCATATCCAAGGAGGTGGTGGCTGTGGCTGGGCTCCCGATCCAGATCACCAAGGCTCCGTTGCGGACGGTGCGACCGGTGATGCTGCGCGGTCTGTACGCGAACCCGGAAAAGGAACTCGTGCGGATGCGGAGGGACGGCCGGCTGGTGAGGATCGCTCCGGGGACCTACACCGCCAAGCCCGACACGATCGACGCCGCTGTGGAGTGGTTCCCGCGTTTCGAGGAGGCGGCGATGGCGTACGCCACAGGCCAGTACGGGCCTCGTGTCCCTGTCCTGGCCGGGATCGGTGCGGCGCGTTTCCATCACGCGATCCCCAGGGCGCTAGGCGTCACCGTGATCGCTGTCCCGGAGCAGCACCGTCCAGTAATGCTCGCCAACGGAGGCAGGGTGGTCTTCACCTGCACCGACACCAGCGCGCTCGATGCGCGGCTGGAGACCGGGGGCCTGGGTACGTTCATGGTCACCACCCCCGAACAGACCTTCGTCGACCTCCTGGCCCGACCCGAGGTCGGTGGGCTGCCTGCGGAGGCGAGCGCCGCCGCGGCCGAGCTCGCCTCCAGGGTCGACCCGGGCCGGGTCCGGCGGATCGCGGCCGGGCGGCCCTCATCGGTGCAGCGGCGGGTCGAGGCGGCCCTGCGATGACCGCCGGGGTGCCGCGCAGACGAGGACGCTGGGCCGGTGCCCCGCCTGGCGAGTCCGGGATGGGCCGGTCGTTGGCGTACGAGTTGAGCGAGGAGGACGCCGCAGTACAG
Source organism: Raineyella sp. W15-4 (assembly GCF_033170155.1). Classification (GTDB taxonomy): domain Bacteria; phylum Actinomycetota; class Actinomycetes; order Propionibacteriales; family Propionibacteriaceae; genus Raineyella. Next base: position 3,157,338 of record NZ_CP137079.1, on the reverse strand, counting down.
GAGCAGCACTTCGGGGCGTCACGCGACCAGGTGGAGCACGACTTCGCGATCTCCCACCTGCTCGAGGCTATCTCCAGTAAGTCGGACAGGTTCGTGTTCTACGGCGGCACCGCGTTGAGTAGGACCTTCTTGAACGGCCTGCGGCTCAGCGAGGACGTCGACCTGCTTTCGGTCGGCCCCCGCCAGCCGGTTGCTGTAGCGCTGGACCGCGCCATTCGAGACTCCTTGGAGCGTGACTTCGGTCTGATCGAAGGGCATCCGGGGCTCGACCAGGTGAAGGCGGACACCGACGCCAGCCTGTACCGGATCGGTGCTGCCCAGATCAAGGTCCAGCTCATCAATGGCGAGCGGTACACCAGGTGGCCGCGGCAGTCCACACCCGTGTCCATGCGGTACGCGGGGATGCCTGACCGGGTGATGACCACACTTAGCCCGGACGGGTTCGCCTGCGCGAAGCTGTCGGCGTGGTGCGACACCACCCGCAACGCTCCCCGTGACCTCTACGACCTGTGGGCGATGGCCGAGCAGGGGATGATCGACGCCGCTGCCGCTGAGACCTTCCGGAGGCTGGGAGATACCGGCAGCTTCCCGAGGCTGTGGATGTTCCCTCGGAAGGCCCCTACTCAGGCACAGTGGCAGGACTCCATCGGGCACCAGTGCCGGCCCCAGGTCGGACCCGACAAAGCCTACGAGATTGTCGTCGGCGCCTGGCTGCAGGCAGTGTCTGACGCCGAGCACAGAGGTGGGCGTTGACCAGAACAGGGGCACCGGATGTCCTACGTCGACGCCCCCCTGTGCGGATCATCATAGGATGCTGAGGATGCATGCTCCGATCGACGTCTCAGTCTGGCAGCGGATCCATCTGGGTCACGCCGCCCTGGACGTCGTCGCCGAGGATGCCGGCGTGGACCTGCTGCACCTCAAGGGCCCGGCCCTCGACCCGGTGCTGGCCCCCGAGCCGCGCTACTCCACCGACGCGGACGTGCTGGTCCGCCCGTCCCAGTTGGCGGTGTTCCTCGCCGCGCTCGGTCGGTGCCGGTGGGAGCTGGTCACAGACTTCACCGAGGGATCGCCGTTCGAGCACGCTGCGACCTACCGGCATCCCGAGTGGGGCTACGTCGACGTCCACCGCCGGTTCCCGGGCCTGCGCGGCGACGAGCAGACGTTCGACCGGCTGTGGCGCGACCGCACCACCCGGGAGATCGCCGGCCGGGACTGTCCGGTGCCGTCGGTGGTGGCCCAGCGTCTGGTGCTGATGCTGCACGCGGCGCGCAAGGACTCGCCGCATGCGGCGGCTGATCTGCAGCGGGCCTGGACCGACGCCGACGAGGAGACACGGCGGGCGATCGAGCAGTTGGTCGACGAACTGGGTGCCGAGATCGGGTTCGCCGCCGCCACCGGTCACGTGGACGACTACCGCGGCACCCCGGAGTGGCGGCTGTGGACCGCGTTCACCGGCCATGGCAGCCGACTGGGGGAGTGGCGAGCCCGCTTCCTGCTCGCCCGCGGCTGGCGGGCCAAGGTTGACCTGTTGAGTCGGATGGTTCGGGTCAACCGGCCCCGCTTGGAGTTGGAGCTTGGGCATCCGCCCACCCGCGCGGAGATGGCCCGGGCGTACGTGCAGCGCGCTGCCCGTGCGGTGCGGGAACTCTCCCAGGCGGTCACCCGCAGGGTCGGCCGTCGTGCCCGGCCCGGGCATGGGCCTGCCCGGCCTTCCTCGGAGCCTCGGCATTCGAGCTGGTCGGAGCGACGTTCGAGGCGGTCTGACGCGGCCGGCCGGTCCGACGGGAGGGTTCGATGAGATACCGCTGGCCCGACCGGATCGGGCATGTCATCGAGGGGGAGCGCGTGATCGTCGCGCTGCTGCCCGACGGGGCGCCGAAGGCCCTCGACGGCGCCGGGGCGGCGATCTGGCAGCTCGCCGAGGACGGCACGGCCGAGGAGATCGCCGTCGAGCTGGGGACGGCGTACGGTGTCGCGGCCGAGGACCTGTTGCCCGCGGTACGGGAGTTCTGTGCCGAGCTGGTCGACCGGGGCTTCCTCGAGACGGCCTGAAGGGTCACGCTCGGGTCGGCGCCTGCCACCCGTGACCGCCGGATCCGAATCGGCGCGGTGTGGCTGCACCGATCTACCTGTCTGGACAGACTAGGCCGCCCGTCTAGGATGGTGGTATGACTACGTGGCAGGTGCAGACCGCCAAGCAGCGATTCAGCGAGGTGCTGCGCGCGGTCGAGAAGGGTGAGCCGCAGTTCATCACCCGGCGCGGCGAGACCGTGGCAGTGATCGTGGATATCGAGGACTACCGGCGGACGCACGATGAGCGACTGCCTTTCGGCGAGTTTCTGGTGTCGAGTCTGGCGGATCTGGGGGCCGAACTGGGCCTGGCGGAGGGGATCGAGCTTCCTGAACGGACCGTCGATCCTGATCGCGCCTATGCGCTGTTCGGAGAGGACTGATGCGCGGGTATCTGATCGACACGAATGTGATCTCCGAGCTGACGAAGGCGCGCCCGAATCGCGGGGCGGTCGAGTGGGTGGCAAATGTCCGTGAAGGCTACGTGAGCGTCCTGACACTCGGTGAGATCATGCGGGGCGCCACACTCAAGCGCCTGCGGCACGGCTCGGCCGCAGATCGGATCCTCGCCTGGATCGACCGGGTGGAGCGGGAGTATGCGGGTCGGATCCTCGCCGTCGACCGCGCCGTCGTCGGCCGTTGGGCGGCGCTGCCCGTGACACGGACGCTGCCGGTGATCGACAGCTTGCTTGCTGCCACAGCGTTGGCGCATGACCTGGTGGTCGCCACACGGAATACGCGGGATTTCGAGGATTTTGGAGTGGAAACCCTCGATCCCTTCGCGTAGGCGATCGACTGGTCGCCCGGTCCGGCCATCTGGGTCACGGCTGGGGCATCCACCTCAGTCGTCGCTGGGGTTGCCGCCTGTCCAAGAACGGTGCGCCCTGACCGCGGCAGGTGAGTGCGTTCGAGCGGTCACGCCAGCCGCGGAAGCAGCTCCAGCAGATAGTCGTCGAGGATCCGCGCGGTCTCGCGGGCGGCGGCCTCCCCGCGACCGTACGGGTCGGGGACGTCCTCGGCCGGATCGGGTGCCGGCCGCTGGCTGGCGATCCAGGCGACGAGGTCGCCGGCCCGCAGCCGCCGGCCCGCCTCGGCGGCGGCGCGGGTGAACTGGCCCAGGGTGAAGATCCGGGCATGGCAGGCCGGCACCTCGTCGAGCAGCCGGAGCCGCTGCTGGTCGGTCATCGGCAGCACCAGATCGGCGGCCTCGAGGTCGTCGGGGCGGTAGCGGGCGCCGAAGACGCCAGTCGGGTCACCCCCGCGGGCGACCAACTCGGCGGCCATCCACGGATCCATCGGCTGCGGATCCGTCCCGTCGGTGCCGGCACTGGTGAACCGCACCCAGCCGCGCCGCCCGACCAGAGCCCGGCTGCGGCCCTCCGCGTAGGCGGATCGGCAGATGTTGGCCGAGCACACGTACACCACCCGGAAGTGTCCGGGCGGCCGCGGGGCCGGCCGGATCGCCTGCTCAGGGACCGGATCGTCGGGCAGGATGGCGCGGCGCGGCGCGGACTCGATCAGGGTCAGCGGGGGGCGCGGGTCGGCCCGACGGGCGTCGCGACGGTCCTGGGCACCGTGGTCGGGACCGCGGTGCCCGTCCTGGTCGCGCCCGTCCCGACGACCGTCGTAGCCGTTCAGAACCACTCCTCGAGCAGGTTGAGGGCGTGCCAGAAGCCCTGCCCGGTGTTGACATGGCCCATCCAGATCTCGGGGATGAACGACCGACCCGGTGCCAGCCGGTCCATCGCCTCGGCCAGCGCCGCGAAGTCGACCTCGCCCTCGCCGACCTGGACGCCCTCCCCGTCCACGCCGGTGGCGTCGACCACGTGGAAGTGTTCCGACAGCGGGGTGAGCCGCTCCACGTACGCCGACCACGGGGTGCCGGTGTAGTTCGCGGCGAGCTTGGAGTGGGAGATGTCGAAGGTGAGCCGGTAGCCGTACGTCTCGGCGAAGTCGACCGTGTCGTCCAGGTGCAGGAACAGGTTGTGGTACTGCTGGCCACCCATCAGCCAAGGATAGGGCGGCAGGGTCTGCGGGCACAGCCGTACGCCACTGGCGTCGACCCGGGCCAGGCCGTCGGCGATCCGCTCGTACATCGCCGGCACCCGGTCGCGGTCGACGAAGCCGTCCTGGGTGAACCCGCCGAGGGTGGCGACGAAGATCGGGTCCTCGTCCTGGGTGAACCAGCGGCGCAGCTGGCGGGTGCGGTCGATCGAGCGCTGCATCTCGTGGATCGACCGCTCCCAGATCTCGTCGTCGAAGGAGGCGAGGTCGAGGATGAAGTCGCCGGCGAACAGGTCGGGCAGGTGGCAGGTGTAGCCGATCGGCAGTCGCTCGGAGAAGACCTCGGACGGCTCGATGTCGAGGTCCTTGTACGAGTAGTGGAACTCGACGAAATCGGGATTGGAGCCGGCGCCGAGGATCGGGAACAGATCGTGGTAGCGCACCGGCACCCCCCACGGCCGGCGGAAGGTGTAGGGCCGGGGGCGGGCGGCGGTGTCGTCGACGTCGCCGTCGTAGAAGAAGTCGCCGGCCTCCACCACCCGGACGCTCTGCCGGCCGACCAGCTCGGCCAGCCGGTTCGGCTGCAGGCCGCGGCCGGGGCTCTTCACCGCGACGGCCTCGGCGTCGATCCGCTGGCCGACCTCGATCCGTCGGGTGGCGACCAGGCTCTTGGCGAGGTTGGCGCGGTTCATCACCTCGCCGGCGGAGACGACGCGGGGGGCGGTGCTGCCGAGGGACTCCTCCACCTCGCGGATCTCTCGCACCATGGTGGCGAACTCGTCGGGCAGCAGCGACACCACGTGGTCGTTGCCCTCCATCGTCCGGTCGACGGTGAAGTGCTTCTCGACGATCTTCGCGCCACGGGCGACCGCGGCCAGCGGCACGTGCCAGCCGCGTTCGTGGCCGGAGTAGCCGACCGGGCAGGAGCCGAGCTCGGCGAGCCGGCCCATGTAGGCGAGGTTCAGTGACGCGTACGGCGCCGGATAGGTCGACTGGCACTGCAGCAGTGCGAACGGCACGCCGGTGCTCTGGACCAGGCGGACGGTCTCGCGGATCTCCGCCTCGGTCGACATGCCGGTCGACAGCACCATCGGCAGACCGTGCGCGGCGGCGGCGCGCAGCAGGGTGTGGTTGGTCAGGTCGGCTGAGGCGATCTTCAGCGCCGGGATGCCGTACGCGGCCAGCGCGTCCAGGCTGGGGATGTCCCACGGGGTGCACATCACGTCGATGTCGCGGGCCTTCGCATGGTCGAAGACCTCGTACATCTGCTCGACACTCAGCGAGAATTTGCTGAGCAGGTCAAGGGTGTACTGGGCGCCGAGGTCCTCCCCGGTGGTCAGCGCCGCCCCCTGGTGGCGGTAGAGGGCCGCCAGGTCGCGCAGCTGGAACTTGACGATGTCGGCGCCGGCGCCCACCGCCAGGTCGATCAGCTCCTTGGCCAGCGCCACCGAGCCGTTGTGGTTGTTGCCGATCTCGGCGATGACCACCGCCGGGGCGTCCGGGCCGACCAGATGCCGGCCGAGCCGCAGCTCCGCGGCCCGCTGCACCGCGATCGCGACCAGCCGCTCCTGGGCGTCGACGATCGGGATGTGGGTGACACCGGGCCGGAACAGTGCCTCGATGTCGGCCACCGGAGTGCCCTCCTGTACCGAGGTGAGGGAGGTGTTCGCGACGGCCACGGTGGCGGTGGCCAGATCGGGGGTCGGCTGGGCGACGATCCAGCGTCGGAAGTCGCCATCGGAGAGGGACCCGTCGAGGTGGCCGTGCTCGTTGACGCAGAAGATCTGGCGGGCCTTGTTGGCGGTGATCTTCTGCAGCGCGGTCAGCACCGGATCCTCGGAGAACACGACGTACGGCGCGAGCTGGCGTTCGATGATCATGCGGTGATCCATTCCGGGTGCGAGAGGTAGGCGTCGGCCAGGTGCAGGTCGGCGAGGGTGTCGATGTCGATGCCCTCGACCTGGTTCATCACGAACAGACCGATCCGTCCGCCGATCCGGTTGTGCTGTTCGCGGTAGATGGACGTACGGGTGAGGTAGAGCGAGCCGTTCTCGTAGTAGCGCAGCTGCTCGGGACGCATGTCCTGGCGACGTTGGCGATGGGCCGGGTCGTAGTCGGCGCGTGGCGGATCGGAGGCCCACCAGAAAAAGGGCGAGCGTGGGATCACGCCGATCAGCGAGTCGACGCCGGTCTCGGTGTACTGCCTGACGGCACGGTCGAGAGTGCCGGGCAGCCGGATCGGCGAAGTGGCCTGCAGCAGCAGGACCGCCTCCGGCTCCTTGCCGCTTGCGGCGGTGACCTGGTCGATGGCGTGTTCCACGGTCGGCTCGGTGGCAGCTGTGTCGGCGGCGAGGGCGGCCGGCCGCAGCCACGGCACATCGGCGCCGGCGGCCCGGGCGACCTCGGCGATCTCCTCGTCATCGGTGGACACCAGCACATGCAGGTCCGCCTCGGCGGCAAGGGCCTGCTCGACGGTCCAGGTGATGAGGGGACGGCCCCCGACCTCCCGCAGGTTCTTGCGGGGGATCCCCTTCGACCCGCCACGCGCCGGGATCACACACAGAATGCTCAACTTGCCCCCACGATCAACTCAACGGATCCGACTCTAGCCCGACGGGGGCGGTGGCTGTGACGGTGGACCGCTGTGGCTGGGAAGAAGCTGTGCGGCGCTGGTGGCTCTGATAGCTTCCACAGACTGACGGAAGGGGGCCTCGGCCGAGGACAGGCCGGTGATGCTCCTGTGATGCTAAAGTGCCGCAGTGGCTGCTTGTCGCTCGGACTGGGCTTCCACGATGTAGCTCACGGGAATCGCGGTGCCGTCCACGGCGATGAGTGTATCGCGTGGTCGGAGGGGATGAGGAAGTGTCGGGAACGGTCGCGCGGGCGTTGCCCGGGATTGTCACTGGTGTGCCCGATGCCGAGGCCACAGCCTCGGGACGATGGTTCGACGACATCAGACTGCTCGAGTTCGGCCCATCTGTCTTCCTTTTCGCCCAAGCAGCCATCCCTGGACTTCCGATCTCCTTCCCCGCCAGCTATCTCGCCATGGCAGTGCTGTTGGTTGTCGCGGCGCTGAGGCACCCCCGCTGGCCCCTGAGGCCGGTCAACGGGTACATCTGGGCCTTCGTGCTGCTGATCGGCTACTACGCGGCCGTCTCGGCATCCGGTGTGCAGAGCGCAGGGGCGAGTGACTGGGTGCGTCGCCTGTTCCGGATGGCCATCTTGTTGACCTTCGTGGGTGCCCTGGCCAGCGGCCGCCTCCACTTCCCGTCCGTCATCAAGGGATTTGCCACCGGCTTGGTGATCAACGCCGTGCTGTTCTATGCCGGAGTCGCCCCGCACCCTTACCAGGATTACCTGACCGGGTTCGCCGGCGACAAGAATACGGCTGGTCTGGTGTATGCCATGGGTGGGCTGCTCTTGCTCGTAACCCTGAACTCACGGCGAGAGCGCATCGCGGCCTTCCTCATCTTCGCCGTCCTGATCTTCCTCACCGGGTCACGGACCACGATGGCAGGCACGGCGGCGGCGGTCGTCTGGATCTTCTTTGCCGCCCGACTATCGGTGGTGTTCCGTCTCGGGGCCGGCGCTTTGCTGGTCTGGGGCCTGCAGTTCGCCGAGGAGCGATTCGCCCGGATCGGCATCTTTGCCGACCGGACCGGGACCGACTGGTTCCGGGAGCAGATCGCGGCGGGAGTGAGCGAGAAGGTCGCCGTCACCCCACCCCAGGGTCTCGGGCTCGGTGAGGCCTTCGTGAACATTCCGCAGGGAAGGTTCTACTTCCACAACTCCTACGACACGTTGTTCGTCGAGGGTGGCTACGTAGCATTGATCGTTGTGCTGGGGATCACCGTCCTCGCCGCTCTCCGCCCGCTCCGGTCGACCTCTGTCTCGTGGAGCGAAGGGATGGTGGAGAGTGCGACCGTCGCGCTGCTCGTGTGTGCATGGCAACTAGGAGAAGTGTTCCTGACGGTCAGCTGGGGACTCCTCGTGGCTGCCGGCCTGCAGGGTACGTTGAGAAGGCGCGCCGATGCTCGTGACGGACAACCCGATGCGGAGGAGGATCGCGGTGCTGTGGTGCCGTGACCTGAACCGCTGCGAGCGTGTCTGCCCTGAGCAGAGTGGGTGCTTACCCCGGCCCTAGGGTCATCTCAGTGGTCGGAGCGCCATGCAATCATCGGCGGCTCCGTGCAGAGTCGTCAGGTCAGAAGTCTGCCCGCGCCTGCTCGGCGTGGGCGTACCCCGAGACCGCCGCGCCCTCGACGGTCAGTGCCACGAGTTTCCGCGCCAGCGGCTCGGGTAGTCGCCCGAGCTGATTATTCAACCGCTCGGCGACGGCCGTGAGCCGTGCCTTGTCCCAGCGGCCCACCGATCGAACGAGGGCGTTCCATGGGGTGCGTGCGGTCGGGGCAGCGGGCGGCAGCTGCCAGGTGCCGTGTTTGGTCTCGAAGGTCCGGCGCGCGGCTCCCGAGTGGAAGGCCCGCTTGGTTCGCGACTGCACGGACTGGGCCGCAGCATGGTGCGGCGTGGCCAGCTCGGGGGCGAGCACGATCGGCACACCGGCCTCGTGCAGCCGGAATCCCCAGTCGACATCCTCCCAGCCGTACGCCCGGTAGTCCGGGTCGTACGGTCCGACCAGGTCGTACGTTGCGCGGGTGACCGAGACATTGCCCGCCCAGTAACGCCAGGTGGTAGCCGGGGCGGTGGCATAGGCGTCGGCACGGAATCTCACGTCGGTGGGACGCCCGTAGACGCGCGCGTAGGGCGACTCCGGAAAGGTGTTCAGATAGATGCCGATCACGCCCACCGGCGCCCCGCGATGACGCTCGATCAGCCGGGCAATGTAGCGTGGCCCGGGCTCCAGATCGTCGTCGCAGCGGGCGAGGATGCGGCCCTGGGCGGCCTCGAAACCGGCGTTGAGGGCGCTCACCCGGCCGCGGTTCTCGGGAAAGACGATGGTACGCACCGGCAGGTGCCGGTACGCCGCGACGACCTGCTCGGAACCGTCGATGTCGCCGTCCAGCACGACGACGGCCTCCCACGAGGGATTGCTCTGCCCCTCGAGGGCCCGCAGCAGGACGGGCAACCGGGCGGCACCGGCACGGGACGGGATGACGACAGAAACCTCCGGTGATGCTGTCATCGCCCGGCCTCCACCGACAGCACGCCCAGCTCGGTGAAGAGGATCCGGAGCCGCTCCCGGGCCGCGTCCGGCGAGAAGTGGGTCTCCCATCGACGCCGGGCACAGGCGACGATCTCCGTCTGGTCGGCCACTACCGCACCCTCGATCGTCTCCGCCAGACTCTGGGGATCTGCTGTGTGGGCGACCCAGGGATGCTCGGGGCCGGCCACCTCGGGCAGCGCCCCGGCATCGCTGATCACGAACGGCACCCCGGCGGCCATCGCCTCGGCGACCACCAAACCGAAGGGTTCGCCCCAGACCGAGGGGAAGACGGCGAGATCCACCGCGGCGAAGAAGGCGCAACGATCCATCCAGCCGCGCCGGTCGGTGATCGGGGCCAGCGGGGCGAGCGCCTCCTCGACCCGGCGCTGGTCCTCCTCGTTGACGAAGAGCGGTTCACCGGCCAGCAACAGTCGGACTTTGCCGGGGTGACGTTCATCCAGCTGCCGGACGGCCTCGGCCAGGACCAGGATGCCCTTGTCCGGGGACAGCCGCCCGATGAAGCCGAGCACCACCGGAGCGCCCTCCTCACGGGGGCGAGCGATGACGTCGAGTGGGGCGGTCCAGTTGGGCAGTGCGGTCGTGCCGGGCAGTCGGGAACGCATGAACTCGGACGGCACCACGGCCTTCGTGCTGCCGGCAGCGGCGACGAGTCCCGCGGCACCGGCCATCCACGACCGGGGCCGTTGGTGGAGCTGCACCACGCGATGAGGGTGACCCGTGGTCGCCAGCGCCGGCACCAGACCGTGGCACCACAGTAGGCCGTCGCGCTCGCGGCGGTCCCAGCGACGCAGGTTGGGGATGTACTCGCTGCGGTTGCGCCCGCGGATGCCGGTGGTCGGGAAGCCGAGCTCGTCGGCCCGCCGCGCCACGGCGGAGTCGTCGGGCGCCACAATGGCGACCTCCAGACCCAACTCCCGGGCCAACTTCGCCATCAGCAGGAGCATCACTTCGCCTCCGCCGATAGCGCCGTTGTTCGCGGCGAGGGTCAGGTCAGGCACTTCGTCTCCTACGTTGTCGCGTCATCACGGCCGACTCATAGATATCAGCAAGGCGGGCCGTCATGTCCGTGCATGACGGCCAGGCGGGCCGCAGGGCGGGACGGTAATCCGGGCGCAGGCCCTGATCGACGAGGACGGCAGCGACCGCCTCGGGGTCGTCCCGGCCGATCAGGCAGCGTTCGGGAAGAATCTCCGGGTTGCCCCCGACCGGCGTAGCGACAACCCCGGCGCCGGCCACGACGGCGTCGAGCAGGCTGTAGGAGCAGTTCTCCCAGACCGACAGTTGGGCCAGCACGTCGGTGCGGGCCAGCTGCGCGGTGGCATCGACGAACCCGGGAAACTCCACCGCCCGGTCGATGCCCAGCACGAGGCTGCGCCGGACCAGGTCCTCCTGCAGGGGCCCCTCGCCGGCGACGGTGAGACGTGCCTCGGGGTGGTCGGCCAGCACCACGGCGAAGGCGTCCAGCAGCTCCGGCAGGCCCTTCTCCGGGGCCAGCCGGGCCAGGGAGGTGATCCGCAGCCCCGATGCCCGATTCCCCGCCGTCGCATCCTCTTCGGGATGGCGGTCGACGCCGTTGGGCAGCACGGTGATCGGCTGGCGCGGGTGCCACTTGTCCTGCATCGCCAGGGCGGTCGCCTGAGAAACGGCGATCAGAGCGTCGAACCGGGCGAGCCGGGCGCGATGGACAGCCGCCGCGGCGGCGGAACGGGCGGCGGAACGGTGGTAGACCCGATCATCGGCGGCGATGCCGTGCTCGGTGGAGACCAGGGCAGCACGGCCGGGTGAGATGGAGGCCGCCGTCACGTCGGCGAAGGCCAAGTGGGTGTGCACCACGTCGGGCCGCAGCCGGGTCACGGCATGGCTCAGGGCTTGTCGCGAGGCGGAAAGGCCGGCCTCCGGGCCGAACTGCTCCACCAACGTCGGCACGCCCAGCTCGTGCAGTCGATCGCTCAGTGGGCCGGCAGGGGCGAGGACGACGATCCGCCAGCCCGGGATTCCAGCTTCTACGACGTCCAGTACATGCCGTGCCACGCCACCGATGCCCGCCACGGGCACCACCCACAACGCTGTCGACCCCACGCCGCTCCCACCCCCGGATTCGATGCAGCCCAACTCTCTCACAGCAAATCTCTGTGAGTCGCACAGTGTTCAGTTCTTGCTGCGGAGGGTCTGGTTCCGCTTCAGTGGTGGAGGAGGGACAGCTCGAAGCGGAATGTCCTCCACGGGGCAACCGGTCTCCCGAGCAGCCGCCGACCGACGTTCCACCCGAGGTTGGCGACCGAGGCGGCGGTCAACCAGGCGGCGAGACTGCGTCGCCCCCCGGGATATCCGTCATGGGGCCATTTGTCTGCGTAGCGCAGGCGTGACGTCACCAACCACCGGCGGCGGCGTTCGGGATCGGAGGACCCGCCGCCCTCATGCTCGGCGGTCACGGTGCCCAGGTAGACCGACGGCACCCCGCCGTCCCGCAGCCGGCGCTGCAGATCGACCTCTTCGGCGTTCATGAAGAACCCCTCGTCGAAGCCTCCGGCAGCCCGGAAGGTGGCTGTCGGCATCAGCAGGGCTGCACCGACGACCCAATCGACCGTTTGGGTCACTTCTCCTGTTGCCCGTGTGTCGTGACCTACCCATTCGTGCAGCAGCCTTAGCTCTCGCCACCGAGCCAGTGGGATGAGCCACTCCACCACTTGGTGGCCGATGGTCGGAAAGTGGCGGCCCGGCCACGATTCCGCCCCGCTCGGCGAGATGATCCGGGGAGAGGTGACAGCCTCACCCCATGGAGCAGCCGCTGCCAGCCAATCCCCGACGAAGGAGGAGTCGACGGTCAGGTCACTGTTGAGAATCATCAGCCACTCGCCTGTGGCGTGCGCGACCCCGGAGTTGACGGCGCTTCCGAAACCGCCGTTCTCTCGGCGTCGGACCACCGTAATAGCCAGATCATCCGGATAGGGCTGGGGAGATGCGTCGTCGGAGACGATGATCTCCAAGGGAATCAAGGCGTTCTGTCGCCGCAGGGTCGCCACCAACTGTTGGGTAGGACCAGGATCACCGTAATGGGGAATCACGATGGAGAGTTGAGCAGATTCGGACATCGTCCCCCCTGGATGCTGGTTCGGCGCGGCCATGGTAGCGGCTGTGTCGCCGTGATTCTGGATACGGCCGGTAGGCGGCTGGTGTGAGATGGCCATCGAGGACCGTCCGCCCGCCGTAGCATGACGGCGATGCCGTCTCGTTCAGGGGGAGTCCGACTGCATGAAGATCCTGATCACCGGTGGAGCCGGCTTCATCGGCAAGTACCTCGCCCACCTTCTGCACGGAAGCCATGAGCTGACTGCGCTCGACTGCCTGCTGCCGCAGGTGCACAGTGATCCCGAGGCTTCACGCGCGGCGTTCCCGGGGCGGATTGTCGAGGGCGATGTCTCTGATCCCGAGGTTTGGGCGGCAATGCCGAGACATGATGCGATCGTCCATCTGGCCGCCGAAACGGGCACGGCCCAATCGATGTACGAGATCGAGCGCTACCGCCGCGTGAACGCCGGAGGCACGCGTCTGGCCGGCCGGACGGCTCGAGCCTGGGGTGTCCCGCTGGTCGCAATGAGTTCCCGAGCGGTCTACGGGGAAGGACGGTACGACTGTCCCGACCACGGCACGAGCTATGGGCCGGCCTGCTGTGCGCTGGCGCATCCGGCGCCGAGCCGGGAGACCGATCCGCTGCGTCCACTCTCGGTCTACGGCGAGACCAAGGCTGAGGGTGAGTCCGTGCTGGCCGCCGAGGTGGCAACGGAGGTGCCGGTGGCGGTCGTACGACCGCAGAACGTCGTCGGACCTGGCCAGGATCTCCACAATCCCTACACCGGTGTCCTGGCGGCCTTCCTCGCGCGGCTCAAGGAGGGCAGGCCGATCACCGTCTACGGTGATGGCACCCAGACGCGCGACTTCGTCCATGTCCAGGACGTCGCCCGCCTGCTGGCCTGGCTCGTCACTCGCGAGGAGACTGTCGGGGAGCCGCTTGTCCTCAACTCCGGTACGGGGGTGCGGACCAACCTCACCGAACTCGCCCACTACGCGGCGGCCGGGTCACCGACCCCGGATGCCCCCGTCGAATACCTCGACGTGCACCGGGCCGGGGACATCGAGCACGCCGTGGCCGACATGAGTCATAACGCCCAGGTCGGGGCGCCCCTGCCGCAGGTCAGCACCGCCACGGCGGTGGCCGAGTTCATCTCCCGCTCCTGGGACAAGCCCGGTGCCCCGTCGGTGATCTGGGACGAGGCACTGCAGGAGCTGGCCGGCCGAGGTCTGACGTCTTGACAGGCCGGCCACGACTACTGCTGGTCAGCCCTGCCTTCCACGGCTACTGGCGGTCCATCGAACAGGCCTGGGAAGCACTCGGTTATGACGTCACCACATGCTGCTACGACGCGTACGACACGGTCGGCGACAAGCTGCGCAACAAGGTCGTGTTCGAGCTGCCCGGCAAGCTCGGCCTCTCCCATCGGCAAGGCAGGGCCGGCGTCGCCGCCCAGCGCGAGCACGCCTCACAGCGGGCCCGCGCGGCCGTGGAGCAGGTCCGCCCGCAGTTCACCGTGGTGATCAGGGGAGACATCCTCGACGCGGCGTTCTGGCAGGCAGTGGACCGGGGCGGCTCGCAGAAGCTGCTGTGGCTGTACGACGAGTTGCGGCGTACACGGTGGGACCACGATCAGCTCGCCGCGACAGGTGCGACCATCGCCTCCTACAGTCACCAGGACGCTGTGCAGCTGGCAGCTCAGGGGTTCGGTGCCCATTACCTGCCCCTTGCGTTCGACCCCGACCGGCCGTACCTGCCGGTGCCATCTCCGGACATCGTGTTCGTCGGCGCCCGCTACCCCAACCGTGAGGCAGCGCTCCTGACACTCGCGCAACAGGGCGTCCCGGTCCGCGCCTTCGGCCGCGACTGGTCGCACCACCCCCTTGACCGCCTGCGGACCTGGCAATGGGGCCGACCCAAGGTCCCGACCGGTCGTGACATCAGCCTCGACGAGGCGTACGGCCGGATGGCCGGGGCAGCGGCCACCATCAACATCCACGGAGACCAGGACGGCTTCACCATGCGGACGTTCGAGGCCAGCGGTGTCGGTGGTGTGCAACTGGTCGATCGCTCCGAGGTCGAGGAGTTCTACGATCCCGAGCTGGAGGTCGCCGTCTTCACCGATCTCGATCAGCTGGTCGACCTCGCCCGCCGTGCCACGACGGACACCGCCTGGGCCGACCGTCTGCGGCGGGCCGCGCGTCGACGTACTCAAGCGGAACACACGTTTGCCCACCGCATGCGCCAGGCGGATGCCTGGTGGGGCTGAGCGTCTACTGGTGTCCATGTGTCGTGACCTGCGGTGTGGCGGCTGTGGCGCCGTTGTGATGTACCGGCCCGACCGGTTGTGTCGAGCCGGACGTTCTTGGCGCCGGGATCAGGGCCGGTTGCAACAGAGGGGAAGTGAGAGCGTGGGCATTCGAGAGCCTTACGATCTGGAGGCTTGGCGGCGCTGGCAGAGCAGTCGTCGGCCGATGCTGGGGGTGGCGCGACGGCTCCGTGACGCCGTGCGTCCTCCGGCACCCTCCGGCGCCCCGCTGCGGCTCCATGTTGTGGGACGTCCGCGCGTCCTCGTGGGGTTGGACGCCCGGTCGACCAGCCATCTCGCGGCGGTCCTGCGCCCAGTCGAGAGTCTGGTGGAGGAGGGCGCCGCGGTGCTGTCCTCGGTGCCGGTGGACGATCTGCTGCCGTCGGGAGAGTGGCGGGTCCGGCAGTGGGTGGGCCCCGCCACTGGGCTGGCCGGTGTTCGCGAGCTGGCTGACGTCCGTAGTGTGTGGTCCGCTGGTCACTTCCTCCCCGCCGGCGAGGCCGCGTATGCCTTCAGCGTCCGCAGGGACCTGCCGTTCGGGGTCGTGCAGCACGGACTGATCACGCCGTTTGCGCCACCGCTGCCGTACCGCGCACACGCATTGGTATGGACGGTCGAGGACGCGGACTACTGGCGTGTCGGCCGGTCCGACATCACGGTCCGGACAGTCGGGTCTCAGCTGCTGGCCGATGCGCGTCGTCCCAGGGCCGATCAGCTCGTCACGGAACGGGCGGTGAGGTGGCATGATCGGCCGCCGGTGTATCTGGGGCAGCTGCACGGCATTGAGCTGAATGTCTGGCAGATGGCCGCGGCGGCCTATCTGACATGTCGGCGGACGGGCGCCGTGTACCGGCCCCACCCCAGCGAGCGGGACGCACTGTCAAGGCTTCTTCATCGGCTGTGGCGTGCGGGTGGGATCACCGTGGATTCCGGTGTCGGTCGGATCGCCGACCTCGAGGCGCCGCTCATCGGGGTGTTCAGCACGGGCATCCTCGAGGCGGCGGCCTCTGGCCTGCCCGCGTACGTCGACTACCCGCGGCCACCCGCCTGGCTCATGGAGTTCTGGGAGCGCAACCGGATGGGGCGCGTCGGTGGTGCGCCCACGGCGCCTCCACCAGCTCCAGAGACCGACCCGGCGGCGGCGGTAGCCGAGTGGGCGAGAACAGTCTGAGCCCTCGGCGGGTCTGCGACTGTCGATCGGTGTGGGCCTGTGACGGCGGATTGTCGGCGGGTTGGTGAGAGACGGCGGCCGTGATGGCCGATGCGGAGATGTTGCCCGCGGTGAGCCTCTGAGTGTCGCGGGACACACCGGATTGTTCGTTCATCGTCGTCCCGACCCGCCAGCCCGACGCGCAGGCCATCCTCGATGAACTCCCGAAGCACTGGACCTGTGCAAGTCGGGTCTGACGGTAGAACTCAGCTCAGGCCCACTTGCCCTGGGCGGTGATCGTCGTCGAGCCCTTGTAGGAGAGGCCGGAGTAGGTCCCAGCATCGATCAGCGAGTTGTGTAGCGTCGCGGTGAAGGGTGCGGTGCCGTTGCCGCCGCTCTTCACCGGGATCTTGACCCTGGCGGTCGGGGACGTGACCTCGGTGAGGCCGGAGTCCTTGACGATCCCGGCGTTCTTCGCATAGGTCAGCGTGACCGTGCTGCCGGACTGTGAAAGCGTCCAGTCGGACGTATCGACGGTCGGCGTGCCGAACTTCGTCGGGTCGACCCCGGTGATCTCGATCGTCGTCGTGGGGGCCAGCGATCCGTCGTTCGCGCCCTGCCAGGCGATGTTCAGGTCGAGATGAATCTCGTCGTTGGGAGTGAAGAGCTCACCCGCATCTTGGAACTTCTTGAACTGCAGCGTGCCGGTGGTCACGATCGGCTCGTCGTCGGTGCCGCACACGGCAAGAACGTAGATGAGTACGGCGTAGGTGCGCGCGAGCGGGCCGGGGGTGTAGCCGGCGGGCAGCACGACGGATGCCTCCCAGGCGGAGGCGGAGATTTTCAGGCCCGAGCGGATCTTGAGAGTCTGACCGGCCGGGATGGGCTTCGTCGTGGTGTACTCGAAGGTGCTCTTTCCGATGCCTACGGAAACGATGGCCTGAAGGTTCTGGATGGATTCGCTGGGATACTCAACCGTTAAGTCGACGACAGTCACATCGAGGATCTCGCCGACAGTGAACTTGATGGTCGTGCCGGTCGGGATTTCCTGGGTCGTGTCGGCGGTGAGGTCGAAGCCGGACGGGAGGAGAGACAGCGCATAGCACACCGGGACGATGCTGAAATTGCCGCCGGTGCCGGATGCGGCGAAGGCTGGCAGCGCGGTGACCGCGGCGACTACGGGCGCCGCCCAGGCCACGCCCTTGACGATGGTCCTGCGAGGGACCCCGGCCTCCAACAGGCGGGAGTCGGGTTTGATTGAATTTGACACTATTGCCTCCTAAGAGTCTGGCTAACTGGCGTCTGTGGTCCAGATGCGGAAACCGTAGCAGTCAAGAGGACAATTTTAGTGACCGTTTCGTCCGCTGTGCCGAAACGTATCGGGAATTGTCGATGCGGGTTCTCGGATTTGTGTTGCCACACAACGATCGCCCTTTGTGCCCCGATGTAACTATCTCGTTGGTCGGTGTCGGTGACGTTGTAGAGTCAATGTAGGTGAGGTGGGTGGGCATTCGTGAAGCAAATTTTCCGGGATAATTTCCGCTTATCACAGGTGATTCTTTCGCGCAAATCTCATTCCATGATGCGGCACCCCGGTTCGAGGGCTGCTTGTGCTGTCCCTGCCGCGGGTATGTGGGACAAGCGCTCAAATAAGGCCACGGCGGCCTTGACCCCGGTTGGCTGATCCTTCCGGGCGAACCTAAGCAGGGATGATGAGACGGTGGGCAGTTGCCGTTACCGACCCAGTCTTCAGCTACGGCAGACACTCGTGCGCATCTGGGTCGGGTGCGGGCCGAGGCCGCGCCGGCGCGGTTGCCGGCCCGCGAGGTCAGGATTCGACAGGCGTTGCCGGACTCAATGAACCCAGGTCAACCAGGTGAGCGAACTTCGCGTTCTGCTGCTGGACCTCCTCGAACGTGCCGAGTCCCGTGATCCTGCCGTCCTCGAAGAATGCAAGCTGGTCTGCGTGCTTCACGGTCGAGAGGCGGTGCGCCACGATGACCACTGTGACCTCGCCGTGCAGCGAGGTGATCGTCTCCGTGATCTTCCGCTCGGTCTCGTTGTCGAGGGCTGAGGTCGCCTCGTCCAGAACCAGGAACTTCGGTCCACGATAGATCGCGCGAGCGATGCCGATGCGTTGGCGTTGCCCCCCCGAGAGGCGTCCACCTTGCTCACCGATTTGTTCGTCCAGGCCATGCGGCAGGTCAGCAACGACATCGTCCAGTTGGGCAAGGGAGAGTGCGCGGCGTAGCCGCGCCTCGTCGACATCTGCGAGGTCTTGGTCGAAGGCGATGTTCTCCCTCAGGGTCCCGTCGATCAGGTAAACACTCTGCGGCACCATGGCGGCGATGCGCTGCCAGGACGCTCGCGTCTCAGAGGTGACCATCGCGTTATCGACCACTATTGCCCCCGAGGTCGGCTCGAGGAAGCCGAGGAGCAGATCGACCAAGGTGCTCTTGCCGGCGCCACTCGCCCCGACGAGCGCGATGCTGGAGCCGTGAGGGATCGCGAGACTGACGTCATCCAGAACCAGCGGAAGGCCGGCGCCGTAGCGGAAGCTGACGTTACGGATTTCGAGCTGCCGGGTAAAAGACAACGGTGCGGCCGGACTCTCGATCCGCTCAAGAGTAATGTTCCTACGTTCATCCCACAGGAGTCTTGTCACTTGGTGGAGAGCGACTTCTCCGCCCTGCATGTTGTTGACCGAGGCCAGCATGCGAGTGATCGACGGCAGGATGCGGAAGGCTCCGGCCGCTAGCAGCGCCAGCATGGACATTGTGCCGCCCGCAGCATTGGTCGCTCCGGCCGCTGCGATTGCGATGCCGACTCCCGCGATGAACAGAATCTCGAGAATGTACTTAGGGAGTTCTCCAAGATACGTGGAGACTCGCGCCGCTTGGGCTGAGCGATCCATCTCATGGCGGTAGCGCGAGATGAACCGGGCGTACGAAGCCCTGAGCTTGATCTCCTTGATGCCGAAGACCGCATGGAATGATGCTCGCAGCCCCTTCTCTGCAGCATCGATGGCTCGTTCGGTCGCTTCCTCCACCTGAGGCTTGAACACTCGAAGGAAGATGAGGGCAGCTGCCCCAAAGTACGCGATGAGGACCAGCGTCGGCAGTGGTGCAGCGATAAGGAGAGCAGTGGTGATAGCGAGGATCGTCACAGCTTCGGTCAGTGCGCTGACCACACCCAGCACAAAGCGGCTGTATGCGAAATTGACGGAGGTGCCGGTTACCCGGAATTTCTCCGCCGACGTCGTCCTCTGGAATTCCAGATAAGGCAAGCGCAAGTAGTATTCGAGAAGCTTCGCCGAGGTCTCGGCCTGCTCACGGTTGATGAAACCGAGCATCCACCATCGGAAGAACATGGTGGCTACGTCCTTGAGGACGAATCCTGAGACCACCAGTACGAGCAGGATGGTCTGGAGGTTGCCGCGGTCGGTGACGCCGAGGATTCCGGCCACACTTTGGAGCATGCCCGACGTAATGTCCCCGCCCGACATCAGCTGTATCAGTGGGACGACCAGCAGGACGGCGACCGACTCGGCTACCGAGACCAGTATCGAGCCGAGGACTGACAGAGCAAGCTGCCACCGGGCGCGCGGGCTGAACAGCACCCCGAGCTGATGACGGTACTTCACGGGTTCCTTTCGCTAGGTCGGCTGAGTCGTCGCGGACGCCCGACCGAGAGGGGCGGAGAGCTGGTCGGGCCCAGGTCAGACGGTCAGGTGACCGAACGTCCGCTTGGCAAGCCCTTCAACCTTACGCATCACGACCTCAGGCAAGGACGCCTCCAACCGGGAGCCGTACGTATGACCCGTCGTCCCGGACTGTCCCATGACGACGATGCGCGCCGGGAATCGCTCAACGCCGACCCGGTCCGCGTACTCCGCGGTCACGAGCCGCTCTGCGACGACACGCTCCAGCCAGTGACCGCTCCCGTCGTCGCACGCATGCGCCATGTCTCCGAGCACGGATCGCCAGGTTCCTGCTGTGGTCTGTAGGAAGCGGGTGTCACAGAACGATCGATCAATCGTGCGCCGCACCCGAACGATGCCCGTCCCGATCGGGCGGCTGATCACGCGGTCCGCGTGCAACACCCGCAAGCGCCCGGTGATCTTGCACAGTGGAGACAGGTCAGGCAGTTCCAGCTCAGCGATGGCGGCGTCGATCGCCGAAGCTTCGAACGCACCCTTGCCGTGCACGGCCAACGACGGATCCGGACGGTGATCGACAAGGACGACGTCACGGCGATCGGTCAGTCCGAACTCGCTGCGGGTCGCCCCGGAGGTGTCGACCACCACGACCCGGGCACCCAGCCGATGGGCGGCGTCTTGCCAAAACGCGAGTGCTTCGCGGTACTGTCCGGCTCGGACCACAGGATCGGCGACAGTGGTCGGGAATGACCCGTTGTGATCGAGGAACACAGGATCGGGGTGGACCGCGGCCGTCAGGAGCAGCCAGCCTGCTTCGGGGGTGCTCATGTCCTGGTCGCTTGGTCGGCGCGTGCTTGCCGTGCCAGAACATCGGGATCCTGAGCCAAGTACCATTCGACGGTGCGCCGGACACCGGTGGCCAAGTCAACCGTGGGGTGGAAGCCGAGGATCTCGTGGGAGCGGGTGATATCCAGCACCCGGCGGTTCACGCCGCTGGGCTTGGTGGCGTCCCAGACGACGTGTCCGGTGTAGCCAACGGCGGCTTTGACCAATGCTGCAAGGTCTCGTATGGAGGTCTCCACGCCGGTCCCGATATTGATGGGGTCAGGAGTGATGTCGACCTCGCAGGCGCGGGCAATTGCCTCGCCGGCGTCGGTCACGTACAAGAACTCCCGGGTCGCTTCTCCAGTGCCCCAGTTGGTGACGGACGGATCGTCTCTACGCGCCGCCTCCGCATAACGATGGATCATTGCCGGCATGACATGACTGGAGGCCGGGTTGAAGTTGTCTCCGGGACCGTACAGGTTCGTCGGAATGAGTACGGCCGTCTCAATGCCGTATTGCTGACTATAGGTGGCGCAGGCCTCGTGAAGCATGCGTTTGGCGACGCCGTAGGGTCCGGTCTGCGGGGTTGGCTTGCCCCCCCAGATGTCCTTCTCGTTGAGCGGCATCGGAGCGTCATCAGGGTACGCGCAGGTGGTCGAGACCAATACAAACCTCGCCACACCGGCTTGACGAGCCGCTTCGAGCACGTTGAGCCCCATCATGGCATTCTCATAGAGGAAGGCGCCAGGATTTCGAATGTTGGCGCCGATCCCGCCCACGCGGGCGGCGGCGTGCACGACAATCTGTGGAGCGACATCAGCCATCATGTCACGAGCCTGCTGTTGCTCGACGAGGTCGACATCCCGTGAGCGGATCGTGACAACGCTTGCGCCTCGGCGGACCAAGGCCGTGCAGATGCTGCGGCCGAGAAAACCTCCGCCGCCGGTGACAAGGACACGGGTCCGCGCGAGTGGACCGCGGCCTCGATCGGCTCCCGTGGACAGGTCAGTCATCATTTGCCTCCACGCGGTACGGCCACCACGCCAATGGCACTTGATCGACATAATGAGCGCCGTGGTGCTCGAGCGCCTTGGTGTCATATTCCACCATCATTGCGGCCAACTGCATCGGCGTCACCTCGGAGTGCCAATTCAGCTTGGCTTCCGCCTTGGATGGATCACCCCACAGGAAGTCCACTTCGGCGGGTCGTAAATAGCGCTCATCGAAGCGGACATGTTTCTCCCAATCCAAGCCGGCGTGCTCGAACGCTGCGACGAGAAAATCTTGGACAGTATACGCTTGGCCTGTGGCGAGGCAGTAGTCCGCGGGTTCCTCGGCCTGAAGCATCCGCCACATGCCCTCGACGTACTCGGGGGCATAGCCCCAGTCGCGTTTGGCCTGGAGATTTCCCATGTACACGTAATCTTCGAGGCCAGCTTTGATACGAGCGACCGCCCGGGTGATCTTGCGTGTGACGAAGGTCTCACCACGACGAGGAGATTCGTGGTTGAACAGGATACCATTTACTGCGAACAGTCCGTAACCTTCACGGTAGAGCCGGGTCATCCAATACGAGTACAACTTCGCGGCTGCGTACGGAGACTGAGGTTGAAAAGGCGTCTCCTCGTTCTGCCGCGGCGCCGCGGATCCGAAAAGCTCGGACGTCGATGCCTGGTAGTAACGGGTATTCAACCCGCTCATGTGTACCGCTTCCAGGACACGTGCCGCGCCCAGGCCCGTCACGTCGCCGGTGTAGGTGGGCTCGTCGAAGCTCACTCGTACGTGGGACTGCGCAGCGAGGTTGTAGATCTCGTCAGGTTGGATACTTTCTACGAGGGTGAGCAGGCGGGACCCGTCGGTCATGTCGCCGTAGTGCAGGTGTAGCCGGACATCCTGCTCATGAGGATCCCGGTACAGATGATCGATCCGCACCGTGTTGAAGGTCGATGCACGCCGGATGACGCCGTGGACGTCATATCCCTTGCCGAGGAGAAGCTCAGCAAGGTAGGAGCCGTCCTGACCGGTGATGCCCAGGATGAGTGCTGTCTTCAATGTCCCTCCGTGAAGGTGGATCCGAACAGGGACGCGGCTGACCGCCGGACCCGTTTCATGCGTGCTGCGGCGCCGTGAATGAGGTCCTCCACGCGCCCGTACCGATGCTGGAGATACCGCAGTCGTTGCATAGTCCGGCGGTGGTCTCGGATCACAGCTTCGAGGTTCGCCAAGAACAATTGGGGGTGGGCGCGGTATACCTCCGCCAAGGCGTGGACGGAGTCCTCCTCCGTCATGCGGTGAGTGATGGACCCAGGCGTCTGCCGGTAGTGGTACAGGACATCGTCTATACGGGTGACAGTGCGTCCAAGTCCGATGATCGCCAGCCACATCCCGTAGTCGTCGAGCCTGAGTGGCGGGTAGCCTCCGGCGGTCTGCCAGTCGACGCGGCGGAACATCACACAGGCATGGATGACATTGGTGACGATCTCCTGCTCCAAAGAAAAGGGTGGCAGGTCCCATGCCCAGTACTTGCCGGAGTCATCGAACTGATCGGCGAGGCAATAGACCAGCCCGAGCCCGGGGTCGGCATCCAACAGCATGGCAGCGCGGCGGACGTAGCTCGGCTCAATGCGGTCATCCGCGTCCAACGACAAGATGTAGTCGGCCGAAGCGTGATTGATCCCGTGGTTGCGGGCAGCCACTACACCTGACTGCTCCTGTCTGAGGACGGTTACGCCCAAGCGTGTTGCCGCCTCAAGGACCTCCAACGTGACAAGTTCGGTTGAACCATCGTCTACTACGATGTGCGTAACGTCGGGGTAGTCCTGTCTTCTCACCGAGGCCAGAGCGTCGAGAAGGTAGCGCCCATCGTTGTGGCAGGGGGTCACAATGGCGACACTACTGCTCACGCTCCCCCTTCCTCCGACGCTGGAGCAAGATCCACTGATGCAGGTACGAGGCTCCGAGTGGACTGGACATTAGCATGATTGAGTGTCGTCACGATCGCACTCTCGAACCGTATAGAGTCTGTGCTGGGTGCAGGATCGGGATCGCTCGCGTGACCCATCTCTCATCTGACGATCCGAGACTGAGGTGGGGGAATGCGTGGAGGGACGTCCGGGCGGCCTGCTCGTCCGACTGATGGCGCGGACAGACCATTTGGGGATTTGTTGGCCCGCACGCTCGGGGTCGTGCGTCGAGGTCCTCGAGAAGTTTTCTGGACGCTGCCGGGCTTGGGTCTTGGCAACTTCTTGTACCACTGGATGTGGGCTGCCAGTGGGCGTGACGGCGGCTTGCAGCGTGCCGTACTGCGCCGCTCCGAGTCCGATCCGTGGGTTTCCGTCTTCCCTGCGGTTGCTGACCTGCTGATTGATCGGCGTGACGTGCGACTGACCGATCAACGAGCCACTGCACCTATGAGCAATTTCGGGGAGGATTTCACCGAGGACGAGTTGGCGACTTTCGTCCGCGAGCGCCTGTTGACGGCTCCGTTGTTCGCAGATGTGGCTGAGCGTGTGCTGGCTTCCGATCAGACCGATGAACTTGTTGTACATGTCCGGCGGGGCAGCTATTATCAGTATCCTGATTTGGCTCAGCGCTATGGGATGGATACCCCGAGTTATGTGCGTCTCGCGGTCGATCAAGCCGCCGCAGAGCGCACTATCCCATCGATTCGGGTGCTGTCCAACGATTTGACATGGTGCCGTGAAAGTTTGGGGTGGCTTGCTTCCTTCAGTCCGGTCGTTCACTTCGGTGGGGCTGGCACGTCGGCAGCCGAAGATTTTCGTGATCTTGCGGTGGCGCGTCGTCTGGTCCTGAGTAACTCCACGTACTCGTACTGGGCCGGTTATGTTTCAAACGTCCTGCATGAGGGCAATAATAATTCCGAGGTGTGGGCGCCCCTGTTCCATATGCGCGGCGGCAGAGATTGGCGCTCGCGGCATCTCGATCCGACCTGGCGTGTGGTGGCTGAGCTCCCGAACGGCTGGGAAGACCCTGATCTATCTCGAGATGCTTCCGTGCATTCGATTCTATAGACTTCGGTAGAGACGGGTTGATTACTTTAGAAGTTTAAATCTTTCAGAAGTATAAATGGGGTCCGGCAGGACAAGAGTGAAATCGGCTCTGCCGAGGAGGTGATACGTGTGGTCAATCCGGCCGTCCGAAGCGTGAAGAAGATCAAGCATGTCACTTGGCTGGCGGGGCGTCGACTCAGCCCGATCGTCACCCAGACCGTTGATGCGGTGATTCGTCGGGCTCACCGGTGGAACCCGTACGAGTACTCCGCAGAGCGATACCCACATACGTTTCTGGCGTCAACGACGAGCATGCTCGTGCCCGGCGATGTGTCGCGCCGCGTGTTCTGCGCATGGACGGGGAATAATCCGATGCCCGCGCCCCGGGTGCGGGCTCTTGAATCGATCCGGGAGACGCTGCGGGCCCAGGAGGTGGTTCTGATCACCCCGGAGAACCTCGGCGATTGGATCGTCGAGTCCGATCCGCTGCCAGAGGCGTATTGGAATTTGTCGGCAGTCCACCGCTCGGACTACCTACGGGTATACATTGCCCATCACTACGGCGGCGGGTGGACCGACATCAAGCCGCTGCAGCACCCATGGGTGGACGCATTCGACATGCTCGAACGCGATCCGGAGGCGTGGCTGGCGGGCTACTCTGAGGTTTCGCACGCGGCTATGGCGGATTGTGGCCCGATCCTGAACCGAGATCTGAAACTACACTTTCCGGCCTTGGTCGGTTCCTGCGCGTACATCTGTCGACCGCATTCCCCGTTCACCGACGAATGGTTGCGCGAGGTCAAGGCGCGTCTTGCGTATTTCTCGGCCGCATTGAGGGAGAGTCCCGGCGAGATAAGGGGGCAATTCATCCGTTACCCTGTGCCGTACTTGGGAGTATTTTCGGCAGTCTATCATCCGCTTCAATTGAAGTACCTGCCACATATGCGAAAATGTGAGAATCTGCAGCCAGATTTTGATGCTGATTTCCGTGGTGTGGAGGAGGCTGCTCAGCGCTGACCCCCTGTGGGGATAATCCGCCCCGTGGTTTCGGCGGGCTGGAGGCGGGGTGGTCGATCATTTCGGTTACAAGAGAGACAAATATTCGTCAGAGTGCCTGATTGGGGGAAAGGGCATGCCAGTTCCGTTGGTGACAGTTATTATTCCTTGCTTCAATGCTGCGTCGACTCTGGGGACGCAACTTGAGGCGCTCGCTTCACAAATCGATGCGCCAGAGTTCGAAGTGCTGGTGGTGGACAATCGGTCCACAGATAATCTCGTGCAGGCGGTCGCTGCATGGCAGGGCAGAGTGCCGGGTCTTCGTGTTGTTGCGGCATCACGTTGGCAAGGGGTGTCTTATGCACGCAACACAGGAATTGCGGTTGCGGCATCGGAAAAGTTGCTTTTCTGTGATGCGGATGACTGTGTGTCGCGGTGGTGGGTGCGCGATGGTGTGCGAATGCTGAAAATATTTCCGGTCTTTTCTGGCATGGCAGTGGAGTTGAGTGAGGACCGCTTCATCGGATCCCCCGATGATATTCGGACCCTCGTGGGCGACGCCGACATCCCTGATCCCGAGATCCTGTGGCAGCATGACAACAACTTCCCGATCCTGATGGGTGGCACCTTCGGGATCAGGCGTGATGTCATCCTGGGAGTCTCGGGCTTCGACCAGTCTCTCCCGTCCGCGGGTGAGGACAATGACTTGGCGCTGCGGCTCCGGGCAGCTGGCTACGAGGTGCCAGATGTTCGCTGCGCCTCGATTGCTTACCGTACTCGTACCGACGTGAGTAGAGCTGCAAGAGTCGCCCGGCGCGCAGGGAGAGCGCACGTCCTGGTCTGTGTCAGGCATGGCCTGGGTGGGAAATCTCCCCTTGTGGGGCGCAGCCGGTGGGCGACAAACCTGCTGCGGACAATAGGTGCCGCACTCAAAATGATACTGTTTCGGTCTACTAGGGACTGGGACGGAATCAGGATACGTTGGGCCGTGCACATCGGGGTGCTACTCGGCTGTGTTTACTACTATTTTCTCAGACGGATCCCCGAACCCCAACTCGGTGTGGGCCTGGATGTCAGGATTCCTGGGCCTTCCTGGTGAATCGCTGTAGTGTCCGGCCGCACCAAGAGCCCGTGCTGGCTGACTTCCTAGATGTTCCCAGTGTGAGCCCTCTCAGCGGGTGTTTGACCGGAGGACCCACGATCTCTCGATGGTGGGCAACGAATCCGCCGCGGAGAGGCGCCCGCTGGGCTCAAGGACGGACAACTGAGACGTGTAGTGCGCTATCGCTCTGTGCTTGCCGTGACGATCGACAGTAAACTCGCGTGGGCTGACCATCCATCGGTGTTGACGCGCTACGCGAGCTATCTCGGCATCTGCAGGGGCGCCCCAGAGGTAGGGCAGGTCCTCTGCAAGCACGATCTGGATCCCGGGCTGATTTGCAAGAACGGCTAAGCCGGCGTTTCGAACTGCGAGATGGTCGTTGTTCACGGCCCAGCCTTTGCGGAGAGCCCAGTGTCGGCGCCACTGATACTCACGATGCAGAGCCTCTTGCGCAAGATGGCGAAGGCTGTCCCTCAGCGACGGGCTCGGTGATGTGACAGGCTGGGAGCTCGGTGCAGCTGCGGTCTCCTTGCTCGCGGCCACCTGCTTGTCAGCTGCGTCCGTGGGCGGCGTGTGGTGCGTGCTGGCCTCCCGTGACGCCGAGGCGCGGGGTGATCGAACGCGCTTCACGAGGTCGAAGAGCGATGGCGGCACAGTCGTGCCCGCACAAGCAGGCAGTACCACAGTGACCCGGCGGCCCGGTCTGGACCCCAGCCAGTCGAGCAGGTCGTGACTCATCTGCTCCAAGTCGCGTTGCCTCCGGGGCGGGTCGGTGTAGGCGCCGTCGAGGCCGTTCAGGTGCCGATACCGCGCTCCCGCCACATCGCAGGCCGCGATGTCCTCTGCCCTCCTGCGGACCATCAGGGTGTGGGAATCGGGGAACCCACAGGTGCGATCCCAGTCAGTTGTCATGGGTGGGTCCGGCTCTCCGGCGAAGACCGTCCAGACCTCTGCGCCGGTTCGGTGGATGATCTCGTAGGCACTCAACAAGGCGTCGTCGAGATGGGGGGAAATGACGAGGACATCGCCCCACTCAGCCAAGTTTTCCGTCTCTCGGTTCACTGGCAGACTCATGACGCCTCATTCATTTGAGAGTGATCTGATGTGCTGGGCCGATCACCGGCTGGATCCCGAACGCTGGTAGCGGGTCGGATCCGCGCGGTTGCGCTCCCGGGATCGCGTCGGATGGTCACGCCGAAACCTATGGGCGACGTCGCGAGTCGAAGGTTCTTGAGCCTCGTGACCGGCTTCTCCACCCAGACCCAAGAGGCCAGCGCCAACGTAATGGTCAGGGCCAACGCCAGCAGACAGGTCGCGACGAACGGGAGGCGGTCACCCAGGAGGATGGCCAGGAACTGCTGCGCGGCGAACGCGTAAATGTAGATGCCGTACGAGATATCGTTCCGGGCTCCCCACTGGATCGGCAAGCGGGCGCCCAGCCACAGGATCAGGACGCCGTACGGGAGTTGACCCCAGGCCGATGCGAGGCCGAACGCGCTCAGCGGTACGAGTGCAGCCAGTGCTGCGGCTGCCACCCACCAGCGCGTTGAGATGCGGTCGCGGACGAAGAACAGGAACATTCCGGCGCAGAAGTAGGCCGCCAGCCTGATTCCATGCAGATACAGGTTCGTGGTGACATCAAGCGGCCCCGTCGCCAACGGAAGCCCGATCATCGCCAGCACCGTGAGAGTGCCGAAGACGAGCGCGCCGTGCTTCCGTGCCAGCCGTCCAGCAGTGCGTAGGTCTTTCCGACGAGTAGCGTCGACACGGGCGCGAAAAGGAACGCCGTGAGGGTGAGGTTCACCCAGAAGGCCGGCAGGATACGGAGCGCTCGCCGCCAAAGGTAGGCGCCAGGGCCGGTGCGCAGTCTGCTCCCCGCGATCAGATAGCCAGAGGCGATGAAAGCCATTCACTGCCCAGTCACCCCAGCTGCCCAGCCTGTCGTACCATCCAGGGCCGTAGCCGGCGACCGGGATGGTGTGGCTGACGATGACCGCCGAGGCCAGACATAGTCGTACGAAGTTGAGCGCATTGTCGTGCGAACTGAGCGCTTCCCCCAAGCTCTTGCTCACAAGGGGCAGCTTCTCAGGCCGTGGCCTCCGCGAGCAAGATGTGTGCCTGCCGGAGAGGCCTCGGCCTGACGGGTAGTGGACCGATGCCGCGGCGCCTTGTCCCGCCGGGCAGACTCTGACCATGCGTAAGCGGGGGACGGTCGGGGGGACCCGCCGGCGATGGCCGGCCGTGCTGGCAATGATCGGTGTGGTGCTGTTGGGCTGCGCGGTGGTGGCGACCGTGCTCGTCGTACGCCCACGGGTCGACCCGGTGCAGCCGGTGGATGCGCTCTATGTGATCGGTCCGGCTGAGGGCCGGATCGCGGAGGCCCGGCAACTGATGGCGGCCGGGGAGGCGCGGACGCTGATCGTGACGGTGAGCGTGAACCCGAAGACCGGGGAGGTCTACACCAAGGACTTCTGTGATCCGGCGAGCTGGGAGGTCATCTGTGTCCAGCCCGACCCGTACGCCACCCGCGGTGAGGCCGGGGTGCTGGCGCGGCTGGTGAAGGAGCACGGATGGTCCCGGGTCGCGGTGATGACCGAGACCAGCCATGTCTCCCGGACCCGGATGTGGATGGACCGCTGCGTGCCCGCCTCGGTGTCGGTGTGGCCGTCGGATGAGCGACGTACGCCCATCTCCTGGGTGGGGGCGATCGCCTACCAGAGTGCGGCCTGGGTCAAGGCGCAGGTCCAACGCGGCTGTCCCTGACGGCCACTGAAAGCTACTATAAAAAAGTTAGCGTAAGTGTGGAGCGTGAGGAGCCGGTAGTCGACCAGGGCTCCGGAACCTGAGAGCTGTGCCGAGTAGGTGTTCCAGCCGGCCGTCGATCGGTGCTGTGTGCCACAGGAAGTGCCGGGGTGGTGGAGGTCGGCTCAGGATGTCGGCACCGTGAAGTTCCAGGGTGCATCCCAGCGGACTTCCGTTGTGATTCTTCGTACGTTTCCATTCGACCTGGCATCGGATAATCTTCTCGTTGGAAGCGTTTGCGGCGCCGTTGACGACCATACAGTAGAGTGAACTCACTGTCTTCCGTCCGAATCGTTGGTTTGTTGAAGGGCGAGAGATGAACAGGATCACCTTGAAGACAGGCGCGGGCATCGTTACCGCAGCCATGATCGCCGTGAGTTTCGGCGCACTGAGCGCCCAGCCAGCAGCGGCAAGTCCATCGCCGGCCGCGACCACCGCGGCAGCAACTGCCACGGTGGCGAAGACGACACAACGGATGAGCGGCCCGTCGCTGGATTCCGGCCAGGCCGGCACCTACCAGGAGGGGACGCAGATCGGCCTGGTCTGCTACGCGCGCGGCCAGCGCGTTCAGGGGCACTTCAGCAACTACATCCCCGCCGGCGGCTGGGACGACCTGTGGTATCGCGCCGCCGACGGACGGTGGGTGGCTGACGTGGACATCGACACGGGCACGAACAACCCAGTCGCCCCGGCCTGCCCCACCCGCATGTTCCAGCCAGACCTCGCCGTCGCCTATGCCTTCGCCCACGTCTACGACGACGGCGACCTCGAGAGTGACTGCACCTACTTCACTTCTCAAGCCTGGTGGTACGCCGGACTTCCCCAGAGCGACCAGTGGCGAGACGGCGCCACCCGTGACCTCGGCTGGGGGCTGCCACCCCTGCCGGTGAACACCGTCTATGGCACGACTCCCGCGGCGGCCAGTGCGGACTGGTTCAAGAACTACGTGGTCGACCAGGGCTACGCCACGATCAAGGAGATCGACTGGTCCGATTCCACGGCGGCCGGCGCTCAACCGGGCGACGTCATCGCCTATGACTGGGACAACGGCGCAGACGGTAAGGTTGACCACCTTGCTCTCGTCGTCGGACTGTCGACAGTGAACGGGCAGCCGATCATCATGCAGCACAGCCCGAGCCGGACCAGGTACTGGAGCCTCGACGGGAACGGGACCCCGCTCACGCAGACGGCCAAGTACAAGGGTGCTCGCGCCTACCTGCTCCACGAGATCGGCTGAACATCCGGCCTGGGGCGCCACAGGCCGGACATGGTCACCAGGGGCTCTGCCGGATCGAAGGATCCGACAGAGCCCCGCTCTTGTACGACGATCCGACGCGGTAGGAACGAGAAGCGATCTGCGGACCGACGGCGCATCGCCCATGCGGTCGACCTTCTCCCGTGAAGAGGATCCCAATCACGCCACAGGCGCGGTTCACCCATGCGTTTGTGTCTGACTACCCGCACAAACGCGTGGGTGAAACCCACCGGCGACGCGCGTGACGGCTTCCGACATCAGCAGCGGGGCAGGTGACTCGCCGGGACACGGACGCGGATCGAGCGTGCGACATCGTGCGCGAGGGGGGCACACCGTGGACGAGGGTGCATGCCGGCCGGTGCGCCGCGGGTGGGGACTCGGTCAGACGCTCCACAGTGGGTCGAGGACCCGGCGGAGGAACTGGCGGGTGCGCGGTTCCCGGGGCTCCCGCAGCACCTGGGCCGGCGCGCCCTCCTCGACGATCACCCCGCCGTCGAGGAAGGCGACATGGTCGGCGACCTGTTCGGCGAACCGGATCTCGTGGGTGACCACCACCATCGTCCAGCCGTCCCGGGCCAGGTCACGCATCACCTGCAGCACATCGCCGACCGTCTCCGGGTCGAGCGCCGAGGTCGGCTCGTCGAAGAGGATCACCTTCGGCTGCAGCGCCAACGCCCGGGCGATCCCCACCCGCTGCTGCTGACCGCCGGACAGGGTGGACGGGAAGGCGTCCGCCTTGTCCAAGAGCCCCACCTGGTCCAGCAGCGCGCGACCCCGTTCCCGGGCCACCTCCGGCGGTTGGTGCTGGACGTGGATCGGGCCCTCCACGACGTTCTCCAGCGCCGTCAGGTGCGGGAACAGGTGATGGGCCTGGAACACGAACCCGAACTGGGCGCGCAGCGTCCGCAGCTGGTCCCGGCCGGGGCGCTGCGCCCAGTCCAGGGTCACCCCGTCGACCCGTACGGTGCCCTGCTCCGGCTTCTCCAGGCCGTTGAGGCAGCGCAGCAGTGTCGTCTTGCCCGAGCCGGACGGCCCGATCAGGACGGTCACCGACCCCTCGTCGACCTGCAGATCCACCGTTCGCAGCACCCGGTGGTCGCCGAAGGACTTCTGCAGTTCCCGTGCCTCCAGCAGACTCATCTCGTTCTCCTCGATCGTGTGGCGGCCGGACCTTGTGGTGGCCGGATCAGGTGGCAGCTAGACCGTCACGTATCGGCCCAGGTGCTGCTCCAGCCGCTGCTGGCCCCACGACAGCCCGCTGCACAGCACCCAGTAGATGACCGCCGCCAGCGAGTACAGCGCGAGGAACTGGTACGACGGGGCAGCGATCTCCTGGGCCCGGCGGAGCAACTCGGTGACCATCACCGTCGACGCCAGCGAGGTGTCCTTCACCAGCGAGATGAAGGTGTTGGACAGCGGCGGGACCGCCACCCGCAGCGCCTGCGGCAGCACCACCCGACGCAGGGTGAGCGTGTAGCCCATCCCGATCGTGGTGGCGGCCTCCCACTGTCCGCGCGGGACGGCCAGGATCGAGCCGCGGATGGTCTCGGCGGCATAGCCCCCGACGTTGAGCGAGAAGGCGATCACCGCCGAGGGGAACGGGTCGATCACCACCCCCAGCATCGGCAGCGCGTAGAAGATGATGAACAACTGCACCAGCAGCGGCGTGCCACGGATGATCGACACGTACGCCGTCGCCAGCCAGCGCAGCACGGCGACCGACGACAGCCGGGCCAGCGCGACCAGCAGCGCCAGCACCAGCCCGACGGCGAACGACACCACGGTGAGCGGGATGGTCCCCACCACCGCCCCCAGCAGCAGCGGGCCGATCGACCTGACGATCAGCTCCCACGTGGCCGGATCCATGGCACACCCCTTCCGGTGATTCCCCAGTGATTTCGGTGACGAAGTGGTTCAGCGACCGATCAGTGCGAGATGTCCTTGCCGAAGTACTTCTCGCCGATCTTCGCCAGGGTGCCGTCGGCGGCCAGGTCGGACAGCGCTTGGTTGATCGGCTCGACCAAGCCGGAGTCCTTGCGCAGCGCGAACGCCTGGAGGACCTTCTGGTCGGGCACCTCGACGGCGGTCTTCACGCTGGTGTCCTTGGTGGTGGTGAAGTACTCCAGAGCGGCCAGGTTGTCGTTCACCGTGAGGTCGACCCGGCCGTCCTTGACCGCGGCGACGGCCTCGGTGAAACCGTCCACCGGCTTCAGGGTCGCGCCGTTGTCGGTGGCGAACGTGCCCCAGTTGGACGTCGCGGTCTGTGCGGCGGTGTGGCCCTTGAGTGAGCCGATCGAGGTGATCGCGGTGTTGTCGGCCTTGACGATGACGACCGGGTAGGACACCGAGTAGGTCGCCGTCAGGTCGTACTTGGCCTTGCGGTCATCGTTGATCGACACCTCGTTGGCGACCAGGTCGTAGCGCTTGGCCTCCAGCCCGGCGAAGATCGCATCCCACTTGGTCTCGGAGAACTGCGGCTTCACCCCGAGCTTGCCGGCGACCGCAGTGATCACCTCGATGTCGTAGCCGGTGAGCTGGTTGGTGGTCTGGTCGTGGAAGGTGAAGGGGGCGTACGTGCCCTCGGTGCCGACCTTGAGCACGCCCGACTTCTGCAGATCGGTCAGGGCGGTCGAGCCGGACGCGGAGCTGCTGGCGGCCGGAGCGGCAGATCCTCCGCCGGCGCATGCGCTCAGGCTGAGGCAGGCGACGAGGAGACCTGCGATCGCCGGGAGGATGCGGGGAGTCTTCATGCTCAGGCCTTCCATGGCAGGGGATCAGCGGCGTGGGGCCACCGAGGTATTAGGTGCGCTTAGGAAGGTAATCCGAAATACTTATGTTGTGCAACTCGCGATCACGCTCCGTCGATCCACTGGACGGTGGCTGTCGGGCGATCAGTCCTTGGGGGCCGACCAGATCTCGGTCATCGTGGCGATCGCCTGGTCCCGGTTCATTGCGAGCACATCGCGTTCGGGGATGCCGGCCATGATGAGTTGGTGGACCAGCGCTGCCGGCAGGGTGGTCCTCGTTAGGCGTGCTGACGCTCCGTGGTTGGGCAGGACCTGGTGCTCGACGCAGGCCCAGAACTCCTCTTCGGTGACGCGGAGCTGTGCCGTCAGGATGGTTGCCCAAACCCCCTTGCCGTAGGTCTCCTTGCTGCTGACGGGGTGCGAGATATGGGTGCGAAGGACAGTGGAATCGGGGAGGACGAGTTCGAAGGTGGGATGGTGTCGGACCGATCCTCCGGTCGCGTTCTTGACCTCTGTCCAGCCCTCGATCCGGCAGAAGTCGCGGTGGGCCTTGCGGTTCGGGGCCGGGAACCCGGTCACGAGACCTGGCCCAGGATCCACTTCGTCAAATAGGCGTCGTCCGATCCCTCGATGATCTGGACCACACCCCAGTTGTCGCTGTGGTTGGAGGCGGTGCGGAGGTGGTCCACCCAGTCCTGGGCGTAGTCGCGCAGTGCCTCGACCATGTCGACCACTGCGTCGTCGAGGGTGTCTCCCTCGACTGCCAAGCCGAGTTCGGGGATCGCCAGGCCCACCGCATCGTCCTCGTGGAAGACCTCGGCCTTCGCGGGGTGGAGCAGCGCCACGGTGCGGACGAGGCGATCGAGGTCCACCACGGCGACGCTCTTGCCCTCGCGCATGTATCGCGCCGGTCGTCCCTCGGACGCGGCGACACTGAGATCCTTGAAGTTGGCACGAGCCTCTGCCACAGAGTCGTAGCTCAGAGTTCCGTTTGTCATGCCTCGAGTGTACATCTTGTACAAGCGGGGCTCCAGAACTCGGGCGCTGCGTCCCATGGCGCCGATATCTTTGTCGGTCGGCCGAACCCTATTACCACGAACCGCCGCCACAGTGCGTATGCCGACGCGACTGTCGACCGGACAGGTCGGGCGGCGGCTGTCGGCGGCAAGCCCTGGTGTTGACCCTCGGTGAGCGGTCATAGGGGAAGGTCGCAGGAGAACCAGAGGTCGCGCGAGCACCGCAGGCGCGAACACCATTGGGGAGGGTGGAACCGGCTTCCTGGACGATGCGGACGACGATCCCCTGTCGGCCAGATCTCCCCACGAACATGACGAAGGCCCGGAGAGTGGGGGAACTCTCCGGGCCTCCGGGGGACCGGGCGACGTCCGTGCAAGGGGGGACACGAGGTGGGGGGACACCTGGAACGTCGCCCGGGGATCAGGGGTGCGGGTCGGTCACGGCGATGTCGGTCCCGTGGGGTCGACCGCGGCGCATCGTCGCATCGTCAGGGCGAGGTCGATCAGGGCTCGTTCGGCATCAGGATCCAGCCGATCAGGTAGATCCACAGCGGCACGCCGGCGAACCAGATCAGCAGGATGAAGGCGAGGCGCACCCAGTTGGCGCCGATGCCGAGTTTGCGGGCGATGCCGGCGCAGACGCCCGCGATCACGCGGTTGTTGCGGGGGCGGTACCAGTCGTTCATGTCGTGGCCTTCCGGGTCACTTCTCGCTGGGCATCAGCACCCAGAGGATCGCGTAGACGAGAGCGCCGGCGCCGCCCCAGAACAGCGAAACGGCGAAGGCGATGCGCAGGATGAGGGGATCGATGCCGAACTTGGCGCCGAGGCCGGCGCACACGCCGGCGATGACGCGGCCCTCGGCCGGGCGGGTGATGCCGATGTCGAGCATGGCGGGTTCCTTCCGGATTCCTTGTCCCTGACGGGTGGACCCGACGATCGGGCCCGGTGTGATCGTGAGGCACCGTCCGCGGCGCCCTCTTCATCCAGCGTCGCCTCTCCGCGGGCCGTCGTAAAGGGATACAGCGGCTCTTCCGGGTGCAATGGGGGACACCGGTGGCGGTGATGGGGGATTCGCCCCCGAGGGGTTTCCAGGGGCCCTCGTACGGTGGCGTCGGCGACGGCGTCCTGTGCGCCGTCCCGTCGGCGGTCCCGCTCCGGGGCGTCGGTGCGGAGGCGTCCCGTACGGTGGAGGCATGTCCCGCCGCCGATCCCGCCCGCACGGCCCGGAACCGGAGGGCGGCCCCGATCCCGCCGGCGGTTCCGGCCCTCCCGGGGAACGTCCCGTCCCGCCACGCGTACTGCCCGACCCGGACCGCCCCGGCGCCTGGCTGGTCCGGATCGGCACCACCGACCAGTCCCACATCGATCCCGCGCATCCGACCGTGCTGGAGTTCGACTACATGCAGCGGATCGCCGAGGCGATCGACGCGTACGCCCCGGCGGGCGAACGGATCCGGATCGTGCACATCGGCGGGGCCGGGATGAGCCTGGCCCGCTACGTCGCCGCGACCCGACCCACCTCCGCCCAGCTCGTCCTCGAACCCGACGCCGCCCTCACCCAGGAGGTGCGGGACAAGGCGCCGCTGCCGCGCCGCTCCGGGATCAAGGTGCGGCCCGTCGACGGACGGTCCGGGATCACCTCGATCCCCGCCGACCACGCCGACATCGTCGTCCTCGACGCATTCGACGGGGCCCGTGTGCCGGGAGAACTGGTCACCGCCGAGTTCCTCGCCGACGTCCGCCGGGTGCTGGTGCCGGGCGGCCTGTTCCTGGCCAACGTCACCGACGCCGGCACGATGGACTGGTCCCGGCGGGTCGCGGTCGGCGTACGGGCCACCTGGTCGCACGCCGCGATCTCCGCCGAACCGTCCACCTGGCGGGGCCGGCGCTTCGGCAACGTCATCCTCTACGGGTCCGCCGCGCCGCTGCCGACCCGGGAACTGGCCCGGGAGGCGGCCGCGGCGGTGTTCGCCTACCGGTTCCTCGACGAGGAGGCGCTGGCCGACTGGTGCGCGGGGGCGCGGCCGTTCACCGCTGCGGACGCCGAGGCATCCCCGGTGCCGCCGGAGCTGTTCCTCGGGCACTGAGCGGGCGCTCCCTCGGCGTCCCGGACACTCCCGGATATCACGCCGACTTGGGACGAACCCCGCCGGTCGCGAGAATGGGCCCGTGAGTTCCAGAGCCGACCGTCCGTCCGCCGCACGCCGTTCCCCGGGTCGGCGTTCCCCGGGCCGGCGTTCCCCCGTGGGCCTCGTCGTGGGCATCCTCCTGCTGGTGATCGGGCTCACCGTGCTCGGCTGGTTCGGCTACCAGTACGTCGGCACGACGATCATCTCCCAGCAGTCGTACGGCCGCACCGCCACCCAGCTGCAGCAGGACTGGTCGAGCGGGCAGACGAGTCCCGCCGCCGCGACCAGCGGCGACGTACGCCCCGACGGGACGGTGACCCGCATCCCCGGGGACGCCCTGGGGATCATGCGGGTGCCGGCCTTCGGTGACTCCTGGGCGGTGCCGATCCTCGACGGGACCGATCAGTCCATCCTCGCCCGGGGGCTGGGTTGGTACGAGAACACCGTCGGTCCCGGCCAGGTCGGCAACTTCGCGGTCGCCGGTCACGTGGTGACCCATGGGCAACCGTTCCGCGAGCTGAAGAGCCTGCAGAAGGGCGCGACCATCGACGTCGAGACCCGCGACGCCGTCTACACGTACGTGATGGACTTCTCGGCCACCGTGACCGACGCCGACACCTGGGTCCTCGACCCGGTGCCGGGCCACCCCGGCGAGCACCCGACCGACAAGCTGATCACGCTGACCACTTGCGCCGACCTGTTCCGGTCCCCGGACCGCTACATCGTCTTCGGCCATCTGGTGAGCACCCGGCAGAAGTAGTTACGGGACCGTCGGTCTGCTTCAGGACGTCCGACTGCTTCAGGACGTCTGCCTGCTTCAGGGAGCAGGGTCGTTTCAGGGGACAGGTCGTTGTGATCCCGTGCGGCACCTCCGTTGTTACCTCTGTCGTCGTCTGCTACCCCTGTCGTCGTCGATGACGGTTCTGCCGATGTCAGCAGCCGCCGCTAGAGTCCCGGATATGGCTCGCTCCGATATCTCCGCCGCCGATCGCGAAGCCCTGATCGGTCTCGTCAACGACCTCGCCGTCGTCCGGGAACACGTCGTGCTGTCCTCCGGCCGGGAGGCCGACTTCTACGTCGACATGCGCCGGGTGACGCTGGACGGCGTGGCCGCGCCGATCGTCGGCCGGGTGATGCGGGCGCTGACCGCCGACCTGGACTTCGACGCGGTGGGCGGGCTCACCCTGGGCGCCGACCCCGTCGCGGGCGCGATGCTGCACTCCGCCGCCGCCGACGGCCGGCGTCTGGACGCGTTCGTGGTGCGCAAGGAGGCCAAGCAGCACGGGCTGCACCGCCGGATCGAGGGCACCGATGTCGCCGGCCGCCGGGTCCTGGTGGTCGAGGACACCTCCACCACCGGCGGGTCTGCCCTGACCGCCGTCGAGGCGCTGCGCGAGGCCGGCGCCGAAGTGGTGGCCGTCGCGGTGATCGTCGACCGGGGAACCGGGGCCGCGGAGAAGGTCGCCGAGGCCGGACTGGAATACCGCTACGCGCTGTCCGCGGCGGAGGACCTCGGGCTGGTCTAGACCGGGCGGGCGCTGGGGCGACGGTGCCCCTGTTCCTCGATCGGCGGGCAACTTCACCCATCGATCGAGGAATGAACGCGGTCCTGAGCCGCCTGGCCTGAGCCCGGCTAAGCTAGCTGTGCCCCTGCATCGTATGAACAGGAGACCCATGAACGGGCTGATCATCTTCCTCATCATCCTCGTGCTGCTCGTTATCGGCGTGGTCGGCTGGACGATCGGGGCGTACAACGGCCTGGTCCGCCTGCGCAACCGGGTGCAGGAGTCGTGGCGCCAGATCGACGTCGAGCTGAATCGTCGCTACGAGTTGATCCCGAACCTCGTCGAGACGGTCCGCGGCTATGCGGCCCACGAGCACAACACGCTGGAGGACATCACCCGGCTGCGCAACCAGGCCGCTGCGCTCGCCGCGCACGAGGGTGCCACCCCGTCGGCCCAGCGCGCCGAGGCCGAGGAGCAGCTGTCCGGTGCTATCCACAACCTGCTGGTGAGCGTCGAGGCGTACCCCGACCTGAAGTCGAACACGAACTTCCTCGAGCTGCAGCGCGCGCTGGGCGAGACCGAGGACCGGATCGCCGCCGGTCGGCGTTATTACAACGCGAACGTGCGGGAGTACAACACCAAGATCGAGTCGTTCCCGACCAACCTGATCGCCGGGAACTTCCACTTCGAGAAGGCCGCCTACTTCGAGGTCAACGACGTGGCGCGTACGTCGCCCGACGTGAGCTTCGGCGAGATCTCCTACCGCGGGCAGGGGCAGCAGGGGGCGCCGCAGGCGCTGCCGCAGCAGCAGTCCGGTACGCCGGCGATGCCGCCCGGTTGGGGTCAGGGCCAGCCGCAGCAGCAGCCGTCGCAGTATCAGCCGCAGCCCCAGCCGTCGCAGTATCAGCCGCAGCCCCAGCCGTCGCAGTATCAGCAGCCCCCGCAGTCCGCCCAGCCGGGGCAGCAGCCCGGTCAGGCACC
Source organism: Raineyella sp. W15-4 (assembly GCF_033170155.1). Lineage (GTDB taxonomy): Bacteria > Actinomycetota > Actinomycetes > Propionibacteriales > Propionibacteriaceae > Raineyella. The sequence continues at coordinate 3,118,520 of NZ_CP137079.1, read as the reverse complement.
GACACAGCCCGGCCAGCAGTGGCCGCAGAACCCTCCGCAGCCGCAGCAGTACGGTCAGCCTCGGCAGCCGCAGCAGTACGGCCAGCCCCAGCCGAACCCTCAGCAGCCGAACCAACAGCAGTGGCCGCAGAACCCCCAGTAGTGAGCCGCGGTTCGCGGACACCGCGATGATCCTTCAGTGGCGCGGGCTTAGGCCCGGGCCACTGGCGTCGCGAGGCACCGGCGTGCGGGGCGCCGGCGTGCGGGGCACCGGCGTCCCGGTCTCATCCGATCTGGGCGTTCGGCGCGGTGGCTCCGGTCGCTGTCGGATGAACACCCACACTGGACGGAGCCGGTACGGCACCCCAAACGCTACTGCTGAACTAAACGCTGGTGTTCGTCCCCGGACGCGTCCGCACATGCTGCCGCGTTTGGGGGCGGCCGGCAGCGTCCGGAGTCGGGGGGCCGGACTGGGCGCGCCGGGAACGGCTGGGCACGCGGAAACGGTGTGCCGCCCCGTGACTTGGGTGCGCTCGTTTCGTGACGCTGATCGACTCAGGCACGGATGTTGTTGAGCCGAAGATGCACCCCGGGGGTGACAAGCCCGGAAGCGTTCGGTCCCATGAATGCTCTTGTCGCAGCCTTTCCGGAGATTCACCCCCTCCTTGCAGGGCGCCAGAAGTGTCACCCCCCGGGTGAGAATCTTGCAAGAGACACACTTGGCTTTCGCGGGACGGCTTTCGCGGGACGGATGGTGGGCTTGTCGACCGGTCTCCCGTCCACGGCCGTGTGGCGCCGGACACTGCAGGTCCTCCGATGGCCGCCGTGATGGACACCCCCACTACAGTGGTGGCCATGAGCGCCGGTCCGACCCCGCCCGACCCGTACGCCGTTCCTTCCGGTCTCGCCGGTCCCGGCGCTCGGAGCCAACAGCCCGTCCCGCCGAACCTGCCACCGGCCCTCCCGCAGAACGTGCCGCAGGGTCGGCCGTCGGTTCCCGCGATCCCGCCCTCGGAGCCGCTGGTGGACCCGGCGGATGCCCGGGCGACTCTCGAGGCGCGCCGCGAACTGGGGGCCGAGATGGACCAGGCCCTGGTCGATTCGTTCACTGCTCGGGTCGAGCAGGCGCTGGTCGCCCGGAGCGCCTCCGAGGAGGCCGAGCGGATCCGACAGCACGAACTCGCCAAGGCCGAGAGCAAGAACCAGATGGTGCTCGGCATCGTCTCGCTCAGCCTGGCGATCCCGCTCACCGCGGTCTTCGCCGGCATCAGCGGCCTGGTCGGCGGGCTGGTCGTCTGGATCGGCATCGTGCTGGTCAACATGGCGTACGCCCTGCGCAAGGGGCGCCGCTGAGCATGCCTGTGGATGCCCATACACCCGCGGTCGGCGCCGGATGACCGGGCTCGATCGGCGTACGACGGGGACGGAGGGCCCGGCACCCCAGCGCGAGGCGCCCGACACCCCCGCACCCGAGCCCGACACCCCCGCACCCGAGCGCGGCGCACCCGAGCCCGACGCTCCCCAGAACCCGCCGGCCGCCGCCCCCGGCGTCGGCCCGCACCCGCGGCCCTGGCCCGACGACCCCCGGCTGGACCCCGGCCTGCTCGCCGCCGGCGACCACCGCAACGTCGTCGACGGCTACCGCTACTGGAGTGTCGAGGCGATCGTGGCCGACCTGGACACCCGGCGCCATCCGCTGCACCTCGCGATCCAGAACTGGGAGCACGACTTCAACATCGGGTCGATGGTCCGCACCGCCAACGCCTTCAACGTCGCCGGGGTGCACATCGTCGGCCGCCGTCGCTGGAACCGCCGCGGCGCGATGGTGACCGACCGCTACCTGCACGTGCAGCACCACCCGGACGCCGCCGACCTCGCCGCCTGGGCCCACCAGGCCCGGATCCCGCTGATCGGCGTCGACAACCTGCCCGGGTCGGTCCCGCTGGAACGTACGACGCTGCCGCAGGCCTGCTGCCTGGTGTTCGGGTCCGAGGGGACCGGCCTGACCGACGACCTGCTCGCCGCCTGTGAGCAACTGGTCGCCATCACGCAGTACGGCTCGACCCGGTCGATCAACGCGGGTGCGGCCGCCGCGATCGCCATGTACCACTGGGCGCAGCGCTGGGCCGGAACGCCCCGAACAGTCGACCGGCCAGCTGAGCAGACGCTCAACGGGGATGCCCCTCCCTTCCGGCAGCCGGTCCCGTAGGATCCGAGATGGGCCGGCCGTGGGGGCGCGACCGGGTAGGACGCGATTCGACGACCGCCAACAGGAAGGTGACCCGTGGACCCATCGGTGAGTACGTCCGGCGACCTCTTGGCGAAGCTCCCGACCGACCAGGAGGGCGGGACCACCACCAAGCGAGTTCGGGTACGCCGGAGGCTCGAGGAACTCATCGACACCGGACTCAAGCCGGGTGATGCCATCCCCTCCGAACGGACGCTCGTCGCGGGCCTCGGGGTGAGCCGGGTGACCGTGCGCCAGGCGATCGCCGACTTGGTCGAGGTCGGCCGGTTGGAACGGGTGCACGGCAAGGGGACGTACGTCACCGGCCCGCAGGTCGACTCCCAGCTGCACCTGACTTCCTTCTCCCGCGAGATGCGCGAGCGGGGCCTGCGCCCGGAGACCAAGGTGCTCGCGGCGAGCCAGGTGGCCGCCGACGCCGAGGTGGCCGAGAAGCTGCATGTCCCGGTCGGCCGCCCGGTGGTCCGGGTCGAACGACTGCGGCTCGCCGACGGCACCCCGATGGCCCACGAGGTCGGCTACTACCCCTCCGCGCTGTTCCCGGGGCTGCTGGAGCAGAAGCTCGACACGCTCTACGACGTGTTCGCGACCAAGTACGGCTTCGTGGTCTCGTCGGGCTATCAGACCGTACGCTCCGAGGCCGCCGACGCGGTCCACGCCCACGTCCTGCAGATCCCGCGCAAGGCCCCGCTGCTGGTGCAGGAACGGGTGACGAAGAGCGGGGACACCACGATGGAGTTCGCCACGTCGTGGTACCGGGCCGACCGCTACCGGATCCATATGAAGATCACTCCGGCGGGCACCGGCAACGGAGCCTGAGCGCGGATCGTCGGTGGCCGATGCGCCTGCGGGCAGGCCGCTGGGTGCGGCCTCGGTCAGGTCAGCCGCCTGCCTCGGGCCGCTCCTGGGCCGCTGCTGGGCGGCGGCTGGCAGACTGGCCCCATGCGACCCGCACCGTCTGCGCCCCCCGAGAACCTGGGGGACTTCCTCCACGTCGCCTGGGACCCGCGGCCGGCCGAGGCGTGTCAGGACCTCGCCCGGCGCCGCTTCGTCGCGGCCGTGGGCGGGCTGGTCGTCACCCTCCTCGTCTGGGGCGGCTACTACGCCTGGACGCGGCGTGCCGGCGACTCCTGGCAGGGCACCGGCCAATGGGAGGTCACCGGCGTCGTGCTGGGGTTCTCGCTGGCCCTGGTGGTCGTCCGCCTGGTGATCTGGCGGCTGGCCGTACGTCACCGTCGCCGGGTGGGGGAGGGCGAGGTGCTGACCGCTTCGTGGCCGGGGATCCAGATCGCCGGCCGCTACTGGGACTGGGACCGGTTCGCCGCAGCGGGAGGCGCAGGCAGGGCCGCGACGGCGGCGGGAGGCGCCGGCAGGACGGCGACGGACGACGTGACGGCGCGCGAGGACGAGGTGTCGCTGCCCGAGTCGGCGGCCGCGCCCGCCGGTGAGGCCGTGGTGGCGACCGTCCGCGGGACCCGGGGTCGGGGCGACCGGTACGTCGTCGTCACCCCGGACGGCCCCTGGGAGTGTGAGGTCGACGATCTCGGCGTCACGCCGGCCGCCCTGGACCAGGCGTTGCGGCTGTACTCCCGGGGACGCTGCCGCGTCGACTTCTCCGGCATCGGCCACTGACCGCCGATCCTCACCTCACGAACCACCGGGGGTCCCCCCACCACGGAACGGGCACACATTAGGCTTGCCCTGTGAGCACAACCACCGTCGGTGCCGCCGATGGAGTCCGGAGACCGGACGGTGGGGAGCAGACGCCGGTGACCGGTCCGGGACCCCGAGGGCGACGGACGGCACGATGAGAGAGAAGAGAGCACATGCCCATCGCAACTCCTGAGGTCTATGCCGACATGCTGGATCGGGCCAAGGCGAACGGCTTCGCCTACCCGGCCATCAACGTCACGTCTTCGCAGACCCTGACCGCTGCGCTGCGCGGATTCGCCGAGGCCGAGTCCGACGGCATCGTCCAGATCTCCACCGGTGGTGCGGAGTACCTCTCCGGGTCCACCGTGAAGGACAAGGTCACCGGTGCGGTGGCCCTCGCCGAGTTCGCCCACGTCGTGGCCAAGAACTACCCGATCAACGTGGCTCTGCACACCGACCACTGCCAGAAGGACAAGCTCGACTCGTACGTCCGCCCGCTGATCGCCGTCTCCCAGGAGCGCGTCGACGCCGGCAAGGAGCCGCTCTTCCAGTCGCACATGTGGGACGGCTCGGCCGTGCCGCTGGCCGAGAACCTGGAGATCGCCCAGGAACTGCTCGCCAAGGCGGTCGCCGCCCGGATCGTCCTCGAGGTCGAGATCGGTGTCGTCGGTGGCGAGGAGGACGGTGTCGTCGGCGAGATCAACGAGAAGCTCTACACCACCCCGGAGGACGCCCTGGCGACCGTCGAAGCCCTCGGCCTCGGCGACAAGGGCCGCTATCTGACCGCGCTGACCTTCGGCAACGTGCACGGCGTCTACAAGCCGGGCAACGTGAAGCTGCGCCCGGAGATCCTCAAGGAGTGCCAGGACGCCATCCTGGCCAAGTACGGCAAGGAGAAGGGCCTCGACCTGGTCTTCCACGGCGGCTCCGGCTCCGCGCCGCAGGAGATCGCCGACGCGGTCTCGTACGGTGTGGTGAAGATGAACGTCGACACCGACACCCAGTACGCCTTCACCCGCCCGGTCGTGGAGCACATGTTCCGCAACTACGACGGCGTCCTGAAGATCGACGGCGAGGTCGGCAACAAGAAGCAGTACGACCCCCGTACCTGGGGCAAGGCGGCCGAGGCCGGCATGGCCGCTCGCGTCGTCGAGGCCTGCCAGAACCTCAACGCCGTCGGCACCCACAAGTGACCGTCGCCGCACGCTGAGGGGAGTCGGCACCCCCCAGGTGACGGCTGCCGGTGATGGAGCGACCCGCCGGCGGGCGTACTTGCACAACGGACGCCACGGGGTCCCGGGCCATCGGTCCGGGACCCCGTGGGCTGTCCGGGGGCGCCCCTCTGCCGGCGGTCTTCCATCCCTGGCCCCGAAGGCGAAGCGCGCCGCGGAGGATCCCCCGCGGAGTCGATAATGGTTAGGCTAATGACATGAGCGAGACCCACCACAACCTGCTGGCCGATGAGGCTCCGGTGACGCGCCTGCCGGAGGACCCGGCAGTCGTCGAACTCGCGGACCACGGTCGGGAGCGGTTCCTTGACATCGTGTGCGCGTACCCGCAGTCCAGCCTGTGCTGGGCGCTGCTCGCGGAGGGTTCGCTCAACATGGGTTCCCGGGAGGGCGACGTGGCGGCGTACGCGTACGCCCGGACCGGCTATCACCGCGGCTTGGACCAGCTGCGCCGCAACGGCTGGAAGGGCTTCGGCGCCGTGCCCTGGGAGCACACGCCGAACCGTGGCTTCCTCAAGGCGCTGTGGGCGCTCGCCGTGGCCGCGCACCGGATCGGCGAGGACGACGAGTACGAGCGCTGTGCCCAGTTCCTGCGCGACTCCTCGCAGACCGGCTACGACGCCCTCACCGCCGAACGCCCGGTCGCCCGCGGCACCGGGAACGAGGGCGTCGGTGACGGCACCGACGAGCAGATGGACGAGGTGGTCGAGGAGGCCGGCGAGCGCCAGACCGCCTCGCCGATGTCGGGCCCGTCCCGCGATGACCGCGAGGCCCGTGCCGCGGCCGAGGACGAGCCCTCCGACCGGGTGCTGGACAGCCCGTACGCGGGCTGATCGGTCCGTACTGCCGGCTGTTGGTGGCCAGCTGCGGTCGGTTTGCCGGCTGGTCGACCCGCTGTCACAGACCGACGGCTCGTCCGTCCCGTGTCCTGCCGGACCAGTGTCGGCACCGCTCGGTAGAGTGAGCTGGTCGGTCCGGCGAACGTGGGCCGTCCCGGGGATGACGCGGTCGCGTGCCCCGGTCGAAGAGACCTGCGCTCGCCGCGGGGACGTCGCGTGTGGGGAGAGGTGGCACTTCGTGGCCGGAATCATCGTGATCGGCACCCAGTGGGGTGACGAGGGGAAGGGCAAGGCGACCGACCAGCTCGGCGACTCCGTCGACTACGTCGTCCGCTACTCCGGCGGCAACAACGCCGGCCACACCGTGGTGGTGAACGGTGAATCCTTCGCCATGCACCTGCTGCCGTCGGGCATCCTCAACGAGAACGCCGTTCCCTGCATCGCCAACGGCGTCGTGGTCGACCTGGCCGTCCTCTTCCAGGAGATCGACGATCTGGCCGACCGCGGGGTCAACACCGACCGACTGCTCATCTCGCCGAACGCACACCTGATCACCCCCTACCACCAGACGATGGACAAGGTGACCGAGCGGTTCCTCGGCAAGCGGAAGATCGGCACCACCGGCCGCGGCATCGGCCCGGCGTACGCAGACAAGGTCAACCGGCTGGGCCTGCGGGTCCAGGACCTCTTCGACGCGTCGATCCTGCACCAGAAGGTCGAGGCCGCGCTGGACCAGAAGAACCAGTTGCTGGTCAAGATGTACAACCGCCGGCAGATCGACCCGACCCAGATCGCCGACGGTCTGCTGGCGTACGCCGAGCGGGTCCGGCCGCACGTGGCCGACGTCGCCCGGGTGCTCAACACCGCGCTCGATCAGGGCAAGACCGTGCTGTTCGAGGGCGCCCAGGCGCACCACCTGGACGTGGACCACGGCACCTACCCGTACGTCACCTCCTCCAACCCGACCGCCGGCGGCGCGCTGACCGGCTCCGGGGTCGGCCCGACGAGGATCGAGCGGGTGATCGGCATCGCCAAGGCCTACACCACCCGGGTGGGGGAGGGGCCGTTCCCGACCGAGCTGTTCGACCAGGACGGCGACAAGCTGCGCGAGATCGGCCACGAGTACGGCGTCACCACCGGGCGGAAGCGGCGCACCGGCTGGTTCGACGCGCTCGTCGTCGAGGCGGCCGCCACCTACAACGGCGCGACCGACCTCTTCCTCACCAAGCTCGACGTGCTCTCCGGTTGGGACAAGATCCCGGTCTGCGTGGCGTACGACATCAACGGTGAGCGGGTTGAGACCCTGCCGGCGAACCAGACCGACTTCCACCACGCCAGGCCGGTCTACGAGTTCCTCGACGGCTGGAGCGAGGACATCAGTGAGTGTCGTGCGTTCGAGGAGCTGCCGGTCAACGCCCAGCGCTACGTCCATCGCCTCGAGGAGCTGTGTCGCTGCCGGATCTCCGGCATCGGTGTCGGCCCCGGCCGCGAGCAGGTCGTGATGGTCCACGACCTGGTCGGCGCGGTGGGCGCCTGAGCGGCGCGACACACGTGACGCCCCGAGGGTGCCGAAGGACCGACGGGCACCGAAGGAGGAGACCCCGATGACGGATCCTGCCGCCACGCCCGAGCCACCGTTCCCGCTGGACTCGTCCGCAGACCTTGCCGCGGACCTGGAACAGGAGGGCTTCCTCGAACCTTCGGCGCTCTACCCCCGCGCCGACGTGCCGGCCACCGTCGTGCTGGCCTTCCTGCCGCAGACCGTCAGCGAGATCGGTGCCCGGGAGGGCTCCCGGCTGAGCCGGACGATCAGCGACGTCCTCGAGCCGCGCCCGCTCTACGAGCGGGACCACCGGGGCGTACGGGTCGGCTGGTGCTACCCGTCGATGGGTGCCCCGCACACCGCGATGGTGATGGAGGAACTCATCGCCATGGGCGCCCGGCGCTTCGTTGCGGTGGGATCGGCCGGGGTGCTGCGCTCCGAACTGGTGATGGGGCACCCGTTCGTCGTCACCAGCGCGCTGCGCGACGAAGGGACCAGCGCCCAGTACCTGCTCCCGTCGCCGGTGGTCGAGGCCGACCCGGTCGGCGTCCGGGCCTGCCGGGAGGCCCTGGTCGAGGCCGGGGTGGGCTTCTCCGCGGGACGTACCTGGACCACCGACGCCATCTACCGCGAGACCCGTGGCCGGGTGCAGCGGCGGATGGGCCAGGGCTGCGCCGTGGTCGAGATGGAGGCTGCTGCGATGATGGCGGTGGCGCGCTACCGCGAGGTGTGTCTCGGCCAGATCCTCTTCGGTGCCGACTCGTTGGCCGGGGAGGCCTGGGACTCCCGTGCCTGGCCCACCGCGGCCGCCGTCCACGAGGCGATGTTCTGGTGGGCGATGGACGCGGCCGTACGGCTGGCCGAACTGGACAGTGGGCTCCGCTGACCTGCGGTCCGGCGGGCACGGACCCTGCTGACCCGAGCCCGTCGGGGGACGGCCGCCGACGCGATGGGCTCGGGTCGACCTGAGGCGCCCGCGGCGACAGCCACCGAACTCCTTCCTGTGAGAACCGTGAGAATTTCTACTCTTGGCCTGTGGATCTGCTGAGAATCTCGGCGAAAATGTGCCGGTTGAGCCCCTCGGTTCAGAGAGCGCACAGACGGATGCCGCACGATGAGAGGCATGGATTTGGTGACACTCGTTCCGCAGGCGATTCCTGGACTGCACTTCCTCAGCAACCCTGGCGACCTGCTTCAGCAACTCGGACCGTGGGCACTGTTCGGTGTTGCGCTGATGGTGTTCATCGAATCCGGCCTGCTCTTTCCCTTCCTCCCCGGCGACTCCCTGCTCTTCACCGCGGCGCTGCTGCACGGACCGGACAAGCTGAACATCAACATCTGGGTGCTGATCCTGGTCGCCTTCGTCTGTGCCTTCCTGGGTGACCAGGTGGGGTACTTCCTCGGCAGCCGGTTCGGCCGCCGCCTGTTCAAGGACGATGCTCGGGTGCTGAAGACCGAGCATCTGAACCGCGCCGAGGATTTCTTCCACAAGTACGGTGGCCGTTCGCTGGTGCTGGCCCGGTTCGTCCCGGTCGTCCGGACGTACGTTCCGCTGGTCGCCGGCATGGTTCGTCACCCGTACCGCCACTTCATCGGCTGGAACGCCCTGGGCGGGTTCCTGTGGGTCGGCATCATGTCGGCCGCCGGCTACTTCCTGGGCGGCGTCCCGCTGGTCGCGAACCACGTCGACCTGATCGCCATCATCATCGTCGTCGTCTCGCTGCTCCCGATGGGCATCGAGATCCTGCGGTCCACGCGCTCGAAGGGCTCCGCCCCTCAGCGCGCCGCGGCCCCGTCCGCCGAGCACGAGAACGTCTGATCTCCACTCCTTGATCGGTGGGTGACTACGCCCCCGGATCAAGAACTGGGCCGGCCCCCGGATCAAGAACTGGGCTGGCTGGGTGTTATCCACAGACCCGGTCGAGTGTGGCCGCCCCGGAGGGCGAGCGCTCCACACTCGGGACGTGAGACCGATCTTCGTCCTCCCCGCTGATGTCCGGTACCGCCTCGAGCGCCAGGGCGGGGTGATCACCCGTGCACAGGCGCTCCGGTGCGGCGTCACCCCGGACGACCTGCGCTCCCTGCTCGACCATGGCAGCTGGCATCGCCTCGACCAGGGGATCTACTGCACGGGCGCCGAACCGACCTGGCGGCAGTGGATCCGGGCCGGTGTGCTGTGGGCGGGGGTGCCGTGCGCCATCGGTGGTGAGGCGGCGGCCTACCGCTATGGCCTCACCGGTACGGAGCCGCCCGTCATCGATCTGTGGGTTCCCGTTGCGTCGTCACATCGTGAGGCTCGGATGCGATGGCGATTGCGCTGTGACGGCCATGGCCGTCTGGCGAGGGCATCAGGTCGGCCGGCCTACACCGATGTCGCTGATACGGTGCTCGATGTCGCCGGCTTCTCTGACACGGACCGTACGTTGAGCGTGGCGACCCGGGCACTGGCGACCCGACGGACCTCGGAGAGTCTTCTGCGGGCCGCGATCGAGCGCCGCTCCCGGGTCCGGCATCGGCGCCTGTTGACGTACCTGACCTCGCAGCGCAGAGGGTATGAGAGCCCGCTGGAGTACCACAACGACATCGACGTCCTGGCCGCGCACGACCTGCCCCGCGGGCGCCGCCAGGTGCGGACCGGGCAATGGATGCGCGTCGACTGCCTGATCGAGGAATACCAACTGGTCCTCGAGCTGGACGGGCGTGCGGGGCACGAGGGGGAGGGCCGGTTCCGGGACATGCGGCGGGACAACGCGAATACTCTGTTGGGTTTCCGGACGATCAGACTCGGCTGGTCGGATGTCCTGCGCCGTCCGTGCCAGACGGCGGAGGTGGTGGCGCAGGTGCTCCGACAGCAAGGCTGGCCCGGGGAAATCAAGCGGTGCCCCAGGTGTCGGCGGCCGGCTCGGGTTCGTTGATCCGGGGGCCTGGTCGGGTTCGTTGATCCGGGGCGGACCGGGTCTCCGCCATTCCTCGATCCGGGGGCGACTATGCCCACCGATCAAGGAATGGCGGAGTGGCGGGTCGCCGTACGTCTCGAGTGGGTGGGCGTCGGGGCCGGTCGGTAGGCTGAGGGGGTGATGCAGCCGCAGTCAGTCCTGGTCATCGGCTCCGGTGGCCGCGAGCACGCCCTCGCCCTGGCCATCAGCCGTGACCCCGCCGTGTCGCGGGTCCATGTCGCCCCGGGCAATCCAGGCACGTCGGTGTTCGCCACCAACCACCCGGTCGACCAGACCGATCCGGCGGCGGTCGCGGCCCTCGCCACCTCGCTGGGGGTGGAGCTGGTGGTCGTCGGGCCGGAGGCGCCGCTCGTCGCCGGGGTCGCGGACGCCGTCCGGGCCGCCGGCATCCCCTGCTTCGGCCCCTCGAAAGCGGCCGCCCGGCTGGAGGGCTCCAAGGCCTTCGCCAAGGAGGTGATGGCGGCCGCGCACGTCCCGACCGCCGCCGCCCGGGTGTGTACGACGCCGGCGGAGGCCGCCGCAGCGCTGGACGAGTTCGGCGCCCCGTACGTCGTGAAGGACGACGGGCTGGCCGCCGGCAAGGGCGTCGTGGTGACCTCCGACCGGGCCGCGGCCCTGGCGCACGCCGCGGCCTGCCAGCGGGTCGTCATCGAGGAATACCTGGACGGGCCCGAGGTGAGCCTGTTCGCCATCTGCGACGGCACCACCGTGCTGCCGTTCGACCCGGCCCAGGACTTCAAGCGGGTCGGCGACGATAACCGCGGTCCCAACACCGGCGGCATGGGCGCGTACACCCCGCTGCCCTGGGCCCCGGCCGACCTCACGCAGCAGGTCGTCGACGTCGTCATCCAGCCGACCATTGACGAGATGGCCCGCCGGGGCACCCCGTTCGTCGGCCTGCTCTACGCCGGGCTGGCACTCACCTCGAAGGGCCTGCGGGTCGTCGAGTTCAACGTACGGTTCGGCGATCCGGAGACCCAGCCGCTGCTGGCCCGGCTCACCTCGCCGCTCGGCCAGGTGCTGTACGCCGCGGCCACCGGGGCGCTCGACCCGGAGGTGCCGCTGGAGTTCGGGTCCGGCTTCGCGGTGGGCGTGGTGCTTGCCGCGGACGGCTACCCGGCAGCCCCCCGCAAGGGCGATGTGATCATCGGGGTGACCCACGACACCACCGGTGTCATCCAGGCCGGCACCGCCCTCGACGCGCGGGGTCGGCTGGTGTCGGCCGGTGGGCGGGTGCTCACCGTCGTCGGCACCGGAGACTCCCTCGCCGAGGCCCGGGTCCGCGCCTACCACCGGCTGGAGGACATCCACCTGCCCGGCGGTTTCTTCCGTACCGACATCGCGCTGCGGGCGGCCCGCGGTGAGGTCTCGTTCTGAGCTCCGGCCCGCACCCGCCCCGCGGCCTGATCCCCGTACCCGCCCCGCGGCCTGATCCCCACCACTTGATTCCGGCACTTGATCCCCGCCGCCGAAAGGACCACCGTGACCGTCCCCAACGTCCTGGCCACCCGCTACGCCAGCGAGCAGATGCGCCGCATCTGGTCGCCGGAGAACAAGATCATCGCCGAGCGTCGGCTGTGGATCACCGTCCTGGAGGCCCAGCGCGATCTCGGGGTGGACTTCGGCGGTGACGACCCGGACACCGTGATCGAGGCCTACCGGACGGTCGCCAACGTGGTCGACCTCGACTCGATCAACGCCCGCGAGAAGGTCACCCGGCACGACGTCAAGGCGCGGATCGAAGAGTTCTGCGCGCTGGCCGGCTACGAGCACATCCACAAGGGGATGACCTCGCGCGACCTGACCGAGAACGTCGAGCAGTGGCAGACCCGCGAGGCGCTGCAGGTGATCCGTGACAGGATCGTCGCCGCGCTCGCCCAGCTCGGCCGGCTCGCCGTCCAGTACGCCGACCAGCCGATCGCCGGGCGCTCGCACAACGTCGCCGCCCAGATCACCACCCTCGGCAAGCGATTCGCCACCGGCGCCGACGAACTGCTGGTGGCGTACGAGCGGATCGGCGAGGTGCTGGCACACTTCCCGCTGCGGGGCATGAAGGGGCCGGTCGGCACCAGCCAGGACATGCTCGACCTGCTCGACGGGGACCAGAACAAGCTGGACGAGCTCGAGCGCCGCCTCGCCGACGGGCTCGGCTTCAGCACCGTGCTCACCTCGACCGGCCAGGTCTACCCGCGGTCGCTGGACTTCGACGTCGTCTCGGCGCTGGTCCAGGTGGCCGCCGGGCCATCCGATGTGGCCACCGCGATCCGACTGATGGCCGGCAACGAGCTGGTCACCGAGGGGTTCAAGCCCGGCCAGGTCGGGTCCTCGGCGATGCCGCACAAGATGAACACCCGCTCCTGCGAACGGGTCAACGGCATGTCGGTGATCCTCAAGGGCTACCTGACGATGATCGCCGACGTCGCCGGCACCCAGTGGAACGAGGGTGACGTGTCCTGCTCGGTGGTCCGCCGGGTGGTGCTGCCGGACGCGTTCTACTGCCTCGACGGGCTGTTCGAGACGTTCCTCACGGTGCTGCACGACTTCGGCGCCTTCCCGGCCGTGATCGAGGCCGAACTGCAGCGCTACCTGCCGTTCCTCACCACCACCAAGGTGCTGATGGCCGCGGTCCGCAAGGGCATCGGCCGCGAGCACGCGCACGAGGCGATCAAGGAGAACGCCGTCGCCGTGGCGCTCGAGATGCGCGAGACCGGCCGCAAGGACAACGACCTGTTCGACCGGCTCGCGGCCGATGTGCGGCTGGGCCTGTCCCGCGAGGAACTCGCCGGCCTGGTCACCGACCCGCTGGACCTGACCGGTACCGCCCGCCACCAGGTCGCCCGGATCACTGACCGGATCCAGACGATCGTCGACGCCCACCCCGATGCTGCGGCGTACCTGCCGGGGGCGGTGCTCTGAGCAGTCCCGCCCCCGGCGGGGAAACCTCCCCGAGGCCGGTCCGATCGGCCGCCGCCCGGGATCAGCCGACGGATCAGCCGACCCGGAATCAATCGCCCCGGATCAACCGAACAGCGTCTCGGCCAGGTAGTGGCCCTCGGCGGGCGCCGGCGGGACTGCGAAGACGGCCGAGCCGATGTGCCGGATGTACTCGTTGAGCCGGTCGGATGCTCCCAGCCGGTTCTGCAGCCGGACGAAGTGCTCGGGGTGGTTGACGTAGCAGATGAACAACAACCCGGCATCGAGTCGGCCCTCGGCGTCCAGCCCGTCGGTGTAGTTGTACGGCCGGCGCAGGATCAGCGTCCCGTCGTTGTTCTCGTGGGCCGCCAGCGCGATGTGTGAGGTGGCCGGGATGAGCGGATCGCCGTTCGTACCGCTGGCCGCGAAGTCAGGGGTGTCGAACTCGTGCTGCCCCGACAGGGGTGCCCCCTCCCGCTTGTCCCGCCCGAAGACACTCTGCTGGTCGCCGATCCGGTCGGTGTCCCAGGTCTCCAGGAGCATCCGGATCTTCCGTACCACCTGGTAGCTGCCGCCCTCCATCCACGGCTGGTCCGCGCCGCGGATCCACACCCACTGGTCGTACTGTTCCGGCGTCGAGACGTTGCGGGTGCCGTCCTTGAAGCCCATCAGGTTGCGCGGTGTGTCCTGCCCCGGGCCGGCCGAGGCGCGGCCGAAGCCGAGCACCGTCCAGGACGGGGTGACGGTGCTGCGCCCGATTCGGGCCAGGTTCCGCACCGCGTGATAGCACACCTGCGGGTCGTCGGCGCAGGCCTGCACGCTCAGGTCCCCACCGGTGAGCCGCGGGTCGAGCGTGTCCCCGTTGAGCGCGGGCAATGCGGCGAACTCCGCCGGCTTGAACCGCGCCAGCCCGTACCGATCCCCGAAGAGCCCGGGCCCGAGTCCCACCGTGACGGTGAGATTCGCCGGACTCAGTCCGTACGCCTCGCCGGTGTCCTTGGGAGGCTGGACCGGGGAGTCGGGCTGCACCGTGCCGACCGGATCACCCCGCTGCAGCACCGCGATCGCGGCCGACCATCGGGCCAGCAGCACCTGCAGGTCCCGCGTCGTCGCCGATTCGGCCATCGAGAAGGCGGTGAACATGCTGTAGCGCTGCGGCGCGGTGGCGATACCCCCTTGGTGCGGCTGGCCGTAGAACGGCTGACTGCTGCCGAGATCGATGGTGTCGGGCCGGTCCCGGGTGGCCAGCGCCCACCCGGCCGCGCCACCGCCGGCCCCGCCGAGGATCGCCCCGCCGAGACCGCCCCACAGCGCCCCCGCGATCATTCCCCGGCGCGACACCCCGGGCGCGGCGCCGGAGGGGGCGACGGGCGTCCCCTCCGGCATCTCCGGCGTACGGTCGGGCGGGGTGCGCGGTTCCTGTGGTCCGTCCACGCCCTCGGTGGTCAACTCGCGGTCACCACCTTCTCCGCGATGGAGGCCAGCGAGTCGTGCAACGGCTGGATCACCGCGGTGAGCTTGCCGGCGTCACTGGCGCGCAATTGCGGCGTGTACGTCTGGTAACCGCCCGGTGCGGAGGTGTCCCGGTAGCCGTCCAGGGTGTCGAGCACGGTCTGGAACTGCTGGTCGATGGTGGTCACCAGGGCCGGGTCGATCTTCTCCAGGCCCGGCCGTAGGGCGGCGTAGGCCTGTTGGGCACCCTCGACGTTGCCGGCGAAGTCGACCAGGTCGAGGTGGCTGAACTGCTCCTCCTCGCCGGTGATCTTGGTGTTCTGGACCTCTTCGAGCAGGTCCGCGGCGCCGTTGGCGAGGTCCTCGGGCCGGTATTCGAGGGTGCCGACGACCTTGACCAGCTGGTCGATGTTCGCCACCAGGTCGGTGCTGTACTTCTTCGTCTGGTCGGTGATCTTGCCGTCCTGCCACAGGTCACGCTCGATGGCGTGGAAGCCGGACCAGCCGACCTTCTCGTCGACCGGGGTCGACTCGCGCATGTCGATCAGGTAGTCGAGGTTGCCGGCGTTGTCCTCGGCGTCGTGGCCGGACAGTACGAAGCCCTCGACACTCGACTCGGCCCGCTCGTAGTAAGGACGGGCCTTCCCGTAGGCGGTCTTCGCGGCGTCGACGTCGCCGGCCTGGACGGCCTTGTCGAGGTCGGCGGTCGCCTGCTGGAGCAGATTGATCTCATCGACGACGTACGTGGCGTAGTCCTTGGCGCCCGCGGCGAGGATGGTCTGCACCGACCCGCTGGGTGCCGGGGCGGCCGCGCCGGTGACGGTGAAGTCGAGATGCTCGGTGCCGGCTCCGGGGCAGTACAGCTGGTAGGAGCCGCCGTCGAGGGTGACGGTGAAGGAGACCGGTGCGAGGCCGGGGGCGAGGTTCTCCTTCTCGCCGAGGATCCGCTGGTCCTTGAGTAACTCGACCTCGGAGATCCCGGCCGCGCTCCGGTTGGTCACCGTGAAGGAGACCGGACCGGCCGGGACGGAGGTCGTGTCCAAGGCGCAGGTGTCCGTGCCGCCCTCGTTGGTCAGGGTGATCGCGACCGCGTTGACGCCCCCGGAGGAGGACGGGGTGGAACCGCCGGCGGTGCCGCCGGCACCGCAGCCGCTCAGCAGGAGGGTGCCGGCCAGGCCCAAGGCGGGCACCGCCGGCCAACGGGTGCGGCTAGGAGACCAGCCGCTCGTCTGAGGGGGAAGGTGCTTCATGGTGCTGCAGTGTCCTTTCGTCCGGTGATGAGGTGTTGTCCGATGAGGTGGTGTCTTGGGCGGAGGTGGTGCTGCGCCGGCGGGCGTCCCTGACCAGGTAGCCGGCGGTGCCGGCCGCGGCGAGGAGCAGGACGACGGGCACCCAGGCCCGCCAGAGCATGCGTTCGGCGGCGTCACTCGCCGCGGCGGCGACCGTGTCGGCGGCGGCTGCGGTCTCCTCGGCGGAGACCGCCCAGTCGGAGTCGAGGCCGCCGAGGCTGATCGTCTTGGCGCCGGCCAGGCCGCCGCCAGTGAGCGTGGCGACCCGGGTGCTGGACGCCTCCGCGCCGACCAGTGCGTCGCCGGAGGCGAGCACGGTCCAGACCGTGCTGGCGCTCCACCGCGCGCTGAACGGGCCGGGGGTGCGTTCAGCGGTCAGGCCGACCGGCAGCCGGCCGCCGGTGAGCGCGGCGAGCTCGCCCAGGCTCACCTGGGTCGCGGTGATCCCGGGATCGGCGGGTTGTTTGGTCTGCCAGACGTCGAGCGGGACCTCGTCGACACTCCGCTGCCCGGCGGGCCGGAGGGGAACGGTCCGGGTGGTGCCGGCGGAATCGACCGTGAGGGTACGGGTACCACCGTCGTCGGGGCCGAGGGTGACGTGCACCGGTGCGCCCGAGGCGTCGCGCAGGGTCCGGTCGGCGGCCGGCAGGGGCGCCCCGTGGGCGGGGATGAGGGTGGCCATCCCGGCCGCGACGACGACCAGCCCGGCGCTGAGCCCGGTCAGGATCCGGCGGCGGACCCGCGGGGCCGGGGTGAGCCGGGCCGGCCACAGGAAGAGCATGAGGACCGGGACGACGTACATCACCCAGCCGAGCACCTCGATCAGCCGGGGATCCTGCTGGATCCCGAACATGCCGGTCAGCAGCGCGCCGAGGACCGAGGTGGACGGCATCCACGAGGACAGGTCGGCCACCCGCTGCTGGCCGATCACCACCCAGCCGGCTTCGTGCGCGGTGCGCAGCGTACTCATCACCAGCCCGGCGGCGACGAGGATGAGGAAGACCCCGGTGATCCGGAAGAACCGGGACAGGTTGAGCCGGACCCCGCCGACGTAGATCGCCACCCCGATCCCGATCGCGACCAGGATGCCGACGACCGCGCCTCCCAGCGCCAGGATCCAGCTGCCGGAGGTGGCCTGGATGGCGGCGAGCAGGAAGACCGCTGTCTCGAAGCCCTCCTTGAGCACGGCGAGGAAGGCCATCCCGGCCAGTGCCAGCGGACTGCCGGTGTCGAGCGCCTGTTGCGCCTCGCTTTCCAGCTCGCCCTTGAGATGGGAGGCGTTGTGGTTCATCCACATGATCATGGTGGTGACGAACACCACCGCGACCACACCGATGATGGTCTCCAGCATCTCCTGCTGGGCCTGCGGCAGGGCAGCGCTGAACAGGTCGAGTCCGACCCCGACGCCGACGCTGATCGCCACCGCGAGTCCGACCCCGGCGACCATCGGCCGCAGCGAGTGGCCGTTGCGCTTGAGGAAGGCGGCCACGATGCCGACGATCAGGGTGGCCTCCAGGCCCTCGCGCAGACCGATGAGGAAGGTGCCGAGGAAGATACCTTGCATCCCGCGTCCCACGCTTTCTTGGAGTCCTGTGATCCGTGGGCGCGGTGGTACCTTCGCCATCGACGGGTCGTAACGCAGGTAAGGCTAACCTTAGTAGCTGGTCGTGTCTGCCGCCGTTCCGGATGGCGGTATCCACCGCCTGCGATGGCTGGAGCGGAGCGGTCTCCGGGCGGCGGGACGGGGTGGTGGGCCGGAAGGCCCCGGCGAGGAGGCATTCCCGGTGGCAGGATGAGCCCGTGAGCCAATACGCCGAACTCGGTCTGCCCCTCATTCATGCCGGCAAGGTCCGCGAGCTCTACGCCCTGCCCGAGGCCGATCGGCTGCTGATGGTCGCCACCGACAACATCTCGGCCTTCGATTGGGTGCTGCCGTCCACCATCCCGGACAAGGGCGCCATCCTCACCCAGCTGTCACTGTGGTGGTTCGACCGGCTGCGCGACATCGTCCCCAACCACGTCATCTCCACCGACGTGCCCGCGGCGGTCGCCCGGCGCGGGCTGGTCGTCGAGAAGCTCGAGATGATCCCGGTCGAGTGCGTCGCCCGCGGCTACCTCACCGGCTCCGGCTGGGCCGAGTACCAGCAGTCACGGACGGTCTGCGGGATCGGCCTGCCCGAGGGGCTTGTCGACGGGTCCCGGCTCGCCGAGCCGATCTTCACCCCGGCCACCAAGGCGGCACTGGGCGAGCACGACGAGAATGTCGACTTCGAGACCATGGTCGGCACCGTCGGGCGGGAGACCGGCGAGGCGATCCGCGACCTCACGCTGCGGATCTACCGCACCGCCGAGGAGGTCGCCCGCGACCGCGGGATCATCCTGGCCGACACCAAGTTCGAGTTCGGCGTCCGCCCGGACGGGACGATCGTGCTGGCCGACGAGGTGCTCACTCCTGATTCCTCGCGTTTCTGGGATGCCGCCAGTTGGCAGCCGGGTGGCCGGCTCGACTCGTACGACAAGCAGTACGTTCGCAACTGGCTGCTGCACGATTCCGGCTGGGACCGGAATTCCGGCCAGGCGCCGCCGGAACTGCCGGCCGCGGTGATCGAGCAGACCCGTGAGCGCTACGTCCGGGCGTACGAACAGCTGACCGGGCTGCGGTTCGCCTGATCCTCGGTCTGAGCCCGTTCGGGCCGGCACCCGGACCCGGGCGGATCCCCGCCAGCTCAGCACCGCGCAGGGCAAGGCGTTGCTCGCCGATCGGCCCCGTGCCGTGCCCGCCGCCGGCCGGTCCGCTGCAGGGGGTGCGGGCGACACGATAGGATCGGCGCCATGGCCCGAGTAATTGTGGACGTCATGCCCAAGCCGGAGATCCTGGACCCCCAGGGCAAGGCCGTGACCGGCGCGCTCGGTCGCCTCGGCTTCTCCGGCCTGTCCGTACGTCAGGGCAAGCGCTTCGAGATCGAGGTGGACGGCGACGTGACCGAGGACCGCCTGGTCGAGGTCCGGGAGGCCGCCGAGCGTCTGCTGGCCAACACGGTGATCGAGAACTTCGACGTCCGGGTGGAAGAGTGACCACCAGGATCGGTGTCGTCACCTTCCCGGGCACTCTCGACGACTCGGACGCCGCGCGGGCGGTGCGGCTGACCGGCTCCGAGCCGGTCGCGCTGTGGCACGGCAATGACACCCTCGAGGGGGTTGATGCCGTCATCCTGCCGGGCGGCTTCTCCTACGGCGACTACCTGCGCTGCGGCGCCATCGCCCGGTTCTCCCCGGTGATGGGGGAGCTGATCACGGCCGCGAACGACGGGCTGCCGGTGCTCGGCATCTGCAACGGCTTCCAGGTGCTGGCCGAGGCCCATCTGCTGCCCGGTGCGCTGATGCGCAATGCCTCCCGGACCTTCGTCTGCCGCGACCAGAAGCTGCGTGTCGAGACCCGCGACACCGTGTGGTCGAACGCGTTCAAGCGCGGCCAGGAGATCACCATCGTGCTGAAGTCCGGCGAGGGCAACTACATCGCCGACGAGGACACGCTGAAGCGGCTGGAGGACAACGACCAGGTCGTCTTCCGCTACCTCGACAACCCGAACGGGTCCGCCCACGACATCGCCGGCGTCACCAACGAACGCGGCAACGTCGTGGGACTGATGCCGCATCCGGAGCACAACGTGGATCCGGCCGCGGCGCCGACGACTGACGGCGTGCCCTTCTTCGCCAGTCTGATCGACTATCTGCAGCGGGCGTCCTGAGGCCGTGTCGACGAGCACACCGGATGGCGGGAGGGGGACCGCCGCCGGGGCATCCGGGGCAGGTGCGCACCCCGACGCACCGGAAGGTCTCGCGGCGCGGCGCCGCGCCTGGTGGCAGCACCGCTGGCTGCGTCACCTGATCGGCCTCGCCGTCGTGCTGGGGGTGCTCTTCGGGGTCGCCCGACCGGTGCGGGTGGCACCCTCCCCGGTGGCCGCCGGCGACCTGGTGGTGATCGGGGTCGGGGAGCGTACGTCGCTGTCGACATCGGACCGTGACCTGCTGGATTCTCGGGCCGCCACCGCCGCGTACGGCGTCGTGTCCTCCAGCCGGGACCAGGGCGAGTGCGTCTCGGCGGCCTGGCTGAGCCTGGGCGCCGCGGCGCAGGCCCGGACCGGTGACCACTGCGCTCCCGAGATCGTCCTCACCCCCGCGGCCCGGCTGTCCGGCAGCGGTGGAGCGGCGGTCTCCAACTGGTCCCAGCTCGCCACCCTGAACAGCCCGCACGGTGTCGACCTGGGTCGGCTGCAGAGCCGGGTCCCGGCCGACCCGGCGGACCCGCGGTCCTGCATCACGGCCGTCGGACCGGGGGCGGCCCTCGCCGCCGCGGCCCCGGACGGCTCCGTCGCCCACTACATCGAGCCCAGCGCCTGGGCTGCCGGCGGCTACACCGCCGACTGCCGGGTGACCCTGGTCGATCCCGTGCTCGGCTCGGAGGACGCGATCCGCCGCCTGGTCGAACGCCCCGACACCACGGTCCTCGTCATCGGCCTGGGACCGGCCGGAGCTCTGACGTCGCCGGGAATCCGACTCGATCCGACCGCAGCCCGGACGCTCTCCTCGGTGCAGTTGGCCTATCGGGTCGACCCGCGCGGGTCGACCGCCGTCCCCGGCGCGCTGTCCTCGGCCACCACCGGGGAACCCGGGGTGATCACCCTGCCCGATGTCAGCGCAGCGATCACCGCCCACCTGCGTACGGCGGCCCCGGGTACGTCGGCGTCGGGAGTGCCCAGCCCGTCGGCCGCAGCTTCCTCGACGGCCTCGTCGACGACGACCGCCCCGGCAGCGTCCACCCCGGCAGCGTCGGCCCAGGCCACGGTCACCGGGGCCGACGCCGGTGCCGCGCTCGGCGTGGTGCCCGGACCGGTCTCCGCGTCGGCGGCCGACCGCCTGCTCGCCGATGTCGCGGCCCTGCAGCACCGCGGGCCGATCATGGCCACCGCGGCGGGCATCTTCGCCGCGCTGCTGGTCGTCGCGGTGGTGATGGTCCTGCGCCGCCGCTGGGCACCGGCACCCTGGGTGGCGGCGGCCCTCACCACCTGGCCGGTCGCGCTGCTGGCCGGTGGACTGGTGCCGTGGTATCGGACCGCGCAGCCCGTCCTCGCCGGGATCGCGACCGTTCTGGGTGCCTGGGTGGTCGCGGTGGGGCTGGCACGGCTGCTCACCACCTCCCGCCGGCCGGCGGGGATTGCCGGGGCGGCGATGAGCCTCACTCTGACGGCGGCGTTCGCGGTGATCGGGAACGTTCTGGGTTGGGGCACCCTGCTCGACTCCACGACGGTGCTGGGACCTGACTGGCTCGGCACCGGGCCGGGCGCGGCCGGGGTCTGCGTCGGGGCGGCGCTGGCGATCGCCGCGTGGTGGGCCGAGCGGCTGCCCCGCAAGCAGAGTGTGGTGGCGATCGTCGGCCTGGTGATCATCATCGGCGTCGCGTTGTGGCCGAATGTGCCGTACGCCATCGCCCTGATGGCCGGTGGCGCGGTGCTGACCTTCGCCGACACCGCGCGCAGTTGGGTGCGGGAGGCGATCCCGTGGGCCGATCCGCTGTTCGTCGGCACGGCAGCGGCGTCCCTGGTCGCCGCGCTGGTGGGTACGGTGTTGCTCTCGCTCGGCTCGGGCACGATCCTGCTGCAGCTGTCCCCGGACAGCCCCCGGTTCGGTGGGGTGGTGATGGGCTGGCTCGCCTCGGTCACCCTGGCGGTGTGGCTGGAGCTGCGGGCGGGGGCGTGGTTCGCCGCGCGGGACGAGGGCCGGTTGCCGGACCCGACGTCGATGTGAGGCGGCGGGTTCCGGCGGTCGGTGTCCAGTGCCCTCGGGCCCACCGGAAGCCGAACGCGCCCGCTTGTCCCCGGCCGCGGCAGCGCGTGCGGACGCGAATGCGGACAAACGGCAGCGTCCAGAGGACGGGAGCCAGGGGGCGCCAGGGCGAGGATCGAGGGTAGGGGGCCGGGGACGTTCAGCCGCGGGGACGTACGAACGGGAAGGTCAGCACCTCGCGGATCGGCCGGTCGGTCAGCGCCATCACCAGCCGGTCGATGCCGATGCCCAGGCCGCCGGCCGGGGGCATGCCCACCTCGAGGGCGGTGAGGAAGTCCTCGTCCACCTCCATCGCCTCGGGATCGCCCGCCGCGGCGCGCCAGGACTGCTCGACGAAGCGGCGACGCTGCTCCACCGGGTCGGTCAGCTCGGAGTAGGCGGTGCCGAGTTCCATCCCGCCGGCGACCAGGTCCCACCGCTCCACCAGACCCGGCTCGCTGCGGTGCGGCCCGGCCAGTGGCGAGGTCTCCGCCGGGAAGTCGGTGTAGAAGGTGGGGCGTACGGTCCGGGCTTCGACCAGTTCCCCGTACAGTTCCTCGATCAGCGCGCCCGGCCCCCAGCCGTCGCGGACGTGGATGCCGTGCTGGTGCGCCAGCGAGAGCAGGTCCTCCAGATCCGTGTCGATGGTGATCGTCCGGCCGACGGCCGCGGACAGCGCGTCGCACACCGTGATCACCGGCCATTCCCCGGAGATGTCGACCAGCTCCATTCCTGGATCGGAGGGCGACTTCGCCCCGCGATCAAGGAATGGGGCACCGGGGTCGGAGGTGCCGGGGTTCGGGGCGCCGGAGCCCGCGCCCATATCGAGCGGCATCACCTCGCGGCCGTGCACGGCCACCGCAGCGGCCCGGACCAGTTGCTCGGTGAGCCGGCGCATGTCGGTGTAGTCGGCGAAGGGCTCGTATGCCTCGAGCACGGTGAACTCGGGGTTGTGGGTGGCGTCGGCGCCCTCGTTGCGGAAGTTGCGGCCCAGCTCGAAGACCGGGCCGAGGCCGCCGACGAGGAGCCGTTTCAGCATCAGTTCCGGTGCGATCCGCAGCACCAGGTCGGTGCCGTACGCGTTGATCTCGGTGCGGAACGGCCGGGCGCTGGCGCCGCCGTGGATCGTCTGCAGGATCGGGGTCTCCACCTCCTGGTAGCCCCCGTCGCGCAGGGTGGCGCGGATCGCGTCGATGGCGCGGGAGCGGGCCCGCAGCACCTCGATCTCCTCGGGGTGGACGATCAGGTCGAGGGAGCGGTTCCGCAGCCGGGCGTCGGGATTGTCGAACCCCTCCCAGGGCACCGGTCGCAGTGACTTGGCCAGCATCCGCCAGGAGCTCACCCCCCACGAGGCGGTGCCGTTGCGGGTGCGGATCGGTTCGGCGGCCAGCTGCACCAGGTCGCCGGTGTCGACCAGTCGGGCGAACTCCCGCACCGCGTCGCGGCCCAGCCGGCCGGCCTCCAGGACGAACTGCGCGGTGACCCGGCCATCCACCACGTCCACGAAGCACACCCCGCCGTGATCGCGGACCCGGCGGACGCGGCCGACGAGGGGCCGCCCGTCGGGCTGCTCGCGGTCGGCCGCGGACAGCCGCACCACCTCGGTGCGGCCCAGCGGGTGACCGGACCGGCCGGTCGCCCGCAGCTCCGCCAGGTGGGCGAACCGCTGCCGGGTCTGGTCGTCGCGGCGCGGGTGCAGACTTTCGATCGGCCGCCGGTTCGCCAGTTCCCGGACGGTGGCCAGGTGGGCCGCATCCAGCGCCCCGCCGACCTCCGCGCCGCGGATCCACGGCGGCAGCGGCAGGAACCCCTCGGCCCGGGCGGAGGCGAGCGCCACCGGCAGCAGGTCGATGATCGACGGCAGGCAGACGTAGCGGGACTGCCAGCTGGGCTGGTACTTGGCGTTGGACAGGTAGAGCCGCTCGACCTGCCAGTAGCGGTCCAGCCAGCTCAACAGCTGCGAGTTGAACCGGGTCAGCGCGCCGGCGCTGACGTCCTCGGCCTCGGCGAACACTCGCCGGAAGAAGGCGAAGTTGAGCGAGATCCGGGCGATGCCGTTGTCGTCGGCCCAGGCCATCAGCTCGGTGATGATCAGCTCGTTGGTGCCGTTGGGCGCGTCGGGGGAGCGCCGCATCAGGTCCAGCGACAGCCCGCGACGGCCCCACGGGACGAAGCTGAGCAGCGCGATCGGCCGGTCCTCGGCGTCGTACGCGGTGACCACCAGGCAGCGCCCGTCGGCGGGATCCCCGAACCGGCCCAGCGCCATCGAGAAGCCCCGTTCGGTGCCGCCGACCCGCCAGTCCCCGGCGAGCTGGTCCAGGCTGGCCAGGTCCACCTCGTCGAGGTCCTCGGCGCGCTGGATCCGGACGGTGATGCCGGTGCGGCGGGCCCGTCGCTGGGCGTGCCGCACCGGGGTCATGCCGGTCGAGTCCAGCCGGAACCGATCCGGGTGCAGGATCGCCTCGTCGCCGAGATTGATCACCTCGGTGCCGATCGAGGTGGCGTACGCCCGGGCGCCCGCCTCGGAACAGGCCAGCACGGCCGGGGTCCACCCGTACGTGCGCGCGTACGAGGCCCAGGCATGGATCAGGTCCGGCCACAGTCGCCGGTCACCGATCGGGTCGCCGCTGGCCAGGCACACCGAGCCGATCACCCGGTAGGCGATCACCGCCCGCCGGTTGTCGGAGAAGTAGAGCATCTTGTCGCGGCGGGTCGCGTAGTAGCCCAGCGAGTCCTCGTCACCGTACTCGGCCAGCAGCGTACGCAGCGCCACCTCGTTGTGCTGCTGCCAGCCGCCGGTGAACCGGGCCGACCGGAGGAACGCGCCCACCGCGAAGAGCAGCGACAGGCCGGCGATGCCGCCGGTGACCTGCGGAATCACCCGGCCCACCGCGACGTGCCAGCCGCGCGGGACCGGCAGCCCGATGGCATTGAGCAGGGTCACCGAGAGGACCTGCCAGGCGGGACCCCGGGCATCGGTCGCGGTGCGCAGCAGCAGTTGGGTGAGGCCGAGGTCGAGCAGCAACCCCGCCGCGAGGATGGCGATCGCGATCCCCCAGGAGCCGCGTTTCACCCGGGCCGGGAAGGCCGGCCGGAGCCAGACGACGGTGACCAGCAGGGCGATCGACAGGGCGAGATTGAGGGCGGCCATCGCGCCCCGGTCGATGTCGGTGAACGGCAGCGGCGGCATCGGGCGGTGTCGGATCGTGTAGATGAAGGAGGCGACGTCGGTGGCCAGGCCGATCAGCTGGAAGACGCCGATCACCATCAGCGCGAACCGCTTGCGCTTCATGATCGCGGCGGTGACCAGGCCCAGCCCGATCACCGACACCAGCGACGCGGTGACCGGGATGTTCAGCGTGACGAAGAACTCCTGGATCGGCCACCGCGGGGCGCGCCGGATGATCCGGTGCCGGATCCAGTCCAGGGTCGCCACCACGGTGGCGATGACGTAGAGCCAGGTGAGGACCTCGGCGGCGATCCGGCGCGCCTTGGTGGTCATGACGCGCGCCAGGCGAAGGCCGGGGAGACCCGACCGAGCCACTGCAGCCCGGCCGGCAGCCCCTCCAGCCAGACGCCCCACTGGTGTCCGCCGGACTCCTGCAGGGTGGTGGTCAGCGTGGTCGGCAGGTGGATCGCCTTCTGGAACTCGTTGAGGGCGGTCATCGAGGTCTTGTCGTCCCGGGCGGCGTACGCCCAGATGTCGGCCTTCGGCTTGGTGTTCTTGACGATGGTGGCCAGGTCGTAGGTCTTGTCGTTCGCCGGCCGGTGCGGGGTCTTGCCCCACTCCGGGGCGAAATAGCCCGACATCGCGATGGCGCGGGTGTAGTGGTCGGGGTGCTTCACGGCGAGCATCGGAGCGCAGAAGCCCCCCGCGCTGTAGCCGACGGTGGCCCAGGCGTCCGGGGCGGACTCGGCGCGCAGGTTGGCCAGCGCCCAGTCCCGGACGTCGGCGTCGACGTAGGTCTCCCACAGGCCCTGGTCCGGGCCGGAGGAGAAGTCGGTGCACTCGGAGTCGATGGTGCCGGGGAAGGTGGTGGGGACCACCACGATCGCCTCGCGGAGCCGCTTGTCGCCCTGCAGTGCGCTGATCATGCTGCCGATGTTGAGGTTGTTCTTGTACGTCAGCGGGCTGCCCGGGCTGCCGGTGAAGCCGAAGATCACCGGGTAGAAGCGGTCCGGGTGGGCCTGGTAGGACGCCGGCAGCCAGACCAGGGCGGGCTGGGAGATGCCGGACTTCGGCCCGGCGATCGTCACGGTCAGGTACTGGCCGCCGGTCGCGTCGGTGGAGTAGCCGGTCAGTGCCGGGTTGTGCGCCGGGTCGGCCTGCAGCGCAGTGGGGTTGCCGACCGCCTCCGGGGCGGCCTGGACGCCCTTCTCGTCGGCGCCGCGGGAGGAGTGGGTGACACTGCTGGCGGAGGTCAGCCCGAACACGTCGGCCCAGGTGGTGTACCAGCCGTTGTTGCGGTTGAGTGCCAGACCGATCAACAGCAGTGACAGGGCGATGCTGCCGACCAGCGCCAGCGCCTGGTGGAGGATCGCCCGGACGGCTCCGGCCCGGTGTCGGGGAAGCCAGCCGACGGCCCACGCCAGGACCGCGGCCAGCAGCAGGCCGACGAGTGCGAGGAGCCACGAGGAGGTGAGGCTGAACACTCGGATCACCTTACGACACGCCCTCCGAGCCTTCGTTGGAAGAGGATGAGCAGCGCCAGGCTGACCGCCGCCAGGACGATGTGCGCCGGCCAGGACGCGGCGAAGGTGTCCCAGGCCGCGTGCAGCAGCACCACGGCGACGTACGTCCCGGCGAAGACCAGCACGCCCCGGCCGACCGGACGGGCGGGCAGCCGCCACAGCGCGGCGCCGAGGACGCCGGTCCAGGCGAGGTGGCAGGCCGGGGCGAAGACGCCGCGGATCAGCAGGGTCTGGTCGACCGTGGCGAGGTTGCCCGAGGACAGCAGCGCGCTGAAGCCGTACCCCATCGTCTCCAGCACCGCGAAGCCGGCGCCGGAGCCGACCCCGACGATCAGTCCGGCGCGGCTGTCCCCGGCGGCCCGGGAGCCGCCGACCAGGACCCCGATCGGCACCAGGATCTTCAGCGTCTCCTCGATGACGGCGACGGTCAGCATCGGCCACTGTTCCCGGCGGGTGGCGGTGGCGTACTCGAGGATGCTCGCCAGCAGGACACCGAGCACACCGCTGAGGGCGGCGATCCAGGCCACCGTCCGGCCGTCGACGATGCCGTGCCCGGTCGGCCAGTTCAGGTACGCCAGCACGGTCACCGGCGCCACCAGGGCGCCGAGCAGCAGCACGGTCGGGAACAAGTTCGGGTTGGCGGTGACGACCATGGTGAGCAGCACCAGCCAGTAGAGGGTGCCGGTGCCGCAGAGGACGAGGACCCAACGCCAATTGCGCGCAGTCCTCTCCCGATTCGGCATGGCCACGACGGTAGGTGCGCCGCGCTGAAAGCCCGCTGAGCGTTCCATGCGGCAGGATGGAGACATGTCCGTGCCACGTGATCCCGGACACTCTCCCGAGCCGGGTGATCATCGCGACCCCGAGTGGCCACGGCCGTCGGGACACCCCGCCGGGGTTCGGCCCGCGGAGGGGCCCGGCGTCCGGGGCCAGGCGGCGTTCGTCGCCGTCCTGGTGCTGGCCTTCGCCCTGTTCACCGGCGGCGGGATCATGCTGGGCGCCCTGGCCACCACGCTGCGCCGGGGGATCGAGGACACCCAGCGGGCCCGGCTCAGTGAGGCGGTGGCCGTCGTCGCCCAGCGCGGCGTCGCCGGGCTGACGGCCGAGGATGTCCATCCCCTCGGATCCGGCGGGGCGTTGCAGGTGCTCGACCCGTCCCGCACCGGGCAGGCGGAGGTGGTGTACGCCGCCGACGGCCGGTGGGACGCCCCGCTGACGACGGCGCGGCCGGCACCGGGGGTGACGGTGGTCGACCGGCACGCCCGGGCACCGCACAGCGACACCCCCTACCTCGCGGTCGCCCAGGGGATCACTTCGGCGGGCACGGCGTACGTCGTGGTCACCGGCGGGACCCTGGCGGGGGTGGACCGCGCACTGCGCCAGGACGCCCTGTCGCTGGTGGGCGGTGTGCCGCTGCTGTCGCTGCTCGGCGGGTGGGCGGTGTGGCTGCTGGTGGGCCGTACGCTGCGGCCGGTGGAGGAACTGCGGACGGCGGTCGAGGAGATCGGGGCGGCCGATGTCACCGGCCGGGTGCCGGTCCCGCCGCGCCACGACGAGATCGGTCGGCTCGCCGTCACCATGAACGCGCTGCTCACCCGGATCCAGCACTCCCGCGACAGCCAGCGCCGTTTCGTCGCCGACGCCAGCCACGAACTGCGCTCCCCGGTCGCCGCGCTCGGCGCCGGGCTGGAGATCCTCCAACAGCGCCCCGAGGAGCTGCCCGCCGTGCTGCCGCTGATGATGACCGAGACCCGGCACCTGGCCTCGCTCACCGACGGGCTGCTGGTGCTGGCCCGGGCCGACGCCGGGATGCTGCACCGCCGCACCGTCGACGTCGACCTAGACGACATCGTCGCGGCGGAGGTGAGCCGGATGCGGACCTCCACCGGACTGGCCGTCGAGGCCCGGCTGGCCGCGGCCCGGGTCGTGGGGGAGCCGGATGACCTGTATCGGGCGGTCCGCAACCTGGTCGACAACGCCGCCCGGGTCGCCCACGGCAGGCTCGGCCTGTCGGTCGGGGCGGAGGGCGAGGAGGCGGTCGTCCGGGTCGACGACGACGGGCCCGGGATCCCCGCCGACGAGCGCGCCCGGGTCTTCGACCGGTTCGTCCGGCTCGACGCCGACCGTGGCCGGTCCCACGGCGGGGCGGGTCTCGGCCTGGCGATCGTGCACAGCATCGTCACCGCCCACGGCGGCACCGTCACCGCCGGGGAGTCCCCGTGGGGTGGTGCGCGGTTCGAGATCCGGCTGCCGGCGGCCGGCACCACCCCGGGCGGGGAGCCGGAAGGGCCCGGCGAGGTCGGGGGTGACCAGGGCGGCGGTGACGACGAGGCGCCGTCGGGCCGGGAAGGCTGACAGAGGGGTCGTCAGGCCGGGCCCGCCGGACTCAGCTGTTGAGCCGGTAGCCCCGGCCTCGCAGGGTCTCGATGGTGTGCACCCCGAAGGGCTCGTCGATCTTGCGGCGCAGATAGCCGACGTAGACCTCGACGATGTTGAGGTCGCCCTCGAAGGCCGCGTCCCACACGTGGTCGAGGAGGTCGGTCTTGGACACCACGTCACCGGCCCGCCGCATCAGGTACTCCAGCAGGGCGAACTCCTTGGCGGTGAGCCGGATGTCGGTGCCGGCCCGGGCGACCCGGCCGCTGGACGGATCCAGCTCCAGGTCACCGACGACCAGCACGGAGGGCCGCGGCGGGGCGCCGCGCCGGATCAGCGCCCGCAGCCGGGCCGCCAGCACCGCCAGGCTGAACGGTTTGGTCAGGTAGTCGTCCGCGCCGAGGTCGAAGGCGTCGACCTGGTCGAGGTCCCCGTCCTTCGCGGTGAGCATGATCACCGGCACCCACACCTCCGCCTTGCGGATGCCCTTGAGGACGTCATAGCCGTTGAGGCCGGGCAGCATGATGTCGAGCACCACCGCGTCGTACGGCTGCTCGGTCGCCGCCCACAGCCCCTCGGGGCCGGTCCGGGCCACGTCGATGCTGAACCCGTCCGGCCCCAGGCCTCGCTGGACGAGCTCGGCGAGGGACCTGTCGTCCTCCACCAGCAGCACGCGCACGTGTCCGCACCTCCCCTGACGTGGGCTCACCCGAGCAGGAACGCCCCCGTGGACAGCCACAGTACGACATCGGCGCCGAGTACGAGACCGGCCAGCAGGATCACCGCGGTGCCGATCCGTCCCAGCGGCGCGGCCACCCGACGCCAGGACCGTCGCATCCACCGGCCGACCGGGTCGCCGGCGCCCAGGGCGACGGCCACGGCCAGTGCGACCAGCGGCGACTGGCTGAGCAGCCACCACAGCGCGGCGATGCCGAGCGCCGGCCCCGCCTGCAGCCGGTGGACCAGCGCCACCAGCCCCCAGAAGCCCGGGTCGCCCAGCACGGTCAGCCCGTACGCGGCGCCGGCCAGGGCCATCGGCCCGGTCCCGGTGCCGCGCAGCCGCCGGGGCACGTCGTCGGGGGCGCTGGCCTCGTCCGAGTCATCCTCGGCGCCCGATGCCGCCGGACCGGCCTCGTTCGGCAGCGGATGTCCGGCGCCCTGCGGCAGGGGGTGTCCGGCGTCGCGCCGGGCGGCCAGGCGCCGGACGCCCCAGACCAACAGGCCCACCGCGGCGGCCGCCTCGAGGGATCCCCAGACGACATCCGGGACGTGCGGCATCCCGTCCGGCAGTAGCGCGTACGCCAGCAGATCGAGCAGCATCGCCGCGGCGATGATCACCGCCGCCCCGGCCGCGGTGAAGGCGATCGCCGCCCGGCGGCCGGCCCCGCGGGCAAGAGCGGCGAGCAGCGCCAGCGCGCCGAACGGGTCGAATCCGGCGATGGACAACGCCACGCAGGCACCGACCAGCTGCCATGCCGTCACTGTGCGGGCGTCCCGGCGTCCGCCGGCGGTCCAGTGGTGGCGGCCGGTGGTGATGCCTCGGGCGGCCGCCGCCGGGCTCCCACCTGAACGTACGTCCGGATCCCGGCGTTCGCCATCGCCAGCGTCGGCACCGCGAAGAGGGCGCCCACCACGCCGAACATCATCGAACCGGCGGTCACCGCGAAGATCACCGCCAGCGGATGCAGTGCCACCGCGCGGCCCATCAGGAACGGCTGCAGCACGTGGGACTCCAGTTGCTGCACCCCGGTGACGATGGCCAGCAGCACCAGCGCCGGCACCCAGCCCTGGAGCAACAGCGTGGTGAGGATGGCGATCGCCCCGCCGAAGACCACCCCGATGACCGGCACGAAGGCCGACACGAACACCAGGATCGCCATCGCCGTGGCGAACGGCGAGCCGAGGATCACCGCGCCGACCCAGACGAGCAGCGCGTCCAGGGCGGCGACGAGCAGCTGGGTGTGGATGTAGGCCGAGAGGCTGCGCCAGCCGCTGCGGAACGCGGTGTCGATCCGGACCCGCTCGCCCAGTGCGAAGCCGCCGATCAGGAAGGTCCAGATCCGGCGTCCGTCCGCCAGGAAGATGATGGTGGTGATCAGGCACAGGAAGGTCCCGATCACCGTGTCGAGGGCGGAGGAGCCGACCCGGAAGGCGCCCTGGGTGAGGTTGGCGGTGTGCTGGCTGATCCAGTTCTGGATCTCGGTGAACACCCGGTCGACCTGCCCGGGGCGCAGGTGCAGCGGCCCCTGGGACAGCCAGGTCTGCACCTGCCCGACACCGCCGTAGAGGTCCAGGTGGAGGTGGGTGACGCCGCTGGCGATCCGCTGGCCCACCACGGCCAGCAGGCCACCGGCGACCGCGGCGGTCAACAGGACGCTGATCACCGCCGCCAGCCCGCGGTGCAGCCGGGCCCGCCGGTGCAACCAGGCGACCATCGGGCCGAGCAGGACGGCGAGCAGCAGCGCGACCATCGTCGCCGTCACCAGGATCGGGATCTGCAGCAGCACCCAGGAGATGCCGTAGCCGACCACCGTCAGGACGATCAGCCGCCAGCCCCAGGCAGCGGCGACCCGCAGCGCCCTGGGCACCGCCTCGTCGATCGAGGAGGGTGGTGGTGCCGGCGGACTGGTGGTCACAGGTCAAACCCTACGGCCGGTGTGCCTGAGAGTGGACTGAATCCGTTGCCGCGCCCGGGCCGGCAGGCGATGATCGGGGCGAACCGAGCACCGAAGGAGCTGCCCCATGCGTCTCGCCACCCTCCGTACCCCCGACGGCACCGCCGCCGCCCGCCTCGACGGCGACACGTACACCCTCATCGAGGGCTGCGACGACGTCAGCGAGCTGCTCGCCGACCCCGACTGGCGCGAGGTCGCGGCCGCCGCGACCGGGACCACCGTGCCGGCCTCCGCGGCGGACCTGGCGACCCTGCTGCCGGCCCCGGGCAAGGTGATCTGCGCCGGGCTGAACTACGCCACCCACATCCGGGAGATGGGCCGGGAGCTGCCCACGTACCCGACGCTGTTCGCCAAGTTCGCGGACAGCCTCACCGGACCGTACGACGAGGTGGTGGCCCCGGCCGAGGATCCGATGCTGGACTGGGAGTGCGAGCTCGGCGTGGCGATCGGTGCGGACGCCTACCGGGTGGCCGAGGAGGACGCCGCCGGCTGCATCGCCGGGTACACCGTGGTCAACGACGTGTCGATGCGCGGCTTCCAGCGCCGCACCGGCGAGTGGCTGCAGGGCAAGATCTGGCAGTCGTCCACCCCGGTCGGCCCGGTGCTGGTCACTGCCGACGAGTTCGACCCCGGCGATGCGGCGATCACGACCAGGGTCAACGGGCGGTTGATGCAGCAGGCGAACACCGGTGACCTGGTCTTCACCGCGGCGAAGCTGGTGGCGTACGTGTCGACGATCGTCACCCTGCGCGCCGGTGACCTGCTGCTGACCGGCACCCCGGGCGGGGTCGGTCTGGCCCGGGACCCGCAGGTGTTCCTCCGCGCCGGGGACGTGGTCGAGGTCGAGGTGGCCGGCCTGGGCCGGCTGGAGAACCGGTTCGTCGCCGGCTGACCGGGATCGCCGGGCGGGCTGTGTCCCGATCCCGACCGATGCCGCCGACCGCCCGCGGTTAGGCTGATCCGGTGAGCAGCGCGAACCTGACCAAGGTCGAGGCCGAGCGGCGTTCCGCGAGCCTCGAGGTGCATGCGTACGACGTGGACCTGGATCTGTCCGGTGCCCCCGACCCCGCGGTCAGCGGCTTCCCGTCGACCACCACGATCACCTTCCTGACCACCGCGGAGGACGTCCGGCTGGACTTCATCGGGGAGTCGGTGGCGTCGGTGGAGGTGAACGGCGACCCGCTGGACCCCGCCCGGATCTGGGACGGCGCGGCCCTGCGGCTGACCGGACTGGTGCCGCACCGGTCCAACCGGGTGACCGTACGGGCCGTCGCCGCCTACTCACGCACCGGCCAGGGACTGCACCGGTTCGTCGACCCGGTCGACGGGGAGACCTACCTCTACTCCCACCTCGAACCGGCCGACGCCCGGCGGATCTTCGCCACCTTCGAACAGCCCGACCTCAAGGCCGCCCGGATCCTGCACGTCACCGCCCCGGCGGCCTGGTCGGTGGTCGCGAACCAGGCGATCGCCTCCCAGCTCCCGGTCGACGGTGGTCCGGGCGTCGCGGAAGCCGTCGGCGCGGCCGACGCCGGCATCCCTGCTGACGGCGAGTTCGTCCGCACCACCTTCCAGCCGACCCCGCCGCTGTCGACCTACCTCACCGCGGTGTGCGCGGGGCCGTGGCACCACGTCCACGACCTGTGGACCCGCCGCGCCGGCGCGACCACCCTGGAGGTCCCGCTCGGGCTGTGGTGCCGGGCCTCGCTGGCCGGACACCTCGACGCCGACCGGCTGTTCGAGACCACCAAGCGCGGCCTGGACCGCTACCACGACCTGTTCGGCTTCCCCTACCCGTGGGGCAAGTACGACCAGCTCTTCGCCCCGGAGTACAACATCGGCGCGATGGAGAACCCGGGCTGCATCACCTTCCACGAGAAGTACCTGTTCACCTCCCGGCCGACCCGCCAGGAGCTCGAGCAGCGGTCCACCACGATGCTGCACGAGATGGCGCACCTGTGGTTCGGTGACCTGGTCACCCCGGCCTGGTGGGACGACCTGTGGCTCAAGGAGTCCTTCGCCGAGTACATGGGCGTACGCACCAGCGTCGACGTCGACGACCACCCGGAGGCGTGGGTGACCTTCGCCGGCGCCCGCAAGGCCTGGGCGTACGCCGCCGACCAGCTGCCCACCACCCATCCGGTCGCCGCGGACATCCCCGACCTGGAGGCGGCCAAGCAGAACTTCGACGGGATCACCTACGCCAAGGGCGCCGCGGTGCTCAAGCAACTGGTGGCGTACGTGGGCGACAAGGCCTTCTTCGCCGGCGCCCGGCGGTACTTCGCCCGGCACGCCTTCGGGGCGGCCCGGCTGCTCGACCTGCTCGACGCGCTGGAGGAGGTCTCCGGCCGCAACCTGCGCGCCTGGGCCGAACAGTGGCTGCAGACCTCCGGGGTCGACGAGCTGACCACCGAGGGGCCGGGCCCGGACGGGGTGATCCACCTGCGCCGTACCTCCCCCGATGCCGCCCGCCGCCCGCACCGGCTGTCGGTCGGCCTCTACCTGCCCGACCCGGACGGCCGGCTGCGCCGTACGCATCACGCCGAGACGGATCTGGTCGGCAACGGCGTGGATCTCGACCTGACCGACATCGACCCGGCCGGGGAGGGCCCGCGGCTGGTGCTCCCCAACGACGACGACCTGACCTACGCCCTCACCCGGCTCGACCCGGTCAGCCGCGACACCGCGCTCGCGTACGCCGGCGGGATGGTGGACCCGCTCGCCCAGTCCCAGGTCTGGGCGGCGCTGTGGAACGACGTCCGCGACGCCCGGATGCCCGCCACCGCGTTCATCCGGGCGGTGGTGGAGCACGGCGGACGGCTCGACCGCCGCGACGACGAGAGCGCCACCACGCTGCTGCCGCACCTCGTCGGTGACACGGTGACCGCGGTCGACCGGTTCCTGCCGCGAGCGTTGCGGGCAGCGGCCTGGGCGGATGCCTTCGACGGCGCCTGGGACCGGTTGGTCGCCGCCGCGCCGGGCTCCGACCAGCAGCTCGCCTGGGCGCGGGCCGCGACGCTGCTCGGCGGTCAGGTCGGCGAGGAGGACGCCCCGGGGGCTGCCGCGCGGCTCGGCATGCTGCTCGCCGGGCCGGTCCCGCCCGGCCTGGAGGTCGGGACGGAGCTGCGCTGGCAGGCGCTGATCGCCCTGTCCGCGCTGGGCCGGGTGACCGACGACGAGCTCGACGCCGCCCTGGCCGCCGACCCGACCGCCCGGGCCCGGGCCCACCACCTCACCGCGCGGATCGGGCGACCCGATCCGCAGGCCAAGAAGTGGGCCTGGGAGCAGGTGCAGCACTACCCGTCGGTGTGGTCGAACGAGGAGATCAGCGCCGCCCTCGCCGGTTGGGGCACCCCGGCCCATCGTGACCTCGTCGCCGAGTACGCCGAGCCCTATTGGGACCGGCTGACCCGCTGGTGGGAGCGGTTCCCGATCGAGATCGCCACCCGGCTGGTCGCCGGCCTGTTCCCGGCAGTCGTCGACGTCGACCTGACCCGCCCGGCGGCGGAGCATCCCGTCGTCGCCGACGCGCACCGCTGGTTGGACTGGCACGCCGGCGCTCCGGCGGCGCTGCGCCGGTTGGTCCTGGAACACGCCGACCGGGCCGAGCGGGCCGCCCGGGCCCAGCTGGCGGTGCTGGCGATGGTGGCCGCCGAGAACGGCTGAGGGGCGCCGCGGCCCGTCGGGCTGTTTGAGAATCGTCGGTGGTGGTGAGGATCGTCGGGAGTCCGGGAGTCCGGGAGTCCGGGAGCCCGGGAGGTCAGGAGCCGGGCATCTTCCCAGTGACCGCCTCGGTATCTGCCGAGTCTGCCGCCGTGGGGTGCCTCAGCCCGGCACAGCCCGGTCCGTGCTGTCATGGCGGCCATAGTGTGACCGACGCCACAAGGGTGCGGTGTCTGCCGTACTCGACGTCGCCCACTCGGGCCGTACGACCAGGACGGTGACATGGACCAGCCGATGCTGACCGCGACAGATCGCGCACCGAAGGACGGACCTCGGATCCCGCAGCTCCGACCGGTGACCCCGGAGACCGGACCTCGGATCCCGGAACCCGACCCACGGGCCCCGGAGCACGGGCAGCAGGCGCCGCAGCACGGCGGGCCGCGCCGGCGACCGCTGCGCGCCGTCCGTGATCAACTGTCCGTCTCGGCGATTGTCGCCGGCTTCGTTGCCGTGGCGATCTCCTACGCCGGGCCGCTCCTCGTCGTCCTCCAGGCCGCCCGGGCCGCCGGCCTGTCCACCGAGCTGACCGGCTCCTGGGTCTGGGCGATCTCGGTCGGGTCTGGCGTCGCCTGCATCCTCGGCAGCCTGGTCACCCGGCAGCCGGTCATGATCGCCTGGTCGATCCCCGGTGCCGCGGTGCTGATGGCCACCCTCGGCAGCTACTCGATCAACGAGGCGATCGGTGCGTACATCGTCTGTGGCGTGCTCAGTGCGCTGCTCGGCGCCACCGGCCTGATCGGGCGGTTGCTCGCCCTGGTGCCCCGGCCGATCACCCAGGCGGTGCTCGCCGGGGTGCTGATGCCGTTCGCGATCACCGTCGCCGGGGCGGTCGTCACGGCGCCGGTGGTGGCCGGCGGCATCGTCGTCGGCTACCTGCTGGGCCGCCGGTTCCTGCCGCGGTACGCGGTGTTCGGGGCGATGGCGCTGGGCGCCGTCCTCGCCGCGGCCACCGGCGCGACCGGCACCTTCGACCTCCACCCCGGGATCACCGTCCCCACCCTGCTGGTCCCACACTTCACCACCGGGGCGATCCTCGGCATCGCGGTGCCGCTGTTCATCGTCACCCAGGCCGGCCAGAACGCCCCGGGCCTGATCGTGATGCGCGCCTCCGGATTCGAACCGAACGACCGGCTGCTGCTGACCGGTTCCGGTATCCTCTCGGTCGTCTTCGCCTTCTTCGGCTGCCACGCCCTCAACCTCGCCGCCGTCACCGCGGCCATCGCCACCAGCGGTGAATCCCACCCGGACAAGCACCGCCGCTACGTCGCCGGGATCTCGACCGGCGTCTTCTACCTGCTCGGTGGGTTCCTCGCCACGATGATCGTCGGCCTGTTCGCGGCGATCCCGCCGGCGATGCTCACCGCCCTGGCCGGGGTTGCGCTGCTCGTGCCGACCCAGAACGCGCTGCACGGCACCATGCAGGAAGCCGGGGCCGGCCCAGCGGTGATCGAGGCCGCCCTGGTCACCCTGGTGGTCTCACTGTCGGGGATCCACCCGTTCGGGATCGTCGCCGCGTTCTGGGGGCTGCTGGCCGGGATCGTGACGTACGGGGTGCTGAAGCGTCGGCCGCTGCGGGCCTGAGCAGCCCGCCGGTGGTCTCGGCGTTCCCGCGGGAACGCCCCGGCGTACGTGTCAGCCGCCCGCAGGGACTGGGCCGCCCGCACGCCCGGTGAGCGCCCCTGGACGGCTCGGTGAGCGCCGCCGGCACGGAGCGGTAGGGGGCGTACGGCGCCGTCGCGGCGCTCCGATCCGTGGTGCGCGGGCGGCGCCTGGGGCCGACCCGATAGATTGGGCCTGTGGCCGACACTGTGAACAACGCGCAGGAGACCCCCGACGTCGAGCAGCCCTGGGCTGAACTCGGACTGAAGGAGGACGAGTACCAGCGCATCCGCGAGATCCTCGGACGCCGCCCCACCGGCTGTGAGTTGGCGATGTACTCCGTGATGTGGTCGGAGCACTGCTCGTACAAGTCCTCCAAGCTGCACCTCAAGCGGTTCTCCGTGCTGCCCCAGACGACGCCTCGCGGGCCGCTGCTCGCCGGCATCGGCGATAATGCCGGGGTGGTCGACGTCGGCCAGGGCTATGCGGTCACCTTCAAGGCCGAGTCGCACAACCACCCCTCGTACGTCGAGCCGCACCAGGGCGCCGCGACCGGCGTCGGCGGCATCGTCCGCGACATCCTCGCGATGGGCGCCCGGCCGATCGGCGTGATGGACGCGCTGCGCTTCGGCCCGCTGGACGCCCCCGACACCGCCCGGGTGCTGCCCGGCGTGGTGTCCGGGGTCGGTGACTACGGCAACTGCCTCGGCCTGCCGAACATCGGCGGCGAGGTGGAGTTCGACGCCTCCTACGCCGGCAACCCGCTGGTCAACGCCCTGTGCGTCGGCGTGCTGCGCCACGAGGACCTGAAGTTCGCCAAGGCCACCGGGGTCGGCAACAAGGTGATCATGTACGGCGCCCGGACCGGCGGCGACGGCATCGGCGGCGCCTCCATCCTCGCCTCGGAGACCTTCGACGAGGGCGGCGAGGGCAAGCGCCCCGCCGTCCAGGTCGGCGATCCGTTCATGGAGAAGCTGCTGATCGAGTGCACTCTCGAGCTCTTCGCCGCCGGCGTCGTGACGTCGATCCAGGACTTCGGCGCGGCGGGCCTGTCCTGCGCCACCTCCGAACTCGCCTCCGCCGGCGACGGCGGCATGTGGGTGGACATGAACGCCGTCCAGCTGCGCGACCACACGCTCTCCCCGGAGGAGATCCTGATGAGCGAGTCGCAGGAGCGGATGATGGCCGTCGTCCATCCCGGCGACGTCGACCGGTTCCTGGCGATCTGCGCCAAGTGGGACGTCGAGGCCGCGGTGGTCGGCGAGGTCACCGACACCGGCCGGCTGGTGATCGAGTGGAACGGCGAGGTCGTCGTCGACGTGCCGCCGCGCACCGTCGCCCACGAGGGCCCGGTCTATGACCGGCCCCAGCGGCCGCGCGCCGACCAGGCCAGGGTCGAGGCCGACACCACCGCCTCGCTGCGCCGGCCGGCCGACGGCGGGGAGCTCGGCCGTACGGTCCTGCAGGTGATCGGCTCGCCCAACCAGGCCGACAAGTCCTGGGTGACCGACCAGTACGACCGCTACGTCCGCGGCAACTCCGTCCTCGCCCAGCCGGAGGACTCCGGCATGCTGCGGATCGACGAGCGCAGCAACCTCGGGATCGCCCTGTCGACCGACGCCAACGGCCGGTTCACCTGGCTCAACCCGTACCTCGGCGCCCAGCTGTCGCTGTCCGAGGCCTACCGCAATGTCGCCGTCACCGGCGCGACTCCGGTCGCCATCACCGATTGCCTCAACTACGGGTCGCCGGAGGACCCGGAGGTGATGTGGTCCTTCGTCGAGTCCATCAAGGGCTTGGTCGACGGCTGCGCCGCGCTCGGCACCCCGGTCACCGGCGGCAACGTCAGCTTCTACAACCAGACCGGCGACACCGCCATCCTGCCCACCCCGCTGATCGGCGTGCTCGGCGTCATCGACGACATCGCCCGGCACACCACGATGGGCTTCCGCACCCCGGGCGACCAGGTCTGGCAGCTCGGCGTGACCCACGAGGAACTGGACGGCTCGGCCTGGGCCGGAGTGGTGCACCGGCACCTCGGCGGCATCCCGCCCCGGGTCGACTTCGCCGCCGAGCAGCAGCTCGCCGCGCTGTTGGCCGCCGCTGCCCGGGAGGGTCTGCTGACCAGCGTCCACGACCTGTCCGAGGGGGGCCTGGCGGTCGCCCTGGTCGAGTCGGCACTGCGCCACGACAGGGGCGTACGGGTCCGGCTGGAGGGTGACCCGTTCGTCGGGCTGTTCTCCGAGTCGGTGGCCCGGGCAGTGGTCTCGGTCGTGCCGGAGAAGGCCCGTCGGCTGGCCGCGCTGGCCACCGAGTACGGGCTGGCCGCCGGCCGGATCGGCGAGGTCACCGACGAGGCCGCGGTCGAGGTCGAGGGGCAGTTCCGCCTCGGCCTGGACGAGCTGCGGGCCGCCTGGGCAGCGCCGATCCCGGCGGCGCTCGCGTTGGGCTGATCCGGGCTCCAGCGATCCGGGCGGATCGACCCCGGTCAGAGGCGGCCTCGCGGATGCCGGCGCGGTCGCTCCGCGCCGGCCGCGCCCCCGAGACTAGGGTGGACGCCATGACCGAAGCCCCCGGCGCGCTCGCCCGGACCCGCGACACTCTCGCCGCCCGACTCGAC
This sequence comes from Raineyella sp. W15-4, assembly GCF_033170155.1. Taxonomy (GTDB): domain Bacteria; phylum Actinomycetota; class Actinomycetes; order Propionibacteriales; family Propionibacteriaceae; genus Raineyella. Next base: position 3,078,913 of record NZ_CP137079.1, on the reverse strand, counting down.
CAGCTGTGGCCGGGGGTGCTCGACGACCTGGCCCGGCTGGTGGCGATCCCGTCGGTCAGCGCCGACCCGGCCCACGCCGCGGACGTCCGGGCGAGCGCCGAGACGGTCGCGGCGCTGTTGACCGACGCCGGCTGCCCCGACGTCCGGATCGTCCGGGCGGGCGGCGGGCCGGCGGTGCTCGGCCGCTACCCGGCGCCGGAAGGTGCCCCGACGATCTGCCTGTACGCCCACCACGACGTCCAGCCGACCGGGGACCTTGCGCTGTGGACCTCCGCACCGTTCACCGCCACCCGGCGCGGCGATCGGTTGTACGGCCGAGGCACCTCCGACGACAAGGCCGGGATCGCCGTGCACCTGGCCGCCCTGCGCGCCTTCGGCGGGTACCCGCCGGTCGGCGTGACGGTGTTCATCGAGGGCGAGGAGGAGGTCGGTTCGCCGACCCTGCGGACGCTGCTGGAACAGCACCGCGAGGAGTTGGCGGCCGACGCGTACGTCATCGCCGACTCCGGCAACTGGGCCGTCGGCGTCCCCGCCTTCACCACCACCCTGCGCGGCGTACTCGACTGTGTCGTCACCGTACGCACCCTCGACCACGCCCTGCACTCCGGGCAGTACGGCGGCGTCGCGCCCGACGCACTCACCGCGCTGTGCCGGCTGCTCGCCACTCTGCACGACGACGCCGGCAACGTCGCCATCGACGGCCTCGTCTCGCGTCCCGGCCCCGGCCTCGACTACCCGGCCGACCGGCTGGCCGAGGAGAGCGGGGTGCTGCCCGGTGTCGCCTACCTCGGCGACGGGCCGGTCACCGATCGGCTCTGGACCCGCCCGGCCGTCTCGGTGATCGGCCTCGACGCCACCCCGGTCGACGGCGCCTCGAACACGCTGGCCCCCAGCGCCCGGGCCAAGATCAGCCTCCGGCTGGCCCCCGGCCAGGACCCGACGGCCGCGATGGACGCGCTGGTCGCGCACCTCGAGACCCACGCTCCGTGGGGCGCCCGGGTGGAGGTGACCCGCGGCGAGATGGGTACCCCCGGCGAGGCGCCGCTGGTCGGGCCGTACGCGGACGCCGCCGTGGCGGCCTTCACCGCGGCCTGGGGAGTCGAGCCGGTGACCATCGGCCAGGGCGGCTCCATCCCGATGGTGGCGGACTTCCAGCGCCTGTTCCCGGAGGCGACCGTGCTGGTCACCGCGGTGGAGGATCCGGACTGCCGGGCCCACGGCATCGACGAGTCGCTGCATCTGGGCGATTTCCGTCACGCCTGCCTGTCCGAGGCACTGTTACTGGCCACGCTGGGGGTGTCACGCCCCTAAGATCCTGGCTGTCGCGGGGGTGAGATCGGCTCGCCGGGCCGGCTCCCGACAGCGGGGGGAACCATGTCCGGATCGGATCCGACGGCAGCCGACGGCACTGGTGGGGGAACGGCGGGTGACGGGTCCACCGGGGCGGACCGGCCGCACGGAGGCGCCCCGGACGCCGGACTTCCGCACGCCGGACTTCCGCACGCCGGACTTCCGCACACCGGACTTCCGCACACCGGACTTCCGCACACCGGACTTCCGCACACCAAGGCCGCCATCGGCGCGGCCCTGGATGAACGGCGCGTCAGCGTCGGCCTGGCGTACCGGCCCCTTTCCCGCCGCAGCGGGGTCGCTACCGGCACCCTTCAGGGCTGGCTCTCCGGCCGGTCCCTGCCGACGCCGGGGTTGCAGGGCCAGTTCTTCGGGCTGCTGGATCTGCTCGGCCTCAGCGACGACCACACCCATGAGGAATGGTGGGAGGCCGTCGAGAAGGCCCGGCGCGCCCCGGGCACTGCGGCGGGGAACCCGTACGTCGGCCTGCGCCCGTACGCCCCGGAGGACCGCGAGCTGTTCTTCGGCCGGGAGGACGAGCTGGCCGAACTCGCCCAGCGGGTCCGCGACGCCGCCGCGGCCCGCGCCGGGGCCGTGGTCACCCTGCTCGCCCCCTCGGGCGGGGGCAAGTCGTCGCTGCTGGGTGCCGGTCTGATCGGCACCGCCTGCGCGGCCGGCGGTGCGCTCGACGGGTGGTACGGCGCGCTGATCACCCCGGGGGAGGACCCGGAGACCCGGTGGCGGGCGACGTACGCCGCGCGGGAGGACCACCCGGACTGCCCGGCGGTGCTGGTGATCGACCAGGTCGAGGAGCTGTGGACCGTCGCCAGCCCCGAGCAGCGGACGGCCGCAGTGCGGTTGCTGGAGGCGTTCGCCGAGGGCGCGGCGGCCGGGCCTGACCGGCCACCGACCGTCGTCGTGGTGGGGCTGCGCTCGGACTACTTCGGCCCCGCCGCCGAGATCGACGCGCTCGGCCCGTCGCTCGGCCACGCCATGCTGCTGCGCCCGGTGACCGCCGACCAGGCCGAGCGGATCATCACCGGGCCGGCCCGGCTGCGCGGTGTCGCGGTCGACCCGGGGCTGGTCGCGGTGCTGCAGCGGGACCTGAGCGTCGGCGGCGGCCCCTGGTCCGCGGGCGGTCCCTGGTCCGGCGGGGCGCTGCCACTGCTCTCCCAGGCACTGACCGAGACCTGGGACAAGGCGGCCGGCCCGACCCTGACGGCCGCCGACTATCTTGCCGTCGGCGGAGTCGCCGGGGCGATCGACCGGACCGCCGAACGGGCGTACGCCGACCTCGGCCCGGAGGAACAGCAGACGGCCCGCGGACTGCTGCTCCGGCTGGTCCGGGTCGACTTGGACGCGCCGGTCCGTCGGCCCCTCGAACTGGACCTGCTGCACGACGAGCAGGCCTGGACGGTGGTGGAACGGTTCGCCCGGGCCCGGCTGCTGACCGTCGGCGAGGACACCGTCGAGATCGCTCATGAGGCGTTGCTGCAGCACTGGTCCCGGCTGCGCGGCTGGGTCGAGGAGGACCTGGAGGACCTGCAGGCCCAGGCCTACCTGTCCCGGGCCGCGGCACTGTGGGCGGAGCACGACCGCGACCCCGACCTGCTCGTCCCGGTGGAACGGTTCGGCCTCGGCCTGGAGGACGACGGTGTCGCGGAGCGAATGCTGGGCACGGTCGACCGGGACTTCGTCACCGCCGGCCGCGCGCACTTCACCGCCCGCGACCAGGAGCAGCTGCGGATCAACCGGAGGCTGCGGCGACGGTCCCGGATCGCCGTCTCCGCCTTCGGGGTGGCGATGGTGCTGGCGATCCTGGCCGGGCTGGCCCTGGTCAACATGCAGAACACCCGCAACCAGGCACTGTCGCGCCAGATGGCGCTGACCTCGTCGCTGGTGGCCGACCAGGACCCCGGACTGGCGGCCCAGATCGCCCTGGGCGCCTCCGAGCTGGCCGCGACCCCGGAGGGGACCTCCGCCCTGGTCAGCGCCACCGGCCGGCCGTTCCCGCGGCGGACCCTGGGGGCCTCGGTGGCGACCAGGCTCGTGGTCGATCCGGATGCCCGACTGCTCGCTCAGCCGGGTCCCGACGGTGTGCTGCGGATCTGGCGCGGCCAGCCGGCCCTCGGCGCCGCCGACGGTGACCCGGAGTCGGTGACCCTCGATCCACAAGGGCGGACACTCTTCTCCGGGGCCGTCACGACCGTCGGACAGCGGCTGCTGCTGGCGGTGGGCGGCTCCGAGGGCCGCTGGTTGCTGGACGCGACCAGCACCCCCGCCAGGGTGCTGACCACCCTCGGCGAAGGCCCCGGTGTCACCTACTCCCTCGTCTTCGGCCCGGACGGACGCACCCTCTATGCCGGGATGCAGGACGGCAGCATCCGGCGCTGGGACGTCTCCTCCCCGGAGACCCCGCGTGAACTCTCCCCGCTGAGCGCGCAGTCCGATGCCGTCCGCGACCTGGCGATCAACCGGGACGGGACCCGGTTGGCCGCCGCCGGGATGACCGGAGTGACGCGCTGGGCCCTGGGCGGCGACCGGCCGACCCCACTGCCGGTGCTGACCACCTCCGCCGCGGTCCAGGCCGTCGCCTTCTCTCCCGACGGCCAGTGGCTGGCGGCCGGCGAGGCTCGTTCCCACCTGGTGTCGCGATGGCGCCTCGACGGTGACACGGCGACCTCGCAGTCCCCGCTCACCGGTTTCGAGAGCTGGATCAACCAGGTCGCCTTCTCCTCCGACGGCGGGCGGATCCTGGTGGCGTCATCGGACCAGACGATGCGGGAGTTCGCCCAGCCGGCGGGCACGCAGCTGCGCAGCTACACGCACCCTGCCGTCGTCAGCGCCGCGGCGTACGACGGCGACCGGATCGTGTCCCAGTCGAGTGACGGCACCATCCGGTGGTGGCCCCGGGCCGATCCGGAGTTCGAACACTTCCCGAACGGCCTGTTCCAGGCGACGTCCGACACGACGGGGACCCACCTGCTCGTCACCGTCGACCGTCTCGGCAGCATCTTCGCCTGGGACCTGGCCGATCCGGCCATCCCACGACGGCTCCCCGATCCCCAGCGACCGGCGGACCCGGCGGGGGAGACGCCCCCCGCGGCGACCGGCGTCGTCGGCGACGGTTCGGCGATCCTCGGCGGGACGGTCCAGGGGGACCTGCTGGTCTGGCTACGGAGGGGCGACGGGTTCGCGTCGCCGCTGGTGATCCCGGTGGACCCCGGGCAGGCCCTCACCTGGATGGGGACCTCAGCGGACGGCCGGACCCTGCTGACCAGTGCCATCACCAGTCAGAAGGGCTACCTGCTGCAGCGCTCGGACGCCGGCTACACCATCTCCGGCTCGATGGACGTGAACCAGCCGCAGAGCATGGCGATCAGCTCCGACGGACATCGGGCGGTGGTCTCCGAGGTGGATGCCCGTGCCACCGTCTGGACCATCGATGACGCCGGCCGGCCCACCCTGGCCGCCACCCTGACCGACCTCGGCTCGGTGGGGACCGCCGAGGTGATGAGTCCCGACGGGAAGTACGTGGCGATCGGCACGGACGCCGGCCAGGTCATCGTCTACGACCTGACGAACCCCGGTGCGCCCCGCCGGGTGTCGGAGGCGAGCACCGCGCTCGGCGCCATCTACGGACTCGCGGTGAGTCCCGACGGCACCCGGCTGGCTGCCGGCGCCGGTGACCAGCGGATCTGGCTGTGGAGCTGGCAGGACGGCGAGCTCAGCCCCTGGGCGTGGATCGACGCCGCGCTGACCCGGGTCAACGACGTCCGGTTCGTGGACAACGGCCGCCGCCTGGTCGGGATCGGCGCGAACGGGACGATCGCCTCCTGGGATGTCGACGTCGCCCGAGCCCGGCAGACCGTGTGCGAGGGCCGCGGCGCCCCGCTGACCGCGGCCGAATGGGCCGCCCGTCTGGTCGGGGCCCGGCCGCGGGAGCTGTGCTGAGGCGACCGGGTCACCACCCCCGGCGGGCGTGACAGTGCACAGGACGTGACGGTGTACAGGAGTTGAGGATGCGGGCCGTGCTGTTAGGCTGACAAGGTGCCACGTCCTGATGGCCGGCTGACCGCCGAGCTCGACCCCCTGGAGAAGTCCCCGCAGGACGAATGCGGTGTGTTCGGTGTCTGGGCGCCGGGTGAGGACGTGGCGAAGCTGTCCTACTACGGTCTCTACGCCCTGCAGCACCGCGGCCAGGAGTCCGCCGGGATCGCCGTGTCGGACGGCTCGCGGATCATGGTGTTCAAGGACATGGGACTGGTCTCCCAGGTGTTCGACGAGGGCACGCTGACCTCGCTCACCGGCGACATCGCCATCGGCCACGCCCGCTACTCGACCACCGGCGCCAGCGTCTGGAGCAATGCCCAGCCGACCTTCCGGGCCACCTCGACGTACGGCATCACGCTCGCCCACAACGGCAACCTCACCAACACCGACGACCTCGAGGGCTGGCTGCGCGAGCGCCGGCCGACCGAGGAGGTGCCGCACAAGAACTCGATGGACTCCACCAACGACACCTCCATCGTGACGGCGCTGATCGCGACCTTCGACGAGCTGCCACTGGGCAGCGCGGCGCTGCAGGTGCTGCCGCACCTGCGGGGCGCCTTCTCGCTGGTCTTCATGGACGAGAAGACCCTCTACGCCGCCCGCGACCCGCAGGGGTTCCGCCCACTCTGCCTGGGCCGTCTGGAACGCGGCTGGGTGGTCGCCTCGGAGACCTGCGCCCTGGACATCGTCGGCGCCTCCTTCGTCCGCGAGGTCGAGCCGGGGGAGTGCATCGCCATCGACGCCGACGGGCTGCGGTCCACCCGGTTCGCCGAGACCCGGCGCAAGGGCTGCGTCTTCGAGTACGTCTACATCGCCCGGCCCGACTCCACCATCTTCGGCCGCTCGGTGCACGCCTCCCGGGTCGAGGTGGGCCGTACGCTGGCCCGCGAGCACCCGGTCGAGGCCGACCTGGTGATGCCGGTGCCCGCCTCCGGCGTGCCCGCCGCGATCGGCTACGCCCAGGAGTCCGGGATCCGCTACGCCGAGGGCCTGGTCAAGAACAACTACGTGGGGCGTACGTTCATCCAGCCGTCGCAGACGATCCGCCAGCTCGGCATCCGGCTCAAGCTCAACCCGCTGCGCCACGTCATCGAGGGCAAGCGGCTGGTGGTCGTCGACGACTCCATCGTCCGCGGCAACACCCAGCGGGCGCTGATCAGGATGCTGCGGGAGGCCGGCGCCGCCGAGATCCACGTACGGATCTCCTCCCCGCCGGTGCGCTGGCCGTGTTTCTTCGGGATCGACTTCGCCACCCGGGCCGAGCTCATCGCCTCCGGGCTGAACGTCGAGGAGATCTGCCGGTCGATCGGCGCCGACTCCCTCGGCTACGTCAGTCTCGATGGCCTGGTGGCCGCCACCGACCGGGCCGGGGACAGCCTGTGCCGCGCCTGCTTCGACGGGATCTACCCGGTCGAGCCGCCGCCGCATGCCCTGGGCCTCCTCGGCGACGGCTTCGTCGCCCCGCCGAGCAGCCAGTTGCCGCTGCTCGACGACACCGACGAGCAGTACGTGACCGTCAGCACCTCACCGGCCGGGCTGGGTGTCGCGGCCGCCGACCCCGCGGAGGACCGATGACCCAGGAACCGACCAGCTCCGACGCCACCGCGTACACCGCGGCCGGTGCGACGGCGACCACCGCCACCGCGTACGCCGCGGCTGGGGTCGACATCGAGGCGGGGGACCGTGCGGTCGAGCTGATGAAGGCCTCGGTGGCCGCGACCCGACGCCCCGAGGTGCTCGGCGGGCTGGGCGGCTTCGCCGGCTTCTTCGACGCCTCTGCACTGGCCGGCTATCGTCGCCCGGTGCTCGCCACCTCGACCGACGGGGTCGGCACCAAGGTCGCCATCGCGCAGGCCCTGGACCGCCACGACACCATCGGTCAGGACCTGATCGGCATGCTCGTCGACGACCTGGTCGTCGTCGGCGCCGAGCCGCTCTTCGTCACCGACTACATCGCCTGCGGCCGGGTCGTCCCGGAGCGGATCGCCGGCATCGTCAGCGGCATCGCCCGCGGCTGCGAGCTCGCCGGTGCCGCCCTCCTCGGCGGCGAGACCGCCGAACACCCCGGCCTGCTCGACCCCGACGAGTACGACATCGCCGGTGCCACCACCGGCGTCGTCGAGTACGACCGGATCCTCGGCCCGGAGCGGGTGCGACCGGGCGACGTGGTCGTCGCCCTCCGGTCCTCCGGGCTGCACTCCAACGGCTACTCGCTGGTCCGGCACGTGCTGCTCGACCGGGCCGGCTGGGCGCTGGACCGTGAGGTGCCCGAACTCGGCCGGGCACTGGGCGAGGAACTGCTGGTGCCGACCCGGATCTACGCCCGCGACTGCCTCGCCCTGGTGGACGCCACCGAGGTGCACGCGATGAGCCACATCACCGGCGGCGGCCTGGCCAACAACCTGGCCCGGGTGATCCCCGACCACCTCACGGTCCGCGTCGACCGGGCGACCTGGACCCCGCAGCCGATCTTCCCCCTGGTCCAGCAGGTCGGTGGCATCTCCCGGCCCGACATCGAGGCCACCCTCAACATGGGTGTCGGCATGGTGGCGGTGGTCCCGGCCGCCGCCGTCGACGCCACGCTGGCCACATTGGGCGCCCGCGGGATCGATTCCTGGGCCTGCGGTGAGGTCCGTACGGCCGGCTCTGACGACGGTGGGACGGTGATCCTCGAGGGACGACACGCGGCGTGATTCTGGGCGCCGACACGGGGTGCTGGCGGCCGGTGGAGGACTTTGATTCGTCCACCGGCTCGGGTAGCCTGTGTCTCACGACAGTTACCAGATACATGCCGCGGCCCAGCCGCAGGCGCTACCAGATGCGAGGGGGTCGACCCAATGGGGCGCGGCCGTGCAAAGGCAAAGCAGACCAAGGTTGCTCGCGAGTTGAAGTACCGTTCGGTAGAGACGGACTTCTCCTCGCTGGAGCGTGAACTCCGAGGTGAGTCCTACCACCAGGACGATGATCGGAGCGACTCCCACGATGACGAGGTCCCGGATGCGTACGCGGATCTGGCGGCTCGTTACAACGTCGACGAGGATGACCAGTACGGAGACATGCGGAAGTCGGGCTGATGGCCCCGGCCTCCGGGTTCTGACCGTCCGGTTCCGGTGACCGTCCCCGGGGCGCGTGTGACGCCCACGGTGTGGCGTCCGGACATCCTTGATGGGTTTTCCCGCACCGACATCCCGTTGTTGCCGGGCACCTTGGTCGCCGGCGAGCCGGACACTCCGATCGGCGGGGTCTTGGTGCGTCGAGATCCGGAGCGTCCGGTGCCCGCCTCGGCCTGTTTTCCGTCGGCGCACCCGCTGTCCGCTCGCCGGCATCCCGGCCGACCTGCGGTGCTGTACCTGCACGGCTGGAACGACTACTTCTTCCAGACCCATCTGGCCGACTTCTGGGCGGGTCTGGGGTACGACTTCTACGCCGTGGACCTGCGCCGCTACGGTCGGGCGCTGCGACCAGGGCAGTACTTCGGCTACACCACCGACCTCGGGGACTATGCCCGGGAGATCGACGGCGCGGTGGCGCTGATCCGGTCGGCGGGCCACGAGCGGCTGGTGCTGATGGGTCACTCCACCGGCGGTCTCACCGGTGCGCTCTACGTGCACGACCATCCGGGCGTCTTCGACGCGGTGGTGCTGAACTCGCCGTGGCTGGAACTCTCCGGCAACCCGGTGCTGCGCCAGGTCCTCTCCCGGCTCGTCACGGGTGCGGCCCGGATGGCCCCCACCACCGTCCTGCCGATCACCGACCCGGGCTGCTACCGGCGGACCATCCTGGCCTCGGAGGGCGGGGAATGGGACTTCGACACCACCTGGAAGCGCCTGAGCGCCCCGATCCGGCTCGGCTGGGGCCGGGCGATCATCCGCGGCCACGAGCGAGTCGCTGCCGGCCTGGACATCGCGGCGCCAGTGATCGTGCTGTGCTCCGACCACTCCGTCACCACGCAGACCTGGACCGACGAGATGCGGCGCGCCGACACCGTACTCGACGCCGATGGGATCGCCCGCCGGGCGCCGTGCCTGGGCCGGCACGTGACGGTGGTCCGGATCCGCGACGGACTGCACGATCTGACCCTCTCCCCGGCGCCGGTGCGGGCGGAGTTCTTCCGGGCCGTCGGGACGTGGGTGGCCGCCTACTGTGGGCTGTGACACGATGACCTGGTGAATCAAGGGCCACATGTCGTCGTCATCGGTGCCGGTTTCGCCGGGATCCAGGCTTCGCGGGCACTGGCCCGCCAGGGCTGCCGGGTCACCCTCGTGGATCGGCACCCCTACAACACCTTCCAGCCGCTGCTCTACCAGGTCGCTACCGGCGGGCTGAACCCGGGCGACGTCACCTACTCGCTGCGCAACTTCGCCGGCAAGCACCCCGGGGTGCGATTCACCTGCGGCACCGTCACCGGGGTCGATCCGGCGGCACGGACGGTCGCCCTCGACGATGGTCGGGAGTTCGGCTACGACTACCTGGTCCTCGGCTTCGGAGTGACCGCGAACTTCTTCGGCCTGCCCGGCGTGGCTGAGCACGCCCTGCCGATGTACACCCGCGCCCAGGCGCTCGCCTGCCGCGACGCGGTGTTCGGGCGGCTGGAGCACTACGCCGCCCTCCCGGAGGCGGAACGGGCCAGCAAGGACCTGCACATCGTGGTGGTCGGCGGCGGCGCGACCGGGGTGGAGATGGCCGGTTCGCTGGCCGAGATGCGCTCCACCGGGGTTCCCAGCATGTACCCCGAACTGGACCGCAAGCGGGTCAAGGTGCACCTGATCGAGGCCGGCCCGGTGCTGCTCGGCCCGTTCGGGCACGATCTGCAGGAGTACACCTACGACGAGATGGTCAAGCGGGACGTCGACGTACGTCTCGGCACCTCGGTGGCCGAGATCGAGGACGGCCGGGTCATCCTCAAGGGCGGCGAGGTGATCGAGAGCGATGTCGTCGTCTGGGGTGCCGGCGTGGCGGCGTACGACTGGGTGCGTTCGCTCGGCCTGGAGCTGGGCCGCGGAGGCCGGATCGTCGTCGACCAGACACTGCGGGTGAAGGGCCAGGACCGGATCTTCGCCGCAGGGGACTGCTCGATCATCGAGGACCAGGTGCTGCCGCAGCTCGCCCAACCGGCGATGCAGATGGGCGTCCACATCGCCGGCCAGATCGTGGCGCTCGCCCACGGTGAGCAGCTGCAGCGCTTCGAGTACTGGGACAAGGGCACCATGGCCACCATCGGCCGCAACGCGGCCGTCGCCGAGATCGCCGTCCCGGGCCGCAACAAGGCGGTCGCCTTCACCGGCTTCATCGCCTGGGCACTGTGGGTCGGGGTGCACCTGTTCATGCTGCTCGGCGGCCGCAACCGGGTCGGCGCGATGATCAACCTCGGCTTCCGCTACCTCGCCTGGGGATCGAACACCTGGAACATCGTCGGGGACCTCACCGCGCCGCGGCGGTCCGCCACCTCGGGCCGACCCGGCACCGAGGGCTGAGGGGACAGAGGGATCAGCTGAGGGGACCGAGGATCAGAGGAAGCGTTCGGCGAGTCGGACCGCCTGGGTGCCGTACGCGGCCGAGTGGGTCACGGCGTGCACCAGCAGCGGGTGCAGCTGGTGAAGGCCGATCAGTCCCCGCCAGCCGTCGGCCAGCCGGGCGCTCTCGGCGTACGCATCGAGGATGACGTCGATGTGCGGGGCGCCGAACAGCGACAGCATGGCGAGGTCGGTCAGTCCGTGCCCGCCGTGCGCCGCGGGATCGATCAGCACCACGCCCTTGGGTGACCAGAGCACGTTGCCAGCCCACAGGTCGCCGTGGATCCGCGCCGGTGCCCGCCCGTCGTCGAACACCCCGTCGGCGATCCGGGCGGCGATCCGTTCGATGGTCCGCATCCCGGCATCGCTCAGGTTGCCCAGGGCGTGCGCCGCCTGGGCGTACGGCAGCAATCGCTGCTCGGCGAAGAAGACGCCCCAGGTCGGCTCGGGGCGCAACGACATCGCCTGGACCCCGATGAATCCGTCCCCCGCCCAGCCGTCCGGCCCCTGGCCGAAGGCGCCGGCCCCGGCGGCGTGGGTGTGGGCGAGGGCATGCCCGAAGGCCTCAGCCGCCAGCTTGGACGGCCTGGCGTTCGGGACGTTGTCGAGGACGATGCGGCCCTCTTCGACGGAGCGCACCCGGACCACCCGGGCGCTGCCGGGGCCGGCGAGGGAGAGCCACCTCAGTCCCGCGGCCTCGACCTGGAAGTAGCCCTCCGGTGCCGTCGCGGATTCCTTGGTGAACGTCTCGTGCGCCATGGCGGAAGCCTAACCGTTGGATGCACCCATCTCCTACATGCGCCGTAGAGCGGGCCCTAGGGTACCGTGCGGGAGATGTGGCGACAGCTGATATGACAGAAGTCACATCAGAGTAGTGGCCATCGGTCTTCTGTGCGGCGAGTATCAGGCCGGTGATTCCCTCAGGAGCCGATGGTGACCGCGTGGACATCCAACCGGTCGATCCCCACGAATGCAGGTGAACAGTGGTAGGGCGTTGGCGGTCGCCGCGCGCGTCGGCGTCGATGAGGGAGAGAACTCTACGATGCGCGATCAACTCAGCGAGCGGAGCACTGCGCCGCGGCAGCGGTGCAAGCTCGGCCACCGGCCTACCATCACGCGTGACGACGAATGACTCGCCTCGAACCACCCGATCGAATACCTCGCCGCCCTTGTTGCGCAACTCGCGCACAGTGACCGTGCTCATGCTGCGGGCGTCCCGCGCGGATTCGCCGTCGTCGGTCGATGCCCGGGGCCGGATTCGGATTCGCCGCGATTCGCAGAAGGCTCCAACCCCGTTGAGCCCCGAGCGGGTCGAGGCGGCGCAGTTCTACGTCGGTGGCATGAGCCCAGTCGACACCGGAGGCGCCCACGATGAAGGAGGCGGCGAGCAGAGTGACGGCAACCAAGGCGAGCGTCTGGACGGTGGCTGCGGTTAGTCAGCAGGGTGGAGCGCTGACCGTGGGTGTCCATGTGAACGTCAGAGGCAGCGGGCAGGATGGATGTCACGACGAAGTCCAGCGGATTTGCGCCACAGCGTGGCGCAAATCCGGAGCGCACCCCGAGGAGAGCCATGACGGACCTCGTTCCCCGCGACGACATCCCCGCCGACGAGGAAGGACTGTTCGACTACGTCGTCGAGATCGTCGAGCAGGGCCGCCGGGTCGCGGCGTCGCAGGTGAACGCGACGCTCACGATGACACACTGGCTGGTCGGGCGGGCGATCTCGATCCATGTCCTGCGCAACGAGCGGGCCGAGTACGGCAAGATGATTGTCGCCACGCTGGGGCGCAAGTTGACCGAGCGGTACGGTTCGGGCTATGGCCGCTCGAATCTCAACCGTATGGTCGCCTTCTTCCGGACGTTCTCTGACCACGCGGCCACGATCGCACTGGCACGCCAGCTGAGCTGGAGCCACATCCGTGAGCTCATCCCGCTGAAGTCAGACGAGGCCCGCGCGTTCTACGCCGAGGCAGCGGCCGCCAAGCACCTGAGCGTCCGCGAACTGAACGCCGCGATCGAGCGCAAGGCGTACGAGCGGCGCGAGATCGCTAACTCTCAGATCCCCGCGGGCTCGGCCGTGCCCCGCGACACATTCAGCGACCCGCTCATCCTCGATGCCCTCGGACTGCACGACACCTTCCTAGAGAAGGACCTGGAGGCCGCGATCCTGCGCGACATGCAGGCGTTCCTCATGGAGGTCGGCCACGGCTTCACCTTCGTGGCCGAGTACTGGACGATCCTCCCGCCGAAGGCCGAACTCGAAGCCAAGCTCGGCGAGATCGTCCGCGACGCCCAGGAACGCCTCGCCCGGCGCGGCATCGCGGCCACCATCACCGAGGACGATGACACCGGGTAGAGACCTAGGAGCCGGACCCCCGACCGTTCACTTCGCCCCGCGCCTGTCGCGGTCTTCGAGGGGTGCGAGTTCCTGGAACAGCGTGACTTGGAGCCCTGCGGGGGTGTCGAGTCGCGAGTTCAGCGATCGCCACGGGGTCACGCGTGGTTCGGCGATCAGGTCAGCCCCTGCGGCTACTAAGGCCGCGGTCCTCGACCCGCAGACGCACGCCGCAGCCGTCGAGCACCAACGGTTCCAGTGCGAAGCAGACAGCCTCCTCTACGAGGAGACGAAAGATGTCCACGGTTGGAACATCGAACTTCTGGTGGCCAGGACCGGGTTCGAACCGGTGACCTTTCACTTTTCAGGCGAACGCTGCTACCAACTGAGCTACCTGGCCGAGGAATGGGCCCCGGTACGGATAATTCCGCGACAGAGTCGACTCCTTCAACAGAAAAACGGTGACACGAGCGACTTGTCGTCTCACCGCCTCCGCGACCCCGACGGGACTCGAACCCGCGACCTCCGCCGTGACAGGGCGGCGCGCTAACCAACTGCGCTACGGGGCCATCCGGTCGTCCGGAACCGCTGCTTCCACCGCTCCGACAAGCTCTCTCGCCGGCCCGGATAGAAGCGGAAGTCCGCTTCCCGAGTGACCTGCTGCCGTTTCAGGCAGCCCGAGAACTATAACCCAGCCCGGAAGGAAAAGTGAAATCGGGGTGTCCGGCGGCCTCCGGAAGGTCTCTGATCCGCGTCATCACGGCGATCGGACGCCTGATCGGGGGTCCCGCGTTCCCTCTGCCGTCACTCACCGCGCGATCCGGGCGTCGGGCCGGTATCGTCGGGTGGGACGGACCACGGGCGCCCATGGGCGGCGACAGGGAGATGACGGATCGATGACGATGGCCGGAGCTTGGATCTACACCCAGGGCACGCGCAGCGGGCGATGGGCCAACATTTCGTTGCTCGGGATCGAGGATGCCGGCGGCATCCCGTCCGCCGAGTGGAACAACCTCAGCACTGGGGCGGGCCTGCTGCTCTTCGCCGACGGCAAGTGGAACCAGGGCGGACGCTTCCACCTGTTCTACAAGTCCGCGGGCGCCGAAGCGGCGGCCCAGGTCGACGCGCTGCTGGATCCGGCCGATCCGCACTATCCGTGCAGCCCCACCGCCTGGAAGCCGGTCTGGCGCCGCTGCGTCGATTACGTCAACCAGCTTGTGGGTGGTGAGGTGGTCGTCCTGGAGGAGTTCGCCGCCGAGTGGCGGGCCGGGATCGAGGCCCGTGAGGAGGCCGAGGTCGAGGCCCGGCGCGGCGTCGAGCAGCCCGACCCGGAGGAGGCGGTCCGCCGGGCCGCCGAGGGGGCCAAGCAGCGCCTCAATGGCATCCGGGCCCGCCGGATCGAGGAGCGTGAGGCCCGCGAGGCGGCGGAGGCCGCCGAGGCGTAGCCAGCCGAACAGACACTCCGCCCCCGGCACCTAGCCACGGTGCCGGGGGCGGAGTGCGGCCCGGTGGGCCATCGTGGTATCCGGCAGCTTGGGGGGCGCTGCTGCCACAGCCGAACCGCGCCGTTGCGGCGCCGGCCGAGGTCTGGGGTCGGCGTCCTCAGTGGCCGCAGAGCTGCAGCTGGTCCGCGTACCGCACCCACGACGGCAGGTCGGCCCGGAACGCTTCGCGGGTGGCGGTGGAGTCGGAGGCCCGCCAGTCGACGGTGTCGTTGATCTCGACCTCGTACTTGCGCCACTCGAACCAGTTGATCATCTTCACCTGGGGGTAGCGGGTGGGTAGATCGGCGGAGAAGACCTGCCGCCACCACGCCTGCTTGATCGCCAGTTCCGAATCCCCGGGCCGGGACGGCGTGTAGATGGCCGAGGTCTCGGGGATGGCGATCGGCTTGTGGTGGTCCACGCCGTACACCTGGTAGAAGTCGGGGATCGCCGAGTCGTCGCCCGCCGAGCCGTCGTACCGGCCGGTGAGCATGGCCTCGAACTTGTCCGGCTCCGGGATCTCGTTGTTGCCCCAGGGGCGCTTGTTCCCCCAGTGGTAGAGCGAGACCCCGGCCCAGTCGACATATTGGTCGCCGGGATAGTACGGGGCGTACGAGTCGTCGGCCATGGTCAGCTTGCCGTCGTGGTCGGTGTCCAGGGCCGCGAAGTCCGCGGTGCCGGGGCGCGCCGCGAATTGCCCACCGGTGAAGGGATAGCCGCCACCGTAGTTGGGTGCCCACATCATCGACGTGCCCGGCGCCTGGCTGTGCACTGCGTCCGCGACCTTCCGGAAGACCTCGATGTAGTGCGCCGGCTGCTGGCCCCAGGCGTACCAGGAGCCGTTCATCTCGTGGGCGAACCGGACGATCACCGGGGTGCCGTCATCGTTGAGGGCGCGCAGGTCGGCGGCGAGCCGGCCGATCACCGCGTCACTCATCGCGTCGAGACCGGCGTGTGGCTCGAGGGTGAGCAGCAGGATCCCGCCGTTCTGACGGACCTGCTCGGCCGCGTGCACGGTGTGCTGCCAGGTCGCGTCGTCGTACGGGATGTCGGAGAACTGCACGACGACCGCCGGCGGGTGCCCCAGGTTGCTCCGGTGATCGGCCAGCGACTGGGTCTTCCAGTCGAGGTTCACCCCGAGCAGGACGCCGTCGGTCGGCACCATGGCCGCCGCCCGGACATCACACCGGGTGATGTCGTTCACCGCCGGGATGGCCTTGGTGGCACCGATCCCCACCGCGGCGACGGCCAGCGCCATCGCCGCGAGCGGGGCCGCGATCCGGGCCCGGCGGCGCCGCTGGCTGGGCGTGCCGATGTAGGCCGGTGCGTCGTCGCGGGAGGTGTCCGGTGTCGGGGTGGTGCCCAACGGATCGCCGCCGGTGCTGTCCCGGTCGTCCGCGGGCGGCTCCGGGAGGCGATGTCCCCGTCTTCTCATCGCCGGCCCTCCCGCCGGCCGAACCGGCGCCGGGCGCGGCCGGGATCGGCGATCCGGTCGACGTGACCCCGCAGCGCCAGGTCGCGGCTGGGGTAGACCCGGTAGATCTCGCCGAAGGCCACGGCGGACCGGGCCTGGGCCACCGCAGGGGAGGAGCCGTACGGACGCAGGTCCCCGCCGTGCATCCGGGTCAGGTGCAGCAGCTCGAGGGTGCCGGCCAGGCCGGAGGCGGCCACCCGGTCGATGCCGGTGACGTTGACCAGCACCAGGCACGGGCCGTCGCCGAGGTAGCTGATGATGGCTTCCCTGATCTCCAGCACGGCGGACGCATCGAGGGTGCCCGAGACGGACACATCGAGGGCGAACATCCCGGCGGGCACGAGCTCACCCGCGGAGTGGAGCGGGGTCATGGTGGTGAGGGACATGGTGACTCCTTCAGTGAGCAGGGCGGTCAGTGGGTCGGGACGGTCGGGGTCGTGCCGGCGGTCGTCGGCAGCGGGAAGGCGACCTCGAGGTGGTCGAGGGTGCGGTACAGCTCGGCGTGTGAGTAGGGTGCCGGCTCGGTCAGGTCCTGCCCCGGCCCGGGGTAGCGGGCGGCCCCGATGACCACGCCCAGCAGGGCGAGGTCCACCACCACCCAGACCAGCGTGATCAGGGTGGGATAGAGCGGGGCCAGCCCAAGGACGACGCGGGTGATCCCGATGCCCGACGCGATGACGAGCAGCGCCATCACCGCGAGCTGGGGACGTACGTGGCGGAAGCTGGTGGCGTTGGCCTGCCGGTTCTTCGCGGTGACGGAGAACTTCAGGTGCCGACCGAGGAAGGTGGCCGCGGCTCCCGAGAGGGTCGCCTGGATCCAGGTCGGGAACAGGGCGAAGGACATCTGCTGGCCCCGCCACAGGCCGCCGGCACCGTTCGCGGCGACCTGGAAGAGGAGCTGGCAGGCGCCGAAGAACGGCAGGAACAGCAGGAAGAAGGTCAGCGGGCTGGCCTGCAGCGGGAAGATGCCGAAGACCAGAAAGATGACCGGAGCGGCGACGTACGCCAGCGCGGCGAAGCCGTTGAGGTAGCTGGTCATGGTGGCCAGGTACATCAGGCGCTGGGCCAGGGTCAGGCCACGGACGAAGAGCGGGTTGTCCTTGAAGAACACCTGCATCGACCCGGCCGCCCAGCGCTGGCGCTGGGACAGCATGGTCTCGGCGTCCTCCGGGGCGAGCCCGCGGACGAGCACTTCGTGGTGGTAGACGCTGGTCCAGCCCATTGCATGCAGGTGCATGGCGGTGGCCATGTCCTCGGTGATGGAACTGGTGTCGAGCGCGTGCACCGCCAGGGCCTGGTCGGTCCGCGCGACGTCCACGGTCTCGAGGATCGCCTCGAACTCCGGCACCAGGTGCCGGCCGGTGAGCGGATCGGCGGCGGTGACGGTGTGGAAGGCCCGGCGCAACTCGAAGGTGATCTCGGCCAGGGTGACGCCATGACGGAGCTGGTCCTCGGCCACCGCGACGGCGTCCAGCGCCCGCTCCAGCAGCGGCAGCCGGCCGGGCTCGCGGGTACTGTTCTCGCTGATCAGGTTCTGCAGCCGCTTGCGGGAGCGGACCAGCGCCTCCCGGGTCCGGCCGGCGGCCTCCCGGGTGTAGCGGCTCAGGCCGAGCGACATCAGCGCTTCGCGGCGCAGGACCGCGTTAGACCCGCAGAAGAAAGCCGCGTCCCAGCCGTCCTTGCCCTGCTGGATCGGGCCGTAGAACAGCTCCGCCTGGCTGCCCAACGGGTCGCGGGGCGGGACGTTCCAGAACTGCTGGGGCGTCTGCACGAAGGCCACGTCGGGGTCGGTGAAATAGCCCAGCACCCGGTCGAGGAAGCGGTCGTCCGGCACCTGGTCGGCGTCCAGGATGGCGACGAACTCGCCGGTGGTGCGACTCAGCGCGTTGTTGACATTGCCGGCTTTCGCGTAGCGTTGCCGGCCGTCCCACTCCGCGCCGCGGACGATGTAGCCGACCCCGATCAGCTCGGCGGCCCGCTGGAACTCCGGTCGGTTGCCGTCGTCGAGAATCCAGGTCTTGTGCGGGTAGGTCATGTTCCGCGCGGCGAGCGCGGTCTTCAACACCAGCTCCAGCGGCTCGTTGTAGGTGGTGATGAACACGTCGACGGTGTGATCGCGGGCCGGCTCCGGCGGTGCCGGCCGACGCCTCGCGTTCCACATGGTCAGGCTGTAGAGGATCGATTCCCCCAGGCTGTAGGTCTCGGCGACCACCAGCGGTACGGCGATGAACCAGGCCTTCCAGGCGATCGTCTGGGTCCAGCGCCAGCTGATGTAGGTGAGTCCGAACGCGACCACGGCCAGGCCGATGATCCTGACGAGGAGCAGCCGACGATCGCTCATCGGGCACCTCCATACCGCTTCGGTCTGTGGTTCGGTCGACGGTTGTCGTTCAGCATCGTGGCCCCCAGATTGCTGTGGAATGGCTGTGGAATCCGGCGTTGTGCCGGTTCGGGAGCGCGGTCATCGCAACGCCCGATGGGTACACAGAAGCGGCCCGGGCTGGACATCGGTGAGAACTCCGATGGTGGCGGGCTGCGAATTACGGGATTAATTTCCCGCAACGCTGCGGGCTGACGTCTAAAGGGTATGGGGATCGGGGGTCGAAAGGCTAGTGGGGTGACGACGGTCGGGCCATGCGAATTCTGGTGTCGGGGTCGCCGGATGATCCAATTCACGCGGATCGGGCGGGGTGGACGAGTGTTGAATTTCGTTCCACTGTGCGGCACGGAGGGGGTGTGGGGTGGGGTGTCGCTGGGGCGGGTGGAGGGTTCGTGGCCGGTCAGGTGGTCGCGCGGGTCGGGCGCAGAGGTCCTGTCCAACCCGGGATATACCGCATTGACAAGGGGAAATGTATTCAGATCGGCTGTTCGGCGCGGTGGTCGGGGTGGTTCTGTCGGTCCGTCACCCCGGGTCGTCCCGGGGGTGGCGAAGTGGCCGGGTGCTACCGGGTGTCGCCGGGGTTGGCTGGGTTGTGAAGGATATGTGAAATCCTGGTTCCGATACTGTGGCAAGGATGGGAATCAAGTGAATGGGGAGTGAATTCACCGCCTCCGGTGGAGGGAAGAATTGACCATCCGGGTGTCCCCTTGGTATTGACTGGGGTGTGCGCACGTCTCGCCTGCTGTTGCTTGTCACCTCCGGCGTCCTGGCCGTGGGGTTGCTGACGGCTGTCCTGATCACGCGTACCCGGACCGCCGAGCCGCCGGCCGGTCCATTGATCTGGTCGGACGAATTCGATGGCGCCGCGGGATCCGCCCCGGACGCCTCGAAATGGAAGAACGACGTCGGTGGCCAGGGGTGGGGCAACGACGAGCTGCAGTACTACACCGACGGCGCTGCCAACACCTTCCTCGACGGGCAGGGCCACCTGGTCATCGAGGGGCGCCGGGAGAACCCGGCGGGTTACCAGTGCCACTACGGGACCTGCACCTACACCTCGGGCCGGCTGATCTCGGCCGGCCGGTTCAGCCACACCTACGGCAGGTACGAGGCCAGGATGAAGGTCCCCGCCGGGACCGGGACCTGGCCGGCCTTCTGGATGCTGGGTGACGACATCGCCGCGCACCCGTGGCCGGCCTCCGGGGAGATCGACGTGATGGAGCACGTCGGCCAGGAACCCGGCACGCTGCACGGCAGCGCCCATGGCCCCGAGTACTCGGGCACCGGATCGGTCACCCGCCCGTACACCCTGCCGGGTGACGGAGCCCTCTCCGACGGCTTCCACACGTACGCGGTGGACTGGGGCCCCGACACCATCAGCTGGTCCGTCGACGGCCGGACGTACGGCCGGATGGAGCGCTCCGAGCTGGGCGACAAGCCGTGGGTCTTCGACAAGCCCTACTTCCTGCTCCTCAACCTCGCCATCGGCGGGGTGTGGCCCGGGCCGCCCGACGCGAGCACCGCCTTCCCGCTGCGCCTGGAGGTCGACTACGTCCGGGTCTACGACCGGCCGGGGGCGAGCTCCGCCGCCGACACTGCCTCGACCCAGCTGCCGGTCGGCAGCGCCGTGCAACTGCGGGGCTACGGCGACAACTGCCTCGACCTCAAGGACGGGCAGTCGGCCCCGGGGACCCCCGTCCACCTGTGGCAGTGCCTGCCGGTCGACAGCCAGCGGTGGACCCTGCAATCCGACGGCACCCTGCGTGTCTTGGGCTCCTGCCTGACCCCGACGGACGGTCGCGGGGAGGACGGCACCCCGCTGGAGGTCGCCGCCTGCGGCACCGGCCCGGAGCAACGGTTCCGCTACGACCCTGCCGACCGGGCGATCATCGCCGAGGCCTCCGGGAAATGCCTCGACGTCTCCGACTTCTCCACCCAGAACGGTGCGGTCCTCCAGCTCTGGAGCTGCGCCGGCAGTGCCAACCAGCGCTGGACAGCGGTCCCATGACCTCCGCCGTCGAGCCTCTCACCTCCACCGCCGAGCACCACGCACCCAGGAGAACACCATGCCCACCTCACCAGCCACACGCAGGATCGTGGCCCTGCTCGTCGTCCTGATGGCAGGGCTGGCGATGACCACTGCCGGGGGAGCCCCCGCCGATGCCCAGACCCGCACCCTGGTGTGGGCCGACGATTTCAACGGCTCCCAGGGGGCTGCCCCGGACCCGGCCAAGTGGCGCCACGACGTCGGCGGCAACGGCTGGGGCAACCAGGAGCTGCAGTACTACACCGACGGCAACAACAACACCTTCCTCGACGGCCAGGGCAATCTCGTCATCGAAGCCCGCAATGACGGGCGGTGGGATCCCTCCTGTGCGGGTGGCCGGTGCACCTACACCTCCGGACGGTTGCTGACCCTGGGGACCTTCGCCCACACGTACGGGCGGTACGAGGCCCGGATCAAGATCCCGAAGGGACAGGGGATCTGGCCCGCCTTCTGGATGCTCGGCAACGACATCCCCAGCAACCCGTGGCCCGGGTCCGGAGAGATCGACATCATGGAGAACATCGGCCGGGAGCCGGGCACGGTGTGGGGGAGCATCCACGGCCCGGGCTTCAACCCGGTGGTCGGGAACCTGGTGCACGGCAGTTCCACTCTGCCCAACGGGGCGGCGCTCGGCGACGGGTTCCACACCTACGCCGTGGAGTGGGGGCCGGACCGGATCACCTGGTACCTCGACGACGTCGCCTACCTGACCAAGACGCCCGCGGACCTGAACGGCGGCACCTGGGTCTTCGACAAGCCGTTCTTCATGCTGCTCAACGTCGCGGTCGGCGGCAGCTGGCCGGGTGACCCGGACGCGACGAGCAGCTTCCCACAGCAGATGCTGGTGGACTACGTACGGGTGTACGACCTGACCTCGTCACCGACCCCGAGCCCGACCCCCAGTGCCACCCCGACCCCGACGGCCACCCCGACCCCGACGGCCACCCCGGCCCCCACTCCCACGGTGACGCCGACGCCGACCCCGACGGCAACACCCACCGCGACCGGGCCGCACGTGGGGACGACGGGTCAGCTCACCGGCTACGCCGGCAAGTGCATCGACGTGGACCAGGGTCTGGCAGTGCCCGGCACGCCCCTGCACACCTGGGACTGCTACAGCTCCCTGGCGTCGCAGCAGTGGACCCACGCGACCGACGGCACGATCCGCAGCCTGGGACTGTGCATGGACACCGTCGGGAGTGGCACGGCGAACGGCACCCGGCTGCAGCTGTCGACCTGTGACGGCCGGCCGTCGGAGCAGTTCATCCTGAACGGTTCCGCCGACTTGGTGAGCCGGCAGGCCAACCGCTGCGTGGACGTCACCGGATGGAACGCCGGCAACGGCGCACCCCTGCAGCTGTGGGACTGCGCCGGCACGGCGAACCAGAAATGGTGGGTGCGCTGACCGACCTCAGCGCCAGGCGTCCTCCGGGTGGGCGCCCGGTGTGCCGGTCCCGGGCTCGTACGGCGCGCGGGTGAACAGGAAGGTGCCGATGTCGAGGGCGTACGGCTCGGCACCGTCCCGGGCCAGCGGGCGCAGTTCCTCGCCGAGCCAGTAGTCGCCGGCCACCCCCACCCAGGAAGGTGTCGCGCCCCACGGAGACGCCCCACCGACCCGCTCGAACGTCGTCTCGCGTCGGCCGCCGGACAGCGGGGCGAGGGCCAGCCGCACCGACCGTCCCGGGCCCACCGCCGGGAGGGCGGTGAGCGTGTAGGGGTTCGGCCCCCAGTACCAGACCCCGCAGAGCCCCGCGACGCCGGCCTGGGCGGGATCGAGGGCGTACGGCCGGGCCGGCGCCGGTTGGGTGGCGGCGAGCAGGTCCAGCAGACCGTGGGCGGCGCCGACCGGATGGGTCGCCGAGGCGCACACCGCGCCGACGTCGCCGGACTGCGGGTCGCACCACAGCTCGGCGGTGAAACCGGGCACCGAGCCGCCGTGCCCCCAGCGCCGGCCCCCGCCGTGGTTGACGATCTGCAGACCCAGGCCATGGGCACTCACCCACGGGGCGTCCGGGGTGTCGGCCAGCGCGCGCGGCTCGTACATCTGCGCGAGCAGCTCGGCGGGCAGCACCGTACGTTCCGTCGGCACCAGCCCCAGGGTCCAGGAGCCGAACCGCACCAGGTCCGTCGGCGTCGACCACAGCGCCCCGGCGGGGCCCATCGCCCGGTGGTCGACGACCGGTTCGGGATGCCAGACGTCGGCGAACGGATGCACCGCCACCCCGGTCGCCGAGGAGGCGTCGGCGACCGGGCCGGTGTGCCCGAGACCGAGCGGATCGAGGACCCGGCGCTGCAGGACCGCCTCCCAGGGTGCCCCGTCGAGCACTTCGAGCAGGTGGCCGAGGACGGCGTAGCCGGTGTTGGAGTAGTGATGCCGCCGGCCCGGGGCGGTGAGCAGCGGCGGCGGGGTGGCGACGAGCTCGGCCCAGGAGGGGCCGGGGGAGCGCTCCCACCACGACCCGGGAGGCTCGGCCGCGAGACCGGAGGTGTGGTCCAGATGCTCGGCGACCGAGGCTCTCCGCGACGGGGCCTCCGGCAGCATCTCGCCGAGCGGGGCCTCCAGGTCGAGTCGTCCCTCGGCGACCAGTTGCAGCACGGCGACCGCCACCAGCGGCTTGGTGATCGAGCCGATCCGGTAGCGGGTGCCGGTGGTGGCCCCGGTCGCCGCGCCCGCCCCGGTCGATGCGGTGGGTCGGGCCGGGTCGTGCACGCCGACCGTCCCCGCCCAGACGGGCTCACCACCGCGGGCGACCGCTGCCGACAGCGACGGGACCCGGCCGGCGCGCTGGGTGCGCAGCAACCACTCGTCGAGGACGCGGACGGTCGCGGGGTGCAGCGTCATGGGATGACGGTAGTACCGCCGGGTCGCGCTGTCCCCGGTCGCCGCGGACCGGGTCAGGGTGCGTCGGCGGTGGGTGGTGGGGCCGACAGGCCGGCCCGCAGCCGGTCGGCCGCCTGCCCCAGGGCGATCCGGAGGGCGACGGTGTCGTCATCGGAGAGCGTCGCCTGCCCTGCCTGCCCTGCCGGTCCGGTGCGACGGTGCAGGAAGTGCGCGGCGGCGGCGCGCAGCGTGGCCACCGAGGCCTCCACCAGCACGGTGGGATAGGGATCCCGCTCCGGGTCGGTGCCGAGACGTTCGGCGACCGCCGCGACGAGCATCCGCGAGATCTCCCGCGACGACCCCATCGCCAACGGGAGCAGCTCGGGATGGCGGGTGGTGACCTCCTTCACCAGCCGCCACGTCGTACGGTCCGAGGCGAGTTCGATGGCGTGGTCGATCAGCACGTCGAGCAGGATGTCGCGCACCTCGGTCCGCGGCGGCGCCTGGAGGATGCGGTCGCGCAGGTCTGCTCCGTGGTGCGGGGTCGGGTCGACCAGGGCCTGTTCCTTGCTGGTGAAGTAGTTGAAGAAGGTGCGGGGGGACACCCCGGCCCGGTGGGCGATGTCCTCGACCCGTACGTCCGACAGTCCCCGTTCGGCCACCAGTTCGAGGGCGGCGATCCGCAGCGCCCGGTGGCTCTCCCGCTTCTTGCGCTCGCGCAACCCGCAGGTCGCGTCGCGGTCGGGAGTGGTGGCCATGGTCCCAGGGTACGCGAGATCTCGTTCAGTGAGTGCAAAGTTGCATACGGTGCAATTTTCTCGACCCGGGTAGGGGTCAGGGCCACCCCGGTGAAGAACCCCATCGTCCGGTCCTGCCGGCCCGCCTACGGTGGGGGCATACGCAGCTCAGCCGGGGGATGCCCAGGAGGATGCATGACCAATGTGCTGGTGGCCTTCGCCACCAAGGGTGGCACCACCCAGTCGATCGCCGAACGTCTCGGGGCCCGGCTCACCGAGGCCGGTCACGCCGTCGCGGTGGTGTCGGTGCAGGATGATCCCGACCCGGCGGCGTACGAGGCGGTCCTGATCGGCTCCGGAGTGCAGGCCGGCAGCGTGTATGCGCCGGCCGGCCACTGGCTCACCGTTCATCGGCGGGGTCTGGACCACAAGCCGGTCGGGGTCTTCGCCGTCTGCCTCGGCATGGTGGCCGGTGACTCGGCCCGGCTCGAGGAGTCGTCCCGCTATCCCGGCCAGCTCGCCGAGGTGTTGCCCGGGGAGCCGGTGGCGACGACAGTGTTCGCCGGATCGTACGACCCGAGGACACGGGCCTGGTGGGAACGGCTGGCGGCCCGGCTGATCCGCTCCCCCCGCGGCGATTTCCGCGACTGGGCGGCGGTGGACGCCTGGGGCGACGACCTCGCGGGCAGGCTCTGAGCGGCGGCCGGCGGGCAGGCGCCGCACCGGGCGGGATCGCGCCGGCCGGACGAGGTCGCACCGGCGGATAGGATCACGCCAGTACCCCCGTCTCAGGAGGAGTCCCGATGAAGCCAGGCCTCGCCCCCGGACAGACCAGCACCGTGTCGGTGCAGGTCGACGATTCACTGACCGTCCCGGCGGTGTCGGGGAAGTTCCCCGGGTTCGCCGACATGCCGCGGGTGTTCGCGACAGCCTTCCTGGTGGGCTTCGCCGAGTGCGCGGCGATGGGGGCGCTGGCCGACTATCTGGAGCCGCACGAGGGCAGCGTCGGCATCGATGTCCGGTTCGACCACACTGCGGCGACCCCGGTCGGGATGACGGTGACGGCGACCGCCGAGGTGACCGCGGTGGCGGGCCGGATCGTCACCTTCCATGTCGTCCTGCGCGATGACGAGGAGCAGATCGGGGAGGGCAGCCACCAGCGCGCGATCATCGACCGGCGGAAGTTCGACGCGCGGATGGCGGCGAAGGCGGAGCGGGCCGGCCTGGCCGGCTGACGCGCCCGACGACGTCCGATGCCGCCGGTCGGGCGGCGTCGACGCAACCTGCCGGTGGTATCGGACGCCACCTGCCGGTTGGACGTCACCGGTCGTCCTCGGTCCCGGGCTCTAGGATCGTCGTCGTGCCGTACACCAACATGCACCTCTTCACCTCGGAGTCGGTCACCGAGGGCCACCCGGACAAGGTCTGTGACCGGATCTCCGACGCGATCCTCGACGCCATGCTGGAGCAGGATCCGCAGGCGCGCGTGGCCGTGGAGACCCTCACCACGACCGGGCTGGTGCATGTGGTGGGCGAGGTGACCACCAGTGCGTACGTCGAGATCCCGCAGATCATCCGCCAGGAGCTGCAGTCGATCGGCTACACCTCCTCGAAGGTGGGCTTCGACGGCGCCTCCTGTGGCGTGATCGTCTCCATCGGGCAGCAGTCGCCCGACATCGCCCAGGGTGTCGACAAGTCGCTGGAGTTCCGTACCGACAGTGGCGAGCACGACCGGTACGACCTGCAGGGCGCGGGCGACCAAGGCCTGATGTTCGGGTATGCCACCGACGAGACCCCGACGCTGATGCCGATGCCGATCTTCCTGGCACACCGGCTGGCCGAGCGGCTCACCGCGGTCCGCAAGCAGGGGCTCGTCGTCGGGCTGCGCCCGGACGGCAAGACGCAGGTGACCATCGCCTATGAGGGCGAGCGTCCGGTCGGCGTCGACACGGTGCTGGTGTCGACCCAGCACGACGAGGACGTCACCCAGGAGGAACTCGCCGAGATCGTCCGCACCCTGGTGGTGGATCCGGTGCTGGCCGAGTCCGGCCTGGACCTGGCCACCGATCGGATGGCGCTGCTGGTCAACCCGACCGGCCGGTTCGTCGTCGGCGGGCCGATGGGCGATGCCGGGCTGACCGGGCGGAAGATCATCGTCGACACGTACGGCGGGATGGCCCGCCACGGCGGCGGCGCCTTCTCCGGCAAGGACCCCTCCAAGGTCGACCGGTCCGCGGCGTACGCGCTGCGGTGGGTGGCGAAGAACGTGGTGGCGGCCGGCCTGGCCAAGCGCTGCGAGGTGCAGGCGGCGTACGCCATCGGCCGGGCGCGACCGGTCGGCGTGTATGTGCAGACCTTCGGCACCGGCGCCGTCTCCGACGAGCGGATCCTCGAGGCGATCCGCACCGTGTTCGACCTGCGTCCGGCGGCCATCGTCGACCAGCTCGACCTGAAGCGCCCGATCTACAAGGCGACCTCGTCGTACGGCCACTTCGGCCGTGAGCTGCCGGACTTCACCTGGGAGCGTACGGACCGCGTCGAGGAGCTGACGGCGGCCATCGCCGGAGCCTGAGCCGGCGGGCCCGGTGATCCGTGCCGCCCGTGCCGCCCATGTCCGAGCCCGGAATCCCGATCGGCTGAGCTGGTCCGCCCGAGGCAGCTCCGCCCGAGGCAGCTCCGCCCGAGGGATGTCTCCCCGATCAGGAGTGTGTTCTCTTCAGAGGTTTTCACCCCCCTGGTGACGTCACCCGGGGGGTGAAAACTGTGCTCGATGACAGACTCGGCGTTGAGCGGATCGGCTCCTGACCTGCGGATCGGCTCCTGACCTGCGGATCGGCTCCGACCGCGGGCGCTCCGTCGCCCACGTCCGAGCGGCGGGCTGTCACCGGGCGGGAGTGATCCAGCTGGGCGGGATCGATCAAGACGCGTCCGCTCGTCCCCGGCCGCGCCGGCACGTGCGGCCGCGAAGGGGGACAAACGGACGCGTCTGCGCCTCACCGCACCTGCGAGGTGGTGGATCGGGCGGACGCCCGCTGGGACGACGGGACGGATGTCGTCGGGGACGGGGTGGATGCCGGTGACGCCGGCCCGCTGAGGCTGCCCTGCGCGGTGCCCGACCGCGCGCGGCGGGCCCGATGTCGCAGACCGGGCCGCAGCCCCGCGGTCAGTCCTGCGGTCACCCGATCGAGATAGATCGCCAGCAGCACGACCGCCAGGCCGCCGTCGAAGCCGGCAGCCACGTCCAGCTGGGAGACGGCCGTCGTCACCACCGAGCCCAGCCCGCCGGCGCCGGTGAGCCCGGCGACGACGACCATCGACAGCGCCAGCATGATCACCTGGTTGACGCCGGCCATGATCGTCGGCATGGCGAGCGGCAGCTCGACCTCCCGCAGGCGCTGCCAGGACGAGGCGCCGAAGGCGTCGGCGGCCTCACGCACCTCGCCGTCGACCTGGCGGATGCCGAGTTCGGTGAAGCGCACTGCCGGGGCGATGGCGAAGATCAGCGTCGCCACCACCCCCGGTACCACCCCCACGCCGAAGAAGAACACCGTGGGGATCAGGTAGACGAACGCGGGTGTCGTCTGCATGAAGTCGAGCACCGGGCGCAGGATGCCACTGAAGACGGTGCTCCGGGAGGCCAGGATGCCCAGCGGGATGCCGATCAGCGTCGCCGCCGCGGTGGCGACCACGACCAGGGCGAGGGACTCCAGGGTCTCCGTCCACAGGTCCATCGAGAGGATCAGGGTCATCGCCGCGGCGGTGTACACCGCCAGCCCCCACCGTCGCTGCAGCAGCGGGACGGCCGTCAGGATGAGGATCAGTGCCGGGGCCGGGGGCGCCTGCAGGGCCCCGTCGACGGCTTCCACCAGCACCGACAGAGCCGCCCCGATCCCGTCGAAGAACCCCGCCCAGTGCGCCAGCATCCAGTTGACGACGCCTTCGGCCCAGGAGCCGAGATCGAGCCGAGGCGTCATGCGGCCCGCTCCTGGGCGCCGGACACCGCGGCGAGCACGGAGTCCAGGGTGATGCTGCCGACGGCGTGCCCGTCCGGGCCGACCACGGCCAGGCGATCGCGGAAGCCGTGCCGGAACCGGGTCGCCGCCTCGGCCAGGGTCGCCTCCTCGGGGACGGCGTCGGCCGGGTCGGTCACCACGTCGGTCGACGGCAGGTTGGTCGATACCACGTCGCTCGACAGCAGGTCGGTGACCCGGAGGGCGTGGGAGCGATCGACGTCCGCGGTGAACCGTGCGACGAACGCGTCGGCCGGGCGCAGCAGGAAGTCGAGCGCGGTCCCGGACTGGGCCACCCGCCCGTCGTGGAGCAGGGTGATCCGGTCGCCGATCCGCATCGCCTCGTTGAGATCGTGCGAGACGAACACCACGGTGCGCCCGAGGTCGCCGGCCAACTGGACGACGAGGTCCTGCATCTCGCGACGGATCAGCGGGTCCAGTGCCGAGAAGGGTTCGTCCATCAGCAGCACCTCCGACCCGGTGGCCAGCGCCCGGGCGAGCCCGACCCGCTGCTGCATGCCGCCGGAGAGCTCACCGGGCAGAGCGTCCCCGCGGCCCTCCAGACCGACGGCAGCGAGCGCGGCATCCGCCTGCTCGCCCCGGTCGGCCCGGGAGAAGCCACGCAGTCTCAGCCCGAAGGCCGCGTTCTCCCGGACGGTCCGGTGCGGCAGCAGCGCGAAGTGCTGGAACACCATGGTGATCTGCCGGTTGCGCAACCGGCGGAGCTGTTTGGCACCGAGCGTCGCGAGATCCTGCCCGTTGACCGCCACGGTGCCGGTGGTCGGCTCGATCAGCCGGTTGAGCATCCGCAGGATGGTGGACTTGCCCGATCCGGACAGGCCCATCAGGACGTGGCGCTCACCCCGGTGCACGGTCAGGTCCACCTCCTCGACGGCGACCGTCGCGCTCCGGCCGGAGCCGTACACCTTGCCCAGACCGCGGGCCCGGATCACGACGTCGGAATCGGTCATCCGGTCCACCCGGTCAGCCGATCCAGCCGGTGACGGCCGAGGCATGCGCATCCACCCAGGCCCGCGCCACGTCCTTGGCGGGCTTCTTCTCGACGTCCACCTGCTGCTGCATGGCCTCGATGTCGGTCAGCGGGATCGACACGTGCTGCAGCAGGGAGACGAACCGGGGCGCGCGCTGCTGCAGGTCCTTGCGGGCCGCGATGTGGGCGCTCAGCGTCGGGATGGCGCACTTCCCGGTGGTGTCGAAGCAGCCGTCCGTGTACGGGGTGGGCTCGGTGAGCTGGACCAGGTCGTACTTCTGGAACAGCCAGTGCGGGTGGTAGAAGTACAGCAGGATCGGCTCCTTGCGGCTGTAGCTGCGCTCGAGCTGGGCGATCAGCGCCGCCTCGCTGGAGGTGCTGTGCTTCAGCGAGGGAGCGTACGCGGCGAGTCGCTTGGTGTTCTGCTGGTGGTGATCCAGCCCGGGTCGGCGTCGTACAGGGTGCCGCCGACCTTGGCGGCGTACTGCTCGAGCTGGTCCACGCTGGTCAGGCCGGCGGCCGGCGCGTCCGGACCCTCCACGAGGTAGCGCGGCACGAACCATCCCTGGGTGGCCCCGCCGTACGTCTCGCTCAACAGCTCGGTGTCGGCGGCGGTCTTGTCGACGTAGGTCTGCTGATTGGGCAGGTTCACCTCGGGCAGGATGTCGATGTCGCCGCGCTGCAGGCCGGTCCACGCGGTGGCGACGTCGAGCTGGGTGTCATCGATGGTCTTCACCCCCAGCTCAGGATGGTCCGCCGCGATCGCCCGGAGGATCTCGATCTGCAGCTGCGCCGCGCTCCAGGAGAACCGCCCGGCCTTGATGGTGATGCCCGCCGCGGCGGACGCGGTGGAGCCGGACGTCGCCGTCGTTCCCCCTCCGCAGCCGGCGACCAGGGTCACCAGGACCAGCAACAGGCTGACCGCAGGCAGCGCTCGTCGTGTCGGGGGCATGGGTGGCTCCTCTTGCCTGTTATTAACGTACGTGAATAGGATGCATAAGACCTATCACATCTGTCTGTGTAGTGGACAATGCAGGTGACCGGGCCGCTGGGACGCGTCGAGGTGACGAGACGCGTGACCGAGGTGGAGCGAGCCGACCGGGTGACCGAGCCGAAGAGGCCGAAGAGGAGTGGACGTTCGTGGGACGACAGCCGAACATCGTGCTGATCCAGGCCGACCAGCTGGCCTACACGGCGCTGGGGGCGTACGGGAATCCGACCGTCCGCGCCCCGTACATGGACCGGCTGGGTGAGGAGGGCGTGGTGTTCGACCGCGCGTACTGCAACTCGCCGCTGTGTGCCCCGTCCCGGGCATCGATGATGACCGGCCTGCTCCCGTCCCAGACCGGGGCGTACGACAACGCCGCCGAATTCCCCTCCTCCGCGCCGACGGTCGCCCATCACCTGCGGGCGCTCGGCTACCACACCGCGCTGGTGGGCCGGATGCACTTCATCGGTCCCGACCAGCTGCACGGCTTCGAGGAGCGGCACACCTCGGACGTGTACCCCGCCGATCTGGGCATGGTGCCGGACTGGCGGCTGGCCCGGAGCCAGCGGCTGCCCTGGTATCACGACAGCGGCAGCGTCTTCACCGCCGGGGTGTCGGCCGCGACGGTGCAGCGGGACTTCGACGACGAGGTGACCTTCCAGGCCCGCCGCTACCTCACCGATCGCGCCCGCGACCGGGACCGGCAGCCGTTCTTCCTGGTCGCCTCCTACATCCACCCGCACGATCCGTACGAGCCGTCGGCGGAACACTGGGCCCGCTACGACGGGGTGGAGATCGATCCGCCGACCGTCCCGACCGTCGACCTCGAGGAGCTCGACCCGCACAGCCAGCGACTGCAGGCGATGAGTGGATTCGACCGCCGTCCGCCGGACGAGGCCGAGACCCTGCGGGCCCGCCGCGCCTACTACGCCTGTGTCAGCTACATCGACGACCAGGTCGGCATCCTGCTGGACCGGATGCGTGAACTCGACCTGCTCGACGACACGATCATCATCCTCACCTCCGACCACGGTGACCTGCTCGGGGAGCGGGGCATGTGGTACAAGATGTCGCCGCTGGAACAGTCCTCGCGGGTGCCACTGGTGGTGCACTCCCCGGTGCGCTACCTCCCGGGGCGGGTCCGCACCCCGGTGTCGCTGGTCGACCTGCTTCCCACCCTGGTGGAGATCGCCGGCGGGGTCCCGCCGGTCTCCGGCGAGGGGGCCAGCCTGCTCGAACTGCTCCGCGGCGAGCAGCCGTCGAGGATCCGCGACGTGGTGGTGGAGTACCTGGCGGAGGGTGTCACCGCCCCGCAGCTGACGCTGGTCCGGGGCAGTCTCAAGTACACCTACTGCCCCGGGGACCCGGAGCAGCTGTTCGACCTGGCGAGCGATCCGTACGAGCAGGTCAACCTCGCCGAGGCCCCCGCCTGGCAGGAGGTGCGGGAGCAGCTGCGGACGGCACTGCTGGCCGGCCGTGACCTGGACGAGCTGGAGCGCGACGTCCGGACCAGCCAGGAGCGGCGCCGGCTGGTGGCGCACGCACTGTCGCAGGGCCGGGTCACCAGCTGGGACCACGTGCCGCGCGACCGGTCCGCCGACCTCTACGTCCGGGGCGACTTCTGGTCGGCCATCAACCGCGGCAGGGTGCCGGCCACCGAGGCGCTGGAGGACGCCCTCGGGCAGGAGGAGGAGTACTCCCGGCGCTGAGGTGAGACTCCGGGCGTCGGCCGATGGGGGCGGACTCCGGTGTGGGGGACGACGGCCGCGCCCGGAGCTCACCGGGCGGGCAGCAGGGCCCGCAGCAGCACCCGGGCCGCCTCCTTGTCGAGGGTCTGGTTGGCATTGCCGCATTTGGGGGACTGGACGCAGCGGGGGCAGCCGTTCGTGCAGCGGCAGCTGCTGAGCCGCTCGTACGTCGCCTGCCACCAGCGCTCGCCGATCCGGAACCCCTGGGCCGTGTAGCCGGAGCCGCCGGACTGGCCGTCGTGGATGAAGATCGTGGCGGCGCCGGTGTCGGGGTGGAACACCGTGGAGACGCCGCCGATGTCCCAGCGGTCGCAGGAGACGAACAGCGGCAGCAGACCGATGGCGGTGTGCTCGGCGGCATGGACGGCTCCGGCGAGCTGTGGCGGAGTCAGGCCGGTGGCCCGGACGACGGCCTCGGGGATCCGGATCCACATCGCCTGCGTCTCCAGGGAATGTTCCGGCAGCACCATCGGCGTCCGGTCCCAGACCTCGCCGGTGAGCTCGTCACGGCGCAGGTAGCCGACCACCTGGCCGGTGAGGCGTACGGTCCCCCGGCAGATCTCGGCGGTGTCCACCGAGCGACTCGCGTCGTGGCCGAACGGCCGGGCCTCGGCGGTGCCGAGCACCGCGATGTCCATCGTGGAGACAGGCTGGGTGGTGTAGCCGGGCCGGTCCCGGTGCACGATCGCCTCGTAGTGCTCCAGG
Source organism: Raineyella sp. W15-4 (assembly GCF_033170155.1). Lineage (GTDB taxonomy): Bacteria > Actinomycetota > Actinomycetes > Propionibacteriales > Propionibacteriaceae > Raineyella. Next base: position 3,046,277 of record NZ_CP137079.1, on the reverse strand, counting down.
TCGAGGGTGTCCACCATCCAGGAGTCGCCCTGGTGCAGGTAGACCGCCTCGGGATGGACGGCCCGATCGGCGGAGCCGACGTCGGCGACCCCGACCAGCCGGCCGGTGTCCCGGTCCACGATGTCGACCGCCCGGGCCCCGCCGCCGCGGATGTCGATCATCGTCGCCGCGCGCTCCGGACGGGTCCAGTACCAGCCTGCCCGCCGCTTGCGCAGCACTCCCTGCGCGGCCAGGGTGTCGGCGATGCCGGGCATCGCCGGGCCGAAGAACCGGGCATCTGCCTCGGTCAGTGCGGCCTCCTGCGCGGCCGCCGCCAGGTGCGGTCCCAGCACGTACGGGTTGGCCGGGTCGAGGATCGTACGCTCCACCGAGCCGTCCAGCAGCTCCTCGGGGTGGGCGAAGAAGTACGCGTCGAGCGGGTTCTCCCGGGCCACCAGGAACACCAGCGCGTCGCTGCCGCGGCGGCCGGCCCGGCCGGCCTGCTGCCACAACGCGGCCCGGGTGCCCGGATAGCCCGACACGATGACGGCGTCCAGCCCGGCAATGTCGACGCCCAGCTCCAGGGCGTTGGTCGCCGCCACGCCGTGCAGCCGGCCGGTCTGCAGGTCGCGTTCCAGCCGGCGCCGGTCCTGGGACAGGTAGCCGGCTCGGTAGGCGTCGATCCGCCCGGTGGGGCCGGCCAGCTCCTGGGCGGTGACGGCGACCCGTTCGGCCATCGCCCGGGAGGCGATGAAGGCGACGGTCTGGCGTCCCTCGGTGACGCAGTCGGCCAGCAGGTGCGCCGACTCGGTGTCATGGTTGCCCTCCGGCTGCCACAGCACCAGGTCGACCTGCCCGTGCGGTGAGGTGTCCTCGGTGACCGTCACCACGTCCTCGGCAGCGACCCCGGCCAGATCGGCGAGCAGTTCGCCGCCACCGTCGACGGTCGCCGAGGTCGCGACCACCACCGGGTCCGCCCCGTACAGCGCGGCGAGGCGGCGCAGCCGGCGGATGATCGCCGAGACGTGGGCGCCGAACACGCCGCGGTAGCGGTGGCACTCGTCGAGGACGATGTAGCGCAGCGAGCCGAGCAGCCGCGCCCACCGGCCGTGGTCGGGCAGCACCGAGTAGTGCAGCATGTCGGGGTTGGTGAGGACGTACGTCCCGAAGTCGCGGGCCCAGGCCCGCTCGGCGTCGTCGGAGTCGCCGTCCAGGGTGGTGACGCGCCAGCCGTCCAGTCCCAGGTCGTGGCAGGCCCGCAGCTGGTCGTGGGCCAGGGCCTTGGTCGGCGCGAGGTAGAGGGCGGTGCCGGTCCGGTGGGCGGTGCCGAGATCGGCGCGCAGCTGTGCGGCGGTGAGCCGCGGACGGGTGGCGACGGCGGTGCCGGGGCCGATCCCGCCACCGGTGCCGGCATCGGGGCCGGAATCGGGGCGGGGGCCATGGTGGCGGGCCCGTGCCGGGTGGGCCGACGGTGCTGGTGATGTCCGCCGGGTGGCAGCTGCGGGGGCCGGCCGGGCATCCTGTGGTGCGTCCCGGGTCGCGGTGGCGATCGGTACGAGGTAGGCGAGGGACTTGCCCGAGGCGGTGCCGGTGCTGAGCAGCACATGCCGACCCGCGTGGACGGCGTTCATCGCCGCCGCCTGGTGCTCCCACGGGCAGGTGATGCCCCGGGCGGCCCAGGCATCGATCACGTCGGCCGGCACCCAGTCGGACCAGTCGGCGGTGCGTCCGGTGCGCGCGGGAATGCGGTGGAGGTGACTCACCCGCGCATCGGTTGACTGGAACACGCGGTCAGTCTAGGTGTGATGCGCGGGTGTTTCCCGAACGACGGGCTGGTGTCACCGTTGCCGCTCTGCACGCTGGGGCTGCCGCCCTGCATGCTGGGAACGTGCCGACCCGGCCGGGGCGAGCTGATAGCCGCTCAGCCGTTCGGCCGGCTCGGGAGGTACTGGATGGCCCACTGGTTGCCGTCGGGATCCGCAAAGGTGACGAAGTGTCCCCAGGCGAGGACCTGGACGTCGCTCACGTCGACACCGCGGCCGGCGAGTTCGTCATGGGCCCGGTGGATGTCCGCGACGACGATCTGCAGGGACGCGGTGCCCGGCGGGACCTCACTCAGCCCCTCCCCGAAGGCGATCGAGCAGGCCGAGCCCGGCGGGGTGATCTGGACGAAGCGCAGGGTCTCGGTGCGGCGGTGTGTCCTCCATCACATCATGGGTGGGTGGTCCGGCACCATCCCCTCGGGCAGTCCGGTGGCCATACCTCAGCGTGACTGAATCAGTGCTCCACCGGACTCGGGGGCGTCCGGGGGTGCTTCCCCTCCCGGCGGCCGGCAGTGTCGCGCCATACGGCCTGGACGGCTGCGGCGGTCCCGGTGATCGCGAAACGCTCCTGAACGGACCACCACGCGGCGAGTGCCCGCGGCCGGGTCACCTCGGGATGCTCCAGCACCGTGTTGATCGCCTCCGCCAGGGCTGCCACGTCATGAGGCGGGACCAGCCAACCGAGTGGCTCGACGTCGGGATCGGGCTGCACGATCTCGGTCACCCCGCCGCCGCGGGTCGCCACGACCGGGACGCCACGGGCCATCGCCTCCACGATCACCTGACCGAAGGGCTCAGGCTGACTGGAGGCGTGCACGCACACGCTCATCCGGTCGAGCTCGACCGTCGTGTCCTCGACGAAGCCGACGAAGTCGACGGCGTCGGCCAGACCCAGGGCCTCGACCTCCGCCCTCACCTGCGCCTCGTACGCGTCCTCACCGAAGAGCGGGGCGCCGACCACCCGGAAGCGGGCCTCGGGATGGCGGGCCAGCACGGTCGCGGCAGCCCGGACGAACTCCAGTTGGCCCTTCGTCGGGCTGATCCGGCCGACGATCCCGACGACGGGGGGCCGAGGGGAGTCCCGGGCGATGGGGGAGGGGCCCAACTGGCGGGGGCTGAACCCCGGGTAGGCGATGGTGAGGCCCCTGGCGTTCGGCAGGGTGGCGGCGGTGCCGGCGGAGTTGACGATCACCCGGGTGGGCGCCCAGCGGGCCAGCCAGCGCAGCAGTTGGACCATCGGTGCGGGGAGGTAGTCGGAACTGATCCGGTCATGGATGTGCCACACCACCGGCCGACCGGCCACTCGGCCGGCGATGAGACCGATCAGGTCGGCCTTCAGCGAGGTGGTGTGGATGAGATCGGGGGCGAGCCGACGCAGATGCCCGCCCAGCCGCGCCGCGTACGGCAGCACCCGGACGGCGTTCACCAGTGCCCTGAACCCGCTGCCCGCGACATGCCGGTCGGCGTCGGCGACCCGCGGGTCGAGCGGCCGCACCTCGACCTCGTGACCGGTGGCGGCGATGGCCTCGGCGAGCGGACCGTCGCCGAACAGGATCGTACGGACCCTGATGTCGGCGTCGAGGTGATCGAGCAACCGGATCAGCGCGAGCTCAGCACCCCCCACCGCGCCGGTGTGGTCGAGCACGACGACCCGAAGGGCGTCCACTTCCATTGCATCCTGCTGTTCCCCCATGAGGCACACAGTAGCCACCCGGACCACTACTTTTGATACGTCCAATACGTGGGTGCACCGGGCGAGCGGCCCGCCGGGCGGTGACCGAGCCGTCGGGACATGCCACGATGGGGCCATGCCCGCCGATCCCGCCTCCGCCCGATCCACCCGCTTCGCCCGGCCGCCGTACGCGGCCGATCCGCGCCGGGTCGCCGATGCGCTGCGCGCCGCCGACTTCACCGTCGACCGGGTGGCCGGGCGGCTGGGGGAGCGGGCCGGGGCCGCGCTCGGACGCAACACCACCCTGGCGGCGTTGCGGGCGTTGGGTGGCGACGACGATCCGCAGGCCACGCTGCTGCGGCTGTTCGTCCTGCAACGGACTGTGGGGCGCGCCGCCGCCGAGCGGGCGCTACCCGGTCTGGTCGGTCCGTTGTCGGCCGACGGGGTGCTGGCCGAGGTTGCGGGCCGGGTGGCGGCGACGGTCGACATACGCCCCTACGGCGCCGACGAGGCCTCCGGGGCCGCGGTGGACGGCTGGGTGGTCGCCGACCACGTGCCGGGACTGGACGGTCGGGTGACCCGGACCCGGCCGGACTTCGTGCTGTCCGCCAGCCCCGCCTCGGCGACGCTGACCCAGCTGACCATCCGCCGGCCGGCGGGCCGGGCCCTCGATCTGGGCACCGGCTGCGGCGTCCAGTCGCTGCACCTGGCCAGCCACACCGAGCGGGTGGTCGCCACCGACCTCAATCCCCGGGCGCTCCGCCTGGCCGACCTCACCCTGCGGCTGAACGGTGTGGCGGACCGGGTCGAGCTGCGCGAGGGCAGCCTCTACGAGCCGGTGGCGGCGGACCGGTTCGATCTGATCGTCAGCAACCCGCCGTACGTGATGTCGCCGCCCCGGGACCCCGGGGCCCGGCTCAGCTACCGGGAGGGGGACTTCCTCGCCGACGAGCTGGTCGCCCGGGTGGTGCGTGGTGCCGGCGAGATGCTCACCGAGGGCGGCACCCTGCAGGTGCTGGCGAACTGGGCCCACGTGGCCGGGCAGGACTGGACGGACCGGCTGCGGGAGTGGATCGAGCCGACCGGCTGTGACGCGCTGGTGCTGCAACGGGAGGTGCTGGACCCGTACGAGTACATCGAGCTGTGGCTCGCCGATGCCGGACTGGTCGGGTCGGAGGAGTACGCCGGGCGGTATGCCCAGTGGCTGGCGTACTTCGACGGTCTCGGCATCGAGGCGGTCGGGCTCGGCTGGGTCAGTCTGCACCGGGCCGGTCACGACCGGCCGCACCTGCAGCTCGAGGACTGGCCACACGGTGTCGTCCAGCCGGTGGGTGCCGCGTTCGCCGCCCATCAACGCGGCGTGGCGCTCGCCCGTCGCAGCGACGAGGAGCTGCTCGCCACCTCCTGGCGGCTGGTCGGGACGGTCCAGGAGACGTACGGAGCGCCGGGGGCGGCCGATCCGGAGCACATCGTGCTGCGGCAGCGGACCGGATTCGCCCGGGCGGTGGCGGCCGACACCGCGCTGGCGGGCGTCCTCGGCGCCTGCGACGGGGACCTGCCGCTCGGGGTGATCATCGGGGCGGTGGCACAGCTGCTCGAGGCCGATGCCGAGGCGCTGCGGGTCGAGGTGGTCGGGCGGATCCGGGCCCTGGTGGTCGACGGGTTCCTGGTCGCCTGAGACCTCAGTAGGCGCCGGCGGAGGCCAGGACCGCCCGAGCGGTCCGCATCAGGATCATCATGTCCTGGGCCATCGACCAGTTGTCGACGTAGTACAGGTCCAGCCGTACGGTCTCGGTCCATGGCAGGTCGGATCGGCCCGACACCTGCCACAGTCCGGTGATCCCGGGCCGTACGTCGAGGCGGCGGTGGACGTGGTCCTCGTACTTCTCCACCTCCGAGGGGAGTGCCGGCCGGGGACCGACCAGGCTCATCTCACCGCGCAGCACGTTGAAGAACTGCGGGAACTCGTCCAGGGAGAGCCTGCGGATCACGTGGCCGACCCGGGTGATGCGGGGGTCCTTCGCCATCTTGAACAGGACCCCTCCCTCCGACTCGTTCTGGGCGCGCAACTGAGCCAGCAGCCGCTCGGCATCCACCACCATGGAGCGGAACTTGAAGCAGCGGAAGAGGGTGCCGTCCTTGCCGACCCGGACCTGCCGGAAGAAGACCGGGCCGCCGTCGTCGAGCTTGATGGCCAACGCCACCGCCAGCATGATCGGGGAGCTGAGCACGATCAGCGTGGCCGACCCGAGCACGTCGAACAGCCGCTTGCCCCAGCGGGAGGCGGCCTGGGACTGGGGCTTCTCGACGTGGACCAGCGGCAGCCCGGCGATCGGCCGCACCTGGAGGCGCTCGGCGGAGACGTCGGTCATCGTCGGCACCACGATCATCTGGCTGTGGTCGTTCTCGAGGTCCCAGGCGAGACGCCGGAAGTCGCGGCTGCTCGAGAAGGCGCCCTCGGCGCAGATGACGGCCTCGACATCGGCCGCCCGCACCGCTTCGCCGATCCGCTCGGTGGTGCCGATCACCTTGATGCCACGGGGGGTGCGCAGCGACGGCTCGGCCGCCGGGGTGATGGCGCCGACGATGTCGTACCCGAGCCAGGACTCCCGCCGGATCACGGTGGCGATCTCGTCGATGGTGTGGGGGTTGCCGGCCAGCACGACCCGGTTGAGGAGCCGGCCGGCCGCCCGTGCCCGCTGGACGCCCCGACGGATGCTGAAGCGCCCGAGCAGCAGCAGGGCCAGGCCGACGGTGAACTCCAACAGGAAGAACCCTCGGGACAATTGGCTGTGGCTGAGGTAGAGGACCGCGGCGGTGAGACCCGCGGTGATGCCGGTGGCGGTCACCACCGCCTGGTACTCCACCGACCCGGCGCCCATGTTCTTGGTCCGGTAGAGCCCCCAGGATGCGAGCAGGCCGATCCACAGCGGGACCTGCCACAGTGCCATCCCGGTGACCACCGAACTCACGTCGGCGGCGTCGGGGAAGATGGCCAGGGAGTTACGCCCCAGCACGCCGATGACGGTGGCGAGCAGGAGGGCCAGCAGGTCGGTGGCGACAGCGGTGGCGCTGATCAGCCGCGAGGATCCGCGGCCCCGAGGCAGCGGCACGACCAGGCCGGCCTGGTCGTGTGCCGGGCCGTCCTCGGGTGCGATGGGCTCCGCGACCGTGCCGACGCGGGCCGCTGTCTCGGTGCTGGTGGTTGCCTCCGTGCTCATGTTTCCCCCGAAACCTGAACGTCGGCGACCCGTGCGCCGGATCGCCGTGCGGCGACCGGTTGGTCGCCTAGCTCGACTGACGGGGTCATTCAAGCACCGAAGGACGACGCTTTGTGAATTGGGAGCCCGTTCCGGAACGCTCCCGGCGGACCCCCTACCGGCGGTCCGCCGGCTCGGCGCCGTCATCGGCCGGCCAGCGCGGCGACTTCGGTACGGATCCGGTCGATGAACCGGGCCTCCGAGAAGTCGTCGGCGTGACGCTCGATCGCTGCGGGATCCCATCGGTGCGTCCGCCAGGTCCGGACCGACTGTGCGATGGCCTCGGGGGTGGCCGCCTCGAAGAACGCGCCGCTGGTGGACGGGTCGACGGTGTCCAGGTAGCCGCCGGCGTGCAGGGCCAGGGTCGGGCGGCCGAATGCCGCGGCTTCGAGCGGGGTGAGACCGAAGTCCTCGTACGACGGGGCGAGCAGCGCCACGGCATGGGCGTACGTCCACCGCAGCTGGGCGTCGCTGAGCCGGGACAGCAGCCGGGTGTTGGCCGGTGCCTGTGCCCTGAGCTGGTCGGCGAGGGGGCCGTGGCCGACGACGACCAGGCGCTCGTTCGGCAGCGATCGGAACGCCTCCAGCGCCTGGTCGACGTTCTTGTACGGCTGCAGGCGGGAGACGATGAGGTGATAGCCGTCCTGCCAGTCGACCAGGGCGGGGACCGGCTGGCGGGGCCCCGAGGCATCGATGCTGTGCGGCGGCGGGACCAGACCCGCGTCGATGCCGTACGTGGTGGCGATCCGCCGGACGACCACCCGGGAGTTGCCCAGGTAGCGGTCGGCCCGGTGGGCCGCCCGTCGGTCCCAGGCCCGTAGCGGGCCGCGCAGCGGCGCCAGGGCGAGCCGCTGCGGCGACAGCCTGCCCGCCTCACCGAGGTATTCGTCGGACTGGTAGAGCCAACGGGCCGGGTTGTGGCAGTAGACCAGCCGCCGACCGTCGGTGGGGAACGCGTGCGCCCAACCGCTGGACGAGGCCACCACCACGTCGGCGTCGATCCGCATCCGGCTGCTCGCCCAGGCCAGCAGCGGGAGGGCGAGGCGGGGGTCGTGGCGCAGCGCCCCGATCCGGTTGAGCGGTGAGGTGACGATGTGGGCGTCGCGGAAGTCGGGGAAGGTGCCGTCCGGGTCGTAGAGGGTGGTGTGGATCACCGCATCGGGGAAGGCGCGCAGCAGTGACAGGACGACCCGCTCGGCGCCACCGCGCTGGGTCAGGTAGTCGTGGGCGAGGGCGATCCGCAGGCCGGTCAGGTCGACCGTACCGGCCGTACGGTCCGCCTCCTCCGGCGGCGCCGAGCCCGGCCGGGAGGATCCGTCCGGGGGTGCCTGGGTCTCCGCCGACGGCCCTCCGGTCGGCTGCTGAACCGTCATCTGCGCCCTTCCGTGCTCGTCCGGTGTCCTGGTCTGTCCGGTTCGGTCGATCAGCGGCATGTGCCCGGGCCCGTTCGCCGGAGAATGCCGCCGGACACCAGCATGTCGACCGCGTCGCGGGCGGCGTCCTCGATGCTTCCCTGTGGAGGGTGACCGAACTCGGCGGCCAGCCGACCGGCGATCTCCGCATCGGTGCGCGGCTGGTCGCACAGCGCGACGATGGCGCGGCCGACGTCGCTGAGGCGGACCACAGTGTGCTGGTAGAGCAGCAGGAGCCCGTCCGCCAGGGTCAGCGAGTCCTCCGGTTCCACCCGGAGCAGGCCGCCGTCGCAGGCCCGGAGCGGGTCTGTCCCGGGCGACCGGTGGCCGGCGTCGTGGCTCCGCCGCGGTGGTGCCGGCGTGTGCCGCGTCGGGGCGCTCGGAGGCTCCGTGCCGCCCCGCCGGGGAGGGCGGTCGGACGTCGGGAGGGGCTCCTCGGCCAAGGAGGTCAGGACGGGGACCAGCTGTGCCGCCTCGCGGTAGGTGCAGCGCAGCACCGGGCCGGTGCCGGCGAGCAGCTCCGACAGCAGCTGGAGCGGATGGTCCAGACTGCTCAGGGCGGAGGACTCGGGCGCCAGTGCGATGACGGCCTCGGGCAGCTCGAGGGGCTCCACGGTCGGCGGTCCGCTGTGGGTGTCGGTCCGGTGCAGCAGGACGATCCGGCGCAGCCACGGGTCGGCCGGTGCCGGGAGGAGGTGCAGGTCGTCGGGTGAGCTCTCCCGCTTGGGAGCGGCGGTGCCGTCCTGCCGGATCGACAGCGGCTTGGGATAGGGGAGGACGGACCCGTCGGCGGTGATCCCGACGGTCTCGTCGGTGAGATAGCCGAGGGTGCGGCCGAGCACGCGGGACAGTGTCGTCTTGCCCGTGCCGCTGGAGGCGACGTACGCCACGGTGGCGCCGGTCGCCGGATCGGCGCACGCACCCGCGTGGAACATCAGGAGTCTGCCGGTCTGGGCAGCGATGAGGGCGCGGGTGACCGCCTGGGTGGTGTGTTGCAGGACCGCATCGAGCCGGTGGCCGTCGACCTGGACCACGTCGGCGCCGGGGCCGGCGTCCGGTGCCTGGTCGGGTGCCGGCAGTGCGGACCCCAGCCGGACCGCGATCGGGTCGGTGACCAGTGCGCCGTCGTCCTGGGTGGGGTTGCCGTCCTGGGTGAGACAGCCGTCGGGGGTGAGACAGCGCGACCACGCCGCGGTCAGGGAGGTCCGCAGTTCCTCGGCCCGCTCCCCGAGCAGCCGCACCGGGACGCGGCAGGCCAGGCCGTGCAGCGTCAGCGAGCAGGCTCCCGCCGTGGGCGGGGTCGCCGCGGTGGTCGGGCGGGTGTCGGGCGTGGTGGTGGGGCCGGCGACGGCGGGGACAACGGGTCGGTGCACGTCCCGCGCCTAGTCCGCGAACCTGCGCCCATGACTGGGCTGGGTGGTCGGGGGCACCACGGCGTTGATCGCCGTGTCGTCCATGTCCTCACTGGTGGTAGGCGCCGGAGGTGACGGCAACGGACGGAGGATCCCCTGCGACCGGGCGAAGTGTGAGTCGCTCTGCGGCGGCGCGTACGGCGCGCCCTGCGGCGTCCGGGCCGCCTGGTGCTCGTCGCCGTCCGAGGGCCCGGAGAGCCCCGGGATGGCCGCCGGGGTGACCGGAACGGCCTCCTCCAGGCTGCCGTTCCGGGAGGCCACCGCCTCCCGCCGACGCCTGTCCTTCTTGCCGCGACCGTACGCGTAGTAGCTGCCGTACCGTCCGGCGTCGTCGTTCGGCACCCGGTTGAGCGCGAACCCGGCGACCGTGGCGTCCACCGTCTGGAGCTGCCGGACCGCCTGGGCCAGGTCCCGCTTCAGGGTGCAGTTCACTCCGACCACGACCAGCATCCCGCCGACGAGCCGGTCGATGAGCACCGGGTCGATCACCGGGAGCACCGGGGGGCTGTCCACCAGCACATAGTCGTACGCCGCCAGCAGCTCCTCGAAGAGGGTGGCCATCGCCGTCGACCCCAGCAGCTCGCTCGGATTCGGCGGGATCGCGCCGGACGGGAGTACCTGCAGGGTCGAATCCCCCCACTGCTGCGCCGCCTGCGCCACCGTCGTCCGGCCGAGGAGCACGGTGGTGAGACCGACGTTGCCCTCCAGGCCCATCGCGGCGGCGACCGACGGATTGCGCAGGTCACCGTCCACCAGCAGTACCCGGGCCCCGGAATCGGCCAGGGCGATGGCCAGGTTCACCGAGGTGGTCGTCTTGCCCTCACCGGGCATCACCGAGGTGATGACGAAGGAGTGCTTTCCCCCGGTGGTGACATCGGCGAACTGCAGGTTGGTCCGAAGTCTGCGGTATTCCTCGGCGGGTACCCCGTGCGGATCGTCGGTCATCAGTGTTCCCGCGTCGGTGCCCTTCGGCAACAGGCGGAGGGCGCCGAGGATCGGGCGGTCCGACACGGCGCGTACGTCGCGCTCGGACCGCACCCGGGTGTCGAGGAACTGCCGCAGCATGGCCAGGCCGATGCCCAGGGCGAGGCCGGCGAGGAGCCCCAGCGCGACGTTCTGGACGAGGTTCGGCGCGACCGGGCGGCTGGGGACCTCGGCCGGGGTGATGGTGGTCGCCTTGACGTTCTGGCCGGTGGCGAGCAGCCCCGGGACGAAGTCACGACCGATCGAGGCGAGCTCGGGGCCCACGGCGTTCGCGGCCGCGGCGGCCGTGGTGGCCGAGCTGGAACGGGCGCTGATGTCCAGCATCGGTGAACCGTCGGTGACGGCGGCGGTGACGGTCAGCGACGTGCCGGGGGCCGGCTTCAGCGAGTCCCGCAGCGGCCCCATCACCACCGGGGAGTCGACGAGCCGCTGGAAGGTGCCCAGATCGTCGGTCGTCAGTGTGTACCCGCCGGGCTTGGTGGAGTCGGCGGCGAAGAAGACCTGGGTCGTCGCCTCGTAGGTCGGCTGGATGCGTAGGGTGGCGGCCACTGTCGCCGAGAGCACCAGGAGCAGGCTGACCACGACGGTCTTCCAGCGGGACCCGAGGACAGCCAGGAACTCTCGGAACTGCACGGTTGCTCTCCAGTCATCGGTCGATAGATAGGTGTGTGCCCGACGTTTTCGTCCTCGACATTTTCACACAGCGGGCGCCCAGCCGGCGCTGTCGGCCCAGTCGGCTAGGGTGGGGCCCGCACTTCAACTGGTCCGGAGGGGGGCGGCCGTGCGCGTGCTGCGGATCTTCCACAGCGGTGTCGTCGACAGCTGGCGGGAGCGGGAACGCGCCCTGGAGCGGGCCGGCGCCGACGTCACCCTGCTGACCGCCCGACGTTGGGACGAGGGCGGCCGGATGGTCGACCTGACCCTCCGACCGGGCGAGAAGACCCGCGGTGTGGCGACGATCGGGCGTCACCCGGCACTCTTTCTCTACGACCCGCGGCCGCTCTGGCGCGCCCTCGGCGAGCACTGGGACGTCCTCGACATCCACGAGGAGCCGTTCGCCCTGGCCACCGCCGAGATCCTCGCCCTGAGCCGGCTGCGCCGCCGCCGTGCGCCGTACCTGCTCTACTCGGCGCAGAACCTCCGCAAGACCTATCCGATCCCGTTCCGATGGTCGGAACGGATCGCCCTGCGCCATGCGGCCGGGGTGCAGGTGTGCAACACCGCCGCCGGACGGATCTGCGAGGACAAGGGCTTTCCCGGCGCGGCGCGGCTGATCCCGCTGGGTCTCGACACCGACCATTTCCGTCCCGCCGGGAGTGGCGGGCCCCGGCGCGACCCGGAGGGGCGTGTCGTCGTGGGCTACGCCGGGCGGCTGGCCCGTCACAAGGGCGTCGATGTGCTGCTCGACGCGGTGGCCGGCGACCCTCGGCTGGCTCTGCGCCTCGCCGGGGCCGGTCCGGAGGAGGCGGAGCTGCGGGCCCGGGTGACGGGCGGCGGCGCCGACGGCCGGGTCGAGTTCCTGGGCCCGGTCGACCAGGCGGATCTTCCGGAGTTCTACCGCGGGCTGGACGTGCTGGCCGTGCCCTCGCTCACCACCCGCTCGTGGGTGGAGCAGTACGGTCGGGTGGCGGTCGAGGCGATGGCCTGCGGCACCCCGGTGGTGGCCAGCGACAGCGGCGCCCTGCCCGATGTGGTCGGCGGCGTCGGCCTGCTGGTGCCGCCCGGCGACCCGGCCGCGTTGCGGGAAGCACTGCTGCGGGTGGGACACGACGAGCAGTTGGCCGCCGAACTGCGGGCCCGGGGGCTGACGCGTGCCGCCACGACGTCCTGGGATCGGGTGGCCGAGGACCTGCTCGCGATGTACCGGGCCGTCCGGCACGAGCCCGACCCCGCCCGGTCCGGGCCGGCCGGCACGTCCACGGCCGAGGCCGTCGAGGACCGGAGCGTCGAGATCGTCCTGGTCGCCTTCCGCTCTGCGGAGCTGGTCCGGCGTGCGCTGACCCCGGTGGCCTCTCTGCCGGTCACCGTGGTGGACAACTCCTCGATGCCCGAGATCCGGGCGATCTGTGCGGAGCTGGGGGTGACTTACCTCGACTCCGGCCGCAACGGGGGCTTCGCCTACGGGGTCAACACCGCGCTGCGGCACCGCCGGCGACCGGCGGCGGACGTGCTGCTGCTCAACCCGGACGCGGTGATCTCGATCGAGGACGTCGAGGCGCTCCACGCCGCGTTGCTGGCCGATCCCGGGCTCGCCAGTGTCGGCCCCTCCCAGGTCGACGGGGCCGGGCACCCGTCGCGGGTCGCCTGGCCGTTCCCGTCGCCTCGCGCGACCTGGCTGGAGGCGATCGGTCTGGGCCGGTGGAACCGCCCCGACCGGTACGTGATCGGGTCGGTGCTGATGCTGCGGGCCGAGGCCCTCGCCCAGGTCGGGGGGCTCGACGAACGCTTCTTCCTCTACGCGGAGGAGACCGACTGGGCGTATCGGGCAGCACTGCTCGGCTGGCGCCACGCCGAGGTGCCGAGCATCACCGCGGAGCACCTCGGGGCGGCGACCAGCACCGACTCCGCCCGGCGGGACACGCATTTCCACGCCTCCCAGGAGCGCTACCTCCGCAAGCACTTCGGTGCCGTCGGCTGGCAGGTCGCCCGCGCCGGCCAGGTGCTCGGGGCGGCGCTGCGGGCCGCCGTGCTGACCGGCGAGCGCGGCCGGTCCGCTGCCGCCAGGGCCCGGACCTTCGCCAGGGGACCGGTCCGTGTCGAAGCGGCACTGCGGGTCGACGAGGCACGGCAGGGGGAGGCCTGATGGCGGCGCTGATGGCGACTCGAGCCGGGCAGCGTACGGTGTGGCTGCTCGGCGGCGTGCTGGCGGTGGGACTCGCCCTCGGGGTGGGGTATCTGGTGCCGGCCCGGCCGATCCTCGCCGTCGCCGTGGTGGGTGTGGTCCTGGTCCTGGGGCTGACGATGGCCGACGTGGCGGCGATCCCGCTGCTGGCCGTGCCGCTGATGCTGGTGGTGCGGCGGGTCGGCGGTGCCGGGCTGGACCTGTCGATCTCCGACGCGGCGCTGGGCGCGGCGACACTGACCGCCCTGGTGTTCGCGCCGCGGCCGTTCAGTCCGGCGCTGCGTGGGCTGTTGTGGCTGTCGAGCCTGTACCAGTTCGCCACCCTGTTCACGGTGATCGCGAACCCGTACGTCGCCGGGGTGGTCGAGTGGTTCCACACCTGGGCCCTGGTGGCCGGGGCGCTGATCATCGGCTGGACCATCGGCCGCTCGGGCCACGCCCGGTCGGGCCTCAACCTGCTCCTCGGCACGGCCCTGGTGCTGGCGCTGATCACCCTCTTCCAGGGACTGCGCCAGTACGCCACGGGTGATTTCGGTCCGGTCTACCTGTACTGGCCGTACGACATGCACAAGAACTTCGTCGGCACGATGCTGGGGTTCGCCGCCATCGTGGCGTACGCCCGGCCACTGTGGCTGGGGTGGCGCAAACGCTGGGCGCTGACCGCCTTCACCGTGTACGCCGTCGCCATCATGATGACCCAGTCCCGACAGGCGCTCGTCGGGCTGGCGGTCGCGCTGGTGGTCATCGTGATGCGCGGTGACGCCCATCGGCGCCGATCGAAGATCATCCTGGCCCTGGTCGTCCCCGCCACGGTCGTCGTGGTGATGACGGTGCGGGAGCAGTTGGCCTCCGGGAACGCGTACAACTCGGCCAACACCCGACTGGCCTGGCTCCGGGACACCGTCGCCTACTGGGCCACCTCGCCGTGGGTGGGCCACGGCCTGCGCTACTGGTACCGGCCCGGGGAACCGACGTTCCAGCCGCCCAACGCCGAGATGGAGGTGATCGCCGCCGCGGGGATCGTCGGACTGGCCGCCTTCCTGGTGCTGATGATCGGGGCGCTTCCGATCCTCTGGCGGCTCGATCCGGCGTACGGCACCCTGGCGGTGGCCGTCCAACTGTCGCGGATCTTCTCGGGCCAGCTCGATCTGTTCTGGGTGACCGCCCAGGCCTCGGTGCCGTTCCTGGTGATCGGCATCTGTCTCGGCGCCCTGGACCGGGCCCAGCGGCAGTCCCCACCGGCGCCCGTCCTCGCCGCGTCCGGAGCAGGCTGGGGGAGCGGATGAGCCGGCGTCCGCTGCGGATCGTCCACTGCATCAGTTCGGCCGCGTTCGCCGGAGTGGAACGTCACGTGGCGCTGCTCGCCGCCGGGCAGGCTGCCGCCGGCCATCCGGTGGCGGTGATCGGCGGTGAGGGACGTGCCATGCACGCCGCCTTCGGTGGGCGGAACGTCCTGCACCGGGAAGCCTCCTCGGTCACCGAGGTGATCCGGGAGCTCGCCGCCTTCCGGCACAGCGACATCGTGCACGCCCACATGACCGCGGCGGAAGTGGCGGCGACCGTCGCTCCGGCCGTCCGGTCCCGGCCGGTGGTCGCCACCAGGCACTTCGCGCAACGGCGGGGGATGAGCCGCTCCGGCCGTCTGGTCGCCCCGGTGGTCGCCCGGCGGCTGGCGGCCCAGATCGCCATCAGCGGGTACGTGGCACAGGCGATCGACGGGCCGAGCACGGTCGTGCATCCGGGGGTGCTCGACGCCCCACCGGTCGCCCCGGAGGATCGGCGGCGTACGGTGCTGGTCGTCCAGCGGCTGGAGCGGGAGAAGCGGACCGAGGATGCCATCGAGGTGTTCGCGTCGTCCGGACTGGCCGATCAGGGCTGGCGGCTGACCATCGCCGGGGACGGCTCGCAACGGCGCGACCTGGCGGATCTGGCCCGGCGGCGGGGCGTCGGCCCGGTGACCGACTTCCTCGGCCATCGCCGCGACGTGCCGGCGCTGATGCGGTCGGCAGGTCTCCTGCTGGCACCCTGTGACATCGAGGGACTCGGCCTGACCGTGCTGGAGGCGATGGCCGAGGGCCTGCCGGTGGTGGCCTGCGCCGCCGGCGGACATCTGGAGACCGCCGGTGTCGCGCCGGGCAGCGCGCTCTACCCGGCCGGCGATCTCTCCCGCGGGGCAGGCCTGCTGTGCGGCCTCGCCGCCGATGAACAGCAGCGGCGCAGGTACGGGCAGGCACTGCGCGACATCCAGCGCCGACGATTCACCGTGGAGGCACAAGTGGCGGGGACCGACGCCGTCTACCGGAGCGCGTTGGGTGGGGACACCGGAGGCGTACCGGCATGAGTGCCCGGCGGCATGTCCATGTGATCACCCCCGGCGACCACTACTCGCCGCGGACCGGCAGTGCCATCCCGACCGTGGTGCACGGCCTGTGCGGCAGCACACCGGCCGGCGAGCCCCGCCCGGCGGTGGTGGTGCGCCGCGACACCTACCCGGACCGGTACGACAGTGCCGACATCATCGAGTACGACGGGGCCCGTCCGCTGCCGCTCGGGCCGCGATCGGCGCGGTACCTCGACGGCGGCCTGGGGAGCCTCGGCCTGCCGCGGGTCTCGGCCCGCCACGACTTCGCCGCGACGGTGTGTGACCAGGGCTCCTGGGAGCCGTCGATCGTGCTCGCCCACAACGCCCCCCAACTGGTGCCGCTGATCGACAGCCACCGGCACGTGCCGGTGCTCTATGCCCACAACCAGCTGCTGCGGACGTACCGGAGCTGGGAGTCCCGCCGGGTGCTGTCCCGGGTGGCCGCGATCATCTGTGTGAGTGAGGCCCTGGCCGAACAGACGGCGGCGTTCCTGCCCCGGTCGTTGCGCGACCGGCTCCGGGTGGTGCACAACGGGGTGGATGTCGAGGCCTTCCGGAGGGAGGGCGCGACCCCGGCGGAGCGGGAGACTGCCCCGGCGGGCTCCGGGCCGCTGCACGTCGTTTTCGTCGGCCGGATGATCCCGGACAAGGGTGCCGATGTGCTGGTCGACGCGCTGGTGCGGCTCGACCGCCCGGACATCCGTCTCACCCTGGTGGGGTCGAGCGGGTTCAGCGCGTCCGATCCGCTGACGCCGTACGAGCGGGAGGTGCGGGCCGGGGCCGCGACCCTGGGGGACCGGGTGGACATCCGACCGTTCGCGCCGCGCCGTGAGGTGTCCCGGCTGCTGCAGGGCGCCGATGTGGTGGTGGTGCCGTCCCGGTGGCCGGAGCCCTTCGCGCTCACCGTGCTGGAGGGGATGGCGGCCGGTGCCGCGGTGATCGGCTCCGACATCGGCGGGATCCCCGAGTCCGTCCGCGGGGTCGGGATCCTCGTGCCGCCGGGCGACAGCGCCGGCCTCGCCGAGGCGCTGGAGGGACTCACCGACGACCGCGCCCTGCTGGCCCGCACCGCCCAGGCCTGCCTGCGGTATGCCCGGGCGCACGACTGGTCGACCGCTGCCGCGGCCCTGCGGCAGGCGCTGGACGGGGTGGCGTGAGTGGCCGCCGAGCTCCTGGCTGCCGACCACTCCGCGCCCGTCGAGGGCGGACCGCTGGTGTCGATGATCATGGCGACCAACCGGGTGTCGCCGTTCCTGCGCGAGGCGCTGGACAGCATCACCCGGCAGAGCTACCCGGATGTCGAGATCATCGTGGTGGACGACGGCTGCCCTGATCGTGTCGCGTTGGCGGAGCAGTTGGGCCGCTTCCCCGGCCTGGTCGTCGTCCGCCAGCGGGCCTCCGGCGTGTCGGTCGCCCGCAACGTGGGGATCGACCGGGCCCGGGGAGCCCTGGTGGGCTTCTTCGACGACGATGACCGTTACCCTCCCGATTGGGTCGAGCAGCATGTCCGGGCTCACACCGAGCTGCCCGAGGTCACGCTGACCTATGGCGACGTCCGGTCGATCGATGCCGACGGGCGTCTGCTGGGGCTCGACGTCTCACGGCAGGCGGATCTCCATGACATCTTCCGCCGGGACGTGGCGGTGTTCGCCGGGTCGATGGTGGTGCGCCGGGACGCGCTGGTCCGGGTCGGCGGCTTCAGTCCGCTGCTGCGCTACGCCGAGGACCTGGATCTCGTCCTCAGGCTCGCGCTCCAGGGCCCCCTCCGGCACGTGGCGGGAGCCGTCATGGACTACCGGACGCATGCCGACAACGTGACCCGCGGCCATCGCGAGCTGGTGGCCGCCATCGGCGATGTGATCGACTGGCATCGGGCGGCCGCGCTCCGGGCCGGCCGCGACGACCTGGTCCGGGACCTGGCGACCAGCCGGGCCGCGAACGGCCGGTTCGCGTTCTGGAGCGCCCAGCGGGTGGCCCGGACGGAGCTGAGATCCGGCGGAACAGCCGCCGCCGTACGTGAACTGCTGTGGGCGGTCCGGGCCGCCCCCACAGCGCCGCTGAGCTGGCTGCGCAAGCGGCTGGGCAGGAGATCCTGAGGTGAACACGTCGGCTCGCCCCCGAGTGAGCACGAGGACAATGAGCGAGAGCAAGGGGACACCGGCCGAGGGTCTGGTGAGCGTCATTGTGCCGGTGTATGACGTCGAGGATCTCCTTCCCCGCTGCGTGGATTCCGTTCTCGGACAGACCTACCCGTGCTTCGAACTGATCCTGGTCGACGACGGCTCGCCCGACCGATCCGGTGAGATCTGCGATGACTATGCCGCCGCCGACTCGCGGATCCGCTGCGTACACCAGGCCAACGGCGGATTGTCGGCTGCCCGGAATGCCGGTGTCGACATTGCGGCGGGGGAGTTTCTCACCTTCATCGACAGTGACGACTGGGTCGACCCGGACTATCTGGCGGAGCTGATGAAGCTCCTCCGGTCAGAGGATGCCGACATCGCTGTGGGTGGGTTGTTGCGCACCGGCGCTGGGCCCGACGACCCACTGGACGGTGGGTTGACCAAGCCGCTGACCCTGTCGGGCCACGAGGCCCTCACGGCGCTGTACGGCGAATTGCGTGTGCTGCTGACAGTGGCCTGCGGCAAGATCTTCCGCACCGAGCTGTTCACCGACCTGAGGTTTCCGGTGGGCCGGCTGCACGAGGATATCTACTCCTCGTGCCGACTCCTGCACTGCGCGCGCCGTGTGGTGCTGACCCCCGAGCCGCGTTATTTCTACTGGCAACGCCCCGACAGCATCATGGGCGCGGCCCGTGGAGGGTCGTGGAGGTCACTGTCGGATTCCATTGAGAACTACCTGGACAATGCCGCCTTCCTCGGCGAGGTCGGATTCTCCGACATACAGATCCGGGCACTCCGGATGGCGACCGATTACTATGCGGACTTGGTGAAGTTCCATTCGGTCACGTCCCCCGCTGATTCCGCGGAATGGAACGAACAGGCCGCCGAGCGGCTCAGGAAATCCGTCCAGCAGGGCTTGGCGTCCTGTCCGGGCCATTACTGGGCAAGAGCCCTGCTGTTCGTCAAGCTGCGGTTCCCCCGGACGGTCGGATCCCTTGCGGCTCGGATCAGAGGTTGGGGGCTGCACCATGGGTACGGTGGGCGCACGTGAGCGAGGGAGGGATGGGCGAGATGAATCCAGGGGTGGCGGAAAGCGTGAACGAGGATGCGTTGACCGATTGGGGAGAGGTGCTGCTCATCTCGCCGCATCTCGATGATGCATTGTTGAGTGCCTACGAAATTGCCCATCGCACCGGGGCCGAGGTCTGGACTGTGTTGGCAGGAGATCCGGATGAGCCGGTCACAACCTGGTGGGACCAACTGTGCGGTTTCCCCGACTCGCACACCGCGATGACCGCGCGGCGGGCCGAGGATGCCGCCGCCTGCGCGGCCGCCGGGGTGAGACACCGTCACTTCGACGGATTGGATGCGACGTACACCACACCTTCCCGTCGCGCCCGGGACCTGGGTCAGCTGCAGCGCAGCCTGTTGGACTGGGTGCAGGGCCGGCGTGGCCGAACCTGTACGGTGGTCCTTCCGGCCTGTGCCGGCATCCCGATCCTGTCGCGGTTCGTGGATCCGATGCTCCGAACGGTGTGGCGCCCCGTCCCGGCCTTCCCGACCACCACTCCGGTTCCCGCCACCCGCCGCCTCAGGACCCTCCTGGGCAAGGTCGTTCGCCGAGCGGCGAACTACGAGTACCGTCTGCGACTCGCTCTGGCCGGCGGGGGGCAGGGCCCGAACGTCAATCCGGACCATCTCACGGTGCGCGACGCCGCGCTGGCCGTTCTGGCCGACCAGCCGGGGCCGACGGTGGTGCTGATCGAGGACCTGCCCTACCTGTGGGGAGCTCCCGCCGACGGCCAGGTGGCCCGGATCGCCCGGAGGCACGGGTGGGTGCCGGCGCCGCTGGTGCTGCCGGTCGACAGAGCCGCCAAATGTGCCGTCGTATCGCACTACGCGTCTCAGCTGGCGGCGGTGGACCCGGAAGGACGACTCCGGACTGCCGAGGGCGTGCCCGGCACGGAAAGAGCGTGGGTGATGAGAGCCGGTACGCACCAGGACGGTGCCTGACCCGGTCGCCTATAGTCGCTGTCGACTGCGGTCCTGCTCTGTCGATACCGCCGGGTTGATACCGTCGTTTTCCCCTCACTCCTGGAAGATCCAGAGGTTCGTACGTGCCCGATGCCCAGCTCCCGACCAGCGACCCGCGCCGCGGGCTGGACCGCGGTGAACTGCAGGAGCGGGCGATCAGGGGTGCGCTGTGGACGCTCGTCCACACGGTGACCGGGGTGGGCCTCGGGTTCTTGGTCAACATTCTGTTGGCGCGGCGGCTGGGCGTGGTCGATTTCGGTCGGTTGGCGTATCTGACCACTGTGATGGGCATCTTCAATGTGATCGTGAGCCTGGGCGTCGATACCGGGGTCATTCAGTTCGGCGCCAAGGCCCACGCGCGGGGGGAGCCCGCCGCAGTCCGGGACCTGATGTCGAAAGCGCAAGGCTTCCGCCTCCTGGTCTTCGCGCCCTTGATGACTGTGGGAGTCATCGCGATCGTCCGGGTGGACTGGGTGATGCTGGTCCTGGCGATCATCTTCGGGGTCTGGGTGCCAGCCGCTCTGGGGGGTGCCCTCGATGCGCTCGTCATCGAGAACAAGACCGCCCGCGAGGCGCAGAACGCGATGCTCATCAACCTGCTGACCCAAGCCGGGGTGGTGGCAGCAGCGCTCTGGATCGGGACGGCAGATTCCGTCTGGGCCGTCCGGACGGTGGTGGCCGCGGTCAGTGTGGCGTCTGCCATCCCCTTCATCAGCAGGGTGTATCGCGGCGCGGTGTTCCGTCCGCGGCTGCCCCGACATCTCCCGCCGGGGTTCTGGCGCTTCGCACTGCCGGCAGGGGCGGCCGAAGTGATCGGCAGCCTGGTACAGGATCGTACCCAGGTGGTGATTCTCACCTGGATGCACCAGGCGTCTGCCGCCGGTATCTTCGCCCTCGCCTTCGGACTGTCCATCCATCTGTTCAGCCCGGCGCAGGCGCTGGTGGGGCCGTTGACCCCTGCCGTGTCGGGCCTGCGTGAGGTGGACGAATCGGCGGTCGGGCGGGCTCTCGGTCGTACGGTCCGGGCATCCGCCACCGCGGTCGGGCTGCTGCTCGGCGCGGCCATGCCGGCCTTCGCCCTGCTCGTGCCACTGATCTACGGAGCCGACTACGTGACGGCGCAGCCCATCCTGCTGGCGTTGGGCATCAGCGGCGGGCTGACTGTGCTCACCGCACCGGTGCTGGCCTTCGTCAAGGCTCGGCTGCAGGGCCAACGCCTGCTGTGGGTGAACGTGGTGGCCGTTGTCGTCAGCGTAGGGCTGGCCGTGGTGCTCATCCCCATCCTCGGGATCTGGGGGGCGGTGGCCGGGAATATCGGTGGAGTGGTGATCGGATTGGTCCTGCTACTGGGTGGGGAACTCAGAACCCTCTCCTATCCCGCATCCCAGGCGCTACGGGATATCGTCCCGCTGCTGATCGGCGGATTGGTGAGCTGGACTGCCTGGGTACCGGTAGGGCTGTTGGGCGTCGATCTGATGAGTCCGTACGCCGTGGTCGCCGCCGTGGTCGCGGGGGCGACCGGGCTGTTCCTGGTGCTCGGATTGATGTGGGTGACGCGGACCGGGATGACGCGTGCAGACGGAGAGGCCATCAGCCGCGCGTTGCCAACACGGCTGGCCAGCGGGGTGGGCCCGCTGTTCCGGCTGGTGTGTCGCCGCATCGAGGCCTGACGCGAAGATCTCCCGAGTTCGTGGCTCTACGGGAACGGGCGCGGCGCGATGGATGCCCTCCGCTCGGGTAGCGTTCGGGCCGTGACGAGCTTTCTGGTGACGGGGGGCGCGGGGTTCATCGGTTCGAACTTCGTGCGGCAGGTGGTGGCGACGACGGATCACCGGGTGACGGTGGTGGATGCGTTGACGTACGCGGGGAATCGTGACTCGTTGGCGGGGTTGCCGGCCGACCGGGTGCGGTTTGTCCGGGGGGATGTCGCCGACGCCGATCTGATGGATGAGCTGGTGGCCGACGCCGAGGTGGTGGTCCATTTCGCCGCGGAGTCGCACAATGACAATTCGCTGCGGGATCCGTCGCCGTTCATCCGGACGAATCTGGTCGGGACGTTCACGCTGTTGGAGGCGTGCCGGCGACATGATGTGCGGTTGCACCACATTTCGACTGATGAGGTGTACGGGGATCTGGAGTTGGATGATCCGGGGAAGTTCACTCCGGAGACGGCGTATCGGCCGTCGAGTCCGTATTCGGCGTCGAAGGCGGGGTCGGATCATCTGGTGAGGGCGTGGGTGCGGTCCTTCGGGGTCGCGGCGACGCTGAGCAATTGCTCGAACAACTACGGGCCGTACCAGCATGTGGAGAAGTTCATCCCGCGCCAGATCACCAATATTCTCGACGGCGGCCGGCCGAAGCTGTACGGGGCGGGGGCGAACGTACGGGACTGGATCCATGTCGAGGATCACAATGCGGCGGTGCTGGCGATCATCGAGCGGGGCCGGATCGGGGAGACCTATCTGATCGGTGCCGACGGGGAGAAGGACAACAGGACCGTCATCGAGACGATCCTGCGGTTGATGGGCCGGCCCGAGGACGGGTATGACCGGGTGGCCGACCGGTCGGGCCATGACCTGCGGTATGCGATCGACGCGAGCAAGCTGCGCGACGAGCTCGGGTGGACCCCGCGGTACCGCAATTTCGAGGCGGGGTTGGCGGCGACGGTCGACTGGTATCGGAACAACGAGGCGTGGTGGCGCCCGCAGAAGGCGGCGGTCGAGGCCGCCTACGCCACCCGCGGGCAATGACCGGCCGATCGAGGGGACTGTGATGGGGGAGTTGGGCATCCGGCAGACGGCGATCCCGGGACTGCTGGTGATCGACCTGCAGGTCCACGGCGACGCCCGGGGCTGGTTCAAGGAGAACTGGCAGCGGGAGAAGATGGTCGCTCTGGGACTCCCGGACTTCGGGCCGGTGCAGAACAACATGTCGTTCAACCCTCAGGTCGGGGTGACCCGTGGGATCCACGCCGAGCCCTGGGACAAGCTCGTGTCGGTCGCGACCGGGCGGGCGTTCGGGGCCTGGGTGGACCTGCGCGAGGGTGCCTCCTTCGGCACGGTCGCCACGGTCGAGCTGGCCCCCGACACCGCGGTGTTCGTGCCGCGTGGGGTGGCGAACTCCTACCAGACCCTCGAGCCGGCGACTGCCTACTCCTACCTGGTCAACGACCACTGGAGCCCGCAGGCCCGCGCCTCCTACACCTACGTCAACCTCGCCGACCCGCAGCTGGCCATCGGGTGGCCGATCCCGCTGGCCGACGCCGAGATCTCCGCCGCCGACCGGCAGCACCCGCTGCTGGCCGACGTGGTGGCGATGCCGTCGCGGCGGACGTTGGTCCTCGGTGCGAACGGCCAGCTCGGCCGGGCGCTGGCCGCGGCCCTGCCGGGGGCGGAGGCGTGGGGCCGGGACCGGTTCGACATCACCGACCCCGCCGCCTACGAGGCGGTGCGCTGGCAGGACTACGACACGGTGATCAACGCCGCCGCCTACACCAAGGTCGACGCCGCCGAGACGCCGGCGGGCCGGCGGGCTGCCTGGGCCGCGAACGTCATCGCGGTCGGCCGGCTGGCCCGCCTCGCCACCGAACACCGACTGACCCTGGTGCACGTCTCCTCGGACTACGTCTTCGACGGCACCGCGCAGTGGCACGACGAGGACGAGCCGCCGGCCCCGTTGGGGGTGTACGGGCAGACCAAGGCCGCCGGTGACGCCCTGGTCGGGACCGTGCCGCGGCACTACCTGGTCCGGACCAGCTGGGTGATCGGTGACGGGCCGAACTTCGTCGCGACGATGGCCGGGCTGGCCGCCAGGGGGATCACCCCCAACGTGGTCGACGACCAGGACGGCCGGCTGACCTTCACCGACGACCTGGCCGCCGGCATCGTCCACCTGCTCACCTCCCGGCCGCCGTACGGCAGCTACCACCTGACCGGTGACGGGCCGGTGCAGTCCTGGGCCGACATCGCCGCCGACGTCTACGCACTGTGCGGGCGGGCCCGGACCGACGTCACCCCGGTCAGCACCGCCAGCTACACCGCCGGCAAGCAGACCGCCCCCCGTCCATGCCACAGCGCCCTCACCCTCGACAAGATCAAGGCCACCGGATTCACCCCGAGGCCGACCGCCGAGTCGCTGCGGGCCTACCTGACCGATCTCGCCCGGGTGGACTGATGGCCTCGCGCGGGTCCCGGCGGCACGGCGGTGTGGTGACCGCCGGCGCCGGACTCGCCCTGGTGGTGGCCTGGCTCGCCCTGTGCATCCGGTTCGTCGCCCACCCACGGATCGACCCGGTGGAGCACGTCGACGCGATGTACGTCATCGGCCCGGTCGAGACACGCTGGCCCGAGGCCCTGGCCCGGGGCGACGAGGGGGTGGCTCCGGTGGTCCTGGCGACCAGGTCGATCGACCGGACCACCGGCGAGGCCTTCTTCCCGCCGGACTGCGGTGAACAACGTAACGGCTACGTCGTGACCTGCGTCACCCCTGACCCGTACACCACGCGGGGGGAGGCCCGGCTGCTGGCCGAGCAGGTGCGCGAGCACGGCTGGACCCACGTGGCGGTCTTCACCAGCACCGCGCACGCGGCGCGGGCCCGGATGCTGATGGAGCGCTGTGTGCCGGCCCGGGTGAGCGTGTGGGACTACCCCCGGGAGCGCACGATCGGCGGCTGGCTGTGGGACTTCGCCTACCAGTCCGGGGCATGGCTGAAGGCCCAGTTCCTGCGCGGGTGTTGAGACCTCACGGAGGCACCGCGTCCTGCCGTACGGTGGCCGCTTTGGTCGCTGTGAACCGGGTGTGAGAAGGTCGAATCATGCGTGGCATCATCCTGGCGGGGGGCTCAGGGACGCGGCTCCACCCCATCACCCGAGGTATCAGCAAGCAGCTCGTGCCGGTCTATGACAAGCCGATGATCTACTACCCGCTCTCGGCGCTGATCTTCGCCGGGATCCGGGACATCCTGGTGATCACCACCCCGCACGAGGCCTCGGCGTTCCAACGGCTGCTCGGCGACGGCGCCCAGTACGGTGTGGCGATCAGCTATGCCCAGCAGCCCGAACCGAAGGGACTGGCCCAGGCGTTCACCATCGGAGCGGACTTCATCGCCGGCGACCGGGTCTCCTTGGTGCTCGGCGACAACATCTTCTACGGCCCCGGTCTGGGCACCCGGCTGCAGCGCTTCGGTGACCTGGACGGCGCGGCGGTCTTCGCCTACTGGGTGGCCGACCCGACCGCCTACGGGGTGGTGGAGTTCGACGCCGACGGCCGGGCCCTGTCGATCGAGGAGAAACCCGCCGCGCCGAAGTCCAACTACGCCGTGCCGGGCCTCTACTTCTACGACAACCAGGTCGTCGAGATCGCCCGCTCGCTACAGCCCTCGGCCCGCGGGGAGTACGAGATCTCCGATGTGAACCGCCGTTACCTGGAGCAGGGCACCTTGCAGGTCGAGGTGCTGCCCCGGGGCACCGCCTGGCTCGACACCGGCACCTTCGACTCGCTGCTCGACGCGTCCAACTACGTCCACACCCTGCAGAAGCGCCAGGGACTCCAGGTCGGCTGCCCCGAGGAAGCCGCCTGGCGGATGGGCTTCCTCACCGACGACGACCTGCACACCCGCGCCCTCGGACTGTGCAAATCCGGCTACGGCGACTACCTGCTCGACCTGCTCCACCGCAGCAGACACTGACCCCCGGACCGGGGCCGGCGGGCGCTACGATGGCTCGATCACCCGGAAGCCGGACGAGAGGAGCCGCCCATGGCCCGTGTCGACTCCTGGCTGTGGGCCGTCCGCATCTACAAGACCCGCACCATGGCCGGTGATGCCTGCAAGGGCGGCCATGTCCGCGTCAACGGCCGACCGGCCAAACCCGCCCAGGACGTGAAACCGGGTGACCGGGTGGTGGTCCGCAGTCCCGGCTGGGACCGCGAGTTCGAGGTGGTCGACCCGATCACCAAGCGGGTCGGCGCCGCGATCGCGGCGAAGGCGTACGTCGACCATTCTCCGGAGCGGCCGGCCTACCTCTCGGCCGCGGTGGCCCGGCGGGACCGCGGCACCGGCCGGCCGACCAAGAAGGAGCGCCGCGAGATCGACGCTCTGCGCGGTCGTCACTGACCCATGGGCGCCGCAAGCGCGGCATCGGCATCCTGCGGTCGTACCGAGACGTCTGCTGCGCAGACCACGCCTGCTGTGTAAACTCACCGGACCATGGAATGCGGAGAGGCCCGAACGCGGCAGACCTGGATGGATCTGCTGCGGGGGACCGCGATGGTTCTGGTGGTCCTGCTGCATGCCGCACTTGACGCCGGCGGGCCGGACGGGCAGGCTTTCGACGCCTTTCTGCGGCCGTTCCGGATGCCGATCCTGATGGCCCTGTCGGGCTTGCTGCTGCAGCACTCCCTGAGCAAGGGGCTCCGCACGTATGCCGTCGGCAAACTCGGTGGCATCGTCTGGCCGTGGGCACTGTGGATGGCCGTGATGGTGGTGATCCTCACTCAGCAGGCCCGCCAGGACCCGGTGGCGTTCCTGACCATCGGCACGAACCTGTGGTTCCTCCAGGCACTGGCCTGCGCCTACGCCCTGGCCTGGGTCCTCCGCCCGGTTCCGCCGGCTTTCGTGGCCGTGGGCCTGCTGCTCGTCGCTGCCCCGATGCAGGACCGGGTCAGCGCGATCGGCACGTACGCGTGGTACGGCGCGTTCTTCTTCATGGGGGCGGCCCTGCGGCCGGTGCTCGACCGGTGGATCCGGGTCCGCTTCGGGTGGCCGTTGGCACTGGGTGTCCTCGCGGTCGCCGGCGGGCTGTCCCAGGTGCCCCGCGGCCTCTATGTGCCCTACCGCCTCGAGGACGCGGCCGTGTCGCTGGCCGGGATCCTGGCCGCGATCTGGCTGGCCGTACGGGTGCCCAGGGTGGCGCCGGTCCGCGCGGTGGAGTGGATCGGCCGGAACTCGATGGTCACCTACCTCGTCCACACCGCCCTGATGGAGCCGGTGGCCGGAGCGATCCTGCGCCGCCGGCTGGGTGACGCTCCCTCGATGCTGCTGAGCTTCGTCCTGGTGATGTCCGGTTGCCTCGTGATGACCGCGATCCGGCCCTGGACCGGCTGGCTCTACCAGCTGCCCCTGTCGACGTGGGCATCCGCCCGAGTTCGGGCGACCGCCGGCCCGTCCGGCGCCGGATGACAGGATGGGAGCCGTGGAAGGACTCGGACGCACCCGTCGCGACAGGATCACCAGACTCGGACAGCTCGCCCTGCCACTGACGGCAGGGGCCGTGTCCTGGCTGGTGCCGCTGGCCTTCACCACCGGCTTCGGCGGGGCGATGTCCGACTTCGACATCTACCTCGGCGGCGCTCGGTCGATCTTCACCCACGCCCAGATGTACGCCGACGGCCCCAACCAGTTCGTCTACCCGCCGATCGCCGCGATCCTGTTCCTGCCGTTCCTGCTCGGGCCGGCGCTGCTGTGGAAGATCCTCTGGGCCTTCGCCTCCTGGGCCGCCTTGATGGCGGTGGTGCACCGGCTCGGCCTGCGCGGATGGGCCGGCAGCGTCGCCGCGGCCGTGGCGATCGGCACCGCCACACCGGTCACCATGGCCACCCGGCTGGGCCAGATCGAGATCCTGCTCACCTGCCTGGTGATCCTCGATCTGGTGCCGGGCTCCCGGCCGTCCGGCCGCCGGGTGATCCCGCTGCCGGCCGGCTGGCTGGTCGGCCTGGTCACCGCGATCAAGCTCACCCCGGCGTTGTTCATCGTCCATCTGCTGCTCACCCGCCGGTGGCGGGCCGCGCTGACCGCCACGGTCACCGCAGCAGGGCTGACCCTGATCGGCTTCGCGCTGCTGCCCGGGGACTCGGTGTTCTACTGGGGCCGACTGGCGACCACCGGGTCGGTCGGTTTCGCCTCCGACCCGATCTACCTGGACAACCAGTCCGTCCGCGGGGCGATCCTGCGCCTGTTCAAGCTCGGCCCCGCCGCCGGTCCGGTCGCCCTGGCGCTGGCCGGGGTGTGCATCGCGATCGGCCTGTTCGCCGCCCGTCGGCTGTCCCGCCGGGGTCTGGAGGGGGCGGCGGTGGTGCTGGTCGGTCTCGCCACCGCGCTGGCCTCGCCGGTGTCCTGGACCCACCATTTCGTCTGGATCGTGCCGCTGGCCGTCATCCTGCTCACCCATCGCACCGGCCGACTGGTGGCGGTCAGCGGGACGCTACTGGTGGTCTGGCTGTGGCTGGCACCGTACGGTGCGCTGCCGGCCGGCGGCATGAAGGAGCTGGACTACACCGCCGGGGAGATCCTGCTCAGCGGCGTCACCCCGGTGCTGGGGCTGGTTCTGCTGGTCGGCGCCCTGATGACCGATGTCGGCGGCACAGTTCGGCGTACGGAGTCCACCCGGCCCGAGACCAAGCCGGCCTCGACGCGCTCCTAGGGCACCAGTGAGGTCCAACTCGGATCAGGGGCACCCGGCCGAGCGCAGCAGCGTGCCGCCAGGGATCGGCACCCTGCCGAACCCGATGGACTCGAGGTCGTGGGGCGTGTCGTAGAAGTTGTAGAACGACGGTGCTTCGTCACCGAGCCAGACGACCTGGACACAGACGGTCTTCTGCTGCGTCGCGAGCCGTCCCAGTTCATCGGTGGTCTGCGTGCTGGCGTAGAGGTGGACCCTAGGGGAGTCCTGGATCGGGCGATCGCAGTGGTAGGCGAGTCGCGAACTGTCATTGCTCATGGTGACGTCGGCTGCGGGCAGGTCACAGGAGACGGCATCCGATCACGAAGAACGCTGACGAGGTCCTGACGAGGACGGATGCGCCGGCTGCCAGACCCGCGAGCGCGACCATCCACAGCGGTGCCGGATCGTCCCGGATGGCCCCCAGGAACGCCCACGCGCAGAGAGCCAGCGCGAGGGGCTCCGACATGGCCCAGCCTGCTGTGCCCTGGATCACCGGGCTGAGACTGAAGAGGGCAACGACCAGCGGGGACACCCACCACCGCGGAGCGCTTCGTCGCGTGACAAGTCCGACAGCGACAGCCAACGCGAACAGGGCAAGCGCGTTCACCACCACCGCTGCTGCCATCACGCCACCGGGCACGACTGCGTCCGCCGCCGCCACCGCTGCGGGGAAGCCGGGCGGAAACATGGTCAGCGGCCGGCCGTCCGTGCCGATGAAGCCGCTGCCCCGGAGGAGCTGTCGGGCCGAGTACAGGTACTCGGCGGCATCGGGTTCGAGCGCCAGCGATCCGGCGGTCACGTACAGCCCCACCGTGCGCGTGGGGCCGAGGAGTGCGGCGAGAAGGATCCAGAGGAACGGTCGTCGGACCATGACGCTAGCCTCACAGGCCTGGGTTTCCGTTGTGAGATGATCCCGCACTGCGGGAAACCCGACTCCGTGCGTCACGCTCCCGGCCCGGGGACCCGGGCACGGCCGCGCCGTCTGCCGGTCGGACCGGCAGACGGCGCGAAAGTGGGCCGCGAGTGGGCCAGGGGTGGGACGCCCGGCGGGTCAGGCCTCCGGCTCGACGGTGCCGGGGATCTCCTCCGCCTTGTGCGCGACGGTGATCTTGCGCGGTTTGGCGGCCTCGGCCACCGGGATCGTCAGGATCAGCACGCCGTCGGTGTACTCGGCGTCGATGCTCTCGGCGGCGACCCCCTTGCCCAGGGTCAGCTGCCGGGCGAACGTGCCGACCGGGCGCTCCCGGGTGAGCCACTGGACGCCGTCGCCGGCCTGCGGCTTGCGCTCGGCGCGGATGGTCAGGGTGGAGTCGTCGAGGTCGACGTCGATGGTGGCCGGGTCGACGCCCGGCAGGTCGATCTTGACGAAGTAGTTGTCGCCCTCGCGGAACAGGTCCATCGGCATCGCGGTCGACGCGGGCGTACGCAACGCCTGGGTGAACAGCTGATCGACGTCGCGGAAGGGATCGAAGGTCCGAGCCATGATCGTGCATCTCCTACGGCAGTAGAACGAAACCTGGACGACCGCCGCCTGCCTGCGGCCGCCGTCGTGGGATAGAACGCCTCGCCAGCGGGCGGCTATTCCAGGATTCCGCAAGAGTTGAGTCGGGTACGCTCAATCTTGTGTGATCTCGCCGACACCCCGGCCGAGGACGACGGATCACCCCGTCGGGTGCGTTCCGCCACACCGGGTGGTGCTGGAGCCGTGGGCTATGGTGTGCCACGTCGCTGGACACAGTCTTGTCACCGGGCCGATCTGGGCAATGATGACGCGCGTCCGGCCGGATCCGGGACAGGCCGGAGGCGAGACAGGGGAGAGGTGAACTGTGGCGGGTCAGGAACTGGGGCACAGCCTGGTGATCGTGGAATCACCGACCAAGGCCACCAAGATCCAGGGATACCTAGGGCCGGGCTATGTCGTGGAATCCAGCCGTGGCCACATCCGTGACCTGCCCACCGGAGCCGCCGAGGTCCCGGCCAAGTACAAGGGTGAGAAGTGGGCCCGGACCGGCGTCGACATCGAGGGCGGCTTCACCCCGCTCTACGTCGTCGCGGCCGACAAGAAGGCCACTCTGCGCGGCCTGAAGGAAGCGCTCAAGGGCGCCAAGGACGTCTACCTCGCCACCGACGGTGACCGCGAGGGGGAGGCGATCGCCTGGCACCTGCAGCAGGAGCTCAAGCCGCGGGTGCCAGTCCGCCGGATGGTCTTCCACGAGATCACCGAGGACGCGATCAAGGACGCCGTCTCCCACCCGCGCGACATCGACACCGACCTGGTCGACGCCCAGGAGACCCGCCGCATCCTCGACCGGCTGTACGGCTACGAGGTCTCCCCGGTGCTGTGGAAGAAGGTCATGCCGCGGCTGTCCGCCGGCCGGGTGCAGTCGGTGGCGACCCGGCTGGTGGTCGACCGGGAACGGGAGCGGATCGCCTTCACCGCTGCCGGCTACTGGGATCTCGAGGCCACCCTGGACGCGGGTGAGGGCGCCGAACCGCAGCGGTTCCCGGCCCGGCTCACCGCGGTCGACGGCCTGCGGGTCGCCCAGGGCCGCGACTTCGATGCGCACGGCCGGCTGCAGAGCAAGGAACGCCTGGCCCACCTCGACGAAGCCAGGGCCCGGGGGCTGGCGGCCGGCCTGGACTCGACCCCGATGCGGGTCGCCTCGGTCGAGGCCAAACCGTACGTCCGGCACCCGTACGCCCCGTTCCGGACCACCACCCTGCAGCAGGAGGCCGGCCGCAAGCTCGGCTTCACCTCGCAGCGGACCATGTCGGTCGCCCAGGAGCTCTACGAGGCCGGCTACATCACCTACATGCGTACCGACTCCGTCGAGCTGTCCGGTGAGGCGATCCGTGCCGCCCGTGCCCAGGCCACCCGGCTCTACGGGCCGGACTACGTGCCGGCGAAGCCGCGGGTCTACACCTCCAAGGTGAAGAACGCCCAGGAGGCCCATGAGGCCATCCGGCCGGCCGGGTCGACCTTCCGCGCGCCGCGGGAGACCGGGCTGTCCGGCGACCAGTTCCGCCTCTACGAGCTGATCTGGATGCGGACGGTCGCCTCCCAGATGACCGACGCCCGCGGCGAGTCGGTGGCGATCACGCTGACCGTCACCGCCGCCGGCGGCGAGGACTGCACCTTCGTGGCCCGCGGCCGGACGATCATCTTCCCCGGCTTCCTGCGGGCGTACGTCGAATCCGTCGACGACGGGATGGCCGACGACTCGCAGCGCCGGCTGCCGCAGTTGACCGAGGGCCGCACGGTCGACGTCGCCGCGATCGAGGCACAGGGCCACGAGACCAAGCCCCCGGCCCGCTACACCGAGCCGTCGCTGGTCGCGAAGCTGGAGGAGCTGGAGATCGGCCGGCCGTCGACGTACGCCTCGATCATCCGCACCATCACCAGCCGCGACTACGTGTTCAAGAAGGGCACCGCACTGGTGCCGACCTGGCTTGCGTTCGCGGTGACCCGGCTGCTGGAGGAGCACTTCGCCAAGCTGGTCGACTACGACTTCACCGCGGAGATGGAGCAGGATCTGGACAAGATCGCCAACGGCGAGGCCGGCCGCCTGGACGTGCTCAGCGCCTTCTACTGGGGGGCCTCCGAGGGCCCGGACACCCTCGACCACGCCGGCCTGCACGACCTGGTCAACCAGCTCGGCGACATCGACGCCCGGGCGCTGTCGACCTTCCCGATCGGCGACATGGACTCCGGCATCGTCGTCCGCGTCGGCCGCTACGGCACGTACGTGGAGGAGGTCGCCACCGAGAAGCGGGCCAACGTCGCCGACGACCTGCCGCCGGACGAGCTGACCGTCGAGGTCGCCCGTGACCTGCTGTCGCGGCCGATGGGGGAGGAGCGGGCGCTGGGGCTGGACACCGGCTCCGGTCTGCCGATCGTCGCGCGGGCCGGTCGGTTCGGGCCGTACGTCACCGAGGTGCTGCCGGAGGACGCCGCCAAGGGGGCCAAGCCGCGGACCGCCTCGCTGTTCGCCTCGATGGACCTGCAGACCGTCACCCTCGACGACGCGCTCCGGCTGCTGTCGCTGCCGCGGACGGTCGGGACGGCCGAGGACGGCACGCCGATCACCGCGCAGAACGGCCGCTACGGCCCGTACCTCAAGAAGGGCACCGATTCCCGGTCGCTGACCTCGGAGGACCAGCTCTTCACCATCACGCTGCCCGAGGCCGAGGCGATCTACGCCCAGCCCAAGCAGCGCGGCCGGGCTGCGGCGAAGCCGCCGCTGAAGGAGCTGGGGCCCGACCCCGTCTCCGGCAAGCCGATGGTGGTCAAGGACGGGCGGTTCGGGCCGTATGTCACCGACGGGGAGACCAACGCCACTCTGCGCCGGACCGACGCGCTGGAGTCGCTGACCGCCGAGCGCGGCGCCGAGCTCCTCGCCGAGAAGCGGGCCAAGGGCCCGTCGACGCGGAAGACCGCGGCGAAGAAGACCACCGCGGCGAAGAAGGCCACGACGAAGTCAGCGGCCAAGAAGACGACTGCGAAGAAGGCGGCGGCGAAGAAGTCCACCACGACGGCCCGGAAGACGACCGCGACCGCGGCGACGAAGAAGACCACGACACGGCCCGCCGGTGACCCGGCGGGCGACTGAAGCCGAGGTCCCGATGGTCCCGGGCGGCCGCTGGAACGGGCGTCACCGGGTGGGTCGTGGATGCAGTGCCGGAGCGGCGGTGCAATAATGGACGATCCCCTTCCGAGCCAGAAAGGCAGCACCGTGCGCCGCTACGAGATGCGTGACCTGGCCGCCGCGCCCCGCTTCGCGAACCCCGATCTCGATCTGGGCAATCCCGCGATGGTCAGTACCAAGCCCGCCGTGTGTGACCTGACCGTGCTCGACACCGCTGATCGCCGGCTGTTGCGGGCCGGGATCGTGCTCGCCCACCGGTCGACCGACGGTGTCGGGGAGTGGCTGATGGCGGCGCCCGCCTGGGCTCCCCAGCTGCCCGCCGAGTACGTCGAGCAGATGACCTCCGGTGAGGTGCCGGAGCGGATCCGGATCCTCCTCGCGCCGATCCTGCGGCAGGCGCCGCTCGCCCCGGTCGGCACCCAGCACCGCACCCGGACCACCTACCTGATCCGCACCTCGGCGCGGGAGCCGCTCGGCTCGGTGATCGACGACGTCTTCACCGTCCGCCGCGACGGCACCCTGGTCACCCGCTACCGCGAGGTGGACGTCGACACCGGTGCCATGTCGCGCGACCAGCTGGACTGGCTCGACGACGCGTTGCACAGCGTCGAGGCGGTCCGGGTGGAACGTCACCTGTCCCTGCCGGCCCGGTTCCGGGTGCTGATCGAGGAGCCGGCCGGCGAGGATCCCGACGCGGTCCGGCCGGTCGCCCCGGTGTCCGGCGGGTCGGTGGGCACCGACGCGTCGATGGCGGAGATCGTCGGGCACTTCGTCGGTGAGGAGGCCCACCAGGTGCTGCTCGCCGACCTGAACGTACGCTCCGGGCGCACCCGCAAGGTGCAACCGCTGGTCCGCGGCCTGCGGACCTTCGCCGCCGAACTCCCGGTGCTCGCCCCGGTGCTGCCGGTGGGACAGCTCGACGACCTGGTGGCCGCGCTCGGCGCGGCCGCCGACCGGCTGGACGGCGCCTTCGGCGTCGACCAGCAGACGCTGCTCAACGGTGACGACTACCTGGGCATCTACGAGCGGATCGATGCCCTGCGGACGCCTCCGCTGGCCGACGGCATCGGCCTGCGCCCCGCCCGCGAGGAGATCGGGCAGATGGTCGAGGCCGCCACCCAGCTGATGCTGCTGTCCGGTGAGGCCGCCCCGCACGCCGCCGACGACTCCGGCTGGCACGCCGCCGCGGTCGCCGCCGACCGGCTGGTGGCGACCGCCGAACTCGCCTCGCTGCTGGCCCCCAAGCAGGCCAAGCGGCTCCGCGAACGGGCCCGTGACCTCTACGACGAGCTGGTCGGCTGCGACAACGAGGAACTCGAGGCGCTGCGTTCCTCGTTGGAGGGGGCGTCGGTCGAGGAGGCGTTCGGCATCGGCCGGCAGTACGCCGACCTGGCCGAGAGCCGGTCGGTGGCCCGCGCCGACTTCGTCGAGCACTGGGACAAGGGCGGACGCAAGCTCCGGCGGGCCGGCCTGGAGTTGCTGACCCGGCTGGGGATCGCCGGACCGGAGGACACCGCGGAGGCCCCGCGGCAGGAGGATCCGGCCACCGATGAGTGAGCGCCGTGGCCTGTTCATCGTCTTCGAGGGCGGCGACGGGGTGGGCAAGACCACCCAGGGCGCGCTGTTGGCCCGGCACCTGACCGACCTCGGGCACGAGGTGGTGATGACCCGTGAGCCGGGCGACACGCCGGCCGGTGCGGTGATCCGCCGGCTGCTGCTGGACCCGGCGACGGGCGATCTCGATCCTCGCGCCGAGGCCCTGCTCTACGCGGCGGACAAGGCCCAGCACCTCGCCGAGGTGGTCCGGCCCGCCCTCGCCCGGGGCGCCATGGTGGTGTGTGACCGCTACCTCGACTCGATGCTCGCCTACCAGGGGGCCGGCCGGGTGCTCGAGATGACCGAACTCGCCGGGATCGCGACCTGGGCGACGTCCGGGCTGCGCCCCGACCTGACCGTGCTGCTCGACCTCGACCCGGGCGAGGCGGTCGGCCGGATCGTCGACAAGGACCGGCTGGAGGGCGCGGGCGACGACTTCCACCGCCGGGTCCGCGAGCAGTTCCTCGGGCTCGCCGAAGCCGCCCCCGGCCGTTATCTGGTGCTGCCGGCTCGCGATGACCGGGCGGCCATCGCGGCGCGGGTCGCGGCCGCGGTCGATGCCCTGCTCACCCGGATGTCTGCGGAACACGGCACACTGGCCCCGTGAACAGGACCACCGGCCGCACCACACCCGCGGCCGACCGAGGGGTGTGGGCCGAACTGGTCGGCCAGTCGGCCGCGGTCGAGGTGCTGCGCCTTGCCGTCACGGGGGCTGCCCACGCGATGACCCACGCCTGGCTGATCACCGGCCCGCCCGGCTCGGGACGGTCCAATGCGGCGCGCGCCTTCGCGGCGGCCCTGCAGTGCCCCGACGGCGGCTGCGGTGCCTGCAAGGCCTGTCGTACGGCACTGTCCGGCGCCCACCCGGACGTCACACTGATCAGCACCGAGAAGCTGAGCATCGGCGTCAAGGAGGTGCGTGAGTACGCCCGCCGGTCGATGATGGCGCCCACCGTGGGGCACTGGCAGGTGGTGATCGTCGAGGACGCCGACCGGATCACCGAAGCGGGCGCCAACGCCCTGCTGAAGAGCGTGGAGGAGCCCGCCCCGGCGACCGTGTGGATCCTCTGCGCTCCCACCCCCGACGACGTCATCCCCACCATCCGGTCCCGGACCCGCGGCCTGACCCTGACCACCCCGAGGGTGCGTGACGTCGCCACGCTGCTGGAACGGCGGGACGGGGTCGATCCCGCCACCGCCGACGCCGCTGCCCGGGCAGCCCAGGGCCACATCGGCCGGGCCCGGCATCTCGCCCGCGACGATGCGGCCCGGCAGCGTCGCCGCGAGGTGCTCCGGATCCCCAGCCAGCTCGGCAGCATCGGCGCCTGCCTCCGTGCCGCGGCGACCCTCGTGTCGGCCGCCCAGACCGAGGCGACCGACCAGACCGCGGCGGTCGAGGCCGCGGAGCGGGCCGAGCTCGAGCAGGCGCTCGGTGTGGGCACCCGCGGCGCGCGGCCCCGCAACACGGCCGCCGCCCTCAAGGAGCTCGAGGACGAGCAGAAGCTGCGGGTCAAGCGGCTGCAACGCGACGCCATCGACCGCGCCCTGACCGAGCTCACCACTTGGTATCGCGACGTGCTGAGCGTGCAGCTGGGCACCGGTGCCGAGCTGGTCAACGTGGAGCTGGCCGACGCGGTCACCGCGGAGGCGTCCCGTGCCACCCCGGATCGTACGATCGCCCGGATCGACGCGATCCTGGCCTGTCGGGAGGCACTCGCCGGGAACGTCGCCCCGCAGCTCGCGGTGGAATCGATGCTGGTCGGCCTCGGCGCCGGCGAGCCGCTGGACTGATCGGTCCCCGGGCCGGTGCGTGCCGGCGACACTCCCGGTGTGCTCCCGGCTTGCGGGCCGGTCAGCGACCAGAATGAACCCTGAGTGTTCCCCGACCCTGAGGACGTGAGCCGTGACTACTCGTGACTTCGACGAGGTCGACGACGCCGGTGCCGACGTCGACCGTCCCGAGGCGTTCGGTACCGGTGATGAGAACGAGCCGACGGTGACCCGGATCTCCCGTGCCGACCTGCGCCGCTACACCGAACAGGTGGGCGGCGAACCGGACTCCCAGGCCACCCCCCGGGAACCCCCGACGGTGCCCGGCACCGTCTCCACCGACCGCCCCGATGCGGCGACCGTGGTCTTCGGCGGGGCCGGTGACGAGGCGCCCTCCGTACGGGCCGCCGCGGCGTCCGAGCCGGCCGATGATGACGAGGTCACGCCGACCAGCGTCCTGATTCCGCCGCTGGTGACCGGTCGGCTGGCGGAGCGGCCGGCTCCGGTGCCGCCGGCGACGGCGGTGCTGGACCCGATGGCGGCCGATCCGTGGACCGCGGCGCCGGGTCCTGCCGGACGGCCCGGTGAGGTGGCGGACGCCGCCGTCCCCGACGAGGCCACTCTGTTGGCAGAGCGCCGGGCGGACCGCGATCGGGCGCTCGGCAAGCGCCGTCCCCAGCCGACTCCGGCGGCGGTCCCCGAGCCGCCGTCGACGAAGCTCGGCCGGACCACCGACCGTTTCCCGGTGGCCCTCAGCATGTTTCTGCTGCGGCTGGCGGTGGCGGCGATCCTCGGTGTTCGCGGCGCCCAGCAGTTGATGGACATCCCCGGGACGATCGCCCTGTTCGCCGGCACCGCGCTGCCGTACCCGGAGATCTTCGCCTGGGCGACCGCGTCGGCCTCCGTGCTGATCGCCGTCGCGCTCGTCTTCGGTCTTGCCACCCGGATCGCCGGACTGGGCACGATGCTGATCGGCGTCGGCGCGCTCGTCTTCGTGTACTGGTGGAAGAGTCCCTTCGAGGCGGGTGTGGCCGGTTTCCACGGGGAGACCGAGCTGCTGCTCGCCGTGCTGGGCCTGTTCCTCCTGTTCGCCGGCGGTGGCAGCTGGGGGATCGACGCGGCGGTCCGCAAGGGACGGTTGCAGCGCAAGGCGGACAGGTACAACGCCGAGCTGATCTGAGGCCCGCGGGCCGTTCGATGATCCCCGAGGACGGTGCCCGTGTCGTGGCGGCGTTAGGCTTGCTGCGTGCAGCAGGTGATGGCGGTCACGTTCGAGAAGCACGGTCAGCTCCACTACGTGGATCCGGCCGGACACCGGGTGTCCGTCGGGGACTACGTGATGGTGCCGACCGACGAGGGGCCGGAGGTGGCCCAGTGCGTCTGGGCGCCGGAAGGCATCCGGCAGGGCGACTTCGGTGAACTCCCGGCCTGCCTAGGGCCGGCCACGGACGCCGACCTCGCCCGCGACAAGGCGAACCGCAGGTTCCGGGCGCAGGCCCGCATCGTCGTCAACCGCCTCGTCCGTGAGCAGGCATTGCCGATGAAGGTGGTCGGGATCGACTACCTCGACCGATCCGCGGAGTTCGACCGTCAGGTGGTGGTCTACTTCACTGCGCCCCACCGGGTCGACTTCCGCCAACTCGTCCGGGATCTGGCCAAGACCCTCCAGGCCCGCATCGACCTGCGCCAGATCGGTGCCCGCGACGCGACCCGGGTCACCGGTGGCATCGGCAACTGCGGCCGGGACTTGTGCTGCTCGACCCACCTCAGCCGCTTCGAGCCGGTCGGCATCCGCCTCGCCAAGGACCAGGACCTGCCGTCCAACCCGCTGCGCGTACAGGGCGCCTGCGGCAGGCTGATGTGCTGCCTCAAGTACGAGCACCCCCTCTATCAGGACTTCATCAAGAAGGCCCCGAAGATCGGCTCCCGGGTCCGGACGCCCGACGGTGAGGGCCGGGTGATCGGCCACTCCGTGCCGTCGGAATCCGTGGTGGTGCGGGTGGATGGCACCGGTGAGGTGGCCCGGTGCCCGCAGGCCGACGTCTGCCCGGCCCGGCGCACGTACGACTCGCGAGGGAAGGACTGAGGCGCCGGCTCGACTGGGGCGTATGGCTCAGCTTGGGGTGGGCTGGGTCTGCCAACGGCAGGGTGGTGTTCTTCTGTACGGGACTATTGGGCTGACCTATGGATGCGGTCGACCATGGCTGACCCGCTGACCTCTACGGGATCCCTTGGAGCACGTGAGGTCCCGTGACGCCCGGGTGGTTTCGGCCACGCGTTCGATTGATTGTCTGACCCTTGGTCTAGCGTTGGGGTCATGGATGAGGACACGAGTCCCGTGTTGCCGGGTTTGCCGGGGCTGCCTGACGGGCCGGACTTCTTCCGGCCGGCGCCGGCCCGGCCGGTCGCCGATGGTGCGCCGTTGTTGGTCGATGGGCTGATGGTCACCCTCACCGGCCAGAACGGTGAGGAAGGGGACCCGGTGGCGGTGACCGCCGGGTATGGTCTGCCGGAGGATCCGGCTGATCATCTCGCCCAGCTGGTCGAGGTGGAGGCGTTGGCCCGGTTCGCCGAGATCCGCCGCCTGGCCCTGGTCGCCGACCTGGTCGAGGCGGCCGGCCCGGTCGACCGGGAACGACTCGTTTCCTTGGGGGGTGAGGGGACCCCGGTGGTGCCGGAGTTCCTCCACCTGGAGGTCGGCGGGGCGCTGGAGTTGGCGCCGGATCGGGCGAGGCTGCTGATCTCCGATGCGGTGGATCTGAAATGGCGCCACCCCCGACTGTGGAACCAGATGATCCACGGCCGGCTCCCGGTCTGGCGCGCCGTCCAGGTCGCCCGCCGCTGCCACCACCTGCCGAGGGTGTCAGATGGTTTGTGTGAGGGAGGGTGCCCTCGTCTGAAGGAGACGACACTATGACTATGGCTATTAGCCCGGAACGTGCTGAGCGGCGTCGGGCTCAGAAGGAGCTCGCTGACCAGTTGAAGGCGTCCGGGGCGATGGATGAGATCTTCGCCAAGATCGATGCTGGTGAGCCGTTGACCGGTGAGGGTGGCCTGTTGGGCAGCATGCTGAAGGCCACCTTGGAGCGGGGCTTGGAGGTCGAGCTGACCGACCACCTGGGCTACGAACGTGGGGACCCGGCGGCGGCGATGTTCGACAACTCCCGCAACGGCACCAGCTCCAAGACCGTGACGACCGAGGTCGGAGACATCGAGTTGGCCGTGCCGCGGGACCGGCAGGGCTCGTTCACCCCGATGCTGGTCGCGAAGGGCCAGCGCCGCCTGGACGGCATCGATGGGATGATCATCAGCTTGTACGCCGGCGGGATGACGATCCGTGACATCCAGCACCACCTGGCCTCGACGCTGGGTACCGAGTTGTCGCACGAGACGATCAGCAAGATCACCGATCAGATCGCCGAGGAAGTCCTGGCCTGGCAAACCCGGCCGCTGGAAGCGTTGTACCCGGTGATCTACCTCGACGCGATCGTGGTGAAGGTCCGCGACGGCGGGCACGTGCGGAACAAGGCCGCTCACATCGCGGTCGGCGTCGACCTCGATGGCGTCAAGCACGTCCTGGGGATCTGGGTCCAAACCACCGAAGGGGCGAAGTTCTGGGCGTCGGTGTGCGCCGAGCTCGCCAACCGCGGGGTGCGTGACGTGCTGATCGTGTGCTGCGACGGGCTGACCGGGTTCCCCGACGCGATCGCGGCAACCTGGCCGTACGCGACCGTGCAAACCTGCGTGGTGCACCTCATCCGCGCGTCGATGCGGTTCGTCGCCTACGGCGACCGCAAAGCCGTTGCCGCAGCGTTGAAGCCGATCTACACCGCCGCGAACGACGACGCCGCGCTGGAAGCCCTGGCCGCGTTCGAGGACAGCAGCCTGGGCCGTAAGTACCCGGCGACCGTGAAGACGTTCACCGACGCGTGGGAACGGTTCACACCGTTCCTGGCGTTCCCGCCCGAACTGCGCCGGGTCATCTACACCACGAACGCGATCGAGTCGCTGAACTACCAGCTCCGCAAGGTCACCAAGAACCGCGGACACTTCCCCAACGACGCCGCCGTGGTCAAGCTGCTCTGGCTGGCGATCTGCAACATCGAGGACAAACGCGCCCGCGACCGCGCCAAAGAGAAAGGCCTACCCGCCGGCAGGCGCAAAGCATCCGGCAGGCTCGTCGAAGGCCAGATCGTCACCAACTGGAAAGCCGCCCTCGGCCAACTCGCCATCGCCTACCCCGACCGCATCAACCCCTACCTGTAACCACCAATCGGAAACCGCCTTACACAAACAACTTGACAAGCTCCACCTGCCCGCGGCCAGCGTCGTGTGGATCGACGACCGGATCGGCGACACCCTGCCCGGCCTGTCATGGGCCCGGGCCCAACGCCTGCTGGAGGGCGAGATCGCCGCCGCCGACCCGGCCACGGCGGACCAGGAAGAGCAGACCCGCCACCGCCGCCGCCTCGACCTCTACCCCCGCCAAGGCACCGCGGCCGCCACCGACGTGGTCGGTGTCCTCGACACCGCCGACGCCGCCCAACTCGACCACACCCTCGCCACGATGGCCGCCGAGCTGGCCGCCGCCGGCGACACGACCGATTTGGACACCCGCCGGGCCCGCGCCCTGGGGCTGCTCGCCCGCGGCCAGCATCCCGCCCAGACCCCGATCGTGCACCTGTACGTCCACACCACCCCCGGGGCAGACCTGGCCCGGGTCGAGGGCCACGGCCCCCTCGCCCACACCGCCCTCGGCGAGCTGTTGGCCGGCTGCCGGGTCCGGTTGACCCGGGTGATCAACCACGCCGAGTCGGTCCCGGTCGATGCCTACGAGGTACCCGACCGGATCCGCGAACAACTGATCCTGGCCCAGCCCGTCGAGGTCGTTCCCTACGCCACCCTCACCGCCCGACACGCCGACATGGACCACACGATCCCCTGGACACACGGCGGACCCACCACACCAGACAACCTCGGCCCACTCGGCCGGACCGCCCACCGCGCCCGCACCCACGGCGGCTACCTGTTGACCCAACCCCAACCCGGCCACTGGCACTGGACCACCCCCCGCGGCCAACACTTCCTCATCACCAACCACGGCACCATCCGCCTCCGCACATGAACCGACCACCTCCACTGCCGTGCTATGCGCTCTGACGCGGATCATCAGCTGACTCGAGCGGAGACACCTCGGCTGTGGCTGTTGGCGACGGTCGAAAGCGACTACTGACGACCGGGACGTGGCTGTCCCGCCGTGTGGACGCTGACCCTGTGGTGCCGATGGGTGGTGCGACGGTGGCTGGCCGGTCGGCGGCCTCCCCGATCGCGGACGTTCCCACGCGGACGTTCCCAGGTGACGCACGGGCACCCACTCGCAGACGCTTGCCTGAGCCACCGCGTCCCATCCCGTGACGCCGTCCCATCCGGGCACTCCCGGATGAGCCAACGACCCCTCCGACGTGGGCATCCAACGTGACCAACGCCTGATTGGAGCTCTGCTGCAGGGATCGCTATAGTTGTCGCTTGTCCGCCTGGGGCTCCCCCGGGCGCGGTCAGCCACCTTAGCTCAGTAGGTAGAGCGACGCTCTCGTAAAGCGTAGGTCACCGGTTCGATTCCGGTAGGTGGCTCCACTAGGTCCCGTAGGATCGTCTTTGTACCACAGTGACCGGGTTGCGCGGTGGCCGAGTGAGCCGTCGAACCTGCCGGAATCGGCTCCCCGTCCCCGGCTGTGATCTTCGCCTTCCTCGGTGCCCGGTGCCCGGTCGAGCATGCTGCTCTACCCTGGGCGCCATCCGCGGTCGGCGTCCGTCATCGTGGACGGACCCGCGGTCATCAAGGGGACGTCGTCATGAGGCGTACGTATGGTCGGGTGGGTGCCCTGCTGGCGGCCGCTGTTCGCGGTGCCTCGATGAGCTTGTCGGTCGGTCCTGCGCTCGGCGCTCCCACCCCGACTGCAGCGCCGACGCCGTCGGCCACGCCGGTGACGGCCCCCGTCACCGGCAGCCTCGATGGCGCCGGCGGAGACCGCGGTGCCGTCCTCGGTGCCGATCACCGAGGCGCTGTCCCCCGGAGAGGAGGCGATCGCGGCCAAGGCTGCCGCCTCGGCTTCGGTCCTCGGCGCCGCGACGTCACCGGTGACCTGCGGCCTCGCCGATGACGGCTGCTCCCAGACCTTCGTCAACGCCTCGGTCTACTGGTCGCCGCCGACCGGTGCCCACTGGATGCGCGGCGTCATCGACTGCGCGAGGCTGAAGTGCATCGCCCTCACCTTCGACGACGGCCCCAGTCAGTACACCAGCCGGTTGGTCGACATCCTGGACGCCAACAATGTCAACGCGACCTTCTTCGCCGTCGGCCAGAACGTCGGCGGCTACCCGTCGACAGTCCGCCGCTCGTACGAGAACGGCAACGAGATCATGAACCACAGCTGGAGTCACCCCGATCTCACCGGGCTCAGCGCGTCGGGGGTCTCCTCCGAGCTGTCGCGCACGTCCGATGCGATCGGCTCGACCGTGGGCCGCCGCCCGACCCTGGTGCGCCCGCCGTACGGCTCGTACAACTCGACGGTCACCTCCGTCGCCGGGCAGCAGGGCATGGCGGTGATCCTGTGGAACAACGACACCCTGGACTGGTCCAACCGGAACACCGCGACGATCATCTCCCGGGCGACCAGCAGCGCGACCCCCGGCGGGATCATCCTCATGCACGACCTCTACCCGACGACCGTGGATGCGGTGCCCACGATCATCGGCAACCTCAAGGCGCGGGGCTACGCGCTGGTCTCGGTCTCCGACGTCATCGGTAACCTCCAGCCGGGACGGGTGTACAGCCGGCGTCCCTGAGTCCAGAGGTGGCCGTGCCCCGGGAACCGACACTCGGTTTCGTCACTTTCCGGACGGCGCTGATCCCGCTGTCCTACGCTGGTGTCGGTCGCTGGCTGTGGTGATCGTCACTGCCGCGACCACGTGCCACGAAGGGGGGATGGTGATGCAGTCTGCACGACGTCGGGCCGGCGCCTTCGTGGCAGCCGTGCTGCTGGGGGCATCGTTGGGTCTGGGGGGCGGCGTCGCCCTCGGCGCGCCCTCGGCATCGCCGAGCCCGACCCCGGTCGATTCCGCCACGGCCACGTCATCGGCCGGCGGGACGCCGGCATCCCAAACACCGGTCCAGACCCAGACCCCGCCGGTCGAGACCCAAGCACCTGCATCCCAGGCGCCGGCCCAGACTCAGGCCCCGGCGCCGCAGGCGGGGGACTCCGGGACCGTCGGTCCACAGCCCTCCACCGCAGCCGCGCAGCCGACGCCCAGCTCACCGCCGGCGCCGACCACCGCCCCGCCGACGTCCTCGGGCGCCGATGCGATCGCCGCCAAGGCCGCCAAGGATGCCGCCGTCGTAGGGAGCGCGGTGTCGGCAGTGCGGTGCGATCTGGTGCGTGGCGGCTGCCTGCAGACCTACCAGCACGCCACGATCTACTGGTCGCCGACGACCGATGCGCATTGGGTGCGGGGCGGGATCCTGGCGAAATGGGGTTCCCTGGCTTGGGAGGGCGGCTCTCTGGGGTATCCCCTGACCGATGAGATCTGTGGGCTGGGCCGCGGCGGCTGCCGCTCGGACTTCGAGAACGGGACGATCTTTTGGTCGCCGGCGACTGATGCGCATTGGGTGAAGGGTGAGATTCAGTCGGCTTGGGAGGGGACCGGTGGTGAGGATGGGTTCCTGGGTTATCCGACGGCGGATGAGTATTGCGGTCTGGTGCAGGGTGGCTGTGGTGGGCATTTTGAGGGTGGCCTGTATTACTGGTCGCCGGCGACGGGTGCGCATTGGGTGCGGGGGGCGATCGGTGCGGCGTGGGGTAGGGCTGATTGGGAGGGTGGTGCCCTGGGGTATCCGTTGACCGATGAGATCTGTGGGTTGGCTCGTGGTGGGTGTCGGCAGACCTACCAGAACGCGACGATGTTCTGGTCGCCGACGACTGATGCGCACTGGCTGAAGGGTGAGATCCAGACCAAGTGGGAGAGCACGAGCGGCGAGGGCGGGTTCCTGGGTTATCCGACGTCGGACGAGTATTGCGGTCTGGTGCAGGGTGGCTGCGGCGAGCACTTCGAGGGCGGCCTGATCTACTGGTCGCCGGCGACCGACGCGCACTGGATCCGAGGGGCGATCGGCGCCGAATGGGACCGGAACCGCTGGGAGGGGGGCCTGTACGGTTACCCGACGTCGGACGAGCTGTGCCGGACCGGCAGCGGCGGGGGCACCCTCTGCCGACAGACCTACCAGCACGGCGCCATCAAATGGCGTAACGACCTCGGCATCATCGACTGCGGCCGACTGAAGTGCATCGCCATGACCTTCGACGACGGTCCGAGCCAGTACACCAGCCAGCTGGTGGACATCCTGGACGCGAACAACGTCAATGCGACCTTCTTCGTGGTCGGTCAGAACGTCGTGAACTTCGCGGCGACCACCCAGCGGTCCTTCGCCAACGGCAACGAGATCATGAACCA
This sequence comes from Raineyella sp. W15-4, assembly GCF_033170155.1. GTDB lineage: Bacteria > Actinomycetota > Actinomycetes > Propionibacteriales > Propionibacteriaceae > Raineyella. The sequence goes on along the minus strand of NZ_CP137079.1, from coordinate 3,001,416 downwards.
CAGCTGGGACCATCCGGACCTGGCCACCCTCGGCCCGGACGAGGTCGCCTCGGAGCTGTCCCGGACCTCGGATGCCGTCGAGTCGATCGTCGGAGTGCGGCCGGTCCTGATGCGGCCGCCGTACGGCTCCTACAACGAGACGGTGACCTCCACCGCCGGTCAGCAGGGCATGGCCGTCATCCTGTGGAACGTCGAGACCTCCGACTGGGAGTTCCAGGTTACCTCCAGCGTCATCCAGTACGCGACCACCCGGGCCCAGCCCGGCGGCCTGATCCTGATGCACGACCTCTACCCGACCACCGTGGACGCCGTGCCCAGCATCATCGCGAACCTCAAGGCCCAGGGGTACGCCCTGGTCACCGCCTCCGATGTTCTCGGCCCCACCCAGCCCGGGCAGGCGTACGCCAGCCGCCCCTAGACCGGCCCCGCGTACGGACGCCAGGAAGGTCCATCCCCCCACCGGAGCGGTGTGGGACGGACCTTCCTCGGACCTGGCTCAGCGCAGGCCGAGCTTCGCGGAGCAGGCGGGCCAGGCGCCCCAGCCCTGAGAAGCCTGCACACGCTGGGCGACCGCGATCTGCTGCTCCCGGCTGGCGTTGCTCGGCGAGCCGGTGCCGCCGTACGCCGCCCACGTCGAGGCCGTGAACTGGAGCCCACCCGAGAAGCCGTTGCCGGTGTTGATCGACCAGTTGCCGCTGGACTCGCACTGGGCGAGCTGGTCCCACACGGTGGAACCGGAGGCAGCGGCGGCGCTGGTCTTCGTGCTCGAACTGCTCTTCGTCGAGCTGGTCTTCGCCTTCGAGGCCGAGGACGTCGTGCCCGAGGTGGACTTCGCGGCGGTCCGGGTCGTCGACGCGGTCGACCGCTGGGTGGATCCGCTCTGGACGACCGACGTGGTGGCCGGGGTCAGGTACCGGCTGGCCACCCAACGCTTCTTGCCCTGGTAGCTGATCTGGGTCCAGTGCTCGGTCGTCACCCCGGTGAGGGTGACCCTGGTGCCCTTCGGCAGGGTGGTCAGGCGCTGAGTGTTGATCGAGGCGCCGGTGCGGACGTTCAGGTTCACCGTGGTGGACGCCGTGCGGACGGTCGTCCCGGTGGTGCTGCTCCCGGTCGTTCCCGACGCGGCGGTCGTCCTGGCGGTCGAGGATGTCGTGCTGACCTCGGCCGAGGACCGGGCGTGCGCCGGTGCGGCGTGGGCGCTGGCCGTCGGCGCGCCGAGGGCGAGCGCGGACAGCCCCACCAGGGCGCCGAGGGTGCGAGTCATCGTCTTGCTGGTCATGTTCCTCCCGGAGATCCGGATAGGGGTCGTACGAACGTTCCCGACCCTAAGCAAAGATCACGGAAAGATAAAGGCATGATCACGGGACGATAACGCTATGGACCGTTCTGTGAGGTACAGGAACCCCGGCAGACCGTGGATCCGCCGGGGTTCCTGTGAGATGCATCACTGTTTCGTCAAGCGGCTCTTGACCAGGCCCGCGACGGCGCCGCCGTCGAAGCGACCGGCGATCCTGGCGTTGACCGCCTTCATGATGGCGCCCATCTGCTTCATCGTCGGGGCGGTGCCGGTCTCCGCCGCGATCGCGGCGAACTCTGCGTCGATCAGCGCCTGGACCTCCTCGGCCGTCAGCGGCCGGGGCAGGTAGGCCTGCAGGATCTCTGCCTCGGCCGACTCCTTCTCCACCAGATCCTGACGGCCGCCCTGGGCGTACGTCTCGGCGGAATCGCGCCGCTGGCGCACCTCCTTGGCGATCAGCTGCTGCTCCTCGTCGGTGGTCAGCGCGTGGGCGGTGCCCTCCACCTCCGCGTTGGCGATCGCGGCCAGGGCCATCCGGATCGTGCCCAACCGCTGCTGGTCGTGCGCCTTCATGGCGACCTTCATGTCGGCGCGCAGCCGATCCTTGAGTTCTGCCATTGTCTGCATCCTTCTTTTCTTCGTCTTCTTCGTCGCGTCCGGTGTACCCCTCATCCTGTCACGGCCGGCGCCGGAGCCCGCCGGACCGCCACCTCGACGCCCCGGCGACACCGGGGATTCACCTGGTGTTCACCGGGCCGGCTGACTCCGTCGGATGGCCTGGATCCACCTGGGAGGTGGGTTATCGTGGGAACGAGGCGCCGGTGGATCAGTGGCCGGCGGACACATGGAGGCGTTGTGAAAGTACTGGTCCTCGGCGGCGACGGATTCTGTGGCTGGCCGACCGCGCTGCACCTGTCCGACAGAGGCGACGAGGTCGTCGTCGTCGACAACCTGTCCCGGCGCGCCATCGACCAGGAGTTGGGTGCCGAGTCGCTGACCCCGATCGCCACCGTGAGTGACCGCCTCACGGCCTGGCACGAGGTGACCGGCAAGGAGATCCGGTTCCGCAATGTCGATCTCGCCCAGGACTACGCGGGTCTGCTGGCCCTGCTGGAGTCCGAGCGCCCCGATGCCGTGGTGCACTTCGCCGAGCAGCGGTCCGCCCCGTACTCCATGAAGGACTCCGGGCACAAGCGCTACACCGTCGACAACAACGTCAACGCGACCCACAACCTGCTGGCCGCGATCGTCGAGTCCGGGCTGGACATCCACGTCGTCCACCTCGGCACCATGGGCGTCTACGGCTACGGGACCGCCGGGATGGAGATCCCCGAGGGGTACCTCGACATCCTCATCCCGCACCCGGACGGCGACCCCGTCGCCCAGGAGATCCTCTACCCGACCCACCCGGGTTCCGTCTACCACATGACCAAGACCCTCGACCAGTTGCTCTTCGCCTACTACGTGAAGAACGACCGGCTGCGGGTCACCGACCTGCACCAGGGCATCGTCTGGGGCACCAACACCCCGGAGACCAAGCGTGACGACCGGCTGGTCAACCGGTTCGACTACGACGGCGACTACGGCACCGTGCTGAACCGCTTCCTGATGCAGGCCGCCGTCGGGTACCCGCTGACCATCCACGGCACCGGCGGTCAGACCCGGGCCTTCATCCACATCGTCGACACCACCAAGTGTGTGGCGATGGCGCTCGACAATCCGCCGGTCCCCGGGGACCGGGTGAAGATCATCAACCAGCAGGCCGAGACCCTGCGGGTGCGCGACCTGGCGCACAAGGTCGCGGAGCTGACCGGTGCCGAGGTGGCGTACGTGCCGGATCCGCGCAAGGAGGACCAGGAGAACGACCTGCTGGTGTCCCACGCGACCTTCCTGTCGTACGGTTGGCAGCCGATCACGCTGGACACCGGACTGATGATGGAGGTCACCGAGATCGCCCGTCGCTACGGTGACCGCTGCGATCTGTCGAAGATCCCGGCCCGTTCGCTGTGGACCAAGGAACAGCGGGCCGGGGTGCCCGCGGGGTATGAGGACGTGCCGGAAGGAGCCCCGGCCACCGTTCGGGTCTGAGTCGGTCGCTCCTGTCACGCCATCGTGCGCATCGCTATCTTCACCGAGGTCTTCCTGCCCAAGATCGACGGGGTCGTCACCCGGCTGGTCCGGACCATCGAGCAGCTCCGGGCCCTCGACCAGGAGGTCGTGATCTTCTCCCCGGGCTCCGACCTGGAGGAGTTCTGCGGCTATCCGGTGGTGCGGGTGCGGTCGGCGCGGCTGCGTCCGTGGTACCCGGAGATCCACGTCGGTCTGCCGACCCCGCGGATCGCCCGGACACTGGAGGAGTTCACCCCCGACGTCGTGCACGCCGTCAATCCGGTGGCTCTGGCGGCGTACGGGGTGTTCTCCGGCAAGCGGCGCAACATCCCGCTGCTGGCGTCGTTCCATACTGACCTGCCGAAGTACACCGAGGCGATGGACCTGGGCTTCCTGCAGAGCTTCGCCAAGAGATACATCGGCGGGCTGCATAATCTGGCCGACATGAACCTCTGCACCTCCCCGCAGATGGTCGCGGCGGCCCGGGCGATCGGTATCCGCCGGGTCAGGCTGTGGCCGAAGGCCGTCGACACCGTCACGTACCACCCGGACAAGCGCAGCGCCGCGATGCGCGCCCGGCTCACCGACGGTCATCCGGACCAGCCGCTGGTGGTGTACGTCGGCCGGGTCGCCCCGGAGAAGAAGCTCGAGGTGCTGCGCCGCGCGATGGACCGGATGCCGGGCGTACGACTCGCCGTGGTGGGCTCCGGACCGGCCCGGGCGCAGCTGGAGAAGGATTTCGCCGGCACCCCGACGGTCTTCACCGGCTACCTGAGCGGTGACGACCTGGCGGCGGCGTACGCCTCGGCCGACGTGTTCGCGTTCCCGTCCACCACCGAGACCCTCGGTCTGGTCGCGCTGGAGTCGATGGCGAGCGGGGTGCCGGTGGTCGGGGCCCGGGCCGGCGGCATCCCGGACGTCATCGCCGACGGGGAGAACGGGTTCCTCTTCGCCCCGGGGGACGCCCAGGAGCTCGCCGACCAGGTGATGCTGCTGGTGAACGACCCCGAGCTGCGGCACCGGTTCGCGGTGGCGGGGCGGGCCGAGACCGAGAAGTGGGGCTGGCGGGCCGCCACCGAGCGACTGCTGGACTACTACCAGCACGCCCAGGAGGTGCACTGGCGGGCCTGGCGGAACCGCCAGTACACCGACTGACGTCCCGGCCCTCCCGGGCGTGGGCCGGGCGACCCGGAAGGCTCAGTCGACCCGGGAATGGGTCAGCCGGGCCCGGTCGAGGTCGTGCCAGCTGCCGTCGACCTCGAGCCGGACGATGGTGGCCGGCGGGAAGTGGTGGGCGATGGTCGCCCGGGCGTCGGGTGCGGCTCCGTTCGACTCGATCAGGTCCCACGCCAGCGCCGGGATGCCCGGCGCATGCCCGACGACGAGGAGCGTACGGACGCTCTCGTCGACCGTTCGCACCTCGTCGAGGATCCGGTCGGCCCCGGAGTTGTAGAGCTCCCAGAGGTGGCTGGTCGGCGCCTCGACCCCCAGTCCATCGAGGGTCTGGCGGGTCCGGACCGCCTCCGAGCAGAGGGCCAGATCGACCCGGTCGCCACGCTTGGCGAGCCAGCGGCCGACCGCATGCGCCTGCTTGCGGCCGAGCGGGGTCAACTCGCGCTTGTCGTCGGTCTCGCCGGCGCGCAGCACCTCGGCCTTGGCGTGTCGCAAGAGGTAGAGGACGTGCGTGGCCCTGGCGGCGGCGTGGCGCTTTTCCATGGCGGCCAGCCTAGTGGTCCGGGTCGGCCCCGTCGGGCTTGACGGCGACCAGCACGTCGCGCTGGATCGCCGCGTCGACGCGGTGTTCGAACCCGCGCCATGGCCCCTCGTCCTTCACCACCAGGCCGGCCTCGGTGACCATGGCGACGAGGTCGGCACGATCCAGGCCGTGGGTGTTCCAGGACAGTCCCAGGGCGCCACCGTCCTTGAGCTGGTGTGCCCAGACCCCGACCGCGCCCTTCAGCAGGCCGGCCGGTGACCGGTCGCGCTTGCCGGTGGTGCCGACGACATCGGACCGCGCGCCGTGCACCACGCCGTACGGGGCATCGGTCACCACCGCCTCGAACCGACGCTTGCCCCACAGCTTGGCCGAGGAACGGGTGTCGCCGGTGAACACGCCCATCGTCAGGTCACGGTCGGGCAGGTGCACGGTGGCCTCGAACTTCCGGCCCAGACTCTTGCCCTCGCGGCGCACCGGGACCAGCTCGGCCCGGTGCTTGAGGCGCTTGCGACGCAGGTAGGTCTTGAGGAAGGCGGCCAACTGCTCGACCGCCTTCTCCTCCACCTCGACGCCGGCGGCATTGAGCCCCGCCATCCAGGCGGTGGTGAGGGTGGTGCCACGCCCGCACAGCGGGTCCAGCACCGTCGCGTGCTCGTCCAGCGGACACTCCACCGCGGCCAGTGTGACGTTCAGCAACAGCCGGGTGAACTGCTCGTTGGTCTTGCCGGGGTACTTCGGGATGGTGACCAGGTCGTCCTCGAAGAGGTCGGGGTCGGCGACCTCGAGCGGGCGCAGCAGGCCGTCGGGACGCTCCTCGAACAGCGCCAGGAAGGTCGACTGCCGGGCGATCCGCCGCAGCGCCGCCGTACGCTCGGCCTCGGTGGCGTCCAGCGCGTCGGTCTCGAAGCCCAGGTAGCTGACGCCGGCCACTGTCCGCGGGGTCACCTCCCGGGCGCCGGGGGCGGACACCGCCAGCTCGGCCGCTGCCAGGGTCGTCGCGTGGGCGGCGTAGACACGGTTGGCACCTGGGTTGGCGAGCATGAGCAGACGCATGAGAAGAATGATCCCATGACACTGCTGACGCGCTGGGACGCCTGGTTGCGGCGGATCCCGACTCCGGTTTACCTCGCACTCCTGCTGGCGGCGCTGGTGGTGCACACCGGAGTCTGGGCGATGCCGAACTACGGTCTGACTGCCATGCAGGTGGCCGACCCCTTCGGGAACCCGTTCGGGCCCACCCATGAGGCGGACTATCTGCTGGGGACCTGGTTCGTCTGGTTCGTGACCTGGCTGATCGGGATCGCGGGGCCTCGCCGGACCGTCCTCTTCACCATCGGGCTGGCCGTCGTCTTCCTTGCTGCGGGCGTGGCCGTCATCCGGGCCCGGGTCTCGCCCGAGCACCGGCGGCTCGCCTGGCTGCTCTTCTTCGCCCTGCCCGCCGCCGGTGCCCCGCTGTACTGGGCCGGCGGTGACTCCATGACGCTGTTGCTGATGGTCCTCGCCCTCGCGATGGTGGACCGGCCGCTGCTGGCGGTCCTGCCCGGGATCGCCCTCGGCATGCAGCATTCTGAGCAGGGCCTCGTCGGGCTCCTCGGTGTGGGCGTGCTGGTCCTGCTGCGGTGGGTCCTCGGCCGGCATGACCGACGGCTGGGCTGGTTCGTGGTGTGGTGGGGAGCGGGGATCGTGCTCGGGAGGTTCGCCCTGAGAGGGATCTGGGCGGTCTGCGGAGTCGACCCCCAGAACAGCCGGTTCCAGGCGGCCGGCCACAGTCTGGTCAAGTTCGTCTTTCAGTTCCTGGGGCATCCGGGGGTGATCGTGTGGAGCGGCCTGGGCGTGGTGTGGCTCGTCGTGGCCCTGCTGTGGCAGGGCGCCTGGCGGACGTACACGCCGCTGGTGGTGGCCTGCCTGGTCGTGTTGGCGACCATCCCGGTGGTGGAGGATCAGACCAGGGTCTTCGCGATTGTGGCGTTCCCGGTGGTGATGTTGGGTCTGGTGACCGACGAACGGGCCCTGACGGATCTGCCGGGCTGGATCATCGGGGCGCTGGCCCTGGCCTGGCTGGCGGTGCCGTGGATCTGGGTCTGGCGGGGGATCGTCTTCGACGGCGTCTTTCCGCAGGGCGTCGCCTGGGCGATGCATCAACTGACCGGTCACGGCTACATTCCGCGGCCGTTCGGCCAGTTCCTCTAGCTGCCTGCTCCGGGATCGGTCCCGGCCTGGTCCGCCGGGTGGGTCGCTCGGGGCGGTCCGGTCCGGCGGAGTACGCTCATCGGTGGGCGATGGATCCCGCCCGGGCGTACGTCCTCTCCGGTCGAATAGCCCGAACCGCCGGTCGGCTGATGGTTCCTGTCTCGCCTCCACATGGAGCGGGCAGGTCTGTGCTGCCCGCGGGAAGGGCACCGATGCCGCGCGTCGTCCCACAACCCCACCCGTCCCGGCTCACCCCCTTCGCCGGTCACCCGATCGTCGTCGGTGTGGTGCCCGGGCAGCCGGACCTGGTGGCGCTCACCGCGATCGCCCTGGCCAGTGCGACCGGGGCGGTGCTCTGGTTCGCGTACGTCGACCCGGAGCGGGTAACGATCGAGGAGCACCACGACGGGAGGGTGACCCACACGCCGCTCGATCCCGACAGCGGCACCGACGAGTGGCGCCGGGTCGACCGGGAGCTGCGGTCCGGCCTGGCCGATCTGATGGCCGACGTGGGCAGCGTGCCCTGGGAGTTCCGCTATCTGGCTGGTCGTCCCGACCGGGCGCTGACCCATCTCGCCCGGGTGACCGACGCCGCGGCGATCATCGTCGGTGCCCGGACGCCGGGGATCCGGGGCCGGGTACGGGAGCTGGTGGACGGCTCGGTGGCCTTCCACCTCACCCACCACCAGCACCGGCCGGTGATCGTCGTCCCGCTGCGGGTCGTCGACTGGTCCGAGCCGGTGGTGTTGCCGTGAGCCGGCGCGAGACCCTGAGGGATCGCCCGTGGCCGGTCCCCGTGCGGGCACGGATGATCGGTCTGGTCGCCATCGGGGGGATGGCGGGCACCGGTGCGCGGCAGGCCCTCGGGCTGGCCGTCGGTCCCACCGGCGACTTCCCGCTGGCCATCTTCCTGATCAACCTGACCGGGGCGTTCGTGCTCGGCGCGCTGCTGGAGACCCTGCTGAGGTCGGGCCCCGACGAGGGCTGGCGCCGTGACCTGCGGCTGGCCATCGGCACCGGCTTCCTCGGTGGGTACACCACCTACAGCAGCTTGGCCGTCGGGGTCAGCCAGTTGCTCGTTCACGACCGGGTCCTGCTGGGACTCGGCTACGGGGTCTCCAGTGTCGTGCTGGGGGTGGCGGCCGCCGGCCTGGGGATCGTGGTGGGCGGACTGCTCTCCGGGCGGCGGGTGCGGGTGGGGGAGGCCCGATGAACGCCGTCGGGCTCTTCGTGGTCGTCTGCGTCGCCGGTGGCGCCGGGGCGGTGCTGCGGTTCGTCGTCGACGGCTGGGTGGGGGCGGCGGTGCCGATGCGCTTCCCTGTCGGCACCACGACGATCAACCTCACCGGGTCGTTCATCCTTGGCGTGGTCACCGGACTGGCCTCCGCCGACCTGCTGCCCGGGGCGTGGGGGTCCGTCCTCGGGGTCGGGCTGATGGGCGGCTACACCACCTTCAGCACGGCAAGTGTGGAGACCGTACGCCTCCTGCTGGCCGGTGACCTGCGGCCGGGCCTGGTGGCCGGCCTGGGGATGCTGATCGGGTGCGTCCTGGCGGCGCTGCTCGGCCTGTGGATCGGGTCCCTCGGCGCGGCGTGAGACGCCGATGGCCCCCACCGTCGCGGGACGGTGGGGGCCATCGCAGGTCGATGCCGGTGACGGGGAGTCTCAGTAGTGGTTCACTTGGAGCTGCTCGTAGTCGGTGCCCCTGGCCCGGTCCATCGAGGCGCGGATCTCCGCCTCGGCGTCGTCCCGGGAGGCCCAGGTCGCACCTTCGACCGACTTGCCGGGCTCGAGGTCCTTGTAGACCGTGAAGAAGTGCTCGATCTCCAGCAGCTGGAACTCCGGGATGTCCTCGAGGTCCTGCAGGTGGTCCCGGCGGTGGTCGGCGACCGGGACGCAGAGCACCTTGTCGTCGCCGCCGGCCTCGTCACGCATCCGGAACATGCCGATCGCCCGGCACTTGATCAGGCAGCCCGGGAAGGTCGGCTCCGGGACGAGCACCATGGCGTCGAGCGGATCGCCGTCCTGGCCCAGGGTGGTCTCGATGAAGCCGTAATCGGAGGGGTACTGGGTGGCGGTGAAGAGCGTCCGGTCGAGGACGATGCGGCCCGTGTGATGGTCCATCTCGTACTTGTTCTTGGTGCCTTTGGGGATCTCGATGGTCACGTAGAACTCCAACCCACTGGGCTGCGTCGCCGAACCACCGGACACGCGGTAATCGTCAGTCACCTTTGGCTCTCCCTATGATGTGTGCGGACCGGTCAGGGCGAGACTACCGAACCGGCCGCCGGGGTGTGAGGAGTGTGCTGCTATGCGTCGACCGGGCGGCCCGCATCCGCTGATCGTCGCCGGGGCTCTGGTGTGTGCCGTGGCGCTCGCCGGGGTGGCCACCGAAGCGGGTGCCGGGGCCTGGATCGAGCAGCGCACCGGCACCGCCCCGGCCGTCTCGGCGGTGACCGACGCCGATGCCCGGACCGCGCTCGAGGCGCCGCTGCCCGCCGACCACGCCGTCGCGTTGTCGGCCGTGTCGGGCGGCACGGTCCCGACCCCGGCTTCGTTGGCGTCCGCCCTCGCCGCCGTGCCGCTCGACGGACTGCAGGGCGGGATCGCCGGCACGGTGACCGATCCGGCCACCGGGACGGTGCTGTACGACAAGGGGGCCGGTCAACCGGTGATGCCCGCCTCGAGCATGAAACTGCTCACCGCCACCGCGGCCCTGGACCTGCTCGGCCCCGACCACGTCTTCACCACCCGCGCAGTGCTGGCCGGCCCGGGCACCGTCGTGCTCGTCGGCGGCGGGGACCCCTACCTCTCCTCGGGGTCGGTCGCCGCCGCCCACCCGGAACGGGCCAGCCTCGACGACCTCGCCGCGTCGACGGCGGCCGCCCTGACGTCCGCCGGCACCACCACCGTCGCGCTGCGCTGGGACGCGTCGCTGTTCGACGGCCCGGACCGGCACCCGGACTGGCCCGCCGGGTACGCCGACCAGGTCACTCCGGTGACCGCGCTGATGACCGACGAGGGCCGGACGTCCGGGGTGAGCCCGGGCCCGCGGACGACGACCCCGTCGGCCGACGCCGCGAAGGCGTTCGCCGGTGCGCTCACCGCCCGCGGGATCACCGTCACCGGCACCGCGGCACTGGGCGGGACCCTCCCGGCGGGCGCCGAGGAACTCGCGCGGGTGCAGTCGATGCCGCTGTCGACGATCGTCGAGGACCTGCTCACCTCCTCCGACAACGACGCGGCCGAGGCGATCGCCCACCAGGTGGGCCTGGCGGCTGGGGCCGGAGGCTCCTTCCAGGGCGGGGCGGCCGCGGTCGAGCAGGTGCTGCGGCAGCGGGGTCTCTGGGACGACGGCGCGGTGCTGCGGGACGGGTCCGGCCTGTCGCGGAACAACCGGGTCACCCCGCGGATGCTCGCCGGCACCCTCGCCCTCGGCAGCTCCGACACCCGGTTCCGGTCGCTGCTCACCGGACTGCCGGTGGCCGGGGCCACCGGGACGCTCGCCTCACGGTTCGCCCGCTCCGGCAGCGAGGCCGGCCGGGGTGAGGTCCGCGCCAAGACCGGCACACTGAGCGGGACCAGCGCCCTGGCCGGCTACGCCGTCACCGCATCCGGCGGCGTGGTGACGTACGCGTTCGTGGTCAACGACGCCTCCAACGACGACTCGGCCCGGGCCTGGCTGGACCGGGCGTCCGCGGCGGTGGCGGGCAGCTGAGGGCCCGTCGGGGCGGCCGGTCCCGGGCGGGCTAGCCTCGGTCCATGAGCTCCCTTCCGCGCGTCGACTGGGCCACCGCCGCCGCCACCGCCGCCCGGCTCACCCCGGCGGGGCCCGTCCCCGCGCCGGCGGAGGCCGCGGCGGTGGTGGCGGACCTGCGGGACGCCTCGGTGCGGGCCCAGGCGTACGTCCGTGACCTCACCCGGCTCGCCCCCCCCGGGGAGCGGCGGACGTACGTCGTCGACCGGGCGTCGTGGATCCGGGCCAACCTGGCCAGTTTCGCCGAGGTGTTCACCGAGGATCCCGATCCGTCCCCGGGGCTCGTCCGGCCGCTGGCGGTGGGGGTGACGCGGGTCCGGGAGGCCTCGACCGGGGTGGTCGCCGGGGTGGTGCTGTCCGCGCTGTCCCCGCGGGTGCTGGGGCAGTTCGACGTGTTTCATGGCGTGGGCATGGGCGTGGATGCCGGGCGCGCCGACCCCGCCGCGGGGCACGGCCGGCTGCTGCTGGTCGCCCCGAACATCCACGGCCTGACCCACCGCCTCGGCCTGGCCGGGCCGGACTTCCGGCTGTGGGTCTGCCTGCATGAGGAGACCCACCGGGTGCAGTACGGTCAGGCGCCCTGGCTGGCCCTCCGCCTGGCCGAGCTGGTCCGGACGGCGATGGCCGCCGGACCGGCCGAGGCCGACGAGGCGACCGATGCGATCACCGCCCTGATGAGCGTGGTCGAGGGCCACGCCGATGTGGTGATGGACGAGGTCGGCCCACAGGTGATCCCGACGCTGCGCACCATCCGGGCGCGGTTCGACAACCGCCGGGAGGGCCGGCCGGGCCTGGCGCGGATCCTCGGGCGGCTGCTGGGGATGGAGAAGAAGCTGGCCCAGTACCGTGAGGGTGCGGTCTTCTGCCGGGCGGTGCAACGCTCCGTCGGGGTCGAGGGGTTCAACCGGGTGTTCGAGTCCGCGGAGCTGCTGCCGACCTTGGTCGAGGTGCGCGATCCGGACCGGTGGGTGCGGCGGGTGGGATTGTGATGGCCCGGCGCGTCCTCGGGGTGGCGACCCTCACCGTGGCCCGGGCGGTCCTGGACGCCTGGCAGGACCCGGCCCACGACCGGTCCGGCGGCTGGCTGGTCGGCTGCTCGGGCGGGGCGGACTCGCTGGCCCTGGCGGTCGGGGCGTACGAGGCCTGTCGTCGTGCCGACGCGCTGGACCGGCTCGGCGCGGTGATCGTCGACCACGGTCTCCAGGCGGGGTCGGCGGCGGTGGCCGCGACGGTTCGCGACCAGTTGGTCGGCCTCGGCTATCGGGCGGGGTCGGTCCAGGTGCGCCGGGTGACTGTCGACCCGGTCCGGATCCGCACCGACGGGCTGGAGGCCGCCGCCCGCAGCGCCCGCTACGCCGCGTTCGAGGACGCCCTGGCCGCGGCCGGGGGAGTGGGCCGGACGACGGACCCGGCCCGCCCCGAGGTGCTGCTCGCCCACACTCGCGACGACCAGGCCGAGACCGTGCTGCTGGGCCTGGTCCGCGGCTCGGGGGTCCGCTCGCTGGCCGGGATCGCCCCGCGGCGGGGGACGTACGTCCGCCCGCTGCTCGGCCTGACCCGGGCGACGCTGCGCGAGTGCTGCCGGGAGAACGGCCTCAGCTGGTGGGAGGACCCGCACAACGCCGACGACCGGTACGCCCGGGTACGGATCCGCAACCGGGTGCTGCCGGCGCTGGAGGACGAGTTCGGCGGCACCGGCAGCGTGGCGGCGGCGCTCGCCCGCACCGCGACGCTGGCCCGGGTGGACGCCGACTTCCTCGACGCGCTGGCCGAGGCGGCCGAGGAGGACGTGTTGGTGTCGCCCGACCGCGCCGAGGCCGCCGAGGCCGGCCCGCGGCGGTGCACCGGGGACCTCGACTGCGCCGAGCTCGCCTTCCTTCCCGAGGCACTGCGCACCCGGGTGGTGCGCCGCTGGCTGGTCCGGTGCGGGGCTCGGGAGCCCGGTGCGGTGCACGTCGCGGCGGTCTGCCGGCTGGTGACACACTGGCGGGGACAGCTGGGTGTCGACCTGCCCGGGCTGCGGGTGGTCCGTCGCGCGGGCCGGCTGCGCTGCGTCCCCCCGGGTGACGTCCCGGTGCCGGGTGTGTGAAGCTGGGACACGTGGATGCTGACGCGATCGCAGGTGACCTGATCACCGTTCTCTACACCCCTGAGCAGATCCAGGGCCGGGTGGTGGAACTGGCCCGGGAGATCGACCGTGACTACGGCGGCAAGAACGTTCTGCTGGTCGGCGTGCTCAACGGGGCGGTGATGGTGATGGCTGACCTGTGCCGCGCCATGCAGAGCCACTGCGAGATGGACTGGATGGCGGTGTCGTCGTACGGCTCGGGCACCAAGTCCTCCGGCGTCGTACGGTTCCTCAAGGACCTGTCCGCCGACATCCACGACCGGCACGTCCTGGTCGTCGAGGACATCATCGACACCGGGCTGACCCTGAGCTGGCTGCTGTCCAACCTGGCCTCCCGCCGTCCGGCGAGCCTGGAGGTGGCGGCGATGTTCCGCAAACCGGACGCGATGCAGACCGACATCGACTGCAAGTACGTCGGTTTCGACATCCCCGGGGAGTTCGTCGTCGGGTACGGCCTCGACTTCAACGGCAAGTACCGCAACTACGACGGGCTGGCCGTCCTCGATCCGCGCGTCTACGCCTGAGCCGCCCGGGCGGAGCGGTGTCCGCCGTCGCGACGGGCGGCCCCGTCGCCCGGAAGCTGTGGGATGTTGGGCGTGCAGGGTAGAGTCAACATGCTCGTCCAAGCCTGAGGCAGGAAACAACTGTGCAGCGAATCTTCCGGGGTCCACTGATCTGGGTCATCATCGTGCTCGTCGCGCTGGTACTGATGAGCCAGTTCGCGGGACAGTCGACCGGCTACCAACAGGTGCCGACGTCCAAGGTCGTCCAGGTCCTGGACGGCAACGACAAGATCGACACGGTCGAGATGCAGACCGGTGAGCAACGCGTGCTGATCACCATGGCCGATTCCAAGCAGACCAAGTACAGCGCGTACTGGGCCGGCAACCAGGACGACGAGATGATCACCCGGCTCAACGAGCGGGTGACCCAGGGCACCCTGACGTCGTGGAACGCCACCAGCCCCAAACCCAGCTTCTGGTCCGGGCTGTTGAGCACGCTGATCCCGTTCCTGCTGCTCGGCGGTCTGTTCTTCTTCATGCTCAACGCCATGCAGGGCGGCGGGTCCCAGGTGATGAAGTTCGGCAAGTCCCGGGCGAAGGTCGCCAACAAGGACACCCCGAAGACCACCTTCGCCGACGTCGCCGGCTGCGAGGAGGCGATCGAGGAGCTGCAGGAGATCAAGGAGTTCCTCGCCGAGCCGGCCAAGTTCCAGCGGGTCGGGGCGAAGATCCCCAAGGGTGTGCTGCTCTACGGTCCGCCCGGCACCGGCAAGACGCTGCTGGCCCGCGCGGTGGCCGGTGAGGCCGGGGTGCCGTTCTTCTCGATCTCCGGCTCGGACTTCGTCGAGATGTTCGTCGGTGTCGGCGCCTCGCGGGTCCGGGACCTGTTCGAACAGGCCAAGGAGAACCGTCCGGCGATCATCTTCATCGACGAGATCGACGCCGTCGGCCGGCACCGCGGGGCCGGCATGGGCGGTGGTCACGACGAGCGGGAACAGACCCTCAACCAGCTGCTGGTCGAGATGGACGGCTTCGACGTGCACGGCGAGGTGATCCTGATCGCCGCCACCAACCGCCCCGACGTCCTCGACCCGGCGCTGCTGCGCCCCGGCCGGTTCGACCGGCAGATCCCGGTGGAGGCCCCGGACATGAAGGGCCGGGAGAAGATCCTCCAGGTGCATGCCGCCGGCAAGCCGATGGCGCCCGACGTCAACCTCGCGACGGTTGCGCAGCGTACGCCCGGCTTCACCGGCGCGGACCTGGCCAACGTGCTGAACGAGGCCGCCCTGCTGACCGCCCGCAACAACGCCCCGATGGTCACCAACGCCGCGCTCGACGAGGCGATCGACCGGGTGATCGCCGGCCCGCAGAAGCGGACCCGGCTGATGAACGAGCACGAGCGGCTCGTCACCGCCTACCACGAGGGCGGCCACGCCCTGGTCGCCGCGGCGATGCCCGGCACCGACCCGGTGCAGAAGGTGACGATCCTGCCGCGCGGCCGTGCCCTCGGCTACACGATGGTGATGCCGGACGCCGACAAGTACTCCCAGACCCGCGGTCAGCTGCTCGACCAGCTCGCCTACATGCTCGGTGGGCGGGCCGCCGAGGAACTGGTCTTCCACGACCCGTCGACGGGCGCCTCGAACGACATCGACAAGGCCACCAAGACGGCCCGCGCGATGGTCACCGAGTACGGCATGTCCGAGCGGATCGGCGCGGTCAAGCTCGGCACCGGGGATGCCGAACCGTTCCTCGGCCGTGACTTCGGGTCCCAGCGCGACTACTCCGAGCATGTCGCCGGCATCGTCGACGACGAGGTGGCCACGCTGGTCAGCTCCGCCCACCAGGAGGCCTTCGACTGCCTCGAGGAGAACCGGGCGGTGCTCGACGAGCTGGTCCGCCAGTTGTTCGAGAAGGAGACCCTCGGCCGCGAGGAGGTGGAGAAGATCTTCGAGCCGCTGAAGCGTCACCCCGAGCGGGGCGCCTGGACCGGGTCGGACACCCGCCGCCCCTCGACGATCCCGCCGATCACCCCGCCGCAGAAGCCGCTTCCCCCGGCCCCGACCCCCGCCCCGCTGCCGGTCGGCGGCGGCGCACCGGTCCCGGTGACGACGGCACCGGTCGACCCGAGCTGGCCGGCACCCCAGCCGCCCACCGGCTGGGTCTCGCCGCCGCAGCAACCCCCGGTCGGCCCCTGGCAGCCCCCGGCACCCGGCGCCCAGCCCGGACCGTGGAGCGGCTCGCCGACCCCGTGGCACGGCACCGACGGTGGTCACGAGGGGTCGGGACAGGGTCACGAGGGGTCAGGACAGCAGCGCCCGACCGGTCCGGACGAGCCGCGGGACGGCTCGCGTGGCTGACCGCGACAGCACCGCCAACCCGGAGGACTGGGGCAGCGCCCACCGAGACTTCGACCACGAACGGATCGTCGCCGCCGTCCGGGAGATCCTGATCGGCATCGGCGAGGACCCCGACCGCGAGGGTCTGCTCGACACCCCGGAGCGGGTGGCCCGGATGTACGGCGAGGTGTTCGCCGGGATGCGCGGGTCGGGGGCCGACGTGCTGTCGACGACGTTCGACATCAACCACGGTGAACTCGTCCTGGTGAAGGACATCGAGGTCTGGTCGATGTGCGAGCACCACCTGGTGCCGTTCACCGGTGTCGCCCACGTCGGCTACATCCCCGGGTCGGACGGCCAGGTCACCGGGCTGTCCAAACTCGCTCGGCTGGTCGACGTGTACGCCCGCCGTCCGCAGATCCAGGAGCGGCTGACCACCCAGGTCGCCGAGGCGCTGGTCAAGCACCTGCATCCGCGTGGCGTCATCGTGGTCATCGACTGCGAGCACCTGTGCATGACGATGCGCGGGGTGCACAAGCCCGGCGCCCGTACGGTGACCTCCGCCGTCCGCGGGATCCTCCGCAACCCGGCGACCCGTGCCGAGGCCATGGGCCTCATCATGGGCCGCTGAGCGGGCGCCCGGTGTCCAGGATCCCGTCCGCCCCGCGGACCCAGGTGATGGGGATCGTCAATGTCACCCCCGACTCGTTCTCCGACGGGGGGGAGCACTTCGGCACCGACGCGGCGGTGCGGCACGGGCTGCGGCTGCTCGCCGAGGGCGCCGACATGCTCGACGTCGGCGGTGAGTCGACCCGGCCCGGTATCGCCCGCACCCCCGAGGCCGAGGAACTGCGGCGGGTGGTCCCGGTGGTCGAGCAGCTCGCCGCCCGCGGGGCGACCGTCTCGGTCGACACCATGCGGGCCTCGGTGGCCCGGGCCACCGCCGCGGTCGGCGCCCGGATCATCAACGACGTCTCCGGCGGGCTGGCCGATCCGGAGATGTACGCCGCCGTGGCGGAGTCCGGCTGCGCATACGTGCTGATGCACTGGCGCGGCCACTCAACCGAGATGGACCGCCGCACCACGTACGACGACGTAGTCGGTCAGGTCCGCGACGAGGTCGCCGCGCGGCTGGCCCGGGCCGTCGATGCCGGCATCGCCGTCGACGACATCATCGTCGACCCCGGCATCGGCTTCGCCAAGACCCGGGAGCAGGACTGGGAACTGCTGCGCCACGTCGACCGGCTCAGCGCGCTGGGCCGTCCGGTGCTGATCGGGGTGTCCCGCAAGCGGCTGTTGGGCCAGGTGGTCACCGGCACAGGTGCGGAGCACTCGCCCAAGGACCGTGACTTCGCCACCGCGGCCGTCACCGGCTGGATGGCCGAGCGGGGCATCTGGGCGGTCCGCACCCACGAGGTCCGGGCCCAGCGGGACGCGATCGCCGTCGTCCGCGCGCTGCGCGGCGAGGGCCCCCGCAACGCGGTCACCGACCGGGTGGTCGGCACCTTCCTGGACAGCGGCGAGGAACTGCGCTGATGGCCCTGTTCCCGCCCGGGCTGGACCGGATCACCGTGACCGGGATCCGGGCGATCGGCCACCACGGGGTGTTCCCCGAGGAGAAGCGCGCCGGGCAGCCTTTCGTGGTCGATGTAACGTTAGGGCTGGATCTGTCGGTGGCTGGACTCTCCGACGATCTGACCGCCACCGTGGACTACGGGACGGTGGCCCGGCAGATCCGGGACGACATCGTCGGCGAGCCGCTGGACCTGATCGAGGCGCTCGCCGAGCGGATCGCCCGGACGTGCCTGGGCCATCCGGCCGTACGTGCGGTGGAGGTGACCGTCCACAAGCCGGAGGCGCCGATCACGGTGCCCTTCGGGGACACGAGCGTGACGATCACCCGGGCCCGCTGAGCGCGGCCCGCCGCCCGACCGGGCGGCACGTCACGCAGGCCGGCACCGATGCGTCCCGGCCCGACGACGCGCCGGCCCTGCCGAGGCGCCACCCTTTATGACGAGAGGAACGGACATGTCCACCCTTCCCTTCGGGATCAACGCCGACACGCTCTCCTTGCGCGCGCTGCGCAAGGTGGTGTTCTCCGTCGGTTCCAACCTCGGCGACCGCCTCGACCACCTGGAGCAGGCGGTCACCCGGCTGGGGGCCACCCCGGAGCTGACGGTCGTCGCGGTCTCACCGGTGTACGAGACCGCCGCCGTCGGCGGACCGGCCGACAACCCGGACTTCCTCAACATCGTCGTCGTCGCCGAGACGACCCAGTCGGTGGAGGCGATGCTGGCCCGGATCGGCGCGATCGAGGAGGCGGCCGGCCGCACCCGCGAGGTGCGATGGGGACCGCGGACACTCGACGTCGACATCATCGTCTACGGCGACAAGATCATCGACGAGCCGCAGCTCACCCTGCCGCACCCGCGCGCCCACGAGCGGGCGTTCGTCCTTGCGCCGTGGGCCGACGTCGAGCCCGACGCCAGCATCCCCGGCCGTGGCCCGATCAGTGCGCTGCTCACCGACCTGGGGACCGACGGTGTCCGCCGGGTGGCGGAGAGCATCGTCGGATGAGCCGAGAGCTGCCGCCCGAGGACCGGCCGGACGAACCGGACGAGGAGCCGGTCGAACCGAGCATCCTGCCCACTCCGCCACGGGCGTTGCTGGTCGCCGTCCTCCTCGGCGGGGTGATCGGGTGGCTGCTCGGGCCGGTGGTGGAGAACCTGGGGCGGACGCCCATGCACGTGCCCTGGACGACCGCCGCGATGCTGGCCGTCGCGGCGGTCGCCCTCGCGGTGCTCGCCTGGCGGATGTGGCGTACGGTCCACGTCCGCCGACTGCCGGTGAACCCCGAGCGCGGCCTCTACTCCCTGGTGCTGGGCAAGTCGGCGGCGCTGCTGGGCGCCGCGCTGTTCGGCGGGTACCTGGTCTTCGGCGCCTCCTTCCTGCCCCGGCTGGAGATCGCCGCGGGGCTGGGCCGGGTGGTGAACTCCGGACTTGCGGCGCTGGCCAGTGCCGGACTGTCCGCCGCCGGGTACGCCCTGGAGATGGCCTGCCGGGTCCCGCAGGACAAGGACCACCTGGACGGCCGGGGCGGAGAGCGGCCCGGCCGGCGCGACGACCGGAAGGCCTGACCAGGACCACCGGTCGGCACGGCGGAGCCGCGCCGTGCCGCCGCACGGTCCGGCTCCGGCGCCTCACAGTGTGATAACGCTGAGGGACACGCGTGTCAGGGGAGACCAGTGCTGGCACGGCCGACTAGTCTCGTCTTCGTGAGTAGTGCAGCTTCCGGCCGTCGTGCCGTTTCTTCCCCCGCACGTAAGGTGACCGTCGGCGTTCTGGTGGCGGGTGCGGTCATCGCGGCCGCCCTGGCCATCGGCGGCATCTGGGTGGTCCGCGGTGGCGTGGCGCTCGCCATCGCGACCGCCGTCACCAGCGTGGTCCTCGCCTGGCGTGAGGCCACCGTCGATCGGCGCGAGACCGCCCGCCGGGATCTCGAGACCGCCCGCGCCCAGGGTCTCGAGCTGACCCGCGAGCGCCGGTCGAACATCTCCGTGGTGAACTCCCTGGAGGCGCGCAACAACGCGATCGCCAGCCGGGTCGACGACCTGACCACCGAGATCCGTACGTTGCGCGCGGAGATTGCCAGCCTGCGCAAGGTCAAGGGCGAGCTGGTCCAGGACATCGCCGAACGCGACGTCGAGCTGCTCACCCTGCGCAACGAGTTGGTCAAGGCCCAGCAGGAGCTGCGCAAGCTCGTCGGCGACGAGGCGGAGGTCTTCGCCATGCCGCGCCGCGGTGCGTTCAAGGAGGCCACCGCCGACTGGGCCGCACTGCCGACGGCCGAGGAACTGTGGTCCGACGGCGACCACCCGACGGTCGTCGACATGAAGGCGCTCGTCTACCCGACCCCCGAGCAGGAGCAGCGCAAGCACGCCTGATCCGCTCCTCGCCGGAGCCCGGCACCACCCACGGTGGGGTCTGCACTTGGTGCAGGCCCCACCTTCGTCGTCTCCGGCATGTTGTTCCCGGGGACTGTCGTTGCCGTCTGCGGAACGTTCGGACCGGATCTGGTCACCTGCTGCGGAGCTCAGGTAGCTTCGGTACCGTGTGGCTGTTTCGGGGGGATCCAGGACACGGGAGATTCACAGATGGTGCAGCCGACGGGAGAGGAACGGTCATTCACCGCGGAGGAGATGTTCTTCTCCACCACGGATGACCGCGGCGTGATCGCCGAGGCGAACACGACCTTCGTACGCCTGTCCCACTACCCCTGGGACACGTTGATCGGGGCGCCGCACAACATCATCCGCCACCCGCAGATGCCGGGTGCCGCCTTCCGAGTGATGTGGGCCACCCTGCAGGCCGGCCGGCCGTTCGCGGCCTACGTCCACAACCTCGCGGCCGACGGCAGCCGGTACGACGTGTTCGCCGCCATCACCCCGCTGCGGACCGGTGGCTACCTGTCGGTGCGTTCCCGGCCGTGCCGCCCCGATCTGCTGCGCCAGGTCGATGCCGTCTACCAGCCGGTCGGGGAACGGGAGCAGGCCCTGCGTGCCGCCGGGGCGAGCCGGGTGGAGGCGGCGACCCAGGGCGCCGCGTTGCTGGAGGACCTGCTCCGACAGCAGGGCCTGGGCAGCTACCAGGACCTCCAGTGGATCCTGGTGCCCGCCGAGGTCACCGCCCTGGACGAGGCCATCGGCGGGATCCCTGCCCGGCCGGACGCCCGGGGCGACCTGCGTGCCATGCTCGACGAGATCCGGCTGGTGTTCGACGAACTCGGCGCCTGGATGGCGGACCTGGACGCGCTGTCCGACTCGGCGGAGCGGATGGCCGACACCGTCGACCATCTCGACCAGGCCATCCGGGACTCGATGGAGACCGCCCAGCAGATCGCCGCGGTCACCGACCTCGACGCCGTCTGGGTGCCGCTGATGATGCCGTTGCACCTGTGGGCCGCGATGGGTGAGGAGGTCGGCGGCGTGCTGACCGCGCTGATCCAGGATCTGCACACCGCCCGTGCCGGCGCCCTGGACAGCCGGATGCAGATCGCCCTGGCCCGGATGTTCACCCAGATGGTCGGTCGCTTCCTGGTCGAGCTGATCGACGGCGGTCCCGGCACCGACCGGGCCCTGCCGGCCATTCGCAGCCTGTGCCAGGCGCTGGTGGAGCGGATCGACGAGATGGAGACGCGGCTGGCGGAGCATTCCCGCGCCCGTGCGCACGCCCGCCAGCAGGTGGAGGAGGCCGCCGGACTGCTGCAGATCCCCGTCGACCTGATGGATGCCTGGCGGGCGATGGCCGCCGGTCGGACCCTCCCGGAGTCGATCGGCACCCTGGTGCCGCGGATCGAGCAGCAGGTGGGCGATTCCCGCCAGGCGATGGACCGGTTGCGGGAGCTGGTGCCGCGCCGCAGTGCGACCGAGGCCCGGCGGGACTCGACCGGGCTACGGGCCCGGGTGGCGGCGGTGGCCGCGGCCACCGGCGGCGGTGACCTGCCGGTCGGCTGACGTCACCGGTCGATGTCCCCGACCACGTAGCCCAGCGAGGCCAGCGCCAGCTCCAGATCGGCCACCCGGACCCCGGGCAGCACCGCCGGCAGCGCCGACACGGTGGCGAAGGACGGGGTGCGCAGATGGAGCCGCCATGGCGTCCTGTCCCCGCGGGAGACCAGGTGCGCCCCGGCCTGTCCCAGTGGGGCCTCGGTCGCCAGGTAGCCTTCGTCGTCGGGCAGCTTGATGATCTTCGGCAGGGCCTGGGCGACCGGACCGTCGAGTGTACGCAGCCGCTCGGCGCAGGCCGCCACCAGGGCGGCGCCGGTGCCCACCTCGGCGGCCAGCAGCCGGAACCGGGCCTGGGCATCCCCGGCCCCGGCCGCCGGAGCCGCCGGCACGTCGAGCTCGGCGTAGCCGAGGTAGGGCCGTTGGCGCCGCAGATCGAGGTCCTCCCCGGCCGCGCGACAGGCCGGCCCGGTCACTCCGTACGCCCGGGCCAGCTCGGCGCCGAGCGGGGCGACCCCGGCGGCGTGTGCCCAGTCCGCGTCGAGCAGGGCCCGCAGCTCGGTGGCCAGCTGCCGGGCCCGATCGACGACGGCGAGCTCCGCGTCGAGCCAGGCCTCGTCGGCGTCCGCGGCGAGCCCACCGATCCGGGTGACCATCGGGTGCACCCGGTTGCCGGTGAGCGTACGCAGCTGCTCTCGCAGGTCCTCGCGCAGCCCGGCCAGCCGCCGATCGGCCGGATCGGTGCGGTGGGTGAGGTAGCCGAGGAAACCCAGGTGCGAGGCGATCCGGGTGTGCTCGGCGAGCAGCGTACGCAGCCACACCGCCCGTGGCGGCACCGTCATCCCCAGCAGCTCCTCGCAGGCCAGCGCGACGGTGAGCTCCCCGGCGAACGGTGCCTGCCAGTCGTGCCGGTCGGCCAGCATCAGGATCTGGCGGTAGTCGCGGACCTCGAACAGCTTCTCGACCCCGCGGTGCATCGCCCCCACCTGGACGTCCGCCCGGTCGATCCGCTCGCCGGCCGGGTCGGTCCACAGCTCCAGCTCCAGCAGCCCGGCCCGGCTGGGATGGTCCGGGCCGAGGTCGAGCAGCAGGGTGCCGTCGGGGACCTGTCCGCCCGGCAGTGCCCCGGGCGCAGCCGATCCGACCAGGACGCGCAGTGACGACATGCCCCACAGCCTAGGACCCGGCTGCCGGGAGCCGGGCATCGACAGTGTGCACCAGCCACCAGTTCGCCCCCCAGCGGTCCGGGTCGGCGAGCAGCCGGCGCCGGTTGGCGGCGACCAGCGCGGCGAGGGTGGCCCGCGGTGCGGCCGGGTCCGGCTGGGGTGCCGGGGACGGGCGGGACACCGGGGCCGACCGGGTGACCAGATTCCGCTGCCGGCTGATCTCGCGTCGCCGCACCCCGGGCCGTGACTCGACGGCCGCCGCCAGCGCGTCGACCGCCACCGGGGCGCTGAGGTTGGTCCGGCCGTCGGCGACCGGCGGGACCCGGTGCCCGTTGCGATAGCCCAGCAGACCGCCGGCCGTCGGCCGGTCCTCGCGTCGGTGGCCGTAGTCGACGGCGACCAGCACCCCGCCCCATGGCAGGCTGTCGGCGACGGAGGCCCAGGCCCGGTCGCGGGTCAGCCCGATCTCCGCCACCCGGGCGGAGCCCGCCCAGGCGGCCAACCAGGCCAGCTCATCGGCGGCCGGGGACCGCCCGGTCGGGCCGTCCGGCCCGAGCAGCTCCCAGCCGTCGGGCGTCCGCCGCGCGACCCGGCAGGGCAGCTCGTCGAGCCATTCGTGCGCCACCACCAGCAACGCACCCCGGGTCGCCAGGTCGCTCCACGGAGCCGGACCGGGCCGGCCGTCCGGCCCGGTCCAGTAGCCGGAACGTACGTCCCAGGCGGCGCGGCACCAGTCGCACCCGGGCGGCAGGTCCGCCGGACCGGGCCGTACGTCGATGCCGAGCAGCGCCCAGTCCGGACGCGCCGCCGCCACCGCCCGCAGCAGGGCACCGTCGCCGGCACCGAGATCGACCAGGCCGATGATCGGCGCCGACTGCGGACCGGGTGACTTCCCGACCGTCGCCAGGACGATCGTCGCCAGGATGATCCGGACCATTTCCCCGGCGGCCGCCGGATCGCCCCGTTCACCGGCCGAGGTCCGGAAATGCCGGGCCGGCACCTCGTGCCACCAGAATCCGTCGGGCCCGGTCGAGGCGACCCACCATTCGTCCCGCCAATCCATAGCCACCTCACAGGTCCGAGAAATCCCGACCCTCCGGTCGGGATCCTGATTCCGGAATAGGTGTCTATTCCGCACATCCATTGTTGGAAGTATTATCGTGGTGTCGCGGTGGAACGCTTCCGCGGTCCGACTCCCGTCCGCGTACCGCGTTCACCGATGATCCCCCCACGACGATGCCCGTCCCCGGGCACCACAGAAAGGCACACGATGGCCCGTCGCACCCAGATCGTCCTCGAGGACGATGTTGACAAGTCTCCCGCGGAGCATGAGGTGTCCTTCACGTTCGAAGGCGTGTCCTACGAGATCGACCTCAATGCCGAGCACTACACCGAGCTGCAGGAAGCGGTAGCCCCGTGGATTACCCACGCCCGCCGCATCAGCGGTCGCCGCGCGGTCCGGCGGACCGGCGCCGTACCCGCCCCGAAGGAATCGGAGGGGCCGACGGCCACCGAGATCCGGGAATGGGCCAGGGAACAAGGAATCGAGGTTTCGGCGCGTGGGCGGGTTCCCGCGAATGTTCGGGCCGCGTACGAGGAAGCACATTCCTGATCGCTTCCCGCACGGTCGCGCGGTGATTCGCCGGGCCTGCCCGTCCCGTCGGTCGTCCCGGCGTCGGGACGGGCTCCCGGGTACCGCCCCGACCGCTCCGACGCCGGAACGGATTGCGCTGGAGGCGAACAGGCGGTCCGACCGGGAACATTGTGGGCCGTCGGCGAGTTACTAGACTTGACGCACTCCGGCCCCCGGGCCGGCGTACGGCGTTCCGGCCACCAGGCCGGCCGCAGACGGAGGAGATTCTATGTTCGAGCGCTTCACCGATCGAGCCCGACGAGTGGTCGTGCTCGCCCAAGACGAAGCACGCGCCCTGAACCACAACTACATCGGCACCGAGCACCTGCTGTTGGGCCTGATCCACGAGGGTGAGGGCGTCGCCGCCAAGGCCCTGGAACAGCTCGGCATCTCCCTGGAGGCGGTGCGCGAGAAGGTCGTCGAGATCATCGGTGAGGGGCAACAGGCGCCGAAGGGGCACATCCCCTTCACCCCGCGTGCCAAGAAGGTCCTGGAGTTGTCCCTGAGGGAGGCGCTCCAGCTCAACCATTCCTACATCGGCACCGAGCACATCCTGCTCGGCCTGATCCGTGAGGGGGAGGGCGTCGCCGCCCAGGTGCTGGTGAAGCTCGGCGCCGATCTCAACCGGGTCCGGTCGACGGTGCTCCAGCTGCTCTCCGGCTACCAGGGCCGCGAGGTCGGCGGCGCGGAGGCCGGCGAGCCGCAGACCGCCGGGGTGGGGGCCGCGACCCCCGCGTCCTCGGCGGAGCTCGACAAGTTCGGCCGCAACCTCACCCAGCTGGCCCGTGAGGGCAAGCTGGACCCGGTGATCGGGCGCGACACCGAGATGGAGCGGGTGATGACCGTGCTCTCTCGCCGGACCAAGAACAATCCGGTGCTGATCGGTGAGCCCGGCGTCGGCAAGACCGCGGTGGTCGAGGGCTTGGCCCAGGCCGTGGTCCGCGGTGACGTCCCGGAGACCCTGCGGGACAAGCAGATCTACACCCTCGACCTGGGCTCCCTGGTCGCCGGTTCCCGCTACCGCGGTGACTTCGAGGAGCGCCTGAAGAAGGTGCTCAAGGAGATCAAGACCCGTGGCGACATCGTGTTGTTCATCGACGAGATCCACACCCTGGTCGGTGCGGGTGCCGCCGAGGGGGCGATCGACGCCGCCAGCATCCTGAAGCCGATGCTGGCCCGCGGTGAGCTGCAGACGATCGGTGCCACCACCCTCGACGAGTACCGCAAGTACATCGAGAAGGACGCCGCGCTGGAGCGCCGGTTCCAGCCGATCCAGGTGCCGGAGCCGTCGATCGCCGAGACCATCGACATCCTCAAGGGCCTGCGGGACAAGTACGAGGCGCACCACCGGATCACCATCACCGACGACGCCCTGGTGGCGGCCGCGACGATGTCCGACCGCTATGTCTCCGACCGGTTCCTGCCGGACAAGGCGATCGACCTGATCGACGAGGCCGGCGCCCGGCTCCGGATCAAGCGGATGACGGCACCGCCGGACCTGCGTGAGTTCGACGAGCGGATCGCCAAGGTCCGGGTCGAGAAGGAAGCCGCGATCGACCAGCAGGACTTCGAGCGGGCCGCGTCGCTGCGCGACGACGAGAAGAAGCTGCTCACCCAGCGTGCCGCCAAGGAGGAGGCCTGGAAGGTCGGGGATGCCACCGTCACCCCGCAGGTCGACGAGGAGGCGGTCGCCGAGGTGCTGTCCAGCGCGACCGGCATCCCGGTGTTCCGCCTCACCGAGGAGGAGTCGAGCCGGCTGCTCAACATGGAGGCCGAGATCGGCAAGCGCTACATCGGCCAGACCGATGCGGTGCGGTCGTTGTCCCGGTCGATCCGCCGTACCCGCGCCGGGCTGAAGGACCCGCGACGTCCGTCCGGTTCGTTCATCTTCGCCGGCCCCTCGGGCGTCGGCAAGACGGAGCTGACCAAGGCGCTGACCGAGTTCCTGTTCGGTGACGAGGACGCGCTGATCCAGCTCGACATGTCCGAGTACTCCGAGAAGCACACCGCCTCGCGACTGTTCGGGTCCCCGCCCGGCTACGTCGGCTACGAGGAGGGCGGCCAGCTCACCGAGAAGGTGCGCCGTAAGCCGTTCTCCGTGGTGCTCTTCGACGAGATCGAGAAGGCCCACCCCGACATCTTCAACTCGCTGCTGCAGATCCTCGACGAGGGTCGGCTCACCGACGCGCAGGGCCGGGTCGTGGACTTCAAGAACACGATCATCGTGATGACGACGAACCTCGGCTCGCGGGACATCAACAAGTCGGTCAGCCTCGGGTTCTCCACCGGTGCCAGCGACGAGACATCGTACGAGAAGATGAAGGCCAAGGTCTCCGAGGAGCTCAAGCAGCACTTCCGCCCGGAGTTCCTGAACCGCATCGACGAGGTCATCGTCTTCCACCAGCTCACCCTGGACAACATCAAGTCGATCGTCGACCTGATGGTGGCGCAGGTGGAGGAGCGGCTGCGCGACAAGCACATGGGCATCGAGCTCACGCCCGCCGCGAAGGACCTGGTGGCCCAGCGGGGCTTCGACCCGGTGCTCGGCGCCCGTCCGCTGCGCCGCGCCCTGCAGCGCGACGTGGAGGATCCGATGGCGGAGAAGATCCTGTTCGGCGACCTGAAGCCGGGCGAGGTCGTGCTGGTCGACGTGGCGCCGGAAGGGTCGGAGGACCCGTTCGTGTTCCGCGGCGTGCCGCAGTCCGACGTGCCGGACACCCCGCCGGTGGAGCTGGAGGGTTCCCCGGAGGGCCACCAGCCCGAGGGCGACCAGGCCGCGAACTGAGCGAGTGACGGGGCCCCGGTGCAGGACGACCTGCGCCGGGGCCCCGTCGCGTGCCCGGGTCGGACCGGTCGATAGGGTGGCGGGCGTGTGTTCGGTCTGACCCGGTCAGCCGGTCGGCAGGGTCCAGTGCTCGGCGTCGAGCGCGGCGACCAGGCCGTCCCCGGCCAGACCGGCCAGCGCGCGATCGAACTGATCCGGGTCGGCCGCCCGGCGCGCCGGCCAGGCCCTGCGCAGCTCGATGGTCGGGACCGGGGTCTCGGCCTCCCGCAGCACCGCGAGCAGTGCGCCGCGGCACTGCCGGTCCGTCCCCTCGTACGACTGGGTGCGGGGCGCGTACGTCCCTTCGGGGTGGCCGGCGAGATGCCAGGCGCACAGGTCGGCGACCGGGCAGGTCTCGCAGTGCGGGGTCCGGGCGGTGCAGACGAGCGCGCCCAGCTCCATCGAGGACACCGCCCAGGTCGCCGCCCGCTCCGGGTCGTCCGGGACGTGCTCTGCGGCGAGGGCCCGCTCCGCCGCCCGCGGGTGGGCCGGCGCCTGGGCGTCGCCACGGACCAGGCGGGCCAGCAGCCGGCGGACGTTCGTGTCGACCACCACGGTCCGCCGGCGGTGCGCGAACGCCGCCACGGCGGCCGCGGTGTACTCGCCGACCCCGGGGAGAGCCCGCAGCTCGGCCTCGGTCCCTGGCACCCGCCCGTCGTGCCGCTCGACGATCGCCTGGGCCGTACGGTGCAGCCGCAGGGCGCGACGCGGATAGCCGAGCCGGCCCCACATCCGGATCGCCTCGCCGGCGGGCGCGGCGGCCAGCGCGGCCGGCGTCGGCCACTGGTCCATCCAGGTCGCCCAGGGGCCGAGGACTCGGGCCACCGGCGTCTGCTGCAACATGAACTCGCTCACCATCACGCCCCAGGCCGAGCACTCCGGGCGACGCCACGGCAGGTCCCGGGCGTGGACCGCGTACCAGTCGAGGACCCGCCCGACGACCTGCGCCGCTGCCGGAGCCTCGTCCGTTGGCTCCGGTTCGGGGACGGCGGGGCCCGGGACGGGCGGGTGGACGGTCGGCATCTCGACGCGGTCGGCTGGCACCGATCCAGCGTAGGCGGTCCCGGATCCGGCGTAGGCGGTCCCGGACAGCGCCGGGCGCGCCTCCGGTGGCGGCGCGACCGGCTTCCGTAGGGTGGCCCCATGAGTGGAATGCTGCACCCGGTCGGGCCGGAGGACCCGCAGGTCTACTGGATGCGCCGCGCCACGATCGGCGTCGTGCTGGTGGTCGTGGTGCTGATCATCGTGGCGTTCGCCCGCCCCGGCCGGACCGCGGGCACCGCGGTGCCGACAGGCAGCCCCACCCCGCTCGTGCTCAGCACTCCGACTCCCACGCCCACCTCGTCCGGGACCCCGACCGCAGCACCGGACGCCACGCCCGCCGCCGAGTCCTCGGCCGAGGCGACCCGCCCGACGGAGGCGAAGACCCCGGTCGCCCCGGCCGCTTGCCAGGCGGCCGACATCAGGGTGGCCCTGAGCGGTGGTAGCGGGGCCGGGATCGGCCAGAAGACCAGTTTCACCACCCAGCTGACCAACGGCTCGTCCGGTCCCTGCACGATCGGGGTGGACAAGTCGGTCTTCGAGCTGAAGGTCGTCTCCGGCAGCGACCGGATCTGGTCCTCCGCCGACTGCGACGCCTGGCTGCAGGCGAAGAGCCCGGCGGAGGTCAAGCCGGGGGAATCGATCTCCGTCACCGTCGACTGGCCCGGCCGGCGGTCCTACCCCGGCTGCAAGCTCGGCTCGAAGGACATCACGGCGGGGACGTACGTCGCCACCGCCGAGTACCGGGGTGCCGCGACGGCCAAGAAGGTGATGGGGCTGCGCTGATCGGTGGCCGTCGCCGGGGTGACCCGTCAACGGTCGACGGCGGTGCGTTCGCGACGATCGGTCAGGCGAGTTCGTCGAACTCCGATTCGGCCATCCAGGCCAGCGCATCGCGGATCGCCCGGGCCCGTCGCAGGCCGACCCCGTCGACGGCCTGCAGATCGCCCAGCGAGGCGGCGAAGATCTCCTGCAGTGACCCGAAGTGGTCCAACAACCGGGCCGCCACCGCCCGCGGCAACGAACTGATCCGGGACAGCTGACGGTAGCCGCGCGGGTACAGCTGCGCCTCCAGGTCGGTGGTGCCGAACCCCACCGCCCGTTCGATCGTCGTCAGGTCGACCAGATCGGTGGTGCTCAGCCCGGACAGATCGGTCAGGTCGAAGGCCACCCCGTTCGGTTCGTCTCGGTAGTCCTCGATGAGCAACTCGGCGATGTTGTCCAGCCCGGACTCCAGCTCCCGGATCTGCAGGTCGATCAGCCGACCCTCGGTGCCGAGCTCGATCACGTAGTCCCGCAACTCGTCCTGGATCCGGTGGACCATCTCCAGCCGCTGCAGCACCACGGCGACGTCGCGGACGGTCACCTGGTCGCGGATCTCGAGGGCGGACAGATGGTCGGTGACCTCGGCCAGCCGGTTGGTGTAGCGCTCGAGCGTACGCAGCCCCTGGTCCGCCCGGCCGAGGATCGCGCCGGGATCAGGGATGCTGAGCCGTTCCCCGTCGATGAACAGGCTGATCACCTGCATCGAGGCCGACACCGAGACCGTCGGCACGCCGGTCTGCCGTGACACCCGGTCCGCGGTCCGGTGCCGGGTGCCGGTCTCCACCGTGTCGTACCCCGGATCGGGCATCAGCTGGACCCCCGCCGCGACGATCCGGGACAGGTCGGCGCTCAGCACGATGGCGCCGTCCAGCTTCGCCAGTTCACGCAGGTTCTGCGGCGTGACGGGTGCGTCGAGGTGGAAGCCGCCGGTCATCAGCCCCTCGACCTCGCGGTTCAGGCCGAGCACGACGAGGCCCCCGGTCCGACCCTTGACGATCCGATCGAGTCCGTTCCGCAGCGGGGTCCCGGGGGCGGTCAGTGCCCGGAACCGCCGTGTGCGGCCCTGCTGGTCCTCCGCGGTCACCGGGCCCTCTCGTCCTGGGTGTCGACCCGTCGTCGTGGGGTCGATCCGTCGGGTTCAGTCTACGGGGTCGCGGTCAGTGGCCGCCGACCAGGCCGAACAGGTCCAGGGCGGCCAGCACCGAGTCGACCCCCAGGACCCGTACGGTGCCGGGCAGCCGGCCCAGCTCCTCCTCCGACCCGGCCGGCACCAGGACGGTGCGGAAACCGAGCCGGATCGCCTCGGCGACCCGCCGGGAGGCACCAGGCACCCGACGCAGTTCCCCGGCCAGGCCGATCTCGCCCAGGGCCATCAGGCCCGGGGGCGGCGCGATGTCCCGGGTGGCGGAGGCGATCGCCAGCGCGATCGCCAGGTCCGCCGCCGGGTCGACGACCCGGGCCCCGCCGACGGTGGAGACGTACACGTCCTTGTTGCCCAGCGGCTGGGCGGCCCGCCGCTCCAGCACCGCGGTGAGCATCGCCACCCGCGAGGAGTCGACTCCGTGGTTCGTCCGCCGGGGGATCTGCAGCGGCGAGGTCGCCACCAGGGACTGGATCTCGGCGAGCAGCGGGCGGCGCCCCTCGACGGTGACGGTGATGCAGGTGCCCGGCACGGTCCGGTCCCCGCCGGTGGTCGAGGTGAACAGTCCCGAGGGATCGGGCACCTCGACGATCCCGTTCTCCCGCATCTCGAAGCAGCCCACCTCGTCCGCGGCGCCGAACCGGTTCTTCGTCGCCCGGACCATCCGGAACCCCGAGTGCCGGTCCCCCTCGAAGCTCAGCACCACATCCACCAGATGCTCCAGGGTCCGCGGGCCGGCGATCGAGCCGTCCTTGGTGACGTGACCGACGATGATCACCGCCAGGTGATGCAGCTTCGCGACCCGGACCAGTTCCGCGGTCACCGCTCGCACCTGGGTGACGCCGCCGGCGGTGCCGTCGGCGCCCTCCGCCACCATCGTCTGCACCGAATCGACCACCAGCAGGCTGGGGGAGACCTGCTCGAGGTGGCCGAGCACGGTCGCCAGGTCGGTCTCCGCGGCCAGGTAGAGCTGCTCGGAGAGGTCGCCGGTCCGTTCGGCGCGCATCCGCACCTGGGCCGCGGACTCCTCGCCGGTGACGTAGAGGGTCCGGCGCCCCCGCTGCGCCCAGGCCGCCGCGACCTCCAGCAGCAGGGTGGACTTGCCGACACCGGGCTCACCGGCCAGCAACACCACCGCGCCGGGGACCAGTCCGCCGCCGAGGACCCGGTCGAGCTCGCCGACCCCGGTCACCGTACGGTGGGCAGCCTCGCCCCGCACTTCCGAGATGGGCACCGCCTGGTGACTCGGCGCGACCGGCCGGGTCGCCCGGGACAGCGACCCGGTGCGCACCCCTTGCTCCACGACGGTGCCCCACTGCTGGCACTCCCCGCAGCGGCCGACCCATTTGGCGGTGGTCCACCCGCACTCGGAACAGACGTACGGATCACGGGCGGCGGTCTTCGGTCGAGACATGGCTGCAGCCTAGGACGGGCCACTGACACCCGCGGCCCCGGTCGCTCAGCCGAGCAGCGTGCCGGCCACCTCGAGGATGCGGTCGTTGGCGTCCGGCTCGGCGATCGACACCCGCAGCCCCTCCCCGGGGAACGCGCGGGTCATCAGGCCCGCCTCGCGGAAGGCGTCGAACCAGACATGGGTCAGCTCACCGGCGGGGAACCAGACGAAGTTGCCCTGGGTGGCCGGGATCGGATGCCCCAGTCGGCGCAGCTCCTCGGCGATCCGGTCGCGCTCGTGGACCGTCACCCGGACCCGGCCGATCAGCTCGGGCTCGGCCTCCAGGGAGGCCAGCACCCCGGTCTGGGCGGGGGCGGAGATCGCGAACGGCATGGTGGCGCCGCGCACCGCCCGGGCCAGCGCCGGATCGGCCGCCGCCATCCAGCCGACCCGCAGGGCGGCCAGGCCGTACGCCTTGGAGAAGGTCCGCAGCGACACCACCCCCGGGTGCACGTCGAACAGCTCCAGGCCGCGGGTGGCGTCCGGATCGGTGACGTACTCCACGTACGCCTCGTCGACGATCACCACGATGTCGTCACGGACCGCGCGGAGGAAGGCCACCAGGTCGTCGTGCCGGACCGCCGGCCCGGTCGGGTTGTTCGGGGTGCACACCATCACCACCCGGGTACGGGGGGTGATCGCGGCGAGCATTGCCGTCAGGTCGTGCTCCCCGGTCGCGGTCAGCGGGATCGGCACCGAACGGGCGCCGAGCACCTGGACCGCCAGCGGGTAGGCCTCGAAGCTGCGCCAGGCGTAGACGACCTCGTCGCCGGGGCCACAGGTGGCCTCGAGCAGGTGGGCCAGCACCTCGACCGAGCCGGTGCCGAACGCCAGCCGGTCCTCGTCCAGCCCGTGGCGGGTCGCCACCGCGGCGGTGATCTCGGTGTTGCCGGCGTCGGGGTAACGGTTCATCTCGGTCAGCGACCGCGACACCGCCTCCAGCACCCCCGGCAACGGGCCGTACGGGTTCTCGTTGCTGGAGACCTTCCAGGCCCGGCCGTCCGGTCCCGGTTTCGGCGAGCGACCCGCCCGGTAGGGCGGCATGCTCGCGATGTGCGGGCGCAGCGTCAGCGACATGCGTTCTCCTCGGGACGTCCTGAGTCCCTGATCGTACGTCAACCGCGACGCCGTCCCGAGGGAGTGTCACACCCCTCGGGACGGCGGACGACCGGCGGGGCGAAGCCCGGATGGGGCAGCGGGAGGCCGCTGGGTCAGATGGTCACCAGACCGCGCGGGGTCTTGAAGGTGGCGGACATGATGCCGGGCTGACCGTGCCGGCTGGTCCACTCCAGGTGGAAGCCCTCCAGCAGGATGTCCGGGTCGCCGCCGAGCCAGTCGGTGAGCCGGGCCGGATCACCCGACAGCTCGAGGGACCGCAGCGACACCGTACGGCCCTCGGCGGACAGGGCGGCCGGGAGCAGCTCGTCGGCGCTGATCCAGCGGATGAAGAAGGGCAGCTGCGGGTCGGCCTGGAGGCCCTTGATCCCGAGCTGGCGCCATTCGAGCTGACGCCCGTCGGGGAACCGGCGGGTGCCGACCGCCGCCTCGCGGCCGAGCTTGGCCTCGTAGGCGGACAGGTCGTCGATGGCGACCGCCCAGGACATCCAGCCGCCGCCCTCCTCGGAGCGGGCCCGGACGACCTGTCCGAACGGCGCCTTATCCGCGGCGGGATGGTCCAGCACCTCGACGATCTCGATGTACCGGCCGTCGGCAAGGGGAATCAGGCGGTTGCGGGTGCCGAACCGCGGGTGGAAGCCTCCGTCGCGGGAGTCCACCCCGAGCGCGTCGCTGAGGAACTGGGCTGAGGCCAGGAGTCCCTCCGGCCCGGCGGCGTACGAGAGGTGGTCTACATGCATGGAGCCATTGTGCGCCCTCGGGGATCGTGTCTTTTCACGGGGGCCCGGACGTGGATGTCAAGACCTGTGTGATAAGAGGTCCTGTCCGGCGCGGGTCGCCGGATGACCGGTCAGGGCCAGCGGGGACGCCTCCAGTTCCGCGCAGTGCCGGGCCAGGACGGCATACCCGGCCGGGCCCATCAGTGCGGTCAGTTCGGCGGCGAGCGAGCGGTGGACGGGCTCGGCAGCGCGGTGGGCGGCCGGGGTCGAGGTGCAGTACCAGTCGAACTCGTGGCCGCCGTCGCCCCAGCCGGAGCGGACGTACTCCCCGATGCTCACCTCGGTGTAGGTCGAGCCGTCACCGCGCTCGACCTCGCGGAACAGTCGCCGGATCGGCAGCTGCCAGCACACGTCCGGCTTGGTCTGCGTGATCGACACCCCGGTCCGGGTCGCCAGGTGGTGCAGGGCGCAGCCGGGGCCGCCGGCGAATCCGGGGCGGTTGAGGAAGATGCAGGCGCCGGCGACCAGCCGGGTGGCCCGTTCGACCGTGGAACCGGTCCCGGCCTCCGCGGCCTCCGCCGGCTCGGTGTCCTCGGCCGGATCGTGTTCCTCGGCCACCTCGACGGCCCAGTCCCGCCGGGCCGACCACGGGGTGCCGTCCGGATCGGTGCCGTGTGCCCCGGCGTACTGCCACAGCGTGTCGTCGAGGTGGTCGACCCAGCCAGCGACCCGCTGCTCGTCCTCGGGTGCACTGAAGTGGGCCCCCAGGGTGCAGCAGCCGTCGTCCGGCCGCCCGGCGTAGAGGCCGCGGCACCCTGCCCCGAACAGGCAGGTCCACCGCGAGGTGAGCCAGGTCAGGTCGCAGCGGAACACCTGGTCCTGGTCGGCGGGGTCGGTGAACTCGACCCAGAGCCGGGGGAAGCCGTCGGCGATCTCGCCCTCGGCCAGACGCGGCCCGGCCTCGGCCTGCGTGGGGACCCGGGACCCGACGGACTGTGCCACAGACATGCCGACATCCTAGGTGCCGGCCACGGGCCCGGGCGCGGATCCGCAGACGACCCGGGCGGGCCCGGTGGCCGGTGCACTACCGTGGGCGCATGCGGCTCGGAGTGCTCGACGTGGGGTCCAACACCGTCCACCTGCTGGTCGTGGATGCCAGGGTCGGTGGTCCGCCGATCCCCGCCGCCTCGCACAAGCGGGTGATGCGGATGGCCGAGCACATCACCGCCGAGGAGACACTCTCCGCCGCGGGCACCGACGCCCTGGTGGCGATGGTCCAGGAGTGCAAGGAATTCGCCGAGACGACCGGGTGCTCGCGGGTGCTCCCCTTCGTCACCTCCGCGCTGCGGGAGGCGAGCAACACCGAAGAAGTGCTGGCGACGGTCAAGGACCGGACCGGGGTCGAACTGCGGGTGCTGTCCGGGCAGGACGAGGCGCGGGCCACCTTCCTGGCCGTCCGGCGCTGGTACGGCTGGTCGGCCGGGCGCCTCGGGGTGCTCGACATCGGCGGCGGGTCGTTGGAGATGGCCGGCGGCTCCGACGAGGAGCCGGAGGTGGCGCTGTCGGTGCCGGTCGGCGCGGGCCGGATGTACCGGATGTACAAGGACGAGGGTGGGCCGGCCGCGTGCCGGCGCTACGTCCGGGCCGAGATCGGCGCCGTGGTCGGTGAGCTGCTGCGCCGCGCGCCGTTCGACCGGTGGGTGGCCACCTCGAAGACCTTCCGGTCCCTGGGCCGGATCACCGGCGGCGCGGCGCCGTCGAGCGAGGGGCCGTACGTCCACCGCGAGCTGCGGCTGGCCGACTTGTCCGGCTGGGTCGACCGGCTCGCCGCGATGACCCCGGCGCAGCGGGCGGAGCTGCCGGGGGTCTCCAAGGACCGTGCCGAGCAGCTGCTGGCCGGCGCGATCGTCGCCGAGTCGGTGATGGAGCTGACCGGCGCGGAGTCGGTGGAGCTGTGTCCGTGGGCGCTGCGTGAGGGTGTCATCCTCAACTACCTCGACCACCTGCAGTACTGGCAGCGCAACGGCCTGAAGGCACGGTCCATCAAGCACGTCGACACCGACCTGCCGACCGCCACCTCGGCGCTGGGCTGAGCGCCGGTCGCCGCCGGTCCTGCCGCGCCCCGGCGGGCCTCCGCGGCCTCGCTACTCTGGAACCGTGCCCCGCAGCGGCGGGACGTACGCCACCGACCGGTCGTCGGCCCAGGACCCCGGAGAACCACAGATGGACAGCACCCAGGCGGACCCCACGGAGAGCGACAGAGCGGGGACGGCCGGCGGCCCGGCGAGCGGTGACGGTTCCCGGAACCTGGTGACCCTCTCCACCGCGTCGATGTTCCCGGAGTCGACGGCCAGCACGTTCGAGGTGGCGGCCCGGCTCGGCTACGACGGGGTCGAGGTGATGATCGGCATCGACCAGGTCGCCGCCGACGTCGACGCCCTGGAGAAGCTGCGCGACTACCACGGGGTGCCGGTGACCTCGATCCACGCCCCGACCCTGGTGGTCACCCAGCTGGTCTGGCGCGGCACCGGCCACTGGGACAAGCTGCGCCGCTCCGCCGAGATGGCGCTGGCGCTGGACTGCGACGTGGTCGTGGTGCACCCGCCGTTCCGCTGGCAGGGCGACTACGCGACCGGGTTCGTCACCGGCATCGCCGAGGTCTCCCGGGAGACCGGGGTGCGGTTCTGCGTCGAGAACATGTACCCGTGGCGTACGCCGGCGGGGGAGTACAAGGCCTACCGGCCGACCTGGGACCCGACCGACGAGCCGTTCGAGCACCTCACCCTGGACCTGTCGCACGCCGCGACCGCGCAGGTGCGCTCGCTGGACCTGGCCCGGGCCTGGGGCGACCGGCTGCAGCACATGCACCTGACCGACGGCCTGGGGTCCTTCCGCGACGAACACCTTGCCCCGGGGACCGGCAACCAGGACGCCGCACAGGTCCTGCAGCACACCATCGGCCACGGTTACACCGGCGACCTGTGCCTGGAGCTGAACACCCGTGCCGCGGACAGCCGGGCAGCGCGGGAACGCACCCTCGCCGACGCGCTCGCCTGGACCCGCGATCGGGTGGCCGAGTCGGTCGACCTCGCCCCGCAGCCGTCGTGACCGGACAGCCACCGGAGGCTCCGGTGCGGGGACCTGCAGCCGAGGAACGGTCGGCGGGACCCACCACCGCCGCGCCGCGAGCGGCGTACGCGCTGGAGGTGCTACTGCTGCTCTTCGTCTCGCTGGGCCGGTCGGCGGTCTACGCGGTGCTGTCGATCATCGACATGTCCACCCGGCCGGGCGGGGTTGCCGCCCAGACCAGCCAGCTCAACCCGACGCTGGTGCCCGACCGGCCCTGGCTCGACGCGATCTACCAGGTCGTCGAGACCCTGCTGCCGGTGGTGCCGGCGCTGCTCGCGGTGTACCTGCTCGGCCGCACCCATGCCGCCCCCTGGGCGGCGATCGGGATGGACCTGCGGCGCCGCGGCTGGGGGCGTGATCTCGCGGCCGGGCTGGGGCTGGCGGCGCTGATCGGTGTCCCGGGGCTCGGGTTGTTCCTGGCTGCCCGGGCCGCCGGGCTGGCCGCCGACGTCCAGGCCGCCGGGCTCGGCACCAGTGTTTGGGCGATGCTGGTGCTGGTGGCCCGGGCGCTGATGAACGGCCTGCTCGAGGAGGTCATCGTCGTCGGCTACCTCTTCGACCGGCTGCCGCGGCTGGGGTGGCCGCCGTGGGCGGTGCTGGTGGCCTCGGCGCTGCTGCGCGGCAGCTACCACCTCTACCAGGGGTGGGGTGGCTTCGCCGGCAACATCGTGATGGGGCTGGTCTTCGGCCTCTGGTACCGGCGGTCCGGTCGAGTGCTGCCGCTGGTGGTGGCCCACACCGCCATCGACGTGGTCGCCTTCGTCGGCTACGCCGTGCTGGCCCCGCGGGTGGGCTGGCTCTGAGCCCCCCGCCGAGTGCGTCCTATCCGGTGGCCTCGGTGAGCTCCCCGCGGTGCGCGGCGAGCTCGGTGCGGGACCGTACGCCGAGCTTGCTGTAGACCCGGGTCAGGTGGAATTGCACCGTCTTGACCGAGATGAACAGCTCTCGACCGACGTCGGCGTTGCTCAGGCCCCGGGCCACCAGCCGGGCCACCGCCTGCTCCTGGGCGGTCAACGACTCGACGTCGAAACCGGCCGGGCGGGTCCCGCCGGCGCCGCCGGCCTGCAGCTCCCGGTGACAGCGCTCCACGTAGACCGACGCCCCGACGGCGGAGAAGCCGTCCAGCGCCCGGCGCAGCACCACCCCCGCCTCGCGGCGCTTGCCGGCCCGCCGCAGCGCCTGGCCGTAGAGGAAGTTGATCCGGGTCCGCAGGTAGCTGTAGGGCGCGTCCTCGACCAGGGCGAGCGCCTCCTCGAAGGACTGCCGGGCCCCCTCGATGTCGCCCCGCAGCGAGGTCAGCCGGCCGCGCGCCATCGCCAGCCGGGCGGTCGTGCTGTGTCGGCCCGCCTCCAGGGCCCGCTGCTCGTGCGGGCGCAGGAACGCGTCCGCCTCGTCGAGGCGACCGGTGAGCGACAGCGCGCCGGCCCACAGGTCGTGCCAGGGCCAGAAGCCGGGCTCGTCGACGCTCGACGGGCGTTGGGCGGTGGCGATCGGCTCCATTGCGTGCAGACTCGCGGCCGCATCGGAGCGGGCCTGCGCCACCCGGGTGCGGGCCATCGCGGTCGGCAACCGGGTGACCAGGTACTCCGAGCTCACCGCGAGGCACTGGGAGACGTGCCAGTCGGCCTGGGCCGACAGCCCGCGCAGCGCGCTGATCTCCGCCCCGGTCCAGTGGATCAGTGGGGCGATCAGCTCGGTGCCGGTGCGGTCGAGCAGGTCCTGGGCACGCTCGACGACGGCCATCGCGCTGTCCCATTCGCCGACCTCGAGGTGGGCCCGGGCCAGCCAGCCGGACGCCCACAGCGCGACCCGGGACGAGCCCTGCCAGAAGTCCTGGGGGATGGCGGCCTGGAAGTCCTGGATCGCCTGGTGGGGCCGGTCCCAGGCCAGTTCCAGCCAGCCGTGCCCCATCAGGGCCCGCTGCCGCTGGGCCCCGGTGACCAGCACCTCCAGGGTTCGCCGGTAGGCCGCCTCCGCCTCGGCGACCCGCCCGGCCATGCCGAGGCCCAGCCCCAGCATGGTGTGCGCCTCGACGGCCGCCGGCAGGTCCGGCCGGCCCAGCCGGTCGGCGGCCGAGATGCTCCGGTCTCCCCAGGTGACCAGCGCCTCGGCATCGACCTCGCCCAGCGCGTGCAGGGACAGCCGGTGGGCGGCGATCGCCTCGACCTCCGCGTCGTCACCGGCCTCGGCCAGGGCCCGGTGCAGCAGTTGCTCGGCCGCCCCGCGGCGGGCCTTGACCGTGGCCAGGTAGCCGAGGGCCTCGTCGCGCCGGGCGGTGCCGGGGAAGGACTCCACCTCCTGGGCCAGCAGTTCCGCCTCGTGCAGGTCCCCGGCCCCGGTCATCGCGTCGAGGGCCAGCTCCAGGTAGCGCCGGCTGAGCCCACGGTCCGGATGTCCCCGGGCGGCGAGCACCCAGCTGTCGGCGGCCTGCCGCCAGCGGCCGTCGGCGGCGTACGTCTCGGCCAGCGCGGCGGTCCGTTCGGCCAACGGGGCGTCGGGTCCCTGGCCGGCGGCGAACAGGTGCTGGGCCCGGTCGAAGTCGTCGGTGGCCCGCTCCGCCGCCGCCAGGTGCAGCCGGCGCCGGGTGACCAGGTCGACCGCCTCGTACCCGGCGGCGGCCAGCATCGGAGTGGTGAAGGCGAGCGTCAGCCGACCCTGATGACTGCGGACCCGCAGCAGACCCCGGGCCCGGGCCTCGTCGAGTGCCGGCAGCATGTCGGCCAGCCCGGCCAGCGCGGCGACCTCACCGGCCGGGGTGCCCGGCCCGCACACCGCCAGCGCAGTGACCAGGTCGCGGACCCCGCCGGTGGCGTCGCCCAGCACGGCGGCCAGCTCCTGCCGGACGCTGCGCGGCGCCGGCAGGGCGTCGTACGATGCCTCCCGGTCCAGGCCGGGGAACTCGTCGAGCAACTCCACCACCAGCCCGGGCAGCCCGCCGGTGAAGGCGGCCAGTCGCCGCGCCGCGTCGGGACTGAGGAGTTGACCGCGGGACCGGGCCAGATCACGCACCGCATCCGCCCCGAGCCCGCCGACCAGCACCGTGTCGGCCCGATGCGCCCGCAGCACCGCCGCGAGCTCCGGGTCGCTCGTCTCCTCGACGGTGATCTCGAGGACCACGACGACCGGTGCTGCGGCGAGCCGTTCGACCGCCGAGGAGATCACCCGCAGCGAGGCCGGGTCGGCGTGCTGGGCGTCCTCGACGACCAGCAGCAGCCCGCCCGCCGGCCCGCCCCGGAGCCGGTCGAGGACCGCTGCGGTCAGTGCCTGCGGGTCGGCGGCGGGAGGGCCCGCGGCGGTCACCGGCGGTGACCCGGGGGAGCGGACGCCGTCGCGGGCGTCCGCCGCGGCGCACAACCGCCGGGCGAGTTCGCCGGGCAGCCGGCGTTCCCAGGCCAGCCCCCGCAGCCGGAGCAGCTGCGCGCCGGGTGCCGCCCGCCGGGCCCGGCGGACCGCCTCGGTGACCAGCGCCGTGGTCCCGACATGGGCGGTCCCGGCCACCACGATCACCGCCGGCGCCCCCGCGAGGGCGGTCCCGAACAGCTCGCTCAGCGTCCGGAGCTCACGCTCCCGCCCGATCAGTGGCGACTCCGCCGGCTGCATTGCAGCATCATAGGTCCGGCGCACCGGCGCGGGCGCCTTTCCGCCGGGGATCATCCGCCGAAGTCGCCCCCCGCCACCGGCAGGATCGAGCCGGTGATGTAGGAGGCCTCGTCCGAGGCGAGGAAGCAGATCGCCGCCGCCTGCTCGTCGAGGGTGCCGTACCGTTTGAGCAGCGAGGACTCCACCGTCTGGTCGACAGTGACCTGGTGCCAGGCCTCCTGCTGCGGGTTCTGTGGCTCGCCGCCGCGTGGGATCCGCCGCGGCGGGGCCTCGGTGCCCCCCGGTGCGGTGGCCACCACCCGGACCCCGTGCGGGGCCGCCTCGAAGGCCAGCGACTTGGTCAGCGTGTTCACCCCACCCTTCGCCGCGGCGTACGGCAGCCGGTTGAGCCCCATCGTCGCCGTCGACGAGACGTTGACGATGGTGCCGTGGCCCTGGGCGTAGAGCTGTGGCAGCACCGCGCGGCAGGACCACAGGGTGGGAAAGAGCGAGCGACGGATCTCCTGCTCGATCTCCTCCTCCCGGTACTCCTCGTACGGTTTGCGCCAGATGGTGCCGCCGACCACATGGATGGCCACGTCGATCCGCCCGTACGCCGCCACCGCTGCGTCGACCACCGCGGTGGCGCCGGCGTACGTCTCCAGATCGGCCCGGACCGCCGTCGCGGTGCCGCCGGTGCGGGAGATCCCGGCGACCACCTCGTCGAGCAGGCCGGACCGGTCGGCGAGGACCAGCCGGCCGCCCTCGGCGGCGATCCGGCGGGCCACCCGGGCGCCGATGCCCTGGGCGGCGCCGGTGACCAGGACGACCTTGCCGGTGAACCGGCCCGGGCTGAGATAGCCCGGCTCGTCCAGCAGACCGCCGCGGATCATCGCCCGCCGGGTGGTCTCCTTGCCGTGCTCGGCGTGCTCGATGATCAGCCGCCGGGCCAGCTCCCGGTCACCGGCCGCGAAGGCGTCGATGATCCGGTCGTGGTCACCGATCACGTCCGGGTGACACCACTGGCCGTGCGGCAGCATCTCGTGCATGTGCCCGGCGACCCCGAGCCGGCGGTACGCCTCGAGCAGGTGCTCGTTGCCGGTGAAGGTGAACGGGTACTCGTGGAACACCGCATTGGTGTCGGTGAAGGCGTCCGCATCGACGAACCGGACACCGTCGACGAACGGGCGGCAGGCGTCGGCGAGCATCCGGTAGCCGGTCAGCTGCCCGCTGTCCAGCCGGCCGATGGTCAGCTCCATCACCCCCAGCTCGAGCGCGGTGCGGGCGTCGAACAGGGCGTCCGACCGCAGGATCGACGGGTGCTCCTCGCCGATCACGTAGCCGTCCGGGGCCACCTCCTCGGCCGGCGCGACCGGGACGACGGCGGCCAGCACCGGGTCGTGCAGCGGCGGGTACCCCTGCGGTCCTTGGACGGTGCCGCCGATCGCGTACGCCTCCTCCCCGGGGCCGGCGGCGAGCGCCGCGGCACCGGGGGCAGACGCCTCGGCCACCTCGTCGCGGGTGCCGGACAGGGTCAACCCGCCGATCGCGAAGGCAGTCGGGTCGGCCGGGAGGGTCGCTGCCCCGGAGCCCAGCGGCGCCATTCCCACCGCCCGCGGGGCGGGCAGCAGGTCGTACGCGTCGGCGCCGGCCGGGACCGCCTCGACCAGACCGGCCGCACCGGCCGGCAGGGTGCCGAGGGCGGCGGTGACGCCGGCCGGGACCGGAGCCGGCGCGGCCGGCACGCCGGTGGTCTCCAGCACGACCGCACCGGCGGCCTGCTCGGCGACGGTCTCGCCGACCTCCGCCTCCAGCACCTCGACCCCGTGGTCGCGGGACGCGGACGAACTCGCCAGTGAGAACTTCTCGTAGAAGAAGCCCTCCGGCTCCAGTCCGATGGTCCGGAAGTGCGTCCGGACCGCCTCGACCATCGGCGGCGGTCCGCACAGGTAGACCGCGACGTTGCCGTCGTAGAGGTTCCGCGGGTCGATGTGGGCGGTGACGTAGCCCTTCCGCTCGGCCGTGCTGGCCGGGTCAGACACGGTGTAGTCCCAGGTGAACTGCGGCAACTGCGCCTGCAAGGCGGCGAGGGTGTCCAGTTCGACGACCTCGTTGTCGGTGCTCACCCCGTAGATGAGGTGCATCGGACGGGTGCTGCCGGCGGACGCGGCGGTCCGCAGCATGGCCAGGATCGGGGCCAGGCCGGTGCCGCCGGCGAGCAGCAGCAGCGGGGTGGTGCCCTCGCGCAGGAAGAACGAGCCGTTGGGCCCGTGCAGGGTCAGCCGGTCGCCGACCGCGGCCCGTTCCGTCAGCCAGGTGGACATCGCCCCGCCGGGGGTGATCTTCACCAGGAAGCTCAGTTGCCGCTGGTCCGGCGAGGTGCTGAACGAGTACGAGCGCCGCTGGTCGGTGCCCGGCACCTCGATGTTGACGTACTGGCCGGGCAGGTAGGACAGCGCGTCCCGGTCGTCGACCTCGATGGTGAAGCCGATCACGGTGTCGCTGTAGCGGTGGAGGTCCGCCACCGTGGCCCGGAAGGTGCCGGCGACGGTCTTCGCCACCTCCGAGGTCGCGGCGATCCGGACCACCAGATCGGAGCGCGGCGTCATCTGGCACGGCAGGCAGTAGCCCTCGGCGGCCTCCGCCGGGCTCAGTGCGTCCTCGAGAAAGGACCCGGGATCGTAGCTCCCGGACTCACAGAACGCCTTGCAGGTGCCGCAGGCGCCGTCCAGGCAGTCCACCGGGATGTTGATCCGGGCCCGGTAGGACGCCTCGGCGACCGTCTGGTCCTGCTGGGCCGTGACGAAGCGGGTGACACCGTCCTCGAAGGTCAGTGCGACCTGGTGTGACATGTCGTGCCTCTCGACTCAGACGTGGTAGATGTCGATCACGTGGTGGATGTAGTCGTTCTTCAGCACGACGACCTTGCGGCGGATCAGCGGGGTCTCGCCGGAGAAGTCGATCGTGTAGAACGAGGTCCCGTAGTACGGGTCGACGGTCTGGTAGCGGAAGTACATGGTGTGCCAGTTGAACCGCACGTCCACCAGTGCGCCGCGCCGGTCGAGCACCTCCACGTTGCTGATGTTGTGGGAGGTCCGTGGCTCCGGCAGTGAGGTCGCCGAGGACCGTTCGGTGCGGATCCGGAAGATCCGGTCCTCCAGACCGCCCTTGCTGGGGTAGTACATCAGCGAGATCTCGGTCTGCGGGTCGCGGCTGAGCTCCTCGTCGTCGGCCCAGGCCGGCATCCAGAACTCGGCGTCCTCGGCGTAGCAGTCGAGCCAGCGGTCGAAGTCGCGGTCGTCGAGGTGGCGTGCCTCGCGGTAGAGGAACTGCTCGACGGCGTGCTGGTCGACGTGGACGTCGGCGGCGGCGTACGCCACGGTGGGGGCGGGCGCGCCGGGGACCGGCGCGGTCGGGCGGAAGGTCGGGTCCTGCACGGTCGGGTGCTGTACGGTCGTCATGGTTCCGGTCGGTCCTTTCACGCCAGCTCGGACAGCAGTTCGGCCTCGGCGGCCTTCTCGGCGGCCTGGGCGCGCTTCATCTGCGTCAGCCAGTACTCGTGCTGGATGGGGTAGAGGCCCTCGTCCTCGTTGCGTACGCCGGAGGAGAGCACCTCGTCCATGCCGAGCTCACGGGCGAAGTCGCTCGGGCCGGCGATCTGGTGGGTCTGGCCGCGGGACATGTCGTTCCACGGGGCGGCGGAGGCCAGGAACGTCTTCTGGCAGGAGCGGAACTCCTCCAGGTCGTCCGGGGTGGCCATCCCGGAGGCGTTGAAGAAGTCCTCGTACTGGCGGATCCGCTGGGCGCGGGCCTCGGCCGACTCGCCCTTCGGGGCGATGCAGTAGATGGTGACCTCGGTCCGGTCCACCGCGACCGGCCGGAAGTGACGGATCTGGGTGGAGAACTGGTCCATGATGAACACGTTCGGGTAGAGGCACAGGTTGCGCGAGCCGGTGACCATGAACTCGCCCTTGGCCCTGCCGTACTTCTCGGTCAGCTCGGTCAGCTTCGGGAACAGCGGGCGGGACTCGTAGTTCGCGGCGTACGTCCACAGGCACAGGTGGCCGTTCGGGAAGGACCAGTAGCCGCCGCCCTGCTTGCCCCACTTGCCGGCGTCGACGGTCTGGGTGGTGTTCGTCGACTCCCCGGTGCTGCGCCGGCCGGTGGTCGCGGCGTAGTTCCAGTGGGTGGCGGTGACGTGATAGCCGTCGGCGCCGTTCTCCGCCTGGACCTTCCAGTTGCCGTCGTAGGTGTAGGTGGACGCGCCGCGCAGCACCTCCAGGCCCTCGGGGGACTGGTCGACCAGGCAGTCGATCACCCGGGTCGTGTCGCCCAGGTGCTCCTCGAGCCCGACGACATCCGGGTTGAGTGAACCGAAGAGGAAACCGCGGTAGCTGTCGAACCGGGCGACGTGGGTGAGGTCGTGCGACCCGTTCGTGTCGAACTGCTCGGGGTAGCCCGCGCCGTCGGGGTCCTTGACCTTCAGCAGGGTGCCGTCGTTGCGGAAGGTCCAGCCGTGGAACGGGCAGGTGAGGGTGGTCCGGTTGTCGGTCTTCTTGCGGCACAGCATGGCGCCGCGGTGCGCGCAGGCGTTGATCAGGCAGTGCAGCCGGCCGTCCTTGCCGCGGGTGATCACCACGGGCTGGCGGCCGATGTAGGTGGTGAAGTAGTCGCCGACCTCGGGGATCTGCGACTCGTGGGCGAGGTAGACCCAGTTGCCCTCGAAGATGTACTTCATCTCGAGGTCGAAGAGCTGCTCGTCGGTGAAGACCGACCGGTTCAGCTGCCACTTGCCCTCGTCGGGCTTCTCGACCATCAGGGC
Source organism: Raineyella sp. W15-4 (assembly GCF_033170155.1). Taxonomy (GTDB): domain Bacteria; phylum Actinomycetota; class Actinomycetes; order Propionibacteriales; family Propionibacteriaceae; genus Raineyella. The sequence continues at coordinate 2,956,424 of NZ_CP137079.1, read as the reverse complement.
GTCGAGATCGATGCTGAGGGCGTCGATGCTGGGATGTGCCATGTGTTCCTCCAGGTGACTTCGTCGGCACCCGCCCTGGCTCGGGCGTTGACGTTCACTGTGGCAAAGGTCACGTACGGGCCGCACCGGACATTCCCCCAGCCCTGACCCAGGCACCCAGGGTGACCCCAGCAGAGCCGCCGCGCGGGCGGGACGGTCGTCTCCCGGGGGCTGCCGGAGCGTGCCGTACGCTGGGATCCATGCGAGTTGGAGTATTCGGGGCGACCGGTCAGGTCGGCGGCGTGATGCGTACGCTGCTGGCGGAGCGCGGGTTCCCCCTCGACGAGGTCCGTTTCTTCGCGTCGGCCCGGTCGGCCGGCACGAAGCTGCCGTGGGACGGCGGCGAGGTGACGGTGGAGGACACCGCGACCGCCGACTTCTCCGGCCTCGACATCGCGATCTTCTCCGCTGGCAAGAAGACCTCGCTCGCGGTCGCGCCGAAGGTCGCCGCCGCGGGCGCCGTCGTGATCGACAACTCCTCGGCCTGGCGGATGGATCCGCAAGTGCCGCTGGTCGTCTCCGAGGTCAACCCGGACGACACGATCGACCCGCCCAAGGGCATCATCGCGAACCCGAACTGCACCACCATGGCCGCGATGCCGATCATGAAGCCGCTGCACGACCTGGCCGGCCTGCGCCGGCTGATCGTGGCCACCTACCAGGCCACCTCCGGTTCCGGGGTGGCCGGTGTCGCCACCCTGGCCGAGCAGACCGCCGCGGTGCCCGACCCGCGCCGGCTGGCGCTGGACGGCGCCGCTGCCGGGATCACCCCCGACATGTACGGGCCGTACGTCAAGCCGATCGCCTTCAACGCGCTGCCGTTCGCCGGCAACCTGGTCGAGGACGGCACCGGGGAGACCGACGAGGAGCAGAAGCTGCGCAACGAGTCGCGCAAGATCCTGCACCTCCCCGACCTGCTGGTCGCCGGCACCTGCGTGCGGGTGCCGGTCTTCAGCGGCCATTCGCTGGCGATCCACGCCGAGTTCGAGCGTGACGTCACCCCCGAGCAGGCCGTCGAGGTGCTCCGCGGCGCCCCCGGCGTCGAGCTGATGGACGTGCCGACCCCGCTCGACGCGGCCGGCCGGGACCCGTCGTACGTCGGCCGGATCCGCCGCGACCAGTCCGCGCCGGCGGGCAAGGGCCTGACCCTCTTCGTCTCCAACGACAACCTGCGCAAGGGCGCCGCGCTGAACGCGGTGCAGATCGCCGAGTTGGTCGCGGCCCGCGGCTGAACTGCGCGGTCGACGCGGCGTCGACGGGCGTCGCGTCGACCACCGGAGTAGGTTGCCGGAGGATCCACCCGACCGGGGATCCACGCAGCAGAAAGGCCAGGACACATGGATCTCGCACCCGCCGACAGCTCCGCCCTCACCGTCGCCGTGATCGGCGGCGGGGTGATGGGGGGCACCCTCTTCCGGGCCCTGCTCGCGGTGGACGACCCGCCGGTGGCCCACGCCGTGGTCGCCGAGACCCGCGCCGCACGGCGGGCCGAGCTGCTGGCCGAGGTGGCGCCGTTGGTGGCCGGCCGGGACGTCCGGGCGACCGCCGACGCCATCGAGGCCGTCCGGGGGGCCGAGGTGGTGGTGCTGGCGGTCAAGCCGCAGGACGCCCGGGCCACGCTGCTCGCGCTGGCCGGCGAACTGGGCCCGCAGACCGTCCTGCTGTCGATCTGCGCCGGACTGTCCACCGCCACCCTGGCCGGCTGGCTGCCGGCGGGCGTCCGCGTCGTCCGAGCGATGCCGAACACCCCGGCCCGGATCGGTGAGGGTGCCACTGCGGTGTGCGCCGGGGCGTCGGCGAGCCCGGCCGACCTCGACCTGGTGGTCCGGCTGCTCGGGCGCTCCGGCGTGGTGGTGCCGGTGGCCGAGGACAAGATGGGTGCGGTGACCGGGGTGTCCGGGTCGGGGCCGGCGTTCGTCCTGCTGGCCATGGAGGCGATGATCGACGCCGGCGTGGAGCTGGGGCTGACCCGGGCGGTCGCCCATGACCTGGCCGTACAGACGTTCCGGGGCACCGCCGGCCTCGCCCTGGAGCCGGGATCGCACCCCACCCTGCTGCGCGAGGCGGTGACGTCCCCCGGCGGGACGACCGCCGCCGGCCTCGCCGCCCTGGAGAAGCACGGCGTCCGGGACGGGATCGCCGCCGCGGTCCGGGCCACGTCCGCGCGCAACGCCGAGCTCGGAGCCTGAGCCCGAGAGCCCACGTTTTCACATGGCGGCGGCCGTCGGGATAGGATGGGGAAGTTGCGACCGGCGTGGTCGCGAGTCGTCGCCGCGTCGGCGCCGACCATCCGTCCTGTCCGAGCCCCTGCGCTCGGCGATCGAGAGGTCCATCCGTGGGTTCTGTCATCAAGAAGCGTCGCAAGCGCATGGCGAAGAAGAAGCACCGCAAGCTGCTCAAGAAGACGCGCATCCAGCGTCGTCGCGCCGGCAAGTGACGCTCGGGCCCGTCCGGGTCCGATGACGTGATCACGCCCCGCGTCCCAGGTCGTTCGTGACCCCCCGGTGGATCCCCCGGTGGGGCCGTCCGGCCGCACCCGCTGACGCCCCGGCCCGGGTCCGGGTGTTGAGCCGGGCCGGGTGTCATCTGTGTGTCGAGGCGATCGCCGTGGTCGACCGGGTCTGCGCCCGCCACGGTGAGGCGTACGACCTGATGGATGTCGACGACGACCCGGCGCTGCGAGCCCGCTACGGGGACCTGGTGCCGGTCGTCTTCGTGGACGGTGCCGAGGTCGCCACCTGGCGGGTGACGGCCGAGGCCCTCGACGCGGCGCTGGCGCGCCCCCGGACGGGGAGCTGATGAGCCCCGACGGGGCCGATCCGGCCGGAGTTCCGGGGCGGTCCGACAGGTTGGAAAGCCCTGACGGAGCTTCTACAGTAGTTGCGCAGACGTCAACGTACGATGGCAGGAGGACTGTGTCCGAGGGCGCTCCTCCGCCGGGCTCCGGCGGGATTCCCGAGGCGACGATCGCCCGGCTCCCGCGCTACCTCCAGGTGCTCCGCGACGTCCGTGGCCGGTCGACCATCTCCTCCCAGCAGCTCGCGGAGGCGGTCGGGGTCAATCCCGCCCAACTGCGCAAGGACCTGTCCTACTTCGGCTCCGTCGGCACCCGAGGCGTCGGCTACGACGTCGGCCGGCTGATCGCCCTGATCTCCGACCACCTCGTCGGCCCCGGCTCCCGGCCGTTCCTGATCGTCGGGATGGGCAAGCTCGGCACCGCCATGGCTGGCTTCACCGGCTACCCCGAGCGGGGATTCCGGATCGCCGGGCTGATCGATGTGGCCCCGGACCTGGTCGGCACCCGGCTGCGGGTGGCGACCACCATCGGGCCGACCAGTCTGGTCATCCGCCACCTCGACGACCTGCCCGCGATCGTCGCCGAGACCGGCGCCAGCATCGCACTGCTGTGCGTGCCCCCGCGCGCCGCCCAGGACACCCTGCAGCGGCTGGCCGCCGCCGGTGTCACCAGCATCCTCAACTTCGTCAGCGACGGGGTGCACGCTCCCGAGGGCGTACGTCTGCGCGACGTCGACCTCGGCCGGGAACTCCAGATCCTCGCCTACTACCAGCAGCACCCTGACACCGCTGCCCCGCATGCGGACACCACGGACGGCCAGGGCACGTCGACCCAGAAGAGCCAGAAGAAGGTATCGGTGTGAGCATCCTCGTCCTCAGCGTCTCCCACAAGACGGCCCCGGTCGATCTCCTCAGCCGGGCCTCGATGGACACCGTCACCGCGGCCAGGCTGGAGACCGGACTGGCCGAGAGCGAGCACATCGACGAGGCCGTCGTACTGTCCACCTGCAACCGCACCGAGGTGTACGCGAACGTGTCGCGCTTCCACCACAGCCTGGACGACATCACCAGCCGGATCGCCGAGTCGACCGGACTGGCCGCGAGCACCCTGCAGCAGCACTGCGCGGTGTTCTACGACGAGGCCGCGATCAGCCACCTGTTCAACGTCACCTCCGGGCTCGACTCGATGGTGGTGGGGGAGAACCAGATCCTCGGCCAGGTGAAGACGGCGCTGACCCGCGCCCAGGACTCCGGCACCGTCGGCCCCCAGCTCAACCAGCTCTTCCAGCAGGGTCTGCGGGTCGGCAAGCGGGTGCAGTCGGACACCGAGGTCGGCACCGCCGGGCACTCGCTGATGACGGCGGCCCTCGACGAGCTCTACCAGCAGGGCATCCGGCTGGTCGGCCAGCGGGTGGTGATCGTCGGAGCCGGCTCGATGGCCGCGCTGTCGGCGCACACCCTGGCCGCCGAGGGCGTCGACCTGACGCTGGTCAACCGGACCTACGACAAGGCCGCCCACCTCGCCCGCGCGGTGGGGGCGGTGGCCCGCCCGATGGCCGACCTGGAGGCCGCCCTGGCGGAGGCCGACATCCTGGTCACCTGCACCGGCGCCCGCGGCACGGTGATCACCGCCGAGCAGGTCCGCGACGCCGCCCTGTCCGCGGTGATCGACCTGGCGCTGCCGGCCGACGTGGAACGCGACGCCGCCCGGTACGCCCCGCTGATCAACATCGCGCTGCTGATGGAGCGCGACACCGACCACGCCACCGCCTCCCAGCTGCGCGACGCCCAACAGCTCGTCGGCGAGGAGACCCGTGCCTTCCTGGCCGAGCGGCGGGCCGCCCAGGTCAAACCGACCGTGGTGGCGCTGCGGGCGATGGCCCGCGACGTGGTGGACAGCGAACTGGAGCGGCTGGCCGGCCTGACCCCCGACCTCACCGACGCCGAACGGGCCGAGGTGCACAAGACCGTCCGCCGGGTGGTCGACAAGCTGCTCCACCAACCGACGGTGCGGGTGCAGCAGTACGCCCGCAGCGAGCAGGAGGTCGACTACGCCGCGGCGCTCCGGGACCTGTTCGCCCTCGACCCCGGACACATGCGTGCGGTGCTGACGCCGCCGCCGGACGGCACCGCGCCCCGCGGCGCGTCGGTCCCCGCGACGGCCGGGGTGATCTCCGCCGCGGAGACCGTCAGCTCCGGGGCGAACGGGGCCCGGGCATGACGGTGCTGAACGTCGGCGCCGGCCGGCACGTCCGGGTCGGCGCCCGCCGGTCCGAGCTGGCCCGGACCCAGGCCGAGTGGGTCGCCGCCCGGCTGGCCGAGCTCGGCGCGACCACCGAGTTCGTCGGCGTGGTGACCACCGGGGACACCGACCGCCGCCACCTCACCGAGATCGGCGGGACCGGGATCTTCGCCACCGCGGTCCGCAGCGGGTTGCTGGACGGTTCCGTCGACGTCGCGGTGCACTCGCTCAAGGACCTGCCGGTCGACCCGGCGCCGGGTCTGGTGGTGGCCGCCGTCCCGGCCCGCGAGGACCCCCGCGACGTCCTGGTCGGCCGCCACCTCGACGACCTCGCCTCGGGGATGCGGATCGGCACCGGGTCGCCGCGCCGGGTGGTGCAGCTCGCCCGGCTGCTCCGCGAGCGCGGGCTGGACATCGAGATCGTCCCGATCCGGGGCAACGTCGGCACCCGGATCGACCTGGCCCGACGCGGGGAGGTCGACGCGGTGGTGCTCGCCGCGGCCGGGCTGCGCCGGCTCGGGATGCTGACCGGCGATGCGGACTGGACCACTCTGGCCGATCTGCCCGCCGAGCTGATCCCGGTGGCGGAACTGCTCCCGGCCGCAGGCCAGGCCGCCCTGGCCTGTGAAGTGGCTGAGACCGCCGCCCCTGGGCTGAGGGCGCTGATGGCGGCCCTGGACGACCTGCCGACTCGGCTCGCGGTGACCGCCGAGCGGCGGTTCCTGGGCACACTGGAGGCCGGTTGCCTGGCACCGGTGGGGGTGCACGCCACCGTGGCGCAGGGGTCCGCGGGAGGGCTCGACTTGACTCTGCGGGCCGTTGCTGGGCAAATGATAGGTAGTACTTCCTCGAGCGATGCGGCGACCCCGTTGACCCTTGTGGAGGGCGGTGCGCCGGCACCGGACGACGAGTCCCGGCAGGCCGCCGTCGGCCGCGCTGCGGCCCTCGGTGACCGGCTCGCCGGCGAGATGCTGCTCCGGCATCCGGCGCCAACCGCTTGATGCCGGGTGCCACCTGCCACCGGCGGGCGACCGGTCGTCGGCCGTCGCTCGCAGGCCTGAGAACGAGAGAACGCAGTTGACGACGATTCCGGCTTCGAACCAGCGGGACGACAAGTCCGGCGACCCGCACGCCCCCGTCCCGGCAGGCACCGCCCCCGGCGGCCAGACCGAGGGACTCGATGCGCTGCCCGGGGAGGGCCCGGCCGGCCGCGGCCGGGTCATCTTCGTGGGCACCGGTCCCGGGGACCCCGACCTGCTGACCCTGATGGCCGTCCAGACCCTGTCCGACGCGGACGCGGTGATCATGGACAGCCCGGACCTGTTCGCGATCCTCGACCATCCGGCCGTCCGGCTGAAGCCGGGCGTGCACCCCGAGTGTCTGGCCTGCCACGACGACGGCCGCCCGCTCACCCCGTCCAACCGGGCCAAGGAGGTCCTCCGGCTCGCGAACCGCGGCCGGCGGGTCGTCCGCCTGGTCAAGGGTGACCCGTTCATGGATGCGAACGTCGCCGACGAGGCCGCGGTGTGCGTCAAGGGCGGGATCGACTTCGAGATCGTGCCGGGCGTCTCCTCGCTCACCGCGGTCCCCGAGTACGTCGGCATCGCGCTGAACAAGTCCGACGGCATCCACTTCGTGTCCGCCACCGACGGCACCTTCACCAAGGCACAGTCCGCCCAGTGGGCGCCCACCGGCACCCTGGTGGTGAACACCCGGGTGGACGTCGTCGCCGACATCGCCGACGCCGCCGTGTCATCGGGCCGCCCGGCTTCCGAGGCCGCGCTGGCCGTCCTCGGCGGCGGGTCGACCGCCCAGACCACGGTGCTCACCACCCTCGCCCAGCTGGCCGAGGCGGTCCAGGCCGCCGGACTGCCGGACAAGACGTTGGTGCACGTGATGATCGGCCCGGCGGTGGAGCAGCGCGACGATCTCACCTGGTACGAGTCGAAGCCGCTGTTCGGCTGGCGGGTGCTGGTGCCGCGCACCAAGGACCAGGCCGGTCCGCTGGTCACCCGGCTACGGACGTACGGGGCGATCCCCGAGGAGGTGCCGACCATCTCGGTCGAGCCGCCGCGCAGTCCCCAGCAGATGGACAAGGCCATCCGCGGACTGGTCGAGGGCCGGTTCGAGTGGGTCTGCTTCACCTCGGTGAACGCCCTCAAGGCGGTCCGGGAACGGTTCGAGCAGTACGGGCTGGACGCCCGCGCCTTCTCCGGGCTCAAGGTTGCCGCGGTCGGTGCGACCACCGCGAACGCCCTGCGCGCCTGGGGCATCGAACCCGAGATCGTGCCCACCGGCGAGCAGTCCGCCCGGGGTCTGGCAGCCGAGTTCCCGCCGTACGATCCGGCGCTGGACCCGATCAACCGGATCTTCCTGCCCCGCGCCGACATCGCCACCGAGACCCTCAAGGCCGGCCTGACCGCGCTCGGCTGGGAGGTCGAGGACGTCACCGCCTACCGGACCGTGCGGGCGGCCCCGCCGGCGGCCCCGGTGCGCGAGGCGATCAAGACCGGCCAGTTCGACGCGGTCGTGTTCACCTCGTCCTCGACGGTGCGCAACCTGGTCGGCATCGCCGGCAAGCCGCACTCCTGCACCGTCATCGCCGCGATCGGCCCGCAGACCGCCAAGACCTGCGAGGAGCACGGCCTGCGGGTCGACGTCATCGCCGCGAAACCGTCCGCGGTCGACCTGGCCGACGCCCTGGCCGGCTTCGCCGCCGACCGGCGCGACGCCTACCTGGCCAAGGGCCAGCCGGTGCTCAAGCCGTCGGAGACGCGCCGGGGCGCCCGCGGCCGCAAGCGCACGTCCTGATCCGCCACGTCCTGGAGGCAAGCATGGCCGTCCCGTACCGTCCCCGCCGCCTCCGCACCACCCCCGCCATGCGGGCGATGGTCGCGGAGACCGTCGTCGAGCCCAGGCAGCTGATCTACCCGGCCTTCGTCGCCGAGGGCCTCACCGGCTCGCGTCCGATCTCCTCCCTGCCGGGGCAGTCGCAGCACGACCTGGACAACATCCGACGGGTCGCCGAGGAGTGCGCCGGGCTGGGGCTGGCCGGGATCATGCTGTTCGGCGTGCCGCAGGCCAAGGACGCGACCGGGTCCGGCGCCCTGGCCGAGGACGGCATCCTCAACGTGGCCACCGCCGCGGTCAAGGACGCGGTCGGCGACGACCTGCTGGTGATGACCGACGTCTGCCTCGACGAGTTCACCGACCACGGCCACTGCGGCCTGCTGGCCGGTGACGGCCGGGTGGACAACGACGCGACCAACGAGCTCTATGCCCGGATGGCCGTCATGCACGCCGACCGTGGCGCCCACGTCGTGGCGCCCTCGGGGATGATGGACGGCCAGGTCGGCGCGATCCGCGATGCCCTGGACGCCGCCGGTCACCAGGACACCGTGATCATGGCGTACGCGGCCAAGTACGCCTCGGCGTTCTACGGCCCGTTCCGCGAGGCCGTCGACTCCTCGCTCACCGGAGACCGCAAGACCTACCAGCAGGACCCCGCCAACGCCCGCGAGGCCCTGGTCGAGGTCGAGCTCGACCTCGCCGAGGGCGCCGACATCGTGATGGTCAAGCCGGCCCTGTCCTACCTGGACGTGCTGCGCCAGGTGCGCGACGCGGTCAACGTGCCGGTCGCGGCGTACAACGTCTCCGGCGAGTACGCCATGGTCGAGGCCGCCGCGGAGCGCGGCTGGATCGACCGGGAGCGGATGGTGCGCGAGCTGCTCACCTCGATCCGGCGCGCCGGGGCGGACATCATCCTGACCTACTGGGCCATGGACTTCGCCCGCTGGGTGCGCTCCGGGAGCTGAGCCGGAGCCAGCGGCCGGCGCGGACGGTGGGGGCCTGCTGGAGGCCGCCTCAGACCAGCACGTGGTCGTTCATGACCGGTTGCAGCCCCTTGGCGCGGATGGCGGCGCGCACCTCCGGTACGCCACGCCCGTCGGCGATCTCGAACTGCTCGTCCCCTGACTCCAGGCCCTCCGCGTGGTCTCCCACGCCTGTGCTGACACCTGCGGACACCTTGGTCGCCACGACGCCGATCACGTTGTCGCGGAACACGGCCCGTTCGCGGGTGGAGACCGTGATGCCCGCGTACGGCAGGAAGAGTCGGTAGGCGCACAGGATCTGGAACAGCTGGCGCTCGTGCACGTCGCGAGGGTTGACGGTGGCGTCCGCCACGGTCGGGCGCAACCGCGGGCAGGACAGGCTGAGCTCCGCGGTGGGGTGGGCCTTCTGCACCAGGGAGGCGTGCAGCCCGGTCGCCAGGGCGTCGGCGCGCCAGTCGTCCAGGCCGAGCAGTGCGCCGAAGCCGACGCTGCGCATGCCGCCACGGAGCGCCCGCTCCTGGGACTGGAAGCGGTAGGGGAAGCTGCGCTTGCGGCCACCCGGGTGCAGCAGGTCGTACGCGTCCGGGTTGTAGGTCTCCTGGTACACCGAGACGGCATCGGCTCCCGCTTCGTGCAGCATGCGGTACTCGTCGGTGTTGACGGGCTGGATCTCGAGCCCGACGGTCCGGAACAGCCGTGCAGCCCGGCGGACGGCGTCGGCGATGTAGTCGGTGTCGGAGAACTTGGGGCTCTCTCCGGTGAGGAGGAGGATCTCCTCGAGGCCGGTGGCGGCGATGGCCCGCAATTCCGCGTCGATGCCCTCGGGCGTGAGCCGCATCCGGTGGATGCGGTTGTCGGCCGCGAATCCGCAGTAGGTGCACAGGTTCGCGCAGTAGTTGGCGATGTACAGCGGCGTGAACAGCTGGATCGAGGTGCCGAAGTGGTCGCGGGTCTCGCGCTTGGCCGCCACGGCGAGGTCCTCGAGCAGCGGAGCGGCCGCGGGGGACAGGAGCGCGGCGAAGTCGTCGACCGTACGGGTGCGGTGGCTGAGGGCCGCTGCGACGTCACGGCCGGTGAACACCGAGAAGTCGGTCGCCGCCACCTGGCCCAGCACCTGCCCCATCAGGCCGGAGTCGAGGTGCTCCTGTCGGGAGTAGAACCCCATGTGGTCGGTGTGCCTCATGCGGTGACCTCGTCCAGGCCCATCCCGTCGAGGAACGCGGTCAGTGGGCTGGACGCCTCAGCGCCACGTTCGAGCACTCTGCCGCCCCCGGCCAGGTACCCGGCGCGGCCGGCCTCGATGGCCAGCCTGAACGCCCGGGCCATGGCGGGGACGTCGGCAGCGGTCGCGATCGCGGTGTTGGCCATGATCGCGGCGGCGCCCATCTCCATCGCCTCACAGGCCTGCGACGGGCGGCCGATGCCGGCGTCGACAATGATCGGCACGTCGATCTCGTCGATCAGGATCTGGAGGAACTCGCGTGCGGCGAGCCCGCGGTTCGAGCCGATCGGGGCTGCGAGTGGCATCACGGCCGCCGCTCCGGCGGCGACCAGGTCGCGGGCCACGTTCAGGTCCGGGTGCATGTACGGGAGCACGATGAACCCTTCACCGGCCAGCGTCTCGGTCGCCCGGATGGTCTCCTGGTTGTCCGGCAGCAGGTACTTGGTGTCGCGGATCACCTCGATCTTGACGAAGTCGCCGCAGCCGAGCTCGCGGGCAAGCCGGGCGATCCGTACGGCCTCGTCGGCCGTGCGGGCCCCGGAGGTGTTGGGCAGCACCGTCACGTCCTCGGGGATGTGGTCCAGGACGCTGTCGGTATCGGTGTCGGCCCGCCGGAGCGCGAGTGTGATCATCTGTGCCCCGGCCTGCTCGACGGCTGCTCGGATCAGGTCGAGGTTGTACTTGCCCGAGCCCAGGATGAAACGGGACGAGAACTGGTGGCCACCGAGCGTGAACGTGTCAGCCATTGTCGTGCACTCACTTCCTACGCCGGCATGATCCGGACAGGTTCGACGGTCCAAGCGCGTCAGCTTGATCTCAGCCCCTGCTGGGGCACCCGTGGGATGTGACAACGCTATACCCGGCTCCGACGCTGTTTCCTCGGGGGTAGGCAACCGCAGCACATGCCAGCCACTGGGTACGCAGCGATCCGCAGCCGGGGAATGGCCTCCGGACGTCGTACCGCTGCTGCTCGGTGAGGCCTCCAGCGTCACCGGTTCCGTACTTTCTGCGGATGTCGACCCCTTGTGACATCAATCACTCTTGAGTCACCAAGGAATGGTCCACCGACAAGGAGGTCGACATGGATGAGCTATCACCGGCGATTGTTGATGGGAAGCGACGCTGGTCCGACGAGGAGATCGCCGGGCTGATCGACGAGACGACGGGCCGATTGGACCCGCGCATCTACACCGACGAGGCTCTCTACGAGCAGGAGCTGGAGCGGGTCTTCGGCCGCTCGTGGCTGCTGATGGGCCACGAGTCGCAGATCCCGAAGGCCGGCGACTTCATGACCCAGTACATGGGCGAGGACCCGGTGGTGGTCGTGCGCCAGAAGAACGGCGGGATCCGGGTCTTCCTGAACCAGTGCCGCCACCGCGGCATGCGGATCTGCCGCGCGGACGCCGGCAACGCCAAGTCGTTCATGTGCTCCTACCACGGGTGGGCGTACGACAACGGCGGCAACCTGGTCAGCGTCCCCTTCGAGGAGCAGTCCTTCCCCAACCTCAAGAAGGAGGAGTGGGGACCCATGCAGGCCCGGGTCGAGACCTACAAGGGCCTGATCTTCGCCAACTGGGACCAGGACGCCCCTGACCTGGACACCTACCTGGGTGAGGCCAAGTTCTACATGGACCACATGCTCGACCGCACCGAGGCGGGCACCGAGGTCATCGCCGGCGTGCAGAAGTGGGTCATCCCCTGCAACTGGAAGTTCGCCGCCGAGCAGTTCGCCAGCGACATGTACCACGCAGGCACCACCTCGCACCTGTCCGGCATCATCGCCGGCCTGCCGGACGACATGGAGCTGACCGACCTGGCCCCGCCGACCGAGGGCCTGCAGTACCGCGCCCCCTGGGGTGGTCACGGCAGCGGCTTCTTCATCGGCGACCCCAACCTGCTGTACGCGATCATGGGCCCGAAGATCGTCGACTACTGGACCCAGGGTCCGGCCGCCGAGAAGGCCTCGGAGCGCCTCGGCAGCATCGAGCGCGGCACCCGCCTGATGGTGCAGCACATGACCGTCTTCCCCACCTGTTCGTTCCTGCCGGGCATCAACACCATCCGCTCCTGGCACCCGCGCGGCCCGCACGAGATCGAGGTCTGGGCCTTCACCCTCGTCGACGCGGACGCTCCCGAGGAGATCAAGGAGGAGTACCGCCGCCAGACGCTGCGCACCTTCTCCGCCGGCGGCGTCTTCGAGCAGGACGACGGCGAGAACTGGGTCGAGATCCAGCACGTGCTCCGCGGCCACAAGGCCCGCAGCATGCCCTTCAACGCGCAGATGGGCCTGGGTCAGACCGACTCGGACAACCCGACCTACCCCGGCACGATGAGCTACGTCTACAGCGAGGAGTCCGCCCGCGGCCTGTACGCCCAGTGGGCCCGGATGATGATGGCGCCCGACTGGGCCGCCCTGGAGGCCACCCGCCCCGCCGCGCTCGAGCCGAGCAACGCGTGACCACCCGCCACTGCCTGAACGTCTCCAAGGAGGAGTCATGATCGACGTCGCCCCGCCCACCGTGGCGTTCCAGACCAAGCCGGCACCGGTCGACCCGGTCCTGCAGCACGAGATCGAGCAGTTCTACTACTGGGAGGCCAAGCTCCTCAACGACCGCCGGTTCGAGGAGTGGTTCGCCCTGCTGGCCGAGGACATCCACTACTTCATGCCGATCCGCACCACCCGGATGGTGCGGGACTCCGCCAAGGAGTGGTCCAAGCCGGGCGAGTACGCGCACTTTGACGAGGACGCCCAGACGATGCGCGGCCGGCTCCGCAAGATCCTGGCGGACGTCAGCTGGTCGGAGAACCCGGCCTCGCGCACCCGGCACGCGATCTCCAACGTGATGATCGTCCCCGGTCCGCAGGAGGGCGAGTTCCAGGTCTCGAACGTGTTCATGATCCATCGCAACCGCCTCGAGCGCCAGCTCGACCACTTCGCCGGGGAGCGCCGCGACCTGCTGCGCCGTACGGACACCGAGGCCGGTTTCGAGATCGTCAGCCGCACGATCCTGATCGACCAGAGCACCATCCTGGCCAACAACCTCAGCTTCTTCTTCTAGGAGCCGATGATGTCCTTCACCAGGATCTGTGCCGTCGGCGACGTACCGCCGGGGGAGATGCTGCGCTACGAGGACGGGCCCGAGCCCATCCTGGTCGCCAATGTGGACGGCGAGTTCTTCGCCACCCAGGACACCTGCACCCATTCCGACTGGCCGCTCTCGGATGGCTTCCTCGAGGACGGGCTGATCGAGTGCTCCCTGCACTGGGCCAAGTTCGACGCCCGGACGGGCAAGGCCAAGACCCTTCCCGCTTGTGTCAACCTGCGGACCTACCCGGTCCAGGTCGACGGTGACGACGTCCTGGTCGACCTCAAGGTCGGGGCCACGCTGTGATCAGCGACATCGCGATCATCGGTGCGGGCGTGGCCGGCATGAGTGCCGTCCAGGCCCTGCGGTCCGAGGGCTACGACGGTCGCCTCGTCCTCATCGGCGAGGAGCCCCAGCTGCCCTACGACCGGACGGCACTGTCGAAGGGTCTGCTGACCGGCGAGTTCGACGAGGTCCCGCTGCTGTCGCCGGCCGCCTGGTACGACGAGCAGGAGGTCCAGGTGGTGCTCGACCGAGCTGCCAGCCGCCTGGACCTCCGGGGCCGCGAGGTCGTGCTGGACGGCGACCTGCGGATCCGGGCCGACCGGGTGCTGCTGGCCACCGGAGCGGCTGCGCGCCGCCCGGTGGTGCCGGGCGCGGACCTGCCGGGGGTGGAGACCCTGCGGACCGCCGGCGAGGCCGAGCGGCTGCGCCGGGCCTGGCAGCCCGGCCAGCGGCTGGTCGTGGTCGGCGGCGGCCTGATCGGCTGCGAGATCGCCACGACGGCAGGCAAGGCCGGGCTCGAGGTCACCATCCTGGAGGCCTCGGACGAACTGCTGCAGCGGGTGCTGGGCCGCCGCCTCGGCGGCTGGACCCGGGAACTGCTCCAGGAGAGCGGCGTCGACGTACGACTGGGGACGGGCGCCGCCGAGTTCATCGGCACCGACCGCGTCACCGGCGTACTCGGCACCGATGGTCGGCTGTTCCCGGCTGACATCGTCATCGTGTCCATCGGCGCCGATCCCCGGACCGAGCTGGCCGAGCAGGCCGGCCTGGCCTGCCAGCGCGGCATCGTCGTCGACGACGTCGGCACCACCAGCTCCCCGGCCGTGTTCGCGGTGGGCGACGCCGCCTCCTGGCCACTGCATGCGGGTGGCCGGCGCTCCCTGGAGACCTACCTCAACAGCCAGGGGCAGGCGGCCACGGCCGCCGCGGCGATGCTGGGCAACCCGGTGCCGGCCCCCCAGATCCCGCTGTCCTGGACCGAGATCGCCGAGCACCACTTCCAGATGATCGGCGACATCGACGGACCGGGTGAGCACGTCCTGCGCGGCGCACTCGACGGTGGCCCGTCGCTGCTGTTCCGACTCGTCGACGGTGCCGTGGCCGCGGCCGTGTCCGTCGATGCCTCCCGGGACTTCGCGATCGCGACTCGTCTTGTCGGCAACGGCACCCGTGTGGACGCCAATGCCCTGGCCGACACCGACCTTGAACTGCGGCAGCTGTTGCGGGCCGCGCGCACCACCGCTCTGGCGCCCAGCGCCTGAGCTGCACCACCACCACGAACGTACATAGAGAAGGAAGAGAACCATGGGTTGGTTGGAGAAGAACGTCATGATCGTCACCGGCGGCGGGTCGGGCCTGGGCCGTGCCCTGGTCGACCGGTTCGTGGCCGAGGACGCCCGGGTGGGCGTGCTGGAGAAGTCGTCGCAGCGCGCCGAGGAGCTGCGCCAGGCCCACGGCGACGCCGTCCACGTCGTCGAGGGCGACGTCCGCAGCTACCAGGACAACGAGCGCATCGTCGCCGAGACGGTCGAGAAGTACGGCCGCCTGGACACGTTCGTCGGCAACGCCGGCATCTGGGACTTCTCCCGGAAGCTGGTCGACGTGCCGGCCGATGAGCTGGACACGATGTTCGACGAGATGTTCCACGTGAACGTCAAGGGCTACCTGCACGGTGCCCGCGCCGCCGTCAAGCCACTGGCCGCCAGCCGCGGCTCGATGATCTTCACCGTGTCGAACGCCGGCTTCTACCCCGGCGGTGGCGGCCCCCTCTACACCGGCACCAAGCATGCCGTGGTCGGCCTCATCCGCCAGCTGGCCTACGAGCTCGGCCCGAAGATCCGCGTCAACGGCGTGGCGCCGGGTGCCATCCCGACCGACCTGCGTGGCCCCGGCTCGGTGGGCATGGACAAGACCGCCATCTCGGCGTTCCCGCTGGAGGAGCTGGTCAAGGCCTGCACCGTGCTCCAGGAACTGCCCACCGCCGAGGACTACACTGGCCCGTACGTCCTTCTGGCGTCGAAGGAGAACTCCCCCACCGCCACCGGGTCGATCATCAACTGCGACGGTGGCATGGGTGTCCGCGGCCTGGCCGAGACCGTTGGCGGCCTCGACCTGTGACGGACTGACCGTCGACCGTACGCCTCGTCCCCGTTCCCGGGTCATGGACACCGAACAGTCCGTGACCCGGGAACGGGGCCCGTGCACATCCACGAACCAGACGGCAACGGCGCCGATAGGGGAGCAGAGATGGACACCACCACCGTCCGCCAGCTTCGGCACAGCCCGGGCATCACCACGACCCTGGTGTCGGCCGACGGGTCACCCGACCCGCTGGTGCTGCGCCGGGTCGACCTCTCCCTGACCTTCCCCTGGAGCATCGACTGGCTGGACGGCGAGCTGGAGGCCATCCGCCGGGCCCGGCTGCCGCAGGTCGTCGCGGCCCGGGTCGCCGAGCGTGGACCCGACCACCTCGACATCGTCCGGCCCTACGTCGCCGGACTCGACATCCAGGCCTGGGCCGCCCAGCACGGGCCCTTGTCACCGAACGAACAGGTCCGTCTGGCGAGCGAGGTGTTCCGCCCGCTGGCCGGCCTGCACCGCCTGGGCATCGCGCACGGCGGTGTGCAGGCCGCCAACGTCATCATCCGCGCGGACAGCGAGGAGGTCACCCTGCTCGACGCCTGCATGACGCGCCACCAGCTGGCCCCCGTCACCGAGACCGTCGACGGGCCCGATCCGCGACTCGCCCCGTCGGATGCCCGCCCCGGCCGGGCCAGGGGCTTCGCCGACGACCTGGTGGCCGCCGCCCTGGTGCTGCTGGAAGCGCTGGCCGAGGCCAATCGGACCGCGAGCGCGCTGCGCCGAGCCCGCTCGGTCGGGACCGAGGCCGCCCAGCTGGTCGACATCGTCGGTGTCCCGGCCCTGCTGCGCCCCATCGTCCTGCGTGTGCTCGACCCGAGCACGGAAACCGGGTACCACGGCACCGATGAGGCGCTCACCGACCTGGAGGCACTGCTCGCCACCGGCACCGACATGCCGCCGGCGTACTACGAACCGGCGTTCGTGGGCCGTACGGCGGAGCTCGCGGCGCTCACTGCCTGCGCCGAGGCCGCCCGCGGGAGCGGAGGTGCGGTGGCGTGCCTGAGCGGCGCCTCGGGCCTGGGCAAGAGCCGTCTGCTGGACGCCGTCGTCGCGCAGGTGGCCGACGCCGGTGTGACGGTGCTGCGGGCCGGCGCCTTCGACCATACGGCGGCCCGTCCACTCGGCCTGTTCGCGGGCCCGCTGCGCGAGGTGGTGGCCAGACTGACGGCCGACCCCCGCGAGGCCGAGCGGGTGCGGAGCCAGCTCGGCGGCCTGCTCGCCGCGGCCGTGGTGCAGGTGCCCGAACTGGCGGAGGTGTTCGGGTCGGTGGCCACCACCGCCCCCTCCACCGGCGGCATCGGTGACCGCGCCCTGGCGGCGCCGGCCGCCGTGGCGGCCCTGCTGGCGGCCGTGTTCACGCCGGCCCGCCCCGGCCTGCTCATCGTCGACGACTGCCAGTGGGCCGACGACCTGAGCTGGCAGGTGCTCGCCCGCCTGGCCATCACCATCGCGGCAGGCAGCCCCCGTTCCGCCGGGCACCTCTCCCTGGTCTGTGCAGGTCGCCCCGACGTGGTCGACCGCGTCCGGGCCTGGGGAGTCGATGGCATCACGTACGTGGCCCTGGCGCCGTTGTCGGCGAACGACACCGCAGAGCTGGTCCGCTCCATCAGCGACGAGTTGCCCGACGAGGTGCTGCCGTTCGTCGACGCGTACGCCAAGGGCAACCCGCTGGAGACCCTGCTGGTCTTCCAGGCCCTGGTCGACTCGGCCGCCCTGACCCGCGAGGCGGACCGGTGGGTGCTGGCCGCCGACCCTCCCGCCGCGCTGCTGCCCCCGCGACCCCTCGATGCCGCCACCGCCGCGGTCGCCGATGCCGAACGGGATGCCGTGCTGGTCTCCTCCCGGTTGGACCGGATCTCCCCGGACACTCGTCGGGCCGTCCGCCAGGCTGCGGTGCTGGGCCGGCGCTTCGCGCCCGAGCTGCTGGCCGGGGCACTGTCCGACTCCGTGCCGGTGGTGGAGGCGTACCTGCTCGAGGCCACCGCCCACGGACTCGTCCGCGGCATTGCCGAGGCCGGCAGCTCGGTCTGCGAGTTCACCCATGACCGGGTCCGCGAGGCGGTGCTGCGCGCCCTGCCCGCGGAGGAGCGCCGCGAACTGCACCGGCGGGCCGCCCGGGCACTGGAGGAGGCTGACGGGGCCCCGGCCGACTACGACATCGCCTACCACTTCCACCGCGCCGGTGATGATGCCGCCGCCGCGCCGTACGCCCTGCGCGCGGGGGAGGCCGGGGTGCGCCAGAACGCCCTGGACGTCGCCGCCGGCAACTTCCGCATCGTGCAGGCCGGCCTGGCCGACGACCGGTCGGACGGGACGGCACGGTTCCGCCTGCAGGAGGGCCTCGGGACGGTGCACATGCTGCTCGGGAACTACGACCTGGCCGCGAAGGAGTTGGTCTGGGCGTACGAGCTCAGCACGACGCGCTCGGCCCTCGACTCCTCCCGCGTCGCCTGCCTGCTCGGTGAGCTGTCCTTCAAGACCGGAGCCGTCGATGACTCCGCGGAGTGGATGGGGCGCAGCATGCGCCAGATTGGCTTGCGGCTGCCCGCCGGCCCGTTCCTGGCCGGTCTGTGCGCGCTCGGAGAAGTCGGCCTGCTCGCCCTCACCTGGGCCTACCGCCGGCTGCGCCCGAACCGCTCCGGGACCGAGCGCGACCACCTCGCCGCCCGGATCTACAACCGCCTGCTGTACGAGTGGTGGTTCGTCCGCTCACCCATCTGGTCGGTGCTGGCGATCCTGCGGGGCATGCGGTTCGCGAACGCCGCCGGCAGCACCCGGGAACGGGCCCAGGCGTACTCCACCGCGTCCGTGGTCTCCGGGGTGGCTCCGATCCTGGCCCCGCTGGCACTGCAGCTGGCCAACCACTCGTTGCGACTGCGCCAACGGGAGGGTGATGGCTGGGGAGTCGCCCAGTCGCACCACTTCCGTGGGTTCGCCCTCTTCGGCGCCCGGCGGTACGCGGAGGCGATCGTGGCGTACGACATCGCGATCGAGGCCTTCGAGACGTACGGGGACAGGTGGGAACAGGTGGCCGCCAAGTGGCAGAAGGCCCTGTGCCTGGCCGGCCTGGGGCGGCTGCTGGAGGCGGGCGTGCTGGCCCGGGACACGTACGCCGACGGCAAGCGCCGCGGGGACCGGATCGGTGCCGGCACCGCCCTGGCGATCTGGGTGCGCTGCCTGCCGGGGGACGTGGGCATGGAGACGATCCTGCGCGAGCTGCGCCAGGCCAGTCCCGGCGACCGCCACACCCGCGCCATGCTGCACCTGGCCCGGGCCTGGGGGCACCTGCACGCGGACCAGGCCGTGCAGGCCCTGGCCGCCTTCGAGCAGGCCGAGGAGGTGGTCGACGGGGCTGCCATCAACAACCACTTCCTGGCGCCGATCCGCACCTCGCACATGCAGGTACGGCGCCTGGTGCAGGATGCGTCCCCCGCCTCGTGGACCCGGCAGCACCAGCTCCGGGCAGCCGCGGCCCGGCGTCGGTTCGTCCGCGCCCGGTTGTCGGCCCTCGTCTTCTGGAGCGAGCGGCCACCTGTCCTGCGGGAATGGGCGATCCGGCTGTTCGCGAAGGGGCGTCGCCGGCGCGGGCGCCTCGCGCTGGCCGCCGCCGCCCACAGCGCCGCGTCGATCTCGGCCACCGGGGAGATGGCGGCGTGCGCCGTGGTCGCCTCCGCGGTGGGACTGCGGCCGCGCCGGGGACCGCTCAGTGGCCTGCCGCGGGTGGCCGAGCTGTGCCGCTCGCTCGGGATCCGGGTGGATCGGGGCATCGTCGAGTCGGCCCAGTCCCGCAACGCCCTGGACGGCTCCGGCTCCGTCCAGCACCAGGCCCTGCTGGACGCGGTGAGTCACCTGGTGGCCGCCGAGGACGTCGATGAGGTGCTCGACGAACTGCGGGACGCGGTGGCGGCGACGACCTCCGCCCGGCGCGTCGAGGTGGGCCGGCCCACCACGGCGGGCGCCCCCAGCGGTGCAGCTGTCCCGCTCGGCGTCGAGCCGGTGCGGGACGGGCAGGGCAAGGAGCTGACCCTGCTGGAGCGTACGTCCACCCGGGTCGCCGTCGGCGAGGCCGACGAGGCCTCGATCGTGGCGGCCTTCCCGGTCGGGGAGGGTGATCGCCACGGGCCGACGGTGGAGGTGCTGGCCGCGCTGGCTGCGGCGGTGATCGAGCGCGAGGGACTGCGGCGCCGCTCGATGGAGCGGATGGTGGCGGTGCAGGAGGCCGAACGGGGCCGGATCGCGCTGGACCTGCACGACGACTTCGGGCACATCTTCGCCGGCCTGATGGATCGGCTCAGTGTGCTGCGCAGCTCCGACGACCCGGTCATCAGCGCGGCGGCGACCGATGCGCGGGAGTACGCCCGGCGAGGCATCCAGGTCGCCCGCGCGGTCGCCTGGTCGCTGCGGCCGTCCGGCCTGGACGACATCAGCCTGACCGGGTCCGTCGAGCAGTACGTCGAGGACTGCCGGCAGATGTACCCGACGCACATCGAGTTCAGCGTGACCGGACGGCCCGTCCCGGTGTCCCCGGTCGTGACGACGGCCGTGTTCCGGATCGTCCAGGAGGCGCTCACCAACATCGGTCGCCACAGCGGGGCCGAGGAGGCCAGCATCATGCTCGTCTTCGCTCCCGGCATCCTGCGCGTGGTGGTCGAGGACGACGGCATCGGCTTCGACCCCGACGTGGCTGACCGGGGCCGGTCCCTGGGCCTGGTCGGCATGCGGGAACGGGCCCGGCTGGTGGACGCTACGTTGTCCGTCGAGTCCCGGCCCGGCGCCGGCACCCTGATCCGAGTGGAGGTGCCCCTCAAGCCATGACCGAGTACAGCGAGCACACCGCAATCACGGTGGCGATCTGCGACGACCACGGCATCATCCGCTCCGGCATCCAGCGGATCCTCGAGTCCACCCCCGCCTTCCGGCTGGTCGGGTCGGCCGCGAGCGGAGCCGACCTGTTGGCGATGCTGGACCGGATCAGCCCGGACCTCCTCGTCCTCGACATCCGCCTGTCCGACGCCAACGGCCTGGACCTGCTGGAGCAGGTCGTGGCCCGCTCACCACGGACCCGGGTGGTGATGCTGAGCATGTACGACGCCAAGGGCTACGTCGCGAAGGCCAGGGCCCGCGGCGCGCGGGCCTACCTCACCAAGGAATGCCTGGACGACGAACTGCTGTCGCTGCTGCACGACGTGGCCCGCGACGAGGACCCCGCCTCGTTCCGCTCCGCCGTGCCCGAGACCGGGCGTACGGACCGGGCGGGCCAGCCCGACATCGACACCCTGTCCTCCCGGGAACTGGAGGTGATGAAGCTGATCGCCTCCGGCCTCACCAACGGTGAGATCGCCGCCGAACTGACCGTCTCCCCGCGCACCGTGGAGAGCCACCGCGCCAGCATCCAGCGCAAGCTCCAGGTCCGCACCCGCGCCGAACTCGCCCGGGTGGCCCGGGACGCCGGCCTGCTCGACTGAGCCCCTCCGATGTGACGCAGTCGCGGTCCGTACTACGGCCCACGTTCGCGGCGATTTCTTGCCGCCCCGCGCGGGGAACGTACGCTGGGATTCGCTGCCCAGCACAGGAGGATCGATGTCGTCGTTGCCCACTGAGGTGTCCGAGGCGCTGTTCGAGCGCGCCCAGCGCGTCATCCCCGGGGGAGTGAGCTCCCCGGTCCGTGCCTTCCGCGCGGTCGGTGGCACTCCGCGCTTCATTCGCTCGGCGAAGGGCGCGTACGTCACCGATGCCGATGGCAACGAGTACGTCGACCTGGTCGGGTCCTGGGGCCCGATGCTGCTCGGCCACGCGCACCCCGAGGTGCTGGACGCAGTCGCCCGCGCGGCCGCCGGTGGCACCTCCTTCGGCGCCCCGACCGAGGCCGAGGTCGAGCTGGCCCAGATGATCATCGACCGGACGCCGGTGGAGCAGGTCCGGCTGGTCAACTCCGGCACCGAGGCGACCATGTCCGCGATCCGCCTGGCCCGCGGCTTCACCGGCCGGGACAAGGTGCTCAAGTTCGAGGGCTGCTACCACGGCCACGTCGACTCCCTGCTGGTCGCCGCCGGTTCCGGTGCCGCCACCCTCGGCCACCCGTCCTCGCCGGGCGTGACCGAGGCGACCACCGCGGACACCATCGTGTGCACCTACAACGACCGGGTCAGCGTGGAGCGTGCCTTCGAGGAGTACGGCGACCAGATCGCCTGCATCATCACCGAGGCCGCGGCCGGCAACATGGGTGTGGTCCCGCCGGCCGAGGAGGACGGGGAGAACTTCACCGCCTTCCTGTGCCGGATCGCCCACCACCACGGCGCGCTGCTGATCACCGACGAGGTGATGACGGGCTTCCGCGTCTCCCGCTCCGGCCAGTGGGGCCTGGACCGGCAGCACGGCGACCTGATGACCTTCGGCAAGGTGATGGGCGGCGGGTTCCCGGCCGCGGCCTTCGGTGGCCGCGCCGAGATCATGCAGCGGCTCTCCCCGGTCGGGCCGGTCTACCAGGCGGGCACCCTGTCCGGGAACCCGGTCGCCACGGCCGCCGGCAGCACCACGCTGCGGCTGGCCACCGACGAGGTGTACGCCCAGCTCGACCGCACCGCCACGCTGCTGCGGGCCGAGATCGGCAAGGCGCTGGATGCCTTTCAGGTGCCGCACGTGATCCAGCACTCGGGCAGCCTGTTCTCCGTCTTCTTCACCCCCGAGGGCGTCACCGCGGTGCCG
Source organism: Raineyella sp. W15-4 (assembly GCF_033170155.1). Classification (GTDB taxonomy): domain Bacteria; phylum Actinomycetota; class Actinomycetes; order Propionibacteriales; family Propionibacteriaceae; genus Raineyella. The sequence continues at coordinate 2,934,074 of NZ_CP137079.1, read as the reverse complement.
GACTGGTCGGTCTCGGCGACCCAGCGGCAGGACGTCTTCGCCGCGTTCTTCCACGGCCTGCTCGACAACGGGGTCTACCTCGGGCCGTCCTGCTTCGAGGCCTGGTTCCTGTCGGCCGCCCACGACGACGCGGCGCTGGACCGGATCTTCGAGGCGCTGCCGAAGGCCGCCGCGGCCGCCCGGATCGCCATCACCGCCGCCTGACCACCGAGCCGACCGGGAGCCCCCGATGACCCACGCCCTCGTCCACCTGTGCCGCCACGGGCAGGTCGACAACCCCGAGCACGTCCTCTACGGCCGGCTGCCCGACTACCATCTCTCCGACCTCGGCCGGGCGATGGCCGACCGGCTGGGGGAGTACTTCACCGGGCGCGACCTGACCCACCTGCGGGTCTCCCCGCTGGAGCGCGCCCAGGAGACGATGGCCCCGATCGCCGCCCGGCACGGTGCGCTACCGGTGGTCACCGACGAGCGGGTGATCGAGGCCTGGAACCACCTGCAGGGCCGGGTCCTCAACGGCCTCGACTCCGACCTGCGCGACCCTCGACTGTGGCACTACCTGGTCAATCCGTTCGCCCCCTCCTGGGGCGAGCACTACGTCGACCAGGTCGAGCGGATGGCCGCGGCGGTCCGGGACGCCGCTGCGACGGCCGACGGTCACGAGGCCGTCATCGTCTCCCACCAGCTGCCGATCTGGATGGCCCGCAGCAGCGCGGAGGGTCGCCGGTTGGCGCACAACCCGCTGCACCGCCAGTGCACGCTGGCCTCCGTCACCACGCTGGAGGTGACCGACGGCGCCATCCGGTTCGCCGGGTATGCCGAGCCCTGCCGGGACCTGCTCCCGGTGAAACAGCGGAAGGGATTCGTCGCCGGTGCCTGACCCTCGCTACTTCCGTACGACTCGCCTCTTCCGTACGACCCGCCCCTCCCGTCCCGGGCGGGCGTCCGGTGCCCTGGCGCGGGCGTCTCGCGCCGTGCTGGTCATCGTGCTCTCGGTGGGGCTTGCCGGCACCCTGGCGGCCTGCGGATCGGGCAGCTCCGACAACGTCGCCTCCAGCCAGGGTGGCTTCGTCAGCGGCGACGGCGGCGTGACGATCCTGCCGGTCGGCAAGCGCCCCGCGGCGCCGGTGGTCAGCGGCCCGACCCTGGGCGACGAGAAGACCTCCCTCAGCACCCAGGCGTCCGCCGGGAAGGTGCTGGTGCTCAACGTCTGGGGCTCCTGGTGTGCGCCCTGCCGCGCCGAGGCGCCCGACCTCGTCCGGGCCGCCGAGCAGACCAAGGACCGGGCCGACTTCATCGGTCTCAACACCCGCGACCTCGACCCGCTCCCGGCGCAGGCGTTCGTCCGCAGCTTCGGGATCAGCTACCCCAGCATCTACGACCCCTCCGGCCGGCTGCTGCTGGACTTCTCCAGCCAGCTGCCCCCGTCCGGCATCCCGTCCACCCTGGTCGTCGACAAGGACGGCAAGGTCGCCGCGCGGATCATCGGCAAGACCACCGAGGCGACCCTGGTCGGGGTCATCGACGACGTGGCGGCCGGGAAGTGATCCCGCTCGACCTGGCCGGGTGGGCGACCCAGGCGGTCGGCGGGTCGATGCTGCTGGCCGTCCCGGTGGCGGTGCTGGCCGGGCTGGTGTCGTTCTTCTCGCCGTGCGTCGTCCCGCTGCTGCCGGGCTACCTGTCGTACGCCACCGGCCTGGGGGCCGCCGACGTGCTCCAGGACGGCCGCAGCCACCGCGGCCGGATGCTGCTCGGCAGCTCGCTGTTCGTGCTGGGCTTCGCCGTCGTGTTCGTCGCCGCCGGGGTCGCCGCCGGCACCCTGGGACGGGCCCTGCTCACCCACCAGGAGGTGATCTCCCGGGTGATCGGGGTGCTGGCGATCCTGCTGGGCCTGATCTTCGCCGGGGTGATCCCGCTGGGCGACCGCGACCTGCGGATCCATCGGCTGCCCCGGGCCGGCCTGGCGGCCGCGCCGGTGCTCGGGTTCGTTTTCGGCCTGGGCTGGACGCCGTGCATCGGCCCGACCCTGTCGATGGTGCTGACCCTGGCGATGAACGAGGGCAGTGCGGTGCGCGGCGGCCTGCTGGCGTTCATGTACGTGCTCGGCCTGGGGATCCCGTTCGTCGCCGCGGCGCTCGCGTTCACCCGGATGCAGCGGGTCGTCGGCTTCGTCCGCCGTCACCAGCTGGCGGTGCTGCGGATCGGCGGGATCTCGATGGCACTGGTCGGGGTGCTGCTGGTGACCGGACTGTGGGAGCGACTGATGGCGATGATGCGGATCTGGGCCGCCGGATTCGGGACCGTGCTGTGAGCGAGGGTGATGTGGGCGACGCTGCTGTGAGCGACCGGACGGACCGGAAGGACAAGAAGGACCGGAGGGGGCGGAAGGACAAGAGGAGCCGGAAGGACCGCACCGGTGCGGCCGAACGGCCGGCCGCGCTGACACTGAAGGAGTCCGGCCGGTGGGCCTGGACCCAGCTGACGTCGATGCGGACCGCGCTGATCCTGCTGTTCCTGCTCGCGCTGGCGGCGATCCCCGGGGCCATCGTGCCGCAGAAGTCGATCGCCCCGGCCAAGGTGCTCGACTTCCGCAGCGCCAACCCGGAGCTGTCCAAGGTCTACGACGCGCTCGGCCTGTTCAACGTCTACACCTCGCCGTGGTTCTCCGCGATCTACCTGCTGCTCTTCATCTCGCTGGTCGGCTGCATCCTGCCGCGGATCCGGGTCTACGTACGGGCCCTGCGGGCCGAGCCGCCGGTCACCCCGAGCCGGCTGGACCGGCTGCCGGAGTCGGCCACCTCCAGCACCGTCCGCAACGCCGACGAGGTGCTCGACGCGGCCGCGACGGCGCTGCGCCGCAAACGGTTCCGGGTGGTCCGCCGCGCCGGATCGGTCGCCGCGGAGCGCGGCTATCTGCGCGAGTTCGGCAACCTGCTGTTCCACCTCAGCATGCTGGTGCTGCTGGTCGGCATCGCCTGGAGCAACCTGTTCGGCTACAAGGGCTCCTCGATCGTGGTCACCGGCCAGGGCTTCTCCAACAACGTCACCCAGTACGACGACTTCACCGGCGGGGGACTGTTCCGGGACAGCGCCCTCACCCCGTTCTCGCTGACCCTGGACGCCTTCACCGTACGGTTCGAGACCGGCCCGGTGCAGACCGGCGCGGCCCGGCAGTTCACCGCGAACGTCACCGTCACCGACCGGCCCGGCGCGACCCCGCGCCAGGAGGTGATCGAGGTCAACCACCCGCTGAACATCAACGGCACCGCGGTGCACCTGATCGCCCACGGCTACGCCCCGGTGGTCACCGTGACCGACGGGAACGGCAACGTCGCCTTCAACGGCCCGGTGGTCTTCCTGCCGCAGGACGGCAACTTCACCTCGACCGGGGCGATCAAGGCCCCCGATGCCCGCCCCGAGGCGCTCGGCTTCCAGGGCTTCTTCCTGCCGACGGCGACCGTCGACGCCAGCGGCCCGCACTCGCTGTTCCCCGACGCCCTGGTGCCCGAACTGTTCCTCAACGCCTGGGCCGGCGCGCCGAAGGCGGAGACCGGCACCCCGCAGAGCGTCTACTCGCTCGACACCACCGGGATGGAGCAGATCAAGACCGCCGACGGTACGCCGGTCGCGGTCCGGCTCAAGGAGGGCGAGTACATCGACCTGCCCGACGGGCGGGGCCGGCTCACCTTCATCGGATGGCAGCGCTGGGCGAAGCTGCAGGTCTCCGCCACTCCGGGCCTGCCGCTCACCGTCGGCTCGGTGGCGGCGGCGATCCTCGGCCTGATGCTGTCGCTGTTCATCCGGCCGCGCCGGATCTGGGCCCGGGCCACCGCAGGGGAGGACGGACGCACCCTGATCGAGGTCGGCGGGCTGGACCGTGCCGACGCGCGGACCGGACTGGATGACGAAGTGGCGGCGGTGCTGGCGGTCATGGATGATCCGGTGGAGGATGTACCGGAGACGCCGGCCGACGAGGGATCGCCGACCGAGGGCGCGGTGACGACGACGTCCGGGAGGATGAAGTAGATGGACTTCGCGGCCTATTCGAACCTGGCCATGGTGACCGCCTGGCTGCTGTACCTGGTGGCCATGGCCGTCTTCGGCGTGGAGTGGGCGATGGCCCGTCGGCTGCCGGCCTCGACCGAGACGGCGAAGGCGCCCGCCGAGCAGTCCGCGGTGCTGGTCGGCGCCGGCGCCACCGGCGCGCAGGCCACCGAGCCGCCCGCCGGCACCACCGGAGGGGCCGCCTCCCGCAACGTCCGCACCTCGGTGGAGGCCGCCCCGGCGCCCGCCCCCGAACGCAGCGACCGGTGGGGACGCCTGGCGATGGCCCTGACGGCGATCGCCTGGCTGTCGAACACCCTGGGTGCGGTGTTCCGCGGCATCGCCGCCCAGCGTTTCCCCTGGGGCAACATGTACGAGTTCACGATCACCACGATCGCGTTCATCGTGCTGGCCTACCTGGTGCTGGCCCAGCGCTTCCGGATGCGGTGGCTCGGCCTGCCGGTGACCCTGCTCGCCACCATCGGCCTCGGGCTGGCCGTCGAGGTGTTCTACGTCGCCGTCGCCGACCTGGTGCCGGCGCTGCACTCGGTGTGGTTCGTCGTGCACATCGTCGCCGCCTCCATCGCCGGTGCGCTGTTCAACCTCGGCAGCCTGCTGTCGATCCTCTACCTGCTGCGCCGCCGCGCCGACGAGCGGGGCACCACCCGCGGCTGGCTGGCCCAGCTGCCCGGTCAGCAGACCCTCGACCTGTGGGCCTACCGGACCACCGCGATCGGCTTCCCGCTGTGGACCTTCGCCGTGGCGGCGGGCGCCGTCTGGGCGCAGTACGCCTGGGGCCGGTTCTGGGGCTGGGACCCCAAGGAGACCTTCTCCCTGGTCACCTGGGTGATCGTCGCGGCCTACCTGCACGCCCGGCTGACCGCCGGCTGGAAGGGCTCCCGGGCGGCGATCCTGTCGATCATCGTGCTGGTGTCGTTCTGGTTCAACTTCATCGGCGTGAACCTGATCTTCGCCGGCCTGCACTCGTACGCCGGCATCTGACCCCCACCCCACGGCAGGGCCCGCCGGGTCCGGTCAGGCCGTGGCGGCGGCCTGCTGGGCGGTCCGGATCTGGTTGACCGCGGTGGCGACCCAGGACGCCTCGCGCACCTGCGCCGCCAGCCGCTGGATCGACCGGATCCGCGGGCCGAGGCCCATCCTGCGCGCCACCGGCGTGATCGCCCCGATGGCGCTGAGCAGGGCGGTGGTCGAGGCGCACTCCACGTCGCCGGTCGCCTCCCGATAGGTGGGGGAGGTCCACCAGTGCCCCAGCCGCTCCTCGAACGGCTCGCGGGTGTCGGGGGTCCGCGACGGCCACTCGTCGATCGGGAGCACGATCAGCACCCGGCCCACCCGGTGCGACACGACGCCGCGCTGCTCGAGCCGCTCGTAGAGGGCGCGACGGATCCCCGCCTTGATCCGGTGCAGCGCCGCCACCGGCCGACGGTCGGTGCCGGCCAGCGCGACCAGCACCCGGTCGAGGACGTCGTCACCGGTCGGCGCGGCGTCGACCACCCGGATCCGACCGGGGTGCCGGGGCCGGTCGGGGTCGTCCACGTCGATCCGCCCGGTCCGCCAGAGCTGGCCGAGCACGGACCCGGCCAGCGCCAGGTCCGCCATGTTCCACGGGACGACGAGGCGGCCGGTGCGCTGGTCCGTCAGCAGCAGGAGGAGGTTCTCGGCCCAGAGCATGTCCCCACTCTAGGCGCGGGCCGGTCACCCGCGGCCGGGCCTCACGGCACTCACTAGCATGGAGCCCATGCGTCACTTCGACCTGTGTGTGATCGGCACCGGCTCCGGCAACAGCATCGTCGACGAACGGTTCGCCGACCGCCGGGTCGCGATCGTCGACGCCGGGGTCGGGCCGCACCGGGTCTTCGGCGGGACCTGCCTCAACCTGGGATGCATCCCGACCAAGATGTACGTCCACCCGGCCGACCTGGCCGCCCAGGTCGACCACGCCCGCGAGCTCGGCGTCGACCTGCGCCTCGACGGCGTACGGTGGCGGGGCATCCGCGACCGGATCTTCGGTCGGCTCGACCCGATCGCCGAGGCCGGGCGCGAGTGGCGCGCCGCCGGCCTGCCGAACGTCGAGCTGCTGTCGGGCCGGGCCCACTTCACCGGGCCGCGGGCCCTCCGGGTGGTCGCCGCGGACGGCACCACCGCCGACCTCACCGCCGACCAGATCGTCATCGCCGCCGGCTCCCGGGTCCGGCTGCCCGACGTGCCGGGTGCCGACCGGGTCGTGCTGCACACCAGCGAGACGGTGATGCGGATCGACGAGCTACCGCGCGAGATGGTCATCCTCGGCGGCGGATTCGTCGGGATGGAGTTCGCCCACGTCTTCGCCTCCTTCGGGGTCGACGTCACCATCCTCAACCGCTCCGGTGTGCTGCTGCACCGCGAGGACGAGGACGTCGCCCGGCGCGCGACGCAGTTCGTCTCGGAGCGCTGCCGGGTCAAGCTCCACCAGCACCTGGACTCCTTCGAGCCGTTGCCGGACGGCCGGATCCGGGTCTCCGCGACCGGGCCGAGCGGCCCGCACACGTACGACACCGAGCTGGTGCTCGTCGCGATCGGCCGGATCCCGAACGGCGACACCCTGGGCGTCGAGGCCGCCGGCCTGACCCTCACCGAGGACTGCCGGGTCCCCGTCGACGCGTACCAGCGGACCCCGGTCGACGGCATCTGGGCGCTGGGGGACGTCTCCTCGCAGTACCTGCTCAAGCACGTGGCGAACGCCGAGGCACGGACGGTGCAGCACAACCTGCTGCACCCCGACGACCCGGTCGCCACGGACCACCGGTTCGTGCCGCACGCGGTCTTCGGGTCGCCGCAGATCGCATCGGTGGGCCTCACCGAGCAGGAGGCCCGTCGGCGGGGTGTCCGCTACATCACCGCCACCCAGGACTACCGGGACGTGGCGTACGGATGGGCGCTGGAGGACGAGGGCCACTTCTGCAAGCTGCTGGCCGATCCGGGCACCGGACGGCTGCTGGGGGCGCACATCGTCGGGCCGGAGGCATCGGTGCTGATCCAGCCGCTGCTGCAGGCGATGAGCTTCGACCTCGACGCCCGTACGCTCGCCCGCGGCCAGTACTGGATCCACCCGGCGCTCGCCGAGGTCGTCGAGAACGCCCTGCTCGCCCTTCCCTGGGAGTGATCGCCATGGTCCCCGTCGTCCGTCGGACACTGCTCCCGCTCGGGCTCGCCCTGGCCGCCCTCGGCCTGACCGCCTGTGGCGGGATCGGCGGGCGCCCGGCCGGCCCTCTCACCCCGACCGGCAGCCCGAGCCCCGGCCCGACAGCCGCCACGTCGGGCTCGCCGTCCCCGGTCCCGTCCGGCGGGGTGCTGTCGGTCCCGAGCGTGCTCCCGGCGGACAGCTGCCGGCTCGCCGTGGACGCGATGACCCCGGCCGAACAGGCCGGCCAGCTGGTGATGGTCGGCTACGACCTGAAGGGGGACACCACCAGCGGCACCGGGAAGCTGATCGCCTCCCAGCACCTCGGCTCGGTGCTGCTGATGAACACCACCACCGGCGGGGTGACCGGGGTCCGGGCCGTCACCGACGCCCTGCGCGCCGCCGCGGGCTCCGACGGGGCCGGGCTGTTCATCGCCGTCGACCAGGAGGGCGGCCAGGTGAAGCGGCTGTCCGGCTCCGGCTTCGCGTCGATGCCGTCGGCGGCCGAGCAGGGCCGGATGGCCACCGACGCGCTGACCGGCTCGGCCCGCCGGTGGGGGCAGGATCTGCACAGCGCCGGCGTCGACATCGACCTGGCCCCGGTGGCCGACGTCGTCCCGCCCGACCTGGTGTCGGTCAACCAGCCGATCGCGCGCTACGACCGCGGCTTCGGGACCGACACCACCGCGGTGGGGGCGCACGTGACCGCCTTCGTCACCGGGATGCGCGCCGGCGGCACCGGGACGGCTGTCAAGCACTTCCCGGGGCTGGGCCAGGTCGTCGGCAACACCGACGTCACCGCCGACGTCACCGACACCCGGACCACCCGTCACGACGCCCTGTTGCAGCCCTTCGCCGACGGGATCTCCGCCGGCACCGACATGGTGATGGTCTCCTCGGCCCGCTACACCCGGATCGACCCGGACCATCCGGCCGTCTGGTCCTCGGTGGTGATCAAGGACATGCTCCGCGGGGACCTCGGCTGGCAGGGCGTGGTGGTCTCCGACGACCTCGGCGTGGCGGCGCAGGTCAGCTCCGTCCCGGCGGGGGAGCGGGCCGTCCGGTTCATCGAGGCCGGTGGCGACATCGCGGTGACCGTCGACCCGGCCCTCGCCGACGACATGGTGAGCGCCATCGCCGACCGGGCCAGGTCCGACCCGGCGTTCGCCGCCACGGTGCGGGCGAGCGCGCTGCGGGTCCTCGACCTCAAGGCCGAGCGGCAGCGCGCGCACTGCCGGCCGGCCTGATCGCCGGTCAGCCGGAGACCGTGAGCCCGGCCAGCGCCTGCCGCGCCGGCTCGACCAGCTCCGGGGTGGTGTCCGGGATGGAGGCGTAGAAGATGCCCGAACTGGACGGCCCGGTGCTGACGATCGCCACGATCAGCCGCTCACCCTTGGTGGTCAGGCCCTTGATGTCGAAGGAGAGCTGGGACTCGACCACCCAGGCGTCGTGCCCGTCGATCGTGGTGGCTGCGTTGCGGACGTCGTGGCGGGTGACCTGCGCGTCGCCGTAGAACCGGCCGATGACACAGTCGACGACGATCCGGGAACCGTCCTGCGGGGTGAAGAAGCCGTCGCCGGCGAACAGGTCGCCGACCATCACGGTGGCCACCCAGGAGCTGCCCCGGCCGTCGAAGTTCGACTGCACCAGCACCAGCTGCTGGTGGGTGTCGCGGGCGAACGGGACCTCGGTCTCCGGGAGCACCGCGCCGAACGGCTCCGCGAGCTCCGGGAAGGACAGCTTCCCGCCGTGCACCCGGCCGTCCGCGGGCTGGGCCTGGGCGCTGGGGGTCTCCCCGGTGCTGGGTGGGCAGACCTGGGTGGTGGCCTCCCCGCCGGGACTCGCCCACGGGACGAGGCCCCGGCCGAGGCGTACGGCGCCGACGATCACCAGCGCCATCACCACCACGACGGCCGCAGCGGCCAGCCACCAACCGACCGCACGACGGCGGTCCGTCCGTGGGGTGGCGGATCGGGTGCCGGCCGACTGCGGCCCCGGGTGCTGCGGGTCGGGGTGCCGCGGGTCGGTCGGCGAGGCGTACGGCTGCACGCCAGGCGGAGGAGTGAACGGGTCCCGGGACACCGCGGTGGTCCACCGGACGCCGTCCCAGAAGCGGTACATCCCCGGTCGCCCGGAGGGATCCGGATACCAGCCGGCCTGAGTGCTCACGGGCCGAGTCTACGGGCCGGGGAAGCACCCATCTGAGGTTCTGCCCGGGCCTGGCCGGAGCAGCGGAGTGCAGCGGACAGCCAACAGGCGCCGCCGAGCCGTGGGGCCCGGCGGCGCCTGCCGCAGCTGGAAGCAGCGCCGATCAGCCGAACCGGCCGGAGACGTAGTCCTCGGTCTGCTTGTTCGACGGGTTGGAGAAGATCCGCTCGGTGTCGTCGTACTCGATCAGGTGACCCGGCTTGCCGGTGCCGGCGATGTTGAAGAAGCCGGTCTTGTCGGAGACCCGGGCCGCCTGCTGCATGTTGTGCGTCACGATGACGACGGTGTACTGCTCCTTGAGCTCCTCGATCAGGTCCTCGATCGCCAGGGTGGAGATCGGGTCGAGGGCCGAGCAGGGCTCGTCCATCAGGATCACCTCGGGCTCGACCGCGATGGTGCGGGCGATGCAGAGGCGCTGCTGCTGGCCGCCGGACAGGCCGGAGCCGGGCTTGTCGAGCCGGTCCTTGACCTCGTTCCACAGGTTGGCACCGGTGAGCGAGCGCTCGACGATCTCGTCGGCGCGGGAGTTGCTCAGCCGCCGGCCGTTGATCTTGTAGCCGGCGAGCACGTTGTCACGGATGGACATCGTCGGGAACGGGTTGGGCCGCTGGAACACCATGCCGACCATGCCGCGGACGTTCACCGGATCGACGCCGGGGCCGTAGATGTCGTCCTCGTCGAGCAGCAGTTCCCCGCTGACGTGCGCACCGGGGATGACCTCGTGCATCCGGTTGATGGTGCGCAGGAAGGTGGTCTTGCCACAGCCGGACGGGCCGATGAAGGCGGTCACCGTACGCGGCTCGATCTCGATGTCGACGCCCTCGACGGCGAGGAAGTCGCCGTAGTAGACGTTGACGCCCTTGGCTTGGATTCGCTTGGACATTGACTTTCCTTCTGTGTCGTCGGAGCTCAGCGGCCCGAGGTCTTCGGGGCGAACCGTTGGGCGACCAGCCGGGCGATGAGGTTGAGCAGCATCACCACGATGATCAGCACCAGCGCCGCACCCCAGGCCCGGTCCGTCGACGGCTGCGGCGCCGCTGGGGCCGTCGGGTTCATCAACTGGCGGTAGATGAAGACCGGCAGGGTCATCATCCAGCCACTGAACAGATTCCAGTTTATGGACGTCGCAACTCCCGCCGTGACGAGGATCGGGGCGGTCTCCCCGATCACTCGGGCGATCGCCAGGGTGACCCCGGAGGCGATGCCGGAGATGGCGGTCGGGATGACGACCTTGAAGATCGTCCGCCACTTGCGGATGCCGAGGGCGTACGACGCCTCCCGCAGCTCGTTCGGCACCACCCGGAGCATCTCCTCGGTGGTCCGGACGACGACCGGGATCATCAGCACGGACAACGCGATGGCGGCGGTGATGCCCATGATGTGCTTGCCGCCGGAGACGCCGTTGTTGGCCCAGTTGAAGAAGGTCAGCATGATGCCGGCGGCGAACAGGCCGGCGACGATCGACGGGATGCCGGTCATCACGTCCACCAGGAAGGTGGTGGTCCGGGTGAACCAGCCGCCCCGGCTGTACTCGACCAGCCAGATCGAGGTGAGCAGGCCGATCGGCACCGAGATGATGGTTGCCGCCACGGTGATCAGCAGCGAGCCGATCAGCGCATGCCCGATGCCGCCCATCAGCGGCCCGGTGCCCTTGACGGCGGCCGCGTCCTGCAGGCCGGAGATCCCGGCCATGTCGGAGATGAGGAAGCCGGGCTTGATCAGGGTCGGTCCGCCGACGGAGACCACGGTCCAGATGATCGAGACCAGCGGGACGAGGGCCAGGAAGAAGGCCAACCAGACCAGGGTGCCCCAGAAGGTGTCGAGGCTGTGGCGGTAGCCCTCGGTGACGTACGCCCAGACGGCGTAGCCGATCAGGAAGAGCAGCGCCGCGATGACGGCGAAACCGACCCAGCTCCAGCCGATGAGCAGGACGATCAGGGCGGAGACGACGATCGCCGCGGCCAGCGCGACGGGTCGGGACCAGCGGGGCAGCTGGCCGGCGGTGAGCTCGTTGACCGGGCCGGCGGACCGCTGCGGACGCGGGTCCTGGTTGGAGGTGGGGGTAGCGGTCGACGACATCAGTTGGCTCCCGAGAACTCGGAGTAACGGCCCACGATCCACCGGGCGATCATGTTCACCAGGAAGGTGATGATGAACAGCACCAGACCGGCGGCGATCAGCTCGCTCTGACGCATCCCGAAGGCCTCGGGGAAGTTCAGCGCGATCTCGGCGGGGATGGTGTTGTTGCCGACGCCGATCAGGTTCGGTGTGAGCGCACCGCGGGAGAGCACCAGGGTGACGGCCATCGTCTCACCGAGCGCGCGGCCGAGGCCGAGCATGATGGCGGACACGATGCCGTTGCGGGCGAACGGGAAGACCGAGGCCCGGATCATGTCCCACTTGGTGGCACCCAGTGCCAGGGCGGCCTCCTGGTGCAGGGCCGGCGTCTGGATGAAGATCTCCCGGCACTGCGAGGTGATGATCGGCAGGATCATCACCGCCAGCACCAGGGAGGCGGTCAGCAACGTACGGCCGGTGGTCGACGGGGTCCCGAAGATCGGGATGAAGCCCAGGTTCTCGTTCAGCCATTTGTAGGCCGGGACGAGGCCCGGGCCGAACACGGTGAAGCCCCAGGCACCGAAGACGACCGACGGAATGGCGGCCAGCAGGTCGATGACGTAGCCGACGCCCTTCGAGATCCGGGCCGGGGCGTAGTGCGAGATGAACAGGGCCACGCCGACCGCCACCGGGGTGGAGACGAGCAGGGCGATCAGCGAGGCGATCAGGGTGCCGACGACGAGCGGGGCGACGTACGTCCAGAACGACGTCTTGGTGGAGATCTGGTCGGGGGCCGCCGTCATGGCGGGGATGGACTGCAGGATCAGATAGAGCGTGACCAGGGCCAGCACGACGAAGATGAGGATGCCGGCGCCCAGGGTCAGGCCGTTGAAGATCCTGTCGCTCGCACGTCCTGCGGCGCCGCGCCGGGCGAGATCGCCAGGGGCGTCAGGCGGAGTCACAGTGGTCTCGGACAAGGTTTCCTCCTTTACAGGGTGTGGAGTGACGAGACGGGAAGGCCGGACAGCCGTCGGACGTCAGAGGGCGTTCGACGGCTGTCCGGAGGAACTATCCGATCACGGATGAGCGATCCAGGATCGCTCAGGCGCCGGCCTTGATGGTCGCGATGGCGGCCAGGGCCTGCTGCTCGGTGTCGCCACCGATCGGGGCGGAGCCGGCGGCCTTGGCGGCGGCCTGCTGACCGTCGGAGGAGAGCACGTACTCGCCGAAGGCCTTGGCGGCGTCAGCGGTCGCCTGGTCCTTGTAGGTGGAGCAGAAGATGTGGTACGAGACCAGGACGATCGGGTAGGTCCCGGCCGCAGTGGAGGTCCGGTCGAGCTTCAGGCCCATGTCCTGCGGGGCCTGGCCACCGACCTTGGTTGCGGCGGAGACGGTCTTGGCGGCGGCCTCCGGGGAGTACTTCACGAAGTCGTTGCCGACCTTGACGGCCACGGTGCCCAGGGTGCCGACCGCCGAGGCGTCGGCGTAGGTGATGGCACCCTCGGTGGACTGGGTCAGCGAGACGACACCGGTGGTCTGCTGGGCCGACTCCTGGCCGGTCAGCTGCTTCGGCCAGGCCTGGGCCTTGGCGTCGGCCCAGGAGCTCGGGGCAGCGGCGTGCAGGTAGTCGGTGAAGTTCTCGGTGGTGCCGGAGTCATCGGCGCGGTGCACGACGGTGATCTTGGTGCTGGGCAGGGTGACACCGGAGTTCAGCGCGGCGATGGCCGGATCGTTCCAGGTGGTGATCTTGCCGGAGAACACCTTGGCGATGGTGTCGGCATCCATGTTGATGCTCTCCTTGACCGACGGCAGGTTGTAGGCCACCGCGATCGGGGAGATGTAGGCCGGGACGCTGAAGGCGCCGTCGGTGCCACAGATGGACTTCGACTTCTCCCACTCGTCGGACTTCAGCGAGGCGTCGGAGCCGGCGAAGTTCACCGAGCCGGCCAGGAACTGGGTGCGGCCGGCGCCCGAGCCGGTCGGGTTGTACTGCACGGTCAGGCCGGGCTGGACAGCCTTGAAGCCGTCGATCCAGGCGGTCATCGCGGACTCCTGCGACGACGCGCCGGCCCCGGACAGGGTCCCGGTCAGGTTGCCGACGCTCTTGGAGGGCGTGGCAGAGGGGGTGTTGGAGGAGGAGCAGGCCGACAGGCCGAGGACCAGGGCGGTGGCAGCGGCGACGGTTGCGCCAACACGCGAGATCTTCACGAGATTCCCTTCGGGACGAGGATGGTCGAGCACGGGGCCGCACGTGGTGGTCCCGCATCGGACGTTAGGGGCGGGTGGTGACGCGACGTGGATCCTTCGGTGAACTCTCGGTGAACACGAGGTGCGTGGCGGTCACGATTTGGTCACGTATCGGTCCCAGTGAACCGGGAAATCCATGGTGGCCCGGCGTCACCCTACGCCCCTTCCCGGGTCCGGTGGGACCGGGCCGGCGGCTCAGTCCTCCTCGGCGCCGGGGAAGTGGTCGGGGTCCGATCCGCTGGTCCCGTCCGCGTTGACGTACGTGACGAGGGCGTCGGCGGTACCGAACGGCCGGTCCGCCACCCCGAGGGCCGCCAGCATGAACGGGAGCACCGGTCGATGCCCGCAGACGGCGGTGGGCACGCCGGTGGTGGCGGCCTCGGCGGCGAGCGTACGGGTGCGGGCGGCGGCCCGGTCAGGGGCGGTCTGCGCCGCCTCCTCGTCCAGGGAGGCGTGGGCGGTCAGCTGCAGGCCGGCGGCCTCGGCATAGGGGGCCAGGGTGTCCCGGCAGCGCACCGCCTCGGAACTGTGCACCCGGCCGATCCCGAAGGCGTTGAGCAGCGGGACGAGGGCGATGGCCTGACGCTCGCCGCGGGCGGTGAGCGGACGACGCCGGTCCTCCCGGCTCCACTTGGTCCGGGAGAGGGCCTTGCCGTGCCGGACCAGGACGAACGGCACCAGCGACCGGCGGTCGAGCGCCTGACGGACCAGCTGCCGGTCCGAATCGAAGGTCAACAGGCCGACCGCCGCGTCGACCGTCAGCCAGCGCACCTCGTCGGTCTCGGCGTCGGTGTCCAGACCACTGTCCGCCACCGGGGTGCCCACCCACCAGTGGACCTCCTTGGGATGTCCGTTGACCGGGTAGGCGGTGGTGTCGAGCCGGGCGCCGAGCCGGATCACCCAGCCGGTCTCCTCGCGGACCTCCCGGACGGCCGTCACCGGCAACTGCTCCCCGGGATCCACGTGACCCTTCGGCAGGGACCAGTCGTCGTAGCGTGGGCGGTGGACAACGAGGACCTCGGTGGTGTCCTCGGCGGTGGGTGACGGACGGAGCACGACGGCGCCGGCGGCCAGCACCGGACTCGGGCTCGGAGTGGTCATGGGTGGTGGGACCTGTCTCGAGGTGACGCACCGACCGGGCGGCGGGCGGGCGGGTCCATAGTAGGGCCCGGTGCTCGACCTCGTCGGCGGGGTGAGCGGTCACCCCGCGACGTACCCGCGGTCACCCGGTGACGTACATGACGTCGGTGTGGACGGTCCGGAAGCCGTGCGCCCGGTAGAGCCCGACCGCCGTCTCCTGGTCGCCCTCGACGTACAGCCGCACCCGCCGCCCGCCCTCGTCGGCCATGTGGCGCAGCCCGGCGCGGAGCAACGCCTTGCCGATGCCGCCGCCGTGGGCGGTGGGATCGACGGCGATCACGTACACCTCCCACAACGCGCTGTCGTGCCGCTTGGTCCAGTGGAAGCCGACCAGGCGCCCGGCGTGGTCGGCGACCAGGAGGTCCTCGGGGCGGTACCACGGTTCGGCCGTCCGGGCAGCGAAGTCGGCGGCGTCCATGGCGCCCTGCTCGGGATGGTGGGCGAAGGCCCGGGCGTTGACGTCGAGCAGCGCGGCCTCGTCGGTGGACCGGAACCCGCGGACGGTCACCCCCGCCGGGAGCCGGGCCGGCGGGATCTCGTCCAGCGAGGTCTCCATCACCAGCAGTTCGCGGGCCGGCCGCAGGTCGTGGGCCCGGGCGAAGCCCCGGGCGGCGGGTAGGTCACCGAAGGACCAGATCGCCGCGGTGGCACCCTCCGGGACGGCGGCGAGAGCCGCCGCGAGGACCGCTGACCCGAGCCCGGTGAACCGCGCCTCGGGCGCCACCGCGAGCTGGATCGTCTCCAGGTCGCCGGTGGGCAGCAGGTTGGCGTACGCCTCCGGGCCGGCCGGGCCGTCCAGCAGGATGTGTCGCGCGGTGTGCGCGCCGGGCTCGAGGCTCATCCGGGCCGCCTCGTTGAGCGGGTCCTGCCCGTCGACGGCGGCCACCTCGGCGGTGAGGGCCAGGACCAGGGTCCGTTGGGTGGCATCCAGATCGTCGAGGAGCTCCGGCTCGTAGCGCATGGGGCCCACGGTAACCACCCGCTGCGGGGTGGTCCAGCACGGGCTCAGTTGCCGCCCTCGGGGACCAGCCGGTAGCCGACGTTGCGGACGGTGCCGATGATGCCCTCGTGCTCGGGGCCGAGCTTCGCCCGCAGTCGCCGGACGTGGACGTCGACCGTACGGGTACCGCCGAAGTAGTCGTAGCCCCAGACATCGGCGAGGAGCTGCTCGCGGCTGAACACCCGCCCCGGGTGCTGCAACAGGTACTTGAGCAGCTCGAACTCGGTGTAGGTGAGGTCGAGCGGCTGGCCGTTGACCGCCGCCGCGTAGCTGGCCTCGTCGATGGTCACGCTGCCGGCGGAGATCACCTCGTCGCGACCGACCGGCGAGGTGACCAGCCGCAGCCGCGCCTCCAGCTCGGCCGGACCGGCGCTGGCCAGCACGAAGTCGTCGAATCCCCAGTCGGTGGACAGTGCGGGCAGCCCGCCCTCGCCGGAGACCAGCAGGATCGGCGCGTGCTTGCCGCTGGTCCCGATGACGCGGGTCAGCGCCCGGGCGGCGGTCAGTGCCGTGGTCGCGTCCACCAGGATCACGTCCGGCAGCTGGGCGTGCAGGAGGACCGCCGCGTCCAGTGGCGCCAGGGCGACCTGGTGCGGCAGCAGGGCCAGGGAGGGCAGCACGCTCTCCGTGTCGCTGCGCGTGGTCATCAGCAGTAGTTGCACCGCGTTCACCTCCCGGGAGAAAAGTACCGCTCCCGCGCCGCTCCGTGATGCCCGATCGCGGCGACCGGCGTTCCCTGTCGCCCGCCGACCCGCGTGATCGCGCGGATCGTGGCTGGGGGCGCCATCACACCGCAACAGGCTTGTTACCCGGCCGGAACATCGTGGCGGCGCCGTTACGACGGGCGAACACCCCGGCGGCGTCGTCACCGGCGTGCGAGCATGGCGGCATGGCGACAGTGACCATCCGCTACTGGGCCGGCGCGCGGGACGCCGCCGGCGTGGAGTCCGAGGAGTTCGAGGCGGGAACCGTCGCGGACGCCCTCCGGCAGGCCGAGGCACGCCGCGGGGGTGCGGCCGAGTTCGGCCGGGTGCTGGGCCTGTGCTCGTTCCTGCTCGACGGGCGGCGGCTGGGTGCGGAGGACCGTACCCGTCCCCTCGCCGGCGGGGTGGAACTGGAGGCGCTGCCGCCGTTCGCCGGCGGCTGACCACGGGATCGTGAGGATCGTCGGGCTTCCTGGGCGGGTAGGGTCGGCAGCTGTGCGAGCGGTGGTGCAGCGGGTCGGTCAGGCGTCGGTGACGGTCGAGGGACGGGTGGTCGGGGCCGTCGAGGGTCCCGGCCTGCTGGTCCTGCTCGGCGTCACCCACGACGACACCGAGGCGTACGCCCAGCGGCTGGCCGAGCGGATCTGGCAGCTGCGGATCATGGCCGGCGAGTTGTCCTGCGCCGACCTGGGGGCCCCGATCCTGGTCGTCTCGCAGTTCACCCTCTACGCCGACACCCGCAAGGGCCGCCGCCCGGGGTGGAGCGCCGCCGCGCCCCGCCCGGTCAGCGAGCCGTTGGTGGAGGCCTTCGTCCGGGCGCTGAAGGGCCTCGGCGCCACCGTACAGACCGGCGAGTTCGGCGCGATGATGCAGGTCTCGCTGGTCAACGACGGCCCGGTCACCGTGGTGATGGACCAGCCGCCGGTGGCACCGCTGCACTGATCCGTCCGGCCGGGCGGGCCGCTCCGCGTCCGGGGGCTCGGTGGAACGCCCCGGTAGACTGGTGCGGTGACGACCTTCTCCTCGGCACTCCTGATCGGGATGTGCCTGCTCGTGGGCCTGCTGGCCCTCTATGGGATCGTCCGCCTGATCACACACCGACAAGGACGGGACTGACATGTTCGAGATTCGCCCGGACCTCGACCCTGTGCTGATGCCGATCGCCTGGATGATCGGCCGCTGGGAGGGCACCGGTAAGGGCCAGTGGCCCGGAGAGGGCGAGTTCGAGTACGGGCAGGTGGTCGAGTTCACCGAGAACGGTGGGGACTACCTGCACTATCTCTCCCAGACCTTCGTCGCCGACGAGGAGGGCCGCCCGCTGGCCCCCCGGTCGATGGAGACCGGCTTCTGGCGGCCGCAGCCCGACCGGTCCGTCGAGGTGGTGATGTGCCACCCGGAGGGATGGTCGGAGGTGTGGTTCGGCACGGTCGAGGGGGCGAAGATCGAGCTGGTCACCGACGCGGTGGCGCGGACGGCGACCGCGCCCGGCTACACCGGTGGGCAGCGGCTGTACGGCCAGGTCGAGGGTGACCTGCTGTGGACCTTCGACCGGGCGACCACCGAGCATGCGTTACAGCCGTACCTGTGGGCCCGGCTCCGGCGCACCGCACTCTGACGGCGGGAGGAGCACCGATGGGATGCGTACCTGCCGAGACCGGCCCCGATGCCGGCGCGGTGGTGCACTGCGGCGACCCGGTCCGCGAGCAGCGGGGGCTGGACGCCGGCACCGGCTGGGTGGACCTGTCCCACCGCGGCGTGTTCACCGTCGCCGGTCCGGACCGGCTGACCTGGCTGCATGCGATGACCACCCAGCACCTCACCGCGCTGGCGCCGCACCGGGGCACCACCGCGCTGCTGCTGGACCCGCAGGGACACATCGACCACGCCCTGTTCCTCGTCGACGACGGGGAGGTGTTGTGGGGCCACACCGAGCCGGGCCGGGTCGGGGACCTGGTCGCCTTCCTCGACCGGATGCGGTTCCTCAGCCGGGTCGAGGTGACCGACCGCAGCGCCGAGGTGGCGGTGGTCTGGACCGTGGCGGACCCGGCCGGCTTCCCGGCGCCGCTGATCACCCGCAGCGCGGACGACAGCCTGGGCGGCACCGACCTGTTCCTGCCCCGGGCGGCGCTGGCCGATCTCGCCGACCGGCCGCACCGGGCCGGCCTGTGGGCGTACGAGGCCCGGCGGATCGCCGCCGGCGTGCCCCGGATCGGTCTGGACACCGACGAGCGCACCATCCCCAACGAGATCGGTGTGCTCGGCGGGGCAGTGCACCTGGACAAGGGCTGCTACACCGGGCAGGAGACCGTGGCGCGGGTCTGGAACCTGGGGCGGCCGCCGCGCCGGCTGGTCCGGCTCCAGCTGGACGGGTCGGTGGACCGGCTCCCCGGCCACGGGGAGGAGATCGCGCTCCGGGACGCCCCGGAGCGCCCGATCGGTGTCGTCGGGTCGTCGGCCCGGCACCACGAGCAGGGGCCGATCGCCCTGGCCCTGGTGAAGCGGTCGACCCCGGTGGACGCGTCGCTGGTCGTCGGGGACGTCGCCGCCACCCAGGAGGTGCTGGTCGATCCCGAGGTCGGTCTGCACGTCCGGCCCGGCCGGGGTTGACCGACGTTCGGGACCCCGCCGGGCGGTCCTCGGTATCAGGAGTGTTGCAGTCCCGGTACGGCCGTTTTCCGGGCCGATGGCCCCCGCCTACAGTGACGTCCATGACGTCCTTGGACTGGCGCTCTGTCGATGCGGCCCTGTTCGACCTGGACGGGGTGATCACTCCCACCGCCGAGGTGCACATGCGGGCCTGGGCCGACCTGTTCGGGGAGGTCCTCCGCGATGCCGGCGCCGCGGCGTGGAGCGACGCCGACTACTTTGCTTATGTCGACGGCCGGCAGCGCTACGACGGGGTGCGGGCCGTGCTCGCCTCCCGCGGCCTCACCCTGCCCGAGGGGGACCCCGGGGATCCGCCGCAGGCCCGTACGGTCCACGGGCTCGGCAACCGGAAGAACGACGCCTTCCTGACCGTGCTGCACCGCGACGGCATCGCCGGCTACCCCGGCTCGCTGCGGCTGCTCGACTGGCTGGCGGGCCAGGGCATCGCCGCCGCCCTGGTCTCCTCGTCCCGCAACGCCCGGGCGGTGCTCGAGGCCGCCGGGCTGGCCGACCGGTTCCCGGTCGTCGTCGACGGCCTGGTCGCCGCCGCGCAGCGGCTGCCGGGCAAGCCCGCCCCCGACACCTACCGCTACGCCGCCCGGCTGCTCGGCGTGCCGTACGATCGGGCGGTCGTCGTCGAGGACGCCGTCTCCGGGGTGGCTGCCGGCCATGCCGGCGGCTTCGCGGCCGTGATCGGTGTGGATCGCGGTGTCGGCGTGGCCGCCCTCCGCGACGCCGGCGCCGATCTCGTCGTCGCCGATCTCGCCGATCTCGTCCCGACACCCTGACCGGTCGTCCCGACCTCTCACCCACCACCGCGAGGACACCGATGCGCTCACCGCAGGATTCCCACACCCCGCCGGATCCGGTCGACCCGATGGACCGGACCCGGTTCCCGGTCGACGAGTGGCGGCTGGTGGAGACCTCCCCGAACCGGGCGGACCTGGGCCGCACCGAGACGCTGTTCGCCGTCGGCAACGGCTACCTGGGGATGCGCGGCAACCCGGAGGAGGGGCGGGAGAGCTTCGCCCATGGCACCTTCGTCAACGGGTTCCACGAGACCTGGCCGATCCGACACGCCGAGGAGGCGTACGGCTTCGCCCGGGTCGGCCAGACGATCGTCAACGCCCCGGACACCAAGGTGCTGAAGCTCTACGTCGACGACGAGCCGATCAACATCCCGGTCGCCGACCTGGAGGAGTACGAGCGGAGCCTCGACTTCCGCGACGGCGTGCTGCGCCGTCACCTGGTGTGGCGTACGCCGGCGGGCAAGACGGTCCGGATCGACACCACCCGGATGGTGTCGATGACCGAGCGGCACCTCGCCGTGATGACCATGGACGTGACCCTGCTCGACGCCGACGCCCCGGTGGTGATCTCCTCCCAGATCCTCAACCGTCAGGACGGTGAGGACGAGTACCACGTCCGGTCCGCCGCCCAGGGACTGGACCCCCGCCGCGCGGATGGGCTCGACCGCCGGGTGCTGGAACCGCAGATGAATTGGACCAAGGGACTGCGGGCGATGCTCGGCTTCCGCGCCAGCGAGTCCGGGATGACACTCACCGTCGGCATCGACCACATCATCGAGACCGAGAACGACAGCGAGTCCCTGATCATGTCCGAGGACGACGTGGCCAAGGTGATCTTCCGGGTCCGGGCCGAGCGCGGCAAGCCGATCCGGCTGGTCAAGTACGCCGCCTACCACACCTCCCGGACGGTGCCGGTGCGCGAGCTGATCGACCGGGTCCGGCGCACCCTGGACCGGGCGCTGGTCACCGGGGTGGCGGAGTACCGGGCCGCGCAGCGGGACTGGTACGGCGGTTTCTGGGCCGACGCCGATGTGGTGGTCGGAGCGGACCCGGCGGTCCAGCAGGCGGTCCGGTGGAACCTCTTCGAACTCGCCCAGGCCTCCGCGCTGTCCCAGACGTACGGGATCCCGGCGAAGGGGGTGACCGGATCGGGCTACTCCGGCCACTACTTCTGGGACGCCGAGATCTATGTCCTGCCGTTCCTCACCTACACCATGCCCGAGGTGGCCCGCAGCGCCCTGCGGTTCCGCTACCTGATGCTCGACAACGCCCGCCGCCGCGCGGACGAGATGTCGACCCGCGGGGCGCTCTTCCCGTGGCGGACGATCAACGGCGAGGAGGCCTCGGCCTACTATGCGGCCGGCACCGCTCAATACCACATCGACGCCGACATCGCGTACGCCCTCAACCGCTACGTGGAGGCCTCCGGCGACGTCGACTTCCTGCTCCGGGAAGGCATCGACGTGCTGGTCGAGACCGCCCGGATGTGGGCCGACCTCGGGTTCTGGACCGACAACGGCGAGGCGGTCTTCCACATCCACGCGGTGACCGGCCCGGACGAGTACACCACGGTGGTCAACGACAACCTGTTCACCAACGTGATGGCCCGGCACAACCTGTGGCTGGCGGGGGACGCCGTCGCCACCCTGGCCACCGCCTGGCCGGAGGCGTACGAACGGATGGCCAAACGGCTCGGCCTGCGGGAGGACGAGGTGGAGGAGTGGCGGCGCTGCGCCGACCACATCCTCATCCCGTTCGACGACCACATCGGCGTCCACCCCCAGGACGCCCACTTCCTCGACCGTGAGGTGTGGGACCTCGACGCGACGCCGTCCGACCGGTTCCCGTTGATGTTGCACTACCACCCGCTGGTGCTCTACCGGTTCCAGGTGCTCAAGCAGGCCGATGTGGTGCTGGCCATGCTGCTCCAGGGCGACCAGTTCCCGCTGGAGCAGAAGCGGGCCGACTTCGAGTACTACGACCCGATCACCACTGGCGACTCGACCCTGTCGAGTGTGGTCCAGGCGATCATCGCGGCCGAGGTCGGCTACCAGGAGCTGGCGCTGCGGTACTTCTTCGGCGGCCTGTTCGTGGACCTCGCCGACCGGCACGGCAACACCTCCGACGGGGTGCACGTGGCCTCCACCGGCGGGGTGTGGCTGGCGTTGACCGCCGGTTTCGCCGGCATGCGGGACCACCACGGCGAGCTGTCGTTCGACCCGAGGCTGCCGGCACAGTGGGACTCGATGCGGTTCCGGCTGCGCCGCCGCGGCGGGTCGATCGCGGTGGAGCTGAGCCGCGAGGCGCTCACCGTGAGCATGCTGGACGGCACGTACGAGACCTTCCTGGTGCGCGGCGAGCGCTATGAGGTCTGCCCGGAGTGTCGCAGTGTACGGGTGCCGCTGGCCGACCAGGGGCCGGTGGTGCCCGGCCCGGTGCCGCCGCAGACGGTGATCGGCGTCCGCCGCGACGGCAGCCGGATCACCGCCGGCGTCCCCGGCACCTTCCCGGGCTCCCTCCACCAGCCGGTCGGCCAGTAGCCGCCGGCATCAGCTCTTGGCCCGGCGGGCCGCCTTCACCCGCTCGCTGTGGTCGAGGATGGTCTTGCGGATCCGGACCGCTTCCGGGGTCACCTCGAGGCACTCGTCGGCGCGGCAGAACTCCAGCGACTGCTCCAGGCTCATCAGCCGCGGCGGGACCAGCCGTTCCAGCTCCTCACCGGTGGAGGAGCGGACGTTCGTGACGTGCTTCTCCTTGGTGGGGTTGACGTCCATGTCGTCGGGGCGGGAGTTCTCGCCGACGACCATGCCCTCGTACACCTCGTCGCTCGGCTTGATGAACAGCGTGCCGCGTTCCTGCAGGTTGAACAGCGCGTACGACGACACGGTGCCGAGCCGGTCGGCGACCATCGAGCCGCTCGGCCGGGTCCGCAGCTCGCCGACCCACGGCGTGTAGCCCTCGAAGACGTGGTTCATCAGGCCGGTGCCGCGGGTCTCGGTGAGGAACTCGGTGCGGAAGCCGATCAGGCCGCGGGAGGGCACGATGTACTCCACCCGCACCCAGCCGGAGCCGTGGTTGGTCATCGTCCGCAGCTGGCCCTTGCGGGTGCCCAGCATCTGGGTGACCGCCCCGACGTACTCCTCCGGCACGTCCACGGTGAGGAACTCGGTCGGCTCGTGCAGCTTGCCGTCGATCTGCCGGGTCACCACCTCGGGCTTGCCGACGGTCAGCTCGAACGACTCGCGGCGCATCGTCTCGACCAGCACCGCCAGCTGCAGCTCGCCGCGGCCCTGCACCTCCCAGGTGTCGGGACGCTCGGTCGGGTTGACCCGGATCGACACGTTGCCGATCAGCTCCCGCTCCAGCCGGGCCTTGAGCAGCCGGGCGGTGAGGTTCTTGCCCGACCGGCCGGACAGCGGGGAGGTGTTGATCCCGATCGTCATCGAGATCGACGGCTCGTCGACGGTGATCAGCGGCAGCGGCTGCGGGTTCTCCGGGTCGGAGAGCGTCTCGCCGATGGTGATCTCCGGGATGCCCGCGATGGCGACGATGTCGCCGGGACCGGCGGTCTCGGCGGGGACCCGCTCCAACGCCTCGGTCATCAGCAGCTCGGAGAGCTTGACGTTCTCGATGCTGCCGTCGCGCTTGCACCAGGCCACCGTCTGGCCCTTGTGCAGCTCGCCCTGCTTGACCCGGCACAGCGCCAGCCGGCCCAGGTAGGGGGAGGCGTCGAGGTTGGTGACGTGGGCCTGCAGGATCGCCCCGTCCTCGTACCTGGGGGCGGGGATGGTGTCGAGGATGGTCTCGAACAGCGGCTGCAGGTCCAGGGAGTCCGGCATCCCGCCGTCGGCCGGCTTCGTCAGCGAGGCCCGGCCGGCCTTCGCCGAGGCGTACACCACCGGGAAGTCCAGCACCGAGCCGTCGGAGTCCTCCGGCAGCAGGTCCATGAAGAGGTCGTACGTTTCCTCGAGCACCTCGCCGATCCGGGCGTCGGGGCGGTCGACCTTGTTCACCACGACGATCAGCGGCAGCCGCTTGGCGAGTGCCTTGCGGAGCACGAAGCGGGTCTGCGGCAGCGGCCCCTCCGAGGCATCGACCAGCAGCACCACCCCGTCCACCATCTCCAGACCGCGCTCGACCTCGCCGCCGAAGTCGGCGTGGCCGGGGGTGTCGATGATGTTGATGGTGACGTCCTGGCCGCGGATCACGTGCTTGACCGCGGTGTTCTTGGCGAGGATGGTGATGCCCTTCTCCCGCTCCAGGTCCATCGAGTCCATCACCCGGTTGTTCACGTCCTGACCTTCGCGGAAGGCGCCGGACTGCCACAGCATGGCGTCGACGAGGGTGGTCTTGCCGTGATCGACGTGGGCGACGATGGCGATGTTGCGCAGGTCGGAGCGCTGGGGCATAAGCGTGACTTTCACTTCTGGAAATGTAGGGCTGTCCGAGGACAGAGGCACACAGATGGTAGTTCCCGGCGGCACCGCAGCGACAATCCTGATGGCATCGCGCACTAGGCTCGTGCCATGCCCGACTGGTTCACCGACGCGTTCCGTACGGAGTACGAGCGGCAGCTGGAGCTGCTCGGCCGGTTCAACCTGGCGCTCTTCGGCAAGACCGGGGTCGGCAAGTCCACCCTGGTCAACGCCGTGTTCGGCGCGCCGGTGGCGGCCACCGGGATCGGTGAGCCGGTCACCCGGGACTCCCACCTCTACCTCGACGACCGCGGCCAGCTGGGGCTGCTGGACACCCGCGGGCTGGAGATCGGCCGGGATGACCGGCAGCTGCTCAAGGAGCTGGAGAGCTACGTCCGGCGGATGCGCCGCGAGCCGGTGGAGGCCCAGATCCATGTGGTCTGGTACTGCGTGCGGGGGATGGACCGCCGGTTCGAGCCGTTCGAGGCCGAGTTCGTCCGTCGCCTGGACGCCCTCGACCTGCCGGTGATCATGGTGCTCACCCAGGTGCCCCGGGACGCCGCCGGCCGGCTGCATCCCGATGCGGTGGCCCTGGCCCAGCACATCACCGACCTCGGCCTGCCGATCGTCGACGGCCACCCGTATCTCACCTACGCACTGGAGGACCCGTTCAGTGGTCAGTCGTCCTACGGCTTGACGGCGCTCCTCGAGGCGACCTTTCGCGGCGCGCCGGCGGCGGTCCATGCCGCGCTCACCGCGGCCCAGCAGATCGATCATCGGCGCAAGGCGGCTCAGGCGCGCCGGTTCATAGCCGGCACCGCGGCCGGGGCGGCGGCCACCGGCGCCACCCCGATCCCGTTCTCCGACGCCACCGTGCTGGTGCCGCTGCAGCTGGCGATGATGGCGCGGATCTCGCAGCTCTACCAGGTGCCGGTGGACCGGGCCGCGCTGATGGCGGTGGCCTCCACCACGGTGGCGACCCAGGCGGGCCGGGCCTCGGTGACCGGTCTGCTCAAGCTGATCCCCGGGGCCGGGTCGGTCGCCGGCGGCGCGATCGGGGCGGCGGTGGCGTCGTCGTTCACGTACGCCATGGGGGAGGCCTGGCTGGCCGTCGTCGAACGGGCCGCGGCGGGAGCGCTGCGCCGTCTCGACGGGGTGCTCGACCCCGACCAGGTGCGCAGCGTCTTCCTGACCGAGTTGCGCCGCCGGGTGCCGGGGCTGCGCGAGCCCTGACCCGGTAACGACTTATTGTCAGGACAAATCGGGGTGAGATTTACGACACTATGTCGTACGACAGGTTACGTAGAAGATTGCCGTTCCTGGGCCGGACCCGATGTGACCCGCGTCGTTCCTAGCAGAGCGCGGTTCGCGGGAAGGGGAGGGGGCCGGAATCCGTCGATCGTGACGATGGCAGGATGGGGCCCATGAAGCCGCGAGAGATTGGTATCACCGAACTCGTCCTTCGCGACGCGCACCAGAGCCTGATGGCGACGCGGATGGCCATGGAAGACATGGTCGACGCCTGCGCTGACATCGACGCTGCCGGTTACTGGAGCGTGGAGTGCTGGGGCGGTGCAACGTACGACGCTTGCATCCGCTTCCTGAACGAGGACCCATGGGAGCGACTGCGGACTTTCCGCACGCTCATGCCGAACAGCCGCCTGCAGATGTTGCTCCGCGGGCAGAACCTGTTGGGCTACCGCCACTACGAGGACGAGGTGGTCGAGAGGTTCGTCGAGAAGTCCGCCGAAAACGGCATGGACGTGTTCCGTGTCTTCGACGCGCTGAACGACCCGCGTAACGTGGCCCACGCCATGCAGGCCGTCAAGAAGGCGGGCAAGCACGCCCAGGGCACGATCTGCTACACGGTCAGCCCGGTGCACACCACCGAGGACTACATCACGCTGGCCGGCCGGCTGCTCGACATGGGTGCCGATTCGATCGCGCTGAAGGACATGGCCGCGCTGCTGAAGCCCCAGCCGGCGTACGACATCGTCAAGGGCATCAAGGACACCTACGGCCAGGACGTGCAGATCAACGTGCACTGTCACTCCACCACCGGTGTCACCCAGGTGGCGTTGATGAAGGCGATCGAGGCCGGCGCCGATGTCGTCGACACCGCGATCAGCTCGATGTCGCTCGGCCCGGGGCACAACCCGACCGAGTCGGTGATCGAGATGCTCGACGGCACCCCGTACACCACCACCGTGGACCGCAGCCGGCTCAAGCCGATCCGGGAGCATTTCGCCAAGGTGGCGCCGAAGTACAAGAAGTTCATGTCCGCCGTGACCGGGGTCAAGACCGACATCTTCCAGTCCCAGATCCCCGGCGGGATGCTCTCCAACATGGAGTCGCAGCTCAAGGCGCAGGGTGCCGGCGACCGGATGGACGAGGTGCTGGCCGAGGTGCCGAACGTCCGCAAGGACGCCGGCTACCCGCCGCTGGTGACGCCCTCCTCGCAGATCGTCGGCACCCAGGCCGTGTTCAACGTGCTGATGGGTGAGTACAAGGTGCTCACCGGCGAGTTCGCCGACCTGATGCTCGGCTACTACGGCGAGTGCCCCGGCGAACGCAACGCCGAGGTCGTCGAGAAGGCCAAGGCCCAGACGAAGAAGGAACCCATCACCGAGCGTCCCGCCGACCTGCTGGCGCCCGAGTGGGGCAGCCTGGCCGAGCAGGCCAAAGGTCTCGAGGGCTTCAACGGGACCGAGGAGGACATCCTCACCAACGCGATGTTCCCCCAGGTCGCCGCCAAGTTCTTCAAGGAGCGCCCGCAGGGCCCCCGCAACGTGGGGATGACCGAGGAACAGGTCGAGGAGGAGCGCCGGAAGGCCGCCGGCCTCGACAAGGCCCTCCACGAACCGATCCAGTACAAGGTCACCATCAACGGCCAGTCCCGTTCGGTGTCCGTCGAGCCGGCGTGAGGTGACGACCATGGCAGAGAAGATCCACGACATGTCCGACCGCCTCGCCACGCTGCAGGAGCGTCGTGACGAGGCCGTCCTCGGTGGCGGCAAGTCCCGCCTGGAGAAGCAGCACGAGAGGGGCAAGCTGACCGCGCGGGAGCGGATCGCCGCCCTGCTCGACCCGGGCACCTTCCAGGAGACCGGGATGTTCCGGACCCACCGGACCACCACCTTCGGGATGGACACCGCCAAGGCCCCGGCCGACGGCGTGGTGACCGGTTCCGGCGCCGTTCTCGGCCGCCCGGTGCACGTCGCCTCCCAGGACTTCTCCGTGATGGGCGGTTCCGCCGGCGAGACGCAGTCCAAGAAGGTCGTCGAGATGATGGAGGCGTCGCTGTCGACCGGCACGCCCTTCGTCTTCATCAACGACTCGGGCGGCGCCCGGGTCCAGGAGGGCATCGACTCGCTGTCCGGCTACGGCCAGGTGTTCTACTCGAACGTCCGGCTGTCCGGCGCGGTGCCGCAGATCTCGATCATCGCCGGCCCGTGCGCCGGTGGTGCCGCGTACTCCCCGGCGCTGACCGACTTCATCATCCAGACCCGCAAGGCCCACATGTTCATCACCGGGCCGAACGTGATCACCGAGGTGACCGGCGAGAAGGTGACCCAGGACGAGCTGGGCGGCGCGGACGCGCACATGGCCCGTTCGGGCGTCAACCACTTCGTCGCCAACGACGACGACGAGGCCATCCTGATCGCCAAGAAGCTGCTCAGCTTCCTGCCGCAGAACAACCTCTCCGAGCCGCCGCGGGTCAACCCCGACGACGTGGTGGAGCCGAACGCCTCGCTGCGCGACGTCGTGCCGGTGGAGGGCAAGAAGGGCTACGACGTCCGCGACATCGTCCGGGGCGTCGTCGACCACGCCGACTTCCTCGAGGTGCAGGCCGGCTACGCCCAGAACATCGTCGTCGGTTTCGCCCGGGTCAACGGCTACACCGTCGGTGTGGTGGCCAACCAGCCGAGCGTGATGTCCGGGGTGCTGGACATCAACTCCTCCGACAAGGGCTCGAAGTTCGTCCGCTTCTGCAACGCCTTCAACATCCCGCTGGTCACCTTCGTCGACGTGCCCGGCTTCCTGCCGGGGGTCGCCCAGGAGCACGGCGGCATCATCCGCCACGGCGCGAAGATGCTGTACGCCTACTCCGCGGCGACCGTCCCGAAGGTCACCATCGTGCTCCGCAAGGCGTACGGCGGGGCCTACCTGGCGATGTGCTCCAAGGACCTCGGCGCCGACAAGGTGTTCGCCTGGCCGACCGCCGAGATCGCGGTGATGGGTGCCGAGGGTGCGGCGAACATCGTGTTCAAGAAGGAGATCGCCGAGGCCGACGATCCGGTGGCGCGCAAGGCGGAGCTGGTCGAGGAGTACCGCGAGACCTTCGCCACGCCGTTCATGGCCGCGTCGCGGGGACTGGTCGACGACATCATCGACCCGGCCGACACCCGGCGCGAGGTGGCGATGGCGCTGGAGGTCCTGCGGTCGAAGCGCCAGCTGCGCCCGGACAAGAAGCACGGCCTCGGGCCGGTGTGATCGGGAGTGACGATGACTGACGAGAACGAGATCACTGCTCTCAAGGACCAGGTGGCCGAGCTGACCGCGCGGCTCGCCGCGGCGGAGCAGCGGATGGTGGAGTTCGACCGGATGGCGGTCCGGTGGGCCGAGGAGCACCAGGTCGACGAGGACACCCTGATGGTCATCGCGGCGGCCGTTGCGGCCGTCCTGGGTCACCGGGCCAGGGTCAAGCAGATCCAATTCCATGAGGGCTCGGGGTGGACCGCCGCCGGCCGGATGGAGGTCCAGGACCACCGCAAGACCCAGGCGCGGCCCGCCCGCCAGGCCCCGCTGACGCTGCACTGAGGACGAGGAGGAACAGACATGAGACTCAAGGTGACGGTCAACGGAACCCCGTACGACGTCGACGTCGAGGTCGAGCAGACGCGCCCCTCGCTCGGTGACCTCGGCGTGATCGGTGCCTACACCGGCCCGGCGCCGACCGCCCCGGTGACGTCGACGATGCCGGCGGCGAGCGCCAACTCGGTGGTCGCCCCGCTCGCCGGGTCGGTCGCCCGGATCATGGTGGAGGAGGGCCAGGAGATCACTGCCGGCCAGGTGCTGGTGGTGCTCGAGGCGATGAAGATGGAGACCGAGATCACCGCTCCGGCCGACGGCACGGTGGGCTCGATCCTGGTCGAGGTCGGCGAGGCCGTCCAGGGTGGTCAGGCCCTGATCGCGATGGCCTGAGTGACCTGTATCCCCGCGGTGAGGTGAGCCGATTCTGGCGGCTCACCGGCTCACCTCACCGCCCCACGGGGACTTCCCGCCTGATCCGCGTCATGGCGTGGGTCGGGCGGGCCTCTGTCCGGCGCCGGCAACTGAGACGCCAGATGTGAGACGCCAGATGTGGCTCACTGGCCCCGGAAGATCTTGTGCTGGGCCGGCTGGACCCGGGGGCGGACCACCATCCGGTCGATGTTGACGTGCGCCGGCAGCGAGGCGACGAAGCCGATGCAGGCGGCGATGTCGTCGGCGGTGAGGACCCCCTCGACCCCCGCGTAGACGGCGTCGGCGCGGGCCTGGTCGCCGGCGAAGCGCACCAGCGAGAAGTCGGTGCGCACCATCCCGGGGACGATCTCCGCCACCCGCAGCGGCCGGTCGTACATCTCCAGCCGCATCGACTGGGCCATCGAGCGCTCGGCGGCCTTGACCCCGCAGTAGCCGGCCCCGCCCTCGTAGCCGCCGTCGGCGGCGACCGAGGTGACGAAGACGACCTGCCCGCGCCCGCCGTCGGCGGCCAGCAGGGCGGGAATCAGGGCCCGGGTGACCCGGGCGGAACCCAGTACGTTCAGGGCGTACATCCGCTGCCAGTTGTCGATGTCCGCCTCGGCCACCGGGGCCAGTCCCAGCGCGCCGCCGGCGTTGTTGACCAGCAGCTCGACCTGCGGCCCGGCCGCTGCGGCGAGTGCCGCGACCGAGTCGTCGTCGGTGACGTCGCAGGCCTGGGCCCGGCCGCCGATCTCGTCGGCGAGTTCCCGCAGCCGGTCCTCCCGGCGGGCGGCGCAGATGACCTCGTAGCCCTGGTCGGCGAGGGTACGGGCCGTCGCGGCGCCGATGCCGCTGCTGGCACCGGTGACGACGGCAAGGGGACGGGCAGGCGTGACAGGAGCGTTCATGCCCGGAGTATCCCGCGTATCGGGGGACGGCCGGAAGCCGGGGGCCGGTGCCACCGGCGGGGCGGGCGACCACTAGGCTCGGGTCATGACTGCAAAGCTGATCCTGCTGCGCCACGGCGAAAGCGAGTGGAACGCCAAGAATCTCTTCACCGGCTGGGTCGATGTCGACATCAACGACAAGGGCAAGGCCGAGGCCCAGCGTGGTGGCGAGCTGCTCGCCGCCGAGGGTCTCCTGCCGGACATCCTGTTCACCTCGACGCTGAAGCGTGCGATCCACACCGCCGACCTCGCACTGCTCGCCTGCGATCGCCACTGGATCCCGGTGCAGCGTTCCTGGCGCCTCAACGAGCGCCACTACGGCGCCCTGCAGGGCAAGAACAAGACTGAGATCCGTGAGGAGTTCGGTGAGGACCAGTTCATGGTGTGGCGCCGGTCGTACGACCAGCCGCCGCCGGTGCTGGATGCCGACGACAAGTGGTCGCAGTACCACGACCCGCAGTACGCCGATCTGCCCAGCGAGATCCGCCCGCAGACCGAGTGCCTGAAGGACGTCGTCGCCCGGATGCTGCCGTTCTGGTATGACCGGATCGTCCCGGAACTGCGGGCCGGCCGGACCGTCCTGGTGGCGGCGCACGGCAACTCGCTGCGGGCGCTGGTGAAGCACCTCGACCAGATCTCCGACGCGGATATCCCCGGCCTCAACATCCCCACCGGTATCCCGCTGCTCTACGAGCTGGACGAGGACCTGAAGCCGATCGGCGGTGGCCGCTACCTCGACCCGGAGGCCGCGAAGGCGTCCATCGAGGCGGTCAAGAACCAGGGCAAGAAGTAGCGTCGCTGCTGACGCCCCGGCGGTAGCCGGTCGGGGAGCTCCCCGACCGGCTACCACTGTCCGACAGCGCGTGTCGTGGTGGGGCTCAGACCGGGTCGTCCCCGGTCACCACGTAGACCAGGCGTTCGGCGATCTCGACTGCGTGGTCGGCGATCCGCTCGTAGTACCGCCCCAGCAGGGCGGTGTCCACGGCCGCCTCCACGCTGTGGGTCCAGGTGCCGTCGACCAGCGCCCGGAACTGGTCCCGCCGCAGGCCGTCCATCACCTTGTCCTCCGTCGCGAGGTGGCCGGCGGTGTCGACGTTCAGGTCGCGCAGCATCGCTCCGGCGTCGGTGACCATCGACCCCGCCACGTCCGCCATTTGCCGGAAGTTGTCCTGCAGGGTGTCCGGGACCGCGCACTCCGGGAAACGCAGCCGGGCGATCTTGGCCACGTGGGCGGCGAGGTCACCCATCCGGGTGAGCTCGCCGAGCATCCGGATCGCGGAGAACACCGTCCGCAGTTCGCCGGCGACCGGGGCCTGCCGGGCGAGCATCGAGAAGGTCCGCTTCTCCAGCTCCTCGGCGAGGTCGTCGATCATCCGGTCATTGGAGATCACCTGCTCCGCGAGCTGCAGGTCGCAGGTCAACAGGGCCGTCGTCGCGTCGGTGAGGGCGGTGTGGACGAGGTCGACCATCCGTGCCAGGTCGGCCATCGTCTCCCGGAGCTGTTCCCGGTAGGTGTCCCGCATGCCGATCCTCCTCTCGTACCTCCCCCGGCCCGCCGTCGGGCCGCCGAGCGCCGGACCGTCGACCGCGGTCTGCGGGGCAACGGCCGGTCGCCGTCCCGGTCGTCGCCGGGGCCTGCCGGGTGCCGGATCGTCCCTCGTCACCGTGTTGCCGTCCTGTCTGCTCTACAGCGGGGTGACAAGCCAATATAGCTTGTCGGAGGATCGCGCGGCGGCCCGGACCCGGAGGAAGACGTCGGGCCCCCTGACCGCATGCCGGAGGCTATCCCAACAGATCCGGCGCCAGGGGCACCTCGGCTGAACTCCGCGTGAACAGTGTGTGAACCGGTCATCTCGTCGTTGGGGTGCCCGGTCGGCCCCCGTATGATCTGGCCTGTGAACGCCTACCTCGCCGCCGGTGGTGGCCTCGTGGTGGGCCTGCTCCTGGGGATCCTGATCATGGCGTTGCGTGCTCGGGAGCGGCGGCTCCGTGAGGACCGGCTGCGGGCCGAGATGGCCGCCCGGGTGACGGTACGACCCGAGGTCTCCCAGGTGCTCAACGTGCTCCGCGCGGGGGCGATGGTCGTCGGACCGCACGACGAGGTGCTCCAGTCCACCGCGCAGGCCCGTACGCTCGGCGTCGTCCGCGGGGCCCGGGTGGTGGTCCCGGCGGTGCTCACCCTGGTCCGGCAGGTGCGCCAGGACCGGCGGTCGCGCAGCACCGAGCTGGACCTCAAGCGGGAGGGGCTCACCAGCCTGCACCTGATGGCGCGGGTCGCTCCGCTGGACGAGCGGACGTTGCTGGTCCTGGTCGAGGACCGTACGGCCGCCCGCCGCGTCGACGAGACCCGACGGGACTTCGTGGCGAACATCTCGCACGAGCTGAAGACCCCGATCGGGGCGGTGACCCTGCTGGCGGAGACGGTCGAGGAGGCCGCCGACAGTCCCGAGGACGTCCGACGGTTCGCCCGCCGGCTGCAGGTCGAGGGGGATCGGCTGTCCGATCTCGTCCGCCAGATCATCGACCTCAGCCGGCTGCAGTCCGACGACCCGCTGCTCGACCAGAACGAGGTGCTGATCGACGACGTGATCGGTGACGCGGTCGACCGCAACCGGGTCGACGCCGACGACCGGGACGTCACCCTCACCGTCGCCGGCGCGTCCGGTCTGGAGGTGATCGGCGACGAGGAGCAGCTGACGGTCGCGGTCTCCAACCTGATCGAGAACGCCATCGTGTACTCCGAGCGGGGCGCCCGGGTGGCCGTGGCCGCGCGGGCCGTGGTGCTCGGGGAGGAGGACTTCGTCGAGATCAGCGTCTCGGACAACGGGATCGGCATCCCGGAGGACGAGGTGGAGCGGATCTTCGAGAGGTTCTACCGTGTCGACTACGCCCGTAGCCGGGACAACGGCGGGACGGGTCTCGGCCTGTCCATCGTCAAGCACATCGCCGCCGCGCACGGCGGCTACGTCCATGTCTGGAGCAAGCTGGGGCAGGGCTCCACGTTCACCATCCGGATCCCCCAGCACTACGAGCGGGAGGTCACCGACGGCCCCTCCGCGGGCGGCTACGCCACCATGTACCAGCTCGACGCGCCCGTGGCGCGGGGGGCGCACTCCCAGGAGGTAGAGGGATGACCCGAGTTCTCGTGATCGAGGACGAGGAGTCCTATCGCGAAGCGCTGTCCTACATGCTGCGCAAGGAGGGCTTCGATGTCGTCGAGGCGCCCGACGGTGCGGAGGGACTGGCCGAGTTCGATCGGGGCGGCGCCGACATCGTGCTGCTCGACCTGATGATGCCGGGCATCTCCGGCACCGAGGTCTGCCGGCAGCTGCGGCTGCAGAGTTCGGTGCCGGTGATCATGGTCACCGCCCGCGACTCCGAGGTGGACAAGGTCGTCGGGCTCGAACTCGGTGCGGACGACTACGTCACCAAACCGTTCTCCCAGCGTGAGCTGCTGGCCCGGATCCGGGCCGTCCTGCGGCGCGGCCAGGAGGTCGAGCTCGTTCCCGACGTGGTCGAGTCGGGCGGCGTACGGATGGACGTCGAACGTCACGAGGTGGCGGTCAACGGTGAGCCGGTCCGGCTGGCGCTCAAGGAGTTCGAGCTGCTGGAGATGCTGCTGCGCAATGCCGGGCGGGTGATGACCCGCGGTCAGCTGATCGACCGGGTGTGGGGGGCCGACTATGTCGGTGACACCAAGACCCTGGACGTCCACGTCAAGCGCCTGCGCGCCAAGATCGAGGAGAATCCGGCCCGCCCGGTCCATCTGGTCACCGTCCGTGGGCTGGGTTACAAGTTCGAGGGTTGACGATTGCCGGCTCTGTAGGGCGGCCGGCGTCCGGAAAATTACCTGCCCCCGGCCGGGAGGGATCCCGGCCGGGGGCAGGTCGTCGTGCGGGTGCGGCGCGGTGTGCTCAGCCGTTCGCCCGCGGCGAGGCGGAGGCCGTCGCCGTGGCGTTCGGGCTGGCGGTGCCGTTCGGGCTGGCCGCTGCGGCGACCGGCGACATCGTCGCGTAGTCCGGCTTGGTCGCGTCGACGACCGGGACCCGGGCGGTCAGCCGACCGTTGTTCTGGAAGGTGAGGGTCAGCTCGACGTCGAGTCCCGGGGTGACCTTGGCCCCGGTGACCGCGGTGTTCTGGGCCTCCAGCTGGACCGGCTTCTGCACGGTGATCGGCAGTGGCTCGGGCAGGGTGACGCTCAGGGTGCCGGCGGAATCGCCGGTCGAGGTGAGGGCCCGGCCGGAGACCGACTGGAGGGTGTCGAGGGTGGGCTCGGTGGCCTGGGCGGCCTGGCTGTTGCTGAACGGTGTGCTGGAAGGCGACCCGTAGAGGGTGCCGGCCAGCCGGGCCTCGGAGCCGTCGGGCTGGGCGAGGACCATCAGGTTGCGCACCTTGATGTAGCCCCTGCCCTGCTCGACCTGGTGGCCGTCGGCGAGGTCGAGGTCCACGCCCTCCGCCTGGGTGTACTGCTGGAGCGTCTGGTGCTCGAACCCCATCCGGCAGCCCGCAAGCCCGAACAGGGAGGCGGTGGCAACGATGACGACAGCGGCGCGCTTGGCGTGGTTCTTCAGGGTGGACACGATTCGGGACTCCTCGTTGGGCCAGGTCAGACTCGTGCACAGAGTAGCCAGAAAGGCGGTCGCCCGGCACATCGTTTGCCATCGGCCGCGGTCACGATCGCGCGTCAATCTGTTCCACGCTAATGGTTGGGAGCGGGCTGTGCCAATTCGATCCGGGCGTGTCCGAGGGCTCCGTGATAGAATCGGCACGCGAAAGGGGACCTGTATGACGTTTGCAGTCGGTGAAACGGTGGTCTACCCCAATCATGGGGCGGCCGTCATCGAGGACATGGAAACCCGCAAGATCAAGGGGGAGGACAAGCTCTACCTGGTGTTGAGGATCGTGGGCCAGAACGATCTGGTGGTCCGCGTTCCAGCGTGCAATCTCGACTTGGTCGGCGTCCGTGACGTGGTGGATGCCGATGGTCTGGAGAAGGTCTTCGAGGTGCTGCGCGCACCGCATGCCGAGGAGCCCGCGAACTGGTCCCGTCGCTACAAGGCCAACCTGGAGAAGCTGCATTCGGGCAATGTGCTGAAGGTCGCCGAGGTCGTCCGTGACCTGTGGCGCCGCGGCAACGATCGTGGGCTGTCGGCCGGCGAGAAGCGGATGCTGGTCAAGGCCCGCCAGGTGCTCGCGTCGGAGGTCGCCCTCGCCGAGAAGTGTGACGAGGTGCGCGCGGAGGAGCTGCTGGACGAGGTCCTCGCTTCCTGATCCTGTCCCATGACATCTCTGCACAAGTCGACACAGCTGCACAATTCGTACGAACCGGTCGTCGCCGTGGTGGTGGCGGCCGGTTCCGGTGTCCGGCTGGGGGAGGGCGGGCCGAAGGCGCTGCGGACGGTCGGTGGGCGCGCCCTGGTCGCCCACGCCGTGGACGCGCTGGCCGCCGGCGGGGCGGCCCGGGTGGTCGTCGTCGGCCGTGGTGAGCTGGCCGCCGACTTCTCCCGGGCGCTCGGCACCGCGCCGATCCCGTGGACCCTGGTCGAGGGTGGCGTGGAGCGTCAGGACTCGGTCGCCCACGGTCTCGCCGAGGCGGCCCGGGTCGTGCCGTCCGCCCGGCACGTGCTGGTCCACGACGCGGCCAGACCCTTCGTCCCCGCCGCCGTGGTGTCGGCGGTGATCGCGGCGCTGCGTGCCGGGGCCTCGGCGGTGATCCCCGCGATCCCGGTCGTCGACACCATCCGGGTGGCCGATCCCCGGCCCGGGGAGGCCACCGTGGTGGACCGGTCCCGGCTGCGGGCGGTCCAGACCCCGCAGGGCTTCGACCTGGCGACGCTGGCCCGGGCGCACGACCACGTCCGCTCGGCAGGGGTGGCCGTCACCGACGATGCGATGGCCTGCGAGGCGATCGGGGTGCAGGTCACCCTGGTCGACGGCTCCCGCGACTCGCTCAAGGTCACCGAACCCTTCGACCTGCTCGTCGCCGAGGCGGTGTGGCGGCAGCGGACGGCCGCGATCGCGGAAAGGACCTCCCGGTGAACCACGAACCCCTGCCCGTCGGCCCGGCGCGGATCCGCACCGGCATCGGCACCGATGTGCACCGCTTCGCCGAGGGGGTGCCGATGTGGGTGGCCGGCCTGCACTTTCCCGAGGAGGCGTACGGCCTGGCGGGGCACTCCGACGGGGACGTCGCCTGCCACGCGGTCTGTGACGCGTTGCTGTCGGCGGCCGGGCTCGGTGACCTCGGCTCCAACTACGGCACCGCCGACCCGGAGTGGGCCGGGGCGGCCGGCGTCGCGTTCCTCGCCGAGACGGCGCGGCGGGTCAGATCCTCCGGGTGGGACATCGGCAACGTCGCGGTCCAGGTGATCGGCGTACGCCCCCGGATGGCGGCCCGCCGGGTCGAGGCCGAACAGGTGATGTCGGAGGCCCTCGGCGCCCCGGTCAGCGTGGCGGCCACCACCACCGACGGGCTCGGGTTCACCGGCCGCGGGGAGGGGCTGGCGGCGATCGCCACCGTGCTGCTGCTCCGGCGCGACCCGGCCTTGGATCGGCCGGCCCGGTGAGGTGACCGCGGGGTAGATTGGTGTCGGCCTGCCGTCCCATCCTCGAGGAGAAGCAAGTGTCCGACACCACTGCCGCCGCCACCCGTGCCTATCGGGAGGCGCTCTCGGTCATCGAGAGCGTCGAGCCCCGGATCGCCGATGCCACGCGCCAGGAGCTGACGGACCAGCGAGGTTCGCTCAAGCTGATCGCCTCGGAGAACTACGCCTCGCTGCCGGTGCTGCTGACGATGGGCACCTGGTTCTCGGACAAGTACGCCGAGGGCACTGTCGGCCACCGGTTCTACGCCGGCTGCCAGAACGTCGACACCGTCGAGTCCGTTGCCGCCGAACACGCCCGCGAGCTGTTCGGTGCGGAGTACGCCTACGTCCAGCCGCACTCCGGCATCGACGCCAACCTGGTCGCCTACTGGGCGATCCTGGCCCACCACGTCGAGGCCCCCGGCCTGGCCGAGAAGGGCGCGAAGAACGTCAACGACCTGACCGAGGCCGACTGGGAGCTGCTCCGCAAGCGTTTCGGCGAGCAGCGGTTGATGGGCATGAGCCTGGATGCCGGTGGCCACCTCACCCACGGGTTCCGGCCGAACATCTCCGGCAAGATGTTCCACCAGCACTCCTACGGGACCGATCCGCAGACCGGCCTGATCGACTACGACGCGCTGCTGGCCCAGGCCCGCGAGTTCCGGCCGCTGATCCTGGTCGGCGGCTACTCCGCCTACCCGCGCCGGGTGAACTTCGCGAAGATGCGCGAGATCGCCGACGAGGTCGGCGCCGTGCTGATGGTCGACATGGCGCACTTCGCCGGTCTGGTGGCCGGCAAGGTCTTCACCGGTGACGAGGATCCGGTGCCGTACGCCGACGTGGTGACCACCACCACCCACAAGTCGCTGCGTGGCCCGCGCGGCGGCATGGTGCTGGCCAAGGAGGCGTACGCCCCCGACGTCGACCGCGGCTGTCCGATGGTGCTCGGTGGGCCGCTGGCGCACATGATGGCCGCGAAGGCCGTCGCGCTGGCCGAGGCGCGGACCCCGGCCTTCCGGACGTACGCCCAGAACGTCGCCGACAACGCGAAGGCGCTGGCCGAGGGCCTGCTGAAGCGGGGCGTCACGCTGGTCACCGGCGGCACCGACAACCACATCGTGCTGGCCGACATCGCCGCGTCCTTCGGCCTGACCGGCCGGCAGGCCGAGTCGGCGCTGGTCGACTCCGGCATCGTCACCAACCGCAACTCGGTGCCCGCCGATCCGAACGGTGCCTGGTACACCTCCGGCATCCGGCTGGGCACGCCGGCGCTGACCACCCGCGGCTTCGGGGCCGCCGAGTTCGACCGGACCGCCGAGCTGATCGTCGAGGTGCTGACCAACACCACCGCGGCCGACGCCCCGAAGGGTGGCGCCTCGAAGGCCAAGTACATCATCGCCGACGGCGTCGCCGACCGGGTGAAGGCCGAGGCCGGCGAGCTGCTGGGCACCTTCCCGCTGTACCCCGGCCTGGAGCTCTGAGGGTCGACCACAGGTCGGCTCTGCCGATCGCCTGCCGGAGGGCAGTCCCGGGACCGGGGCTGCCCTCCGGTGCTGTCTGCTGCCGGTTCGTGGTGTCCGCCCGCTCCGCCCGATTGCTGGTCGACAGATCGCGAGTCCGTCCGACAGATCGCGAGATGAAATTGAAAACGACTATCAAAACGGTCTATCGTCGTCCTTGCCCCGGGTGAGGGGCGACGCCGGCGGTGTGCAGCCGGGTGACGGAAGGGGAACGTGATGGCAATCGGGACGAGGATGAGGGCTCTGGCCGGAGTCGTGGTGGCGGCGGGATTCGCGCTGGCGGGGTGTGCGGGCGGCGCGACACCGGCGACCACGCCCGCGGCGTCCGGCGCGGCGTCGACCGCGGCCGTCAAGGTCGTCGCCTCGACGAACGTGTGGGGGGACATCGCCCAGCAGATCGGCGGTGACGCCGTCGCGGTGACCAGCATCATCGACGACCCGACCAAGGACCCCCACGAGTACCAGGCGAACAGCCGCACCCAGCTGGCGCTCTCCGAGGCCCGGGTGGTGATCGAGAACGGTGGCGGCTACGACGATTTCGTCCCCACCATGCTGTCGTCGGCGAAGAACACGGACGCGGCGGTCCTCAACGCCGTCGAGATCTCGGGTCACCAGGCCCAGGGTGGCGAGCTCAACGAGCACGTCTGGTACGACTACGCCTCGGTGCGGAAGGTCGCCGAGGCGATCCGTGACGCCCTGACCACGGCCGAACCGGCCCGGGCGGACACCTTCGCCACGAACACCCGGACCTTCGAACAGGGGCTCGACAAGCTCGACGCCTCGGTGGCCGACCTGCACGGCAAGTACGCCGGCAAGGGCGTCCTGGTCACCGAACCGGTGCCGCTCTACCTGACGGACGCCGTCGGGCTGGTCAACAGGACCCCCGAGGAGTTCACCAAGGCGATCGAGGACGGCAGCGACGTCCCGCCTGCGGTCCTCAACGAGACGGTGGCGCTGGTGACCGGCCACGAGGTCGCCGTGCTCGCCTACAACGAGCAGACCAGCGGCCCGCAGACCGAGAAGGTGCTCAACGCCGCGCAGTCCGCGAACGTGCCCGTGCTGCCGGTGCAGGAGACCCTGCCGGCCGGCAAGGACTACTTCAGCTGGCAGACCGGCATCGTCACCGCCCTGGGGGAGGCACTCGCGAAGTGACCGCTCTCGACACCCTCGCTGCGGTTGATCCCGTGCTGTCCACCCAGAAGCCGGTGCTCACGATGACCCGGGCGACGCTCACGCTGGGGGAGCGTACGCTCTGGCGCGACCTCGACCTGCAGGTCCGGCCGGGGGAGTTCATCGCCGTGCTCGGCTCCAACGGGTCGGGCAAGACCAGCCTGTTGCGGACGATCCTCGGGGAACACCGCCTGGCCGCCGGCTCCGGGGAGTTCCTCGGTCAGCCACTGCGGCGTGGGGACAGTCGGATCGGGTACGTGCCCCAGCAGCACCTGGCGGACGCGGCCACCATGCTGCGGGGCCGCGATCTCGTCGGGCTGGGGCTCACCGGCCACCAGTGGGGGATCGATCTGCCGAGCCGGCGCCGCCGGGCGCGGATCGATACGTTGCTGGCGGAGGTCGGTGCGTCCGGCTACGCCGAGGCGCCGGTCGGGCTGCTCTCGGGGGGTGAGCAGCAACGGTTGCGGATCGCCCAGGCGTTGGCCGGGGAGCCCCTGCTGATGCTCTGCGACGAGCCGCTCGCCTCGCTCGATCTCCGCGCGCAGGCCGAGATCGTGGATCTCATCGACGACCAGCGGCGGGCCCGCGGTTTCGCCGTGCTGGTCGTCACCCACGACATCAACCCGGTGCTCGGCGTGGTGGATCGGGTGCTTTACCTGGGCAACGGCCGGTTCCGGATCGGCACCCCCGACGAGGTGCTGCGCAGCGAAGTCCTCACCGGGCTGTACGACTCGCCGGTCGAGGTGATCCGCGCCGGTGGGCGGATCCTGGTCGCCGGGATGCCCGAGCAGAGCCACCACCCGGAGCAGCGGTGAGCGGGAACGGAGGATCGGATGACTGACGTGTGGTCCCAGGTGGTCAACTTCGCCGACTACGGGCAGATGTTCGCACTGCTGCGCAACTCGGTCATCGCGGGAGCCGTGCTGGGTCTGGTCGGCGGGCTGGTCGCGACGTTCGTGATCCAACGTGACCTCGCCTTCGCCGTGCACGGCGTCAGCGAGCTCTCCTTCGCCGGTGGGGCGGCCGGTCTGCTGTTCGGCGTCGGCGTGGTTCCGGGGGCACTGGGCGGATCGATCCTCGCTGCGGCGCTGATCGGCCTCTTCGGGGCCCAGTCGCGACAGCGCAACTCGGTGATCGGGGTGCTGATGCCGTTCGGCCTGGGGCTGGGGATCCTGTTCCTGTCGCTCTACCCGGGGCGCGGTGCCAACAAGTTCGGCCTGCTCACCGGCCAGATCGTCGCGGTGGACGATCCGCGGCTGGCCGTGCTGTCGGCGATCTGCCTGGTCGTCGCCGTCGGGTTGCTCATCGTCTGGCGGCCGCTGACCTTCGCCAGCCTGGATCCCGAGGTGGCCGAGGCCCGAGGCGTGCCCACCCGCTTCCTGTCGTTCGTCTTCATGGTGCTGCTGGGCCTGGCCACCGCGGTGAGCGTGCAGATCGTCGGGGCGCTGCTGGTGCTGTCGATCCTGGTGACCCCGGCCGCGGCCGCGCTGCGGCTGACCCATGCCCCCGGCCGGGTGGCGGTGCTGTCGATGCTCTTCGCCACGGTGTCGCTGGTCGGCGGCATCCTGCTGGCGCTCGGGGCGGCGATCCCGATCAGCCCGTACGTCACCACGATCTCGTTCACCATCTACCTGGTCGCCACGGCTGTCGGTGCCTGGCGGGCACGGCGGGCCGCCTGGCGGCCCAATGGCCGGCAGCCTGATCGCGGCCGGCCCGGTGGTGAGCTGTCCGAGAGCACCGGCGTACGTTCCGTTGCGCCCCGGCTCGACCGGTCGGTGGCGTCGGCCGGGGACTAGTCGTTGCCCGGCCGATCCGTGGGCCGCTACGCTGCCGACGGTCTCGGCCCTGCACCCGGAGGCAACGCTGTGCCTGACCAGCGCACTGGTGCACCACGGCCTGCGTGACCTGGCGCCGGTGGACGCCGACATCGCGCTGCCGCGGGGGGCACGACGGCCGACCGGGATCGACGGTGTCGCCTGGCACAGCTTCGACCCCGGGACGTTCGGGATCGGGCGGGAGGTTGCCGAACTGCCGGGCGGGCCGGTGGTGGCCATCTATTCGGCGGAACGGACGATCGTGGACAGCTTCCGGCTCCGGCACCAAGGGAGCGGCGGGGTCGCCCAGGAGGCGCTGCGTCGGTGGGTCGCCTGCCGCGGCAACTCGCCGGCAAAGCTCCTGGCGGTAGCGGCGTCGTTCCCGAAGGCCGAGCCGAGCATCCGCCAGGCGTTGGCGGTGCTGCGGTGAGATGGGGACGGGGCGAGAACTGGGTGGACTGCCGGTGGTGACAGGGGACAGGCCTCCCGTCATCGTTCCGACTGACGAGTGACAAGGCGACTACAATCCCTTGTATGGCGCGTCAGAAGCGACTCACTCACCTCTCTCTGGAGAACTATCGCTCTGTTCGCTCTCTCGACCTGGAACTCAGCCCACTGACGGCCT
This sequence comes from Raineyella sp. W15-4, assembly GCF_033170155.1. GTDB lineage: Bacteria > Actinomycetota > Actinomycetes > Propionibacteriales > Propionibacteriaceae > Raineyella. The sequence goes on along the minus strand of NZ_CP137079.1, from coordinate 2,891,736 downwards.
TCATCGGGCCGAATGGATCCGGAAAATCCAATGTTCTGTCGGCCATCCGCTTTCTGTCGACTACTGCCAGCAAGGATCTGGAATCAGCCATCGCTCAGTTCGGCGGTTTCCATCGGGTTCATCGAGAGGCTGCGGGGACGGGCAGGCTGGATCCGGTTCGCATTGGGGTGGCGGGGATTGTCACTGCTCATGCTTCTTACAACGCCCCCGATGAGTACGATCTCGCGTTCTCCCAGAAGAAGAGCGGGCGCATCACCCGCGACGAGGCTTTCGTCTTCAAACGGGCCCCGGGCCAAGGGCGTAGGAGGCGGATCCATGTCACCGGCGCTGAGATCACCACCGGTGACGAGGACGGCAAGGCATCGGCGAGCGACTCCCGCGATGTGCAGTTCGCCTTGGCCTCCGAGCTGACCACGGGGCTGTTCGCCGCGCAGGCGGTGCAGGTAGCAAGAGACGACAACCGTGGCATTGTGGAATTCGCTGAGTTTCTGAAGTCGCTCATCGTGTTCGAGCCTCAAGTACGTGAAATCGTTGAGCCCGTGCGGTCCGCCGGAGGTCGTGATGACCGTCCTCCGGTACGATTGGCGGCTGATGGGGCCAACTTGGCGCCAGTCCTGGAGCAGTTGCGCATGCAGGCCCCGGAGAGTTATGGGGCTCTGGTCTCGGACATGAAGGAGTGCCTTCCCGGGCTCGAAGACATCGTGCTGGACATGCGTGGCGGCGCGACCGATTACACCGTGGTCCAAATCGTTGAGCGAGGAGCGCGCCAGCCCTTTGACCTCGCGGATGCGTCGTACGGCACCGTGAGGATGCTGGCTCTGCTCACCGCGTTACACCAACTCAACCCCCCAGCGGTCATGGCTATCGAAGAGGTGGACAGCGGCCTCCATCCCTACGCCTTGGACGTCCTCGTGGAGCGCCTCAGGACAGCAACCGGGCGCACTCAGCTTCTCGTCAGCAGCCATTCACCGACGTTCGTCAACCGGTTGGATCCGGAGGAGATCGTCGTCTGTGATCGTGACCCTGAGTCCGGCGAGTCAGTGATTCCGGCCGTGGGTAGTGGCGACATCCGGCGTGCTGTTGAGGCGGCGGGAGGCATGGGCGCTGGTGAGTTGTGGTTCGCCGGAGTCCTTGATGGGGTGCCGCGTGGCGCGTGATCGGCCGCTGACTTTCTCGAGACGCGACGTGAACGTCCGTCATCCGCGGGCCCGAAGAACTGGCCGGGAAGTCTGTATCTTTGCTGAGAGCCACCACGACGCTGACGCGATTGCCGTGTTCTTTCGCAGTGTTCGGACGACTGCGGTCCCTGTCTCCTTGCGACGACCTGTCTCTCTGCAGCGTGGCGTGAGTGCCCCGAAGATGCGCGGCTGGGTCAATGCCATGAGTGATGCCGTCAAGGCGCGAGCCGCCTCCGGGAACAGGGACGTGATCGGCGTTCTGGTGCACCGGGATGCAGACACTGCGGATCCTGTGGGCAGGTTGGCCGAGGAACTGAACGGTCAGCTGGCCGGTCTGCCCGTCGATGCGCGAGCGATCGTTCCGGTCCAGGAGACGGAGGCGTGGTGGCTCGCCTACCCGGCAGCATTGGCGGCGATCCGGTCTTGGTGGGCCAAGGCGGTGCACGATCCATCGGGAGACACTGAGCGGATCGCCGGTCCCAAGGAACTACTGCAGCGACAGACGCGACGGACCACAGGGGACTCCCGAGGCCAGTACGTCGAGTCGGACTCCAGAGCCATTGCCGCGCAGATAGTCCTGTTGCCAGGCTGGCGGGGTTCCTGGCGGGGTCAGGCTCCGCCGTCGCTGGAGCGTGCGCTCCAGGCCGTCGAATCGGTCGGCGACTCCTGACCCTGGGGCGCGTCACGGTACGCCCGACTCGCGTCGTCGCCGAGGACGGCCCTGATACTGCCGCGGATGGCGCGGAGGCAGGCCCGCAGGACCTCCACCGGACGGCGACCACAGGCGCGCAGCGCCGCGCCGTGATCGAGGCAGACCACCACCGTCGCGCCGAAGCCGATCACACCCCAGACCGCCCCGATGGCGAGCCGCAGCGGTGCCGGGGTGCGTGCGAAACCCTCCCGGAGCCGATCGATCTGGAAGCTGACATGATGACGCTCGTCCTCCAGCACGTACGCGCCGAGCCGGCGCAGCCCGGCATCCGGGGCGCCCTCGGCGAGAGCAGCGAAGTACTCCAGGGCGATCGCCTCCGCCACCAGGAAGAGCACCAGCTCGGTGCGCAGGCCGAGGGCCCGGCGCAGCAGCGTGAAGGCGGTGTCCGACCAGTGCCCCGGCAGGTGATCAGCGGCGAAGCGGTCGAGCATCCGGCCGAACAACGCCGAGTGCCGTTGCTCCTCGGCGACGAACAGACGAAGACAGTCCGTGTACGTGGCATCCCCGACACGCTCGGCCTTGCCGAGCAGGTGGATCCCGTCGCCCGCCTCGCCGAGCTCGAACCGCTGCAGCGAGTGCACGAAGGCCCGCCGCTGCGTCGGCGACAGCTCGACCGGCGCCGACCAGTCCCACTGGGCGTCGAGCACCTCGTGCCGGGCGACGTTCGACCGGAAATGGGTGAGCCAGTGGTCGTAGCGGTCTCGGTCCTCCGGGGACGGGCTCATGCGGTCACTCTATCCACGCCGGGCTCACCCGCGGATGCCGCCGAACGGCCGGGAACAGGCGAAGGCCCGGCGCGGCGGGATCGCCGGGCCGGGCCTCGGTGTGTGGCTGGTAACGGGGGAAGATCAGTGCTCGGGGCGGGCCGCGTCGACACCCTCGAGCATCCAGCGCGGGGTGAAGGAGTCGGCGCCGGTGGCGGTGAGCAGAGCGGCTTCGTCGATACGGCGACGGTCAGTGGACATGGTGGTTTCCTTTGCGATCGTCCGGATGGATACCTGGCGACGCCCTTGTCCTCAATGGCCATCACTCTACCGGCGGGCCCCAAGTCCGACCAAAACCCCGGGGCCGGGTCCTGCGTCGTCGCCCCGCCGATCAGTCCGCCGATCGCCGCCGATCAGCCCCGACCGACGGCCCGGGCCCGGCTGATCTCGTACAGCGCGATGCTGGTGGCCACCCCCGCGTTCAGCGACTCCACCTCGCTGCTGATCGGGATCGACGCGAGCACATCACAGTTCTCCCGGACCAACCGCTGCAGCCCCTCACCCTCGGAGCCGACGACCAGCAGCACCGGCCCGTCCGCCCCGGGGATCGCCGCGACGTCGATGTCCCCCTCGCCGGCCAGCCCGACCACCACGAACCCCGCCTTGGCGTAGTCCTGCAGGACCCGGTTGAGGTTCGTCGCGCGGGCCACCGGGATCCGGGCGGCCGCCCCGGCCGAGGTCTTCCACGCCGCCGCCGTCATGCCGGCGGACCGCCGCTCCGGGATCACCACGCCCTGGGCGCCGAAGGCGGCCGCCGAGCGGATGATCGCGCCCAGGTTCCGCGGATCGGTGACCTGGTCGAGGGCGACCACCAGTGGCGCCCCGGGTGCCTGCAGCGCGTCGGCCATCAGGTCGCCGGGGTGCGCGTACTCGTAGTCCGGCAACTTGACCGCCAGTCCCTGGTGGGTCGCCCCGGCGGTCAGCCGGTCCAGCTCCTGCTTGGTGGTCTGCAGCATCGGGATCGACTTCTCGGCGCACAGCTTGAACACCTCGCGCACCCGGTCGTCCCGGTCGATCCCCTCGGCCACGTAGACGCTCACCACCGGGATCCCGGCGCGCAGCGCCTCCACCACCGGGTTGCGCCCGGCGACCCACTCCGCCCCGCCGCCGCGCGGCTGCTGGGGCGTACGCTTCGGCCGGGCCGTTTCCCGGGCCTGGGCGGCGACCTTCGCCTGGTGCGCCTTGTGATAGACGCGGTCCTCCGCCTTCGGGGTCGGGCCGCGGCCCTCGAGCCCCTTGCGGGCCCGGCCGCCGGACCCGGCGGTGTTGCCCTTCCCGCTGTTGCCCTTGCCGCGGTGGCGTACGGCGCCCCTGCGCTGCGAATTACCTGCCATCAGTGCTCCACGCTCCACTTCGGTCCCTGCGGGGTGTCCTCGACATGGACGCCGAGCGCCGCCAGCGAGTCCCGGATGCCGTCGGCCGCCGGGTAGTCCTTGCGCGCCCGGGCCTCCTGGCGCTGGTCCAGCAGCGCCTTCACCAGGCCGTCGACGACCGGCTCCAGCTCCGCCCCGGCGCCGGCCGACTCCGCCCAGATCGGGTCGAGCGGATCCAGGCCGAGCACCCCGAGCATGGCCCGGACTGCGGCGTACGTCTCGCGGACCGCGGCGGTGTCGCCCGCATCGATCGCCTGGTTGCCCGCCTTCACCGTGGTGTAGACGGTGGCCACCGCCACGGGCGTGCCGAGGTCGTCGTCCATCGCCGCGACGAACTCCGCGGGCAGCCGTCCGGCCGGGTCGGTGTCGCCGACCAGCCCGTGTGCCCGGTCGAGGAAGGAATCGATCCTGGCCAGCGACGCCGTCGCCTCCGCCAGGGAGGTGTCGGAGAACTCGATCGAGGACCGGTAGTGCGGCGCCACCAGATAGAACCGCACCGCCCGCGGCGGGTACTGCTTGGTCACCTCGGTGACCAGCGCGCCGTTGCCGAGCGACTTCGACATCTTCTCGCCGGCCGCGGTCACCCAGGCGTTGTGCATCCAGTAGCGGGCGAACGGCCGCCCGGCCGCGGTCGACTGGGCCAGTTCGTTCTCGTGGTGCGGGAAGCGCAGGTCCAGCCCGCCGCCGTGGATGTCGAACTCGTCGCCGAGGTACTTGCCCGACATCGCCGAGCACTCCAGGTGCCAGCCGGGACGCCCCCGCCCCCACGGGGTGCGCCAGGAGGCCGTCTCCGGCTCGTCGGAGTCGGTGCGGCCCTTCCATAGGGCGAAGTCGTGCGGGTCGCGCTTGCCGCGTGGGTCGGAGTCCTCGGCCGGCGCCATGTCGGCCACCCGCTGGCCGGACAGTTTGCCGTAGTCGGGCCAGGACCGGACGTCGAAGTAGACGTCGCCCGACCCGTCCGCGGCGACGTACGCGTGCCCCCGCTCGATCAGTTGCTCGATCAGCTCGATCATCTCCGGGATGTGGCCGGTCGCCCGCGGCTCGTACGTCGGCGGCAGGCACCCCAGCGCCTGGTAGGCCTTGTGCAGCTCCAGCTCGAAGTGGTAGGCCAGCGCGTACCACTCCACCCCCTGCTCGGCGGACTTGCGCAGGATCTTGTCGTCGATGTCGGTGACGTTGGCGACGACCTTCACCTCGTACCCGGACCAGGTCAGCCACCGCCGCAGGACGTCGAAGACGACCTCCTTGCGGATGTGGCCCAGGTGCGGGGCCGACTGCACCGTCAGGCCACAGTGGTAGATCGAGACCTTCCCGGGAACGACGGGCACGAACTCCCGTGTCCGGTGGGTCATCGAGTCGTAGAGCTGGAACGTCACGGGCCAAGACTACCGGGAATGCGCCGCCGGGCCGCCGAGCCCTCGATCACTCCGCCAGGCGGCGGGCGGCCTTGGCGCGGATCGCGGACATGTCCAGATAGCCGCTCGGTGCCGCGGCCAGCTCCTCGCCGGTCTCCCACGGATCGTCCGGCGCCGGCTCGTCGTCCATGTCGTCGGCGGTCACCGCGGCGATCACCTCGCGGGTCTGGTCCCCGCCGGTGGGGGCGACGGACAGCTCCTCGTCGGGCAGATGGCTCAGCACGTCACGGACATAGCCCTGGGTGGCCTCCAGTAGCGGCACCTCGTGGCCGGCCGCCTCGGAACGGTACCAGCGGTAGTCCAGCATCTCGTGGTAGATCTGCGCCGGCTCCAGCTTGGAGGCGAACTCCTCCGGCACCATGTGGATCACCGGCTCGAAGCACTCGGTCAGCCACTGGTGGGCGACGACCGCCTCGTCGAGGTTCTGCTGGCCGGTGCGCGCCCGGTAGGAGTCCAGGTCATTCAGCAGCCGGCGGGCCTGGTTCTCCTCGGTGTCGAGGCCGGTCAGCCGCATCAGCCGGCGGGCGTGGTGCCCGGCGTCGACCACCTTCGGCTGGATCCGGATCGTCGACCCGTCGATGTCGGTGGTGATGTCGAGCTCCGCGACGTCGAAGCCGAGCGCGTTGAGGCGGCGTACCCGGCCCTCGATCCGGTGCATCTCGCTGCCGTCGAACTCCTCCACCCCGGTCAGCTCGTGCCACAGCTCCCGGTAGCGGGTGACGATGGTCTCGACCAGCAGGGCCGGGTCGAGGGCCGAGTCCAGCATCCCGCCGGCCTCGAGGTCAAGGAACTCGCCGAAGAGATTGATCCGGGCCATCTCCAGGTCGTGCTCGCGCTGACCGTCGGACAGCCGCTCGTGGAACTCGCCGGTCTCGGCATCGACCAGGTGCGCGGCGAAGTCCGAGGCGTCGCGGCGGAACAGCGTGTTGGACAGCGAGACGTCGCCCCACAGGAAGCCGATCAGGTGCAGCCGGGCCAACAGGACGACCATCGCGTCGAGCAGTCGGGTGACGGTGTCGGAGCGTACGCCCTTGGAGAAGAGCGTGCGGTAGGGCAGCGAGAACTGCAGGTGCTTGGTGATCAGGATCGGGTCGAGCAGGTCCCCGGTCGGGGTGTACCGGCGGGTGACCACCCCCACGGGTTCCACCGCCGGCGTACCGAGGCGCATCAGATCGTGGAGCAGCCGGTACTCGTGCATCGCCAGGTGCTCGACGACCTCCTTGGCGGCGTACACCTCGTCGCCGACCCGGATGAACCGGACGACATGCCGCGAGATGCCGCGGGGGAGCGCGACGAGATGCTCCGCGGGCCACTCGGCGAGCGGAGTCCCCCAGGGCAGCGGGAGCAACCGGGCATCCGGATGCGCGGAGAGGAACCGAGGCACGTCTCTCAGTGTGACAGGGAAATCAAGCGGGTGCGGTCGCCGCTCAGGGGACGCACGGTGCAGGAGAGGTGGTTCAGGAGATGCGCAGGCCGGTCGCGTTGTCGAAAACGTGGACGTCGCCGGGGTCGACCATCAGCCGGACCCGCTCGTGGCGCTTGGGCGTGTGGCGGGTGGAGATCCTGGCGACGAGCTGGTCGGACTCCTGGCGGGTGCTGAGGATCGCCACGGCGGGCGCGCCGTAGAGATAGGCGTCGGCGCCGAGCTCCTCGACCACCTCGACGGACAGTTCGATGCCGCGCTCGTCCGCGGACAGGGTGAGCGACTCCGGGCGGATGCCGAGGGTGACCCCGGCAGTCGGGTCGGCCCGGTCGAGCACTTGGCGCGGGATCGGGGCGATCCAGTCGCCCAGCCGGACGCCTCCGTCCACGACCGGGCCCTGGAAGAGATTCATCGACGGGGAGCCGATGAAGCCGGCGACGAAGAGGTTGCGTGGCGTGTCGTACAGGGCGATCGGGCTGTCCACCTGCTGCAGCACGCCCTCGTCGAGCACGGCCACCCGGTCGCCGAGAGTCATCGCCTCGATCTGGTCGTGGGTGACGTAGACGGTGGTGATCCCCAGCCGGGTCTGCAGCGAGGCGATCTGGGTGCGGGTCGTCACCCGCAGCTTCGCGTCGAGGTTCGACAGCGGCTCGTCCATCAGGAACACCTGGGGCTTGCGGACGATCGCCCGGCCCATCGCCACCCGCTGCCGCTGGCCGCCGGAAAGCGCCTTCGGTTTGCGGTTCAGGAAGTCCTCCAGGCCGAGGAGCTTCGCGGCCTCCAGCACCCGGGCGTTGCGCTCCTCGTTCGGGACGTTCTGCATCTTGAGGGCGAAGCCCATGTTGTCCGCCACTGTCATGTGCGGGTAGAGCGCGTAGTTCTGGAAGACCATGGCGATGTCGCGGTCCTTGGGGGGCAGGGTGGTGACGTCCTGGTCGGCGATCCACACCGAGCCGGAGGTCACCTCCTCCAGTCCGGCCAGCATCCGCAGCGTCGTCGACTTGCCGGACCCCGAGGGGCCGACCAGCACCATGAACTCGCCGTCGGCGATGTCCAGGGAGAGCTTGTCGACCGCGGGATGGTCGGCGCCGGGATAGACGCGGGTCGCTTCGCGGAAGGACACGGTGGCCATACTGGAGGTTCTCCTTTCCACGGGCAGGGACGTGCCCGACGATCCGACCTGGAATGTGTTCCCAGTATGACCGTCGGAGTGCCGGAGCCCGACACCGGACGGCAGAAGACGCCGCCGGGCGCTCTCCCGGACGCTACCATTCGCCTCCATCCGCCGCGGGGCGCCCCCGGCGGCTCAGGTGAGCACCACCGGGGCGAGATGGTCGTCGGCCGGCAGCTCGTCCACCTCGGCCCGGACGGTGTAGCCGGTGAGTCGCAGACCGGCCCCGTAGCTGGACAGGAAGGCGCTGTCGGCGGCGTCGCGGCCGGTGGCGATCCGGACCATCGTCCGGCGCGGTGCCAGCCGGGTCGGGTCGAGGACCTGCCACTGCCCGTCGGACCAGGCCTCGGCCACCGCATGGAACTCCATCTGTGCCAGTCCCGGCGCCCACACCGACACGAACCGGGCCGGCGTGTTGCGGGCGCGCAGCAGGCTGATCACCAGGTGCGCGTGGTCGCGGCACACTCCCCGACGCAACTCGAGCACGTCCAGGGTCGAGTGCGAGGGCCCGGTGGAACCCGGCACATACGCCACATTGTCGTGTACCCAGCCGCTGACTGCCTCCATCAGCGCCGCCCCGGTGAGGCCGCCGAACTGCGTGCGGGCGAACCGGCCGAGTCGATCACTCTCGCAATAGCGGCTGGGCCGCAGGTAGGTGGGCAGGTCGACCGGGTCGTCGAGCGGCGGCGGGGCCTCGCCGTCCAGCACCGCGTCGTACGCCAGCGCGAAGTGCACCGGATGCGCGGTCCCCGGCTCCGTGCCGAAGCAATGCAGCCGAGTGCCGTGCGGGCCGACCAACTGGGACAGGTCGGCGGGCTCCCCGTCCACGGTGACGACCAGCGACTCCTGGGTGGGGGCGTACGCTGCGGCGGCGGCCACGATCGCGTAGACGGTCAGCGGCCCAGCGAGATCCCCGGACAGGGTGGTGTGGAGGGTGCGCCGCATGGCGGCAGTTCTACCGGTGCCGGCGGTCGGTTGTCGACTCGGGCACGTATCATCCGAGCAGCCGTCCAGAAGGAGCGCCAGTGAGCGACTCAGCCCCCGAGCCCGACGCGCGGGCCGCCGAACAGGACCGGCCATGGTGGGACGATCCGTCGCTGCCGTGGTCGCACGAGCCGACCCGGCGCGACCTGGTCTGCTGGACCGGGATCGGGCTGGTCGGCATCTACTCCCTGGTGATGCTGCCGCTGCGGCCGGTGCTGCTCGGCTACACGCCGTACGTGCTCGCCGCGGTGTCCGGGTCCCGGACCGCCGTGGTGATGATCGGGGCGCTGTCGGCCACCGGGGACCCCTGGTGGTGGGCCGGCTGGCTGATGGCCACCGTCAGCGTGCTCAAGTTCGACTGGGTCTACTTCTGGGCCGGCAAGCTGTGGGGGCGCGGTCTGCTGGAGGTGATGACCGGCACCTCGGAGCGGGCCCGTCGACGCAACGAACGGGCGGAGCGGTTCGCGCTGCGCTGGTCGGTGCCGGCCGTACTCGCCACCTATCTGCCGATCCCGCTGCCCGGGGCGATCATCTACGCCACGGTCGGCGCGGCCGGGATGTCCTGGCGCCGGTTCCTGGTCGTCGACGCGATCGGGGCGGCGGTCCTGCAGGGGCTCTACCTCTACCTCGGTCACCGTCTCGGCGAGCCTGCCGTCCGGTTCGTCGAGGAGTACGCGAAGTACAGCATCTGGCTGTCGCTGGTGCTGCTCGCCGTGGTGGTCGGCGGCATGCTGCTGGGTGATCGGCGGCGGAAGGCGGGTCGTCCGGGGCGCTGAGCTGAGCGGCTCGGCCAACCCCCGGGGGTGGTCAGCCCCGCAGCTCGATCAGGGCCTCCTCGAAGACCCGGAACATCGGCTCGTCACGCAGCACGAAGGTCGCCTCGGCGACCTGGGTCGGGGTGGTCGACACCGTCGTGATGGCGATCCGGGCGGCGTCGCGCACCGGCCAGCCGTACGCCCCGGCGGAGACGGCCGGGAACACGATGGTCGACACGGCGAGCTCGTCGGCCACCCGCAGGCACTCCCGGTAGGACGACATCAGCAGGTGGGTGCGGTCCTCGGTGGGCGTCCACAGCGGGCCCACGGTATGGATCACCCACTGGGCGTCGAGGCGACCGGCGGTGGTGGCCACCGCCTGGCCCGGCGGCAGACCGTCCGGCAGGCTCGTCGCCCGCAGTCGGCGGCAGGCCTGCTGCAGCGCCGGACCGCCGGCGCGGTGGATCGCCCCGTCGACCCCGCCGCCACCCTGCAGGCTGGAGTTGGTGGCATTGACGATGGCGTCGGCGCGCTGTTCCGTGATGTCCCCGATGACCAGGGTGACGGACGCGTGGTTGCTCATGACAAGGGATTCTGGCCGGGTTCCCAGAAGTTCGTCTGGTAGTTGAGCACGTCACCGGGCTCGAACAGGTCGTCCACGCCCTCGGTGTCGTCGACCTCGTGCCGGGTCGGGGAGGTGGCCCGGGTCGAGACGGCGTTCACCTCCAGCAGCGGGCGCAGCCCCGGGGTGGTGGTCAACTGCCCCAGCCCCATGTAGTTGAGGATCGCCATGGCGTAGCCGAGGTCACCGGGCGGCACCGGCGTCGCCCCCGCCATGGTGGCGAACTGCTGGGCGGTGTCCTCGACCGCCCCTTGGTCGACGAGTTCGAAGTCGTGGCGGGTCAGGACCGAGACGACCTCGCCGCGGGGGACGGACCGCGGTGTCGACCCGGGAAACCCGGCCGCTCCGGGTGCTGCGGCCGATCCCCGGCCCGCCATCGATCCCGGTGACCCGGCTGCGCCCGGTGACCCGGCGGCCGCGCCCCCGGTGGACGACGTCCGTGCGTCGTCGCCGTCGGTGAGGAAGCCGAATCCTCGCCCGCAGTAGGTGACCTGGGCGTCCTGGAAGTCGAGCAGGGCGCCCTCCAGGCGGATGTTCGCATCCTCCAGATCACGCGGATCCGATCCGGGCCGCAGCGCGGCGAGCCGCTCGAGGTGGATCAGGACCTGTTCGGCGAATTGACGACCGCTGCGGACGAGCTCCTGGTAAGCGGTCTCGGACCACGGAGCGCCGGCGGAGGGAGAGGTGGGGGCCATGGTCTCTACGGTATAGCGCCTCCCGGATTCCGGAAGCCGAGACCGGTCTCAGGGTGTCTCGATGCAGCACGTCGGTGACTCGACCGGCAGGTGGTCCGGTGCGTGCAGATCGCTGCCCCGTAGCCGGTCGACCAGTCGCTCACCGGTGCCGTCAGGGTCGATGAACAGCGTGGTCGTCCCGGCGGCGGCAGGGTCCTCTGATGGAGCTCCCACAGGGAGTCGAACCCTGATCTGCTCTTTACAAGAGAGCTGTTCTGGCCGTTGAACTACGGGAGCGTGGATCGGCGCCGAGCGACCATTATGCACTGAGACCGGGCGCGAGCCGACCGGCGCAGTTCTGGTCGGCCTTCCGGGGGTGGGCGGAGGGGTCAAGTGAGGAGCTGATATCTCTCGGCCATGCCGACCGCCTCCTCGCGCGTGCTCACGCCGAGCTTGCGGTAGAGCTGACGCAGATGCGTCTTCACAGTGTTGCGGGTGATGAACATCTCCTTGGCGATCTCATCCGTGCTCTTCCCCACCGACAGCAGGGCCAGCACGCGCCGTTGCCGATCGGTCAGCGAGGGGATCGCGCGGTCGACGAGAATCGGTCGCCCCGTGATCGCTTCGGGGACTCCGGCCGGGACACCTTCGGGCGGATGGTGGGGATCCAGAGAGGTCAGCCAGTTCCGGAATTGGGGAGTCTCGGCGACGAGCAGGACCACCCAGTCCTCATGGATCGCTGCCCATCGCAGTGCTCGTTCGAAGTGCTCGACGGCGCTTCGGCGTTGCTGGAGCTCCCAGAGCACCGACCCCCGGAGCACCAGCGGCGCGGGAACACCACGCGGATACGCCCGGGCCACCGCCGCTTCGGACAGTTCTCCCTGGGGCGACGTGGCGGCGAGGACCCGCCCGTACGAGCCCACCGACAGGTCGACCCTGGCGAGGATGCTCCGCCCCATCAGGTCGGGCGGCGTTTCGAGGTCGCTGAACTCGATCTCGGATCGGTGACTGAAGACGTCGTGGATGCCTGAGTAGTCGCCGACGGCGGCGCTGATCAGGGCCTGGACGAGGTGGGCGAGGTGCCGCTGGTCCGGGGTCTGCCGTCGCCACGCGGCAGACCTGGACCAGCGATCGAAGGCCTTCAGTGCGGGCACGAACGACTTGGTGATCAGCGAGGTGAACATGTTCGCGAATTGGAAGTACGCCTCGTAGGCGGTCCCCCTGCTGGCCTCGGCGGCGATCTCGCGAGCGCTGCGGAGCGTGTCGTCCTCCGCCACGCTGGGGACGACCAGCAGCCGAGCGATGTGTGCAGGCACGTCGGCCGCTCCGCTCTCCTCGCCGGCTCTGTCAGGGAGGGAGGCCAGCAGGGCGCGGGCATCGTCGGTCCGGCCCCAGATCGCCAGCACCAGCGCGAGGAGTCCCAGGCCCTCCCTGCGGACCCGGTCCGAGGCCTGAGGCGATGTGTCGAGGGCGCGTCGCAGCCGGTCGAATTCCTGGCTGGGATCGGCGCCCAGGACGCCGGCGATCGCGTGCGCGATCTCGCTGTCCGCGCGGATCCGTGCCACCGCCGCCACGGTGTCGACTCCGCGGTCGGCTCCGGTCGGGAGCGTACGTCGCACGGCGGCCGAGTACGCGGCCTCCGCCGAGAAGTCACCGCAGTCGATCGCCAGGAACTGACCCCACACCGCGATCTCGGCTCCGGTGATCGGGTCAGGCGTGTCACAGAAGTCGTCGAGCGCCTCGCGAGCGCCGCGGTACTGGGCGTACGCCACGTCAGGTGTCGAAGGGTCGTGATACCGGCTCTCATAGGCGGCGCGGGTCGCCGCCACCAGCGTGCCGACATCCCTGGCTCCGGCGAAGGGGGTCGGCTCGGGGACGCGGGCGGCGACGCCCACCGTCGGCCTTCCGAGGCGAGAACGCAGCGACGGGGATGAGGGGGCCGGTGCCACCAGGGCGAAGATCGCCCGGTCGATGGCCTCCCCACGGGCTCGGAGCAGTTCGTATTCGGTGGCCAGGCCCGGGACGAGCGCCTCGGCCAGGGCCTCGGCCTCCCTGCTGCCGGGCAGTTCCCCGGAGCCGGACCCCAGGCGGAAGACCCCCTCCGCGAGCGCCTCTCGCTCCGGGTCGCTTCCGGGGTTCAGTGTCCTGACCAGCGCATAGTGACCCTCCACCATCAGCGCGCGTGGGGTCGGATAGCGCCGCAACAGGGCGGCGGCGCCAGGGTGGAGTACGCCGTCGCGACTGAGCAGTTGTGCCAACTCGGGGGAATACTCGCCGAGGACGGCGAGGATGCGGGCCGCCACCGCGGACAGGCGATGGTCGACGTCGGCGCGTTCTGTCACGTACGGTCTCAGCCGCCGAAGGGTCGTCGGGGTCACGGTCACGAGCGCTTCGGGCTCCCTGACCGCATCCTGTGCGACGGAGGCGGCATCCTCGCTCCGGGCCCGGTGACCGGCCGGCGGCAGCATGCTGAGCCGCATCGGCGGCGCGATCAGCTCTGTCACCGAAGAGGACGCCAGGAGCGCGTAGTCCTGCAGGACCACGATCCCGTCCGGCACGTCCCGCAGCGACCTGACGGCCCCGACGGTCAGCTCGCCGGCCCGTTCCTCGCCCGTCCCGGTCGGGTCCGTCCAGAACAGGAGCTGATCGCCCCGCCTGACCACCCCCACCAACGCTCCATCTCGACGGGGCTGGTGGGGATACGGAATATCAGGGTGCGTCAACTCTTGTCACGCCTTGCAGGCCGATTCAGCAGGGGATCTCCCGAGCGAACTGGAACCTCGTCAAGAACACCGCCTGGTTGCTGTCGGTGTTCGGCGCCTTGGCGACACCCGAGCCGTACAGGCTGTACGCGTAGTTCCAGTAACGGATGGTGAACGTCGTCACCGGCGCGGTGAAGGTGATGTCGATCTGCCCTCCCGGGCCATCCTCGTCGACATTGCCATCCTGTTGATTGCGCCATGGATCTGCAGTGGTGCCGGACCCGATCACCTTCGAGCCGGACGGTGCGACGGCCGTGTACGGAGTCGGTGAGATCAGCGCCACCGCGTCGAAGAAGTCACGGTTGGTGTCATTCGGGGGAGCGCTCCAGGTCCGATCAATGTCGGTGATGCTGAAGCTGAGTCCGTGCAGCGGTTCGGGGAACGTGAAGGTGACCGTCTGGTAGTCGGCAGCGGTAGGTGCGGTCTTCCCGTTCTGGCCGACACGCTGCAGGAGGCCATAGCCGACCTCCCCGATGCCCCCGACGTTGAAGGTCGTGACCGCGGCATTGCCCTGCAAAGTGTCGTTGTCACCTCTCATGTTCCCGGCCCATTCGTGGAGGGCCGTGAACGTGATCGTAGTACCGGGCTTTGTGCCGGCAGGCTGTGGGGTGAAGGAAATAGTCCGGGTGAACGGATCCGTCAGCTGGCGCGTGCCGCCGAGAACGGCGAGTCCCCAGTTGAGCGCCACTGTCGAACTCGTGCAGCCCGGTGAGGCCGCGGTGGCCGGCAGGGCGCTCACTGCGACGATGGCAGGCGCAGCCCACGCGGCGCCTACCACAACGGTCCGTCGCGAGATGTTTCGTTGTGACAGTCCGGCGCGCCGATCCTGGCGCCCCCCTTTGTCTGCTTTGCTGAACGGCACTTCTGTCTCCCCATTCCCTTGCTCTCGTCACGATCAGCGACGAGAACTGCATCAGGTCCGCAGTCAGCGTTGTTCACGGGTGACGGGAATCTGCGGGAAATCACCCGCCTCTCACCCTTCTGGGTCTCACATCTCATCCACAGCTCACACCGGAATCGGGCCTGCTCACACCGAATCGGGTCGCGGTGACCGGCATCGCAGTCTTCGTGGCGTCGACCTGAGGGTCCGCCGCGGCGGGTGAACGACACTTGTGTGATTCCCGGACTAGACTTCTCGGCATGACCTCAGCCCACCCCGATCCCGCGGTCGATCGTCCCGATGTCTCCGGGGTGGGCGATGCCTCCGGAGTGGGTATGGGAGTGGGCCTGGGGGAGTTGTCAGAGCTGGAGCGGTGCATCCTCGATGCCGCGGGGGGCCGCTGGACCGATCCGGCGGGCGGCCGGGAGACGATCCGGGAACAGTTCGGGATCTCCGTCACCCGGTACTACCAGGTGCTCAACGCGCTGCTCGACGAGCCGGCCGCCCTCGCGTACGACCCCCTGGTGGTGAAGCGGCTGCTCCGTCAACGAGAACGGGATCGGCGGGAGCGCTCTGCCCGTCGGCTGGCGAACTGACGCCGCCGACCCGCCGGACTCAGCGTCGACTGCCCTGCCGGTGGCTGCCCGGCCGGTAGCCGCCGTCGGCCAGTCCGGCGTGCACCTCGAAGGCGTTCGCCGCTGCCCGGTCGCCGGTCCGCAGCCAGGACCAGGCCATCGCCACCAGGTAGACCGGCAGCATCGGCAGTCCCAGCCAGGCGCACCACTGGGTGGCGTGTCGCTCCTCGTGGGCGAGCAGTCGCGGGAGCCGTACGGCCAGGTCGGCGAACCGGCCCGGGGTGATCACCACCGAGCCGACGGTGAAGGCGCCCGCGATCGGGAAGCCCAGCCGGTACCCCTCGGCCAGCCACAGCCCGCGCGGACCCCGACGGAGCCGGCATCGGCCGGCGGTGGCCACCAGCAGGCCGAGCGGGGTGGACAGGTTGATCCAGTTCGCCACCGTCCGCACCCGGGTGGCAGCGCCAGGGCCGATCTCGGGCTGCTCCATGCGGACCAGTGTCGCACCGGCGCGCACCACGCTGGGCGCTCCCACTGTTTGCACTCCCTTGGGGTGAGTGCTAACAATTGCCTTGGCACTCCCCGCGGGTGAGTGCTACGTACGTGGGACTGGTGAGGCCCGGCCGGGCCGTCCGTCGCGGGCACCGGTCGCATGCGCATCCAGACACTACGGACAAGCAACGGGGCCGCGCGCCTCGATTTGCGGGAGGACTCCCGGGACATGGCAAAGCTGATTGAATTCGACGTCGAGGCCCGCCGCGGCCTCGAGCGGGGGATGAACACCCTCGCCGACGCAGTCAAGGTCACCCTCGGCCCCAAGGGCCGCAATGTCGTGCTGGAGAAGAAGTGGGGCGCCCCCACCATCACCAACGACGGTGTGTCCATCGCCAAGGAGATCGAGCTCGAGGAGCCGTACGAGAAGATCGGCGCCGAGCTCGTCAAGGAGGTCGCCAAGAAGACCGACGACGTCGCCGGTGACGGCACCACCACGGCCACCGTGCTGGCCCAGGCCATCGTCCGCGAGGGCCTCAAGAACGTCACCGCCGGTGCCAACCCGATGAGCCTCAAGAAGGGCATCGAGAAGGCCGTCGCCGCGATCAACGACCAGCTGCTGGCGATGGCCACCGACGTGGAGACCAAGGCGCAGATCGCCGCCACCGCCTCCATCTCGGCCGCCGACACCCAGGTCGGCGAGATCATCGCCGAGGCGATGGACAAGGTCGGCAAGGAAGGCGTCATCACCGTCGACGAGTCGAACACCTTCGGCCTGGAGCTCGAGCTCACCGAGGGCATGCGCTTCGACAAGGGCTACATCTCGCCCTACTTCGTCACCGACACCGAGCGCATGGAGACCGTGCTCGACAACCCCTACATCCTGCTGGTGAACTCCAAGGTCTCCAACCTCAAGGAGCTCCTGCCGGTGCTGGAGAAGGTCATGCAGGCCGGCAAGCCGCTGGTCGTCATCGCCGAGGACGTCGAGGGTGAGGCCCTCGCCGGCCTGATCGTCAACAAGATCCGCGGCACCTTCCAGTCCGTCGCCGTCAAGGCCCCCGGCTTCGGCGACCGTCGCAAGGCGATGCTGGCCGACATGGCCATCCTCACCGGCGGCCAGGTGATCTCCGAGGAGGTCGGCCTCAAGCTGGAGCAGGCCGATCTGACCCTGATGGGCTCCGCCCGCCAGGTGATCGTCACCAAGGACGAGACCACCATCATCGAGGGCGCCGGCGAGGCCGACGCGATCGAGGGCCGGGTCAACCAGATCCGCGCCGAGATCGAGCACAGCGACTCCGACTACGACCGCGAGAAGCTGCAGGAGCGGCTGGCCAAGCTGGCCGGTGGCGTGGCCGTGATCAAGGTCGGCGCCGCCACCGAGGTCGAGCTCAACGAGCGCAAGCACCGGATCGAGGACGCCGTCCGCAACGCCAAGGCGGCTGTCGAGGAGGGTATCCTGCCCGGCGGTGGCGTGGCCCTGATCCAGGCCGCCAAGGCGGTCAACCTCGACCTGCAGGGCGAGGAGAAGGTCGGCGCCCAGATCGTCTTCCGCGCGGTCCAGGCCCCGCTGAAGCAGATCGCCGTGAACGCCGGTCTCGAGGGCGGCGTGGTGGCCGAGAAGGTCGCCAACCTGCCCGCCGGCCAGGGCCTCAACGCCGCGACCGGTGAGTACGTGGACATGGTCGCTGCGGGCATCATCGACCCGGCCAAGGTGACTCGCTCCGCGCTGCAGAACGCCGCCTCGATCGGGGCGCTGTTCCTCACCACCGAGGCCGTCATCGCCGACAAGCCCGAGCCGGCCCAGGTGCCGACCGGTCACTCCGCCGACGAGATGGGCGGCGTCGGCTTCTGAGCCGACCCGCACCCAGCCCGAACACACCGGAGGGCGGTCCCATCACGGGGCCGCCCTCCGGTCGTGTCCCCGCCTTTCCCTGCCCTTCGAGCCGTACGCTCGCCCGGTACGACGGCCACACCGCACTCCGGTGAGCCACAATGGCCCCATGGAGCTGATACCGGTGGTCGACGGACACAACGACCTGGCCTGGGCCCTGCGCGAACACGGCTACGACCTGCTCGCCCACGAGCTCGACCGGAGCCGCCCCGAATTCCACACCGATGTGCCGCGGCTGCGGGCCGGCGGTGTCCGCGCCCAGTTCTGGTCGGTGTTCGTGCCGGGCACCCTGGCCGGGGACCTGGCGGTCGCGGCGACCCTGGAGCAGATCGACGCGGTCGGCGCATTCATCGACCGCTACCCGGCGCACTTCCGCCGGGTGGCCGACGCCGACGAGTTCGACCGGCTGGTGCTGGCCGGTCCGGACGCACCGATCGCCTCGCTGATGGGCGCCGAGGGGGGACACTCCATCGCCAACTCGCTGGGCGTGCTGCGTACGCTGCACCGCCTCGGCGTGCGCTACCTCACCCTCACCCACAACGAGAACACCGACTGGGCCGACTCGGCCACCGACGAGCCGCGCCACCACGGGCTGACCGCCTTCGGCACCGAGGTGATCCGCGAGATGAACCGGCTCGGGATGATCGTCGACCTCTCCCACACCTCGGCCGACACGATGGCCGACGCGCTGGCGGTCTCCACCGCCCCGGTGATCTTCTCGCACTCCTCGTCCCGGGCGGTCTGCCCGCACCCGCGCAACGTGCCGGACGACATCCTGGTCGACCTGGCCGCCCAGGGCGGCCTGTGCATGGTCACCTTCGTCGCCCCGTTCGTCTCCGAGGCGGCGTACGAGTGGCGCAGCCGGGCCGAGGACGAGGCCCGCCACCAAGGCCTGGACGTGCACGACCACGACCAGATGGGCGCCTTCTACGAGTCGTACCCGATCGCCATGCCGCCGGCCGGTCTGGAGGACGTCGTCGCCCACTTCGAGCACCTGCGCGAGGTGGTCGGGGTCGACCACCTCGGGGTCGGCGCCGACTTCGACGGCACCAGCTGGCTGCCCGAGGGGCTGTCCGACGTGTCCTGCTACCCGCGGCTATGGGAGGCACTGGCCCGCGGCGGCTGGAGCCGCGACGATCTGGAGAAGGTCGGCTGGCGGAACATGTCCCGGGTGCTCCACGAGGTCGAGGACCGGGCCGCGGCGATGCGGGCCACCCGACGGGACCCGGCCGACGAGGCCGCGGCGATGCGGCCGGCCTGACGGAGGTGGTCGATGGACAGCGTCCTGGAGGTGCTCTGCGGGCACGCCGACGACGCCCGCCGGGCCGAGGAGGGCGGCGCCGACCGGGTCCACCTGGTGGCCCAGGCCGGATCCGGTGAGCTGTCGCCGGCGCCCGACGTGGTGGCGCAGGTCTGCGCCGCCACCCACCTGCCGGTCCGGGTCACCCTGCGGCTGCGGGAGGGGTGGACGACCGACGGCGGTGAGGTGACCCGGCTGCGCGGGCTGGCCGCGGCCTACCTCGACGCCGGGGCCGAGGGGATGGTGATGGGCTTCCTCGACCAGTGGTCGGCGATCGACACCGACGTGTGCGCCACCGTCGCCGGGGACGCCGGCTGGCCGTGGACCTTCGACCGGGCGGTCGACCAGTGCCTGGACTTCGACCACGCCTGGGTGGCGCTGCGCCGGCTGCCGGGGCTCGACCAGGTGATGAGCGCCGGCTCGGCCCGCGACGTCGAGCACGGGCTGGACGACCTGGTCGAACGGGCCCGCACCGACCGGTGGGCGGCCGAGAAGCTGATCGCCGCCGGCGGCCTGCAGCCCGAACACGTGCCCTGGCTGCACCGTGCCGGGATCCGCGCCTTCCACGTCGACGCCCAGGTGCGCCCGCTCGGGTCGTTCCGGGCCTGGGTGGATGCCGGGCTGGTGCACAGCTGGCGTGACCTGCTCGATCGCAGTGATCGCCGCGCGGGATGATCGGGGCATGTACATTCCGCAGCACTTCGCGATGGGCGACGACGAGATCCGTACGTTCCTGGCGACCGTGGACACGGCCGACCTGGTCACCCGGCACGGCGAGGACCTGGAGGCCAGCTACCTCCCGTTCGTGTACGACCCCGCCCCGGCACCGTACGGCCGGCTGATCGCCCACCTGCAGCGCAACAACCCGCAGGTCCGTGAGCCGATCACCGGCCCCGGCCTGGTCATCGCCCACGGCATCGAGCACTATGTCAGCCCGGTGGGGCTGCCGTCGAAGGCCGAGCACGGCCGGGTGGTGCCGACCTGGGACTACGTGACCGTCCATGTCCGCGGCGAGGTGCGACTGCACGACGACCTGGAGTGGACCCGTCAGGCGGTGACGGCGCTGACCGAGCGGCACGAGCCGGCCGGGGAGTGGACGGTGCAGGACCCGCCCGGTGACTTCGTCGACCGGATGCTGCGAGCCGTGATCGGGCTGGAGGTCGTCATCACCGGCTGGTCGGGCAAGGCCAAGATGGCCCAGAACAAGGCGCCGGCCGACCTGGCCGTGCTGATCGAGCGACTCCGCGCGGCCGGGGACACCGAGGGCGCCGAGTATCTGGAGCGGGTCAGCCTGCCGGCCGCGGTCGCCCGGGCCGAGCTGGTCGCCGACGTCCGCACCCGCGGGCGCGGCTGAGGCCGGCCCGCGGTCGTGGCTGACCGGGTGGTTAGGCTGGAGGCCGTGAGCTCCGCGCATCAGCCCCATTTCCACGAACGTCCCGGCATCGCGGTCGCGCCGCAGTTGCGGCCCTGGAAGTACCGGCGGGCGTCCCGCGTCGTCATCGTCGGTCCGGGGGAGCAGGAGCCGGAGGTGCTGCTCTTCCACGACTCCGATCCCGGGCTGGACGGGTCCCGCTGGTGGGTCACCCCCGGCGGCGGCATCGACGGCGACGAGACGCCGGCACAGGCCGCGGTGCGCGAGGTGCGCGAGGAGACCGGGTTCGTCGCGGCCGAGGCGGACCTGGTCGGGCCGGTCGCGCATCGTACGGCCCGGCACGGCTACTCCGACCAGGTGCTGGAGCAGGAGGAGTGGTTCTTCCTGCTCGCCACCCCGCGCTTCCGGGTCTCCACCGCGGGCCACACCGAGGACGAGCAGCTCACCCTCAAGGGGTCGCGTTGGTGGCCGTTGAGCGCCCTCGCCGGCTCCGACGACTGGATCTGGCCCGATCTGCTGCTCGACCTGGTCGCCCTCGGCGACCTGCCGGACCGCTGGCCGGTGGAGCTGGGGCTGAGCGTCGCCGAGTCGACGGTCGCGGTGACCGAGGACGCCGTCCCGCCGCAGCAGTGAGCCGGGTGCGCCTCGCCGATCAGCCGCGGTCGAGCTGCTCCAGGTCGTCGGCGTCGACGATCCGGTAGCTGTAGCCCTGCTCGGCCAGGAACCGCTGCCGGTGCTGGGCGAAGTCGGCGTCCGAGGTGTCCCGCGACACCACCGCGTAGAAGCGGGCCGTCTTGTCACCGGACGGGCGCAGCAGCCGGCCCAGCCGCTGGGCCTCCTCCTGCCGGGACCCGAAGGCGCCGGAGACCTGGATCGCGACCTCGGCGGTCGGCAGGTCGATGGAGAAATTGGCCACCTTGGAGACCACCAGCAGGGTGATCTCCCCGCGCCGGAAGGCGCCGAAGAGCTCCTCGCGCCGCGTCTCGGGGGTCGACCCCTTGACCAGCGGTGCGTCCAGGGCCGCGGCGAGTTCGTCGAGCTGGTCGACGTACTGCCCGATCACCAGCGTCGGCGTGCCGCGGTGGCGCTCGGCCAGCTCGATGATGGTGCGCTGTTTGGTCTCCGCGGTGGCCGCCAGCCGGTAGCGTACGTCCGGCTCCGCCATCGCGTACGCCAGCCGTTCGTCCTCCCGCAGGGTGACCCGCACCTCGATGCACTCGGCCGGGGCGATCCAGCCCTGGTTCTCCAGGTCCTTCCACGGTGCGTCGAAGCGCTTCGGCCCGATCAGGGAGAACACGTCCCCCTCGTGGCCGTCCTCGCGGACCAGCGTCGCGGTCAGCCCGAGCCGACGGCGGGCCTGCAGGTCCGCCGTCATCCGGAACACCGGGGCGGGCAGCAGGTGCACCTCGTCGTACACCACCAGGCCCCAGTCACGGGCACTGAACAGCTCCAGGTGTGGGTGGATGCCGTTCCGTTTGGTGGTGATCACCTGGTACGTCGCAATGGTCACCGGGCGGATCTCCTTGCGGGCGCCGGAGTACTCGCCGATCTCGTCGGGGGTCAGGGTGGTCCGCCGCAGCAGCTCGTCACGCCACTGCCGGGCGGAGACGGTGTTGGTGACCAGGATCAGCGTGGTCGCCCCGGCCCGCGCCATCGCCGCCGCGCCGACCAGCGTCTTGCCCGCCCCGCAGGGCAGCACGACGACCCCCGAGCCGCCCTGCCAGAAGGAGTCGACCGCCTGGCGCTGGTAGGTCCGCAGCTGCCAGCCGTCCTCGGCCAGGGCGATCGGGTGGCGTTCGCCGTCGACGTAGCCGGCGAGGTCCTCGGCCGGCCAGCCGAGCTTGAGCAGCACCTGCTTGAGATGACCCCGCTCGGAGGGATGGACGGCCACCGTGTCGGCGTCGATCACGGCGCCGAGCATCCCGGCCACCTGCTTGGCCCGGACCACCTCGGTGAGCACCGCCGGGTCGGTGGAGACCAGCACCAGGCCGTGCACCGGGTGCTTCTCGATCCGCAGCCGGCCGTACTTGTCCATCGTCTCGGCGACGTCGACCAGCAGCGTGCTGGGCACCGGGTAGCGCGAGTAGGTGAGCAGGACGTCGACCACCTGCTCGGCGTCGTGGCCGGCAGCCCGGGCGTTCCACAGCCCCAGCGGGGTGAGCCGGTAGGTGTGGATGTGTTCGGGGGCCCGCTCCAGTTCGGCGAACGGGGCGATCGCCAGCCGGCACTCGTCGGCCAGCGGATGGTCGACCTCGAGCAGGAGCGTACGGTCCGATTGCACGACCAACGGGCCCGGATCCAGGCGTGACATGACGACCATTCTCGCACCGCGGCCAAGCGCGGGAGATCCCTGCACCACCCGATCCCTGCACCGCCCGATCACTGCAGGGAGGCGGCCAGCTCCTCGGCCAGTTCGGCGATCGCCTGCGGCCCGGGTGGCCCGGCCGGCGCATCGACCGTCCGGGGCCGGGCCCGGGGCCGCGGCGGGGCGGTGACCAGCCGGCCGGCGGAGTCCTCCGCGGCGGGGGAGAGCCCCAGCTGGTGCAACAGCACCACCACCTCATCGGCCTCGGCGTCGGCGACGAGCACCCCGGGCGCGAGTCGGCGCAGGCCGAGCGGCCCCGCCTCGGGGTGGGACAGCAGCTGGGTGATCACCGCGGCGTCGTCGGTCTGGATCCAGGCGCCGACGCTGCCGACCCGGATCCGGCCGTGCCGGCGGGCCACGTCGCCGACCAGGTACTCCAGCGGCTGCGGCAGCCCGGTGCCGGAGTGGTCCCGGAGCCAGTCGAGCACCCGGTCCGCGGTCCAGCCGGCGTCGAAGGCCCGGCGCAGCGAGGCCTGACTGAACCGGAACACGCCGCCGGCGCCGCGGGACTCCTGGTCGGCCAGCAGTCGGACCACCCGGCTGGTGTCATGGTCCAACGGGCCCGGGGCGACGGCGGTGAGGTCGGACTGCAGGATGAGCTCGGCGACCGGTTCGGGGAACTCCGCGGCGAGCTCGGCGGGCATCGACGCCCGCTCGTCGTCCGCCACGTGCATCAGCCCGGTCACCGCGTCCAGCGCCTGCAGGCCGAGCCAGCCGGCCTCCTCCCACCACTGGCCGGTCAGTTCGGCGAGGTCGACCTGGGCGGCCACCGCCGGCCGGTGCCAGGCGTACGCCTCGGCCAACCGCTCCGCGCCGACCACGGTGCCGGGCGTGACCTCGGCGCAGACCCCGATCAGCCCGCGGCGCAGGTCGGCCGCGCCGCGCCAGTCGGCGTCCGGGCCGAGTGGATGCGCCTTGGGCCGGACCGACCAGGGGAACCACCGCGGTGTCCCGGCCCAGACCCGGACCAGGTCGACCCAGCGGTCCGCCGCGGCCCGGTCCAGCCACTGGTCGAAGGCGGGAGTCGGCAGCAGCGTCTCGCCGTTCACCTGGTTGACCAGTCTGGCGGCCCAGGCCAGCTCGACGACGAGGGCGGCGTACGTCCGGGAGCGGGCGAGGTGGGCGGCCGGCAGCCGCAGCAGCGCCACCGCGCCACCGAGATCCTTCACCGACAGACCACCGTCGCGCAGCAGCCGGACGTCGAGGTCCGGCAGCGAGGAGACCAGCTGCTCGACATCGCGCAGCAGGGTGATCGCCGCGCCGACCCCGGCCCGGTCGATCAGCTCCGCCCGGCGCCGTCGACCGGCGCCCAGGTCCGGCGGTGTCGGGCTCGGCAGCGTCCGCACCAACCGGTGGCCGCGCAGCTGCCAGGCGACCTCGCGGGGCATCACCACGGTGTCGTGGTCGAGCGGCCGCAGCAGCCCGTGGGCGAGCGCCACCTCCATCGGGGTGCCGGCGGTGTCCGGGGTGACCCGACGGTCGGCGTTCCGGACCCGGCCGGTCGGCGGACCCCAGGTGAGCTGGTCGAGCAGCGGCCGGA
The DNA here is from genome assembly GCF_033170155.1 of Raineyella sp. W15-4. GTDB lineage: Bacteria > Actinomycetota > Actinomycetes > Propionibacteriales > Propionibacteriaceae > Raineyella. Next base: position 2,867,488 of record NZ_CP137079.1, on the reverse strand, counting down.
CCACCTCCCCGGCGGCCTCCAGGGCCGCGGTGACCTCCCGCTCGGTGAGCGGGTGGGCCGAGTCGTCGGCCAGTCCGGCCGGCCAGGGGCCGAAGGCGGTGCGTGCCGGGACGAGTAGGTGCAGGTCGCTGTCCGGGCCCCAGACCAGACCGCGCTCCCGCAGGTCGGCGAGCCCGCGGCGGACCGCCAGCTCGTCGGTGGTGCCGAGCAGGCCGGCGATCGCGGCCCGGGTGGTGCCGTCGGGCAGCGTGGCCAATGCCTCGGCGACCACGTGCTGCCAGGCGTTGAGCCGGTGCAGGGCGGTCATCGCCGACCCGCCGGTGGTCATCCGGGCGACCAGATCCCCCACCGAACGCGGTGGCGGCGTGCACAGGTCGGGGCGGGCCGCCAGCAGGGCAGCGAAGTCGGTGGCCGTCCAGCGGCGCAGCGACTCGGCAAGGGACCGTGGAGCGGCCTTGCGGGTCATCGGCGCGCCCTCGGGCCGCCCGATTGCTCCCGCCGGTGCTGCTCGGCGTCCACCGCGGAGCGCTGGCGCACGTACCAGATGCCGAGGACGACGCAGTAGATCAATCCGATGAAGCGGGAGGTGCCGGCCAGCTCGGTCCAGTCCCGGCCGACCAGGAAGCCGAGCAGCAGCAGCGCGCCGACCAGCCCCGAGACGATCCGGGACAGCGCCCGGGCGGCGACCGGGATCGTCGGGGCGGCGGCGAGCAGGATGGCGCCGGCCAGCACGGCGACGGTGACGAACGGCCCGGCGACCGCGCCGAGGATGTAGAGGACCGGCGGCAGCAGCAGCCAACGAGCCGCCCGGGCCCGTTGGTCGAGATCGGCGAAGCCGGTCCGGCGGGGAGCCAGGAAGGACAGCGGCGGCTGCGGCGCCGGGGCCTGGGCCGCGGGATCGTACGGCGCGGGATCGTACGCTGCCGGCTCGTACGGCGCGGGATCGTACGGCCCGGCCACCGCCACGGGAGGCGGCGTAGGGGCCGACGCGGTCGCCGAGGCGTGCACCGACCGCCAGGCCGAGCCGGTCTGTTGCGGGCGGGACACCAGCGGGAAGGGGTGGCGCGGGTCCCGGGAGGGCGGCCGGTCCGGGGTCAGGCCGGACAGCGGGACCGCGCCATCGGGCGGGGCGAAGGCCGGCGGCGGTGTCGCGGGGCCGGGACCGGCGGGTGCCGCCGGGTCGGGGGCCTGCCGGCGTGGCGGGTCCAGCACCGTCGGGGTGTTCGCGACCGCGGGTTCATACCCCGTGGGAGGCGCCAGAGGCGCGTACTCGGGGCCGTCCTGCCAGGTCGCCATGGCGTCGATGCTACCCGGGGCGGTGTCCGGGGAAACCCTGTGCGTCGCCGACGGCCCCCCGGAAGCTCCACGCCCCGGGTATGCTGAGGTCTCCGGACCCCGCCAGGCTCGTTTCCGGGCGGCGGTCACCCCTGCTGCACCCGGTCGCGCTCGCCTCCAGGGACCGGGGCTGCCCGCACGACCCCGTCGTCGGCCGGCCGGACCCGATCAGACCCATTTCAGACGATGCGTTCGGACACGACGCGGACAGACACGGACAAGTGAGGTTGCTGTGCCCACTGGCAAGGTGCGGTTCTACGACGCCGAGAAGGGCTTCGGATTCCTGACCAAGGACGGTGGCGGGGACGTCTACGTCCGTTCCTCCGCCCTGCCGCAGGGAGTGACGACCCTCAAGCCCGGTCAGCGGGTGGAGTTCGGCGTCATCGAGGGGCGCAAGGGTGAGCAGGCGCTCAGCCTGCACCTGGTGGACAAGCCGGTGTCGGTCGCCAAGGCGGCTCGCAAGAGGCCCGAGGAGATGGCGGTCATCGTCGAGGACGTGATCAAGATGCTCGACCATCTCGCCGCCAGCTACCGCCGTGGTCACTTCCCCGACGCGAAGTCCGCGGAGCGTACGGCGCACCTGCTTCGCGGCATCGCCGACGAGCTGGAGCTGTGACGCCCGCCCGGGCGTGAGAGAATGACCGACATGGCAGCCCCCAGCGCACCCCAGACCCGTAGGGCACCGCGGCCCAAGCTCGACCCGGTGACCGCTGCGGCGGTGGACCTCGCCCGCGAGGCGGCGCTGGCCAGTTCCGGCACCCACGCGGTCGGCGACCACCTCGGGGTGATCGCCGAGGGCGACCGGGTGGTCACCCACCTGTTCGAGTGCACCCACCCCGGCTACCGCGGCTGGCGGTGGAACGTCACCCTGGTGCGTGCCGCCCGGGCCAAGACGCCGACCGTCGACGAGGTGGCGCTGCTGCCCGGCGAGGGAGCCCTGCTGGCGCCCGCCTGGGTCCCGTGGTCGGAGCGGGTCTCCCCGGACGACCTGACCCCCGGACTGTTGCTGCCGACCCCGGCCGAGGACGAACGGTTGGAGCCCGGTTTCACCGGCGGCGACCACGCCGCCGATCAGGACCCGGCGGAGGCCTCGCAGCTCCGGGCGGTGGTGGCCGAGCTCGGCCTCGGCCGGGAACGGGTGCTGTCCCCGTACGGTCGGGAGCAGGCCGCCGAGCGGTGGCTGGCCGGCGACGGCGGCCCGGACAACCCGATGACCAAGCAGGCGCCCGGGCGGTGCGTCGGCTGCGGGTACTTCGTCCGGCTGCAGGGCAGCCTGGGCACCATCTTCGGGGTCTGCGCCAACGAGTCGTCGCCGTCCGACGCCGCCGTGGTGGCCGTCGACCACGGCTGCGGGGCCCACTCCGACGTGCCTGACGAGACACACGCCGCGGACCGCTCCGCCCCGATCTGGGACACCATCAGCATGTCCGAGGGGTCACTGTTCGACTGATCGCGTGCTGGCGCCTGCTGGCGTGCTGGCAGCCGATCGGGAGCGATGAGACCAACACGTAACGTGCGCCCCCTAGGCTGCCGCCATGGAATCTGCTGCATCCACCACCGCACCCACCCCCACCGGACAGGGGGGACGCGGCGTCCTGGACCGTTGGTTCGAACTCACCGCCCGGGGATCGACGCTGGGCCGCGAGATCCGCGGCGGCCTGGTGACCTTCTTCGCGATGGCGTACATCATCGCCCTCAACCCCGCGATCATCGGCACCGTTCCTGACATCAACGGCAATCTGATCACCGGGCAGCCCCCGTCCGACGCGAACATCGCGGTCGCCAAGGCGGCCGTCGCCGCGGCCACCGCACTGATCGCCGGCGTGATGACCATCCTGATGGGCGTGGTGGGCCGTTACCCCCTCGCCCTGGCCGCCGGTCTCGGCCTGAACGCCCTGCTGGCCTACACGCTGGCCCCGATGATGACCTGGCCGCAGGCGATGGGCCTGGTCGTCCTGGAGGGCGCGCTGATCACCGTCCTGGTGCTCACCGGCTTCCGCACCGCGGTCTTCCGGGCGGTGCCGGCGTTCATGCGCGCGGCGATCAGCGTCGGCATCGGCGTCTTCATCACCTTCGTCGGCCTGGTCGACGGCGGCGTGATCCGCCCGGCCCAGGGCACCCCGGTCACCCTGGGCATCAACGGCAGCCTGATGGGCTGGCCGATCGCGATCTTCCTGTTCGGCCTGCTGCTCGGCTCGGTGCTCTACGCCCGCAACGTCCGCGGTGGCCTGCTGATCTCGATCGCGGTGGCGACCGTCGTCGCGGTCATCGTCCAGAACGTCCACCCGTTGGGCACGATGACGGGCGGCGAGACCGCCGGCTGGAAGTCGAACCCGCCGGTGATCGGCTCCTGGAGCGCCCCGGACTTCCAGCTGCTCGGCAACGTCGACATCTTCGGCGCCTTCACCCAGCGCCACCTCACCGCCCTGGGCGTCGTGCTGCTGATCTTCTCCCTGCTGCTCGCCGACTTCTTCGACACCATGGGCACCGTGGTGGCGGTCGGCGCCGAGGGCCGACTGCTCGACGGCAACGGCAACCCGCCGCACCTCACCGGCATCCTGGTGATCGACTCGCTGGCAGCGATGGCCGGTGGCCTCGGATCGTCGTCCTCCAACACCTCCTACGTCGAGTCGATCTCCGGCGTCGCCGAGGGGGCCCGCACCGGCATCGCCTCGCTCGTCACCGGTGCCTGCTTCCTGGTCGCCATCGTCGCCTCCCCGGTCGTCTCGCTGATCCCGGCCGAGGCGGTCTCCCCGGTGCTGGTGATCGTGGGCGCGCTGATGATGTCGAACGTCACCGAGATCAACTGGGGGAGGATGGAGCAGGCCATCCCGGCGTTCCTGACCATCGTCTTCATGCCGTTCGCCTACTCGATCACGGTGGGCATCGGAATCGGCTTCATCATGCTGGTGGTGCTGGAGATCGCCAAGGGCCGGGCCCGCGAGGTGCATCCGCTGATGTGGGTGGTCTCCGCGGCGTTCGTCCTCTACTTCCTGCAGGGGTTGCTCGGCCAGATCGTCGCCTGAGCATCCGACGGTCTACACTGCGGTGTGGTCCCCCTCACAACGGCGTGTCGGTGACTTCGGAGTCAGCCTGTTCGGCCGCAAAGGTGTGTGCATGTTCAAGAAGGTCCTGGTCGCCAATCGTGGCGAAATCGCTGTTCGTGCGTTCCGTGCCGCGGTCGAGCTGGGGGCGAGGACCGTCGCCGTGTTCCCGTACGAGGATCGCAACGCGGTGCACCGGATCAAGGCCGACGAGGCGTACCTGATCGGCGAGAAGGGCCACCCGGTCCGCGCCTATCTCGACATCGACGAGATCATCCGGGCGGCCAAGGAGGCGGAGGCCGACGCGATCTACCCCGGCTACGGCTTCCTGTCGGAGAACCCGGACCTGGCCGAGGCCTGCGCGAAGAACGGCATCACCTTCATCGGTCCCTCCAAGGAGACCCTGGAGATGGCCGGCAACAAGAAGCACGCTATCGACTCCGCCCGCCGGGCCGGGATCCCGACGCTGGAGTCCTCCGACCCGTCGACCGACCCGGACTACCTGCAGGCCGAGGCCGAGCGGATCGGCTTCCCGGTCTTCGTCAAGGCGGTCGCCGGTGGCGGCGGCCGGGGGATGCGCCGGGTGGACGATCCGGCGGCGCTGACCGATGCCATCGGGGCGGCGATGCGCGAGGCGGAATCCGCCTTCGGCGACGCCACCGTCTTCATCGAGCAGGCGGTCGGCCGGCCGCGCCACATCGAGGTGCAGATCCTCGCCGACCGCGAGGGCAACACCGTCCACCTGTTCGAGCGGGACTGTTCGATCCAGCGCCGCCACCAGAAGGTGGTCGAGCTCGCCCCCGCCCCGCACATCTCCGCGGAGCTCCGGGCGGCGCTGACCCGCGACGCCGTCACCTTCGCGAAGTCCATCGACTACACCCTGGCCGGCACCGTCGAGTTCCTGCTGGAGACCGAGGGCCCGCGCGCCGGCCAGCACGTCTTCATCGAGATGAACCCGCGCATCCAGGTGGAGCACACGGTCACCGAGGAGGTCACCGGCGTCGACCTGGTCCAGGCCCAGATGCGACTGGCGTCGGGGGAGACGCTGGCCGACCTCGGACTGACCCAGGACTCCATCCACCTGATCGGCGCCGCGATGCAGTGCCGGATCACCACCGAGGATCCGGCCAACGGCTTCCGCCCCGACACCGGGGTGATCTCCGCCTACCGGTCCGCGGCCGGCGCCGGCGTACGCCTCGACGGTGGCACTGCCGCCACCGGTGCGGTGATCAGCCCCCACTTCGACTCGCTGCTGGTCAAGCTGACCACCCGCGGCCGGGACCTCGACCAGGCGATCGCCCGGGCCCGGCGGGCGCTGGCGGAGTTCCGGATCCGTGGCGTGGCGACCAACATGCCATTCCTGCAGGCGGTGCTGGAGGATCCCGACTTCCGGGCCGGGAACATCTCGACCGCCTTCATCGACGAGCGGCCGCGGCTGCTCAACGCCCGGACCTCGCTGGACCGCGGCACCAAGGTGCTCACCTGGCTCGCCGACGTGACGGTGAACAAGCCGAACGGGCGGTCGCCGATCACCGTCCACCCGCGGGCGAAGCTGCCGACGATCGACCTGCGGTCCCCGGCGCCGGCCGGTTTCCGCCAGCAGCTGCTGGAGCTGGGGCCGGCGGGGTTCGCCGCTGCACTGCGGGCCTCCGACCGGCTGGAGGTCACCGACACCACCTTCCGCGACGCGCACCAGTCGCTGCTGGCCACCCGGATGCGGACGTACGACATGCTGGAGTTCGCCCCCTACCTGCAGCGGATGCTGCCGGGACTGTTCTCGGTCGAGGCGTGGGGCGGGGCGACGTACGACGTGGCGCTGCGGTTCCTCGGCGAGGACCCGTGGGACCGGCTGGCGAAGTTCCACGAGGCGCTGCCGGGCATCCCGGTGCAGATGCTGCTGCGCGGCCGCAACACCGTGGGCTACACGCCCTATCCCACCGAGGTGACCGACGCCTTCGTGCACGAGGCCGCCGAGGTCGGGGTGGACATCTTCCGGGTCTTCGACGCCCTCAACGACGTCTCCCAGATGACCCCGGCGATCCGGGCGATCCGGGACACCCCGTCGGTCGCCGAGGTCGCGATGTGCTACTCGGGCAACCTGATGGATCCCCGCGAGGACCTCTACACCCTGGACTACTACCTGCACCTGGCCGACCGGATCGTCGCCGCCGGGGCGCACATCCTGGCGATCAAGGACATGGCCGGCCTGCTCCGCGCGCCGGCCGCCGCCCGGCTGGTCACCGCGCTGCGGGAGCGTTTCGACCTGCCGGTGGTGCTGCACACCCACGACACCGCCGGCGGCCAGCTGGCCACCCTGGTGCTGGCCGCCCAGGCCGGCGTCGACGCCGTCGACGTCGCGGCCGCCCCGATGGCCGGCACCACCTCCCAGGTGTCGATGTCGGCGCTGGTCGCGGCGATGGCGGACACCGAGCGGGAGACCCGCCTCGACCTGCGCAACGTGATGGATCTGGAGCCGTACTGGGACATGGTCCGGCGCGAGTACCGGCCGTTCGAGTCCGGCCTCGGCTCGCCGACCGGGCGGGTCTACGACCACGAGATTCCCGGCGGCCAGCTGTCCAACCTGCGCCAGCAGGCGAAGGCGCTCGGCCTGGCCGACAAGTTCGAGCAGATCGAGGACATGTACGCCGCCGCCGACAAGATCCTCGGCCGGCCCAGCAAGGTCACCCCGTCCTCCAAGGTGGTCGGCGACCTCGCCCTGCACCTGGTCGCCGTCGGCGCCGACCCGCAGGCGTTCGCGGCGGACCCGGCCTCGTTCGACATCCCCGACTCGGTGATCGGCTTCCTGTCCGGCGACCTCGGCACCCCGGCGGGTGGCTGGCCCGAGCCGTTCCGGACCAAGGCCCTGCAGGGCCGCACCATCAAGGCGGTGGAGGAGACCGTCGCGCCCGAGGACTCCGCCCGGCTCGCGGTGCCCGGCCGGGACCGTCGGGAGACTCTCAACCGGCTGCTGTTCCCCGGCCCGGCGAAGGCACTGCAGGAGTTCCGGGCGCAGTACGGCGACCTGTCCGCGATGACCACGATCGACTACCTCTACGGCCTGAAGCCCGGCGACGAGCACGTGGTCAAGCTCGGCAAGGGCATCGACCTGCTGATCGGGCTGGAGGCGATCGGTGAGGCCGACGAACGTGGCTACCGTACGGTGATGACGACGATGAACGGGCAGATCCGGCCGATCCGGGTCCGCGACCGGTCGGTCGAGACCGATGTCGCCGTCGCCGAGCGGGCCGACACCACCAACCCGGGCCACGTCGCCGCACCGTTCCAGGGCGTGGTGTCGGTGACCGTCGCCGAGGGCGATCGGGTCGAGGCGGGGCAGCCGGTCGCCACCATCGAGGCGATGAAGATGGAGGCGGCGATCACCACCTCGGTCGCCGGCGTGGTCGAGCGGGTCGCCCTGCACGGCCCGCACCAGGTGCAGGGCGGCGACCTCGTGCTGGTGGTCCGCCCGCTCTGACCCACCGCGGTGCCGCGCGGTACGTTGGAGGGGTGAAGCTGCGAACCGGTCACCATCTCGTCAGTGCGGTCGCCGTGGCGTTGCTCCTCATCGTCATCATCGGCTCACTGCTGGCGCACTGAGTCGTGCAGAAGGGAGATCACGTGCTGCGGAGCACCGTCGTCCGTGCCGTGGCCGTCGCGGCTGCTGCGCTCGCCCTGACCGGCGGCTCCCGGTGGGCGTACGCCGCGCCCGGCTCCGGCACCGACCGCACCGGCACCTGGATCGCGCTCGCCGTCGCGGTGGCGATCGCCCTGGTGGCGGGCGTGATCGTCCTGGTCGGGCCGGGCCGTCTGCCGCGTCGGCAACCGTCGCCGGACGACACCGGCGAGATCGCGCTGCAGCGCGCCCTGGCCGCCGAGACCCACGCCCGGCGGGCCGACGTCGACCGGCACTCCCGCGGCCGACGTCGGCACTGATCCCGCTGCGAGCGTCGAGCCACCCTCCGGGGCGTCAGACCAGGCGTTCCAGCACGTAGTCGATGCAGGCGGTCAGCGCCTCGACATCGGCGGTCGGCACGTTGGTGAACATGCCGATCCGCAGCTGGTTGCGGCCGAGCTTGCGGTAGGGCTCGGTGTCGATGATGCCGTTCGCCCGCAGCGTCTTCGCCAGCGCCGCGGCGTCGACCCGTTCGTCGAAGTCGATGGTGCCCACCACCGGCGACCGGTAGGCCTCCTCGACGAACGGGGTGGCCAGCTCGTGCGCCGCCGCCCACCCGTAGAGGTGCGCGGCGCTGGCGCCGGTCCGGGCGGTGGCGAAGGCCATCCCGCCCTGGGCGTTGAGCCAGTCGACCTGCTCGGCCAGCAGCCACAGCGTCGCCACCGCCGGGGTGTTCAGCGTCTGGTCCTTGCAGGAGTTGTCCAGGGCGATCTGCAGCGACAGCATGTCGGGGATCCACCGGCCGGAGGCGGCGATCCGGCCGATCCGGTCGATCGCGGCGGGGGAGAGGAACGCCACCCACAGGCCGCCGTCGGAGCCGAAGTTCTTCTGCGGCGCGAAGTAGTAGGCGTCGGTCCGGGTCAGGTCGGCGTCGATGCCGCCGGCCGCCGAGGTGGCGTCGATCAGCGTCAGCGCACCAGGGTCGCCGGCGATGCGACGGACCGGGGTGGCGGCCCCGGTCGAGGTCTCGTTCTGTGCCCAGGCGTACGTGTCGACCCCGTCAGCGGGGTCGGGCAGCGCGGCGCTGCCGACCGGCGCGGTGGCGAGCACCGGCTCCTCGAGGAACGGCGCCCGGGCGGCGGCCGTGGCGAACTTCGAGGAGAACTCGCCGTACGTTCCGTGCGCCGAGCGGCGCTCGATCAGCGAGCAGACCGCGGCGTCCCAGAACAGCGTCGACCCGCCGTTGCCCAGGGCCACCTGGTAGCCCTCCGGGGCGCGGTAGAGCTCCGCCAGCCCCGCCCGGATCCGGTGGACCAGCGCCTTCACCGGCGCCTGCCGGTGGGAGGTGCCCAGCACCGCGGCACCGGGGCCGGCCAGCGAGGCCAGCGCCTCGGGGCGGATGCGGGAGGGCCCGCACCCGAATCGTCCATCGAGCGGCTTGAGGTCTGCGGGGATCTGCACGGTCACGGCCCTATCCTCCCATTCCGGCTCCGGTCGTCCCGGTCGGGCCGCGGCGCGGACGACCCCGTGGTAGGACAGGGGCATGCACGACATCGCGGCCGACCGGACCGAGTACCACGGCCAGACCCTGGAGGGCGTGACCGCCGACACCGACCCGCTGGCCCTGTTCCGGGCCTGGCTGGAGGCGGCGTACGACGCCGGCAACCCCGAACCCACCGCGGTGCAGCTCGCCACGGTCGCCCTGGGACCCGACGGCAGCCCGCGGCCGAGCGTCCGCACCGTGCTGCTCAAGGAGCTCGACGAGCGGGGCTTCGTCTTCTTCAGCCACTACGACTCGCGCAAGGGCCGCGAGATCGCGGCGGACCCGCACGTCGCCCTGCAGTGGTACTGGCCCACCCTGGCCCGCGCGGTGCGCGTCGAGGGGGTCGCCGTCCGGGTGGACCGGGCCGAGTCGGAGGCGTACTTCGCCGGCCGTCCGCGCGGCTCACAGCTCGGCGCCTGGGCCTCGCACCAGTCACAGGAACTGGCCTCGCGCGCCGAGCTGTTGGCGGCGTACGCCCGGGTGGGGGAGGACTTCACCGGGCGTGCGGTGCCGTGCCCGGAGACCTGGGGTGGCTGGCGGGTGGCGCCGCAGCGGGTGGAGTTCTGGCAGGGGGAGCCGGGGCGGTTGCACGACCGGGTCGAGTTCCGCCGGGACGGAGACTGCTGGCGGACCCGTCGGCTGGCCCCCTGACGGCACGGGATCAGCCCCGAAAGCACGGGATCGGCCCCCGGAGCCAAGGAGCGACTCGCTGAAGGCACAGGATCGATTCCGGTCGAGTGAGGCACTCCTTCGCTAGGGTGAGACCGGCGTGGCCGCCGGCTCGCCGAGCCCCCACGCCCCAGAAAGGAGTGGTACGTATGAAGGGTTTCAAGGAATTCCTCATGCGCGGCAACCTGATCGAGCTTGCCGTCGCGTTCATCATGGGCTCTCTCTTCGCGGCTGTCGTGAAGGCCTTCACCGATCTGATCCTCGACCTGATCGGCCGGGCACTGCCGCTGAACGGCGAGGCGTTCTCCAGCGTCGTCATCGGCGGGATCACCATCGGCCCGTTCCTGTCGGCCATCGTGACCTTCGTCCTGACCGCGTTCGTGGTCTACTTCGCGATCGTCAAGCCGTACGAGATCTACAACAACCGTCACAAGAAGGACGAGCCGGCGGTGCAGAGCACCGATGAGATCCTCGCCGAGATCCGCGACCTCCTTGCGGAGGGACGCGCCAAGAACTGAGCGATGCCGAGGGCGGCATCGACGGCACCTCGCCGAGCCCGGGCCACCGCCCGACGGCTCGGCGAGTCCGTCCGACGCGGATGATCAGAGCTTCCCGAAGTGCGGCGGGAGATCGCGGAGCAACCGTTGGTCGGCGGGCGTCGGCCGGTCCGTGCCGCCGTGCCGCACCCGTCGTTCGGTGGGGGTGAGCCGCCATTCCAGCGTGACGGCCCGCAACGCTGCGGCGAACTGTGCCGCCGACAGCCCGGCCAGCAACTCCGCGGGCACTCGGTGCGGCCAGCCGGCTCCGGCGGCCCGGGCCTCCTCGGCATGACGATGCAGTGCGACGCGGTCCCACCCGGCGGCGGCCAGCTCTTCGGCCAGCGCCGCCGGGTCGGGCATCGGGTGATCGGGGAGCGTGGTCAGGTCCTGCCCGCACAATGCGAAGGCGAGGGCCCGGTGCCACCCGGCGGACGCGGGCTCAGCGGCGCGGGGCATGAGCGAGTGCGGTCGTCCCGTCCAGGATGCTGCTGGCCGGCACCCGGCTCGGCTCCTCGGTCGGCGGGAGGACGGCATCACCGCGGACGACCACGTTGGGTCCGAAGGTCCAGTCACCCTCGACGGTGAGCGAGCCCGCCTCCCGCAGGCTGGGCGATCCGTGCGGGAAGCGTTGCTCGAAGTCGGCGATCAGCTTGTAGTGACCCGGGTCGAGGGTGACCAGCGGGGTGGCCGGGCTGACCCGGTCGAGCGTCCCGTCGTCGTTGACGCGGTAGACGTCCGAGCGCAGCACCAGCAGATCGTTGGTGGTCTTCACCGGCAGGAACCTGCTGCGCGGAACCACGATCGCGGTGGCCCCCTCGAACACCTCCAGCGCCGCCCCCATCGCGGTCTCCAGCTGCAGCACCTCGGGCGAGGACGAGTCCGTCGGGTCGACATGCTTGCGGTTGCAGATCAGCGGCAGCCCGAGCACCCCGTTCCGGCTGGCCAGGGCGTCGGCCAGCTGGGCCAGATCCAGCCACAGGTTGTTGGTGTTGAAATAGCGGTGCCGGGAGATGTCGGCGAAGCTCCCCTTGTCCGCCGCCGCTGTCTGAGCGGCTTCCCGCAGGATGAGGCGGCCGTCGGCGGTGCGGACGGCGAGGTGACCGCCCTTGCGGTCGGCCCGGGTCCGCTCGCACACCTCCATCGCGAACGGCGCGCCGGTGCCGGCGAACCACTCGGCCAGCGCGGCGGACGGGGAGGCCCCCAGGTTGTCGACGTTCGACACCGCGGCGTAGCGGTAACCGGCGTCCAGCAGCCGGCGCAGCATGCCGGAACCCTCCAGTGCCGTGTACAGGTCGCCGTGGCCGGGCGGGCACCACTCCAGGTCGGGTGCGGCCGGCCAGTCGACCGGGGTGAGGTCGTCGGCGCGCAGCTTCGGCTCCTGGTTCTGGACGAACTCCAGCGGCAGCCCGGGGGTCCGGACCGCCGGCGAGGAGGACAGCTCGGCCATCGTGTCGGCGCTGGTGGCGAAGGAGTCCATCATCACCAGTGGCAGGGTGATGTCGTGCTCGGCGCGGGCGGCCAGCACCTGGGCGACGGTCAGGTCGAGGAACGTACGTCCCTCGCGGACCGGGAGCAGCGACTTCGCCTGCTGCATGCCCATCGAGGTGCCGAGGCCACCGTTGAGCTTGATGATGACGGTCCGTCCGAGGGCGGGCTGGCGGCCCGGGGCAGGGGTGGTGGCGTCGGCGCGCAGGTCCGCCAGTCGTGGCAGATCGGTGACCGGGCTGATCGACTCCTCGGGGATCACCCCGGTGCTGCCGTCGGCGAGTTGGGCATAGTAGTGACTGAACACGGTGATGGCGTTCTCGGCCACCCCGGCGCTGCGCATCTTCCGCTGTGCCTGTGCCAGGCCTTCGTTCGTCATGCCGCTCAGTCTAGGGAACGGGGGTCCGCCGTCGTCGGCGTCGGTGGGTCAGGGGCGTGGCCGCTGAGGCTGCCGCGGATGCCGCGCCGGATCGGTAGGTGGTGGCTGCCGGCCGGCGTTTCGGTGTCGGTTACCCTTGGGAAGGCCGTGGCCCCGTAGCTCAGGGGATAGAGCGACGGTTTCCTAAACCGTGCGTCGGAGGTTCGAATCCTCTCGGGGCCGCCAGTGGATCGGCGAAAGGGCCCGCGCACCTCTCGGTGCGCGGGCCCTTTCGTGACGCTGCTCCGGGAAAGATCCCCGAGGCTCAGGCCATCGGCTTGGCCTGAGCCTTGACCTCCTCCATGTCCAGCTCCTTGATCTGGGAGATCAGGGACTTCAGCGAGGAGCCGTTCATGGCGCCCGCCTGGTTGAACAGCAGGATCCCCTGGCGGAAGGCCATCAGGGTCGGGATGGCGGTGATCTGGAAGTTCATCGCCAGCTCCTGCTCGGCCTCGGTGTCGACCTTGCCGAAGACGATCTCGGTGTTCTCCTCCGAGACCTTCTCGTACACCGGGGCGAAGCGCTTGCACGGGCCACACCAGTCGGCCCAGAAGTCGACGAGGACGATCTCGTTCTCGTCGACCGTCGTCATGAAGTCGTCGGTGGTCAGGTTCGTGGTGGCCATGGGTGTCTCTCGTTTCCTTCGGCGGTCGCGCGTGGGCACGGCTGTGGTGTCGGCAGCTGCGCCGTACGGGAGTGCAACGGCAGGGGCGCCCCCGGTATTCCCGCCACTTCGTAGGAGTGCCATCGCGTCATTGTCGGCGTGCTGACGGGCGGGAACGGGTCCAGAGTAGTCGGATCCCGGCTGCCGACGAACCACGACGCGTACGCCGCGGCGCTCGTCGGGGTGCTGCGTTTGTCGGGGTGCTGCGGCTGTCGGGGTGATACGCGGTCGGACGCTCGGTGTCACTTGATGCCGACGAAGCGGCGCATCGGCACGGTGATGCGTACCGGGCGGTGGCCCGCGGTCTCAGTCAGGGTGTCGATGGCGCGACCGATCCGGGCGGCGGCGACACCGGGAAGGTAGAGCGCCTCCAGTAGGCGTTCCGCGTCCTCACGGGTGTGCACCGTGTACGTGTACCGCTCCTTGGCGTCCTCCACCTTGCGGATGCCGTGGGCGGCGAACAGCGAGGGCAGACCCGGCTGGGCCCGGCCGGAGGGGAAGTGCGGCGTGGAGTGCAGGATCGACAGCAGCTTCGAGACGATCGGGATGTCGTGCGGCTGCACCGACTGCCACGACGGCGACATGATGGCGACCACGCCGCCGGGCGCCAGCACCCGCTCGACCTCGCGGGCGAGGACCGGCATCGGGCGGACGACGGCGAACCCGAGACTGCTGACCACGGCCTGCATGCTGCCGTCGCGTAGCGGCAGTCGGCGGGCGTCGGCGCGGAGGAAGACCCCGTCCGGGGACCGACGCTGCGCCTCGGCCAGTTCGTGGGCGGACATGTCGACGCCGATGACCGTACGTCCCGGGCGGGCCAGCTCCCGGCCCACGCCGCCGGTCCCGCAGGCCAGGTCGAGGACCGTGGTCGACGACTCGGAGATCGCCCGGGCCAGCCAGCTGTACGGGCTGCGGCCACCGGACTCGATCCGCTGCAGCAGCTCCTCGATCGCTCCGACGTGCTCGCGGTGGAACTGGCTCAGATAGCGGTGCCAGTCGACCCCATCGGCGCGCCGCGAGAAGACACTCATACGGCCCACTCTGCCACGCCGGGACGGCGCCGGGCCTCGGGGGCGGGCGGCGGCATCATGTCAGTCGCCGCGTCCGGCCGGTACGACCGGCGCGTCGAACACCGCGATCACGTCCGCACCGATGTCCTCGATCACCTGGCCGGGACCGATCGGGCGGTCGGCCACCGCGGAGACCAGAGCGGACAGTCCGGGCAGTGCCTCGTCCGGGACGGCGACGCGCGGGGCGGTGGGCGCCAGCAGCGGGTTGCCGCCGTCGGGCCACTGCTGGGTGAGCTTGTCCCAGGTGTGCAGCCAGGCCTCGGAGATCTCGGCGACCGACGGAACGCCGAAGAAGTGCCCGACCGGGGCGTGGTGGCGCAGCGCGACGATCCGGGAGTCCTGGTAGATCTTCGCCAGCCGCACCCGGGCATCGAGGTGGCGCCGGTGCGCCAGACCCGGGCGCACCGCGAAACGGCACGGGGCCGGGCAGGTCTCCCCGACGTCGGGCCGTTCGCCCGCCTCGACGGTGGCGTGGTTCATGGCGCAGACCGCCAGCGCGTCGCCGAGCCGGGAGTGGAACCGGTCGAGGTAGGCGGTGTAGCCGGCCACGTCGCCGTCGCAGGCGTTCAGGGAGCGCTTCGCCGTCGCCCGCTGGGCCGAGTTGTGCGGGCAGGCGGGGTCGTCGGTGCCCCACAGCCCGTCGGTGGAACCGCGCATCCGGGCCGGGTCACCGGCGTGGCCGAGGGTGCCCTCCCAGGCGAGATGACCGAGGTACTCGCCGATCAGATGGGCGGTGACGACGACCTGGAGTGATTCCTGTCGGGCCGAGCGGAGCTGGACCACCTCGAGCATCAACTCGTAGAGGGGGACCAGCGACCCGAGCGCGCCCCGGTTCGTCTCCCGCGGGGTCAGCGGGAAGCGGGCGGCGGCCAGCGACGCGGCCCACGGCTGGTGGAATCCCGCCGCGATCGGGCCGAAGTCCTCGGCGTCGAGATCCAGCACCCGCTTCGCAGCGGTCGCCAGCTGCCCGGCCCGCTCGAGCCGGCCCCGGTCGTCGCCCGGCTGGGGTGCGCCGGCCCGGACGGCGAGCATCGAAGCGGCGGCGTCGTACCAGTGGTGTCCGACCAGGGCGATGACGGCTTCGGGCAGCCGCAGCGGATGGGTGGTGGCGGTCATCACCCGATCACGCGGCCCCGCGCGGTGAGACGAAGACGAACGATGCCGCGTCGCGGGCGAGTTCGCAGCCGGGGGTGCCGTCCGGGACCAGTGCGACGCCGCCGTTGGCCGGGAACACCCGCACCGCGGTGCCGGGGGCGACGCCGGCCTCGTGCAGCGTCTGGAGCACCTGGGGGTCGGTCTGCAACTGCTCGCTGAACCGTACGACGACGGCCTGGATGGCGCCGTTCGGGACGCCGGCGGGCCGCCGACCCAGCAGGTCGATCAGGTTCACCGCAGCGGAGTCCTCGTGGCTCTCCTCGCCGGTGACGCCCAGTTCGTCGAGCCCGGGGATGGGGTTGCCGTACGGTGAATCGACCGGAGTGTGCAGGATCGTGACGAGCTTGCGCTCCACCTCATCGGAGATGACGTGTTCCCAGCGGCAGGCCTCGTCGTGGACCAGCTCCCAGTCCAGGCCGATCACGTCGGAGAGCAGGCGTTCGGCCAGGCGGTGCTTGCGCATCACCCGCATCGCCCGCTCGTGGCCGGCCGGGGTCAGCTCGAGGTGGCGGTCGTTGCGGACGGTCAACAGCCCGTCGCGTTCCATTCGGGCCACGGTCTGGGAGACCGTCGGGCCACTCTGGTGCAGACGCTCGGCGATCCGCGCACGCATGGGGACGATCCCCTCCTCGCCCAATTCGAAGATGGTCCGCAGGTACATCTCCGTGGTGTCGATGAGGTCGCTCACGGCTACATCCTAGGCGGTCGCTCCAGCCGGTCCCTGTGTGCGGCCATGGCGGCGGCGAGGACCGGGTCGACCAGCCCGGCCGGCAGCTTGCGCAGGTAGCGGGGACGGTCGGGGTTGAGGCCGAGCTTCATCGCCCGGCCCAGCGCGAGGCGCTGGGTGACGACCAGCTCGGCCTGCGGGTCCCGACTGGACTCGACCAGGGTCGCACCGGTGTCCAGGATCTGTTCATCCAGTCCCTCCGGCGCCGGGCCGAACACCCAGACCAGGCGGCCGGACTGGGCGACGGTGATCGGTCCCCGGCGGTACTCCAGCATCGGGTAGGCCTCGGCCCAACTGGCCGAGCTCTCCCGGAACTTGAGCGCGGCCTCCAGGGCCAGCCCGATGGTCCAGCCGGTGCCCAGGTAGGTGACCTGCTCGGCGGCGACGTGGCGCTCGTCGAGCTTCTCCCGGAGCGCCTCCCGGGCCTGGTCGATCACCGGGGCCATGTCCTGGCCCAGCCAGGCCCGGTGCAGGGCCAGGACACTGGTGGCGAACCGGGTCTGTGCGTAGCCGGCCTCGTCCGCGAACGGCAGGGCGATGCGGGTGTCGCACAGCGAGCCGATGGTGGAGTCCTCGGCGCCGACGAAGGCCAGGGTCGGCACCCGGCCGTGCAACTCGTGCAGCAGGGCGACCACGTCGACGGTGTCCCCGGAGCGGGACAGCACGACGACCCGGTCGAAGCTCCGCCGGGCGGGGAACTCGCTCGCCACGAAGGAGTCGCTCTGCCCCTGGCCGGCGTCCTCCCGCAGCCAGGCGATCGATTGGGCGATGTTCCAGGCGGTGCCACAGCCGACGTACGCGACCCGCTCACCGGGGCGGGGCAGCGCCTCGGCCACTGCCGGCACCAGCTGGACGGCCTCTGCCCAGCAATCGGGCTGCGAGGCGATCTCGTCGGCCACGTAGAAACTCATCGCACCTCCCGGTCCGGGCTCCGACCTCCGTTGTCGTCTGACCTCACCCTACGGGCAGCCCGGGCCGGGGGAGAGGGTTACCGGGATCGGAGTCCGGGCGGGTCGTCGGTCAGGGCGAGCCGGGCAGCACCACGCTGAGCCGGGCGGTGGCCGCCGCCCGGGTCACCTCCACCGCCTCGGCGGCGGTGACGTCGAGCAGCACCAGCACGTCCTGGCTCGAGCCGCCCGACAACGGCCCGCTGTCATCGGTCGTGGGCATGGCGGCCACCCGTGCCCGGGACGCCACCCGGCGGACGTCCCCGGTGCCGGCGTCGGTCGCCATCACCTCGATGGTGTCCCCCACCCGCAGCACCTGCACGATCCCGGCGTCGGCGAGGCGGGCCGGCACCGCGACCCGTCCGGGGGACATCCCGGACAGGCCGGGGCCGACCAGTGCTGCCTCGGTGAGGATCGACCCGGCGGCGAGCGGGCCGGCCGGCGTACGTCCCACGGCCAGGTCGAGCGAGACGACGGCACCGCGGGGCACCAGGTCCGGCGGCACCGACCGCCTCACCAGTTGATTCCGGGTGAGCTGCCGGCCCCCGGCGACGTCACCGACCACCGTGACCACGTCCGTCCCGCCGGCCTCCGGCGCGGAGAGGACCCGGAGCGCCCCGAGCACGGCGACGAAGGTCAGCCCCGCCGCGAGCGCGCGCCGGTGCCAGGACACGAAGCGGCGTACGGTGCGGATCCAGGACACCAGGGAGGCAGAACCCTCGGCAGTTTTCGGCATGCCGGGGTGTGGGACGTCCGCACCGGGGATCGGCGGTTGTCCACAGGGGTCAGTCGCCGACCGCCTCTCGGCCCCGGCGGACGATGTTCGGATCCGGCGGGAACACCACATCGGTGTCCTTGCCGGCGTAGTCGAACTGGTTGAGGAAGAACCGGATCGCGTTGATCCGGGCGCGCTTCTTGTCGTTGGACTTGATCGTGGTCCACGGCGCCCAGTCGGTGTCGGTGCGCAGGAAGGTCTGCTCCTTCGCCACCGTGTAGTCCTCCCACTTGTCCAGCGAGGCGATGTCCATCGGGGAGAGCTTCCACTGCCGGACCGGGTCGAGCTGGCGGATGGCGAACCGGGTGCGCTGCTCGTGCTGGGTCACCGAGAACCAGAACTTGGTCAGCGAGGTGCCGGACTGGATCAGCATCTGCTCCATCAACGGAGCCTGCTCCATGAAGGTCTCGTACTCCTCGGGTGTGCAGAACCCCATCACCCGCTCGACGTTGGCCCGGTTGTACCAGGACCGGTCGAACATCACGATCTCCCCGGTGGTGGGGAAGTGACGGACGTAGCGCTGGAAGTACCACTGGCCGAGTTCGCGGTCGGAGGGCTTGGCCAGGGCGACCACCCGCGCGTACCGCGGGTTGAGGTGCTCCTGGAAGCGCTTGATGGTACCGCCCTTGCCGGCGGCGTCCCGGCCCTCGAAGACGACGATGTGCTTGAGGTTGTTGTCCTGGGTCCAGTACTGGAACTTCAACAGCTCGATCTGGAGGAGGTACTTCTCGACGTCGTACTCCTCACGGGTCATCCGGGTGTCGTACGGATAGTCCTCGCGCCAGGTCTCGACCGCCGAACCGCCGGGGTCGATCAGGTCAGGGTCCGACCCCTGGTCGTCGCGGACGGTGTAGCCCTGGGCATGCAGGGTATCGATGAACTCCCTGATGTTCTGCATGGCACCAGCGTAGGGGTACGGCCGCCTTGTCCAGGTGTCCGTGCCGGACCCGCGCCGGGGTGTGTCAGTCGGTCGCGGCGGAGGCGCCCACGGTGGCCGGCGCAGCCGGGCCGGACCCGTTGCCGGCCGAGGACGTCTCGGTGCTCGACCCGGTGCCGGCCGAGGACTCGGCGGCGGAGGACGACCCGGCGGGGATCGAGGCGCTGGAGCCGCTGCGGCTGTCGGTCTTGTAGAAGCCGGACCCCTTGAACACGACCCCCACGGCGTTGAACACCTTGCGCAGCGTGCCCTCGCACTCGGGGCAGACAGTCAGGGCCGGCTCGGTGAAGGACTGGCGGACCTCGAGGTCACGGCCGCAGCTGGTGCAGTGGTACTGGTAACGGGGCATGGGAACATCTCGTTCGGGTGGGAGACGGGGGACGATCCAGAAGGATACTGCCCGGGGTAACGTCATTCTGACCCCGCCGTGTTCCCGGTCGTCCGCACCGGTACTGGCCAGCGGCACAACAGGATCAGCTGCGGTCGAGTTCCGCCTCGCGGACCGCCACACAGTTGACCAGCCCGGACGGGACGATCAGCAGGTCGACCTCCCGGTCCCACGGCTGGACGGGGAGGCTCGGCATCAGCTCGTCCTCGTTGAGGAACAGGCAGGTGACGGCCTCCGGGCCGGCATGCTCCAGCGCCCGGTCGTACCACCCGCCGCCGGTGCCGAGCCGCTCGCCGCGCCGGGTGCCGGCCAGGCCGGGGCAGAGGATCAGGTCGGCCTCAGCCAGGGCGCCCGGGCCGAGAGCAGCGGTGGTGGGCTCCGGGATGTCGCGGATCCCCAGCCGGAGCCGGTCGGTGCCGCGGTAGACCGCCCAGTCCGGGCCGGTGCGCCGGGTGCCGTCGGCGGTGCGGCCGAGCAGCGGCAGCAGCACCCGGGTGTGCCGCTGGTGCAGCCAGTCCACGATGCCGAGGGTGGACGGCTCCGGGTCGACCGACAGATAGGCGGCCACCACCAGGTCGGGCCCCACCGCGTCGCCGAGCAGATCCCGCAGGTGGCCGTACCGGGCGGCGTCGTCGAGTTCCCGTTCGGCCCCGGTCCGCATCCCGCGGCGGGTCACCACCGCGTCCCTCAGGACATCCTTGGCCCGGCCCAGCGCGTCGAGGTCGGCCTCGGTCAGATCATCGGGGGTTGCAGGGGGACGGACAGCCACTCGCTTATCCTACCGGCATGGGACTGTTCCGCCGGAAGAAGCAGACCGAGGACGAGGCGACCGTCGAGCCCGAGCCGAGGCCCGGTCTGCCACGGCGCCCGGAGCCGAATGTCGACGGGCTGCGGCCGGTGGCGGACCACCGCGACTATCTGCTGTCGATGGTCCGTGAGCTGCCGGCCTTCGGGCAGACGCTGCTCGACGCGGCCGGTCTCAGCCTGTGCGAGGAGATCATCGCCGACCTCGACCTGCCCCGGTTCGACAACTCCGCCCTGGACGGCTACGCGGTGCGGGCCGGGGACCTCGACGGGGCTTCCCGTGCCCGTCCGGTCGTCCTGCCGGTCACCCGGTCGGTCACCGCCGGCGATCCGGCCGGCGAGGAACTCGCCCCCGGGACGGTGGTGAAGATCATGACCGGCGCCCCGGTGCCGCCCGGGGCGGACGCGGTGGTGCCGTACGAGCACACCGACCGCGGATCGGAGTCCGCCACCTTCCTGCACGCCCCCGAGGCGGGCGCCAACATCCGCCACGTCGGGGAGGACATCGCCGTCGGAGACCACATCGCCGCGATCGGCGACCGGCTCGGCCCGCGCCAGATCGGCATGCTCGCCGGGATCGGCATCGACCAGGTGCTGGTCCGCCCCCGGCCCCGGGTGGTGGTGATCTCGACCGGCTCGGAGCTCGTCCAGCCAGGCTACGAGCTGGCCGAGGGGCAGATCTACGACTCCAACTCCTTCATGCTCGCGGCGCTGGCCCGCCAGGAGGGCGCCCAGGTGTTCCGGGTCGGCATCGTCAGCGACGACCCCGACGTGGTGGCCCAGTCGATCTCCGACCAGTTGGTCCGGGCCGACCTGATCCTCACCACCGGCGGGGTCAGCGAGGGTGACCGCGACGTGATCAAGGCGGTGATGCCCCGGCTCGGCCCGACCGACTTCTGCCGGGTGGCGATGCAGCCGGGCAAGCCGCAGGGCTTCGCCCTGATCGGCGACGACCACACCCCGGTGATCATGCTGCCGGGCAATCCGGTGAGCGCGTTCGTGTCCTTCGAGGTGTTCGTCCGGCCGGTGCTGCGCAAGATGATGGGCGTCCAGCCGCTGGTGCGTCCGGTCGGCCACGCGCTGACCCGGACGATCATCCGGTCCCCGAAGGGCAAGACCCAGTTCCAGCGTGGACTGGTCACCAGCACCCGCGACGGCCGCCGGCACGTCACCCCGATGGGCGGCGGCGGGTCGCACAAGCTGGGCGATCTGGCCCGGGCCAACGCCCTGGTGATCATCCCGGAGGGGGCCGAGGTGGTGGAGGCCGGCAATCCGGTCGAGATCTTGATGATCGACGATGAGTGAGGCGGCATGACCGAGGACGGGACGGGGCTGACCCACCTCGACGAGCGGGGCGCCGCGCGGATGGTCGACATCTCCGGCAAGCCGGTGACCACCCGCACCGCGACCGCCCGCGGCCTGGTCCGGCTCGGCCCGGCCGCGGTGGCCGCGCTGCGCGACGACACCCTGCCCAAGGGGGATGCCCTGGCGGTGGCCCGGGTCGCCGCGATCCAGGCGGCCAAGCACACCGCAGACCTGATCCCGCTGTGCCATCCACTGCCGTTGAGCGCGGTGAGGGTCGACCTGGAGGTGGCCGACGAGGGGGTCCGGATCGAGGTCTCGGTCCGGACCACGTCCCGCACCGGGGTGGAGATGGAGGCGCTGGCCGCGGTCAGCGTGGCGGCGCTGACCGTGATCGACATGACCAAGGCGGTCGACAAGCACGCCACCATCACCGACGTCCGGGTGGTCGCCAAGGCCGGTGGCCGCAGCGGCGACTGGAGCCTGGGATGAGCCGCCGGGCGGTGGTGATCACCTGTTCGACCCGGGCCGCCGCCGGGACGTACGAGGACCGCTCCGGTCCGGCCGCGGTGTCGGGCCTGCGTGCCCTGGGCCTGGAGTGCGCCGACCCGGTCGTGGTGCCGGACGGTCCGGCGGTCGGGGTGGCGTTGCGCGCGGCCCTCGCCGGGGAACCCGCGGTGGTGGTGACCACCGGGGGCACCGGGCTGGCCCCGGGCGACACCACCCCGGAACAGACCGCCCTACTGCTGGACCGCCAGCTGCCCGCCCTGGCCTCCGCCGTCGTCGCCCGTGGGGTCGGCAACGGGGTGCCCACCGCGGTCCTTAGCCGCGGGGTGGCCGGCCTGGCGGGCCGTACGTTGGTGGTCAACCTGCCCGGGTCGCCCGGTGGCGTCGCCGACGGGATGTCAGTGCTCGGCGACGTGCTCCTCCACGCCCTGGACCAGATCCGCGGCGGCGACCACCCGAGGGACGACGGGTGAGCACGCTCGGCGGCCCCGGCTGGCCGGTGTCGCTGCGTCGGGGGCGGGTTGCTCTGCGTCCGATCCGGCGGCGGGACGCCCGCGCGTGGACCGAGATCCATGACCGCAACGACGCCTGGTTGCGGCCGTGGGAGGCGACCGTCCCGCCGCGCAGCGAGACCCAGGCCCCGGGTACCTTCGCCGAGATGACGCGCGACCTGCTCCGGCAGGCCAGACAGGGGCGTACGTTGCCGTGGATCGTCTGGTACGACCCGGTCGACGAGGGGGACCCGCGCGGGCCGGGCGTGCTGGCCGGGCAGCTCACCGTCTCCGGCATCATCCGGGGATCCGCGCAGTGGGCGCAGCTGGGCTACTGGGTCGACGAGCGCTGGGCCGGGCGCGGGATCATCCCGCTCGCGGTGGCGATGGCCACCGACTTCTGCCTCGGCCCGCTGGGCCTGCACCGGATGGAGATCGTGATCCGCCCGGAGAACATCAACAGTCGCCGGGTGGTGGAGAAGCTCGGTTTCCGCGGCGAGGGGCTCCGCCCGGGATACCTGCACATCGACGGTGCGTGGCGTGACCATCTGGTGTACGCCCTGAACGCCGACGAGGTCGGTGCCGGTGGGCTGGTCGGCCGGCTGGTCGCCTCCGGCCGGATCGTCGGGCTGGTCGACGACTCTCCCGACACTCCGCCGCGGGTCACGGGCCGGTAACGGCTCAGCCCGTACGGTTCGGGGTGTGGGACTGACGGGAGTGATCATCGCTGTGGTGGCCGTGGCGTGGCTGGCCTTCGGCGTGCCGCAGTTCCTGTCCGTCCCGCGGCCGGTCGACGAGGAGGTGCGCGATCCGGCCGAACAGATCGGCGGTGCGGTCCGCATCCTCCGCTCCCGTGACGGCGCTGCCGGGTCGGCCGCCGGCAGGTCGGGTCCCGGCGGCGTCTCCGCCCAGGCCGGATCACCGGCGGACGCTGCGGGATGGGTCGCGGGACCGGCGTCGGTGCCGCTGGTGGGTGCTGACGGTGAACAGTTCGCTCGCGCCGAGATCTCCACCCGGTTCACCCGCCGCGCCGAGCTGAGCCGGCTGCGCCAGATCGAGGTCGCCGCCGTCCGGATCCGCCGCCGGGCGCTGTTCGGGGTGGCGCTGGTCGACCTGCTCGTCGTCCTCGGCTGCCTGTTCCTCGGCTGGCCCTGGGGGTGGTACATCGGGGCCGGGGCGCTGGCGGTGGTCGGCTTCGTCGCGCTGCGGGTGAGCGTGGTGCTGGTGGACCGGGAACTCGACCGCCGGATCACCGCGCTGCGGGACGGCAACCAGGAACGGACCCTGGCCATCAGCCGTGAGGAGCTGCGCGTCGCCGGACAGGCCGAGGAACCTGGTTCGGATGCGTCGCGTACGTCGCGGGAGGTGGTGTCGGTGCGCCAGCCGTTGTTCGACGACCTGCCCGGTCGTGATGTCGCGCCCTCGCTGTGGGAGCCGCTGCCGGTGACCGCTCCGACGTACGTCCAGCGGCCGATCACCCCGCGCAGCGTACGGACGATCGACCTGTCCAGCCCCGACCTCAACGCGGCGATGGACCGGGCCCAGGGCGACGTGCCGGTGACCGCCGACGGGCAGAGCCCGGCCCGGGAGGATGCGGGTGTCCGAGGCGCCGGCGCAAGGCCGCAGCGGGGCGCCGATCAGGCCTCCCGGCGGCCCAAGCTGCGCGCCGTCGGCGAGTGATCCGCCGGTTTGGGGAGTCGCCGCGGGGATGCTAGAGTTCAACTCCTGTCGGGGCACTTCGGTGCCCGGCACGGCAAGGGGCATTGGCGCAGTTGGTAGCGCGTCTCGTTCGCAATGAGAAGGTCAGGGGTTCGAATCCCCTATGCTCCACTCCAAGCACAGGGCCCCGAAATCCTTGTTGACAACCCGTCAGCAAGGATTTCGGGCCCCGATCGTGTTCGCTATGTGACGGTGTGGTTGCGCCTGGCGGGCGTCGACTGCATCGCGCGAGCCCTCAGCTTGCACTCGGGAGCGTGAGGATCTCCGTCCCGGTGTCGGTGATCGCGATGGTGTGTTCGGTGTGCGCCGATTCCGTGGCCGCCGAACTCGGTGTTGATGAGGTACCCCGCACCGAAGAGGACTTCTTCGATCGCGTGCGGCAGGTCGCCGAGCCGCGCCCCCGGACCGGCAATGGTGATCGCAGCAGCCAGTGCCTGCTCGGTGGCGGCGATCATCGCCAGGTCCTGCGGGGTGCGCGTGTCCCCGGCGATGAAGCTGATCGCAGCCTCCGCCGCGATGCCGTCCTTGACGACCGCGAGATCCAGCCTCAGGAGGTCACCGTCGGCAAGCCGATAGTCGGAGGGCATGCCGTGCAGGACGGTATCGTTCACGGACGTGCAGATGTAGTGCCCGAACGGGCCGCGGTCGA
Organism: Raineyella sp. W15-4; assembly: GCF_033170155.1. Taxonomy (GTDB): domain Bacteria; phylum Actinomycetota; class Actinomycetes; order Propionibacteriales; family Propionibacteriaceae; genus Raineyella. The sequence continues at coordinate 2,842,707 of NZ_CP137079.1, read as the reverse complement.
ACGAAGGGGCGTAGTCGACGTAGCAGGAGAGTGCCCCTGCGTCGCGGATCATCGCCCCGGTCCACCGATCTAGCTCGAGCAGGTTCGTGCCGACCCGGCAGCGCGCCTTGAGGGTGTGCAGGATGTCACCGACGAGGCGCCCGGTAACCCTCGCCCGGGTGAGCTTGCTGTGGCTCAGAATCTCGATCGTGTGTGCGGACCCTCCGAGGACCAATAACTACCCCGGTAGTCTTATACCGGGATAGTTATTGGTGCCATGGTCAGACTCCCACTCACCCCCGAGGAAGCTCTGCGCGGCGAACGCTTGGGCGCGCTGCTGCGCCGCGCCAGGGGAGGTCGTTCCATGCTTGACGTGGCCCTGGATGCCGGCGTCTCGCCCGAGACCCTGCGAAAGATCGAGTCGGGCCGGGTGGCAACGCCGTCATTCCCCGCGGTGGCAGCGATCGCCACCGCGCTCGGGCTCTCCCTCGACGACATCTGGTCTGAGATCGCTACGCCCCACGAGGATGCCCAGGTGCCGCGGTCGTCGGACGGGCTTCTGGCGTCCAGGTAGTCGCCGCGCCTCGTGCGGGTGCCCCCGGGTGTGTCGACTGGCCTTCCTAGATCGGTTGGAGGGGAGCGGCGCGAACGGCAGGAGCACGCCGACGCAGCGCTTAGTGCTCGCCGCTGAGTTCGCGTTCGATCTGCTCGACCGTGGGCAGGGCGGTGTGCAAGGGCTCAGGTAGGGATTCGACGAGCTGGTATTCGGCGATGCCGAGTGGCTTGGTGTTGTCTTCCAGCGCATACTCGGCGACGACCTGATTCTTGCTCTTGCACAGCAGCAGACCAATGGTCTTGCCATCGGTAGCCGGGTCGCGGAGCTGGTGGTCGACGGCGGTCATGTAGAAGCCGAGCTGGCCCAGATGCCCCGGCTTGAACTTCTCGGCCTTCAGCTCGATGACCACGTAGCGGTGGAGCTTCGCCTGGTAGAAGAGCAGATCGATCCAGAAGTCTTCGCCGCCGACCTCCAGGTGCATTTGGCGGCCCATGAACGCGAACCCGGCCCCGAGTTCGAGGAGGAATTCAGTGACATGATCGACGAGCGCGTCCTCGATCGCGCGCTCCTCGGCTTCTTCACCAAGGCCGAGAAAGTCCAGTCGGTACGGGTCCTTCAACGACTCATGGGCAAGCTCGGAGTCTGGCGCTGGGATGGTGAGGTCGAAGTTCGTCACGGCTTGACCTTGACGCTCGATGGTGCGACGTTCGATCTGGATCGTCAGGACGTTGCGTGACCAGCCGTACCGGGCGGCGGCCGCGGCGTAGGCGAAGCGTTCTTCAGTGGCCTTTAGCTTGCTGAGCAGGACGAGATTGTGGCCCCACGGCAATTTCCCAACAGCCTGTTGGGAAATTGCTTCCTCGGGCCAGGCTTCGGCGAACGCCCGCATGTAGTCGAGGTTCGTCCGGGAGAAGCCCTTCATGGCGGGGAACGCGGTCCGCAGGTCGTGCGAGAGGCGTTCGGTGATCTTCCGGCCCCAGCCCTGCTGCTCCTGACGATCGAGGATGTCGTGCCCGATCTGCCAGTAGAGCCGAAGCATCTCCGTGTTGACCGCGAGCGCTGCGCGTTGCTGGGCGGCGTAGACGCGCCCCTTTAGGCCGGCGAGCCATTCGGCGTAGCCCTCGGGTGGGTCGACGAGTCCGGGAGGCTTCTCGATCATGGCTGCATCCTGTCAGAGAGGTCTGACAGGACTGGGTGGGGTCATTCAACTGCGCCTCCGTGATCTCCGCGCGACAGCGCATTCGTTGACGACGTCGTAGCTCACGTGGGTCGTGCGCCCCTCGGCACGAGAGGATGGGGCCAGCGACCGTGTTCGGCCGAACACATCGCGCTACGTCCGTTATGCGACGAAGGAGCGACAACGCCATGAAGGATTCGGACGCCGTGACCCCGTCGGAGGATGAACCGGCACCCGCGTCGACGCGGTCCCCCGCCGCGTGGTGGCGGCGCCCCGCACTCCTGGCCGCCGCGGCAGCGGTCGGTGTGGCCGTCATCGGCGTCGTGGGCGGGCTCGTCGGGGCAGGCATCTCGTCGTCTGCGGGCGGCGGGAGGTGCAACGCGGTGCAGGTCGCCTCCGGAACGTTGCCGTCCATCGTGACGGTGTACGCATCGGGCGCGCAGGGCAGTGGGAACGGCAGCGGCGCAGTGCTCGATGCCCACGGTCTCATCGTCACGAACGACCACGTCCTGACGCCAGCGCTGCCGCAGGGAAAGATCCAGATCATGCTCACCGACGGCGAACTCCTCGATGCCGAACTCGTCGGACGTGATCCGCAGACCGACCTGGCCGTGCTGCGCGTCCACCGGGACGCCTCCTTGCCCCCGATCGCGTTCTCCCGATCCGAGGATGTCGCGATCGGGCAGCCCGTCGTCGCCCTCGGTGCCCCACTCGGCCTGAGCAATACCGTCACCGCAGGCATCATCAGCGCGCTGGGACGCTCCGTCACCCTGCCGACCGGCGACGGCGGCGCGACGATCATTACGGGGATGGTGCAGACCGACGCTTCAATCAACCCGGGCAACTCCGGAGGTGCCCTGGTGGACTGCCGCGGGCGCCTCGTCGGGATCAACACAGCCATCTCGACCGTACCGGACTCGCAGGGGAGCGGCGGTGGCGGCAGCGTCGGCATCGGCTTCGCGGTGCCGGCCGACACCGTACGAACCATCACCGGCGAACTCGTCGCGAACGGGCGGGTCGACCACCCGTCGTTCGGCATGACGACCACGACCCTGTCGGCCACGGCCGCCCGACAGCTCGGCGTACCCTCGGGCGTCGTTGTCACCGGGACCGTCCCCGGCGGATCAGCCGCCCTCGCGGGGTTGCAGGCGGGTGACCTCATCACGAAGCTGGGCGGACACTCCGCCCCGACGGACACGACGGTCATACAGGTGGCAGTGACCGCCTCCGGCGGAGATCAGGTCGACGTCGAGTTCATCCGGGACAGGCAATCGAAGACCACGACAGTGACCCTGCGCCCGAATCCTGCGCCCTGACGGTCCAGGCGGAGACCCTCCCCCACACGTGCCCGTTGTGCTTGATGCCATCAAAGCCAGGCTGAATCGGTCGAGCCGACCCGGGCAGTTCGTGTTGACGGGATCGGCGCATCACGAGTCACTGCCCCGTGCGGCTCAAGCATTGGCCGGCCGACTGCAGCGACTGCCGATGCTTCCCCTGTCACAGGTCGAGATCGGGCACTCGGGCGGTGATCTCCTCACGGGCCTCTTGAATGAACCCGAGGGGACGATCGCGGCACCGGCCTCGACGACGACTCGGCAGGATTACGTCCAGCCCGCTGTCCGTGGCGGGCTTCCTCTCGGCCTGGCCGAGCGGAGCACCGCGGCGCGCTCACGGTGGATCGACGACTGGGTTCGGCTCACCCTGGAGCGCGACGTTCAGGAGCTCTCCCGGAGACGACGGCCAGACCGAAGGTGCATCTGATCGACTCCGGCGTTGCAGCCAGGCTGCTGCGGCTGACGTCGGACAGACTCGAACGTAAGGTCCCTTCGGTACTCACGCAATTTGGTCACCTCCTGGAGACGTTCGTCGTCGGGGAAGTGGTCACGCAAGCCACCTGGGCCGAGGGTGTTGCCTCGGCAGGACACTGGCGGACCCGCGACGGCACCGAAGTCGACCGGCTCTGGCAACCTTGACGGGTGTGAGGTGCTATGGCGTCCTCGACGGAGAGGTTCAGCAAGCAAGTTTAACAAGATACTTGTACAAGTTGCTATACCGCTCTTTGTGCACACCGCCTTCTTCGCGAAGGAGTCGCGGTAGACGTCCGGTACGCCTACATCCACCACGAAGAAGGCGCCTACCCGGTCACCCTCATGTGCCGATGCCTGGACGCGAGTTCCGCTCCGTAGCAGGGCAGCCCAGCGGTCGTACGCGGAGAGGTCGGGGAAAGGCGTACCCCTGCGTGCGCAGGGCTGACGGAGTACGCACCAGCGAGGAACCCAGCTGACGAGGCGTACCCCTGCGTGCGCAGGGCTGACCCCACAACGGTGTTGAAGACGCCGACGATTCCAGGCGTACCCCTGCGTGCGCAGGGCTGACGCTGACTTGTGTCCGAGCATCGCCTGGATCGCCGGCGTACCCCTGCGTGCGCAGGGCTGACCCACGACCTGCCGGGGTGCTCCGGCGTCCGATCGGCGTACCCCTGCGTGCGCAGGGCTGACTCTGACACCATGGCAGGGGTCTCGCCATCCGACGGCGTACCCCTGCGTGCGCAGGGCTGACGTCGTGATCACCAGCCGCCAGCTGTCGTCCGGCGGCGTACCCCTGCGTGCGCAGGGCTGACTCACCGCCCGGGTTGGTGTGCTCGACCCCGGACGGCGTACCCCTGCGTGCGCAGGGCTGACTGCCAGCCGTTCGCCGCGCCGTCGTGCGCCTTCGGCGTACCCCTGCGTGCGCAGGGCTGACGCTGGAAGATTCGCAGAACAGCTTGGGAAACCGGGCGTACCCCTGCGTGCGCAGGGCTGACGGTCGATCCACTGGGACCGGGTCTCGGCAACCGGGCGTACCCCTGCGTGCGCAGGGCTGACGTTATCGGATTGGATGTTTCTACAGATGAATGGGGCGTACCCCTGCGTGCGCAGGGCTGACTACCTGCGTCGAGCCACCGCCGCTGTCGCCGCCGGCGTACCCCTGCGTGCGCAGGGCTGACCCGAGACGGCCGCTGCACGCGCTGAGATCGCCGGGCGTACCCCTGCGTGCGCAGGGTGGACCGTTTCCGGATTGGTGGACACAGGGAGTTTATCTGCGGGTTCCTGAACGAAAGGGAACCACATCATGGGATCGACCCGGCGACGCTTCACCGATGAGTACAAAGCGAACGCGGTATCCTTGGTCATCAATGATGGCAGAATGAACGCTGATGTTGCTCGCAGTATCGGCGTCCACGAGATGACCTTGGGGAAATGGGTGAAGAAGGCACGCGACGAGGGAAAGCAGCCTGACCGTGAACTGAACGGCGACGAACGAGCCGAGCTCGAGCGCCTTCGCGAGGAGAACAAGCGGCTGCGGATGGAGGCGGAGTTCGCAAAAAAAGTAGCTTCCTGGTTCGCGAAAGACCAGCGGTGATCTTCGCCGCGATCGCGGACTGGGCCGACTCGAGCGCCTACCCCGTCACGTTCATGTGCGATCAACTCGGCGTATCCAGATCGGGCTACTACAAATGGCGCTCAATATCGCCGTCGGAACGCGAGCACGCCGACGCGAAGTTGTCCCGGCTGATCAAGGGCTACTTCGACGCGCTGGCCGGTAACCCGGGCGTGCGCCGGATCCATGCCGAACTCGCCGCCGCTGGTTACTACGTCGGTCGCAGGCGCGTGTGGCGCCTCATGCGTGCCCTCGGTCTGCAGGGACGCCACCCCAGGGTCTGGAAGCGCACCACCGAGCCCGGAGACCGGCCCGTGCCGGCGCCCGACCTGATCGCCCGCGACTTCAGCGCCAAGAAACCGAACCAGAAATGGTGTGGTGATATCACCTACATCAAGACTTGGAACGGCTGGGCCTACCTGGCGACCGTGATCGACCTGCACTCACGCAAGGTTGTTGGCTGGGCGCTCGATACCCACATGCGAACGTCTCTGGTCACCGATGCGCTGAATATGGCAGTCAAGCACCGCAGGCCACCTCGACGCGTGATATTTCACAGCGATCGTGGAACGCAATACACCTCGCAGGATTTCACCGCCTACTGCAAGAAGCACAAGATTCGCCGTTCCCTGGGTCGGACCGGGATCTGCTACGACAACGCCGTATCCGAGTCGTTCTTTGCCAGCTACAAGAAGGAACTGATCCACACTCGCCCCTGGCCGGACCTGCAGTCGTTGAAGAAAGCAACATTCAGCTGGATCGAGGAGTACTACAACCGCACACGCCGCCACTCCGCACTCGAATACTTGACACCAGAAGAATTCGAACTAGGATATAGACACCTCTACGAACTCGCCATCTAAACTCTGTCTACTTTACCGGAAACACTCCAGGGCTGACCACGGGTGGCGGTAGTTGCAGTCGGGGCAGACGGGCGTACCCCTGCGTGCGCAGGGCTGACATGCCCCGGCGGGCAGGCCGCGACGCGCCGGGGGGCGTACCCCTGCGTGCGCAGGGCTGACAGGATGAGGCAGAGGGCGGCGATCGCGGCGACGGGCGTACCCCTGCGTGCGCAGGGCTGACACGACAACTCTTATGGGCGCGCGCCGACTATCGGGCGTACCCCTGCGTGCGCAGGGCTGACGCCGTCGAGGGGCCGGTGGGCCCAGACGGTGCCGGCGTACCCCTGCGTGCGCAGGGCTGACGCCGTCGAGGGGCCGGTGGGCCCAGACGGTGCCGGCGTACCCCTGCGTGCGCAGGGCTGACGTCTACCGCTATGACCCTGCCGAGATCGATGCAGGCGTACCCCTGCGTGCGCAGGGCTGACCCATGCCCGCATCCACCCCCGAAGTGCCGCCGCGGCGTACCCCTGCGTGCGCAGGGCTGACTCCACGACGCGCTGAGCCCATCCAGCGCCGTTGGGCGTACCCCTGCGTGCGCAGGGCTGACCATAACATCGCCAGGATCTCGACCGCCCGCCGGGGCGTACCCCTGCGTGCGCAGGGCTGACGCCATGATCCCAGCGAACGCGCCGTTGACAATGGGCGTACCCCTGCGTGCGCAGGGCTGACACCAGCTCGAGGATCTGATCGGCCGCCTGGCCGGGCGTACCCCTGCGTGCGCAGGGCTGACGATGTTGATATGACATCAGCCGCGTTCGTCCGAGGCGTACCCCTGCGTGCGCAGGGCTGACCCCTACTCCCCTGTGGTGCTCCGTGCTGATGACGGCGTACCCCTGCGTGCGCAGGGCTGACATGCGGATCCCGCCGACGGTGTCCTTGCCGAACGGCGTACCCCTGCGTGCGCAGGGCTGACGCGTCGATCGCGGAGACGTGGGCGGTCGAGTGCGGCGTACCCCTGCGTGCGCAGGGCTGACGACACCGAGTGGATGGTCACCGAGGTCACCGCGGGCGTACCCCTGCGTGCGCAGGGCTGACGAAGTCGGGGACGGCACAGACGGCACGTGGTTCGGCGTACCCCTGCGTGCGCAGGGCTGACACCCGGCAGGCATAGGTCTTACCCGCACCCCGCGGCGTACCCCTGCGTGCGCAGGGCTGACTGCACCCAGTCCGGTGTGCGGGGCATGCGCCCCGGCGTACCCCTGCGTGCGCAGGGCTGACTCAACGGCGACACCGCCGTCGACCTCAACGGCGACACCGCCGTCGACGCAAACTCGGGCGTACCCCTGCGTGCGCAGGGCTGACGCGTCGATGCCATGATCAGCGGTTTTGATCGGCGGCGTACCCCTGCGTGCGCAGGGCTGACCCACTGAAAGGCAACACCCCATGTCCTTCGCCGGGCGTACCCCTGCGTGCGCAGGGCTGACCTGCCTGTGGGTAGCGGGACGTACGCAGAGAGCGGCGTACCCCTGCGTGCGCAGGGCTGACCGGGGTGAGTTCGGGTCGCCCCGGGGGAGCCGGGGCGTACCCCTGCGTGCGCAGGGCTGACGATATATATCCCCTAGTCAGAGCGGAAAAATCGGGCGTACCCCTGCGTGCGCAGGGCTGACCTCAAATCATAATGGGGATCCTGTTCTTTCAGCGGCGTACCCCTGCGTGCGCAGGGCTGACTTGAGTCTGGCCGGATCGTCGGGGCTGGAGGGGGGCGTACCCCTGCGTGCGCAGGGCTGACTGGCTGCGGCTAAGGCGTCCAACAATGTCGACAGGCGTACCCCTGCGTGCGCAGGGCTGACACCGTTCCCCAGTGCATCCCGGCGTTGACCGGCGGCGTACCCCTGCGTGCGCAGGGCTGACCCAGCCAGGTCCTGGCTGGTGGTCTCGTCGACGGGCGTACCCCTGCGTGCGCAGGGCTGACGCACGAATGAATCCCGGAGGGATAATCCTTGAAGGCGTACCCCTGCGTGCGCAGGGCTGACTGGGTGTGAGATGTGACGGCAGTCACGTGACGGGGCGTACCCCTGCGTGCGCAGGGCTGACGCGGGTCGGGGATCCGACCACCGCGATCAGCGGGGCGTACCCCTGCGTGCGCAGGGCTGACGACCAGCTGCCGACGGGGCGACTGTGGGTGACGGGCGTACCCCTGCGTGCGCAGGGCTGACCACCATTCGAGCGTATGGTCTGGCCACGGGATAGGCGTACCCCTGCGTGCGCAGGGCTGACCGCAAGCCTGAGGTAGCCGCCGCGCAGGCGTACGGCGTACCCCTGCGTGCGCAGGGCTGACCACCATTCGAGCGTATGGTCTGGCCACGGGATAGGCGTACCCCTGCGTGCGCAGGGCTGACCCGCACTCGTCGCATTCGATCTGACCCCACTTGGGCGTACCCCTGCGTGCGCAGGGCTGACACCACTTCTACCTGGTCCCTGGCCTGACCTTCGGGCGTACCCCTGCGTGCGCAGGGCTGACTGGGCCGTTGCGACCCGGGCATCAGCGCCTTAGGGCGTACCCCTGCGTGCGCAGGGCTGACGGTAGGACCCGGAAGCATCCGAAGTAGGGTTCGGGCGTACCCCTGCGTGCGCAGGGCTGACCGGCAGCCGTACGCCGGTCCGCGGCGCAACTGGGGCGTACCCCTGCGTGCGCAGGGCTGACTGGGTTTGGATCACAGTTCGTGCTGCGCGGCCGGGCGTACCCCTGCGTGCGCAGGGCTGACATGTAGGACTTGGCTGACCGTTCGGCCTGGACGGGCGTACCCCTGCGTGCGCAGGGCTGACTTCCTGACCGACTTCGTTCTGCCGGCGTACGTCGGCGTACCCCTGCGTGCGCAGGGCTGACCGCCCCTGGCGCATGCAAGCTGCTGAATTACCGGGCGTACCCCTGCGTGCGCAGGGCTGACTGATTGGTCGTTCGACCAGTGGGCTCGGCAGTGGGCGTACCCCTGCGTGCGCAGGGCTGACACGCTGGAGGACCGGGCCCGGCTACGGATCACGGGCGTACCCCTGCGTGCGCAGGGCTGACCCAGACAGCACGGTGACGTACGACCGTCTCGGCGGCGTACCCCTGCGTGCGCAGGGCTGACTCGATTCCAGTCCCCGTGATGGATCCCAGCCTGGGCGTACCCCTGCGTGCGCAGGGCTGACGTGACGCTGACGTTCGCGGCGTTCATCGGCGACGGCGTACCCCTGCGTGCGCAGGGCTGACTCGACCAGGACGCGCACGTCGAGGTTGTGGTCCGGCGTACCCCTGCGTGCGCAGGGCTGACCAGCAGATCACTGGCCCGGGCACCACCGTGACCGGCGTATCCCTGCGTGCGCAGGGCTGACATGCGGTCGATGGTCCTCGAGGCAGGCCACGAGGGCGTACCCCTGCGTGCGCAGGGCTGACGCGTGGCGGGCGAATGTCACCAGCTATGCGGTCGGCGTACCCCTGCGTGCGCAGGGCTGACATCCGAGCCGATGGTCGGCCGTCGGCCACGATCGGCGTACCCCTGCGTGCGCAGGGCTGACGCCTGTGCTTGGGCCTGCACCGCGGCGGGGACAGGCGTACCCCTGCGTGCGCAGGGCTGACTCTTCCCGGTCGGCCAGTGCATGTCCACCTGGGGGCGTACCCCTGCGTGCGCAGGGCTGACATGGTCGCCTGACCCGAGCCGGGCGAGGGGCCCGGCGTACCCCTGCGTGCGCAGGGCTGACGCGGCGGTCGCCTTGCGGATGTACTCGCGGACCGGCGTACCCCTGCGTGCGCAGGGCTGACCGCTGCGGGCCGGAAATCCCGACGAACCGGGGAGGCGTACCCCTGCGTGCGCAGGGCTGACGACCCAAGCAGTCATCTCAGTCAATGGCGGACCGGCGTACCCCTGCGTGCGCAGGGCTGACCGCAACTACACGAGGGGATACTGCAATGAACAAGGCGTACCCCTGCGTGCGCAGGGCTGACTGTGCCGGAACTCAAGGCTGGCCTGGAGAAATAGGCGTACCCCTGCGTGCGCAGGGCTGACTGACGATACGTCTCAGATTCCCCATTGTCCAAAGGCGTACCCCTGCGTGCGCAGGGCTGACCAGAATGCGGCCACGATCGCGGTCCGGCGGGAGGGCGTACCCCTGCGTGCGCAGGGCTGACCCGCAACATAGCTGACAGCGTCAGATCCAGTCGGGCGTACCCCTGCGTGCGCAGGGCTGACCAGTCACGGGCCTCGCCGAGGTGGAGGTTGATAGGCGTACCCCTGCGTGCGCAGGGCTGACCGGGAGGTCACGCCCGACCCGCTGGCTCTTCCCGGCGTACCCCTGCGTGCGCAGGGCTGACAAGTGTTGGAGCCCCGGCACTGTGAGATGTGTAGGCGTACCCCTGCGTGCGCAGGGCTGACGCGGTGATGGCGCATTCCGTCGCCGACCATCTGGGCGTACCCCTGCGTGCGCAGGGCTGACACGGGCCAGCGCTCCGCGAGATTGCCCAGCTCCGGCGTACCCCTGCGTGCGCAGGGCTGACGGTTGTGGTGCGGCCTCGCGCCGACGTCATATAGGCGTACCCCTGCGTGCGCAGGGCTGACACGGCGGCGACTGGCCGTGCCCGACGCATCGCCGGCGTACCCCTGCGTGCGCAGGGCTGACGTCGTGATTGCGATCGCCGCACTGGTCGGGGCGGGCGTACCCCTGCGTGCGCAGGGCTGACGCCGGGGCCGGCTTCGGTCTCGTCGCCCCGACGGGCGTACCCCTGCGTGCGCAGGGCTGACTCGGTGAGGCGCTGATCGGGATGGGGTCGAAGGGGCGTACCCCTGCGTGCGCAGGGCTGACTGCGGCCTCACCCTCGACCAGGTCTGTGAGCGGGGCGTACCCCTGCGTGCGCAGGGCTGACCGCGTGGGATCAGCCGCCGCCGCATCGCCTCCAGGCGTACCCCTGCGTGCGCAGGGCTGACGTCGTCTTGGCTCCGGCTGGGTTGAGGGCCCTGGGCGTACCCCTGCGTGCGCAGGGCTGACTCACAGAGGCGTTAGCCCACGAGTCTGGCGCAAGGCGTACCCCTGCGTGCGCAGGGCTGACCTGTCCTCAATCTTGGCTTTCCGGTGTGGCTGAGGCGTACCCCTGCGTGCGCAGGGCTGACGTTGTACGGTTGACCCGGAGGCCCCGGGGGCAGGGCGTACCCCTGCGTGCGCAGGGCTGACGATGTCTTCGATGCGGCGCGTCAGGTAGCCGCGGGCGTACCCCTGCGTGCGCAGGGCTGACGTGTAGCGTGTCCGGGCCCTGTGCGGCCAGGCCGGCGTACCCCTGCGTGCGCAGGGCTGACACTTGGTGACTAGGCCTCTTGCCGTGCTGCACGCCCGTTTCCATTCGGTTTCACTTTGCCGCGCGGGACGACTCCGCCCGACCAGATGATGTCCACGTCCTTCCGATCAGACAGGTATTCCCGCGACGCCGAGTACATCCACTCAGTGCCGATTGCCGACCACGACCAGAATCTTGGCGAGCGGATGCTGATCGTCATCGACTTCAGGGCCGCCAGCGTCGCTGGCTCAGTGGGGACCGGCAACTGCAACGAAGGCCGACCGGCCGACCGGACCACGCCCAACGCTGCGGCGCCCGTGTTGCCGAGCCGGCCCATCCCGTACAGCGCCAGCGGTGCGAGCGCTGTCCGGACGCTGCGCTCGCTGCCCGGCGCGCCCAGGCCATTCACCAGAGGGGCAGCGGCCCGTGGCCGGTCCAGGCCGCCGTCGCAGGCCGTCGTCGTGTATCCCAGGTTCATGTTGTCCAGCGCTGCCAGGCAGTCGTCGATCGCCGTCGCTCGTTCCAGGAAACTCAGAGCCACGCTCGGGTACGACGAGTTGTTCGCGAACGCCACGATGGGCAGTTCCACTTGTCCGCGCGGGTCGGCCTTGGCTGCATCGCCGAGTAGCCCCAGAAGCGGCCGCCGCGAGAGGGCCGTTTCCGAGCGCAGTAGCACTCCTCGCAAGCTGGCTGCGGGGGCCAGTTTCTGGTTCTTTCTTCGCAGGTTCATGTCTTCTGCCCCCAACAGGTCGGCGACGAGTGCGTCCGCCTCCGCCCAGACCCTCCTGTCGAACGCCCAAGACACAATCCCGCGCAACGACAGCCGTGTTGTCAACACGGGAATCTGTGGCGCCAAGTCAGGAGCCGGCAGCGCTGCGTCCGACGACTCCCAGTGCAGCGTCGCGGCATCATCGCCGGCGTCGACGGCGGCCGCTAGCAGCCCGACCGACGCGAACCAGCCTGTCAGCGGATGGGTGACCAACCCGTCCAGCGGGTGGGCCTTCGCGCCCGCGACCGAAGCCGAGCCCCGCCGATGATCGAGCAGCTCGTCCCACCGCGTTGGCTCGACAGTCGGCGATGCCCGGTGAGTTGGCGGCTCGGGTCCGACGCCGTCTGGATACGCCGACGCGCGCCAATCCGCCAACCGCAAGGTCGCCTCCAGGTAGGCCACGCCCCACGGCCCAAAGCGGTCGTTGAGCGCCGCGAAGTCGTCGGCGTGGGCGTAACCCACCAGTTGGATATCGGGCAACGGAGCAATGACGGGCCGATACCACCCGTGGTGCGACCCGATCAGATGCTCCGTCAGCGCATCGGTGTGTCCGTCGCGGAACGCGGCGACGCTCGCCGCCTCGTGGCGGAATCCTGCCACGAGCCCGGCCGCCGTGCGGGCTTCCCGGTCGGTTGCCCACGAGGAACGGGTCTCTTCCGCCACGTCTGCCAGAGGTTTCGCCAGAAGCGGATGGAGCGTTCCGTCCGGAGTCTCGACTTGCGACGTGGTCACCTCTGCTGATGGGCAGCCGACGAGGTACCGCTGGAACGATGGACAGGCCTTGCCGACATCGTGCCAGCGTCCTGCGGTGCCGAGCGCTGCGGCGACGGCTTCACCCAACCCGGCCGCGCGGCCGTCCTGCCCAGCCCAGGCACCGACCTGCTCCAGGTGCGATGCCAGAGTGACGACGGCGCCCGACCCGGCGCGGCTCCGTCCGGGGAGCGTGATTGTGCACAGCACGGCGCGGCGCTCCCCTGGTGACGGATCTCCGGGCCTCGCGTGGGACCCACCGGGGGCGTCGGACCCGAGGATGGCGTCGATCCGCACCTGGGAATCAGTGATGGCTTCGCGCGACACGGCCGTGAAGGTCCGGGACAGCGTTCGGGGCAATTGGTGCTGGATTGCGTCGACCACCAGGTCGAGCGAGGCCGCATCGGCCTCGGCAAGGTCGGCGAGCAGGTCCCGCAGCTCCCCTAAAGGGGATTCCTCAGCGGGTTCGATGACTGGGGGCTGGTCTGAGTCTGTGGCATCCGTCTCAGCGGCCCGGGCGGCAGTGAGGGCGGCCAGGGGCCGGCCATCCCGGCCGCGAGAAAGCACCTGGTCGACGACCGACTTGCTGAGTGACAGGCGTAGCTGGCGACGGCGGCCACGACCCGTCTCCGCGGCAGCGGCCAGCGAGATCCGCGCGGCCACGACGTGAAGGTCGTCGACCTGGCTGCTGTCCCCGGTCCAGCCCAGAGCGGACTGATAGCCGCCGATCGTGCTCGGCAGCACGACCCGGTCGGCGCGCAGGACATCGTCGAGCGACCTCGGGGCCCTCCAACGCTCGGCGCCGCCGTCCCACACGCGCAGCGTCTCGAGGAACGGCTCAGGTACGAACCCCTGTGCCGACTCATCCACCACCATGTCAGCGACGTCCGCGATCGGCGTCCCGTCGCGGTCGTCCGCATTGCCGCGCAGCAGGCGGGCGAGTGCCGAACGCGGCACCGACACCGTTTCGGCGGCATACACGTCACCGAACGACGCATCGTCCAGGGCATCGACCCGGTCGCGCCATGCCACGTCGATCTCCCGGTTGAGCAGCCGGTCCGGCCCCGCCACGAATGCCTCGACCGGCAGATCGGGTGACGGTATAGGCCGCGTGTGTGTCATCAGTGGTACCAGGCCCGAGTGCAGAGTCGCCGCGCGCGGGGGAACCCCGTCGAGCAGCCGCGCGTCGCCCCGCCGCCGCAATGTTGCCAGCGCCGCGGGGGAGGCGATGATCCCGTCGGGCTGTTCGTGTTCGGCAAGCTCGAGCAACTCCACGGCCGCCCGCACAGTCTCCTCGCCGTAGACCGCCTTGCTGCCGGCACGCACCGACCCCGTCCTGGCCACGATGACGTACGCGTCAGCCCAGGTCGGCTTGGCGTCCCGGTTCAGCCGCCCGAGCCGCTGGACGAGCGCATCCCACGAAGCGGCTTCGCTGACGAGTGCGTCGAAGCTGATGTCGACGCCCACCTCCAGGCACTGGGTGGTGACGGTAATCCCCTTGCGCCCGTCGGGCTCTCTGCGGTCCAGAGGCCGGAACCGTGACGTGATCAGTTGCGGGGGCACGGCCGCATCCCGGAGAAGCAAGTGGTAGACGTGCTGGGCAAGTCCGACGGTATTGGCAAACACCACCACCGCGTGCCCGTCATCGGCTGCGGCGACGGCACGGGCTGCCATGGCCTTGGCGAAGTCGGTATCCGAGCTGCTCTTGATACGTTCCAGGTGTACCCACCGGCGTGCGTGCAGGAGTCGATCGGCGTACGACACCGCGTTACGTCCGGATCCCTGGGGCGGCGTGGAGGCGGCGTCGAGGCGGAGCACCGAATCACGGTCCATCACATCGACCAGAGCACTGGGCAGCGTTGCCCCGAGCAGCACGGTGCAGCCCAGCGGGACACCGAGCGGCTCGATCGCGCGGGCCTGCAGGCGCTCGGCGTCAAGGATGGTCTGGACGGCTGGGACCGCCAGGTGCGGCTCGTCGAACAGCACCAGCCGGTCGATGCCCACCAGTCCCGCGTCGATGGGGCGGCGCGACGGCGTGACGGCGAAGCCGCGCATCAGCAGCCGCGAAACGTACTGGTGCGGTGTCAGCGTCACGATGGTGCAGCCGGTGGCGCGCAGCCATGCCATGTCGCGTGGGGTGTCGCCGTGGATGGAGCCCATGGCGATCGGCACATCATCGCGTGGACCCAGGAGCTTCTGGAGGGCGTCGCGGACGGGGGTGATGTGTGGGTGCGCACGGTCGTTGACGCGCTGGGCGAGTACGTCGATGAACCCGTACGTACTGTCGACCAGGGTGCGCCGGTTGACGACGTGGAAGATCCTTTGCGGCGCCGTGCGTGGCAGCCGATGGTGAACTTGCCGGGCAAGCTCGTACACCGCCACCGGGATGGTGGCAGTCTTGCCGAGCCCGGTGGGCACCTCGATGCGTGCGGGCCACCCGTCGCACTGGACGCGCTGGGCCAGTTCGATCTGCCAGTCGTGGGGCACGTGATCGGTGATGGCGGTGAAGAACTCCGGGAACGAGGGGAAATACTGGGCCATGGTCAACTCCTGGGACGAAACGTGCCGAAGCCGTGATCGGTGGCGGCGCCGAGCAGCAGCGGACCCTCGATCTGCTCGGAGACAGTGAGCGTGGCCCACCATTGGGCGAGGCCGTCAGCGAGATCGCCATTCGACCAACGTCCGCTGCGCTGGATCCGCGGCGTTAGCTGAAGGGCAAGATCCCGAAGTTCGACGCCATAGCGCTCTTTGAGTTGCTTGGCGAGTTCGTAGTGCACCACGCGCTTGTCGGGGAACGCTCGCAGCGGGGTCGTCGAGTACCAGGTCTCGGCGGGGCCGGTCCAGGTCGTCGGGTTCAAGGCGCCTGATCGGCCGACGACAAGGCCGTGAGGTTGTTCGGGCAACTGGGCGACATATCTGGCGAGAAGCTCGCCGGCCCTGGTCTGCTCCTCGACGGAAGAGTCGCTGCCGTCGAGGAGCATGAGCCCGAACCCGACGCAGCGGCCGTCGCCGTTGGCACTCGGCTTGTCCTGTTCGTGGCTGACGGTTAGCGGAAAGGCCCGCCAGTCTGGGACGGCTTTTGCGATCGCAGTGTTCAGTTGCAGGATGAGTGGCGGTATTCGGTGATTCGGCACCGATCGGGCCAGCTGGGCAGTGGGGAACTCGGCGCGGACAGCCGGAACATCGCGGCCATAACTGAGTGGCCGGACGAAGCCGGCTGGCGGAATCGGGGGTAGCCCAGCGATGGCCGGGTTACGGCCGAAGGCCCGCTGGAAGTTGTCCTCGAACCACTTGACGGTGTTGGACTGCCAGCCGTGGGTTGGACCGGGCATGCGGGCGTCGGGGTACCAGCGCGCCACCGGCGGCTTCGGCGGCGCATCGAGATTGTCGGCGTCGGTGACGCTGAGGTCGGCTGGATCCTTGGAGGTGCCGAAGTAGGGCACGTGCCGTGCTGCGGCCTCGAGCGCGGCGAGTTCTGCATCGCCGCAGTCGAGGTCGATGTGGAACATGATCGTTCCGCCGGAGAGCGCCACGCCGTCCTGAGGCTTGAGTACACGCGACTTGGTGTTCAGGCCGATCAGGGACAGGTCGAGGAAGTTGTCGATGATTCTGGGACTCTTGTCGTCGGGGAGCCACGTCTTCGGGGCGTAGGTGCCGGGTAGCCCGAGTGGTATGGCTGTCGGTGCGTCGATGATGGGCGGGGGAGCTGCGGCCAGCCGTTGTAGCGCGTCGAGCGCGCGGTCCCGGGTCGAGTCGTCGGCCACGGCGTGGGCGCCGGCGAGGAGTGCGCCGAGGATGCGTCTGGGTGAGGGGGGCCAGTCGGGCTCGCCGGTGTCTCGGAGTCCGTGGAAACCGTTGCGGTAGAGCGTGACGTGGATAGTGATCACGGTTCAGTTGTCCGAGGTGAGTGTGTTCGCGTCCGAGGCGACGCGCTGTCGGATGATCTCGAGCTCGGGCTCGGAGAAGGTGAGGGTGATCGGGTCGGCGAAGCTCAGGCCCGCCTGCCCGGCCTCGGCGATGGCCTCGCGGAGCGCCTGGGCGATCTCGTCGGCGTCGGCGACCGGCAGCGGCTCGGGGGAGCGGGTGCCGCGGCGGCGCCAGCCCCAGCGCTCGTCGATGGGCACGAGTGCGCAGCCGGAGCGCAGGAATCCGTCCTCGGTGGCCAGTGCGTGGCCGGCGAGCGAGAGAAGTGCGAGCACCGTGGTGGCGGCCAGCGCCTGTCGGCGATCGGGGTAGTGCAGGCTGCGCAGCACCTGCAGCGAGAGGCTCGACTGCTCGAGGATGAGTTCACACACGAAGGCGTGGGTGGCGGATTGCGCGGGCACTTGGCCGAACCCGGCGAGAGAGGGGCGGGTCCTCTGCGTGGCGGTGGTCTTCACCGTCAGGGACCCGTCACTGCCGACGGTGACGCCGGTCGTGTTCAGCGCGCCGCCGGTAGGGTCGAGTTTGGTCGCACCGCTGGCCACAGGGTGAGCGCCGAATCCGACAATTTCGGAGGAGTAGGCGCGTGCCAGCCGGTGCCGTGCCGCCACCCCTGAGGAGAGCCAGAAGCCGTAGATGGCGGAGTTCGGAAAGTAGCGGTAGAGCAGGTCGGCGCGTTCGGCGGAGGCGGCCGCGATGAGCGACTTCACTTGGGATGGGTCAGCCTCGTTGTCGATGCCGACGATCTCCTGTTGCCAGACGAGGGTTTTGTCGCCGGCGGTGGCGAACTTGATCCATGCGTCGTTCTGGCGGTGCGCGAGCTCCCAGGTGCTGAAGGTATGGCGTAGCGCCTCGGCGAGCTGTGGTTCCTTGACGGTCCGGGCCGCCGGGTTGCCGTCGACGATGATCGCTGGAAGGCGGACGCCGAGGCGCTTCTGCTGGTGCCAGGTCGCGGTTTCAGAGCGTCCGCTCTGGGCCGCGTGGCTGTTGAGGACCACTCGCTGCGCCAGTCGGGGGGTTGAGTCCGGGGTGCGCTGGAAGTCGGTGTGCCAGCCGTCATCAGAGGCCTGGGGGACGAACGCAGCCTCGGTGAGGGCATGGCGTGGGGTCTTGTCATTCTGGTCGTCGCCGGCATAGGTGGGCGGCGCAACGGGTGACGTGGGTCCGTTCAGCGGGTGGTACTCGACCTCGATGACGAGGCCGCTGACGGTGTCGTCGGCGACGTGGGATTTGATCTGTTCAAACAGTGACATGGTTCTGCCTCTCGGTGAGGGGGGAGCGGCGCTCCCGGGAGATACGGGCGGGCTGTCGAGTGTCGGGCTTGTTCGTCGCGGACGGTGTCACGCGGTGATGGGACGAACCCGGATGAGGCCGAGCCCATAGTTGCGGCCCTTGCCGGTGCCCGCATCGAGAACCCCTGCGAACTTGTCGGCGTCGGCCACGCGGGCGTGGGCGCGGATCTCGACGTAGGGAATGCCGCGTCTCTGGGCGCCGAGGCTGGCGAATGCGAGGGGACCGACGCGGACGGTCTCGCGATGCGGCGCGAGCCCGATCGCTGCGAGCCGGCCCACCGCCCACTCGGGGCGTTCCGTCTCCGGAACGATGACGGGTCGTGACCGGTAGGCCTTGCCGAGTTTGAGTCCGTCCGGGCCGTGTCGTTCGAGTTCTGTGCGCAGAGCTTCGGGCGTGTGAGACGGAGGGGTCTTCTGGCAACTGCGCTCGACAACGATCTCGACCAGATCGCCCTCGCACGGATACGTGACGGTGCCGGAACTGCGGACCTCACCGAGTTTCCCGGGCCAAACGGGAGGCTCGCTGGCCTGAACGGTGAGCAGGTCGGCCGCGGGGGCGACATACCAGAGCAGATTGAGCTTCTTGCGCGGGCTGGAGCCGAGCCCGGATCGATAGGCGGACATGACATGCACGTGTCCGTGCTCGCGGTGGCGGGTGAGGAGCTCCCGCACGGGCGGGCTGATGAGGTACAGAGTGGTCTGAGGTGGTGCGCGGTGTTCCATGGAGCCCTCCTGTGGCTCAGATCCTTCAGTAACAGGGTTATTTCTTGTACTTAATATGACTTCAGGCAGAAATTCAGTTTAGTTGTGTATAGTGATGCTACGGGCAGGTTGGTCCTGGCGCGAGATTTCTCGCGGTGTGCCAAGGGTTAGTTCCTGTACCTAGGTGAGTACCTGCAGCTCCGCGCATGCGGAGGGCGAGGCGTGGCTGGGCCGGCGTGAGTGCGATCCGGCCACGCAGCGCGGAAAGAGGCTCCTCGCTGTCAAAACTGAAGGTTTCGATGTGTCAAAAATAGAGATTCCAGACTGTCGAGTTGAGAGATTCGGGCGATGAGTGACTATCGGTCGCGCGTTGCTGACCGGGAGCTGGCACGGCGGATGTCCTCGATCGGCGCGGTCCTGATCGAGGGTCCCAAGGGCTGCGGCAAGACAGCCACCGCATCGCGGATCGCGAGGAGCGCGATCCGCTTCGACACGGACGCCAACGCGCGAGCGCTCCTCGACCTGAATCCTGAGGAACTGTTCGAGCAGGAGACACCGATCCTGTTCGACGAGTGGCAACGCGCGCCGCAGATCTGGGATCACGTACGGCGCCATGTCGACGACCTGGGACGGCGGGGGCTCTGCGTGCTCACCGGGTCGGCCACGCCGACAGACGCCAGGGAGCTGCACTCGGGCGCAGGCAGGATCGGGGTCCTGCAGATGCGGCCCATGAGTCTGTACGAGTCCGGGCACTCGACCGGCGAAGTCTCACTCGAAGCCCTTCTGGCAGGGGAAACGCAGCGTGCGAAGCGTACGGAGATGACGGTGCCTGCTCTCCTGCGGCGCATCGTGATCGGCGGGTGGCCCGCCCTTCTCGGCGAGGACGAGGAATCGGCAAGGGCATGGATGGCCGACTATCTCACTCAGATTGTCGAGGTCGACATCCCAAGCCTAGGCACGACCAGGCGTGCACCGGCACGGCTTCGCAGGACCTTCGCCTCGCTCGGCCGCTCCGTCGGGCAGCCGGTCAAGGCCGCCTCCATCGCAGCCGACATCGCGGGTGACGACGAAAGACAGCCTGCGCGAGAGACGGTGACCGCCTATCTCGACGCGCTCGACCGCCTGAAAGTCACCGACAACTCGCCGGCATGGCGGCCGCACATGCGGTCGCGGACGCAGCTTCGCGAGGCTCCGGTGCGCTACTTCGTCGACCCGTCGCTCGGACTCGGGGCGCTTGGTGCGGGATCACACCAGCTCCTGGGCGATCTGAGCACCGCGGGTTTCCATTTCGAGGCCATGGCGGTGAGAGATCTCCGTGTGTACGCCCAGCCCTTGGGCGGGGCGATCTATTCCTGGCGCGAGGCTCATGGGCGGAAGGAGGTCGATGCCATTGTGGCGACTCCGGATCGCTGGGCTGCGTTCGAAGTGAAGCTGAGTGGGGAGCAAGAGGTGATCGACGAGGCCGCGCGGGGACTGCTGTCCTTCGCTGCGGAGATCGATCAGGCGAGGCACGGTGCCCCGGCCGCGTTGGTGGTCCTCACCGCCACGGGAGGTGGCGGTCGACGAGCTGACGGTGTCCACGTCGTGCCTCTTGCTGCACTCGGGCCGTAGTTGTTGTGCGACGGCCACGATGCTGCACGATCGCCGCGAGGGTCCGGGTGCTGCCGCCCCGCCGGTCCCCGTATCCTCTCTGGGTGGCACCGCCACCCGGGATCGGGCAGTCTCGGCGCCGTCGTCAGGATCCGGAGAAGGCGGTTGGGATGGAACTTCGGCAGCTGGAACACTTCCTCGCGGTCGTCGGAGAGCGGAACTTCACCCATGCTGCGGAGTTGTTGCAGATCTCGCAGTCCGGGCTGTCCGCGTCGGTCAAGGCCCTCGAGGGTGAGCTGGGAACGGCACTGTTCATCCGTACGACCCGGCGGGTCGAACTGACGGCGGCAGGTGTCGCGCTGGTGCCCGAGGCCGCCCGAACGGTGGCAGCCGCGACGGCGGCGCGCGCGGCCGTCGACGCTGTCGCGGGGCTCGTCGCAGGGCCGGTGGCGATCGGATCGGAGGCGTGCCCGGGCGTCATCCACCTCGCACGTGACCTCGCAGCGTTCCGTCGCGCCCACCCCGCGATCAGCATGCGACTGCTCATCGATGGGTCCGCGACGCTCCTGGACCTGGTCGGTCGGGGTGATCTCGACGTCGCCTGCGTCGTGCCCACGATCCCGCCCCCGCCGGGGATCCGGTTGCGAACACTGGGGTCGGAGGACCTCGTGGTCCTCAGCCACCCGGACCGGGCGTACGCCTCCGTCGCCTCGGTCGCCCTCGAGGAGGTGGCGGCGGAGACGTTCGCCGACTTCCTGCCGGGAGCATCGTCGCGGACGCTGACCCGTCGGGCGTTCGCGGCCGCGGGTCTCGACTACCGGGTCGAGCTGGAGGTCAACGACGTCCACACCCTCCTCGACCTGATCGGTGAGGACCTCGCCATCGCCGTCGTGCCGACATCGATCGCGCGCAAGCGGCCCGACCTTGTGGCGACACCGATCAGCACGCCGGTCCCCGACTGGACGGTCTGCGTGGCGACCCGCGACGACCCGTCCCCGGCAGCCGCTGCGCTCGTCGACCACTTCACTGCGCCACCGGCGGCCGGGACCCAGAACCAGAGCTTCTCGATGTGATCCGTCCGATCTGTTGGACTCGGCAATCGGGGTGGTCCTAGCCTCGGTGGCGCAGAGCAGGGAAGTCAGGGGTGGAGGAGACAGAGCAGATGGAACAGCGGATTCTCGGGCGGACGGGACGCTCCGTGTCGGTCGTCGGGCTGGGGACGTGGCAGCTCGGCGCGGATTGGGGAGAGGTGCGCGAGGACGACGCACTCGCCGTGCTCGGCGCGGCCTATGACAGCGGCGTACGGTTCTTCGACACTGCTGACGCCTACGGCGACGGGCGAAGCGAGCGGACGATCGGCACCTTCCTGCACAGTCACGGCATCGACGACGTGGTCGTTGCGACGAAGGCCGGCCGCCGGCTGCCGCAGTCCGCGGAGATCTACACCCTCGACAACCTCCGTGCCTGGACCGACCGGTCCCGGGAGAACCTCGGTGTCGACAGGCTCGACCTCGTGCAGCTGCATTGCCCTCCGACCGCCGTGTACAGCACCGACGCCGTGTTCGACGCGCTCGACACCTTGGTCGAGGAGGGGCGTGTCGCCAACTACGGCGTCAGCGTCGAGACCCGGGCCGAGGCGCTCACCGCGATCGCCCGCCCGAACGTCGCAACCGTCCAGCTGATCCTGAACATGCTGCGCCTGGGCCCGTTGGCGGAGGTGCTCCCGGCCGCGCGGGCGGCGAACGTCGGGATCATCGCCCGGGTGCCCCTGGCGAGCGGCCTGCTCTCCGGGAAGTACGACGAGAATACGACCTTCGCCGCGAACGACCACCGTACCTACAACCGGGAGGGGAAGGCGTTCGACGTCGGTGAGACCTTCTCCGGCGTCGATTTCGCCACCGGACTCGAAGCCGTCCGCAGGCTGGCGCCACTGGTGCCCGCGGGGGCGACGATGGCCCAGTTCGCCCTGCGCTGGATCATCGACCAGTCGGGGGTGAGCACCGTCATCCCGGGGGCTCGCGATCCCCGGCAGGCGCAGGCCAACGCCGCGGCCGCCGGCCTCGAGCCGCTCTCCGACGAGACTGTGGCAGCCGTCGACCAAGTGTACCGAGAGTTGATCGCCCCGGGCATCGGCGACCGCTGGTAGCGGACGTCGCCTGGGCCGTCGGCGCCGGCAGGCGGTACTGACGGCCGCTCCGGCCGGGCGGGCTGGCTGCCCTACACTGGGCCACGACCGCAGGAGGCAGGGTGAGACGACCGCAGTGGCACGGCGCAGGGGGAGCCATCCCCCTGATGCTGGCCGGCCTGCTCTCGCTCGGTGCTCCGGTGCCGAGAAGTGTCCTGACCGGCTCGGTGCATGCCTGCATCACCGAGTCCGCCGGCACCGCCTGGCTGGGCCTCCACTTCCGGGTGCTCTCCGAGAGCTCCGCCTGCCCGCAGGGGAGCTATGCCCCCGGTCCGCACTTCACCGAGGTCGGGCACGTCTCGATCGCCATCTCCGCCTCGGCCGTCATCGCCGGCGCGGTCCTGCTGCTGTGGGCGCTGGGGCTGGGCTGGTGGGCGCGGCGGGCGTCGCGGTCCGTACGGGCCTGGGTCACCCGTCGGCTGGGCCTGACGCGGCTCGCCGCGCTGCCGATCCGTACGTCGCGGCGTACGTCGCTGGAGGCATTCCTCACCGACCGGCGCAGCGCTGTCCTGGCCCGCCCGCAACATCGTCGGGGTCCACCGGTGCCGGTGACGGCCTGACGATTCACCCTTTCGCTCATCGATCGTGAGCGTTCGTCGGGCCTGCCCTCACCAGCCCCGCCCGACGACGAAAGCGAACACAACGATGAGCAAGAACCGTACGCATCCCTCCAGCCCACCCTCCGACGGCATGAACCGCCGCGAACAGCTCCGCCAGCAGCAGGCCCGGGATGCCCGGGAGAAGAAGGTCCGCACCTGGGCGACCGTGGGCGTCCTCGCCGTGGTCGTCGCCCTGATCGCCGGTGTGGCGATCTGGGCCGGCATGAACGCCGCCAGGAACAACGCACCCCAGGCGCAGAACAGTGGCGCCGCCACCGAGAACTACTCGCTGGTGATCGGGAAGCAGGACGCCCCGGTGACGGTCTCGATCTACCAGGACTTCATGTGCCCGTACTGCGGCCAGTTCGAGCGCACCAACCGTGACGACCTGGAAGCCCTGGTGACGGACGGCACCGCCAAGGTCGAGTTCCACCTGATGAACTTCCTGGACAGTTCGTCCCAGGGCTCGAAGTACTCCACCCGGGCTGCGAACGCTGTGGTCACCGTGGCGAAGGCCGAGCCGGACCACCTGATGGCGTTCAACGCCGCTCTCTACGACAACCAGCCGCAGGAAGGGACGTCCGGGCTGAGTGATGCCCAGATCGCCGACCTGGCCCGCGGCGCGGGGGTCAGTGATGCGGTGGTCTCGACATTCAGCCAGCTGTCCAACGCCGGGTTCGTGAACCAGTCCAACCAGGCCGCCGCCCGCGACGGGATCCAGAGCACGCCCACCGTCAAGATCAACGGCAGTGATTTCGCCGGTCAGCAGCTCTACGCCGCGGGCGCACTGAAGTCCGCCGTGGACCGCGCGGCCGGCAGATGAGCGACGTCCTGGACCGGATCCACCGATTCCGGCAGTCCGACGGCTGGATCTTCGGCTACATGCTGTTCTCCTCTTTGGTCAGCCTGACCGCGTCTTTCGTCCTGTCGGTGGACGCGATCCTGCTGGCGAAGAACCCGCAGGCGAACCTGTCGTGCAATATCAATGCGGTGATCAGCTGCGGAACTGTCGCAACGACCTGGCAGGCGAATCTGCTGGGTTTCCCGAACGCCTTCCTGGGGCTGATCGCCGAACCGGTGGTGATCACCATCGCCGTCGCCAGCCTGGCCAAGGTGAAGTTCCCGCGCGGATTCATGCTCGCCGCCCAGATCGTCTACACGATCGGCTTCCTGTTCGCCTACTGGCTGTTCTACCAATCGATGTTCCACATCAACGCGCTGTGCCCCTGGTGCCTGCTGGTGACGCTGTCCACCACGTTGGTGTTCAGTTCACTGACCCATGTGAACATCCGCGACAACAACCTCTTCCTCCCGCCGCGCCTGCAGGCGGCGCTCCGCTCCGGACTGCGGATGGGGTTGGACGCGCTGGTCGTGGTGCTGTGGCTGGTGCTGATCGTGGTGGCGATCCTGGCCAAGTACGGCGCGGCGCTGTTCGCGTGAAGCGGCAGGCCGACCGGTGACGGCCGGGCCACCGGCGCACCCAGGATGCGCCGGTGGCCGGTGGTTCGCGATCCCGGCCGCGGATCCGTGGGTGCAGTGCCCGCGGATCCGCGACGCCGTCGCGCTCCAGGCCGGACGACACATCCACGGCAAGGTCATCGTCGAGCTGTGAGCGCGAGCCGACCATCTGCGAGCATCGGACAACGGTCAGCGCCGATCTCGCATTGGTGCGCAGGGTGACCCACTGGTGTCTCAGGAGGCCGGCGACGCGGACCCGCGCCGCCGGGCGTCGGCGATGGCGATGCCCAGGGCGATCAGCAGGATCACCACTGTCAGCGCCAACGACAGTGCCAGGGCGTGGGCGTACGTCGCCGGTCCGTTCCGGTCGGACGCCACGCGAGTGAAGTAGACGGTGGTCAGCAGGGCCAGACCGACGGATCCGCCCAGACGCTGGAAGGTCTGCAGGAGACCGGCTGCGGTGCCGGCCAGCGAGGTGGGCATCTCGGCAAGGGTCAGCGTCTGGTTGGGGGAGATGACCGACCCGCTGCCCCAGCCCGCGACCGCCAGCAGCACCGGGGTCACCCACTGGACGATGCCGACCGGCGCGACCTCCGCCACGACGACGATGCAGGCCAGCGCCACGGACATGATGACCAGCCCGCGGATGACGAGTCGCCGACCCTGGGACATCACGTGTCTGCCGGACCACCGCGCCGCCACCGCGGAGGTGAGGGCGAACGGCATCTGGGCTAGGCCGGCGATCAGGGCGGAGTGATGCAGCCCGTCCTGGTAGAAGAGCGTGATCACGATGAAGATGCTGGTGAAGCCGGCGAAGTAGGCGGCGGCGAGGGTGGAGCCCAGGACGAAACCGGTGTTGCGCACCAGCGCCCCGGGCAGCACCGCCGGCCGGCCGTGTCCGTCCTGGCGCCGCTCCCAGACCACCAGGACTCCGCCCAGGGCGGCCGCCAGCGCGAGCAGCCACCACGGGGCGCCCGCCAGCCCGTCGGGATGCGAGGACGCGGTCACGAACGGCCACATCAGCGCCACGACGATCAGCGCGATGAGGGTCAGGCCGGGCAGGTCGAGACCGAGTCCCCCCGGGCCGGCCGGGGCCGACCCGGCACCCGCCGCCGGCGCGCCGGAGGGCCGCGGGCCGGGCCGCCGGCTGGGCAGGAAGCGGGCTGCCAGCGGAATCAGCGCCAGACCGATGGGCACGTTGATCAGGAAGACCGATCGCCACCCGTGCTCCGGCCCGATCACGGTGACCAGGATGCCGCCCAGCAGGGGGCCGATGGCCGTGGAGACGCCGACGGTCATCCCGAACACGCCGAAGGCGCGGGCGCGCTCGCCGCCGCGGAACAGTTCCTGGATCAACGCCGAGATCTGCGGGTTCATGATGCCGGCGAAGACGCCCTGGATCAGCCGCAGCACGGTGAGGACGAGCGCCGAGGGGGCAAAACCGCAGGCCAGCGAGCTGAGCGTGAAGCCCGCCAGACCGAGCAGGAACATCTGCCGACGGCCCAGGATGTCACCGAATCGCCCGGCCGGCACCAGCATCAGACCGAAGGTGAGCGAGTACCCGGCCACGATCCACTGGATCTGCGAGGCGGTGGCGCCGAGCGCCGCCTGGATCGAAGGCAGGGCGACATTGACGATCGAGACGTCGAGCAATGTCATGAACCCGCCGGCCAGAACGACCGCGAAGGCTTGCCAACGCCGTGCGTCCGGGGCCGCTGTTGTAGCGCGGGAATCGGGACCTGTCACTCCGTCATCCTGCCACTCTGCCGCCGTAACACCGCCGGCAGCTGGTCTATCACCTCGCGGGCGGGGTCCATCGCCCCACTGGCGAGCGTGACGAAGTAGCGTACGGCCGCGGCCACGTCGGCCGGGGACCTGCTGGCGCCTTCGGCCAGCCAGCGTGCAAGGACCCACACGAAACCACCGGTGGAGAAGGTCAGCGCATAGGCGACGTTGTTCGACTCCGTGGCCGGGTCGGTGCCCCTCCGCTGTTCGAACAGGTACGGCAACCGCGCCTCGACCTCTCGGGTGCACAGGTGGACCAGCCGCTGCCGGGCAACCAGCGACAGGAACTCGGCGTCAGCCGCCATGGCGGTGAAGAGGAGCTGGGCGAGGGCGGGCAGCGACAGGTCGGTGGACCGTGCGACGGCCTCCCGGTACGCGTCCCATGCCCGGAGGAAACGCTGCTCTATCACTTCCTCTTTGGCGGAATAATTTCGGTAGAACGTTCTCCTGGACACGCCGGCGACCATCACGAGTTCCTGAACGGTGATGTCGCGGAACGGCTTCTCGGCCATGAGATGCAGCAGCGCGCCCTCGATCCGTTGCTTGGAGTCCCACGCCTTGCGGTTCCCCTTGTTCTTCGCTGACATCGTCACCTCGCGATCGTCACACGGTGGCCGGATCTGGCGCGATTCAGTGCCCATAGTCGCTCACGACGACCTTGCTGGCTAGCGTGGACACCGTCATGATCCGCTTGGTCAGTGAAAGGGCGAGCATGCTCAGCCTTGGGTTCATTCTGTGGTTACAGCCGACGCTGTTCATGATCCATGATTTCGAAGAAATCATCATGTCGGGGCCGTGGAGCCGCAAATATCGGACCGAGATCGACCGGGCCTGGCCCCGACACAAGCCGTTCGGGCTCGGCAGCATCAGACACGACGCCGTCCCGACCCTCGCAACCGGAGTCGCCATCGAGTTCGTGTTCTTCACACTCATCTGCGTGGTCTCCGCGGTACTCGGCTGGTACAGCCTCTGGCTGGCGATGTTTCTGGGGATCACCCTGCATTTCGTCCTCATCCATGTTCCGCTGTGCATCAGGTTCGGACACTACGTTCCAGGCGTTGTCACGTCTGTGCTGCTCCTCGTCCCGAGCGTGTGGGCGATCGTGACCGCCGTCGGTCTCCTTCACTACGGGTACCTGGAGATCGGCTGGGCGGTGGTGGCCGGGATCGCGACCGTCGCTGTCATGCTTCCGCTTCTCCATCGCGCCATGGCGCCCATCTCGGAGTTGATCCACGGGTACGCGCCCGTTCCGCAGCCGGGTCAGTCCGACACGACGGCATCGGCCGTGCCGGACTGACCGGGCCGACCCGAACACCACCCCGGCGACCACGAAGGCGGCGCCGACCAACTCGGCGGCGGTGACGCGCTCGCCGAGGACGATCCAGGAGGCGACGATGCCGAAGCCGGGCACGAGCATCGAGAACGGCGAGACCACCCCGGCCGGATGCCGCGCCAGCAGCCAGGTCCAGATCCCCGAGCCGACGACGGTGGCGAGGACCACGGTGTAGGCGAGGCCGGCGAGGGCCCCGATCGCGTCCATCGACAGTGCGCCGGCCAGGGAGCGTACGATCCGATCCGGTCCCTCGGTGACCAGCGACAGCGCGAACATCGGCAGCGGCGGCACCACCGACATCCACAGCGTGAAGTGCAGGGGCTCGCTGGCCTCGGCCCGGCGGCTGCAGATGTTGCCGATCGCCCAGCCCAGGGCGCCGGCGAGGGTGAGCAGGAAAGGGATCAGCGCCGCGCCGCCGGCACGCTCCCAGCCGACGACCACCAGACCCGCCATCGCCACCAGGGTGCCGATGGCCGCCCGGCGGCCCACCCGCTCTCGGAGCAGGGCGGCGCCGAGGACCACCGTGAACGGGGCGGAGGCCTGCAGCACAAGGGAGGCGAGCCCGGCCGGCATCCCGGCGGCCATCCCCCAGTACAGGAAGAGGAACTGCAGGGTGCCGAAGCCGAGGCCGTAGCCCAGCAGCCACCTGAGCGGCACCCGGGGACGCGGGACGAGGACGATCGTGGGAACGGCGATCAGGGTGAACCGGATCGCGGCGAGCAGGAAGGGCGGGAACTGGCTGAGCGAGGCATGGATCGCGACGAAGTTGATGCCCCAGATCAGGGCGACGAGGACGGCCAGCAGTTTGTGGCGGATGGGCATGGCGTCATCCTTGCCATCCCAACCGTGTAGCACAACTGACAGTTTATGAAGAGAAAATGTAGGCTTCCTACATGGAATTGCGTCATCTGGAGCTGTTGCGGGATCTGGCGCACTACGGCAGCGTGACGGCGGTCGCCCGGGCGACGTTCCGTACGCCGTCGGCGGTGTCCCAGCAACTGAAGACCGCCCAGCGCGACCTCGGGGCGGCACTCGTCGAGCCCGACGGCCGGGGGATCCGGTTGACCGAGGCCGGCCGGATCCTCGCTGCCGGCGGCACCGACGTTGCGGCGGCCCTCGAGCGGGTCCGGGCCAGCTGGGACGCCTTCCGGGGTGACCTGACCGGCACCGTGTCCATCGCCGCCCTGCCGTCGGCCGCTACCTTCCTGGTCGGCCCCGTCCTGCAGGCCCTGGCCGGTACGGGGATCGAGCTCGCCCTGGACGACCAGGATGTCGCCGAGGCCGAGTTCGCCCACCTGGCCGCGGACGTCGACATCGTGATCGGGCACAGCCTGACCGGGCAACGGCCGGCCGGCACCGATGGGTTGCTGGTCTCGACTCTGGCCCGGGAGCCGCTCGATGTCGCGATGGGCGTACGCCACCCACTCGCCGGACACACTCGGATCCGGCCCGTCGACGTCGTCGACAGCGACTGGATCGGCGTCCCGGTCGGTTATCCGTTCGACACCGTACGCCTGGCGATCGAGAGCGTCACCGGGACGCGGCTGCGGATCTGGCAGCGGCTGCGGGACAACCGGCTGATCGAGACCCTGGTCGCGTCGAGCGACAGCCTGGCCATCCTGCCGCGGTTCACCACGCCGATCGGGGACGGGCTCGTGCTGCGCGAACTCGAAGGGGTGCCGGCGACCCGCTACGTCTCGGCCATCCTGCGGCCGGACAAGGCGGAACGTCGCGCGGTCCGCCATGTCCTCGACCAGCTGCGGCGGGTGGGGCTCGCACGCAGCGGACCCTTGACAGTGACGTAACGTCACGTGCTGCTCTGGAACCGTGCACGTCAAGGAGCTGGCCGATCTGGCCGAGACGACGGTCCGGACGGTCCGTTACTACCACCATGTGGGCCTGCTTCCGGCGCCACCGGCGCGCGTCGGTGTCCGGGAGTACGACCTCTACCACTTGGCCAGGCTGTTGCGGATCCGCTGGTTGGCCGAGTCCGGGCTGCCGTTGGCGGCGATCGGTGAGGTGCTGTCCGAACCAGGCACCCCGGCGCCGGACAACGCGGCCGAGGAACTCCGCCAGGCGTTGCTGTCGATGGACGCCCGCATCGCTCAGCTCCGCGGGCAACGCCAGGAACTGGTCGGCCTGCTGGAGTCCGCAGAGATGGGTCGGCGCTTGACCCCGTTGTCCGCACGGGTCGCCGGTCTCTACGACCGGGTAGCCGCGCTGGTGTCGAGCGACGCCGCCCGTAGGGCAGTCGAGGCCGAGCGCTCGATGATGGTCTTCCTCGCGGTGCACGGGGTGCTGCCGCCCACCCTGGACGACCTGGTCGCTGACCTGGACGCCGAGGACGACGCCGACACCGTCGACCTCTTCAACGGTTTCGCTGCGCTTGCCGACGCGTCAGGGCCTGAGGCCGACGACATCCTCCAGCGCCTGCTGGCCACTTCGCAGCTCCTCATCGATCGACACGCCGACGCCATTGCTCGCCTTGCTGTCGACCTGCCACGAGGCCTCGCCGGCGTTGCGCTGTGGGCCACGGTGCGCCGGCTGGCTCGGGTGGGCTTCCCGGTGGCAGCCCAGCAGCGCTTCCTCGACCTGGTGATCGACAGCCTCCTCGCCGATCCACGGATCGCCGGGGTCGGCGAGGCGACCCGACGATGACCGCCCTGCCCGGGACCGCTCCGAAGCAGGCCCGCTGATGTCCGCAGCCGACGAGGCTCGCGAGAAAGGTGTCCAAGTGATGTCGGTCCCACAATCATCCGGCCTGGCGGTCGAGATCCACGGCCTGGTGAAGTCCTATGGAGCGACGAGGGCCCTCGCCGGTCTGGACCTGACGTTGCCGACCGGGCAGGTGCTCGGCTTCCTCGGCCCGAACGGTGCGGGCAAGACGACCACGATCCGGATCCTGCTCGGCCTGTTGCGGGCGGACAGCGGCGTTGTCCGGCTGCTCGGTGGCGATCCGTGGCGGCAGGGCGTCGCGCTGTATCGCCGGCTCGGCTATGTGCCGGGTGATGTCGCATTGTGGCCGAACCTGACCGGGGGTCAGATCATCGACCTGCTCGGGCGGGCCGCGGGCGGCCTCGAGAAGGCGCGCCGGGCGGAGATGCTCGAACGCTTCGAGCTGGATCCGTCCACGAGGGCCCGCGCGTACTCCAAGGGCAACCGGCAGAAGGTCGCGCTCGTGGCTGCGCTGGCGTCCCGCGCCGAATTGCTGATCCTCGACGAGCCGACGTCCGGGCTGGATCCGATCATGGAGGCCCGGTTCACCCAGGCCATCCGGCAGGCCAGGGACGAGGGCCGCTCGGTGCTGCTGTCCAGCCACATCTTCTCCGAGGTGGAGAAGCTCGCCGACCAGGTGTGCATCATCCGCGCCGGCCGTACCGTCGAGCAGGGCAGCCTCGCCCGGATGCGACACCTGACGCGTATCCATGTCGCCGCGACCGTCGACGGTGACACGGCTGCCTTGGCCGGGCTCGCGGGGGTGCACGACTTCCACGCCGATCGGGGGCGGCTCAGTCTCACCGCCGATCGGCAGGCACTCGGGCTCACCGCCGATCGGCAGGCACTCGGGGCGATCCTGACCACCCTCGGCGAGCTCGACCGCGCGACCTGACCGCCAGCCCCCCATCCCTGGAAGAGCTGTTCCTCAGCCACTACACCGAACAGCCCGGCCGGTCAGTGACGGTGGCACAGCGATGAGCGCGACAGCAGCCGGCGCGCGTCCCCGCAGCGCCGGCTTCCGGCTGACCGGGACGGGCCTGATGCTCCGCTTCCTGCTGCGCCGCACCTGGGCACGCCTGCTGGTCTGGCCGGCCGTGGTGGTGGGGATGACCGCCGTGGTCGTGGCGTACTACAAGAGCGAGTTCGACACACCCGAGGCGCTGGCCGAGCGTGCCGTGCTGAGCAACAGCGCCGGGATGAAAGCCATCTTCGGGCACATCACCTCGACCGGTCTCGGCGGCGGGGTGTGGTCCGAGATGTGGATGTTCACCGCCGTCATGCTGGCGATCGGCCTGATCTTCCTCCTCACTCGCACCAATCGCGCCGACGAAGAACACGGACGCACCGAACTGCTGCTGGCCCGTCCCATCGCCACGACCTCCGGGCTGGTCGCCTCCGTCGCCTGGCTGACACTCCTGTGCGTGGTGGCGGTCGCCGGCGCCGCCGTCGTCTGCGGTGCGTACGGCCTGGAGTGGACGGGTTCGTGGATCATGGGTGCCTCGCTGGGCGGTGTCGGCCTGACCGGGGTCGCCGTGGCTGCGCTCGCCAACCAGCTCACCGTGACCAGCCGGGACGCGAACGGGCTGGCGCTCGGCATCCTGGCCGTGTTCTACCTGCTCCGTACGATCGGTGACCTCAAAGGCAACGCGCTCACCTGGCTGTCGCCCATCGGCTGGGGCGAACGGATGGACCCGTGGGGCCATGACCGCTGGTGGCCACTTGTGCTCATCGTCGCCCTGGGGATCGTGTGCATCACCCTCGCGATCGGCTTCCAGCTCCGCCGCGACTACGGTGCCGGCCTGGTCCGATCTCGACCCGGGCCGGTCGGCTCCGCCGGATTCGCCACCACTGAGTCCGGCCTCACCATCCGCCTCGACCTCGGCGCCGCCATCGCCTGGGTCGCCGGCATGGCGCTGTGGGGCATCCTGCTCGGCTCCACCCTCACCGACATGAACCACCCTCACCTGGACGGTCGTCGCCCTCGCCTGGATCATCGCCATGGTCGGCGACGCCCTCAGGATCCCCCGACGCATCCTCGACCACCTTCCCTTCACCAGCATCCAGCTCCCCGCCGGCAACCCCTCGACGGTCACCCAGATCGCCATCACAGCCATCGCCGTTCTGCTCCTCGCCTTCGGGCTGTGGGGCTTCCACCGCCGGGGCATCCCTCAGTGACTCCCGAGACCGGACCGGACCGGGACGGCCGGCCCCCGGCCGGCGGCGTACCGTGACGACCATGAAGTTCGGCGCCAGGACCGACCCGTTCGGCTCGCGTCGTACGATGATCGTCTTCACCCTCGCCGCCGGCGTCGCCGCAGTGGGTATCGGCCTGGTGGGTGGCGCCTTCCGATGGTGCCTGGAACGGGCCGGCGAATTGCGCGGGGAGCTGTTGGTCTGGGCCCACACCCTGGGGCCCGCCGGCGCGATCGTTCCTGTCAGCTTCGTCGCGGCCTGTGCGCTGATCGGACGGATCTTCGCCCGCATCACCCCGCGCGCCTCCGGCAGCGGCATCCAGGACGTCGAGGCCGTCTGGCACGAAGAGGAGGAGCTGCCCGGGCCGGCGGTGCTCCCGGCCCGCTTCCTCGGCGGTGTGATCGCGATCGGTTCCGGCATGGTGATGGGCCGCGAGGGCCCCACCGTCCACCTCGGCGCCACGATCGGTGCCGACATCGGACGCTGGTTCCGGCTCAGCGACTACGAACGCAAACTCCTCTACACCACCGTCGGAGGCGCCGGGCTCGCGGTCGCGTTCAACGCACCCATCGGCGGGGCACTGTTCACCATCGAGGAGGTCACCCGGTCGTTCCGCGTCCGGGTGGTGCTGATCACCCTGGTGACAACGTCGGTCGCTGTCGGAGTCTCGCGCTACCTCGTGCCCGGCGGCGCCATCTTCACCGTCCCGCCGATCGCCACGCCCGGCTTCGTCGGGCTCTGGCCCTACCTGCTGTTCGGACTGCTCACCGCCCCGCTCGGCGTCGCCTACAACGCCCTCACAATGGGCCTGCTGCGCCACACCGACCGGATGCACGTCCGCGCCACGATCCGGGCCACCCTCATCGGCGCGATCATCGGCGCCGTCCTGTGGTTCGACCCGCTCATGGTCGGCGGCGGCGAGAGTCTCACCCAGCTCCAGCTCGCGGGCCATCCGTTCGCGCTACTGACCCTGCTCGCGCTGCTTGCCGTACGCTTCCTGCTCGGCCCGCTGTCCTATGCCACCGGGGCGCCCGGTGGACTGTTCGCCCCACTGCTCGCCATCGGTGCCCTGTGGGGCGCGGTGTTCCACGACGTGCTCGTGGCGATCGGCGGCCCGGCCGCGGCGGCCCTGCTCGGTGCCAGCCCCGTCCCGTTCGCCCTCGTCGGCATGGTCGCCTTCTTCACCGCCACCGTGCGTGCTCCGCTGACCGGCATCGTCCTCATCGTCGAGATGACCGCAACCACCACGCTCATCACCGAGATGTTCATCGCCACAGCCGGCGCCCTGTTCGTCGCCGCGCTGCTGAACGCACCACCCATCTACGACAGCCTCCGCGACCGGATGCTCGCCCGTCGGGGCAGCCACGGTCCGGTCGTTGGGGCGAAGCAGTCATCACGTTAGGAGGCAGGTCCTGGACGCCGACCGGATCGTTCCGGTGGTCGACTCGATGATGCCTTATGCCCCGCGTTCACCGGAGCGAGGGTTCTTGTATGAGCACAGTCCTGATCGTGATCGATGTCCAGGAGTCCTTCCGTCGGCAGTCCCGTTGGTCGGAGGTGTCGAATCCGTCGATCGTCGCCTCGGTGAACCAGTTGGTCGACTCGGCCCGGGCCACGGGCCACGAGGTGGTCTGGGTGCTGCACGCCGAGCCTGGCAGTGGCACCACCTTCGACCCGGCCAGCGGGTGCGTACGGCTCCTCGACGGCCTCGCGGCGGCGCCGGGGGAGACGATGGTGACGAAGACCTCGCGCAACGCCTTCACCACGACCAATCTCGGCCAGCACCTCACCAGGGTCGGGGCCACCGACCTGGTGATCGCCGGCATCCAGACCGAGCAGTGCTGCGAGACCACCGCGCGCCTCGCCGCCGACCTCGGCTACCGGGTGACGTTCGTGACGGAGGCGACCGCCACCTTCCCGATCCTGCGCCCGGACACGGGAGAGCGACTGGAGACCGAAGAGGTGATCGCGCGCACAGAGTTCGCCCTCGCAGGACGTTTCGCCCGGATCGCGACCCTCGACACCGCGTTCGCAGGGGCCACGGAGCGTCGGTGAGGCCGGTCGGTGGCAGGCTGGGCGCGTGGTGAAGGTCGTGTTCCTGCTGGCCCCGGACGTCCACCTGCTGGATCTTGCCGGCCCGGCGCAGGCCTTCGGCACAGTCGGCGACGTCACCGGCACTCCGTGGCGTTTGGCGTACGTGGCGGAGACCGCCACCGTCATCTCCTGGCAGGGAATGCCACTGGGGGCGGAGACCAGTTGGCCGGACCTCGATGAGGATGATCTGGTGGTGGTGCCGGGGTGGCGGACCGGCGGTGCCGCCCGACGTCAGCCGTTCCGCGAGGAGACCGTGCAGCGCATCGTCCGGCATTACCGTCGGGGCGGAGAGGTGATGAGCGTGTGCGCAGGGGCGTTCGCGCTGGCCGAGGCCGGGCTGCTGGACGGGCGACGGGCCACCACCCACCACGAGCTGCAGGACGAACTCGCCCGACGTCACCCGCGGGTCCGGGTGGCGCGCGACGTCCTCTACGTCCACGAGGGACGGATCCACACCTCGGCGGGGATCGCCAGCGGCACCGACCTGGCGCTGCAGGTGATCGCCGGCCGTCTCGGACCGCGGGTCGCCTCCCGCGTCGCGCGGGCGATGGTCGTCTATGCGCGCCGCAACGGCAACGATCCGCAGGACAGCGTCATGCTGCGTCACCGCGACCACGTCGACGACCTGGTGCACCGCGTCCAGGACGTCCTCGACGAGCACTTCCGCGAGCCACTGCCGCTGAGCCGGCTCGCCGCCCGGGTGGACGCCAGTGAGCGGACGGTGAGTCGCGCCTTCACCCGCGCCGTCGGGATGACCCCGTTGCGTTACCAGCAGCAGCTCCGACTGGAGCAGGCCGAGCTGCTGATCGGCGCCGGAGCAACGGTGGAGACGGCAGCGGTCACCGTGGGCTTCGGCGATGCCCGGATGCTGCGGCGGCTGCGTTCGCGATCCGTACGCAACGCGGCGGTGCCGCCCGACCTGCGGAGTTGAATCTGCAGCTCGGCACGCGCACGCTGGTGGCTGTGCACGGCGGCGGAGCGACGCCGGCGCGACGGATCCGGGGCGGCGCCGGCCGTCCTCGTGAACGGCCCTCAGGGGGACGCCATGACCACGATGACCACCGCCGGCCCGCGGCCGCGGGCGGCCGGGCTCGATCCCCGGGCACTGCTGATCAATCTCATCCTGTGCCTCGCCCTGATCGGGCAGTTCCTGCTCGGCATGGTCACCAACCTGTTCGTGACCATCCCCCCACAGCACCCCGGAGTCGACGCCCATGAGTACTTCACCGGGGTCGCCCGGGTGATCGGCTGGGCGATCCCGCACGGCACCGGATGGCTGACCGCCCACGTCCTCCTCGGCCTGGTCCTGGTCGTCGCCGGCCTGGCCGATCTGGCCACGATCCGACGGGTCCGCCGCGCCATGTCCGGCGCGGGGACCTCCGCGACCGGGGCTTGGGCAGCGCCGCGGCCCGACGGGGAGCGGGCCGATTGATGCCGGTGCCCCTCGACCCCTCCGCCCGACTCGCCCGCACCCACGTCGAGACGCTGCGCCGGTCCGGCTCGGTCTTCGCCGAGGACGAACTCGCCGCTCTTGCCGCCGCCGCGACCGACACCGACGCGCTGGCCGACCTGGTCGCTCGCCGGGCGGCCGGAGTCCCGATCGAACTGCTCGTCGGGTACGCCTGGTTCGGCGACTTGCGGATCGCCGTCGCCCCGGGTGTCTTCATCCCCCGCCACCGCACCGAATACCTCGTCGACCGCGCCTGCCGACGCGTACGCCCCGGCGATGCGGTGCTGGACCTGGGCTGCGGGACGGGGGCGGTGGGCGCCCTCCTCGCGCACCGGGTGGCCGGCCTGTCCCTGACCGCGATGGACAGCGACCCAGCGGCGGTGGCCTGCGCCCTGGGCAACCTGCCACCGTCGGCGCAGGTCGTCCGGGGCGACTCGCCCGCGGTTCTGGCGCCCACCCGGTTCCGGGTGATCGTGGCCAACCTGCCGTACGTCCCCAGCGGCCGGGTCGCCTACCTGCCGCACGACGCCCGGGACTGGGAGCCGCGGGAGGCCCTGGACGGCGGGACCGACGGACTGGACCCGCTGCGCCGGGTGGCGCCGGACCTGCCCGCACGGTTGGTGGCCGGTGGCTGGTTCCTGCTGGAACTCGCCGCCGACCAGGTGGACACCGCCCGTACGGTCCTGGCGGAGGCCGGGTTCGCCCCGTCCGCCGTCGTGGTGACCGACGACGGAGAGACCTCGGTGATCGAGGTGCGTACCTGAGCGAGACAGGCACGTGGTCCGGCGTGCGTGCCTGGTCGGGCGAGGTATGGCTTCGGCGGAGCGGGCCTGCGCTTGACCGACCGCCGCCGGAGGGACGGTACATCCCTTGATAATCAGCTCGTGTGATGGTATCCATAAGTCCACCTACTCCGGAGGGCTGGGTCGCGCTCCGTGAGGTCGTCGAAAGGACCAGTGATGACCGATCACATCTGGCAGCGGATCCGGGAAGACGTCGCCCGGGACGCCACCCAGGAACCGGCGCTGGCGAGCTTCCTGCACTCGGTCGTGCTGGGGCACTCCGACCTGGAATCGTCGCTGGCGCACATCCTGGCCAGCAAGCTCAACAGCACCACCCTCACCGAGCTGACCCTGTTCGACATGATCAAGGCGGCGCTCGACGCCGAACCCGAGATCGGGGCCGCGGTCCGTGAGGACCTCGCCGCCGTCCTCTCCCGAGACCCCGCGACCCGCGGCTACGCCCAGCCGCTGCTCTACTTCAAGGGCTTCCACGCCCTGCAGGCCCACCGGATCGCCCACTGGTACTGGGTCCACGACCGCCAGGCCCTGGCGCTCTACCTGCAGAGCCGGACGTCGGAGGCCTTCGCCGTCGACATCCACCCGGGCGCCCGGATCGGCAAGGGCATCCTCTTCGACCACGCGACCAGCATCGTGATCGGTGAGACCGCGGTGATCGAGGACGACTTCTCGATGCTCCACGAGGTCACCCTCGGCGGCACCGGCAAGGTCGGCGGGGATCGTCACCCCAAGATCGGCCGGGGGGTGATGATCGGCGCCGGTGCGAAGGTGCTCGGCAACATCAAGGTCGGGGAGGGCGCCAAGATCGGTGCCGGCAGCGTCGTGCTGTCCGACGTCCCCGCCTTCACCACCGTGGCCGGGGTGCCGGCCCGCCCGGTCAGCTACCCGGCGAACGCCCACCCGGCGTTGGACCTGGAGAACGAACTGATCGAGTCGGAGCGACGCGAGCGACAGAACGCCTGGGGTGCCGGGCCCGCCTGACGCACACCGGACCGGCTCGAGCGGTCCGGCCGGGTCGCTAGTCTGAGGACATGCCTGCCGCCGAACACATGCCGATGACCACCCCTCCCTGGGGGACGAGTTCCCGGACCTGCGGGCCGGTGGGGGACACCACCTGCGACCTGCTGGTGATCGGCGCCGGCATCGTCGGGCTCACTGCGGCGCTGGCCGCGACCCGGGCAGGGGCGCGGGTGGTGGTCGTGGACGCCGATCGGATCGGCGCCGGCACCAGCGCGGCCACCCCGGGCATCGCCTCGATCCTGCACGGCGTCTCGTGCCAGCAGATCGAGGAGACCCACGGCACCGACGCCGTGGTGACGTACGTCGCCGAACTGGAACGCGCCCTCGACGTCATCCGGCGGGAGGCCGCCGACGGCGGCGTGCCCGCCCGGGCGTTGCCCAGCCACGCGGTCGTCGAGGACGGACACAAGGCACATTTCCTGCACCGGGAGCGGTTCGCGATGCGGGCCGCCGGCATCAATCCCGAGGCCGAGGACGCCCCCGGGCTGCCCTTCCCCACCCGCCCGTCGATCCGCATCGACGACGCGCTGGCCGTCCAGCCCCGCCAGTACACCGAGGCCCTCAGCCGCGCCGTCGTCGCCGGGGGAGGCCTGATCCACGAGGGCAGCCGGCTGGGCAAGCTGGTGCCCGGATCGCCGATCCGGGCGCACTTCACCGGGCACGACGAGACCGGGGTCGCGTCCGCCGCGGTCGTCCGGGCCGGCGCGGTGCTGCTTGCCACCGGCGCGCCCGACCCCGACTTCGGCCTGGTCGGGCCGCGGCTGCTGCCGACCACGGTGCACGCCCTCGCCGGCCACGGCTACGACCTGGCCGGTGCCTACCGGGTGGTCGACGATCCGGACCGGCCGTACGTGCTGCGGCCCGGTTTCCGGCCCGGCCAGGTGGTGATCGCCGGATGCGCCCACGTCGCCGGCCGGGGCGACCGGGCGGCGGCCGCGGAACTGACCACCTGGGCGACCTCCCACCTGCCCGAGCTCGAGATCACCCACCGCTGGCAGTACGGCTGTTTCCGCAGCTACGACGGGCTGCCGCTGGTCGGTGAGGTGGGGCTGCGCAGCAACGGCATCTACGTCGCCACCGGCTTCGGGGACGACCACATGGCCGCGGCGACCGCCGGGGCGCTGCAGATCGCCGACCATGTGGTCGGGGCGAGCACCCGGCTGCCGTGGAGTCCGGTGCATCCGCGCGGGACGGTCGGCCGGCAGGCCCGCAGCCTGGCCCGGATCGGGGCGGCCCGGGTGCGCAGCCGGTTCATCCGGGAGTGATCGGCGCCCGGCTCAGACCCTGCCACGGCCGCGGACCCGGCGCTCGGCTCAGACCCAGCTGGTGAACCACATCCGGGCCCACCACCGTGACCAGGTCAGCAGGCCGTCGGTGTAGATCGGCCAGAACCAGGCGAAGTTGAGGATCACCAGGGCGACGTACACCCCGACGATCGTGGCGCCCACGACGCGTCGCCACCCGCCGTCGGCGGGCCCGATGATCTTCCCCAGGCACATCGCCAGCGCGGTCACCGTGAACGGCACGATGCAGATGGCATAGAAGAAGAACAGCGGCCGCTCGGTGTAGAGGAACCACGGCAGCCACATCGCCAGCGCGCCCACCACCGGGACCGAGAAGCGCGGGTCACGCAGACCGATCCACAGCAGGATCGCTGCCACCAACGCCGCCGCAGCCCCCCACCACAGCAGCGGGGTGCCCAGGGTGGTCATCACCCGCAGGCAGTTCTCCCCACCCGGCGGGCAGCCGTCGGTGCCGGGGGTGATCCCGTTGACCGCGTCCAGCCCGAGCGGTCGCATCAGGATCAGCCACCCCCACGGGCCGGCGGCGTACGGGTGGGTCGCGTGGTTGATGTAGGAGCCGGTGTGGAACTGGTAGATCTCCCGGTGGAAGGCGATCAGCGAGGCAAGGGCGTGCGGCAGGTGCCGGGCCAGCGGGGCGTCAGGGTTCTCCACCGCCCACTGGCGGTCCCAGCCGCCGGTGCTGGTCAGCCACGGCAGCCAGCTCGCGAGATAGGCGAGCAGGGCGACCGGGACGAGTTGCAGGAAGGCCGGCAGGCCGTCGCGGAACAGGCCGGGCAGCGCCGGTCGCCGGGCCCCGGCCAGTCGGCGGGCGCCGATGTCCCAGGCCAGCGTGAGCACCCCGAACGCGGCCAGCGCGTAGACCGTGTTCCACTTCGTCGCGATCGAGCAGCCGAACAGCACCCCCGACGCGAGTCGCCAGGGCCGCCACCACAGCCGCGGACCGTACGCCCCGCCCAGGTCGGCCAGCCCGGCCGCCTCCAGGTGGGCCGCCAACCGGGACCGCATCGCGTCCCGGTCCCGGACCAGACAGGCGACCGCGGCGACCAGGAAGGTCGCCTGGAAGACGTCGAGCAGGGCGAGCCGGCTCATGGTGAACTCCAGGCCGTCCACGGTGAGCAGGATGCCGGCCAGCGCGGCGACCAGGTTGGACCGGGACAGCCGGCGGGCCAGCAGCATCGTCGCGGCGATCAGCAGGGTGCCGAAGACGACGGCCATGATCCGCCAGCCGAACGAGGTCATGCCGAACATCGCCTCGCCCAGCCCGATCAGCAGCTTGCCCAGCGGCGGGTGCACGACGAACTCGGCGGAACTCCCCATCTGGTCGATCGCGCCGCGGACGATCAGGTCGTTCGCGTTGTCCGCCCAGGTCCGCTCGTACCCGAAGTGGAGCACCGACCAGGCGTCCTTCGCGTAGTACGTCTCGTCGAACACCAGCTTGTTCGGGTAGCCGAGGTGCCAGAGCCTGATCAGGAAGGCGACCAGGGACACCACGCCGACCAGCGCCCAGCCCCGGCGGGCGTCCGGCATCGGTGGGCGGAGCCGCTCCAGCACCGTCCGCTCGTCCTGGCCCCGGTCACGACGCCGCCGGGGGGCGGACGGGGTGGCAGACTCGGCCTCGGGCGGTGGATCGTGTGGCAGACTCACGTCGCCATCGTACGGAGCCACCGGCAAGGAGAGACCAGAGTGCACACTGCAGCAACGCCCGGCGAGGGGCTGCTGGTGCTCGCCGGCGCCCCGATCGGGGACATCGAGTCGGTCTCGCCCGCCCTTCGTACGGCGCTGTCGCAGGCCGATGTGATCGCGGCCGAGGACACCCGCCGGTTCCTCGACCTGCTCCGGCGGATGGGGCTGGAGGTGACCGGGCGTGTCGTGTCCTACTTCGAGGGCAACGAGGCGTTCCGTACTCCCGGGCTGCTGCAGGAGCTGCAGGAGGGTCGCCGGGTGGTCGTGGTGACCGATGCGGGCATGCCCTCGGTCTCCGACCCCGGCTACCGGCTGGTCCGGGCCGCGGTCGAGGCGGGCATCCGGGTGACCGCGGTGCCCGGGCCCTCGGCGGTGCTCACCGCGCTGGCCGTCTCCGGGCTGCCCGTCGACCGGTTCTGCTTCGAGGGGTTCCTGCCCCGCAAGTCGGGGGAGCGCCGCCGCCGGTTCGCCGAACTGGCCGAGGAACGCCGCACCATGGTCTTCTTCGAGGCGCCGCACCGGCTGGCGGACTTCCTCACCGACGCCGCGGCGGTGCTCGGCGCGGACCGGCCGGCGGCGGTCTGCCGCGAGCTCACCAAGACGTACGAGGAGGTGGTCCGCGGGCCGCTGGCCGATCTCGCCGGCTGGGCCGTCGAGGGGGCCCGCGGGGAGATCACCGTGGTCGTCCAGGGGGCCGCGGCGCCGGTCGTCGACGAGGCCGCCGCGGTCGAGCGGGTGCGGACGCTGCACGAACACGGGATGCGGCTGAAGGACGCCGCCAAACAGGTGGCCACCGAGACCGGCCTGGGCGGCAACGACCTCTACCGGGCGGCGCTGGGGACCGACCAGAGGTAGCGGTCGGTGCTGCCGGTTGCCTGATTCAGATCCTGCTGTTCGCCCGGTGGAAGTGCTGCTACTTGTAGGATGAAATACCTGCTCGTTGTAGGATTCGACCGTGGGGTACGTACGACGCGTCCTGGACGACGAGCTTGACGAGCTGTTCTCCGCTGTGCCTGCGATTGCGATCGACGGGCCGAAGGCCGTGGGCAAGACGACGACCGCCGAGCAGCACGTCGTCGGCACTCTCCGCTTGGACTCGGCTGCCAACCGGGAGTCGCTCGCTGCTGATCCCGAACTGCTGCTGCGTCGTGCCCGCCCGCTCCTGATCGACGAATGGCAGAAGGTTCCGGCCGTCTGGGACGTGGTACGCCGGGCGGTCGACGAGGACCGGGCGCCCGCGCAGTTCCTGCTTGCCGGCAGCGCCTCCCCGCTGCCCGGTGCGACCGCGCACTCCGGTGCCGGTCGGATCGGACGTTTGCGCATGCGGCCGATGACTCTGTCCGAGCGGGGCGTGGCGGATCCGGCGATCAGTCTCGCTGAGCTGTTGACCGGGCGGCGGCCGCCGCTGGCAGGGGAGACGGGACTGCGCCTCGCTGACTACGTCGAAGAGATCCTCGCCTCGGGGTTTCCGGGGTTGCGGTCGTCTCGGGGACGCGCGCTCCGTTTCGAGCTCGACTCCTATCTGGAGAACGCCGTGGATCGAGACGTGCCTGAGCAGGGCCTCGCCATCCGTCGACCCGAATCGATGCTGGCCTGGCTGCGAGCGTATTCCGCGGCCTCCGCCACCACGGCTCGATATTCGGAGATCCTTGACGCGGCCACTCCCGGCCACGGCGACAAGCCCGCGCGCTCGACCAGTGAGGCCTTCCGTGAAGTTCTCACGAGGCTGTGGCTGCTCGATCCGGTGGCCGCGTGGACACCGTCGGGCAGCCTGTTCACTCGGCTCGGGCAGACCCCCAAGCATCACCTGGCTGATCCGGCCTTGGCGGCCCGTCTGCTCGGCTTGTCCGTCGATGCGCTCCTCAATGGCGAGGGGGTTCCCGTCGGTCCCCAGGCAGGCAGCCTGCTCGGCCATCTGTTCGAATCTCTGGTGACGCTGTGTGTCCGGGTGCCGGCCCAGGCGGCTGAGGCGTCGGTGGGCCATCTGCGGACCAGGAACGGGGATCACGAGATCGATCTCGTGGTCATCCGGGGCGACGACCGGGTGGTGGCCATCGAAGTCAAGCTCGCAGCCACCGTGTCCGACCAGGACACCAGGCATCTGCACTGGTTGGCGGATCGACTCGGTGGACGTCTGCTCGATGCGGTGGTGATCACCACCGGGCCGCGGGCCTACCGACGGCCCGACGGGATCGGGGTCGTCCCCCTCGGGACCCTGGCGCCCTGATCCGACAGGCGGGGGCCGTCACGAGGCCGACATGGCGGGGCCGTAGGATGCCCGCGTGAAGGACACTCCTGCACCGATGCCCGAGGCGCTGCCCGCGCCGGTCACCGACTCCCACACGCACCTCGACACGACGATGGAGTACACCGGCCTCGCCGTGGACGAGCTGATCCGTCGCGCCGGCACGGTCGGCGTCACGCGTACGGTCCAGGTCGGGTGTGATGTGGCGAGTTCACAGTGGGCCGTCGAGCTCGCCGTTCGCGAGCCGTCGGTGGTCGCCACTGTCGCGATCCACCCCAACGACGCCGCCCGGCTGGCCGATCGGGCCGGCCGACCGGCCCTCGACGAGGCCCTGCGGGAGATCGAGACGCTGGCCGGCGATCTGCGGCCCGACGTGGTCCGTGGCGTGGGGGAGACCGGTCTGGACTACTACCGCACCTCCGAGGGGCGCGGTCGCCGGGCGCAGCGCGACGCCTTCGCTGCGCACCTGGCGATCGCCGCCCGGCACCGGCACACCGTCGTGGTGCACGACCGCGGTGCGCACGTCCCGATCGTGGAGATCCTCGATGCCGAGGGGGTGCCGGACCGGCTGGTGATGCACTGCTTCAGCGGGGACGCCGCCGACGCCCGGGTCTTCCTCGACCGCGGCGCCTGGCTCTCCTTCCCGGGCACAGTGACCTTTCCCGCCAACGAGACGCTGCGCGAGGCGTTCGACGTGGTGCCGCTGGACCGGCTGCTGGTCGAGACCGACGCGCCGTTCCTCACCCCCGTGCCCCAACGCGGCTGGCCCAACGCCGGTTACCTGGTGCCGCACACCGTCCGGTTCCTGGCCGAACGGCGCGGCATCCCGGTCGCCGACCTGTGTGCCGTTCTGGTGCAGAACACCCACGACGCGTTCGGCGGCCCCTGGCCGGCCTGGTGCGAGGACCCTGACAATGCCCGCTGACAAGGGGAGACACTCCATGGTGGAACACGGTCGCCGGTACCTGGACGGAGCCGGTCCGGTCCCCTCGGGGGCGCCGCGGCGGTCGGCCGATTTGGTCACGAGCAGGTCTCGACGTTATCGTTCCGTGACGTTGCCAGATGTGGGCGCCCAGCGCCCGACAGCCGAGCGGGAGAACACCTTCGTGCAGAAGAAGACCATCGCCGTCATCGCCACCGGCACCGTGCTGACGCTCGGGCTGGGAACGGTGGGCATCAACGAGGCCCTCGCCAAGACCGTCACGGTGTCCCTGGACGGGACGCCCACCCAGTTCCGCACGTACGCCGGCACCGTCGGCCAGGCGCTGTCCGCCAAGGGCATCACCCTGGGCGAGCACGACGTCGTCGCGCCGTCCGC
Organism: Raineyella sp. W15-4; assembly: GCF_033170155.1. Lineage (GTDB taxonomy): Bacteria > Actinomycetota > Actinomycetes > Propionibacteriales > Propionibacteriaceae > Raineyella. The sequence goes on along the minus strand of NZ_CP137079.1, from coordinate 2,798,219 downwards.
CGACTCCGGCCTGGCCGAGGGCGAGCAGATCTCGGTCCAGTACGCCCGCCCGGTGACCGTCACCATCGACGGCCAGGGGCGCACCATCTGGACCACCGCCACCTCGGTCGACCAGGTGCTCTCGATGCTCCAGCTGACCGACGCCAACGCGCTGGTCTCGACCAGCCGGTCCAGCACCATCGGTCGCGACGGTCTGTCGTTCAGCGTCGAGACGCCCAAGAAGGTCGAGATCGACGTCGACGGCAAGAACCTGCAGGTGGTCTCGACCACCCGTACGGTCGACGACCTGCTCAAGGAGCAGAAGATCACCCTCGGTGACGGCGACAAGGTCGACCCGGGGCTCACCACCGTGCTGACCGACGGTCTCAAGGTCACCATCACCCGGGCCCCCAAGCCGGAGCCGAAGCCCACCCCGAAGCCGGCTGCCACGGCTACGGCGAAGGCGACCACCACGGCGAAGTCGACCACGACCAGCAAGTCGACCAGCACCAAGTCGACCACCGCCACCAAGTCGACCACCAGCAGCTCCGCCCCGGCCGGGGTGTGGGACCAGATCGCCCAGTGCGAGTCCGGTGGCAACTGGTCGATCAACACCGGCAACGGCTACTACGGCGGCCTGCAGTTCAACGTCTCCACCTGGCGGGCGTACGGCGGCAGCGGCCTGCCGAGCGACGCCAGCAAGGCGACGCAGATCGCCATCGCGACCAAGGTCCAGGCCGCCCAGGGCTGGGGCGCCTGGCCCGCCTGCACCGCGAAGCTCGGCCTGCGCTGATCCTTTTCCGCCGGCATGCTTGCATAATGTAAGCATGCCGAACGTGTTGATCCGTGATGTCCCGGAGGGTGTTCACGCACGGTTGCAGGCCCGTGCCGAAGAGCACGGACAGTCCCTCCAGCAGTACCTGCTCGGAGAACTGAGCCGACTCGCCGAACGTCCCACGATGGACGAGGTGCTCGCTCGGATCGCCACGCGGCACGGCGGTCGTGTCGGTCTGGAACAGGCACTGGAAGACCTGGCCGCCGAACGGGATCGGCGGTGATCGTCGTCGACGCGTCGGTCCTGGCGAACGTCGTCGGCGATGACGGCGAGGACGGTGTTCTCGCCCGGGACCTTGTGCGCGGCCACGACCTCAGCGTTCCGGACCTGGCCGACGTCGAGGTCGTCTCGGTGTTGCGACGTCGCTGGCTGGCCAGGACGATGACCGCCGGCCGGTTCTCCGATGCCCTTGACGATCTGGTCGCACTGCCTGCGGATCGTTATCCGGTGTTGCCGTTCATGCCCCGGGCCTACGAGCTGCGCGCGAACGTCAGTCCGTACGATGCAACGTACGTGGCGCTGGCCGAGCAGCTTCAGTGTCCTCTCCTGACGGCGGATCGTCGCTTGGCCTCTGCACCGGGACCGCGGTGTGCCATCACGGTCGTGGGGACGACGTCGCGGTGACGGTCCGACCGGACCGATCGTCGGATGGCATCCGCCGGTCCGACTTCGCTGATAACGTACGCACCCGTGGGTGAACCGGACGAGAACACAGCGCCGCGTGCGCAGGACCCGGCGCGCACCGGGCCGGCGCTGCTGGATCCCAGCACGGTGCGGGCCCTCGCCGCGGAGCTGGCGTTGCGGCCGACCAAGACGCGCGGGCAGAACTTCGTCACCGACGCGAACACCGTCCGGCGGATCGTCGCACTGGCGGAGCTGTGGCCCGACGACCGGGTCGTCGAGGTCGGCCCGGGGCTCGGGTCACTGACCCTCGGCCTGCTCGAGGCCGCCGGCTCGGTCACCGCGATCGAGATCGACGAGCTGCTCGCCGGCCGGCTGCCGCGGACGGTGGCCGAACGGGCCCCACAGCAGGCCGACCGGTTCACCCTCGTCGTCGCCGACGCCCTCACCGTCACCGAGCTGCCCGGGCCGGCGCCGACCGCCCTGGTCGCCAACCTGCCGTACAACGTCTCCGTCCCGGTGATCCTGCACCTGCTGGCACTGTTCCCCACGATCGAGCGCGGGCTGGTGATGGTGCAGGCGGAGGTCGCGGACCGGCTGGTCGCCGGGCCGGGATCGCGGACGTACGGCATCCCCAGCGCCAAGGTGGCCTGGTACGCCGAGGCCACCCGGGTGGGCAGCGTGCCACCGACCGTCTTCTGGCCGGTGCCGAACGTCGACTCCGGGCTGGTGCGGATCACCCGCCGGCCCGCCCCGCCGACCTCCGCCACCCGGGAACAGGTCTTCGCGGTCATCGACGCCGCCTTCGGCCAGCGCCGCAAGATGCTGCGGGCCGCCCTGGCCGGCCTGTTCGGCTCCTCGGCTGCGGCGAGCGCCGCGCTGCAGGCGGCCGGGATCGACCCGACCTCGCGCGGGGAGACCCTCACCGTGGCCGACTTCGCCGCCATCGCCGAGCGGGTGCCCGCGGATGGCTGAGCCGCTCGCCACCCCCTCGACGCAGGCGCGACCGGACGGCGTACGGGTCCGGGTGCCCGGCAAGATCAACCTCGCGCTCTGCGTGGGGCCGCGTCGCCCGGACGGGTTCCACGACCTCGCCACCGTCTTCCAGTCGGTCTCCCTGGCCGACGAGCTGCGGGCGACCGAGGCTCCCGCCGGCGTGGTCACCGTCGCCGTGCGCGGCCGCGGCGCCGACCTGGTCGGCGCTCCCGAGGACAACCTGGCCGTCCGGGCTGCCCGGTTGCTCGCCGAGACGTACGTCCCGCGGTGCGGCGCCCACCTCGAGATCACCAAGGGGATCCCGGTGGCCGGCGGGATGGCCGGCGGGTCCGCGGACGCGGCTGCCGCGCTGCTGGCCTGCGACCGGCTGTGGGGACTCGGTCTGCCCTCCGAGGCGTTGCTGGAGCTGGCGGCCCTGCTGGGCAGCGATGTGCCGTTCACCCTGCTCGGCGGCACCGCGATCGGCCACGGCCGGGGGGAGCGACTCACCCCGGTCCGGGTCGACCACACCTTCCACTGGGTCCTGGTGACCTCCCCCGACGGACTGTCGACCCCGGCCGTGTTCCGCCGGTTCGACGAACTCCACCCGCCGGAGACGGTGCCGGCGCCGGCCGTTCCCGAGGGCCTGCTGGCCGCTCTGGTGGAAGGCGACCCGGTTGCCCTCGGGGCGGCGCTGCGCAACGACCTCGCCGAACCGGCCGTGGCGTTGCGCCCCGAGCTGGCGGTGATCCTGGCGGCCGGGACCGAGGCCGGAGCGGTCGGCCGGATGGTGTCCGGCTCGGGGCCGACCTGTGCCTTCCTCGCCCGGGACGCCGCGCAGGCGGCCGGGATCGCCGCGGAACTGCGGGATCGGTCGGCCGGGCAGGATCGCCGGCCCGGGCCGGACGTCCATCCTGCGCGGGACGTCTATGTCGTCCGGGCACCCGCATCGGTAGGATTCCTGCATGCAGGACGAGGTTGATCGGCTCATTGCCGACTGGAGTCGCGAGCGTCCCGACCTCGACCTCGCGCCGATGCAGGTGCTGAGCCGGGTCACCAGGGTCGCCAAGCAGCTGGACCATGCGCGCAGCGCCGCCTTCGCCCTGCACGACATCGTCTCCTGGGAGTTCGACGTGCTGGCCGCCCTGCGCCGCTCGGGCGATTCCTACCAGCTGTCCCCGGGCCGGCTGCTGCAGGAGACGATGGTCACCTCCGGCACGATGACCAACCGGATCGACCGGCTCGCCGCCCGCGGGCTGGTCCGCCGCGGCCCCGACCCACATGACGGGCGGGGCGTCGTGGTCAGCCTGACCCCGGCCGGCCTGGCGACCGTCGACGGGGCGCTGGTCGACCTGCTCACAGCGGAGCGGCGGATCCTGGCGGTCCTGCCGACCGGCGACGCGGCCCAGCTCGCCGATCTGCTGCGGGCCTTGGCCGGTGAACTCGAGCGGCCCAGTCAGCCGCTCTGAGTGTCCCGTGGTGGTCGCAGGATCCGTCCCACGAGCGGGGTCGCCGAGAATCGTCCGGCGGCGACGGGCCAGGTGAGCACCACCACAGACAGCAGCACCATCACCGGATACTGGGCGATGAGCTGGTCGGCGCTCCAGTAGAACATCAGGGTGGCCACCGAGCCGAACGCGGCCGGCAGGCTGAGGATGCCCAGGATCAGCGCGACCCCCAGGCCGGTCTCCAGGAGGGGGACGGCGAAGCCGAAGAGGCCCGGCCAGCCGGCCAGCACGACCGCAGCGAAGGTACGGAACGCGTCGGACACCCGGGTGTTGGATTCGGTGCTCCCGACGACGAGCAGGATGTCCGCGGCACCGAAATGGGCGTGGTACTTCACGATCCCCTCGCGCAGCCACAGTGCTCCGAGGACGACCCTCGCCACCCCCACCGCGAGCGGGGTGCCGAGGGCCGCGGTTTCTCTGATCCTCATCACTTCAACGTGGCGGCGCCGAAGACCGCCTTCGCCTTGTCGCAGTGGATCACGACCGTGCTGAATCCTGCCGCGTCCAGCCCGGAGAGCGAGAACGTCTGGGACGTCTTGTCGAAGGCGATCGAGCCGAGTTCCTTGCCCGCGGCGATGTCATTCTCCTGGTCGCCGTTGGTCAGGTAGATGTGCAGATCGGGGCCCTCGTCGGAGGAGAAACCCGCGAGCACGACCATGCCCTGGCCGATCTCCACGGTCCCCGCGACGGTCTTGCCGTTGCGGCCCTGGAAGGCGCCGGTACGACTGGTGGCCGCCTGACCGGCGGTGGACATGGTGGACATGGACGATGCCGCGGCGGTAGAAGGCGTCGAGCCCGAACGCGCGGTATCGGATGTCGTGGCGCATCCGGCCAAGGCGAGGGCGATGACCGTGGCGGCGGCACCGAGGGGAAGGTTGAGTCGCATGGGGGGAGCTCCTTGTCGTCGGTTCTTCGGGTCGGCAGGCAGTGTCGACGGGCCGGGGAGGGGCCGCCGGGACGTCCGACACCTGTGACGCTAGGAGTCCGCCACCCTGAGGAGGGGAGATATTTCTGGACCGTAAGATCTCGGACGGTGCAGGCGTCCGCCGTGCGACTAGCATCGTGACGTGGACGGAGCAGACGGGACGCGGCGGACGCCGCAGCGTACGCTCGTCTCCCGGCCCGCCGGGACCGGCTCCCCGCGGCCGGACGACGTCGGGCGGGGCGCGAGGGTGATGATCGTGGAGGATGACCCCACGGTCCGGCAGGTCGTCGCGGACTACCTGCGGGTGCACGGGTACGCGGTGAGCCAGTTCGGGGACGGCGCGGCCGCGAGCCGGGCCTTGCAGGACATCGTCCCCGATCTGGTCATCCTGGATCGGGTCCTGCCCGGGGTCAGTGGTGACGAGCTGTGCGCCCAGGTGCGGACCAACTCACAGGTGCCGATCATCATGCTGACCGCACTCGACTCGGTCGGGGCGCGGATCGGCGGTCTCGAGCGCGGGGCCGACGACTACATCGCCAAACCTTTCGCCCTGCGCGAGCTCCTGCTGCGGATGGTCGCGCTGCTGCGACGCAGCCGCGGCGTATCAGCCTCCCTCTCCCCGTTCCAGGTCGGCCCCTTCAGGATCGATCCCACGCTGCGGAGCATCGCGCGGGACGGTCGGGAGATCGTCCTCACCGGACGCGAGTACGAGCTGTTCACCTTCCTGCTGAAGAACCCCGAGCGGGTCCTGTCCCGTACGGAGATCCTGCACGAGGTATGGGGGTGGAACTTCGGGGAGGCGTCGACGGTCACTGTCCATGTGCGCCGGTTGCGCCAGAAGATCGAGCGTGATCCGGGTGAACCGCGGTTCCTCCTCACCGAGTGGGGCGCCGGCTACCGCTTCACCGTGAAAGGGGGTGCCGGATGCTGAACCCGGCCGACCTCCTGCTGATCGGGCTGACCGCGTTGGGCTGCACCGCCGGCGTGACGGGCCTTGCCCTTCTCGTGCTCCGGATCGACCGGCGAGGCTCGTTGGGCCGGCAGCTGGTCGTGGTCGTCGTTGCCGCCATCGCGTCGATCGTGTGTTCGACCGTGGTGATCGCTGCGGAGATGTACTTCTCCCGCCACGATCTGCTGGTGCTGATCTGGGTCATCGTCGTGTCGACGACGTTCAGCCTGATGGCCGCCTGGTTCACCGTACGTGCCACCCGGATGGCGATGGCCACGCTGAGCGAGTCGGCCAGGAGGATCGGGGACGGTGACGTCGTCGAGGCGAGGGTCGACGGATGGCGGGAGTTCAACGAGCTGGGAGCTCAGCTGGCGGACGCCTCCGAGCGACTGGCCGCCGCCCGGGCCGACGTCGAGCGTCTCGACGCCTCTCGTCGTCAGCTCGTGGCGTGGGTCTCCCACGATCTGCGCACGCCGCTGACCGGGATGCGGGTGATGGCTGAGGCACTCGAGGAAGGCCTCGTCGACGATCCTCTCGAGTACATCCGGCAGATCCGCCTCCAGGTCGACCGGGTGAACCTGATGGTCGACGACCTCTTCGAACTGTCGAAGATCCACAGTGGGACCCTGCGCCTGTGCCCCGAGCCGGTGGTGCTCGTCGACCTCGCCTCGGATGCCGTGGCGGACATCCGTCCGCTCGCGGCGCTGCGCGGCATCCGGGTGACGCATGGCGGGATGGCCGATGACCTGGTGCTGGCAGACCCTCGGGCGCTGACCCGGGTAATCACCAACCTGTTGTCCAACAGCATCCGCTATGCACCCGAGCATTCGGAGGTGCTCGTCTCCACCCACCGACTCGATGACGACCAAGTTGCCTTCAGCGTGAAGGATGCCGGCGGAGGAGTGGCCCCATCCGACCTCGAACGGATGTTCGACGTGGGCTGGCGGGGGAGCCTGGCACGGATGCCCGGTCCGCAGTCGCCGGGATCCGGCGCCGGGCTCGGGCTGGCCATCGTCCAGGGCATCGTGGAGGCGCACGGCGGGGAAGTGCGGGCGACGCACGTACACGACGGGTTCCGGGTGGACATCGTGCTGCCCCGAGCTATCGCGCACACCGCGGGTGGCGCCCCGTCGGTCGGATGGATCGGCCGGGCGCATGAGTGATGCCCGGCGACGTGGCCGCCGGCGGATCGGTGCGGCGCTCGCCCTCCTGGTGGTCATCGCGGCAGGACTGCTGACCCACCTGCTGCTGCCCGGCAGCATCGTCACCGACATCGCCGGCGACGCCCTGTACGCCGCCGCCGCGTACCTGGCGATCGTCGTCCTCGCGCCGCGCCTGCGACTGCTCACCGTCGGCGGACTTGCCGCCGTGTGGTGCATCGTCGTCGAACTGTTCCAGCTCACCGGCGTTCCGCTGGCCGTCGGCGCCCGCTTCCCACCGGCGTTCCTCCTCCTCGGCTCCGCCTTCGATGCGCGCGACCTCGTCGTCTACGTCGTGGCCGTGGCCGCGCTGACAGGAGCCGACGCGGCTGTCTCACGGTTCGGCGCCGGCGGGATCGACAGTCGGGGCGTCAGCCCGAGGTCTCGGTGATCCGCTGCCGGGCGGTGTCGAGGCGTGCAGTGACCGGGCGGATGCCGGTCGCCCTGGCGAGTCCCTGCAGGGGCGTGTTGACGTAGACCGACTCCGCGTGGGTGACCGGAAAGGTCTCGTGCCACACGCCCACTGCACCCTTCGCGGTGCGGGCGCGGCGGTTGTAGGCCGCCCAGGCCGGGCGATGGGTGGCCCGTGGGTCACTGGCGTAGGCGTACAGCTTGTCCAGGCTGTTCCAGTACTGCACCAGCCACGGCCCGCGCAGGTCGAAGACCAGCCGGTAGCCGAGCAGTCCGGAGTCCCGGTCCCGGGACAGCTCCCGGATCATCCGGGGCATCGCCAGGAAGACCGGCAGCCAGCGGTCTGGCCGCCACCAGGCGTTGATGGTCATGCCGATCAGGAAGACGACGAGTTCGCCGTCGTGGTCGTGGGTCATCCGACCCCGGTTGGTCACGGCCATGGTGGACTCCTCGGGTATCTTGGATATCACTACTCCCTAATATTGGAGAGTAGTACTGTCCAGCCCGTCGGACAAGTCCGACCGATCAGGCAAGGAGTCCGGTGCGCATCTCCGAGTTGTCCCGTCGCAGTGCGGTCCCCACGGCGACGATCAAGTACTACCTGCGGGAGGGGCTGCTGCCGGCCGGCCGGTTGACCTCGGCCACCCAGGCTCAGTACGACGAGAGTCATCTGTCTCGGCTGCGGCTGATCCGGGCGCTGGTCGGGCCGGGTGGGCTGTCGATCGCCACGGTCCGGTCGGTGCTGGCGGCGATCGACGATCCGCCGGAGTCGCCGCTGGAGCTGTTGGGCCGGGCGACGGAGGTGCTGTCGGCATCGTCGGGCGGTGACGGCGGCAGCGACGGGGGCGAGGATCCGGTGGGGCGTCGTACGGTGGCCGGGCTGGGCTGGTCGATCGCCCCGGGCAGCGCGGCGCTGGGTGAGCTGGCGGCGGCGCTGGCTGCCATCGATGAGGCGCAGCTCACCCTGCTCGAGGGTGGGGTGGTCCGTTACGCCGGGCTGATCCACGAGCTGGCGGTCGAGGAGGTCGCCACGGTGCCCGACGACTCACCGGAGGCGGCGGTGCGCCAGGTGGTGCTGGGCACGGTGCTGATCGAGCCGTTGATCGTGGCGCTGCGGCGGCTGGCCCTCCAGGATGCCGCCGCGCGACGGTTCGGCGGGGCGGAGAGGGGCGGTCAGTCCTGCCGGGTGTAGGTGTAGAGGTCGGGGTCGGGAACCATCCGGGACAGGCCGTTCCAGGCGAGGTTGAGGATGTTCGAGGCGACCGTGGTGCGATCCTGGTCACGCTCGTCGAGCCACCACTGCCCGGTGTAGGCGATCATCCCGACCAGCATCTGGGCGTACATCGGGGCCATCTCCTCCTTGAGGCCCCGGTGGCGGAACTCGTCGCCGAGGATGTCCTCCACCTGGGAGGCGACGTCGGAGAGGATCGTCGCGAACGACGTCCCGGTGGAGCCGGTGGGCGCGTCCCGGGAGATGATCCGGAAGCCGTCGGGATGGGTCTCGATGTAGCCGAGCAACGCCAGGGTGCCGGCCTCCACCTTGCGGCGGGGGCCCTTGGCCTGGTCGATGCCCGACCGGATCGCCTCCAGCAACGTACGCTGCTCGCGGTCGACGATCACCGCGTAGAGCCCCTCCTTGCCGCCGAAGTGCTCGTAGACGACCGGTTTGGAGACCTGGGCGCTGGCCGCGATCTCCTCGACGGTGGTGCCCTCCACCCCCTTCTCGGCGAACAGCGTCCGGGCCACGGTGATCAGCTGCTCGCGGCGCTGCGCTGCGGTCATCCGGGTGCGCCCCTCGCGGGGACGGCGGGTACCGGCGCCGCCCTCGGGCGCCGCGATCCGGCGGCCGGAGGGCTCGGGGTGTCTGCTGTCGGCCACGCTGTATCCGATCGAGGTGATGCCGCCGTCCTTCCGGTCGGCGAGACTTCGGCCACTGTAGCATCGCGCCGCGGCGCGATCCGGTGTGCTGCCGTCGGGGTCAGGCCACCGCCCGGCCGGTGCTGGCGCGGATCCCGGAGGGGATCGACCCGACGAGCGTACGGGTGTAGGGCTCGGCCGGATCGTCGAGGACCTGCGTCACCGGGCCCGATTCGACGATCCGGCCGCGGTGCATCACCGACACCGAGTGGGCCAACTGGCGGATCAGGGCCAGATCGTGGGAGACGAAGACGTAGGTGAGACCGAGCTCGGCCTGCAGACCGAGCAGCACCTCGACGATGTCCGCCTGCACGCTGACGTCGAGGGCCGAGGTCGGCTCGTCGAGGACGACGACGTCGGGACGCAGCACCAGTGACCGGGCGATCGCCACCCGTTGCCGTTGCCCTCCGGACAGGCCGGCCGGCCTGCGACCGAGGAACTGCTCGTCCAGACCGACGGCGGCCAGTACCCGGCGCACCCGTTGCGTACGGTCCGCCGGGGTACCGACCCGGTAGCGGTCGAGCGGCTCGCGGATCAGCCGGCGCACCGACCAGGTGGGATCCAGCGAGGTGAAGGGGTTCTGGTAGACCAGTTGGAGGTTGCGCCGAGCGGTCCGCAGCGACGCGTGCGAGCGGCCGTCGAGCCGTTCCCCGGCGACCACGATCTCGCCGGCATCGGGCTGCTCCAGACCGAGCAGCAGCCGGACGGTGGTGGTCTTACCGGATCCGGACTCGCCGACCAGGGCGTGGGTGGTCCCGGCCGGTACGGTGAACGACACGTCGTCGACGGCGGTGAGAGTGGTGCCGTCGACGGTGAAGGACTTGCTGACGCCGCGCACCTCGATCCGCGGGCCGGCCGATGGGTCGTCGAGGCGGGAACGACCGACCGCGAGCCGGTCGGCGTAGCGGTCCGGGTTGAGGGCAGGCACGTCGGCGTGCAGCGTGCGGGCGTAGTCCGAGGCCGGGGCGGCGAAGACCGTCGCGGTGTCGCCGGCCTCCTGCACGGTGCCGCCGCGCAGGACCACCAGGGTGTCGGCCCGTTCGGCGGCGATGGCGAGATCGTGGGTGATCAGCAGCAGGCTGATCCCGAGGGTGGACTGCAGCTCGGACAGCAGGTCGAGGATCCGCTTCTGGATGGTGACATCGAGCGCCGAGGTCGGTTCGTCGGCGACCAGCAGGTCCGGGCGGGGCAGGACGGCCAGACCGATCAGCACCCGCTGCAGCATTCCACCGGAGAGCTCGTGGGGATAGGACTCGTAGATCCGGCGAGGGTCGTCCAGTCCGACCCGGGCGAGGGTCTCCAGGATCAGCTCGCGCGGGTCGGTCTCGTTGTCCCGGTCGAGCAGTGCGGCCGCCTCCCGGGCCTGGGAGCCGATGGTCCGCACCGCGTTGAGAGCGCTGCCCGGATCCTGGGGGACGAAGCCGAGACGGCGGCCGCGCAGCGGGCGGAAGCGCCGTTCGGGCAGGGTGAGGATCTCCCGGCCGTCGAACGCGACCCGCCCGGTGGCCCGTCCGGCGCGCGGCAGCAGGCGCAGCACCGAGCGGGCGATGGTCGACTTCCCCGATCCCGATTCCCCGATCAGAGCCAGGCTGCCACCTCGGTCGAGGCGGAACGAGACGTCGTCCACCACCCGGTGGCCGTTGTACGCCACCGACAGGCCCTGCACGTCCAGCAGGACGGACGGCGGAGCAGCGATCGTGGCGGCCGGTGCCGGTGTGGAGCGGCGCTCCGGTGCGGGAGGTACGTCGAGGGTCGTGGTCAGGTGGTCGTACGGAGCCATCGGCTGATCCTGTTCACGGAGAGGACGGTTGCGATTGTCACGAAGGCAGGGGCGTACACCAGCCAGGGCCACTTCAGGTAGTCCTTGCCGGTGGAGATCAGCAGGCCCCAGTCGGAGGCCGGCGGCGGGTCGCCGTAGCCGAGGAACGCCAGGCCGGCGATGACCAGGATCGACAGCCCGAACTGGAGCACCGCGAGGGTGAGCACGGAGCGGGAGGCATTCGGCAGCACGTGGCGCGCCAGGATGTGCCAGCGGGACCCGCCCTGCAGGAACGACGCCTCGACGAAGACGGCCCGACGGGTCTTGATCACCTCCGAACGCATCACCCGGGCGAAGACCGCCACCGCCGACACCCCGGTGGCGATGGCGGCGTTGGTGGTGTCGAACCCCAGCGAACTGACCACGATGACCGCCAGCAGGAAGCTCGGGATGGCCAGCAGGACGTCGACCAGCCGAGCCAGGACGCCGTCCACCCAGCCGCCCAGGAAGCCGGCCAACAGGCCGATCAGGCCTCCGACGACGACCCCGATCAGCACGGCGATGAGGGCGCTGGACACCGAGGATGCGGTGCCGTACACGACCCGGGCGTAGAGGTCGCGGCCCAGGTGGTCGGTGCCGAACCAGTGCTGGGCGCTGGGGCCGAGCAGCTTGTCGGCCGGCACCCCGGCGACCGGGTCCTGGGTGGTGAACAGGCCCGGGGCCAGCGACCAGGCGATCACCACGGCGAGCACACCGAAGGCCAGCAGCACGGTGGCCGGCAGCCGGAACGCGGCAAGACGTCCGATGACGGCGGTCCACCGGGCCCGCCCGGTGTCGAGAGACGAAGGATCGAGAGATGCCGGGCTGACGGTCATCCTGCCGCCCCCGCTTCCTGAACGGTCGGCCGCGGCGCGGTGCGGCCGTCAACGACCCGCACCCGCGGGTCGAGCAGCGGGTACACCAGATCGGCGACGAGGTTGACGGTGACGAAGACCAGGGCGGCCAGCGAGACGACCGCCTGCAGGACCGGTGTGTCCTGAGTGGTGACCGACCGCTGGATCAGGCTGCCGACGCCGGTGCGGCCGAAGATCGTCTCGGTGATCAGTGAGCCGCCGAGCAACTCGCCGACGGTGAGCGCGATCACCGTGACGACCGGCAGGGAGGCGGGTTTGAGCAGGTGCCGAGCGAACAGCCGGGCCTGCCCCAGGCCACGGGAGCGGGCCACCTCGGCATACTCCTGCCGGGACTCGTGGTCCAGGCCGGCGATCAGCACCTCGGCGATCTGGGCGGAGACCGGGACCCCGAGGGCGATCGCGGCGAACAGCGTCGCCCACGGGCTCTCCGCGTCGATCACCCGGAACAGCCGGAGCTGGAAGGCGAAGACGTGGATCAGCACCAGACCGATGACGAAGTTGGGCACCGACAGGAAGAACGAGGGCAGTGTCCGCAGCAGGTCCTGCCCGTACCGCTTGGGCAGGACCTGGCTGCCGTACGCGATCGCCACGGCCAGCAGCAGCGCCACCGCCAGTCCCGCGGTGGCGAGGAGCAGGGTCGACCCGAGCACCTCGCCGATCAGGTCCGCGACCGGACGGTTGGAGCGCAGCGACACGCCTAGGTCACTGACCAGGAACTTCGACAGCGAGCGCCACAGCTGGACGTGGATCGGTTGGTCCAGTCCGTAATAGCCGACGATGCGGGCGATATCGTCCTCGGAGAAGCCGTTCTGCGGGTTGCGCAGCACGTTCGTCACCGGGTCGCCCGGCAGGATGCTGATCACCACGAAGGTGAAGACGTACGCCACCAGGATGACGACGACGGCCTGAGCGAGTCGCCGGAGCGCGAAGCTCAGGTAGCCGCGGGACATGGGGGCACTCCGCTCACTTCTCGAGATAGGCCGTGTAGTAGTTGGCGTACGCGACGCCGTTGTAGGTCTCGCCCTTGAGCTTCGGGTTCTGGACGTAGATCCGCTGGACGATCTGGGTGCGCGGGATGAAGTAGCCCTGCTCCAGCACGTACGACTGCAACTGGTCGAGCAGCGGATTGCGCTGGTCCAGGCTGCTGGCCTTGGCGATGCCGTCGCGCAGCGCATTGAGTGTCGGGTCGCTCTCGCCCAGGCCGAACCAGTCCTCACCCTTGTTCGCGTCGGTCAGGATGCCGGCCACGGTGCCGGCGTCGATGAAGCTGCGGGTGATCTCGTAGGCCGGCACCGCCGCACCCCCGACCTTCACCCGCTGGCCGTACGTCACGACGTCGTACGCCTGGATGTCGACCTTCCAGCCGATCGTGGTGAGTTGCTGGGCGAGCAGTTCGTCGATGGACTTCGAGGTGGCCAGGTAGGGATTGGAGTAGAGAGTCAGGGTGAGCGGCTTGCCGTCCTTGGCCCGGATGCCGTCGGCGCCCTTGACCCAGCCGGCCTCGTCGAGCAGCTGGTTGGCCTTGACCGGGTCGTACCCGAGCAGGTTGCTGTGGTCGGTGGCCCCGGGGACGTTGCTCTGGATGAACGAGGTGGCAGGCTTCCAGTCCGGGGTGTAGACGGTGTCGATGATCTGCTGGCGGTTGATCCCGGCCTGCAGCGCCTGTCGGACCCGGAGGTCGTCGTACGGGGCCACCTTGGTGTTGATCGCCCAGCCGTTGACGAAGCCCAGGTAGCGCGGCACCGCGACGGTGAATCCCTCCGACTTCAGCGACTCCAGCTCCTGGGGGGACGCGTTGTAGGCGACGTCGGCCTGGCCGGACTGCACCGAGGAGACGCGCAGCGACTGCTCGGGGACCTGCTTGAAGGTGATCGAGTCCAGGTGCGCCGGTCCGGTCTGGCCCAACGCCGCCGGGCCCCAGTTGTAGTCCTTGCGCCTGACCAGGGTGACATGGTCGCCCTCCTTCCAGGACTGGACGGTGAACGGGCCGCTGGCGACGGTCTTGCTGAGATCGGCCTGGTCCGAGGCCGGGGAGGCGAGCGTCTTCGGGGAGATCAGGATCGAGCCGTGGTAGCCGAGCGTCGGGATGAACCCGAGGGTGGGCGCCGTGAAGTAGACCTTCACGGTGCTGGCGTCGACGGCCTCGGCGTGGTCGTACGTCTTGGGGAACAGCCCGATCGGGTTGATCCCGTCCTGCGGCCGGCCCTTCGACCAGATGTCGAGATTGGTGACCACCGCGGCGGCGTCCAGCGCCGACCCGTCGGAGAAGGTGACTCCCTGCTTCAGGTGCAGAGTGAACTCGGTGGCGTTCTGGTTCTGCTCCCAGCTCTCGGCGACCCACGGGCTGACCTGCCCGTTGGCGTCGACATAGACCAGCTTGTCGGTGACGTGACCCCAGATGTTGCCCTCGAAGCTGGAGATGGCGCTGTTGTTGGGGATCCAGGTGGTGCCGAGGGAATCGATCAGGAAGGTGATGTCACCGCCGTCGGTCGGCCGGCCGGAGCCGGACTCCGAGGCGTTGCCGGCGCTGCTGCAGCCGGTCAGGAGGACGACCATCGCTGCGAGGGCGGCGAAGAGGTGTCGGGCACGGCGGACGGGTCTGGCCCTGCGGGTCGTGGTCATCTGCGGGTCTCCTTGCGGCGGATGGGGCTCGACGGATAGCGAAGTTGATCAGTAGGAATACTGGTGTCTCTGGACCGGGGGTCCGCGGATGCGGGCCGGGATCGGCGGCCCAGGGGCGGGTGACTCGACTGTAGGTGGAGGCCTGCCCGGCGGTCCAAGAGAAGTCGGGGATCGCAAGCCATTCGCTGAGCTTATGGACAATCCAAGCTCAGCTACGGTCCGGATCGGATCGACCGGACGGGTGAGAACGGCCGCTCGGGTCAGGAGGCCGGTCGCCAGCCCAGGGCCGGAGCCACGGTGTCGGCCAGATCGGTGATCAGCCGGACGTTCTCGACCAGCCCGAAGGCCGGCGGCAGGAAGAGCACCAACTCGTCGGCCTGGGCGAGACCCGGGTCGGCGAGGACACCGCGGGTGACCTCGTCGGGGGTGCCGTGGAAGACCGGGGAGATCTGCGTGCCGTCCGGCAGATCGGCCGTCACCACCGGCACCAGCGCGCCCCGGGGGCGTGACGCGGCCATCCCCTCGGTCCGGCGCTGCAGATCGTAGTCGGCGTACCGGTCCCGGCTCTCCGCGGTGGTGCCGGGCAGCACCGAGGCGGCGACCGCGACCGCGGGCGGCTCGGTGCCCTGCCTGTCCCGCCAGGCGGTGCGGTAGGAGGTGATGATCCGGGCTTGGTACTGGGAGAAGGTCTCGCCGGGAGCGATCCCGCGCAGCACGGTGCCGACGAGCAGGCCGAGCCCCAGCTCGGCGGCCTGCACCGCCGAGTCGACACTGGTCACCCCCTGCCGCAGCCGCCCGCGCAGCCCGGGGCTGTGCGGAGTGACCCGCAGTTCGGTGCCCACCGGAGCGCCCTGGCCCGGACCGTCGACCGTGTGCAGGGTCCGGCCCTCGACCGCCTCCAGGAACCGGACGAGTCGCCGCTGCGCCTCGGTGCGGGTGTCGGTGCCGACCGTCCCGAAGACCGCGTCGAAGGTGCCCGTGTTGCCGGTGGCGAGACCGAGGTCCAACCGCCCGTCCACCAGCAGGTCGGTCGTCCCAGCGGCCTCCGCCAGCAGGATCGGTTCCTGATAACGCATCGGCAGGACGGCGGAGCCGAGGGTGATCCGGTCGGTGTGCTGACCGACAGCGGCGAGGAAGGGCAGCGGCGAGGAGAGATAGTGGTCGAAGTGCCGCTGGTAGACCCAGCCGGACTGGTAGCCCAGGGCCTCCGCAGCCCGGAACAGTCCGATCCCGTCGCGAAGGCCCTGCGCCGGGCCGCGGTCGTCGCTGAACGACACCCGGGCGTTGAAGCCGAGCCGTCGGATCGGTCGGAATCCCTCCGGCAGTTCGGTCGTCCGGAGAGACAGCGTGGGGTCGGAGTATCCGGGGGCGGGGTGCGTGGTCATGGGGTTCCTTCCGGGGTCGGGTGGTCCGATTCGCGGGTGGGCTGGGCGAACATGGTGCCCAGCCCACCCGCGCCGGCCCTGCCCCGTACGGTCGTCACGGCCGCGCGACTCAGACGCCCAGGACGCGACGTCCGGCCGCCAGCAGCGCGGTGTCCTCCTGCGGCGGGTGGACCCGCACGCACAGCACGTCGCGCAGATGGCGCTCCAGCGGGTGGTGGCGGGTGAGTCCGAGATTGCCGAGCGCCGCGACTGCGGTCTCCACCGCCGCGACGGAGGAGCGGGCGATGGCGGCCTTGATCACCGACAGCTGCGGGGTGATCCCGGTGTCGCCGGCCTCCAGCCGCAGGATGGCGCCGTGCAGCAGGGTCTCCGCCTGGGCGATCTGCAGGTCGATCTCACCGGCGATCCGCTGGATCCGTTCGGTGGTGGCGATCGGTCGGCCGAGAGCCGCCGGCACCCGGGTGCGGGCGATCTCGGCGTAGGCGGTCCGGGCGGCCCGGGCCACTCCGACGTACAGCGCGGGGTGACCGAAGCTGCCGGGCCCGGAGGCCATCGCCGCCGGATCGCGGTAGACGCCGTCGGCTCCACGGGGGATCTCCACGAACGCGTCCGCCGGCAGTTCGACGTTGTGGTAGTGGACATCGTGGGTGTTGGAGGCCCGCAGACCGAGGTGGTCCCAGGTCTCCACCCAGCTGATCCCCGGCCGGTCCGCCGGGACGATCACGTGGCCGACCCGTGGCGCCTCCGGGTCACCGCCGGGCTCGTCGGCCTTCGCCCAGACCAGGTGATAGGCGAGGGCGGTGCCCCCGGTGGCGTACGCCTTGTGGCCGTTCAGCACCCAGCCGGTGGCGGTCCGGGTGGCGGTGACCTTCGGCAGCCCGCCGCGGGCCGGCGCGCCGAGCTCCGGTTCGGCCCGGACGGTGTTGATCGGCGCCGGGCCGACCAGCGACCTGGCGAGCAGATCGGCGTAGAGCGCCTCGGGCCAGTGCGGGTGGGCGGCCTGGGCGCTGTGTCCGTGCAGGCTGTTGGCGGCGATCAGCGCCACCGACGGGTCCCCCTCGCCGAGGGCGGTGAGGATCCGGGCGGTGTCCCGCGGCCCGAGGCCCGGGCCGCCGAACCGGCGCCCGACGGTGGCGGTGAGCAGGCCGGCCCGGTGGGCGACCTGCAGCCCCTGCACCGGGACGGCGCCGGATCGGTCGTACTCGGCGGCGGTCGCGGCGATCTCGGCGGTGACCGTGGCCAGCGCCTCGTCGGAGAGGTCGGGGACGGGCAGCGAGATCGCCGCGGTCGGGATCGTGGCGGCTGCGGTGTCGGTGGCGCTCATGCCCGGCCCGCGGTGGCGAGCTGGCGGTACTCGTCGGCATAGTTGCCCAGCGCCGTCGCCTGCAGGCTGCCGCGCTGCCCGGTCGCCTCCCGATGGGCCAGCTCCTGGCGGACCAGCGGCAGCAGGTAGCGGCCGTAGTCGACGGCGTCGTTGAGGGTGTCGTAGCCGCGGATGGAGACCAGCGAGGCACCCCGGTCGATGTAGTCGAGGATGGCCGCGGCGACCGTCTCCGGCGAGCCGACCAGAGCGGTCGCCGCGCCGGTGCCGTTGGTGACGGCCGCGGTCTTGGTCCACAGCGCCCGGTCGTAGAGCTCGGACTGCTCGGCGAACTGCAGCGCCCGCTGGGAGCCGACGTTCTGCGGGGCGTTGCGGTCGATCCGGCGGTGGAACTGACCGTGGTCGAAGGTCGCGCCGATCCGCGACACGTACTCGTGGGCCTTGCGCCAGGCCAGCTCGTCGGTCTGCGCGATGATCGGCCGGAAGGTGACCCAGATCCGCGGCAGCGTGGTGCGCCCGGCGGCCCGGGCGATCCCGTTGACCCGGTCGATCTCGCTGCGTACGTCGTCCAGCGGCTCGGCCCAGAAGCTGAAGATGTCGGCCTTCTCGCCACCGACCTGGAACGCCGCGTCGGACTGGCCGCCGATCGAGATCGGGATCGGGCCGCCGTACGGGGCGAAGCCGGGACCGAAGTCGTCGAAGCGGTAGAACTCGCCGGCATGGCTGAACGGGGCCGGCTCGGTCCAGGCCCGACGCAGCAGGTCGATGTACTCCGAGGTGCGGGCGTAGCGCTGGTCCTTGGGTAGATAGTCGCCCTGTCGGGCCTGCTCGGCGTCGTTGCCGCCGCTGATCAGGTGCACGACGGCACGGCCCTCGGTCAGCTGGTCGAGGGTGGCGACCTTCTGTGCGGCCACCAGCGGGAAGGTGGTGTTGGGGCGCAGCGCGACGATCGGCTTGATCCGCTCGGTGAGCTGGCCGACCGCGCTGGCCACCACGAAGGAGTCCGCGCCGTTGGAGCCGTACGGCAGCAGGGTGTAGTCGAAGCCGGCGTCCTCCAGGGACCGTACGTACCGGCGGAAGAAGGCCAGATCGATGCCGCGAGTAGGGATCGGGTTCAGCTCGGTCGACGGGTTGAGGTGCGACAGGCTGATGAACTCGACGGTGGGTGAAGCGGTCTGGGGAATGGTCTGGTCGAACGTCGGTGCGCTCATGGTGAGGTGCCTTTCTGATCGGTGGTGGTCTTCTGATCGGTGTGGTGGTCGGACAGCCCTGGTGGACGGGTTCGTCACCCCGCGGCCAGGACCGCCGGGTCGAAGCCGTCGCGCAGCGCGCCGGGATGGTCCGCCTGCAGGCGGGACCGCTGCCCGGTCGCTGCCCGGTGGGCGAGCTCCTGGCGGACCAGCGGCAGCACCAGGCGGCCGTAGTCGATGGTGTCGTTGAGGTTGTCGTAGCCGCGGATGGAGACCAGCGAGGCGCCCAGATCGATGTAGTCGAGGATGGCCGCAGCGACCGTCTCCGGGGTGCCGACCAGGGCGGTCGCCGCGCCGCTGGCGCCGGTGGCCGCGGCGGTCGCCGTCCACAGCGCCCGGTCGAACACCTCGTGCCGGTCGGCGAACTCCAGCGCCCGCTGGGAGCCCACGTTCTGCGGCTGGCCGCCTCCCAGCGATCCGCGCATGAAGTAGCTGCCGTCGCGGTAGGTACGGCCGATCCGCTCGACATAGTCGTACGCCTTGCGCCAGGCCAGCTCGTCGGTGGCGGCGATGATCGGCCGGAAGGTGACCCAGATCCGCGGCCGGTCGGGCCGGCCCGCGGCACCGGCGATGGTGCCCAGGCGATCGAGCTGGGCCCGGATCTCGGCCAGCGGCTCGCCCCAGAAGCTGAACACGTCGGCCAGCTCGCCGCCCAGGGTGAAGGCGGCGTCGGACTGGCCGCCGATCGAGATCGGCAGTGCCCGGCCACTGTGGGTGGCGAAGCCCGGGCCGAAGTCGTCGAAGCGATAGAACCGGCCGTGATGGCTGAAGGGCTGCCGCTCGGTCCAGGCGCGACGCAGCAGCTGCAGGAACTCGGTCGTCCGGGCGTAGCGGTCGTCCTTGGTCAGGTAGTCGCCCTGGCGGGCCTGCTCGGCGTCGTTGCCGCCAGAGATCAGGTGGATGATCGTCCGGCCCTCGGTCAGCTGGTCGAGGGTGGCCAGCTGCTGGGCGGCGACCAGCGGGAAGACTGTGTTGGGACGCACCGCGACGACGGTCTTCAACGTCTCGGAGAGTTGCCCGATGGCCGAGGCGACCACCAGCGAGTCGGCGCTCGCCGAGCCGTACGGCACCAGGGTGTAGTCGAAGCCGGCGTCCTCCAGCGCCCGCACGTAGCGGCGCAGATAGGCCAGGTCGATGCCCCGGGTCGGCACCGGGGACAGCTCCGTCGAGGGTGCCAGATGGATCTGGCTGATGAACTCGACGGTCGGCGAGGCGGTCGGCGGGACGGAGAGGTCGGTGTCGGTTGCTGTCGTGGTCATGCGACGGCTCCTTCCTGGCCGGGGCGGGGGTCAGCGGCAGCGGGGATGTCAGCGACATCGGCGACACCGCGGGTGCCGAGGGACCCGGCGAGACTGATCACCTCGACGACCGTGTGCACTCCCGGCCCTTCGTGCCGCGCCGCCGAGCGGCCCAGTACCTGCTGGAGCGCGGTGTTGTACGGGGCCGGCACGCCGTGCAGCCGCGCCAGCAGGACGATCTCCCCGTTCAGGTAGTCGACCTCGCTGCCGGCTCCGCGGGCGAAGCTCTGCCAGGTGGACGGCCGGTGCCCGGTCCCGCTGCGGCTGGGGCCGACGGCGGCCTGGGTGGCGTCGTACGTCGTCTCGGCGGCGGGATCGGCGAGGGTGTGGCCCGCCGTGGCCAGCACCCGGCGCACCTCCTCGACGATACGGTCGCGCAGCGCGGTGCGCTCCGCCTCGGTGCCGTCCAGGACCGACAGTGCGAAGGTGGCGTTGACGGTGACCTTCCAGGCCAGCCAGTGGTCGATGTGGGGCACGCTCTGGGAGAGCCAGTCGGCCCGGGTGAGATCCGCCGAGATCCGCTCCGCGGTCGCCACCGCGTGCGGGGCCGATGCCGCGGAGGGATAAGCACCGACGATCAGCTGGCCGATCCGCGGCGCATTGAGGATCTCGATCTCGCCGGCCACGACGTGGCGGGCTGCGACGAGGGTCACCCCACCGATCACGGTGGCGAAGTAGCGCAGCGCGACCCGTTCGGCGTCCAGGCCGTTCTGGGTCAGCAGCACCGGCAGCTCGGCGGCCACCCCGCCGCCCTCGACGGG
Source organism: Raineyella sp. W15-4 (assembly GCF_033170155.1). GTDB lineage: Bacteria > Actinomycetota > Actinomycetes > Propionibacteriales > Propionibacteriaceae > Raineyella. Next base: position 2,777,590 of record NZ_CP137079.1, on the reverse strand, counting down.
GCGCCAGGCCCAGTCCGCCAGCGTCGCCGGGGCGTCCTGCGACTTGGTCGCCAGCACCAGGATGTCGGTGCGGCGGAGCCGGACCTGGTCGGGGGAGCCGACGACATCGACATCGAGGGTCCTGGCCTCCCCGCCCTGGCGATAGCGCAGGCCGCGGTCGCGGATCGCCTCGTACGTGTCGCCCCGCGAGACGAGCACTACCGGGATCCCGGCCCGGACGAACCCGGCCGCGAGGCCGGCACCGACCCCGCCGGCACCGATGACGACATAGCGCCGGCTCATCGCAGCCCCTCCGCCTCGGCCAGGGTGAAGGCGGGCTCGAAGTGGGCCCGGGCGAGCTCTGGGGTGAGGGTCCACTTCGTCACCAGCTCCGCGGACAGCACCTCGGGCTCGGCGACGCCGAGCAGCGCCAGGTTGGCGTCCGCGGCGCGTTCCGCCGCCCAGAGATAGAACGCCGCCTCGCCGACCGAGCCGCCCCAGGTGACGAAGCCGTGGCCCCTCTGCAGGATGACCCGCTTGCCGGCCCGGGCCAGCTCGACGTTCGTCGGCCCCGACTCCTCGCCCCAGATCCGGGCACTCAGCCCCTGCAGCCCGACCACCAGGGCGGCGTCGGTGGTCACCGCCCGCAGCGGCCGGCCCAGATTCGACCAGATGAAGCCGCGCGGGGTGTGCAGGTGGATCGCCACCGCCGCCTCCGGGATCTGCTGGTGCAGGGCCAGGTTGCCGGCGAAACCGTTGATGGTCTGCCCGCCGCGGGGGTCGACGACCTCGCCGCGGTCGTCGACCAGAACAAGGTCCGCGGGGGTGACGGTGCTGATCGAGACCCCGAACGGGTTGACCCAGTAATGGCCGGGGGCCTCGGTGGCCCTGGCCGAGACATGCCCGTTGAAGCCGAACTCGTAGCCCAGCCGGCCCAGCTGGCGCAGGGCGGCGGCCAGCTCCCACCGGGTGTCCCTGGAGCGGGGCGGCACGACCTCGGGCAGGCCGGTGCTGGCGGTGCCGGCCGGTGCGGTGGCCGTGGTCGGCTGGTCGGTGGTGAGGGTGTGGTCGGTGGTGACGGTCATGTTCTCTCCGTGGTGGTTCCGGTGTGGTGGGGCTGGGGCGGCGTGGCGGTTCGGGTGTGGTGGGTCAGGCGGCGGCGCGGGCCGTGGGGTAGTCGGTCAGACCGAGGTTCTCGCGCAGGGTCGAGCCGGCGTAGTCGGTCTGGAAGGCGCCGCGGTCCTGCAGGATCGGGACGACCGCGTCGGTCAGCAGGGCGAAGCCCTCCGGGACGTACGACGGCAGCAGGATGTAACCGTCGGCGGCCCCGGCCTCGAAGCGGCGCAGCAGTAGGTCGGCGATCTGCTCGGGGTCACCGACCGGGACGAAGTGCCCCGACGAGGCGACCTCCCACTCGATCAGCCGTCGCAGCGTCCAGCCCTCGCGGATCAGGTCGAGGTAGACCCCGTACCGTGACCGCCGGCCCTCGACCGTGCGCTCGTCGGGCAGCCGGTCGAGCGGGACGGTGTCGTCCAGCTCGAGGTCGTCGAGGAGGGTCCCGGCGAGTTGGCGGGAGAGCTTGGCCCGGCCCGATTCCAGATCGATCAGACCGTTGAGCTCCTTCTCGATCGCCTTGGCCTCGGTCTCGGTCTGTCCGATGATCGGTGAGACTCCGGGCAGGATCTTCACCGACTCCGGGCGGCGGCCGGCCCGCAGCACCCGGTCCTTGAGCGACCGGTAGAAGGCGAGGCTGTCGGCGTCGGAGGTCCGCCCGGTGGTGAAGACCAGGTCGGCGAATCGGGCGGCCACCTCCTGCCCGGCGCGGGAGGAGCCGGCCTGCGCGACAACCGGGCGGCCCTGTGGGGGGCGGGCCACGTTCAGCGGTCCCTGCACGGTGAAGTACCGGCCGGAGTGGTCGATCCGGTGCACCTTGTCCGGATCGGCGTAGACACCGGCGGCCCGGTCGATGTCGATCGCGTCGGCCTCCCAGCTGTCGAAGAGCTCGAACAACACCTGCGCGTACTCGGCGCCACGCTGGTAGCGCTCGTCGTGCCCGGGCAGCTCCCGGCCGAAGTTCTCCTCCCCGTACGCGGAGGTGACCAGGTTCCAGCCGGCCCGGCCACCGGACAGGTGGTCGAGGGAGGCCAGCTGGCGGGCGACGTTGTAGGGCTCGGAGAAGGTGGTGGAGACCGATCCGATCAGGCCGATGTGCTCGGTCACCGCCGACAGGGCGGAGAGCAGGGTGAGCGGCTCCAGGCCGGCGAACGGCTGGCTGCGCACCGCGTCGGTGTCCAGCCGGACGGTGTCGGCGAGGAAGACCGCGTGCAGCTTGGCCCGCTCGGCCCAGCCGACGATGTCGCGGAACAGCGACAGGTTGTACTTCTCCTCGACCCGGCTGCCGGGTCGCCGCCAGGCGCCGGCATGGTTGCCGACCCCGCCGATCAGGGTGGCGAGCACCAGCTGCTCACCGTGGGCCACGCGCTGTCCGGGGACACCGGTCGGGTGGTCGATGGTCATCGTGTCACGTCCTTTCTGTCTTTCCGCTCTGACTTGCTGCGGAGGGATGCTCGGTGGAGGGAGGTCTCAGGAGGCCTTGGGGGAGAACTCCTGCGGCTCCAGCCAGTGCTCGGGGCGCGGGGTCCACTGCAGGTTCTTGCGGACCACGTAGGTGAGCGGCTGGGGCCACAGGAAGACGACGTGAGCCTGGTCCCGGAACTGTGCGGTGGCCTGGTTCGCGTACTGCTGCTGCTCCTCGGCGGTGGTGGCCGTGGTGACCTTGGCCACCAGGCCGTCGTAGGTGGTGTCCGGCTGGGCGTAGTGGGTCTGGGCGTTGCTGGTGGCGTACGTCCGCAGCCGCTCGGCGATCGCCTTGTAGCCGGAGGTGTAGCCGATGTAGTAGAGGCCCGGCGCGTTCTGGTCGGAGTAGGTCCGCTGCACCCAGTTCGGGAACGCCTGCTGGGTGATGTTGACCCGCACCCCGACCTCGCCGAGCTGCTTGGCGATGACCTGGGCGGCGGCGTCCTGCGCCACGTACGTCCCGGTGCTCAGCCCGAGTTCGATGTCGAAGCCCTGCGGGTAGCCGGCCTCCGCCAGCAGCTGGCGGGCCTTCGCCGGATCGTACGGATAGGCGGTGAGATCCGGGTTGACCTTGTCGTACGGCGCGGCCAGGGCCTGGCCGGCCAGCGGCTGGACGTCGGCGCCGAGCACGTCGCGGATGATCGCCTGCTTGTCGATGGCGTAGTTCAGCGCCTGGCGGACCCGGACGTCGTCCAGCGGCTTGATGTTCTCGTTCAGCCGCAGGGTGTTGTTCCACGAGGACCACTGCGAGCCGGTGGTGTAGTCCTTGCTCTTGCCGAACAGCTTGAGGTCGGCCGGCTCGTACTGGATGGCGACGTCGATGCTGCCGGCCTGGGCGGCCTGGACCCGCGCCGCCTCGGTCTCCAGCACCTTGTAGGCCACCGTCTTCCACTGCGGCTCGGCCCCCCAGTAGCTGTCGTTGCGGTGCAGGGTGGCGCCGTTCTCCAGGTCCACCGTGTCCAGCACGTACGGTCCGGTGCCGACGGCGGCCTTGACGTCGTCGGGGTGCGCCTTGACGAAGGTCTCGTCCTGGATGAAGAAGTTGGCCAGCCGGTCCGGGAGGTCGAGGTAGGGGCCCTTGGTGTGGATGACGACGGTGTGGTCGTCGGGTGCCTCGACCGAGGAGACGAACGCCTTGACCGCTGCCGCGGTGGTGATCTTCGTGTTCGGATCCAGGTACCGGTTGAAGGTGAACACCACGTCGGAGGCGGTGAACGGGCTGCCGTCGCTGAAGGTGACCCCGTCGCGGAGAGTGAAGGTCCAGGTGGTCTGGTCGGTCTGTTGCCACGAGGTCGCCAGCTGGGGCTGCAGCTGCTGGTTCGCGTCGTAGCTGGTGAGGCCCTCGTAGATGGCTCGCTGGATGGAGCCGTCGCCGTCGACCGAGCTGCCCTTGGCGGGATCCAGGGCGGTCAGCTTGCGGGAGATGCCGATGACGAGATTGTCACCGGCGGGCGCGCCGCTGCTGCCGTTGGCGGTGCCGCAGGCCGCCAGCGGGGCGAGAGCCAGCAGGGCCACTGCGGCGGCGAGGAGGCGGGTGCGGGGGGAGGGGGACATGGTGGGTCCTTTTCGGCGGGTCAGGGGTGAGGCGGGTCAGGGGGTGGGACGCTGCCCGGACCGATGGAGCCGGTCACGGCCCGGGATCGCGTCCAGCAGCAGTCGGGTGTAGGGATCGGTGGGGGTGGTGAAGATGTCGTCGGTGCGGCCGCGCTCCACGACGCGGCCCTCCCGCATCACGAGGACGTCGGTGCAGAGGCGTTTGATCACCGCGAGGTCGTGGGAGATGACCACGTAGGACAGGTCGTGCTCCTCACGCAGCCGGGCCAGCAGGTCCAGCACGGTGGCCTGCACCGACAGATCGAGGGCGGAGACCGGCTCGTCGGCGACCACCACCCGCGGCCCCAGGGCGAGGGCCCGGGCGATCACCACTCGCTGGCGCTGGCCGCCGGAGAGCTGGTGCGGTGTGCGGTCCGCGTACGAGGTGGGCAGCCGGACGTCCTCCAGCAGACCGGCGACCAGCCGGCTCACCTGCCGGCGCTGGTCGGGGGTGCCGGAGAGCTGGATGGGTTCGGCGATGATCTCCTCGACCGTCTGCCGCGGGTCCAGCGCGGACCACGGGTCCTGGAAGACGTACTGCACGTCCTGCAGCTGGCGGCGTCGCCGGGCGATCGTCGTGCCGCGGATCGGCGTGCCGAGCGCGCTGAGCCCACCCTCGTCCGGCCGGTCCAGTCCGACCAGGATCCGCGCCAGGGTGGTCTTGCCGGAGCCGGACTCGCCGACCACCCCGAGTGCCTGACCGCCGTGCAGGGTCAGGTCGACATGGTCGACCGCGCGGATGACGCCGGCACCCTGGCCGTGCGCGCTGAACGTCCGGACCAGGTCACGGGCCTCGATCAGGACCGGGCGGTCGTCGGTGGGCGGTGGTGGGGCGGGGGCGTCGAGGCTCGGTACGGCGTCCAGCAGGGTCCGGGTGTAGGGGTGCCGCGGCCCGGTGATCAACCGGTCGACGGGACCCTGTTCGACCCGGTGGCCGTCCTTGAGCACCAGCACCTCGTCGGTGCGGTCGGCGATCACGCCCATGTCGTGGCTGACCATGATCACCGCCAGGTCGAGCTCGGCGCGCAGCCGGTCGATCAGGTCGAGCACCTGCTTCTGGACGCTGACGTCCAGCGCGGTGGTGGCCTCGTCGGCGATCAGGATCCGGGGGCGGCGGGCGACCGCGATGGCGATCACGATGCGCTGGTTGAGGCCGCCGGACAGTTCGTGCGGGTAGGCGGTGAGCCGTTCGGCGGCGCGCGGGACGCCGACGTGGTCGAGCAGCTCCAGGCTCCGCGCCCGGGCCGCGGGCCGGTGGCGGCGGAGCTCCGGTGGCAGCGCCTCGCGCAGTTGGGCGCCGATCGTCAGCCGGGGGTTCAGTGTCACCGTGGGGTTCTGGAAGACCACCCCGAAGGTGTCGCGGAGCAGGACGCGGCGCTCGGCGTCGGTGCGGGCCGTCACGTCCTGGCCGGCGACCCGGACGCTGCCGGCGGTGACCGCGACGTTGCGGGGGAGCAGGCCGGCGACGGCCATCGCCGTCATCGTCTTGCCGGAGCCCGATTCACCGACGATGCCCAGGGAGAAGCCGGCGGCCACCGAGAAAGTGACGTCGTGCACCAGTTCCGCGCCCCGGGTGGTGCCCACGGTGAGGCCCCGGACCGCCAGCAATGGTGTCGGATCGAACGGTGCCGGATCGGCGTGGGTGAGCGGTGGGACGGTCCGTGGCTCGACGCTGGTCTCGGTCATGTCAGCGCTCCTTCAGGGCGGCGAGGGAGAAGTGGTCGGCCAGTCGGTCACCGACGACCTGCAGGCTGACGACCGTCAGCACGATGGCCACGCCGGGGATGATCGAGATCCACCAGGCGCCGGCCAGCTGTGCCTGGCCGGAGGCGACCAACTGTCCCCAGTCGGGCTGCGGCGGCTGCACGCCGAGTCCGAGGTAGCCCAGGCTGGACTCCAGGATCAGCACCGAGGAGAAGTTCAGCGTCATCGCCACGATCAGCAGCGGGACCGACGCCGGCAGGACGTGGCGGGTGAGCACCCCGAGCGTCCCGGCGCCGCTGAGCCGGGCGGCCTCGACGTACGGGAGGGTGGCGATCCCGGCCGCGTGGGCCCGGATGATCCGGAAGGTGAGCACCCAGGCACCCACCGCGAGGACCGCAACGAGGGCGACGAAGCCGGTGCCGGCGAAGGCGAGCACCACCAGGGCCAGCAGGATCGACGGGATCGCCAGCTGCACGTCGGCCAACCGGCCCATCAGGCCGTCCCAGAACGGGCCCCCGAAGACTGCCAGCAGGGACAGGGTGACGCCGATCGCGGTGGCGAGCAGTGCCGCGGTGAGGCTGATCGCCAGCGCCGGACGGGCCCCGTAGAGGACCCGGACCAGCAGGTCGCGGCCCAGTTCGTCGGTGCCGAAGGGATGCGGGCCGAGGAACCAGGACGGTTCGGTGTAGCGCGCCGCCACATCCTGGGCGTCGTAGCCCTGCGGGGCGAGGACCGGTGCGAGCAGGGCGAGGGCGACGACGGCCAGCAGGTAGGCTGCGGCGAGCAGCACCCCGGTCGAGACGAGCGGTCGCCGGCGGGCCGTGCCGGCAGGTTCCTCCGGGAGGATCGTGGTGGTGGCCGGATCGGTATCGGTGACTGCGTGGTTCATCGCCGGCCCCCTCGCGGGTCGAGCAGGGCCGCCGCGGCGTCGACCACCAGGTTGATCAGGACGAAGCCGACCGCGATCAGGGTGACTGAGGCCAACACGACGGGATAGTCGCGGGAGGCGATGGCGGAGGTGGCCAGCTGCCCGACGCCCGGCCAGCTGAACACGGACTCGGTGACCACCGCCCCGCCCAGCACCACGCCGGCCTGGACGCCGACGACGTTGACCACCGGTGCCAGCGAGTTCACCACCACGTGGCGCAGGGTGACGGTGGTGGCCGACAGGCCTTTGGCCTCGGCGAGACGTACGTGGTCCGCGTCGAGCACCTCGGTGAGCGAGGTGCGGAAGACCCGGGCGATCGGGGCGGCAAGGGCGAGGGCGATCACCGTGGCGGGCAGCACCAGCGCGGCCGGGCTGTCGTTGCCGGCGATCGGCAGCACTGGCCAGGTGATCGCGAACAGGGCGATGAACACGACGCTGAGGAAGAAGCTGGGCACCGCCTCGAAGGCGGTCAGGATGCTGACCGGCACCCGCCGCAGCCGTCCGTTGCGGCCGACCGCCGCCCAGTAGCCGGCCGTCAGCCCCAGCAGCACGCCTGCCACCAGCCCGGTGCCGCCGAGCAGCAGGGTGGCCGGCAGCCGGGAGAGGACGATCGCCAGTGGGTCGGTGCCGTAGCGGATCGAGGCCGGGAAGTGCCCGCCGGCGATCTGGGCGAGGAAGATGCCGTACTGCACGATGAGCGGCTTGTCGAAGCCGAGCTGGGCGGAGATCCGCTCGACGTCGCTCCTGGAGGCGTCCGGGGAGACCAGCAGCACCGCCGGATTCCCGGTCAGGTGCAGGGCGAAGAAGACGATCGTCAGCACCGCCCAGACGGCGATCGCGGCGTTGACCGTACGGCCCAGGAGATAGCGGCGGGAGAACGGCCAGCGCAGCCGGCGCCGACCGCCGGAGTCAGGGCCGACCGGGTCGACGGCGTCGACGGTCTCCTGGCCGAGCCGAGGTGTCGCGAGCAGGGTCACCGGAATCTCCTGATAAACGATGGATTTGGTGTGGTATCTGGCTACGACCCTAGGGTCCCGATGTTCTCGGGGTCCAAGACTGAAGGGCGATGTCGATCGATAAGTGGAGTGAATGGTTACGTTAATCTGACTGGATGTGTGGAGCCAGTGATGTCCCGCGGTCCGGTCCCGGACGGCCCACGCCGAGCCCCCCGGGAGGACGGGTTCCCCGAGGGGCAGCAGGGGTCAGAAGGCGTGGTGGCTGCCGTAGCCGCGGTGCCAGTAGGTGAGCGGCCGTCCACCGCCGGTCCGGGCGTCGATCACGTCGCCCAGCAGCAGGACGTGGTCGCCCGCCTCGATCAGCTGGCCGACGCTCAGTGCCGACCAGGCGTGCACGTCGGCCAGCGCGGCGGTGCCTGCCTCGAGGCGCCAGGGCACCCCGGCGAACCGGTCGATGTCGCGTCGGCTGAACCGGGTGGCCAGCGGGGCCTGGTCTGCGGCGAGCACGTTGACGCCCAGGCGGCTGCCGAGCCGCAGGTGCTGCAGCAGGCTCGAGGTCTGTGCCAGCGACACCAGCATCATCGGCGGCTCCAACGACAGCGACACGAAGGCCGTCACCGTGCTGCCGTACGGTGTGCCGTCGTCCACGGTGGTGACGACTGCCACCGACCCGGCGATCTGTGCCATCACCGCACGGAAGTCGTCGAGGGCCACCGCGGTCGTCGAGCGGGCGGAATGGGTCATCTCACAGGGCCTTCCCGGGGTTGAGGATGTCGTGGGGATCGAGCGCCCGTTTCAGTGACCGGAACACCTCGAGGGTGTCGGTGCCGACTTCGCGGGCCAGCCAGGCCCGCTTGAGCAGGCCGATGCCGTGCTCGCCGGTGACCGTCCCGCCCAGCCCCAGGGCCAGGGAGAAGATCGCGTCGCCGGCCGCCTCGACCTCCGCCGGGGGCCGGTCGAGGCCCCGGTCGTAGCTGAGGATCGGGTGCAGGTTGCCGTCGCCGGCGTGCGCGAAGGTGTAGGTGGCCACGCCGTGGCGGGCGGAGATCGCGGCCACGCCCTCGACCGCCTCGGCGAGCCGGGACCGCGGCACGCAGATGTCCTCGATCAAGGCGTGGGCCTCGGCTTCGATGGACGGCAGCGCCAGCCGGCGGGCGGCCAGCAGGGCGTCGGCCTCGTCGGGATCCTCGGTGGCGCGCACCTCGGCGGCCAGTGGCGCGAACGCCTGCCGGACCGCGGTGAGCTGTTCCCGGAGTCCCGGGCCGTCCACCTGGGCCAGCACCAGTGCGCCGCCCCGGGCGGCCAGCTCGGTGCCCTGCTGGCGGTCGATGACGGCCAGGGTGGCGGGGTCGAGCAGCTCCAGCATGCTGGGCCGCAGGCGCCGACGGGTGAGCTCGGCGCAGGCGGTGGCGGCGGCGACCACCGTCGGGAAGGCTGCCGCGACGGTCGCCAGCTGGTCCGGCCGGGGGGTGAGTCGGACGGTCGCCCCGACGATCACCCCGAGGGTGCCCTCCGAACCGACGAGCAGGGAGGTCAGGTCGAGGCCGGCGACTCCCTTCGTGGTGCGCCGGCCGGTGCGGATCCGGCGACCGTCGGCCAGGACGACGTCCAGGCCGAGCACCGCGTCGCGGGTCACGCCGTACTTCACGCAGCGCATCCCGCCGGCATTGGTGGCGATGTTGCCGCCGATGGTGGAGAGTGCCGCACTCGCCGGGTCCGGCGCGTAGCACAGGCCGTACGCCGCCGCGGCGCGATCCAGGTCGGCGGTGATCACCCCGGGCTGGACATCCGCGGTCAGGTCCACCGGTTCGAGCGCGGTGATCGCGTCCAGGCCGGACAGGTCGAGGACGATGCCCGGCCCCGCGACGGCGCCGCCGGCCAGGCCGGTGCCGGCGCCGCGCGGGATGACCGGCACGCGATGGGCGTTCGCCCACCGCAGGGTGTCCTGGACCGCCTCGATCGAGTCGGCCACCACCACGGTGTCCGGCAGTGCCCCGGGGTGTCCCGATCGGTCGGTCCGGCGTCGGGAACGGGCCTCCGGGTCGGTGGACGCCGACGGCACCGCGGTGAGCAGACTCATCGTTCCTCCGCGCCGGGTCGATCGTCGGGGCCGTGCACGATGACCGGCAGCGACGGGTCGAGACGCAGGCTCTCCAGGAAGAGCACCAGCGTTGCCGCGACCGATCGGTGGCTGACGTCGTTGAGCACGTCGTGGTGGGCGCCCTCGACCACGGCGACCCGCAGCCGACCGGCGCCGGCCAGCGCGGTGCGGACGGCCGTGACCGAGCTGACCGGGTCAGCGCCGCCGTGCAGTACGAGGATCGGCAGGTCCGGGGGAAGCCCGGCGGAGGTGGCGGACGAGAGGTCCACGGCAGCCCCTGCGGGGGCCGGATCGGTCAGTGCTCCGCGGCGGAAGCCGGCGTCGTCGGCGAGCACCCGACGGTGTGTGGGACAGCTGGTGCGGGCGTCCAGTTCTTCCTGCCAGGTGGTGATCGCCGGTGTCGAGGAGTCGGGGGTGCCGGCCACCACCACCGCCTGGATCCCGCTCACCCCGGCGGCCAGCCGTAGGGCCGTCAGGGCCCCGGTGTCGCTGCCGAGCAGGACCCGCGGCGACGGCAGGGCGGGGTCGGCCAGCAGTCTGCGCAGCCGCTCCGCGACCACCGGGTCGGCCGGTCCGGTGTGGGGGAGCACCCGGACCCGGTAGGCGTCGGCTGCCAGCCGGCGACCGAGCCGCCCGTACGTGGCGGCCGTCTCGCCCCGCCCGGGGAGCACGATGACGGTACCCCGGGCGGCGACGCCCTCCGGCTCCTGCCACCCGGTGGGCGTGATCGGTGTGGAGAGAATGGTCATGGGCACGAGTATCGGGACGCTCGCCCCGCCCGGTCCAAGACGGATCCGTGATGCCGACCGATGGGCGAACCTGATCGGTCGGTCACCCCGGGCCGATCGGGCGGCGGTCGCGCGGCCCACGGTATGAGACAAGCTTATGACCAATAAAACCTACCTGAATAATGGGGGAATGGGAAAGACTCTGGATCTCGATCACCTCCGGACCCTCGTCGCCATCGCCGAGTGCGGTGGGTTCAGCAAGGCGGCGGTCGTGCTGCACATCAGCCAGCCCGCCCTGAGCCAGCATGTCCGACTGCTGGAGCGGGGCCTGAAGCTGCGACTGTTCGTGAAGAACGGTCGGGGCATGAAGTTCACCGAGGAGGGTGAACGGGTGCTGGCGGAGGCCCGTCAGATCCTCGCGGTGCACGACGAAGCGCTGGAACGGTTGCTCGATCCCCCACGGCAGAGCATCGTCGTCGGGTCGAGTGAGCACAGCGCGGAGCAGCTGCTGCCCGAGCTCATCCGGGCCCTGCGGGCGGCGTTCCCGGACGCGCAGACCCGCTTCGAGATCGGCCGTTCCACCCAGTTGGAGGAGGCCGTGGCCCGCGGTGTGGTCGACTTCGCGGTCATCCTGGCCTCCCGCGGCACCGAGGGCGGGCGAGAGATCGGTCGCTTCCCCCTGACCTGGTGGGCGGCGCCCGACTGGGAGCCCCCGGCCGACGGTGAGACCTTCCCGCTGGTCGCCTTCGAGGAACCGTGCGCGATGCGTGAGCGGGCGCTGGCGGCGCTGGCCACCGACGGCTACCGGGCGGTCGTGGCCGGTCAGTCCGCCACCCTGGAGGGTGTGCTGGCCGGGGTCCGGGCCGGGCTGGGGGCCGCGGTGTTGCCCAGCATCGGTGGGGCGCCGGCAGGCCTGGTGACCCGGCCGGACCTGCCCCCGGTGGGCACCGTCGGAGTGCACCTGGTCGCCCGGCAGGGCCTGGATCCGGCGATCGAGCTCACCGCGCTGGAGGCGGGGGAGACCTTCCTGTCGCAGGTGGCGCATCCGAGCTCCCGGTTGGGTGTCGAGCGGTCGGGTGTCGCTCCGGTCGGTGCGGCCCCCCGATCGGCTGCTCGGGCGGACCTGCGCGACGGATCGTCGACGGTGGGGGCGACCGATGACGAACTGTGATTGGACCCCCGCCGGGCCTCTCCTTAGCGTGCTGCCATGAGTGTTCTGATCAGTGCCCAGGAACTGGGCGAGCGGATCTCCCGCGGGGAAGCGCCGGTGCTGCTCGACGTCCGATGGACGTTGGGCGACCCGCACGGCCACGACCACTACCGGGAGGGGCACCTCCCCGGCGCGGTCTACGTCGACCTGGACCGGGAGCTGGCCTCGCCCGGCGATCCCCGGGACGGCAGACACCCGCTGCCCGCTCCGGCCGATCTCCAGGCGGCCGCACGGCGCTGGGGCCTGCACGACGGGGACACTGTGGTGGCGTACGACGCGGTCAATGCGCTGGCGGCGGCCCGGGCCTGGTGGCTGCTCCGTTGGGCCGGGTTCGACGCGGTGCAACTGCTGGACGGCGGGCTGGGGGCCTGGCAGGCCGCCGGGCTGCCCCTGGAGACCGGCGAGGTCACCCCACCGGCCGGTGACGTCAGGCTGGACTCCGGACGGCTGCCCACCATCCCGCTGGACGGCGTGCTGGCGGCGGCACGGTCCGGGGTGCTGCTGGACGCCCGGGCGCCGGAACGCTACCGCGGGGACAGCGAGCCGATCGACCCGCACGCCGGCCACGTTCCCGGTGCGGTGAACGCGCCGACCGGAGGGAACCTGGGGCCCGACGGTCGCTTCCTGCCCGCCGCCGACCTGCGCCGCCGGTTCGAGGGCCTCGGCGTCCATGACGGTGTCGAGGTGGGGGCCTACTGCGGCTCCGGGGTCACCGCCACCCACGAGATCGCCGCGCTAGCGATCGCCGGCTTCGACGCCGCGCTGTTCCCCGGATCCTGGTCACAGTGGTCGAACCACGACGAGCTGCCCCGGGCCGTGGGCGCGGAACGCTAGGCGTACGGGGGGGGGATCGTTCCGTTCTGACGGGGCGTACGGGGGATGAGGGCCCCGCCGGGAGCCCGGCGGGGCCCTCATCATGCCACGTACTGGGCCAGTCGTGGCACGTGGTGGCCCACTCAGCCACGTGCTGGCCCACTCATGCCGTGTGCTGGCCCGGCGGTCGACACCTTGGCGCCGCGCACCAGGGTGCTGATGTCGGCGACATCCGCCGCGCCTTCGGTTACCCGCTGCGCTTTCAGCTATCCGCCGCGCATCGGCGGGGCGCAGCTGACTGGACGGGCGGCGGCTGACTGATGCGTGCGCAGCGGCGGTGCGGCGCTGCCGGTTGGCCCGGCTTGTCCTCGGCGGTCAGTCCGCTTCGTCAGCTGTCCGGAACGGCGCGAACAGATCGGTGGAGATGTAGCGCTCGCCGGTGTCGGGCAGCACTGCCACGATTGTCTTGCCGGCGTTCTCCGGCCGCGCGGCCAGCCGCCGGGCCGCGGCCAGCGCGGCGCCGGCGCTGATCCCGGCGATCAGTCCCTCGGTGCGCATCGCCTCCCGGGCGACCTCGAGGGCCTCCTCCTCCGGGATGTCGATCACCTCGTCGAACAGCTCGAGATCCGTGATCGGCGGCACCGACGCACCGCCGATGATGCCCTGGATGCGGTGCGGCTGCCAGTCCCCACCGTTGTACACCGGCGCCTCCGCCGGTTCGACCGCGACCACCTGCAGGTCCGGCTTCTGCTCCTTGAGGTAGCGCCCCGCCCCGGTCACCGTGCCGCCGGTTCCGGTGGTGCCGACGAAGATGTCGACCTCACCCTCGGTATCGGCCCAGATCTCCGGCCCGGTGGTGCGGTAATGCGCCTCCAAGTTGGCCGGGTTGCCGCCCTGGCCGACGAGCCAGGCGCCGGGTGTTGCGGCCAGGATCTCGCCGGCCCGCCGGTTGGCACCCGCCATGCCGTCCGCGGCAGGGGTGAGGACGAGCTCGGCGCCCAGGGCGCGGACCAGGGCCCGGCGCTCCAGCGACTGGTCCTCCGGGATCACCAGCACCACCCGGTAGCCGGCGGCGGTGCCGATCCAGGCCAGTGCGATCCCGGTGTTGCCACTGGTGGCCTCCAGGATGGTGCCACCGGGGGCGAGGCGACCGTCGGCCTCCGCGGCCCGGATCATCGCCAGCGCGGCGCGGTCCTTCACGCTGCCGCCGGGGTTGAGCGACTCCAGCTTGCCGAGCACGCGACCCTCGGGGATGAGACGGCCGAGGTGCACCAGCGGGGTGGCGCCGACCAGTTCGGTGAGGTTGTCATGGACGGGTGCCACGGTGGTGGACCTTTCTACACGTCGGATACGGATCTGCATGTCGGATGCAGAAGCTGGGGTGATCCTACCCATCACATCCGTGAAACTGTGAGGGCCGAGCGAGATGTTCGGAACGCTGTCGTACGGCGGGATGGGGGATGCCTACACTGATAAAAGCCTACTATTTCAGCAGGGATTGGATTGCCTGTGACCGCCAGCCGCCAGCTCCACCTCAATGCGTTCCTCTACTACGCGGGCCACCATGAGGCCGCGTGGCGCCACCCGTCCTCGGGGGCGGATCGCCTGACCGACCTCGACTACTGGACCGAGCTGGCGACGACCGCGGAGCGGGGTCTGCTGGACGCGATCTTCCTGGCCGATGCGCCCGTCTACGACGACCGGCAGGTCCGGTTCAGCGCGCTGCACGCCCTGGAGCCGATCTCGCTGCTGTCGGCGCTGGCCACCGCGACCCGTCGCATCGGCTTGGTCGCGACGGCGTCCACGACCTACACCGAGCCGTACAACCTGGCCCGTCAGCTGTCGACCCTGGATCACCTGTCGAAGGGACGTGCGGGCTGGAACATCGTCACCACCGCCTGGCCCCAGGCCGCCGGCCACTTCGGCCGACCCGAGCACCCCGATCCGGCCCGGCGGTATGCGCGGGCCACCGAGTACGTCGAGGCGATCACCCAGCTGTGGGACAGCTGGGACGACGCGGCGTTCCGGGCGGACCGGCCGAGTGGTGTCTACGCCGACATCAGCCACATCCGACCGGCCGACTTCTCCGGTGCGGAGGTCAGCGTGTCTGGGGCGCTCAATCTGCCCCGATCCCCACAGGGGCGCCCGGTCTACGTGCAAGCCGGCTCCTCCACCACCGGCCGGGACTTCGCCGCCCGTTTCGCCGAGGTGATCTTCACCGCGCAGCAGGACCAGCAGCAGGCCCTCGCCTTCGCCGCCGACGTCCGGAGCCGGGCTGCCGGCTTCGGCCGTGACGGCCGGGACATCAAGGTGCTGCCCGGGTTGAGCCCGTACATCGGTGACACCGCTGCAGCGGCCAGGGAGGTGGCCCGCGAGCTGCACAGCCACATCAATCGCCGGTACGGGGAGGCCTACATCGCCGAGTACGCCCAGGTCGATCCGCAGGCGCTCGCGGCCCTGGAGCCGGACGACCGGGTCCCGGTGGAGATCTTCGCCGTCCAGGGGGACGAGTCGGACAACACGGTGAGCCGCCGGACCGTGCTGCGGGACTGGATCCGGGCGACATCGCCGACCCTGCTGGAGCTGCTGGGATTCTTCGCCGGGGCCCGCGGGCACCTGGTGGTGACCGGCACCCCGGTGCAGGTGGCGGACGTGATCGAGCAGTGGTTCACCTCCGGGGCGGCCGACGGGTTCAACATCATGCCGCCCGTCCACCCCGACGGACTGACCGACTTCGTCGACAAGGTCGTGCCGATCCTGCAGGAACGCGGCCTGTTCCGCACCGCCTACACCGGGTCGACGCTGCGCGAGCACTACGGTCTGGCCCGGCCGGAGGTGCACTGGCACCGTGCGGTGCCCGCGGCACTGGCAGCTCCGGGGGAGTAGACCAGTGAGCACCACCGACACCGACGTGGCTCCGGCGCTGTCCCGCCGGACAGTGACCCAGTACGCGATCGGGTCGATCGGCACCGGCGGTTTCAACACCCTGCCCGGCTTGGTGCTGCTGTACTACCTCACCGATGTCGTCGGCATCGCCGCGCTGGCGGCCGGGGTGGTGGTGGCCGTCGCCAAGGTCTGGGACGTGGTCATCGATCCGGTGATCGGCTCGATCAGCGACCGGTCGACCGCACTGCACGGCTCGCGGCGCCCGTTGATGAGGCTGGGAGCGGTCACCATCCCGATCTTCTTCGTGCTCACCTTCGCCGTCGATCGCAGCCTGCCGGGATGGCTGGCCGGAGCCTGGGTGACCGCGGCCTTCGTCCTCGCGGCGACCTCGTTCAGCCTGTTCCAGATTCCTTACCTGGCACTGGCCGCCGAGATCACCGACCGCTACACCGAGCGGACCCGGTTGTTGACCTGGCGGATCGTGATGCTCACGGTCGCGATCCTGCTCTTCGGCGGTGTCGCCCCGGCGATCCGTCAGCAGTTCGATGACGTCGCCGTCGGCTACCTGGTGATGGCAGTCGCCTCGGCGCTGCTGATGGGCGCCTCGATGTGGATCGCCGGCCAGGCCGCCACAGCCCGGCCCACGACGCCCGGGGGAGACCGGCCCGTACGCTCCTCGATCGGTCCGGTGGAGGCCTATCGCCAGGGCTGGCGGGCCTTCTCCAGCAGCCGGCCGTTCCGGGCCCTCTTCCTCTCCTTCGTCCTGAAGGCCATCGCCTCCGGTCTGCTGCTGGCCGTGGGGCAGTATGTGGCCACCTGGGTGCTGCACCGGGAGAGCGCCCTCACCTGGATCTTCCTGGCGCTGATCGGCCCGGCGCTGCTGGTCACCCCCGTCTGGGGTCGGCTGGCCGACCGCTACGGCAAGGAGCCGCTGGTGTACCTGGCCGGTGGCCTGTTCGCTGCGGCCACCGCCAGCATGATCGTGCTGGTTTGGCTGCCAGGCCCCTGGCTGTACGTGCCGGTGGCGGTGGCCGGAGTGGCGTACGCCGGGCTGCAGTCCCTGCCGCTGTCGATCCTGCCCGACGTGGTGGCGTACGAGACCCGGCGCCAGCATCGCGATCTGGCCGGGGTGTTCACCGGCGTGTGGACCGGTGGCGAGACCGCCGGGCTGGCCTTCGGGGCCGTGCTGCTGTCGGTGCTGCTGCAGGTCGGCGGCTATCAGGCCTCGGCCGGGGTGGCGGTGACCCAGCCGGCCTCGGCCGTGGTGGCGATCGTCCTCGGGCTGAGCATCATCCCCGCGCTGCTGGTGTTGATCAGCCTGGTCGTCTTCCGTGGCTACCGGCTGCGCCGCCGCGACATCGAAGCGGAGCCGTGGCTAGGCGATGGATAGCATCAGCGCGAACCGCGCCGGACGGATGGAGGTCGAAGGATGACGGAGGTCGAAGGACGATGACAGCAGCAGCCGGCACCCGGCCGCGTCCCCTGCGCAGGCTGGGGTTCCTCACCCTCGGCACGTTCGAGGAGGACCGGCCCGCCGCGGGCCACGAGGCCACCCTGGCGATGATCGAGCTCGGTGAGCGGCTCGGCTACGACTCCGCCTGGGTCCGCCAGCGCCACCTCCAGCACGGCATCTCCTCACCGGTCGCCGTGCTCGCTGCGGCGTCGCAGCGGACCTCCCGGATCGAGCTGGGCACCGCCGTCATCCCGGTCGGCCTGGAGAACCCGCTGCGGCTCGCCGAGGACCTCGCCACCGTCGACCTGCTGAGTGTCGGCCGGCTCAACCCGGGGGTGAGCGTCGGGCCGCCGATGCGCTACGACGACGTCAAGGAGTTCCTCTATCCGGACTCCTTCGACCGGGAGGACTTCACCTACGCCAGGGTTGATCGGCTGCTGTGGGCCATCGAGGGCCGTCCGGTGAGCAGCTTCTCCGGCCGGGCGAGCATCGTCGAGGAGTTCAGCGACCATGTCCAGCCACACGCGCCGGGGCTGCGGGAGCGCCTGTGGTACGGGGCGGGCAGCCTGCGCTCGGCCCGGTGGGCGGGGGAGCATGCGATGAACCTGCTCACCAGCAGCGTGGTCAAGGCCGGCGACGCCGATGCCCCGGCCGACTTCGACGCCATCCAGGCTGGGCAGATCCGGACCTTCCGTGCCCACCATCCTCGGGGCGACGCGGCGCGTGTCTCCCAGGGGCTGGTCGTCGTGCCGACCGACTCGGCGACCCGTGAGCAGGCCGCGCGCTACCACGCGTACGGGGCGGAACGGCTGCCGCGGACGCTCCGGCCCCAGGGACCGGCGCAGCTGCTCTTCGCCCCCGATCTGGTCGGTACGTCGGCCGAGATCGCCGAGCGGCTGCAGGCGTCGGCGGCGTTCCGCCTGGTCGACGAGGTCGCCTTCGCGCTGCCCTTCGACTTCGCGCCCGAGGACTACGTCCAGATCCTCACCGATATCGCCGAGCACCTGGCGCCGCTGCTGGGCTGGCACCGGGCTGCGACGACTGGATAGGGCGGTCCGGCCGGCCTCCGGTGCGGGCGATGCCGGCCGCCGAGACATCCGTGCACGCTGCCGCCGTCCCGTATAGTTGCCTGGGTTCGCACCATTCCCCGGTTGGTCTGTCGGCAGGGCCCGCCTGACTTTGAATCAGGACAAGCGACGCAGGTTCGACTCCTGCCCGGGGAGCTGTTTCACCTGACCACTTCCGGAGATCTGACCGAGACGCCTTGGACCTCGACATCGTCATTGCCACCTTGAGAGAGGTTCGAGGCCACACCGTGCCGGAGATCGCGCAATCAGCCTGATATCTGTTCCAGACGAGCGGGAGTCTGCCGCAACGCACCCAGGCAGGCACCTTGGGGCCGGCGCCGTCGTACGCTGGAGCCATGGACCCATCCCGCATCACAGTGGACCCGGCGGTCATGGGCGGAGTGCCGACCGTCCGAGGCCTGCGCATTCCGGTGTCCACGGTGGTGGCGATGGTGGCCGACGGAATGAGCGTCGCGGAGATCGTCGCGGACCTGCCGGACCTGACCGCCGAGGACATTGCGGCGTCCCTGCGATTCGCCGCCGATCTCGTTCAGGAGCGGCACATACCCGTGACCCCAGCCGCATGAGGCTCCTGCTCGACAACAATCTGTCTGTAAGGCTCGTGGAGTTGCTGACCGCAGCGGGTCACGACGTCGAGCACGTGCGTGACCTGGGGTTGGCTGTCGCGACCGACGCGGTTGTCCTGGACTTGCCCGACGCACACTGGGGTGCATGAGCGCTCCTCAGGACCGGCTCGCTCTCGGGCGGCGTGCCTTTCTCCTCGCCGGCACCGGCGTGCTGCTGTCCGCCTGCGGTGTTCGGTCGGGCGGTGGTGGCGCCGCCGGTACGACATCTGCCTCGGGGATGACGCCCACCGTCGGCCCCTCCTCGGCCACGCCGAGTCCGACCCCGCTGCCGTCCGCCACGACCTGGGCGGCGAACCCGCGCGACGTACAGCCGGCGGTCAAGCTCGCCGCCACCCGGCTCGTCGAGGCGCTCGGCGACTGGGGACCCGGCCAGTCCGGCGCGGACGCCGCCCGGGCCCGGGTCGGTGCGCTGGGCCAGGACCCCGGCCTGGTCGCCGCGGCCGGCCCGGTCGTGTCGGGAGCCGACGCGTCGGCCCTCCAGGTGATCTTCGCCCAGTACGGCGGCATCCTCGCCACCTCGGCGAGCGTGCTGGTGGTGACCCGGGCCTGGACCCGGGACGCCGCCGGGGCGGTCACCGCCGGCGGGGCCACCTACGACGTACGCCTCGTCCAGGCCTCGCCGACCTGGCGGGTCACCGAGATCCATCCCTCCGACCCCGGGCCGGCGGTCACCCTGTCGGCACTGGCCACGGAGGTGCTGTCCTCCGACCGGATCGACCTGCCACCGGCCTCGGCAGCCGACATCGCCTCCGGGCAGGTGCACGATTCCGTGTTGGACGCCCTGCTGACGCTGGCGCAGACCTACCGGATCGGGGTCAGCGTGGTCCGGTCCGGGCACCCCACCTACGTCTTCGGCACCACCAGGCTCAGCGACCATCCGCGCGGCCGGGCGTTCGACACCTGGCGGATCGAGGACCGGGCCGTGATCGACGCGGCGACCCCGCAGTCGTTGGTCACCGCGTACATGCGCGACGCCGCGAAGGCGGGCTCGTACAACGTCGGCGGACCGTACGCCCTGTCCGGCTCGGCATTCTTCACCGACGACACCCACCACGACCACGTCCACGCCGGCTTCACCAGCTGACCGGTAGACCGGACCCATGATCACCGGGTCCGGCGATCGCTCGGCGCCGTGATCGCCGGACGTCTGTTTCTGGCCTCGCGCGCGGGTCCATCGGCCGAACATTTACTTGAAACATAAACTAACTGTGGGTAGGTTGGGCGCCAAGCACGACAAATACAGGAGGTTGTCATGGCACTCATCTCGATCATCGGCACCGGCAATATGGGCCAGGCCATCGCAAGCGTTGTCACCAGGGGCGGCAACGAACTGGAGCTGTTCGGCGAGACTGACGCCGCCACCCCGGTCCGTGGTGACATTGTCGTGCTCGCCGTGCCCTACCCGGCGGTCGACCAGGTGCTCGCCCAGCGTCCCGGCCAGTTCGACGGCAGGATCGTGGTCGACATCACCAACCCGTTGAACTTCGAGACTTTCGACTCTCTCACCGTTCCGGCCGACTCCTCGGCCGCCGCCCTGCTCGCCGCGAAGCTGCCGGCCGCACGGGTGCTCAAGGCGTTCAACACCACCTTCGCCGGCACGCTGGCGGCCGGAGCTGTCGGGCCGCTCACCACGACGGTGCTCATCGCCGGTGATGATGCGGATGCCAAGGCCGCTCTTGCCGGCGTGGTCACCGCCGGTGGGCTCAAGGCGATCGACGCCGGTTCGTTGCGGCGAGCGCGGGAACTGGAGGCGATCGGCTTCCTGCAGATCACGCTGGCTGCTGGCGAGAAGATCTCCTGGACCGGCGGTTTCGGGATCGTGGCCTGAGCCGGCCGGTCCTCGTCACCCCGACGCCGTCCCCGCTGCCCCGGGCCGCACTAGTCTCCCGCCCATGGGATCCCGATCCGGCCGGCGCGGCACCTCTGCCGCGGCGATCTGCTGCCTGCTGCTCGCCGGCCTGCTCGTCACCGCCGCCTGTGGCGCCCCCGGCAGCGCACCGAACGACGTGCGCACCGCGCCGGCCTCGGCGGCGTCCACCCAGCCATGGACGGTCGCCGAGAACGCCAAGCCGGGCACCGGAGACTGGCGCATCCCGGACTCCGCCGTCGCCTCCGACGCCGAACTGTGCGGCTACGCCGACCACACCTCGGTGCTTTCCGGCGACACGTTCGGCCTCTACGTCACCTCCACCCTGGGCGACGTCACCGTCGCCGCCTACCGGATCGGGTCGTACGGCGGCGCCGGTGCCCGCCTGGTCTGGCAGTCCCCTCAGCCGATCGCGGGGGTCAGACAACCGGATCCGGTGATCGAGGCCGACCACATGGTCGTCGCGAAGTGGGCGAGAACCGCCGACATCGCCACCGCCGGCTGGCCCGAGGGCTCCTACCTGCTCAAGCTCACCGCCGGCGGCAGGTCCCGCTACGTCCCGATCACCGTGCGCAGCCGGTCGACCGCGGGGCGGCTGGTGATCGTCAACGCCGTCATCACCGACCAGGCGTACAACGACTGGGGCGGCTACTCGCTCTACGACGGGCCGGGCAACGGCCGCGGGACCCGGGTAAGCTTCGATCGCCCGCAGAAGGGCAACGGGGCTCAGCAGTTCTTCGGTGACGAGCTCGCGGCGATCCAGCTCGCGGAGGGTCTCGGCGTCGATCTGGCGTACGTCACGTCGGTGGACCTCGACCGCGAGCCGGACCTGCTGCAGGGCGCCTCCGGGATGGTCAGCATGGGCCACGACGAGTACTGGACCGTCGCGGAGCGTACGGCCGTGGAGAAGGCCCGCGACACCGGGACGTCGCTGGCCTTCCTCGGCGCCAACGCCGTCTACTGGCGGGTCCGCCTCGAGGACAGCCCGACCGGCGATCGCCGAGTGGTGGTCGGCCACAAGGATGCCGGGGCGGACCCTAAGAAGAACGCGGTCGACACCACCGTCAGGTGGCGTTCCCAGCCCTACCCCGATCCGGAGAACTCGCTGACCGGCATGCTCTACGAGTGCTTCCCCGCGTACGGGGACCTGGTGATCCAGCAGCCCGACTTCCCCCTCTTCGCCGGTACCGGAGTGAAGCAGGGCGACCGGGTCCCCGGGGTGGTGGGCATCGAGATCGACCGGGCCTATCCGATCCCGGGCAGCCCCGACTCGCTCGTCGTCGTCGCGCACTCCCCGGTCACCTGCGGCACCTCGAAGCACACGTACTCGGACATGACGTATTACTCGGTGGGTACGGCGACCGGGGGCACGGCGGGCGTCTGGGCGACCGGCTCGATGATGTGGGTCAAGGTGCTCAACGGCCCGAACGCGAAGTACACCATCACCGACGCCTCCGTCGCCTTCGTCCGACGGGTGATGGAGAACGCGTTCCGTCAGATGGCGCGGGGCAACGGGCGCGGTGGGGTGCAGACCACCCCGAACCTGGCCGGGCTCAACGCCCCGTCGTCCACGTCGACCGGAACGGGCGGTCCGGTCGACAAGTAGCCGGCGGTACGGGTGCTCCGCGATAGGGTGAGAACACGCCCCGGGGTGACCGTCCGGTCCGTCCCGGACCCGAGTACGTCGGGGCGTGCCCGCTCAAGAGCCCCCTGCCGAAGGAGACGACGGTGACCGCGAGTGACGACGTGACGACGAACGGAACGGCGGGTGGAGGTGTGGCCGCTGTCGTGGTGCTCGCCGCCGGTGCCGGCACCCGGATGAAGTCCTCCCGTGCCAAGGTGCTGCACGAGGTCGCCGGGCGCTCGATGCTCTCCTGGGCGGTCGACGCCGCCGAACAGGTCGACCCGGAGCACCTGGTGGTCGTCGTGGGGCACCAGCGCGAGCAGGTCGAAGGGCACCTGCGGGAGGTCGCCCCGGCCGTGCTGACCGCGGTCCAGGAGGAACAGAAGGGCACCGGCCACGCAGTGATGTGCGGGCTGGCGCCACTGGGGGAGATCGGTGGCGTCGTCGTCGTCACGTACGGTGACGTCCCGCTGCTGAGCGGGGAGACCCTGTCCGCGATGGTCGAGGACCACCGGCGCTCCGGCGACGCGATCACCGTGCTGACCGCGCACGTGCCCGATCCCACCGGCTACGGCCGGATCGTCCGCGGCGGCGACGCGGGCATCGCCCGGATCGTCGAGCACAAGGACGCCTCGGCGGCCGAGCGGGCGATCGACGAGATCAACTCGGGCATCTACGTCTTCGACGCCGACATCCTGCACGACGGGCTGGCCAGCCTCGGCACCGACAACGCCCAGGGCGAGCTCTACCTCACCGACGTGATCGCCCACGCCAACGCCGTCGGCCGGCGGGTGGGGGCGTACGTCACCGAGGACCTGTGGCAGACCGAGGGGGTCAACAACCGGCTGCAGCTGGCCCGGATGGGCGCGGAGATGAACCGGCGGATCGGCGAGAAGTGGATGCTCGCCGGCGTCACCGTGGTCGACCCGGCGACCACCTGGATCGAGGACTCGGTCGACATCGCCGCCGACGTCACCCTGTTGCCCGGCACCAGCCTGCTCGGCGCGACCTCGATCGCGGCCGGTGCGGTGATCGGCCCGGATACCAGCCTCAAGGACGTCGAGGTCGGCGAGGAGGCGACGATCACCCGCTCCCAGGGGTTGCTCGCCACCGTCGGCCCGCGTGGTCAGGTGGGTCCGTTCGCCTACCTGCGCCCGGGCACCGAGCTCGGTGCGGACGTCCGGCTGGGCGCCTTCGTCGAGACGAAGCGTGCGGTGATCGGCGACGGCGCCCATATCGCCCACCAGGCGTACGCGGCGGATGTCGAGATCGGCGCCGGGGCCACGCTGTGTGCCGGTACCATCGTCGCGAACGATGACGGGGTGACCAAGCACACGACGCGTGTTGGTGCCGGTGCCTTCATCGGTGCCCACAGCGTGCTGGTCGCCCCCGTCACGGTCTCCGACGGGGCATACGTCGCCGCCGGATCGACCGTCACCGAGGACGTGACCACGCAGAGGGGCACCACCGGCACCACGCAGGGTGCCGCCGGCGCCGGTGGCTCCGGTCTCGACTGAGGATCGACACCCCGCGCCGGCAGCGCCACTGTCGGCGCGTTCGCCGTGGGCCCAGCGCGGCGACCGACACGACAGGGGCCGGCACCCCCGACAACTCCGAGGAGACCAGCACGTGAGTGGTTTGAAGCTGCCGACCGAGAAGCATCTGATGCTCTTCTCCGGCCGGGCCTATCCCGAGCTCGCACAGGAGATCGCCCGACTGATGGACACCGAGCTGGTGCCCACCCGGCATGTGACGTACGCCAACTCCGAGATCTACGTCCAGTACCTGGAGTCGGTCCGCGGCTCGGACGCCTTCGTGATCCAGTCCCACGCCGCGCCGGTGAACGAGTCGCTGATGGAGCAGCTCATCATGATCGACGCGCTCAAGCGGGCCTCCGCCAAGCGCATCACCGTGGTCGTGCCGTTCTACCCGTACGCCCGCCAGGACAAGAAGCATCTGGGTCGCGAGCCGATCTCGGCGCGGCTGGTCGCCGACCTGTTCCGGACCGCGGGTGCCGACCGGATCATGTCGATCGACCTGCATGCCGCGCAGATCCAGGGCTTCTTCGACGGCCCGGTCGACCACCTGTGGGGGCTGCCGGTGCTCGCCGAGTACGTCAAGGGGAAGTACGACACTGACGAGATGACGGTGGTGTCCCCCGATGCCGGTCGGGTGCGCCTGGCGGACATGTGGACCGATCGGCTCGGCAGCCGGCTGGCGATCATCCACAAGCGGCGTGATCCCAGCATCGCCAACACCGTGGCCGTGCACGAGGTGGTCGGTGACGTCGAGGGCCGGGTGTGCCTGCTGGTCGACGACATGATCGACACCGCCGGGACGATCTGTCTGGCCGCCGAGGCGCTGAAGCAGCGCGGCGCCAAGAAGGTGATCGCCGCCACCACCCACCCGGTGTTGTCCGGCCCGGCCGCCCAGCGGCTCAACGACTCGGCCTTCGAAGAGGTCATCGTCTGCAACACCCTGCCGATCCGCACCGAAGTACCGGTGGACAAGCTGACCGTGCTGTCCATCGCCCCGATGCTGGCCCAGGCCATCCACGAGGTGTTCGAGGACGGCTCGGTCACCAAGCTGTTCCGCTGACGCCATGCTGTTCGGCTGACGCCATGCTGTTCGGCTGACGCTCCGGACGCCGGCACCGCTCCTCGGGGTGTCGGCGTCCGCGGCGTGAGGCCCCGGTCGACCCGTCGGCCGGGGCCGGCTGCGTTCCGGGTCCCGGACCCGGCGTTCCAGGCAGATTCCGTCACGCGGGCCCGACCCTGCTCGCGTGATAGCATGCCCGGGTTGCCTCGGCGAGGGGAGGCGTACCCAGGTACGCCGAACGTGATCGACGTGGTGTGCCGCCGTCCTCCGTGGGCGCGGCTGCCGGTGGATGCGTACGTCCCGGCCCGGGCGGCAGATCCAGCATCCCGGCCGCCCGCGTGACGGCCCGACACCAGGAGGTCACCATGGCTGACGCCACCCTCTCCGTCCAGGTCCGCGACGAGTTCGGCAAGGGCGCTGCGCGCCGCACCCGTCGGGCCCACCTCGTCCCCGCCGTCCTCTACGGCCACGGCATGGACCCGCTGCACCTGACCCTGCCGGGGCACGAGGCGATGCTCGCGCTGCGCACCGACAACGCCCTGCTCGAGCTCAACGTCGTGGGCGAGTCCACCCCGCGCCTGGCGCTGGTCAAGCAGATCCAGCGTGACCCGATCAGGGGCGACCTGATCCACGTCGACCTGCTGGCCGTGCGGGCCGGCGAGAAGGTCGTCGTCGAGGTCGCGGTGCTCGTCACCGGCGACGCCGCCCCCGGTACCACCGTGGTCCTCGACCGCAACACCATCACCCTTGAGGCTCCGGTCACCCACATCCCGGAGGACATCGAGGTCAGCGTCGAGGGCCTCGAGGCGGGCGCGCAGGTGTCCGCCAAGGACCTCGCGCTCCCGCAGGGCGTCACCTTCGTCGGTGATCTCGACGAGACCATCGTGTCGGTGTCCCACGAGGAGGTCGAGGCCGAGCCGGCCGAGGCCACCGAGGAGGCCACTGCGGAGGCTCCTGCCGCCGAGTGACCCTCGCGGACGGCACGCTTGGTCGGGCGACCGACCTCGAGACGACAGATATCGGGACTGCCTGACATCGCGGCGATCGACATCGCCCGGAAGGACTGACGGACATGTGGTTGGTGGTGGGGCTCGGCAATCCGGGCCCCACCTATACCCACACCCGGCACAACGTCGGCTACCTGGTCGTCGACGAACTCGCCCGCCGCGCCCGGGTCGCCCTGAAGTCGGTGCCGAAGATGCGGGCCGACGTCGCCGAGACCCGGATCGGTCCGCTGGGCCTCGGCGTTCCCGGGGCCGGGGCCGTACGCCTGGCCCTGGTCCGTTCGCACACCTACATGAACGATTCCGGGCTCGCCGTCGGCCGGCTCGCCGCCTTCTACGGGGTCACCCCCGGTGAGATCGTCGCCGTCCACGACGAGCTGGACCTCGACCTGGGCCAGCTGCGCCTCAAGAAAGGCGGCGGCGACAACGGCCACAACGGCCTGAAGTCGATGCGGGCCCACCTGCACTCCGGGGACTTCCTACGGGTCCGGTTCGGCATCGGCCGGCCACCCGGCCGTCAGGCGCCGGCCGACTACGTTCTCGCGCCGATTCCCACGGGCCAACGCGAGGCGGTCGCGGTCGAGGTCGCCCGGGCCGCCGACGCGGTGGAAATGCTGCTCACCGAGGGCCTGTCGGCGGCCCAGAACCGCTACAACTCCTGACCCGGCCGCTCTCCCGTCAGGGTCAGCCCCGCCAGCCGCCGGGCCGCGGCTCGAACGGCGGCAGCGGCGCGCTGGGCGGCGGCGCCACCGGCGGAACCACCGGGATCCCGCCGGTCATCGGCTCGATCACCGGTGCCGCCGCGGCGTGCAGATCCGCCACGAACATCGCCAACTCCGCCTGCTGGGCCTGCAGCTCCGGCGTCGACCAGCCGCGCTTGATCCGGTCCCGGACGAACGCCAGCTCGGTCACCGCGTCGGTGAAGGTGGCCACCGCCCGGGCCTCCTCGCGCGGCAGGCCCCGGGTCCGGGCCGCTCGGGTGCGCAGCGATCCCAGCCAGCCGGCCTCCTCGGGGCTGATCAGCCCGCTCCACACCATCTCCGGCAGCTCCCGGCGGACCACCACGCCCTCCAGTCGCCGTGACCGGATCGCCTGGCGCACCAGCACGACGAACGCCGGCACCATCACCAGCACGTAGGTGCCGACGTACGCCGTGATGCTGTAGGAGGAGGAGAGGTTCCACAGGCCGTGCAGCACCATCGCCCCGGCGAGGCCGAGGAGGATGAAGGTCACCTTCGCCCCGCCCGCCCGCCGCTGCATCGACGCCCACACCCCCAACGCCGTCATGGTGGTGAAGAAGGGGTGCGCGAACGCCCCCATCAGGATCCGGGCGAAGAACATGAACGTCGTCTGACCCAGCGACTCCGAGGTGGAGAAGTAGAGCAGGTTCTCCACGAAGGCGAAGCCGATCCCGGACATCCCGGCGTACACCAGGGTGTCGGTCAGTGAGGTCATCTCCCGGCGGCGCAGCCCGGTGAGCATGATCAGCAGGAAGGCGCCCTTGAGGGACTCCTCCGCCAGCGGGGCGCCGACGGCCGCGGTCAGCACCTCGTCACCGTCGAAGACGAGCAGGGAGAGGACCTGCTCGATCACCATCGCCCCCACGGTCGCGACCCCGCCGCCCCACAGGAAGGCCCAGATCAGGTACGCGGGCGGCTCCGGCTCCCAGCGGTCCAGCCACATGTAGCAGGTGATGACCACGACGGCGCCGACGGTGGCCAGCACGACCGCACCGACGAAGGTGCCGACGGTGGTCGCGCCGGACAGGGCGAGGAACACCACCACGGCGGCACCGATGGCGGCCAGGATGAGGCCGGCCAGCGGGGCACCCGCCCGGCGGACCATCCGGACCTGCACCGGTCGGTACGGCTCGGCCGGCGCCGGCGCGCCGAAGGCCCCGGCGGAGGGTGCGGGGCCGGACGGGCGGGCCCACGGCGACGGAGGATCGTACGGTCGGGTCCAGGGTGATGGCGCGGGGCCCTGCGGCGTCGGGGTCGGACCCGACGGCGGGGGCACCGGGCCGCCCTGCCACGGCGGACGCTGCTGGTTCGGCGGCTGGGAGTCGCTCACAGCCTCAGGGTAGGCGATCGGGGTGACATCGCCCCAGGTGCCGCCTCACCCGGCCGTTGCGGGGCGTACGTCGGCTTCCACGCCGGGCCCGGTGTCAGGACCGCGCGCTACCGTTGTCCGGTGACCGAACACGTGACGGGCAGGCTCGCCGGCATCCTCGACCTCCTGGGCACCGATCCCGTGGTCGCCGAGTGCGTGTCCGACGCCCGCACCGGTGTCCTGCACTCCCTCGACATCACCGCCCCCGGCTCGGTCCGCGCCTTCCTCACCGCGGAGCTGGTGCGGCGCACCGAGCGTACGTTCCTGTTGGTCACCGCGACCTACCGGGAGGCCGAGGAACTGTCGGACGCCCTGCAGGCCCTGCTCGGCCCCGACGCCGCCGCCTACTACCCGGCCTGGGAGACCCTGCCGCACGAGCGGCTCAGCCCGCGCTCCGACACCGTCGGGCGGCGGCTGGACGTGCTGCGGCGGCTGGCCGGCCACGATGACCTGCCGGCGCCACGGGTGGTGATCGCGCCGGTCCGGGCGGTGCTGCAGCCGCAGGTCGCCGGTCTGGCCGATATCGCGCCGGTCCGGCTGCGCCGCGGCGCCGAGTACGACATCTCCGCGGTCGCCGAGGACCTGGTCGCCGCCGCTTACCTGCCGGTGGATATGGTGCAGCGCCGCGGCGAGTTCGCCGTCCGCGGCGGCATCGTCGACGTGTTCCCGCCGACCCACGAGCACCCGGTCCGGATCGACTTCTTCGGCGACACGGTGGAGGACCTGCGCTACTTCATGGTCGCCGACCAGCGCTCCACCGACCGTACGCTCGACGAGATCGTCTGCTCGCCGTGCCGCGAGCTGCTGATGACCCCTCAGGTCAAGGCCCGGGCCGCGGCGCTGGTCGCCGATCATCCGGAGCTGACCGAGATGCTCGACCGGATCGCCCAGGGGCTGGGCGCCGACGGCATGGAGTCGCTGGCCCCGGCGCTGGTCGACCGGATGGAGCTGCTGGTGGACGTGCTGCCCCCCGATGCGCTCCTCCTGGTGGCCGACCCCGAATTGGTCCGGACCCGGGCGGCCGACCTGGTCACCACCTCGGCGGAGTTCCTCCAGGCGGGCTGGGCTGCCGCCGCCTCCGGAGGGACCGCGCCGATCGACCTCCAGGCCTCCTCCTACCAGGAGCTGGGCGCGGTCCGTGCCCACGCGCTGGGGCTGGGCCAGTCCTGGTGGACGCTCTCCCCGTTCGCCGCCGGCCCCGACGCCGACCGCGACATCGCGGCGGAGGCCCTGGCCCAGCTCAAGGCCGGCGCGACGCCGGTGCGGATGCTGCAGGCCCGCGACGCGCACAGCTGGGCCGGCGACACCGAGCGGGCGGTGGCCGAGATCGCCGCCGCCGTCCGGGACGGCTGGCGGGTGGTGATGTCGGCCGAGGGCCACGGCACCACCCAGCGGCTGGCCGACCTGCTCGCCGAGCACGACGTCGCCGCCCGGGTCGTGCCGGACGTCACCGAGCCGCCGGTCGAGCACGTGGTGGAGCTGGTGACCACCGGCATCCGGCACGGCTTCCTGGCCGACGACGTCCGGCTGGCGGTCTGGACCGCCGGCGACCTGTCCGGTCAGGCCCAGACCGACCGGGCGGAACGCAAGATGCCGGCCCGCCGCCGCAAGGCCATCGACCCGCTGGAGCTGAAGCCGGGCGACCCGGTGGTGCACGAGCACCACGGCGTCGGGCGCTACGTCGAGATGAGGCAGCGTACGGTCGCCGGCGCCACCCGCGACTACATGGTGATCGAGTACGCGCCCAGCAAGAAGGGCCAGCCCGGCGACCGGGTGTTCGTCCCGATGGAACAGCTCGACCAGGTCACCCGCTACGTGGGCGGCGAGGTGCCTGCGCTGGACAAGATGGGCGGCTCGGACTGGGCGAAGCGGAAGTCCCGGGCCCGCAGCGCGGTCAAGGAGATCGCCGGTGAACTGGTCCGGCTCTACGCCGCCCGGCAGGCCGCCAAGGGCTTTGCGTTCAGCACCGATTCCACCATGCAACGCGAGCTCGAGGACGCCTTCGACTACACCGAGACCCCCGACCAGTTGTCGGCGATCGACGAGGTCAAGCACGACATGGAGCAGACCGTGCCGATGGACCGGCTGATCTGCGGCGACGTCGGCTACGGCAAGACCGAGATCGCGGTGCGGGCCGCGTTCAAGGCGGTGATGGACTCCAAACAGGTGGCGATCCTGGTGCCGACCACCCTGCTGGTCACCCAGCACTACAACACCTTCGCCGAGCGCTACGCCGGCTTCCCGGTGCGGGTGGCGGCGCTGTCCCGGTTCCAGACCGACAAGGAGGCCCGCCGGGTGCTCGACGACCTGGCCGCCGGCCGGATCGACGTGATCGTCGGCACCCACCGGTTGCTCTCCCAGGAGGTCGTCTTCAAGGACCTCGGGCTGGTGATCATCGACGAGGAGCAGCGCTTCGGCGTCGAGCACAAGGAACAGCTGAAGAAGATGCGGATGAACGTCGACGTGCTCGCCATGTCGGCCACCCCGATCCCGCGCACCCTAGAGATGGCGATCACCGGCATCCGGGAGATGTCCACCATCGCCACCCCGCCCGAGGAGCGCCACCCGGTGCTCACCTTCGCCGGATCGTACGACGAGGGCCAGGTCACTGCGGCGATCCGGCGCGAACTGCTCCGGGAGGGCCAGATCTTCTACGTCCACAACCGGGTGCAGACCATCGACCGGGCCGCTGCCCGGATCCGCGAGCTGGTCCCCGAGGCCCGGGTGGTCACCGCGCACGGCCAGATGGGGGAGCGCCAGCTGGAACAGGTGATGCTCGACTTCTGGGAGCGCCGGGCCGATGTCCTGGTCGCCACCACCATCGTCGAGGCAGGCCTGGACATCGCCTCCGCCAACACCCTGATCGTCGAGCGGTCCGACCAGATGGGGCTGTCGCAGCTGCACCAGCTGCGCGGCCGGGTCGGCCGCAGCCGGGAGCGGGGCTACTGCTACTTCCTCTACCCGCCGGACAAACCGCTCTCCCAGGACGCCCACGACCGGCTGGCGACGCTCGCCGCGAACACCGACATCGGTGCCGGGATGGCGATCGCGACCAAGGACCTGGAGATGCGCGGCGCGGGCAACCTGCTCGGCGGCCAGCAGTCCGGCCACATCGCCGACGTCGGGTTCGACCTCTACGTCCGGCTCGTCGGTGAGGCGGTGGCCGAGTACCGCGGTGACACCGACGCCGAGGAAGAGCCGGAGACCCGGATCGAGCTGCCGGTCGACGCGCACCTGCCGGAGGACTACATCGGCTCGGAACGGCTCCGCCTGGAGATGTACAAGACGATCGCCGAGGTGGTCCGCTCCGACGCGGACCTGGCCGAGGTCCGGGCCGAGCTGGAGGACCGGTACGGGCCGCTGCCCGATCCGGTGGAGACGCTGCTCGCGGTCGCCGGGTTCCGGCTGCGGGCCCAGGAGGCCGGCCTGCGGGAGGTGATCGTCCAGGGCGCTAACGTACGGTTCGCGGCGGTGCACCTGCCGGAATCGCGCCAGCTCAAACTGGCCCGGCTGCACCCCCGCAGCGTCTACAAGGCGTCCGCGGGCCAGGTCATCATCCCCCGCCCCACCAGCTCACCGCTGGGCGGGCGACCGTTGCAGAACCGTGACCTGCTGTCCTGGGCCGACCAGGTCGTCCGTGAGGTGCTCACCCTGCCGGCGGCGTCGGGGAGCCGGCCGCCGGCTGCGGAGGCTCCGGTGCCGGTGGCGAGTGGCGCGCCGGCGCCGAGGACGGGCCCTGTCCCGCGGTCCGGACCGGAGCGGGGGAGCGGGTCACGGACGACGCGGCCGGTGCCGAAGGGTCAGGTCGCCCGGCGTGGTGGTCCGGCCAGCCGGCCCCGCCGAGGCGCGTAGGATCGGGCCGACGACCAGACGTCCGACGGGAGACACCATGGCGCTTCGCGCACTGCCCGCCCTCGCTGCCGCGGGGGCCATCATCCTCACGCTGACCGGGTGTGCCGGCGGCACCGGCTCCGACGCGGTGGTGATCAACGGGCGGCGGGTGTCGGTCGCCGAGGTGGAGAAGACGGCCACCGCGGTGGCCTCGACCGTACGCGGCGACAACACAGCGACCCTGCGCGACGAGCAGCTCGTGGTGGCGGCCCTGGTGTCGCAGGCACTGGCCGACAGTGCGGCGCAGAAGGCCGGCAAGCCGATCACCACGGCCGACCGGGACGCGGCGCTCGCCTCCATCCCGGGCGGGACACAGCTCGAGGGCGATGCGGACGCCCGCCCGTACGCCGAGGCGGTCGGTGACGTCGTGCACGCCCAGCAGGCCTTCGGCGCCGAGGCGATGGCAGCCCAGCAGGCCAGCACCAGCATCGCGGTCAACCCGCGCTTCGGCACCTGGGACACCAAGCAGATGAGCCTGGTCACCGGCACCGGATCGCTGTCGGTGCCGGTCACGACGAACTGAGGCCCCGGTGGCTCCGCGCGACAGCCCCCGCGCTCCACGCGCCATCCCCCTCGCCAGGACCGGCACCCCGCACCCGCAGCTCGACCGGTTCGTCGAG
The DNA here is from genome assembly GCF_033170155.1 of Raineyella sp. W15-4. Lineage (GTDB taxonomy): Bacteria > Actinomycetota > Actinomycetes > Propionibacteriales > Propionibacteriaceae > Raineyella. The sequence continues at coordinate 2,745,235 of NZ_CP137079.1, read as the reverse complement.
GTAATGGGCATCCTGCGCGAGGTCTGCCCGTGGGACGCCGAGCAGACCCACCGGTCCCTGGTGCAGTACCTGGTCGAGGAGACGATGGAGACCGTCGAGGCGATCGAGGTCGGGGAGCCGGCGCACCTGCGGGAGGAGCTCGGCGACCTGCTGCTGCAGGTCGTCTTCCACGCCGCGATCGCTGCGGAGCCGGACGGTGAGGGCTTCGACATCGACGACATCGCCCGGGGTGTCGCGGACAAGCTGATCGCCCGGCATCCGTACATCTTCGCGGCCGAGGAGGTCCCCGAGGACCTCGACGCCACCTGGGAGCAGCGCAAACGCCGGCTCAAGGGGCGTACGTCCACCCTCGACGGCATCCCCCAACAGCTGTCCGCGATGCACCGGGCGAACAAGGTGATCGGCCGGGCGGTGTCCCACCAGGTCGACCTGGCCGGCCAGGGCATCGAGCTGCCGACCGACCCGATCAGCGCCGAGGAGCTGGGACGTACGATCCTCGGCCTGGTCAGCCGGGCCCGGGCCGGTGGCGTCGACCCGGAGCAGGCCACCCGGGACGCGCTGCGCCGGCTCGAGGCGGCGGTGGTCCGCGCCGAGACCGCCGGATCGGGTGCGGGCGCCAGGCCCGGTGGAACCGTCGGCTCCGAGGAAAACGCCGGACCCGGCGAAGACGCCGGGCCGGCCGACCGCCCGGGGCCCCGCCGGCCGGGCCGGGTCGTGCCGGACACCGAGACCGACTCCGAGGAACTCTGACCCGTCCGGCGCGGGGAGGGGGTACCTCACACCGGACCGAACCGATATGTCTAGGCTGGACCCGAGCGCGGGACTGCGGCCTTCCGGCCGTCCCCGCGCATGTCAGAGGCTGATCGAAAGGCAACCACCGTGGCAAGCATCGAATTCATCGACGCCCGCGAGATTCTCGACTCGCGCGGCAACCCGACGGTCGAGGTCGAGGTCATCCTCGACGACGACACCCAGGGCCGTGCCGACGTCCCGTCCGGCGCTTCCACCGGACAGTTCGAGGCGGTCGAGCTGCGCGACGGCGACGACTCCCGCTACGGCGGCAAGGGCGTGCTGAAGGCCGTCGAGAACGTCATCGAGCAGATCGCCCCCGAGCTGCTGGGCCTCGAGGCCTCCGAGCAGCGCCTCATCGACCAGGCCATGCTCGAGCTGGACGGCACCCCGAACAAGGGCAAGCTGGGCGCCAACGCGATCCTCGGCGTCTCCCTGGCCATCGCCCACGCCGCCGCCCAGTCGGCCGACCTGCCGCTGTACCGCTACGTCGGCGGCCCCTCCGCGCATATCCTCCCGGTGCCGATGATGAACATCCTCAACGGTGGCGCGCACGCCGACTCCGACGTCGACGTCCAGGAGTTCATGATCGCCCCGATCGGCGCCTCGACCTTCCGCGAGGCCCTCGAGTGGGGTGCCCGCGTCTACCACTCCCTGAAGAAGGTCCTCAAGGCCAAGGGTCTGTCGACCGGGCTGGGCGACGAGGGCGGTTTCGCCCCGAACCTGCCGGCCAACGTCGCTGCGCTCGAGCTGATCGTCGAGGCGATCGAGGCCGCCGGCCTGCAGCCCGGCCAGGACATTGCGCTGGCGCTGGACGTCGCCTCCTCGGAGTTCCACCAGGACGGGGCGTACGTCTTCGAGGGCGCCGCGAAGACCTCCGACGAGATGATCGCCATCTACGAGGAGTGGGTCGACCGGTTCCCGATCGTGTCCATCGAGGATCCGCTGGACGAGGAGGACTGGGAGGGCTGGAAGAAGATCACCGCCGAGATCGGTGACAAGGTCCAGCTGGTCGGTGACGACCTGTTCGTCACCAACGTGGAGCGCCTGCAGCGCGGCATCGACGAGAAGTCCGCCAACGCCCTGCTGGTCAAGGTGAACCAGATCGGCTCGCTGACCGAGACCCTCGACGCCGTCGACCTCGCCCACCGCAACGGCTTCCACACGATGATGTCGCACCGTTCCGGCGAGACCGAGGACGTCACCATCGCCGACCTGGCGGTGGCCTGCGGCTGTGGCCAGATCAAGACCGGCGCGCCGGCGCGTACCGACCGGGTCGCCAAGTACAACCAGCTGCTCCGCATCGAGGAGGAGCTGGACGAGGCCGCCGAGTACGCCGGCCGCAGCGCCTTCCCGCGTTTCCAGGCGTGATTTCCTGACCTGATCGGCCACACTGGGGGACGTGGCAGACCAGGGACAGACCAGAACGGGAGCCGGACCGGACCGGGGGACACCTCGGGATCGGGCCGGCTCCCGTTCGTCGTCCGACCCCGGCGACGGCGCCGAGGAGCGGCCACGTTCCGCGGGCCCGAGCGCCGCCCTGCGGCTGGTCCTGTTGGGAACGGTGGTCGGGGTGCTGGTCATCTCCGCGGCTGCCAGCCTGCAGATCTACTTCCGCCAGCAGCGCCAGCTCGCCGAGTTGCGCACCGCGATCACCCAGCGCCAGCAGGCGATCGATGACCTCAACCGTCAGCTCGCGTCCTGGAACGACCCGGCCTATGTCCGTCAGCAGGCCCGGCAGCGCCTCGGCTGGGTGATGCCGGGGGAGACCGGCTACCGCGTGATCGGTGCCGACGGCAAACCGCTGGAGGGCGCCCGGCTGGACAGCCAACGGTCCGATCAGGCGACACCGGCCACCGATGCCTGGTGGATGAAGATGTGGGGCAGCGCCACGACCGCGGACCGGCCCACCCCGGCGAGCGACGTGCCGGTCGGCGCCTCGACCCCGGCCGCCTCCGCCACCCCGAGTGCCACCCCCTCTTCCACGGCCGGCGGCCGCAGCACCGGCAAGGCGACGACCCCGGCCGGCTCCCGGACCCTCACCTCGGTGCCCGAGACCGGCCCCACCCCCTGATCGGGCGGGCCTGGTGTGCCCATCAGATAGGGCTCGGATGGGGCCGTTGACCTGAGCAGGAGGGTCCCGTGAGCTGACCGGACGACGTGGTCGGCCCGGCCCGGCCCCGTGCCGGCGTGCGAGACTGGACCCCATGGTCGAACCGATGAGTCCCCGCGACGAGCAGGTGATCGCCGCCCAGCTCGGCCGGCTGCCGCGGGGCGTAGTGGGGGTCGCTTGGCGCTGCCCGTGCGGCAAGCCGGGCGTCGTGGCGACCGCACCGCGGCTGCCTGACGGCACCCCGTTCCCGACCACCTACTACCTGACCTGCCCCCGGGCCACCGCCGAGTGCTCCACCCTCGAGGCCGCCGGTCTGATGGCCGAGATGACAGATCGGCTGGGCGTCGACCCGGACCTCGCCGCCGGCTACCGGCGTGCCCACGAGGCCTACCTCGCCGACCGCGAGGCGCTCGGGCACGTCGAGGAGATCGACGGGATCAGCGCCGGCGGTATGCCGACCCGGGTGAAGTGCCTGCACGTGCTCGCCGCGCATTCCCTCGCTGCGGGGCCCGGTGTCAATCCGCTGGGCGACGAGACGCTGGCCGCGTTGGGGGAGTTCTGGCGTCACCCGTGCCTCGATGAAGGCGCGTCGTCCCTCGACGAGGCGGAGAACGGACGACGGCATGTCGGTCAGGATCAGGGCTGATGCGGGCCGCGGGGATCGACTGCGGGACCAACTCGCTGCGCCTCCTGCTGGTGGAGGGCGACGATAGCGGTGCTCCCGGCACCGGTACCACGCCTGTTCCCGGTGCCCACTCCCACCCGACGCCGGTCGAGCTCACCCGCCAGCTGCGGATCGTCCGGCTGGGCGAGGGGGTCGATGCCACCGGCGAGTTCTCCGCGGCGGCGCTGGCGCGGACATTCGCCGCCCTCGACGAGTACGCCGGGATGATCCGGGAGGCTGGGGTCGACCCGGGCCACATCCGGATGGTGGCGACCTCCGCCGCCCGTGACGTCACCAACCGCGATCTGTTCGTCGCCGGGGTCCGCGAGCGGCTTGGCGTCGACCCCACCGTGATCTCCGGCGACCGGGAGGCCGCGCTGTCCTTCGCCGGAGCGGTCAGGGGCCTGCGCGTCGCCGGGGTGAAGGTTGCCGGCCCGGTGCTGGTCACCGATGTCGGCGGCGGCTCGACCGAGTTCGCCCTCGGCGACCCGGACGACGAGGTGCGGGCCCCCTTCGTGGCTTCCCTGGACATCGGGTCGGTCCGGCTGCGGGAGCGTACGTTGCCCGGCGACCCGCCGAGCCAGGCGGAGATCATCGCCACCCGAGACGTCATCGACCGGGCCCTCGACGCGAGCGGGATCGACTTCGCGGCGGTCCGCGAATGGGTCGGTGTCGCCGGCACCGTCACCTCGCTGATGGCCGTCCACCTGGAGCTATCGACGTACGAACGGGACCGCATCCACGGCGCCCGGATGCCACTGCCCGCGTTGCGTTCGCTGGCCGATGAGTTCTGCGCCCGGACGATCGCCGACCTGCGCCGGATCCCCTCGCTGCACCCGAAGCGGGCTGAGGTGATCACCGCCGGTGCAGTCATCCTGGAACGGATCGCGCGCCGGCTCGACGTGCCGGGGCTGCTGGTCTCCGAGACCGACCTCCTCGACGGGGCGGCCGACTGGGCGCTGCGGGGCGACTGAACCCGCTCCCGTGTGTCGATCGGGGATCGTACGATCCCCATGGGCCCCCGTAGCCCAACGGCAGAGGCAGGCGGCTTAAACCCGCCACAGTATGGGTTCGAATCCCATCGGGGGCACGAAAGTTCGAGCCTTGTGCGTTGGCTCGACCCGGCAGGGTGGGCTTCAAACTCTGGCTTTACTCCTCGTGTCGTCCTCGCTATCGGAGTCGCACCGCATACCGCCCTTGAGACGAAGGCGACCTTTACCTCGAAACGACCAGTCACGGTGCTGTGCTCCTTGCGCATAAGACGGCCGACTGGATGAGCTCGAGGAGGGTGCCCTCGCGATCCTTGGCGGAGGCCTCTCTAGCGTCGGACCGCCGCAGATCGCGATCTAGAACGGCGGGAGCCTGCGAGAGGGTCGGTATGACCAAGCGTCATGGGCTCCGGGGAACGGCCTACTGCGGTTCGAGCAGCTTGCGCTGCTCGACGTCCCGTTCGCCGAGATTAGTCAGAACGTGGCGGTCACCGTTGAGGTGAATCAGATCCTTGGCGTCCAGCGTGTTCAGGGTGCGCTTCAGGTTGGCGCGCATCGCTGCCCTCGCCCAGGAATGCAACTCGGTGAAAGTTGCACCCTCGACACCGCGCCAGTAGAGCAAGGCGAGCATGTGGTCCGATGCCTTCAACTGCTTCAGCACGCGCGGGAAGCCGTCGAAGACCTGGATCAGTGGGATGTCCTTCGACACGAGGTCGGCGATGATCCCGTGCGCCTCGGTCGCGGACACGTTGTGGTGGAGGCGCACAAGCTCGGAGAGCACCCACTCCATGTTCCGAACGACCATCGTGGCGTCCTGCCGGTTCGGGTCGATGCCGTCGCCAAGGTGCGCCACGTCCCGCTTGTTCCGCACGTCGTAGATCAGACGGAGCGTGCGCGGAATGTGGAAGCGGACGCTCTCAGGCGAAGCCGTAGCCTGCTCTAACTTGCCCATCAGGGTCGGGATCTTGGGCAGGTTGCCGCCGAGCGGCGTGTACTGCTGCGTCGTCGCCCACTCGAGGATCCGGAAGACGGCTTCCGAGAACCGAGCGCCCTCGATCTCGGAGGGCCGCAAGTCGTCCCGGTAGAACCGCCGCTTCGCCTCGGCGAACGCCTCCAGCAACTCCTTCACCAGCTCGGCGGGGATGCCCGCTGCGATGAAGCCCTGCTGGACGCGGACGTCGAGCGCGGTCACGACTCGCTCAGGAGGCTGTCTACGAACGCGGGGAACCCGTTAATGCCACCGGACTTCGCCCGGATGCGGCGGTTGGCGCCGCTACCGGTGATGAGGTAGCCGTTCAGCGCCTTGACCTGCGCCGAGAAGTTCGCCGAGTCGTAGCACTTGAGCCGCTGGGCCTCGGCCCGCACGAGTTCCAGCGAGGTCTCGTCCTCGTCCAGACCGAAGCCGCGCACGATGGTGAGGATCTGCGCGATCGCCCGCGTCTTGTCGGCGTTGTTCTTGCCCAACTTGATGCCGGGGAGGCTCACCTTCAGGACCCCGTCGTCGAGGTAGACCAGTTCCTCCAGCTTCTCGCGGGAGACGGCCGTGTGCTGCTCGACCTTGTCGAGGATCGTGCTCTCAGCCTCGGTGATCTTGGACCCGTCGCCGTTGGAGCCCCCGCCGCTCGTACCGCTCCCGGTGGACCCGCTCGTCGCGCCAGACTTCCCCGACTGGCCAGACGTACGCGGTGCGGCAGCAGAAGCAGCCGCTACGACCTGAGCGGGGACGAGCAGTCGCACCGCTTCGCGGAACGCAACTTCCTGAAGCTTCTCGGGCAGACCGGCATCCTCGACGGCAGTCCACGCCTTCTTGAGCGTCTCGCTCACGTCCATGCAGCACTCCTAACGCTTATGGACTCCCGAGAGTACCTGCCGCAACGGGAGATGGCAAGAAGGTCCGTGGCGTGGCGTGTCCATGCATGTTCAGGCACGACTCGGCGCCTTGCGTAGTGGTCAGATAAAGATGCAGGTCAGAGCCGTATTTGAGGACCTCAGAAGGTAAGGTGATCGATCGATCCATGACGGCTCGGCGATGACACGTGTCCATGAACGCATCTTGTCGGCGCGGCGTCGCATACAGTTTCAGCCGCAGGAAGCGGCAGGAGTGTCTCACTCATGCAGTGGTGAGCAACCCATCCATGAGAGCCATGTCCGTGCCTGCTCGTGCGTGTGCACCGCTCCATTCGGGCGATAACGCAGCGAGCCCCGCTACGAGAGGTGAGCGGGAGCTCGGGCAATGGTGTGCAGCGGTCTGGTGAGCGCTCGAACCAGCATCTGCGTCTCAGCTGGCGGTATGCCCGCCAGGTGGTAGGGCGGAGCCGTACGACGCGACCGCACCCTGAGCACGGCGTGGCAACGGCTGCAGCGACCCGCTGAGACTTGCGTGCATGCCACGGCAGATGGCGGCGCCATCGGGCTGAGGGGCTGCGAGTCATCGCAAATCTGCAGTACAGCATGAAGCGTCCGAGGTTTGATGCCGCTCCTGTTTGAGTGCAGGAGGATGAGCAGCATGCCGAAGAAGATCGATCCGGAGTTGAGGGCCAGAGCGGTGCGCTTGGTGACCGAACACCGTGGTGAGTACCCGACGTTGACGGCCGCCAGCCAGGCCGTGGCCAAGCAGCTGGGGGTGGGCAAGGAGACGGTGCGCCGGTGGGTGATCCAGGCCGAGGTCGACACCGGCCAACGGCCCGGGGTGACCAGCGAGGAGGCCGAGGAGATCAAGCGGCTGAAGGCCGAGAACCGCCGGCTGCGTGAGGACGTGGCCATTCTGAAGGCCGCGACATCTTTCTTCGTGGGGGAACTCGACCCCCGCAACCGGTGATGATGGGGTTCATCGACACCCTGCGCGCCGAGGGTCATGCGGTCGAGTCGATCTGCCGGGTCCTGCGCGAGCAGGGCTGCCAGATCGCCGCACGGACCTACCGGGCCTGGCGCAACGGGCACCTCCACCTCGCCGCCCGCACCATCAGTGATGCGCAAGTGGTCGACGTGGTGCGCGACCTCGCCTGGGCCCGGTGCACGAGGACGGGTCGACTCAAGTTGACCCCCGAAGGCCTCTACGGGCGCCGGAAGATGACCGCGCTGGTCCGCCGACAACGGCTCGCGGGGGCGTCGGCAGGCAGCGTGGACCGGGCCATGGAGCTTGTCAAGTTGTTTGTGTAAGGCGGTTTCCGATTGGTGGTTACAGGTAGGGGTTGATGCGGTCGGGGTAGGCGATGGCGAGTTGGCCGAGGGCGGCTTTCCAGTTGGTGACGATCTGGCCTTCGACGAGCCTGCCGGATGCTTTGCGCCTGCCGGCGGGTAGGCCTTTCTCTTTGGCGCGGTCGCGGGCGCGTTTGTCCTCGATGTTGCAGATCGCCAGCCAGAGCAGCTTGACCACGGCGGCGTCGTTGGGGAAGTGTCCGCGGTTCTTGGTGACCTTGCGGAGCTGGTAGTTCAGCGACTCGATCGCGTTCGTGGTGTAGATGACCCGGCGCAGTTCGGGCGGGAACGCCAGGAACGGTGTGAACCGTTCCCACGCGTCGGTGAACGTCTTCACGGTCGCCGGGTACTTACGGCCCAGGCTGCTGTCCTCGAACGCGGCCAGGGCTTCCAGCGCGGCGTCGTCGTTCGCGGCGGTGTAGATCGGCTTCAACGCTGCGGCAACGGCTTTGCGGTCGCCGTAGGCGACGAACCGCATCGACGCGCGGATGAGGTGCACCACGCAGGTTTGCACGGTCGCGTACGGCCAGGTTGCCGCGATCGCGTCGGGGAACCCGGTCAGCCCGTCGCAGCACACGATCAGCACGTCACGCACCCCGCGGTTGGCGAGCTCGGCGCACACCGACGCCCAGAACTTCGCCCCTTCGGTGGTTTGGACCCAGATCCCCAGGACGTGCTTGACGCCATCGAGGTCGACGCCGACCGCGATGTGAGCGGCCTTGTTCCGCACGTGCCCGCCGTCGCGGACCTTCACCACGATCGCGTCGAGGTAGATCACCGGGTACAACGCTTCCAGCGGCCGGGTTTGCCAGGCCAGGACTTCCTCGGCGATCTGATCGGTGATCTTGCTGATCGTCTCGTGCGACAACTCGGTACCCAGCGTCGAGGCCAGGTGGTGCTGGATGTCACGGATCGTCATCCCGCCGGCGTACAAGCTGATGATCATCCCATCGATGCCGTCCAGGCGGCGCTGGCCCTTCGCGACCAGCATCGGGGTGAACGAGCCCTGCCGGTCCCGCGGCACGGCCAACTCGATGTCTCCGACCTCGGTCGTCACGGTCTTGGAGCTGGTGCCGTTGCGGGAGTTGTCGAACATCGCCGCCGCCGGGTCCCCACGTTCGTAGCCCAGGTGGTCGGTCAGCTCGACCTCCAAGCCCCGCTCCAAGGTGGCCTTCAGCATGCTGCCCAACAGGCCACCCTCACCGGTCAACGGCTCACCAGCATCGATCTTGGCGAAGATCTCATCCATCGCCCCGGACGCCTTCAACTGGTCAGCGAGCTCCTTCTGAGCCCGACGCCGCTCAGCACGTTCCGGGCTAATAGCCATAGTCATAGTGTCGTCTCCTTCAGACGAGGGCACCCTCCCTCACACAAACCATCTGACACCCTCGGGCCATGCGCACCCTCGGCCTGTCCGGGATCAGGCGCGACAAGGGCGTCCGGACCACGATCCCGGCCAAGGACGGGATCCGTGCCGGTGACCTGCTCAACCGTGACTTCACCGCGCCGGCGCCGAACCGGGTCTGGGTGACCGACTTCACCTACGTCAGGACGTGGTCCCCGGCATGGGTCTACGTTGCGTTCATCGTGGACGTGTTCTCCCAACGGATCGTGGCCTGGCACGCCTCGACCTCGAAGGAGACCGACCTGGTGATGATCCCACTGCGGATGGCGCTCTGGCAGCGTGACCACGACGGCCACCCGGTCGTTGCCAAGGAGCTGATCCACCACTCCGACGCAGGGTCCCAGTACACCTCGATCAGGTTGACTGAGCATCTGGGAATCGAGGACATCCATCCCTCGATCGGATCAGTGGGCGACGCCTATGACAACGCGCTGATGGAGACCATCAACGGCCTCTACAAAGCCGAGTGCATCCGCACCACCGTCTTCCACGACGGGCCCTACAAGACCCTGGCGGACGTCGAGTACGCGACCGCCGGCTGGGTCGACTGGTACAACCAGAGACGCCTACACGGGTCCCTTGGCATGATCAGCCCTGTGGAGTTCGAGACCGCCCACTACGCGACCCTCAACCGAGAGCCGCAACCCGTATGAGGGCGGCAGAGAACCTGGGGCGCTTCAACCTTCCGCACGAACGACCCCACCGAAACAGGCTACCGACCACACTTCCTAGTGCACACCCCCACCAGCAAAGCCCCTAGCCAAACGGCTGCCGCAACGCGGAATACGGTCACCTGAACCAAGTCAGGTCTGAGGCGCCGCGGACGAGCAATACCACATGGAGACTTTGACGCACGCAGCGTGGGTCGCTCGCGACGAGCGCTGAGCTCGCACGCTGTCGGGTCGACGTCGAGTTTCCGAGGGGTCGAAAGCCTATGGCGTGCTACGTGCAGTCCTCAGATATTGGCGGCGTCCTGAAAGTCGGCCACGTCGGCGCTGTGATCTCGGCCCCAGGCGGTTAGCGTCTCGATCGGCTCGATCAGGGTCCGCCCCAGTTCGGTCAGGTCGTAGGCGATCGATCGGGCCGAGTCTGCGTGCCGCTCGACCAGTCCGTAGCCCTGCAGGCGGCGCAGCGTCTCGGTCAGCACCTTTCGGGAGACGCCGCCGATCAGGTTGAGGAGTTCGCCGTGACGGCGGGGCTGCTTGCTGAGGCCGAAGATGACCAAGGGTGCCCACTTGTCTGCCAGGATTTCCTGCGTCAGGCGGGTGGGGCAGTCCGAGAGGAAGGCCGGGCCGGCGACGTTCTGCACACCTGCGAAGGTACCTCTCGGTGCCTCAGCGCTTCCTAACGTGGTCTTTATCAGGCAGGCCGCGAGGAGAAGGAGACGTCATGCCGCGCGTTGTTGTGTTCGATGAGTTCGGCGGACCCGAAGTGCTCCGCGTGACGGACGAGGCGGTCCCGGAGCCGGGCCCCGGCGAAGTCCGGGTCAGGATCGAGGCGACTGCGGTCAATCCCCTGGACCTGATGATGCGCGCCGGGAGCTCACCGGCGCCGGTCCCGTTGCCCCGCGCCCGTCTCGGGGTGGAGGCGTCTGGCGTGGTTGATGCCGTCGGCAGCGGAGTGACCAGCCTTGAGGTTGGGCAGTCGGTGCTCGTCAGCGCGGTCCCGAACGCGGCGGCCGCCGGAACCTACGCTGATTACACGGTCCTGGCTGCGCAGCACGTGATCCCGCGTCCGGACGGCATGGACGCGATCACCGCCGCCGCGACGTGGGTCGGTTTCTCGACGGCATACGGCGCCCTGGTCGAGAAGGCAGGTATGCGCCCGGGTGATCGCGTGTTGATTTCGGCCGCCTCCGGGAGCGTCGGGCGGTCCGCGATCCAGATCGCGAACCAGATCGGGGCGATCCCGATCGCTCTCACGCGTGAGGACGCCAAGCGGGAGGAGCTCGTCGCGGCCGGTGCGGCGGCCGTCGTCGTGACCGAGGGCGTGGATCTTGCCGAGGGTGTCCGTGAGGTCACCGGTGGCGGAGCCGAGATCGTCCTGGACCTGGTTCGTGGTCCCGGTCAGCAGCAGTTGGTGACGGCGGCCGGCCCCGGTGCCACCCTGGTCGTCGCCGGCTTCCTCGACTCTCGCCCCACGCCGTTCCCGGTGGGTGTCGGGCTGCGAATCTTCACTTACGCGAGTTTCGAGCACACCCTCGATCCGGTGACGGTGGCCCGCATGGGAGCCTTTCTGCGCGCCGGCGTGCGACTGGGAGCAATCAAGCCGGTGGTCGGCGAGGTCTTCGCCCTCGAAGACGCCGCGGAGGCGCATCGCCGCGTCGAGAGCGGCGCGAACGGCAAGATCATCCTCGCACCGAAGCTGTGACGTGCGGGGAGGTTTTGCCGGCTGCGCGATAGGCATCCTGCCCAATTTCAGCGCTGTGAGTCATCGCAAACCGGCAATACGACATGCCCCGCTGCGCAGACGTCGATACGGCGCAAACGTCGATACGGCAAGCCGAATCTGAGCAACGCGTTGCCATGGATCTCTGCGGCCTCAGATCATGAGTTGTGGGCGGCGGCCGCGCGGCCTCGACCGATCGGTCACTCCGCCCGCCAGTAACCACAGAACATCAGCCGGTCCTTGGGCTGGCCGCCGGAGACCCAGTGCCGGCGTACGCCCGACGCGAGCGCCTGCTCACCGACCGTGAACCCGAACCATGGCCTCGACGGCTCCGGTGGTGCCGGCAGATCGAGGGCGGCGGCGAGCGCGAGCCGGCCCGGCGGTTGGTCGTGGTTGTTGCGGGCCAGCCAGGTGACCTCGACGCCCGCCGGGGCACTCAGGTCCTGGCGGTCGGCCTCGTCGGGGATTTCCAGGACCACATCCCCGGTGATCCCGTCGGGGAGCGAGGCGAGGATGTTGGCGGTCGCCGGCAGCCCGGTCTCGTCGGCGACGATCCGCAGGTGCCCGGCATCGCCGGGCAGCCGGAACCCGGTGCCCTCGTCGAGGATCCCGACCGCATCGCCGGGCAGGCAGGCCAGCGCCCAGGTGGCGGCCGGCCCGGGCGAGTCGCCGTCCGTGAAGCCGTGCAGGACGAAGTCGACGTCCAGCTCGGGTCCCTCCGGGCCGTCGGGCCGGAAGGCCCGCACGCTGTAGCTGCGTAACACCGGCCGGGCCGCTCTGGAGACGGTCAGGAACCGCAGGTAGCTGACCACATCCAGCTTGTTCGGCACGCGGTCCAGGCTCCCGCCGGCGACCGGAAGGAAGAGCCGGAACCACTGGTCGTAGCCGCGCGGCACGAAGGCCGCGATGTCACCGCCCCCAAGTGTGACGCGGCTGAAGTGCGGGCTGATCTGCTCGCTGCGGAGCACGTGCAGGGTGAGCAGGCGGCTGGTCTCGGGCTTGACCCGTGTGGTCCGCATGTTGGTGCTCGGCATCGGTGTGTCCTCTCAGTACGTCCGGGGGCAGAGCCTGTCGCGGGCAGGTGCCGAGGTCGGCGACCACGTACTCCCGGACACGCTCAGGCCAGTTCGGCCGCGGCCGCCTGGGCCGGGGTGCCGCGGACCCGCCTCGGCAGCGGCATCCACCTATCCCTTGATCAAGTTAGGTAAGCCTTACCTAATCAGTTCTCGTTCTGTAGGGCAACCTCCTCGCGGGACGAAGCTCCACGCACACGACCGCGCACACCCACAACCCGCCACGATCCTCCAATCGGCCGGTGTCGCCCCTCCGATGCCGGCGTCACCGTCGATACCGCCCGAACGGTCGTAGACGATCGCTCGCGCGAATCGTTCCACCCCTGGCTGCACGGCAGCCCAGGAGGAGCGGGACGCCGCGGCACCCGCTTCGAACACCACGGTCGGTGCCCCGTCCCGGCGCGCCGAGTCTGTGTCGGAGACGGGAAGGACCATGGCGTAGAGCCGTCGCCCATCGTGCGTCGGCACCCATTCCGCGCGCCCTTGCGTGTGCTGAGCACTCATGAGTTCCGGTCCACCTGATCCCCTCGTACGGGCGATCGCGTCCGTCCCACTACGGTCATCGACCGGCCGGCATGATCCGGCATCAGTCACACGGATCGAGCCGGCGACAGTGGGAAGGGGGCGCGGTTGCCCCGATGCAGTCCACCAGTGTGACACACCTCTCTACACAGCCGGCCGGGCCGATGCTACCTTCATCAACATCTGTCGGAACAGTGTTTAGTGTTTGGTAAGGCTAACCTAACTTTTCATGTTCTCGGGAGATGGCCTCATCCGTGCTCGTCAGGAGGAAGAATCCATGTCCGCACCTCTCTCGGAGTCGTCCCCCCAGGAAGCCGGCCATCCCAGGTCGGCGCCGGCAGCTCCCCGTCCGGTCCCGCCCCGCCGCACCGGGGGCGGTCTGCGCCCCCGGGACCTGATCAACATCGGGGTGTTCTCGGCGATCTACTTCGTCATCGTCTTCGGCGCCGGCATGCTCGGACTGATCAACCCCCTCGCTTCCCTGGTGGGGTTTCTCGTCGGCATCCTGCTCAACGGCCCAGTGGTCGTGCTGCTCCAGACCCGCGTCCGTCGCATGGGCACCATGACCTTGCTGGGTGTGGTGGTGGGCTTCCTGATGGTGCTCACCGGTCATTTCTGGGGCACCATCCTGATTGCGGGCGGGCTGGGTCTGATCGGTGACCTGCTGTTGCGCGCCGGTCACCACCGCAATCGGTGGCTGTCCGTGCTCGCGTACGCGACCTTCTCGCTGTGGTACATCGGTCCGCTGCTGCCGATGTTCATCGATCCCACCGCCTACCACGAGTACGTCGCCGCCAGCATGGGGGCCGAGTACGCCGACGAGTGGATGCGAGTGTTCACGCTGCCGGTGGTGACCGGCTTCCTGGCCGTCGCCGCCGCGGCCGGCGCGGTCGGCGGCTGGATCGGGCAGCTGCTCCTCGCCAAGCACTTCACCAAGGCTGGAATCGCCCGATGACGGTGCGGCAGATGGTCCGGAACAGGGCGCCGGCCGGTGGGACCGGGACCGTGTTGCCCCAGCTGATGACCCGTTCGCCGCGGATCGATCCGCGGACGAAGCTGATGGCGTTGCTGGTCGTCAATGTCCTCGCCTACGGGCGGGTCCCCCAGACGATGGTGTTTGTGCTTGCCGCGGTCACCGTCGCCTGCCTGTCGGCCGTGCTACCGGCCCGGGCGGGCATCGGCTGGCTGGTCGCGTTCGCGGCGATGGCGTGGTTGTGGCTGGCCCTGCCGCGGGTGTGGACCGGCGTGGTGCCGGGCCTGCTCACGGTGGTCGGCTACTGGGGCACTCGGATGATGGTCAGCATCGGGATGGCTGTGGCGGTGCTGATGTCGACCCAGCCGGCCCACCTGCGGGCCGCCCTGGCGGCGTGGCGGGTGCCGTCGGTGCTGGCGGTGCCGATCACCGTGCTGTTCCGCTTCTTCCCCATCGCCTGGGGCGAGTTGACCGCCATCAGGGAGGCGATGCAGGTCCGCGGCATCGACCCGGGATGGCGGGGTTGGCTGACCCATCCGCTGCGCTCCGCGGAGTATCTGCTGGTGCCGTTCCTGGCCTCGTCCTCCCGTGTTGCCGACGATCTCAGTGCCTCGGCGGTCGTCCGAGGGCTCGGCGCCCCGACCCGACCCACCAGCGCCATCCCGTTGCGCTGGGGCCTCGCTGACGTGGGGATTGCCGCTGCTCTGGCCGGCATCATCGCGTGGGCGGTGCTCGGTGAGGGGACTCTTGGCGGGGGACTCCGATGAGCGCGCCGATTGCCGAGGTGACCGACGTTCGATTCGCGTACGCCGTCGGTGACGATGCTGACACCGGCCCGGCGTCGTTGGAGGACCTGTCCCTGCGTGTCGAGCCGGGCACCACCACGCTGCTGTGCGGCGGGTCCGGGTCGGGCAAGACGACCGCTCTGCGATTGCTCAACGGGCTGGTCCCGCACTTCCACGAAGGTGTGCTGTCGGGGAGCGTACGCGTCGGTGGCCTGGAGGTCCCCGAGACCGAACCCTGGCGGGCCGGATCGACCAGCGGAACGGTCTTCCAACATCCCCGACACCAGTTCTTCACCACCCGGGTCTGCACCGAGATGGCCTTCGCCTCGGAGAACCGCGGCGATGACCCGGCCGACATCCACCGCCGGATTCTCGCCACCGCCGACGAACTGGGGGCCGGCCACCTCCTCGACCGACCCGTCTCGGCGCTGTCGGGCGGGGAGCTGCAGCGGGCCGCCTGCGCCGCGGCCCTGACCGCTGCGCCGCCGCTGGTGCTGTTCGATGAGCCGACCGCCAACCTGGACCAGGAGGGCGTCGCCGACGTGGCCGCGCTGATCGGCCGGCTGCGCGCCACCGGACACGCCGTGGTGATCGCCGAGCACCGGCTGTACTTCCTGCGCGGTCTGGTCGACGACGTGCTGGTGATGGCGGCCGGACGCTGTCGTCACCGTTTCACCGGCACCGAGCTCTTCGCCCTGCCCGAGGACCGGCTGGACACGATGGGACTGCGGACGACCCGGAAGCCGGTGTCGCCACCGGACCGTCCGGCCGAGTCGGGACAGGGCGGGCTGGTGGTCGAGAACCTCCGCCACGGCTTCCACGGGCGGGCGGTGCTCGACATCGAGCAGATGGCCTTCGCCCCCGGTGTGGTCAACGTCCTGCGCGGTGTCAACGGTGCGGGCAAGACCACCCTCGCCCGGATCCTCTGCGGGCTCGTCGAGCCCGGGCGCGGTGCCACCATCCGGCTGGACGGCCGGACCGTCTCGACCCGGGAGCGGCTGCGGCAGGGCTACCTGGTGATGCAGGACGTGCACCGCCAGCTCTTCGCCGAGACCGTGGCCAAGGAACTCGTCGTCGGCATGCGTCCCGCCGGGGCGGCCGAGGTCGACGTGGACGGCCTGCTGGCCGACTTCGGCCTGGCGGACCTGGCGGACCGTCACCCGCTGTCCCTGTCGGGTGGACAGAAGCAGCGGCTGGTGGTGGCCTCGGCGATGGCCTGCCGGCGTCGCTTCTACATCTTCGACGAGCCGACCTCCGGCGTGGACCGCCGCCATCTGCAGGCCGTCGCCGGCCACCTGCAGACCCTGGCCGGCACCGGCGTGGTCGTCATCGTGATCACCCACGACCCCGAACTCATCGCCGCCTGCGCCGACACCATCACCACGCTGCCCCTACTGGACTCCGGGGACCGCTCGGAGCCGCACCTGCCACGGAAGGACGTACGCCATGGGCGTTGATACCCTCTCCACCGTTCCGCCGAGCCGATCCGATCATCCGTCTCCCGCCGCGCCACCGGTTGACGAGGCCGCTGCCGGTGCCGCCGACCGCCACCGCGAGGGCGCCCGGGCCCTGGCCCGGCTCACCCGGCCGATCGCCACCCGCCTGCTGATCGGCCGGATCCTGGCGGGGCTGTCGGCCGTGCTGGCCATCGCCCCCTACATCGCCCTGGTCCAGCTGGGCGATGTCCTGCTGCGCGCATGGGCCGCCGGGAGCCCGCCGGACGCTGACCGGGTGAGTGCCGTCCTGATGGTCCTGGTCGGCACCTTTGTCGCCCGACTCACCCTGTACTACGTCGCCCTGCTGGTCACCCACTTCGCTGATGTGAAGCTCAGCGCGGTGCTGCGGCACGACATTCTCGACGTGCTCGGTCGTGCGCCACTGTCGTGGTTCAGCGCCACCACCTCCGGCCGGGTGCGCAGCGCGGTGCAGGACGACACCGCCACGTTGCACACGCTGGTCGCCCACCAGCCGGTCGAATCGACTGCGGCCGTGGTGATGCCGATCGCCCTGTTGGCGTACGCCTTCGTGGTCGACTGGCGGTTGGGACTGCTGGCCATCGGCACCCTGCCGATCTACGTGGCGATCTATGCCTGGACGATGCGCGGGATGGGCGTCAAGACCGCCGAGATGGACGTCCGTCTGGCCCGGATCTCGTCGACGATGGTCGAGTTCGTCAGCGGCATCACCGTGGTCAAGGCCTTCGGCCGGGTCGGGGAGGCACATGGGCGCTACTTGCGCGCCAACCAGGAGTTCGGCGAGTTCTACCTGGCCTGGGTCGGTCCGCTGTTGCGTAGTTCGGCCATCGCCACCGCGGTGATCGCCCCGCCGGTGCTGGTGCTGGTCAACCTGGGCGGTGGTGCTGCGCTGGCCGCCGGCGGTTGGGTCACCCCGGCTGAGGTGCTGACCACCACCCTGATCGCCCTGGTACTGCCGGCGACCATGATGGTGCTCGGCAACACCTCATGGGCCTACCAACTGGCCGGGGCGGCTGCTTTGCGGCTGGTCGCTGTCCTCGACACCCCGATGCTGGCCGAACCGGCCCACCCCCGGACCCCGGCCTCGCACGACGTCGTGTTCGACCACGTCAGCTTCAGCTACGGCGACACCGTGGCGGCCGACGACGTGAGCCTGGAGCTTGCCGAGGGCACCGTCACCGCCCTGATCGGCCCGTCCGGATCGGGCAAGTCGACGATCGCCACCCTGCTGGCCCGTTTCAACGACCCCGCCGGCGGCCGGGTGCTGCTGGGCGGGGTGGATCTGCGCCGGATCACCACCGAGGAGCTGTACCGACGGGTCGCCTTCGTGCTGCAGGACCCGCAGCTGCTGCGTACCTCGATCCGGGCCAATATCGCTCTGGCCCGGCCCGGGGCGACCGATGCCGAGATCGAGGAGGCAGCACGCGCTGCCCGGATCCACGACGAGATCGTGGCGCTGCCGGACGGCTACGACACCGTCCTCGGCGAGGACATGTCCCTGTCGGGCGGACAGTCCCAGCGCGTCGCGATCGCCCGGGCCCTGATCGCCGACGCCCCGGTGCTGATCCTCGATGAGGCGACAGCCTTCACCGATCCGGAGTCCGAGGCGCTCATCCAGGAGGCCATCGACCGGCTCGTCGTCGGTCGTACGGTCCTGGTCATCGCCCACCGGCCGGCCTCGGTGCGCGGCGCTGACCAGATCGTCGTACTCGACCGCGGCCGCGTGGTGGCCCACGGTACCCACACCGAGCTCGCCGACGAACCGCACTACCGGGCGATGTGGGAACGAGCCACCTCCGGGACGGCCACTCTCGATGCCCCTGCCGGCCCGACGCCTGCCGACACGTCCGCCGCCGACCCGATCACGGAGAACTGAGATGACTACCGATATCGCGACGGATGCCGCGGCCCGGACGATCACCGCCCACCCATCCCGCAGCCCGTTGCTGATCCGGATGACCAGGCTGCTGTCGTCTGCCGGCCGGGCCGGGATGGCCCGGACCGTGCTGCTCTCCTCTGCTGCCGGTCTGATCGAAGGGGCCGCCCTGGTGAGCCTGATGCCGGCGTCCTCGGCGTTGGCGAGTGGCGAGCCGTGGTGGGGACTGCGGCTGCCCGGCTGGCTGATCGTGGTCGGGGTACTGGCCGTGGTGGCCGCCGTGGTGCAGTACGTCCTGGCGATCGTCGGCTACCGGGTGGCGCTGGATCTGATGACCACCTGTGGGCGTCTGCTGGGCGAGCAGGTCGCCCGGGCGCCGTTGGGATGGTTCCGCGGGTCGATCGCCGGGACGCTCGCCCGGATGGTGAGCAGCCAGATGTTGCGGCTCGGAGAAAGCCTGGCCCACATGTTCGCCCCGGTGGTGACGAACGCCGTCGCTGTGCTGGTCCTCACCGCCGGTGCCTTCATCTGGGACTGGCGGCTTGGGTCCGCCCTCCTCGTCGCGGTCCCGGTCTATGCCGTTCTGCTGGTGGCGGCCACCCGGATTCTGGATCACGGCCGACAGCTGCTGGAACCGGTCGAGGAGGAACTCTCCGACCGGATCGTGGAGTTCGCCCGCTGCCAGGGGGCCCTGCGCTCGTGCGGCTGCGGAGCCGACTACCCCGAACTGCAACGGGCCAACGAGGAATCCCGGCAGGTGGGTGCCCGCAACCTGTGGTGGGGGGCCCTCGCCAACGCGCTGCACGGGGCGATGACCCAGATCGTGGTGGTAACGCTGACCGTGCTCACTGGCCGGCTCGCCCTGGGGGCCGCCCTCGGACCGCTGCAGACCATCGCCTTCATCGGCATCTGCCTGCGCTTCACCCAGAGCCTTGACGCGATGTCGAGTCAGCTGCTCGGGCTGGAGGAACGCCGGGCCATGATGGACGGTGTCGACGCGGTGCTCGACGTGGCGCCCCTGCCCGAACCGCCGCAGTCGGCCACCCAGCCCACCCCGGGCACCATCGAGCTGATCGGCGTACGCTTCGGCTACGACCCCGCAGTGCCGGTCCTGCAGGGCATCGATATCCAGGTGCCGGCCCGGTCGACCTGCGCGCTGGTGGGTCCCTCGGGCAGTGGCAAGACCACCATCGCCCGGTTGGTCGCCCGATTCTGGGATGTCGACTCCGGTGAGGTGCGGGTCGGCGGGACCGACGTACGCCAGCTGACCACCGAGGACCTGATGCGGCAGCTGTCCATGGTGTTCCAGGACGTCTACCTCTTCGACGACACCTTGGAGGCCAATATCCGGGTCGGCAACCCGCAGGCCGGCGACGCCGAGGTGCGTAGGGCCGCTGAAGCGGCCGGTGTGGGCGAGATCGTCGATCGGCTGCCGCACGGCTGGCAGACCCGGGTCGGCGAGGGCGGCCGCGCCCTGTCGGGCGGCGAACGTCAGCGGGTGTCGGTCGCCCGGGCACTGCTCAAGCAGGCGCCGATCGTGCTGCTGGACGAGGCGACCAGCTCCCTGGACCCGGAGAACGAGAGCCACGTGGTGGCCTCCCTGGAGGAGCTGCGGGCGCGCTCGACGGTGCTGGTGATCGCCCACAAGCTGGACACCATCCGCAGTGCTGACCAGATCATCGTGCTGGGCCCGGACGGACGGGTCGCGCAACGCGGCACTCACGACGAGCTGGTAGAACAGGAGGGACAGTACCGGCGCTTCTGGGAGGAGCGGTCCAGGGCAGCAGCCTGGCAGCTCGTCTGAGGAGCACCGACCGGCGAGGAGAGGGCTTCGAGTGGCCGACCGGCAATACCTGATCCGGGCCGGCCGGCGCACCGGCCCGAAGCCCTCGTTCTCCGCCGATGACGTGGTCAGCGCAGCTCTGGAGATCGGGATCGACCGGTTCACCGTACGACAGGTGTCAGCCCGGGCCGGGGTCACCGCAGCCGCCATCTACCGGTTGTTCGACTCCCGCGACGCCATCGTGTCGTCCTGTCTGGACCGGGCGGCCGAGTCGCTGCGCTGGCCAGACTCACAGTTGTCGTGGGCCGATCAGTTGCGGGCGTGGGCCGAGGCCTGCTGGCAGCTGTTCGAGGAGTATCCGGGCCTCGACCTCACCCTGCTGCGGGTGCCCGGGGCGCACGTGCACGTCCAGCGGGGGATGCGGGCCCTGATCGATGCTCTGGTAGGGCAGGGACTGTCGGAGGATGAGGCCCTGTTCGGGCTGGATTTCGTCGGTGACCTGGCCATTCTGACCCACATCAGTGTGTCCACGTTCCGTACGGTCGGGAAGGATGGTCGCCGGGGGCTGGACGCGGCCCGGGAACGCTTCGCCGACGTCACCCCGGATGCGGTCCTGCCGCCCGACGAGTCCTGGGTCGGCCGGGCCTGGCTGGACCGCAAGGTGGAGTTCGTGATCGCTGGTCTGGCGCGGGGTCTGGCGCGGGGCACCGCGGTGGACCAGGGGGCAGATCCGCTCGGTCGCGTGTCCCCAGCCGGCAGTGTCGCGAAGGACCGCGCCGGCGGCCGATCCGTGGACGCTCCGGGATCGGTCGAGTAGCCCCGCCGCGCAGATCGACGCTGGACTTCGAGTGCACTCGAAGTCCTACGGTGGATCCGTGAGCGAGCAGCGAGACCCCGAAGGGCTCAGCGTGGCGGAGATGGCAGCGGCGACCGGTGTCTCGGGCCACACCCTGCGCTACTACGAACGCGCCGGCCTGATCCGGCCGGTGACCCGCAACGGTGGCAACCACCGCCGGTACCAGCCCGGGGACGTGGAGTGGCTCCGGTTCCTGCTGAGGCTACGGGAGACGGGCATGCCGATAGCGCGGATGCGTGAGTACGCGGAGCTACGCGCCGAGGGCGACGCATCGCTCCGCGCCCGTCTGGAGCTCCTGGCCGCGCACCACGAACGCCTGCGCGAGCAGCTCGCCACGCTGCGCGAACATGAACGGGCGCTGCGGGCCAAGGTCGAGACCTACCGGCAGCTGCTCGCCGATACCGAGGTGGATCCGGCCACGGGTGACCGAGACACGGATGACCGACACCGATAACGATGACCGACACCGATAACAAGGAACGGAGACACAGATGACTGAGACGGACACCCTGCGGGACGAACGATTCGCGGCGGGCAGGCAGGTCCTGGACGCCATCGACGGCGAGGCCGGGGCGAAGGTGATCGACGCGCTGGCCGACATCGCGCCCGAGCTGGGACACCAGATCGTCGCCTGGGGTTTCGGCGACATCTACGCCCGACCCGACCTGCAACCCCGTGAACGACAGCTCGTCACCCTGGGGATGCTCACCGCGCTCGGGGGCTGCGAGCCGCAACTGGAAGTGCATATCGGCGCGTCCCTGAACGTCGGGCTGACGCCGCACCAGATCATCGAGGCATTCCTGCACGCTTCGGTCTACTGCGGCTTTCCGCGCGCACTCAATGCGGTCGCCGTTGCGCGCAAGGTCTTCGCCGCCCGAGGACTGCTGCCGTTGGCCTGAGGCCGTCGGTGCGGCGCCCCTGCGGTGGGACTTCGCGGTGAGCAGTGCGGCAGCTCGGCTGTCCCGCGCTCACCGGTCCGCGGCGATGCGCCAGTTCGCCCGCCAGAACTGGGGAGCGCTGGGAAGGTCCCCGGCAGGCACCCCCAGACGCGCGGCCGCCGCGGCCGCCCAGTGCGGGTTGCGCAGGGCGGCCCGGCCGATGGACACGGCGTGGGCTTGCCCGGTGGCGAGGATCGTCTCCGCCTGGGTGGCGTCCTCGATCAGGCCGACCACGCTGATCACGACGTCGGTGTCGGCCAACGCCGCGGTCAACCGAGCCGCCAGCGGCACCTGATAGCCGGATCCGACCGGGATCCGGGCGCCGCCGCCGAGTCCACCGGAGGACACGTCCACCCAGCTGACGCCGTGCTCGGTGACCAGCTCGCGGAGCAGGCGGGCAGAGGCCTCGACATCCCAGGCGCCGTCCACCCAGTCGGTGGCGCTGATCCGGATGCCGAGCGGCTTGTGTGCGGGCCAGACCGCGCGCACCGCGTCGACCACCTCCCGCACCAGCCGCGTCCGACCCCGCTCGTCACGTCCGTAGGCGTCCTCGCGGGTGTTGGTGAGGGGGGAGAGGGACTGGTGGAGCAGGTAGCCGTGGGCACCGTGCAGCTGGATGGCGTCGTAGCCGGCGGCGTCCGCCCGCCGGGCCGCGGTGGCGAACGCGCGCGTCACCTCCCCGATCCCGTTCTGGTCGAGGGGCTGGGGGGCATCGAGTCCGGGCATCACCGGACGGGCGGTCATGCCGACGGTCCGCCACCCGCCGTCGGCCTCGGGCATGGTGGCGTCCGGCTGGCCGGGCAGCCAGGGATAGGTCGACGCCTTGCCGCCGGCGTGGCCGAGCTGCACCGCCGCGGCCGCCCCCTGGGAGTGGACGAAGGTGACGATGCGGGCGTGGGCCCGCTCCTGCTCGTCGGTGTAGAGCCCCAGGTCGCGGGGCGTGATGCGTCCCCGAGCCTCGACCCCGGTGGCCTCCGTCACCACTATCCCGAAGCCGCCGGCGGCGAAGGAACCGAGATGCTGGAGGTGCCAGTCGATCGGGACCCCGTCCTCCGCGTCGACGACATACTGGCACATCGGCGCCACGACGGTGCGGTTGCGGAGCGTCAGCCCCGCGCCGTCCGGGGTCGGCACCGTGAGGGGAGAGAAGAGCATGGTAGCCACCGTGGGCGTCCTCCTTGGAGTGATGGGCGTTCTACGTTCTCGTTCTGTTGGCGTGGACATCAGGGCGTCGTCGCCCTACCCGCTCGCGACGATAGCCAGCCTACGCAGATATCCCGCGTCTGCAAGTTGTTGTTGACGGGGGGCCGGAGGCGCTGTGCTGAAGGGGGTCGTGACGAAAGTGGCTGGTGGCCGTGCCGCCCGGAGTCGTCGAGAGACCGGCGCTGGCGGAGGGTCTTGACCGTCAGCTACTCAGCGCTACTATGTAGTGGTAGTCAGCAAGACTGAGTAGTGACAGGAGGTGGTGCTCCATGGGCAAGCAGGCAACGGAGATGCTCAAGGGAATCCTGGAGGGCATCGTCCTCGCGATCCTGTCCGTACGCCCCGCGTACGGCTACGAGATCACCGCGTGGCTGCGGGACCAGGGCTTCTCCGACATCGCTGAGGGCACCGTCTACGCGCTGTTGGTCAGGGTCGAGCAGCGCGGCCTGGTCGACGTGGAGAAGGTCCCCTCGGAGAAGGGGCCGCCGCGCAAGGTCTATTCCCTGAACGCCAAGGGACAGGACTACCTCGCAGAGTTCTGGAGGACCTGGAGCTTCCTCGCCGAACGACTGGAACAGCTCCATCAAGGAGGCAAGTGACATGGCAGCGAAGTGGATCGAGCTGGTCACCGGATCGCTCGAACAGAAGAAGGAATACCGGCGCTACAGGGCCCGCATCGACGCCCTGCCCGAGCCGTACGTCACCGTCGCGAAGGCGTTCCACCGCTACTTCATGAGCGGCGCCGCCGGGATCCCCGAGGACGATTCGGTGGTGACGATGCTGCGCGACTTCGTCGAGCTGTGGGAACGCGCCGCCGCCGACGGCACGCCGGTGCGCGACATCGTGGGGGAGGACCCGGTCGAGTTCGCCGACCTGTTCGCCCAGGCCTACCTCGGCAAGCGATGGATCGACAACGAACGCGCCCGACTGACCCGGTCGATCGAGTCCGCCGAACAGACTGACAGGTCTGTCGAACAGACTGACCGAAGGGAACAGCCATGACCCCGACAGCCATCCGCGTGGTCGGCCTGGAGAAGTCCTACCGGAAGCTGGAGGTGCTCCGCGGGGTCGACTTCGAGGTGGCGCGGGGCGGCATCTTCGCCCTGCTCGGCGCCAACGGCGCGGGCAAGACGACGATCGTCCGGATCCTTGCCTCCCTGCTCCGCCCCGACGCGGGAGAGGCATCGGTCAACGGCTTCGACGTCATGACCCAGGCCGCTGACGTACGGGCCTCGATCAGCCTCACCGGGCAGTTCGCCGCCGTCGACGAGATCCTGTCGGGCCGGGAGAACCTCATCCTCGTCGCCCGGCTGCGGCACCTTCCCGATCCCGGTCGGGTGGCCGACGACCTGCTCGCACGCTTCGGGCTGGCCGAGGCGGCGACCCGGCGGGTCGCAACGTACTCCGGCGGTATGCGCCGCCGGCTCGACATCGCAATGAGCCTGATCGGCGACCCGCCGGTCATTTTTCTCGACGAGCCGACCACCGGTCTCGACCCCCAGGCGCGTCTCGAGGTGTGGAGGTGCGTCAAGGAACTCGCCGCGAACGGCACCACGGTGCTGCTCACCACCCAGTACCTCGACGAGGCCGAACAGTTGGCCGACCGGATCGCGATCCTCCACGGCGGTCGGATCATCGTCAACGGCACCCTCGCCGAACTCAAGCGGCTGCTGCCGCCCACCACGGTCGAGTACGTCGAGAAGCAGCCGACGCTGGAGGACCTCTTCCTCGCCGTCATCGGTGACGACACCACGGGGGTGATGTCGACGACCGCCACACCCTCGGTGCGTACGAGTGAGGAACAACGATGACCAGTCACTTCCTCGGCGACACCTCCGTCCTGTTGGGGCGGTCGTTGCGTCACATCGCCCGCAGCATGGACACCATCATCACCACGACGGTCATGCCGATCGCGTTCATGCTGCTGTTCGTCTACGTCTTCGGCGGGGCGATCAACTCCGGGACGGGGCCGTCGTACGTGAACTACCTGCTGCCCGGCATCCTGCTCATCACCATCGCGTCAGGCATCTCCTACACGGCATTCCGGCTCTTCCTGGACATGAAGAGCGGGATCTTCGACCGATTCCAGTCCATGCCGATCGCCAGGTCGTCCGTGCTGTGGGCGCATGTGCTGACCTCGCTGGTCGCCAACCTGATCTCGCTCGTGGTCGTCGTCGGCGTCGCCCTGCTGATGGGCTTCCGGTCGGGGACGGGGGTGCTGGCCTGGCTGGCGGTCGCCGGCATCCTGGTCCTCTTCACTCTCGCCCTGACCTGGATCGCCGTCATCCCCGGCCTCGTCGCGAAGTCGGTGGACGGCGCGAGCGCCTTCTCCTACCCGTTGATCTTCCTGCCGTTCATCAGCTCCGCCTTCGTGCCCACCGCCACGATGCCCGGCCCGGTGCGCTGGTTCGCGGAGCACCAGCCGGTGACGTCGATCGTCAACACGCTCCGTGAGCTGTTCACCGGGCAGCCGGTCGGCAGTGACATCTGGGTCGCGCTGGCCTGGTGCATCGGTGTCCTCGTCGTGGCGTACGCCGTTGCGATGGTCATCTACCGCCGCAGGATCACCTAGCGGACCGTGGGGCCGGACCCGCGTGACTTCCGGATCGCCCACGCACCCAGGATCAGCACTGCCCACACGATGATCGCCGCCGTCGAGGTCGCCGCGAAGAGGCCGCCGGCGGCGGCGGTCCCGGCTGCCATGGTGTAGGCGGTGTGCCAGGCCGCGAGCGCGGGCACGCTGTCGGTGCGCCGCATCAGCCAGGCGGCGACGACCGAGGCGCAGGCCAGGCCCATCAGCCACCCGAGCAGGGTGATCCCGATCAGCCCCCGGAAGGTGGCGACCACGACGAACAGCGGCGCATGCCACAGCGTCCACGCCAGCCAGGTGACGATGGTCGCTCGTGGTGTCCCCCATCGTGCTGCCAGTGCCGGTTGCAGCCAGCCACGCCACCCCAGCTCCTCGCCGATCCCGTCGACGACGAAGACCACCGCGACCAGCACCGGCACCCACCCGCCGGTGACCGGTGGGAGGCCGCTGACCCGGCCGAGATCGTCCAGGGCGGGCCAGGCGCCGGTCAGCAGCCGCGCGACCGGCACCGTCAGCAGTGCCACAAGTAGTGGGACAAGCGCGAGCAGCCAACCGAGCCCGCCGATCCGCCATCTGGCCAGGCGTCCGACGAGTCGGCGGAAGGTGGGGCGTCCGGTGGCCCCGGCCGCCACCAACGCGCCGATCGCCGGACCGAGCAGCCCGGGGAAGTGGGTCGGCCAGGCGCCGACCGTCACTGTGGCGCCCCAGTAGATCAGCATCCCCCACCAGCCCCAGCTGACCAGGAGGGTCGTGACGACGAAGATGAGCACGCCCCTGCACCCGGGCTGCGTTGCCATGCTCCTATTGGAGCATGGCGGCCGGATCGGCGGCATGCGGGGGCGGCCCGCATGCCGCCGGATCTCAGGCGACGCTGAGGGTGACGTCGATGTTGCCGCGGGTGGCGTTGGAATAGGGGCAGACCTGGTGGGCCTGCGCCACCAGGTCCTGCGCAGTGCTCCGCTCCAGGCGGGGGATCGTGACCTCCAGGGCGACCGCGAGCTGGAAGCCCCCGGTCCCGTTCTCGCCGATGCTCACATCGGCGACCACTTCGGACTCGCTGAGGTCGGCCCGGGTCTGGCGGCCGACCGCCTTGAGCGCGGAGTGGAAGCAGGCGGCGTACCCGGCGGCGAAGAGCTGCTCGGGGTTGGTCGCCCCGCCGGTGCCGCCCATCTCCTGCGGGATGCGGACCTCGGCGTTCACGAAGCCGTCGGGGGAGGCGACATGCCCGTTGCGGCCGTCGCCGGTGCTCACTGCGGTGGTGGTGTAGAGAGGTTTCATGTGCGCAATCATATTGCGTACAACTTAATGATGCAAGGGTAGACTTCGGCTGTGCCCGACGCCCCCCATCCCACGTTCGAACAGCTGCGGCTGGACGCGCAGCTGTGCTTCCCGCTCTACGCGGCGACCCGGGCGGTCACCAGGCGATACAGCGAACTACTGGCGGAGACCGGCCTCACGTACCCGCAGTACCTCGTGATGCTCGTCCTGTGGGAGACCGACGGCGCGCCGACTGTCGGCGAGGTCGGGGAGCGGCTCCGGCTGGATTCCGGCACGCTCACCCCACTGTTGAAGCGGCTGGAGGCGGCCGGCCTGGTGACGCGGCATCGAGACCACGCCGACGAGCGCCGGGTGCTGGTCTCCGCGACGACCGCCGGGCTTGCCCTACGCGAACGGGTGGCCGACGTGCCCGAGAGGTTGAGCGCCTCGATCGGGTTGACGCCGGCCGAGGCCGAGCGGCTGCGCGAGGGGCTGCTCACGATCCTCGAGAAGCTGGACTCCGCTTCGCGAGAGGAGGAGTCGTGAGGGGAGCTGGCGACCGATTCACTGTCGCCGAGTGGCGGAGCCGGCCCGGCTACCCCTGCTGCCCGCGGTAGGTGCCGAAGCTCCAGACGACCCCTTCGGGGTCACGTACGGTGAACTCGCGCGAGCCGTAGTCCTGGTCGACCAGGCCGCGCACCTCGGTCGCGCCCGCGGCGAGGGCCCGGGCGTACAGCCCATCCGGGTCGTCGGTGACGACGTACGCCGAACCGCCGGGCGGGACGACGTCGGCGTTCTCCTCACGGACCGAGCCGAGCATGACGCCACCGCCGAGCGGCCACAGCAACTCGGCATGCGCCACGATCGAGGGGTCGGTCTCGTCGGTGTAGGCGACGGTCAACTCGAAGCCGAACGCCTCGCGGAGGAAGGTGATCGCGGCACCGGCGTCGCGATAGCGCAGGGTCAGCCAAAGTCCTGGCAGTGCGGTCATGATGGTCTCCTTCGGTCGTCGGGCAGAAGTGGTTGTGAGCTCACTCACTATCCTCGCCGCGGGCACGGGGGCCGGGCAAGGGGTGGGGTCGAGCGCCTGGAGGAGATGAGCGAGGCTGACCGGGTGGGGGTGCGACCATGGGGGCGGGCCTGCTGGAGGCCGGCAGACCGAGGTTCGCGACCGGAGACGGGAGCCCGATGAGCGACAAGATCGATTTCAAGAAGACCATCGACGCCTACCACGCGACAGCGGGCCAGTTCCGGGTCGTCGAGGTGCCGGACCTGCAGTACCTGATGATCGACGGGCACGGCGACCCGAACACCTCGGTGGCCTTCACCGGGGCGGTGGAGACGCTCTACCCGGTGGCGTACAAGCTGAAGTTCGCCAGCAAGAGGGAGCTCGGGCGCGACTATGTCGTGATGCCCCTGGAAGGGCTGTGGTGGGCCGAGGACATGGCGGCCTTCACCGCGTCCCGGGACAAGTCGCGGTGGGACTGGACACTGCTGATGATGGTTCCGGACTGGATCGACCGGGACGTGGTCGCCACGGCCGTCGCGGACGCCGGAGCCAAGAATCCGCCGGCCCGGCTCGACGACCTTCGCCTGGAACGGCTCGTCGAGGGCCGCTGCGTCCAGACCCTGCACCTCGGGTCCTTCGACGACGAGACCGAGGTGCTGGCCCGCCTGCACGACGAGTTCATCCCGGAGCACGGCTGGTCCATGGTCGGCAGACACCACGAGATCTACCTCACCGACTCCCGCAAGGTGGCTCCCGAGAAGTCGCGCACGATCCTCCGGCAGCAGGTCGCCCCGCGGAGGCGCGGCGGAGAGCGTCGGTGACCGCACGGTCGCGGTGGTCCCGGGCTAGAACCGGTGGTCGGATGGTGGCGACGCAGGTAAGTGCAGGTGAGTGGCCCCAACAATCCCCAGGGGTGAAATTGTGGGTGAAAAGTGGTGGCCGATCCCCGGGGCCCTCGGTCGCACACGGCTACTCTCGTCCAGAGACCGTCCGGTGAGTGGTCGACAGGCTGGCATGGTGCACTGGGCCGCCGGGCGGCGCCTTTCGGGGAAGCGGCGCATTGGGAACAGAGCAGAAGGCCGACGAGCACGACGAGGACGCGGGTGAGCAGAAGCTGATCCGGTTGGCTCGTCACGGGGATGAGCGTGCCTTCGAGGCACTGTTCAGGAGCCATCACGCCGGAGCACTCCGGTACGCGGCTCATATCAGCAGCACACTCGATCCGGAGGACCTCGTGGCGGAGGCATTCGCCCGGGTCTGGTCGGCGTTTCGGGGTGGTGGCGGCCCGGAACAGGTGTTCGGACCATACCTGCGGACGACGATCCGGAATGTTGCGACCACCGCCGCCACTCGTAACCGGGAGGACCCCCTCGAGGAGGACCGGCTCGAGTACGGGATCAGGCGTAACGCTCAGGTCGCCGACGACGGGTTCTCCGGGGCAATGGCCGAACACGAAGTGGTGGCCACGGCGTTCAACGCACTTCCGGCGCGGTGGCGCTCGGTGCTGTGGATGATCGACGTGGAAGGGCGTCCCACGTCGGACGTCGCCAAGGACCTCGGTATGTCGGCGAACGGCACTGCGGCGTTGACCAAACGTGCCCGCAACGGCCTGAGTCGGGCTTGGCTTCAGGCACACGTCGACAGGCGCAGCGAAGCACCTGACTGCCAATGGGCCCTGGATCGCATCGGTGGATTCGTACGTCGTGCCCTTAGTTCACCCCAGGAAGCCCGCGTCAGGACACACCTGGACCAGTGCCGAGAGTGCGCCGGGGCCGCTCATCGGCTGGCCCACCTCGCCACCTCTTTGCGCATCGCCGCACTCATCGGTGGCGGGTCCGCGGCCGGCTTGATCGGCTTGTGGGCGACCAACGCTCCGCCGTCCGCCGCTGCGCGGCCGTCCGGCGGTGGGAGCGCCCACGCTTCGGGCAATTCCGCCGAGTCCGGGCGGGCCGGTTCATCCGCAGTGTCCGGCTCGACTCCGGCCGTCAAGACGGTCGCCGGTGTCGCTGCCGTCGTTGTCACCGTCGCGGGTGTTGCGGTGGCGGTGGCTCTGGGCGGCGTGCCCCGCTCGTCATCGACGTCGGCCGACCTGGCCGCGGCCCAGGCCGGCCGACCGGTGACGGTCTCGCCATCGGCGGGTGAAGCTGCCGGGCAGGCGGTTGACGGGACCGCCGCCCCATCGGCTCCGGCCGCTCAGCTCGCCGACCGAGCGGCTGAGGTGAGCTCCGCCCGCCTAGCCACGAACCCCGGGCCGAGCCCGAGGCCGATGGCATCGATCCCGCCGGTTCCGGTGCCGACGCCGAGTGGTCCTGTCGTGACGCCGGTTCCGGTGCCGACGCCGAGTGGTCCTGTTGTGACGCCGGTTCCGGTGCCGACGCCGAGTGGTCCTGTTGTGACGCCGGTTCCGGTGCCGACGCCGAGTGGTCCTGTCGCGACTCCGCAGCCGAGTCCTCCCGACAAGCCCGGGCCCAAGGGTCACGCGTACGGGTGGTACTAGCTGCGCGACTCCTCAGAAACTGACGGTGCCGCTTCGGTCGGCCCGTATCCCTGACAACCACCTGCGCACTTCCCGCCTCGTCCTGACTGCTTTCCCATCTCCACTCGAACCGGCGGCAGCTCATGCCCGGATTCACCTTTTTTCCTCACGGCGCGTCATCCACGCCCGCCATCCCCGTCTTCTCTGTAGGGGGTCAGCGTCACCAGAGCACTTGGATGACGCGTGCTGGTCGACGAAGGAGGAAACCACATGGGCCAGATGTTGTCCAAGAGTGCCCGAGGAGGTCATCACCGATCCAGCGTGGGCCGGGGCGGAGACGGAGAGACCCGTCTGGCACGGATCTGCGAGGCATACCTCGCCGCGACGCTGCCCGGCGGGGAGTACCCATCGGGTCGAGCCACCGAGGCGCTCCTCGCGACCAGCCCGATCTGTCTCGCGGAACTGGACCACCATCGCCGGCGCGTGGTCGGCGCCGCGCTGATCCTGGCCAGGGCCCGGTCCGGCTCTGTCGAGGAAGCGGTGGAGCTCGCCGATGCCGAGACTGATCTTCGGCTGGTCGGGCAGGACGCCGGCGTGATCGCTGCTACTCTCGCGGTGTTCTGGTCGGCCGCCTCGGAGGCCTATGCCACCGCGGGACTGGCTCGTCAGGGCACCCAGGCCGCCTACCGGGCCCACGAGTACGCGCTGGACTCCGGCAGTGACGCCCAGCTGTACCGGGCGTACGGTCTGCTCGCGGCGAACCGTGCCCTTAATGGGGAGTTCATCCGTGCGGAGAACGTCTCCGCGAAGGCCGCGACGCTGGAACAGGCACACGCCTGGGAACACACCGCCGGCGCCTACATGCTGCTCGTCGGCCGGATCATGGTGGCCTCCGCGCAGATGGATACCGTGGGACTGGACCGCTGTGCGCGACGCGTGCGCCGGACCCTCCCCGACGATCCGACCTGGCGGGCGTTGGCGGCACTGGCTGATGCGACGAGACTGCTCCTCGACAGTCGGCCCAGCGAAGGCATCGCCGTGCTCGTGCCTGTCACCAACGGGGCCGATCAACAGGCCATTCCGGCCCTGATACGCGACATGATGATCAGCCTGCATGCCACCCTCCTCGTCGCACGAGGCGAGCCCCAGCGGGCTCTCTCGCTCCTCGAGGGCAGGGAGTCCTCGCCGGACCACACCCTGTGCTTCGATCTGCAGCGGGCATCGGCCTATCTGCGCCTGGGGGACGATCGCAGCGTCTTGATGACCACCGACCACTGCATCCACTTCGGCCCACGACACTGCCTGCGGACCCTGCCACCGGTTCTGCTCCGACGTGCCGTCGCCAATGAACGTCTCGGGCACCACCGAACGGCCGACACGACCTTCGCCGATGCCTTCCACCTGATGCGCTCCTCGGGCAGCACGACACCGCTACATACCCTTTCCCATGCCGAGATCGACACGCTCCTGGCCAGATTCCTCAACGACAGGCCCGATCTGTCGGCCGCAGTCGGTGACCTGCGGCGACGCATGCAGCTGGCACCATCCGCCAGACCGCCCTCCCAGGTGGTCCCGCCGCTGAGCAAGCGCGAGGCCATCATTGCCCGTCGGCTGCGAGATCCCGGGACGCTGTCCGACATTGCTGCCTCCCTCTGCGTGGCTCGCAACACCGTGAAAACCCAGGTACGGTCGCTCTACCGCAAGCTCGGAGTAAGTACGCGCGAGGATGCGATCGCAGTGCTCGAGGGAACTGGCTTTTACGACCTTCCGCATGCCGAGCAGGAAACCTCATTCCGGAGCCTCGACCAGCCGCGTACGTTCGGGCGGGTCACGTCTGCATGATGCGTCCCCACCCGCCTCACCCGTGGTCTAGTCCTGCGCCGCGCTCGCCGCAGTCGGGCTGGTCACGCTCGACGCCGCGCTCCTGCTGGCCCCGGCGGAGCGCCGTGCTGCGATGCGCCGGTGGATCTGTGCCGTCAGCCGGCCGGGCGCGTTCGTGCTGGTGGTCCACGGTGGGGTGAACACGACCGTCGTGGCCAAGGTGCTCGGCGGGATCGTCCGCCTCGCGGATGACTACGGCCGGGCGGTGATGGTCGGCCACCCCCGGGATGCGCGACCCGGCACTCACTCAGCCTTCCGGGCCGTGATCAGCCGCGGAGCAGTCGGGTCAGTTCGGCCTCCGCGTCGGGACTGCCCGCGTCCGCCAGTCGTTGCAGTTCCGTCAGATCGTGGTGCGCCGCGGCCCGGCGGGTGAGCAACCGCCCGGCGTGCAGGCTGCCTTCGTCGAGCAGTTCGGAGAGTGTGGCCAGGTCGCCATCGGCGTCGGCGAGATCGGCGAGTCGATCGAGCGCCTGCTCGTTACCCTCGTCGGCCAGGGCGCGCAACGTCTCCCGATCGAACATGTTCTCGGTCATGCCTCATCCTCCTGCTCAGCCCGCGACCTTTCCAGGGTGAGCAGGGTCGCCTTGACGGCAACGCCCCCGAGGTACCCGCCCAACTGGCCGTCCGTACGGACCACCCGGTGACACGGCACCACCACGGGCAGGGGGTTGGTCGCGCAGGCGCTGCCCACGGCGCGGGAGGCGTTCGGGTTGCCGACCTGTTCGGCGACCTGCCGATAGCTGAGGGTGTGTCCGTAGCGGATGTGCGGCAGGTAGCGCTGCACGGTCTGTCGGAACCCCGAGGACAGGGCGAGGTCGACCGCCACGTCGAAGACATGGCGGCGCCCGGCGAAGTACTCGTCCAGTTCGTGGGCGACCGGATCCAGCCGTCGGGGCGCCTCGAGGATGCGTGGGCTGATCCGGGCCGCCAGCGTCTCCAGGACGCTGGTGAAGTCCTCCAGTTCGAACGCGACCCGGACCAGTCCGCGCTCGGTCGAGGCCAGCAGCAGCGGCCCGACCGGGGTGTCGACCGTACGGTAGGCGACGTCCAGCAGTCCGCGCGCGGCGGCCTCCCGGGCCAGGTGCGCCTCCAGTGCGGACAGTTCCGCCCCGGTCACCGGCGGCAGGTCGAGGGTGTCGACATTCATCGTGGTTCTCCTTTCCGGGCCGCCTCGGCCCGATACTTCCGGCGCAGAGACCTGATGCCGTCCGAGGCGGCACGGCGCACTGCGTCCGGTGTCCCGCCGATCAGTTCGGCGGTCTCCTGGTGGGAGAGCCCGCCGAACCAGTGGTAGGCCACGGCGAGGCGCTGTCGTTCCGGCAGCCGCCCCACGTCGGCCCACAGCTCGTTAGCCTCGGGATCAGGGCTGCCGACGGTCGAGACGCCATCCGGCAGCACCTCCGTCGGGACCGCCTGCCGGGCCCGTGCTCGGGCGACGTCGATCGCCTTGCGGTGGGCGACCCGAACCAGCCAGGCCTCCACGTTCGTCACCTCCTCCAGTCGTGGCCACGCGGTGAGAGCCGCCAGGAACGTCTCCGACCAGGCGTCGTCGGCGTCCGGGCCGGGTCCCAGCACGGCACGGCAGACCCGGAGCACGGTCGCTCCGTGGTCGTGTACCACCCGTTCGAACGGTTCTCTCATCTCCATCACCCGGTAGACGCGTGGGTGGAGAGGAATGTGAGGTCCCCGGTCACGACCAGACGCCCGAGCTGCCTCGCCGGTGCGAGCCGACCAGGTGGGTGTCGACGACGCCGACCGACTCCATCAGGGCGTACATCGTGGTGGGGCCGACGAAGACGAACCCCTCCCGCCGCAGCGCTCTGGCCAGGGCCTCCGACTCCGCCGACCGGGTCGGCGCCTCGGCCAGCGTGCGCGGCGCCGGGGTGTCCGCCGGCCGGAACGACCAGACCAGCTCCACCAGACCACCGCGCTCCCGCAGGGCCACGGTCGCCCGGGCGTTGGCGATCGTCGCCTCGATCTTGCGCCGGTTGCGGACGATCCCCGGATCGGTCAGCAACCGTGCCACGTCGGCCTCGGTGTAGTCGGCGACCCGATCCGGGACGAAGCCGTCGAATGCGGCCCGGAAGGCCGGCCGCTTGCGCAGGATCGTCAGCCAGGACAGACCGGACTGGAACGCCTCCAGGCTGAGCTTCTCGAACATCCCCCGCTCGTCGCGGATCGGCACGCCCCACTCGGTGTCGTAGTACTCCCGGAGCAGCGGATCGGCGGCGGCCCACACCGGACGGGCCAGCCCATCCTCGCCGACAACCAGATCGGGAGAGACCGGGGCGGGCGAGGCCATGTCGGGGGAGGCCATGTCGGGGGAGGCCATGTCGGGGGAGGCCACCGGCTCGGGGGAGAGGGGATCCGGGGAGAGGCCGGCGGGCGCCGGGCCGCCGTCAGGGGTGGTCGCCATGGCCCGATCGTACGTCCCACAGCGCACTCGGAGGATCCGACGCGGCCACCTCCGCCGCACCGCCGCCCGATGTCCGGTGCCCCTCCGGTTCACTGTCCGCGGCCTGTCTCACAATGGCCCCATGCCCATCCTCAACAAGGACATGACCCTCTGCATCTCGCTGTCGGGGCGACCGTCCAACATCGGTACCCGGTTCCACAACTATCTGTACGACACGCTGGGCCTCAACTTCGTCTACAAAGCCTTCTCCACCGACGACATCGAGGGCGCCGTCCGGGGCGTTCGCGCCCTCGGCATCCGGGGCTGCTCGGTCTCGATGCCGTTCAAGGAGGCGGTGATCCCGCTGGTCGACGTGCTGGAGGAGTCCGCGGCGGCGATCGAGTCGGTCAACACGATCGTCAACGACGGCGGCAGGCTGTCCGCGTCCAACACCGACTACGAGGCGGTCGCCAGCCTGCTGGCGAGCCATCGGGTCGACCCGGCCCTGCCGGTTCTGGTCCGCGGGTCCGGCGGGATGGCCAAGGCGGTCGTGGCGGCCTTCCGTGGCGCCGGGTTCGCCGACCTCACCGTCCTCGCCCGCAACGCCACCGCCGGCCCGGCGCTGGCCGACAAGTACGGCTACCGCTGGCTCGCCGAGGTTCCCGAGCCCGGGGCGCGGGTCCTGGTGAACGTCACTCCGCTGGGGATGGACGGCCCACAGGCGGGCGCCCGGTCGTTCTCCGACGCCCACATCGAGGCTGCGGAGGTGGTGTTCGACGTGGTCGCCTTCCCGGCCGAGACCCCGCTGATCCGGGCCGGCCGGGCCCGGGCCAAGCAGCTCATCACCGGTGCCGAGGTGATCGCCCTGCAGGCCGCCCGACAGTTCGAGCGCTACACCGGGGTGGCCCTCACCCCGGAGCTGGTCGCCGAGGCCTCGGAGTTCTCCCGAGCCGAGTGAGCCACGGACGTTGCGACAGTCGCTCAACCGCTGCTCTTCGCCTCAGGGGTCCTCCGGGTTTGTCCCGGGTCTGCGGCACGCCACCCCGGATCGTCGGATCGGCTCCGTACGATGGGTGGCGTACCTCCTGAACAGAAGGATTCCCGCGCATGCGTTCCAACAACCCCGTGCTCAACCGCTCGGCCTCGTTCAACCCGCGGGCCGGGTCCCAGGCCGGCTACGCTCCGCAGTACCAGGGCCGGGGCTTCGACCCGTACGCCGCCCCGCAGCCCGTCGACCGGATGACGATGGACGACGTGGTCACCAAGACTGCCCTCACCCTCGGCGTGGTCGTCCTCACCGCCGCCGCGTCCTGGTTCCTGGTGCCGCCCGCACTGGTCGGCGTCGCCTGGATCGGGTCGGCCATCGCCGCCCTGGTGGTCTCGTTCCTGGTCATCGGCCGCCGCGGCGTACGGCCCGGCATGGTCATCGCGTACGCCGCTCTCGAGGGTGTCTTCATCGGGATCTTCTCCAGCTTCCTGGAAGGGCTGTTCCCGGGCATCGTGGTCCAGGCGGTGATCGCGACCTTCGTCGTGGCCGGCCTGGTCTTGGCCAGCTACAAGATCTTCAACCTCAACCGCTTCGCCAACCGGATCTCCCGCGGGCTGTTCATCGCCACCGGTGCCCTGGCGGTCGTCTATCTGGTGAATTTCGTGCTGTCCCTCTTCGGGGTGCACACCGGGCTGATCGGCTTCGGCCCGCAGGCCGGTGGCCTGGCCTTCATCGTCACCGCGGTCGCCATCGTGCTGGCCACGATGAACCTGCTGGTCGACTTCGCGGCCATCGAGGACGGTGTCCGCAACGGTGCCCCGGCCGACCAGTCCTGGGTCGCCGCCTTCGGCCTGACCGTCACCATGGTGTGGCTCTACACCGAGTTGCTCCGGCTGCTGTCCTACTTCCGGTCGAACTGACCCCGGTCCCTCCGGGAGCCTCCACCGGGACGCCCGCGATCCCGACCCCGCCCCGTCGCCCGGCGATGTGGCGGGGTCGTGTCGTCCTCTGTGCTGTGATGGCGGCCACCCCACGGGGTAGGATCGACCCGCCGCTGACCGTTCGACCGGCCGCGGTGGCTCGTTCCTCGACCGGCATGGCCGGCGATCAGTGGGGGAGACGCTGATGGACTTCAACGAGAATGCCGACCTGGACCCGTCCCGGTCCACCTCCGGAGCTGGCGGCGGGGGCGGCCGGATCGCGGTCGGCGGTGTCGGCGGTCTGGTCCTCATCCTTGTCGCGCTGTTCTTCGGCATCGACCCGGCGAACCTCCTCGGCAACCAGGCGGTCGACACCACCAGCACCACCACCACCGGGCAGAACACCCTGCAGAAGTGCACGACGGTCAAGGACATCGAGACCAACCCGCAGTGCCGCTTCGTCGCCTACCAGAACTCCCTCGACCGCTACTGGGGCAGCGTGGTCCAGGGCTACACCCCGGCCGAGCAGTTCGTGATGTTCTCCGGCCAGATCCAGACCGGCTGCGGCACCGCGACCTCGGCGGTCGGCCCGTTCTACTGCCCGGCCGACGAGAAGGTCTACCTGGACGAGTCCTTCTTCACCACGTTGCAGCAGCAGTTCGGTGCCACCTCGACCCCGGCGGTGGAGGCGTACGTGATGGCCCACGAGTACGGCCATCACGTGCAGAACCAGATCGGTGTGCTCGGCCAGGTCAGCAAGGGCGGCACCGGCGCCGACTCCGCCGCGGTCCGGTCCGAGCTGCAGGCTGACTGCTTCGCCGGGGTCTGGTTCGCCAACGCCGCCAAGGACACCAAGGGCCCGATCGCCCGGATCACCGAACAGGACATCCGCGACGCCCGGGCCGCCGCCCAGGCGATCGGCGACGACAAGATCCAGCAGAACACCACCGGCCGGGTCGACCGGGAGTCGTGGACCCACGGGTCCTCCGCGCAGCGGGAGAAGTGGCTGCTGCAGGGCTACCGGTCCGGCGACCCGAACAGCTGCGACACCTGGTCGGCGCGCACCCTGTGACCATCGGCCCCGCGACCATCGGCACCACGTGATCAAGTACCTCGGGTCCAAGCGCACCCTCGTCCCCGTCCTCGGCCGGCTCGCCGAGGCGGTCGGGGCGCGCTCCGCACTCGACCTCTTCACCGGCACCACCCGAGTGGCACAGGAGTTCTGCCGGCGCGGGGCGTACGTCACCGCGGTGGACACGGCGGCCTACTCCGAGGTGTTCGCCCGGACGTACGTCGAGGCGGATGCCGCCCGGGTCGACGTTGCCACGGTGCAGGCCGCGGTCGACGAGCTGAACGCCCTGCCGGGGGTGGACGGCTACGTGACGGAGACCTACTGCCACCGCTCCCGCTACTTCCAGCCGCACAACGGGCGCCGGATCGACGCGATCCGGACCGCGATCGACCGGGGCTGGGCCGGCACCCCGCTGTGGCCGGTGCTGGTGACCAGCCTGATCGAGGCCGCCGATGCGGTCGACTCGACGGTGGGGCTGCAGATGGCCTACCTGAAGCGGTGGGCGCCGCGCTCCTACCAGGACATCCGGCTCGAGGTGCCGGCCTTCACCCCCGGCACCGGCCGGGCGGTCCGCGGGGACGCCGTCACGGTCGCCGGGGCGTTGCCGCCGGTCGACCTGGCCTACCTCGATCCGCCGTACAACCAGCACCGCTACTACACGAACTACCACATCTGGGAGACGCTGGTCCGCTGGGACGAGCCGGAGGTGTACGGGGTGGCCTGCAAACGGGTCGACTGCCGCGACCAGGCGACCAAGAGCCCGTTCAACAGCCGCCGGACGATGGCCTCGGCACTGGCCGCGGTGATCGGCGACCTGCGCGCGGAGGTGATCGCGGTGTCGATCAACGACGAGTCCTTCGTCAGCCGCGCCGAGGTGGAGCAGATGTGCCGAGACCGGGCCGAGCACGTCGAGGTGCTGGCGTACGACGCCCGACGCTACATCGGGTCGGTGATCGGGGTGTACGACGACAAGGGCCGCAAGGTCGGTCGGCCGGGCGCCCGGTCGACCACGGAGTTCATCGTGCTCGCCGGGGACCGCGACCGGCTCACCGCGATCGAGGCCACCGCGGCCGAGGGTCAGCGCAGGGCGAGCAGCATCGTCTCCGAGTGACCACCGGCGCCGACCGTCCGGAAGCCGGCCTCGAAGAACAGCCCCACCGCCGGGTGAAAGGCATCGACCGATAGGCTCAGTCCCGGCAGCCGGCGGGCCCGCGCCTCGAGGACCATCGAACCCAGCAGCGTACGACCGGTGCCGTGTCGGCGGAACTCCTCGCGCACCCACAGCTGGACCTCCGGGGCCTGCGCGCTGACGAAGCCGAACCCCGGGGCGTCCGCGGGGAAGAAGACGGCCCACACCAGTCCGACCGGGTGCCCGTCGACCTCGGCGATGATCCCGAACGGGCGGCGCCGGGCGGGCTCGTCCCGGCTGTGACGCCCGGGACGGCCGGCGGCCGGCACCGAGCCGTCGACGGAGAAGTCGACCCGGTAGCGCGACAGGGTGGGCTCGCTGCGCAACCGCTCGGCGCTCACCGCGGGGCGATCGGGGTCCGCATTGAGGATCCCCAGCAACGCCTCCTCGACCAGCGCGGCGTCCTCGGGTCCGGCCCAGCGAAGCTCCATGGCGTGCAGCCTAGTGGGCGGGGGATCCGTCACCGGGGTCATCGCCGGCCCGGGAGCCGGGGCGCTAGGGTGATCCGCATGAGTGAGGAGCACGAGGTCCTGACGTATCCCGATTTCGGCATCGCCGTCCGGGAGGTCGCCCAGATGATCGTCGACGACGGGTTCACCCCCGACATCATCATGTGCATCGCGAGGGGTGGGCTGCCCTTCGGGGGAGCCCTCGGCTACGCCCTGGACATCAAGCAGATCACCGAGATGAACGTCGAGTTCTACACCGGCATCAACGACCGGCTCCCGGCCCCGATCCTGCTCCCGCCCAGCCCCCAGCCGCACGATCTGAGGGACCTGAAGGTCCTCATCGCCGACGACGTCTCCGACACCGGCACCACCCTCAGGTTCACCCAGGACTTCCTGCACCAGTACGCCGCCGAGACGCGTACGGCGGTTATTTACGAGAAACCACACACCCGGCTGCACGCGGACTTCGTCTGGCGCTACACCGACCGCTGGATCGACTTCCCGTGGTCGACGCTGCCGCCGGTCACCCGCCGTGGCCGTCCCGAGCCCGAGCTGACCGAGGTGGAGCTGACCGAGGTGACGGTGATCGAGGTCGACCAGGCCTGACGGCCCCCGGCCCCGGCACCGGGGCAGCACGACCGACGCGAACCGCCCGGGTCAGACTCCCCGCGGGGGGAGTCCGACCCGGGCGGTTCCTGCGGTTCCGGGGGGAAAAGCAGGTCAGCTCCGGGAAAGAGCAGGTCAGCGTTGTGCCGGGCTCAGTGCGCGGGGCTCGGCCTCCGCGCCGAGCGCCGCGATGATGTCCTGCACGCGCTGCTTGGCATCGCCGAACAGCATCCGGGTGTTGTCGCGGAAGAACAGCGGGTTCTGCACGCCGGCGTAGCCGGGGTTCATCGACCGCTTGAACACCACGACCTCCTTGGCCTTCCACACCTCCAGCACCGGCATGCCGGCGATCGGGGAGTCGGGTTCGTCGAGCGCCGCCGGGTTGACCGTGTCGTTGGCACCGATCACCAGCACTACATCGGTGTCGTCGAAGTCCTCGTTGATCTCGTCCATCTCCAGCACGATGTCGTACGGCACCTTGGCCTCCGCCAGCAGCACGTTCATGTGGCCAGGCAGCCGGCCGGCGACCGGATGGATGCCGAACCGCACCTGGACACCCCGGTCCCGCAGCTTCTGGGTGAGCTCGGCCACCGGGTACTGGGCCTGGGCGACGGCCATGCCGTACCCGGGGGTGATCACCACCGACCTGGCCTCGGTCAGTTCGCTGGCGACCTCGACGGCGCTCGTCTCACGGTAGTCGCCGTAGTCGCGGGCCTCCCCGCCGCTCTTGGTGCCCTCGCCGAAGCCGCCGAGGATGACCGAGACGAAGGACCGGTTCATCGCCTTGCACATGATGTAGGACAGGATGGCACCGGAGGAGCCGACCAGGGCGCCGGTGACGATCAGCAGGTCATTGCCGAGCATGAAGCCGGCGGCGGCCGCCGCCCACCCGGAGTAGGAGTTCAGCATCGACACCACGACGGGCATGTCGCCGCCGCCGATCGACGCCACCATGTGCCAGCCGAGCGCCAGACCGAGCACCGTCATCAGCAGCAGCGGCAGCAGGCTGGGGATCAGCACGAACCAGACGCCCAGACCGACGCACACCACGCCGATGGCGAGGTTGACCAGGTTGCGTCCGGGGATCATCAGCGGCTTGGACTTCAGCCGGCCGCTCAGCTTGCCGAACGCCACCAGCGACCCGGTGAACGTGTAGGCGCCGATCAGCACCCCGACGAACACCTCGATCAGGTGCGCGGCCGAACGGTCGGCGTCCACCGCCAGGAAGGAGTTGAAGCCGACCAGCACGGCGGCCAGGCCGACGAAGGAGTGCAGCATGGCGATCAGCTGGGGCATGCCGGTCATCTCGACCGTCCAGGCGCGCCAGGTGCCGATCACCGCACCGATGAGCATCGCCGAGCCGATCAGCAGCGCGGTGATCCAGAAGCCGCGAGGAGCCGAGGTCACCGCCTGGGTGATCACCCCGCCCAGGGCGATGAACATGCCCAGCATGCCGGCGACATTGCCGATCCGGGCGGTCTCGTGGCGGGACAGGCCGGCCAGCGCGAGGACGAAGAGGACGGCTGCGATGATGTACGCGGCCGGCACCATCGAGGTGAGTTGCATCGCTCAGCCCTTCCGGAACATGGCGAGCATCCGGTTGGTCACCAGGAAGCCACCGAAGACGTTGATGGACGCGACCAGGATCGCCACCCACGACAGGATCGTCACGACCAGGCTGGAGCTGCCGACCTGGAGCAGTGCGCCGACCATGATGATGCCCGAGATGGCGTTCGTCTCCGACATCAGTGGCGTGTGCAGGGCGTGCGTGACGTTGGAGATGACGTAGAAGCCGACGAACACCGCCAGCATGAACACCATCCAGTGCCCGAGGATGGCGACCGGGGACACC
Source organism: Raineyella sp. W15-4 (assembly GCF_033170155.1). Classification (GTDB taxonomy): domain Bacteria; phylum Actinomycetota; class Actinomycetes; order Propionibacteriales; family Propionibacteriaceae; genus Raineyella. Next base: position 2,703,521 of record NZ_CP137079.1, on the reverse strand, counting down.
CCGCCGATGAGGAAGAAGATCACCATCGCCAGCCCGGCGGAGACCAGGTTGCGGGTCCGCTTCCGCCGCGCCAGCTCGGCCGGGGACTCGGTCGGCTTCGCGACCTCGGCCGCCGGCTTGACGACAGGGGTGGGGGCGGCGGAGACCTTCACCGGTGGTGGCGGCCAGGTGATCGCGCCCTTCCGGGTGACCGTCATCGACCGGACGACTTCATCGTCGAAGTCCAGCACGAGCCGGCCGTCCTTCTCCGGGGTGAGCAGCTTCAGCAGGTTCACCAGGTTGGTGCCGAACAACTGCGAGGCTTGTCGGGGCAGCCGGCCGGCCAGGTCGGTCCAGCCGATGATCGTCACGCCGTTGTCGGTGACCACCTTCTCGTCGGCCCGGGTCAGCGCGGTGTTGCCGCCGGTGGAGGCGGCCATGTCGACGATGACGCTGCCCGGCTTCATCGCGGCGATCATCTCGGCGGTCAGCAGGACCGGGGCGGCCTTGCCCCGGATCTGCGCGGTGGTGACGATGATGTCGGCGTTGCGGGACTCCTCGGCGTACATCCGGGCGGCGAGTTCGGCCTGGTCGGCGGTCATCTCCTTGGCGTAGCCGTCGGTGGAGACCTTCGTGTCGACCGCGCCGACCTCGACGAAGGTCGCGCCCATCGACTCGATCTGCTCGCCGACCTCGGGACGTACGTCGAACGCCCGCACCTGGGCGCCCATGGATCCGGCGATGCCGATCGCGGCCAGACCGGCGACGCCGGCACCGACCACGAACACCCTCGCCGGCGGCACCTTGCCGGCCGCGGTCACCTGGCCGGTGAACATGCCGCCGTACGCCTGGGCGGCCTCGATCACCGCGCGGTAGCCGGCGATGTTGGCCATCGAGGACAGCACGTCGAGGGCCTGCGCGCGGGAGATCCGCGGCACCGCGTCGAGCGACAGTGCGCTGATCTCGGCCTGGGCGTACCGTTCGGCCACTTCGGGATGCAGGGCGGGGGAGAGCATCGACACCAGGGTGGCCCCGGGCAGCATCAGGGCCAGTTCCGCGTCGGTGGGTGGGTTGCACGCCAGCACGACGTCGGACGCCCAGACCTCCGGGGCCTCGCCGAGGCGGGCTCCGGCCTCCGTGTACGCGGAGTCGGGGAAGTCGGCGCGGTCACCGGCTCCTCGCTCCACCACCACGTCGTAGCCGAGCTTGAGTAATTGCGGGACAGTTGACGGGGTCGCCGCCACCCGGGTCTCGGATGGTGAGGACTCCCTGGGCACTCCGATTTGCACCGTGGACCTCCTTCAGCACTACGAAGCGTAGTGGAGTCGGTTGACGTCCGCGAACTCGGCGTGGCACACGTCGGCTCCTTTGTTGTGGGGTTGGGGGCTCTCCACCTCGCGGTCGATTCTGACACGAGCATGACGGTGGGTCGTGACCTTACGCTGAGCCAGGTCGGGCCGGGGCGGAGGCTGTGGTGCCGAACACATCGACAACCACTCTCGCAGGCAGGCGGTGTTTCGGCCAGTGTTACTTCTGCCGAAGCAGATCGTGTCGTGGGGACCTCTGCAACCCACACCTCGGCCAGTGCCTCATCACCTCAATGCTGGCATCCTCGGCTCCCGCAGCCGCCCCTACGACGCCGACACACCTTGTTTGTCTTGTCTGGCGAACGGGTTCGTGCCCGCGGGCCTTCCAGGAGTTGCGGGTGCGTCCGCGACGCCTCGCCGTGCGGTCCTGGTCGATCGACTCATCGATCTGGCTATATCCCCCAGGCCGTGCGCGATATCTCGACCGTGGTCTGCCCTGGCCCTCAAACGTCAACGCCTGCCGTTGCTGTGTCACCGGTAACTTCGCCTGTCGCTCAGATGGCATCGCCTCCGCCGTCCACTGAACTCGGCCGGATCCAGATCAGAGGTGCAGACCCCGACAGGGTCGGCTTCTCGTGCCGATGGGCTGAGAAGAGCCCATTGATTTCCCTTGACAGGTTCATTGCCTGGGAATAGACATGAACCATCAGAGGGCCGATCGAGGTGATCGCATGAGTGAGCCAACTTGGCCGACGGATGTCGTCAGTCGTCGAATCATCGAGTACACACAATCCGATAGTTCCGAAGGGTATTCGTTCAAGCTCGCTGTTGGCATCCTTTTTGCCAACGGTGTTGAGTCAGTGTGGAACTACGACAGCAACGTCACTTTCTATGACTGGGGTGTGCGTCATGTGGCCACCGTGAAGGTGGAGAATCTGCCGCCGCATCAGCTGTTGTCCGAGGTCCCGGTCAAGATTGAGCGGACTCAGCGGAGAGGCGAGAAGCATGGCGATCGCTACGAGACGCTAGTCGAAGGCACAACTTACTATGCCGACGGAACGAGCAGGACGCAGTCTAGGGTTGTGGGCTACGAGAATGACCTGTTCGATACCCGTCGCAAGACCGAGCAGGAACGGCGCTCGGCGCTTGCTGCGATTTTCCAGAATGGCGAAGAACCGTCGGGGAAATTTGCGCCAGGGAAGGAAATGCTGACGCCGAAGACCAAGTTCAAGGAGGGGTGAGATGGGATACAACTGCAGTTATGCGTGTGCTGTGACCTGCTTCGTTCTGTTCGAAGACCCGCCAGCCTACTTGGCATGCTTCGCAGTCTGCATGGCTGCCTGTGCTGGAGCTGATCCGTAACCCTAGCGAAGGACCGCATCGTCATGACTGTGTACTAGCGCGGATGGAGGCAACAAGATAATGGGTGGTCAGCTTTCGCGACGGTCGTTTTTCGTAGCTTCAACTGCTAGCGCGCTCGGTGTGGCGTCCATTCTGGAGTCGGCAACGGCTTCGGCGGCACAGGGTGAAACTCACTTGCCTGTCGGCTTCAGCTATGCCGGAGGCGAGCCACCCGCGGTTGAGCCGATGGGATTCACCCGCGGGACGGTGGCATCGATCGATCGGAAGACGCTCATCGTCGACTCCGGCACCCACGAAGAGACCTTCGATATCGGATCAGTTCGTTTCACTTGGCAGGGTGGCCCTGTGGACAGATCCCAGGTTTCTGATCGTGTGCGTGTCGGTGATCATGTCGTATTGGTCGGAACGGTCGACAATGTTGGCCATTATGTAGACTTGCAGCAACTGTGGGTCAACCCTCCGATCGATCCCGTACCGGTACGGTAATCGAGGTGCTGCTGGGGGTGATGGGCCGAAATGAGTGAACAGGTCTTTTCCTTCAAAGACTTCGCGACATTCCTTCCGCTGTTGGGTGAGAGTGTTGTTGGATCCCTAACTGAAGGAGATGCAAATCGTCTTGCTACTGCGAGAGCTGTGACCGCTGTCATGACTGAGGATGAGTTACTTCGCGCCCCAGCGCTCTCCGGCGAGGAGATCGAGATAATTGCCAGCAGGGCTGGAGTTCCTGGAGGGCAGTTCCTTCAGCTTCTACGACGCTTCCAGTCGGTGACCGAGAAGGGGACAAGCGACTGATCGATCGATTCCAAGTCATAACCGTTCTGGCCTTTAGTGGCGGGTCGGTGAGATATGCTATGGGGTTGTCACCCCGGAGGAGAAGTCTGCTCGAGGGTGGAGGTGCTGGTCGTATGGATCGCCTGCCAGTTACCGCTGGTTGTAGATCACATCGCGATAGGTCTTGAGTTCCGCGTCGTGGAAGGTGTGGACCATCTTCCTGAACTTCCGCATCGACCTGCTCTGGGTCTCGCCGACGTCGTCGGAGTCGGTTCACTGCGCTGACAGCAGTTCGAGTGTGTTGGTAAAGCCCAGCCGGTTGGGTTTGGGGGCGGGGCCATCAATCTGGCAGTCCGGTAGATACGGCGAAGGACGTCCGACTGTCCATTACGGCCTCGAAGCCAGGCAGTCCGTCGAGCGGTTCCCCGAGCAGGACGCGGACGGATGCAGGGCGAGGTTCTTGCCATGGCTTCGTACACCTCAGCGCTCTGTGGCGGCGGGCAGCCGTAGTCGCCGTCGACTCCGGGCGGACACAGCTCCCTCTCAGATCCGACCCTAGAGTGGGCCCATGGGCACACGCATGAAGTTCCGCAGGGCCGAGGACGTCAACTCCGCGCTGGTCGCCGCGAGCGGCATCCTCGGTGGCTACATCGCCGCGCGGGAGAGCGGGATCCGTTCTGTCGGCACCATCCCTCTGGTCGCCGGTGGGGTGTGGGCCGGCCGGACCTGGCTGGCCAAGGGCGGCCCGTCGACCGCTGCCGCCCTGGGTGCCCTCTACGTCGCGGCGTTCGGCGCCTCGCACCCGCTGGCCAAGAAGATCGGCGCCTGGCCGAGCGTCGCCGTGGTCACCGGTGCGGTCGCGCTGGCCTCCCACCTGGCCGCCGGCCGGCGCTGAGGGTCCGGCCGGCGCTGAGGGGCGGCCGGCCGCCGTTCAGCCTGGCTGTGCCGTGTGGCCACCCGCGTTTTCCTGATCCGACACCTGCAGGGCGTACCCTGCCACGGGTTGTCGGGAGGTCGTCCCGGCGCGAGAGCTGCAGAGGGGACAGGCCTTGGGGCGGGAGTTCGGGCGGCGACGAGGTGCGACGGTGGCCGCGATGGCTGTGGCCGGGGCAGTGGTCGCGGCCTGCGCACCGGCCCAGGGCCAGCAGACCCGGGAGGCGACGGCACCGGTCCCGACCGCCGTCGTCACGCCGGCGCCGACCGACCTGCGCCCGGGGACCAACCATTCCTACGCCGCGGACACGTACGCCTACCCGGCGGCCGACGTGCACTCCTGGCTGGTCGACGGGGCGAAGGCGGCGACCTACCCGGAGGCGAAGATCGCCTTCCTCACCTTCGACGACGGGCCGAGCACCACCACGACCCCCAAGGACCTCGACATCCTCAGGTCCGAGGGGGTCCCGGCCACCTTCTTCTACATCACCGGCGACAGGGTGCTGGGCAAGGTCGACCCGGCGATCCCGCGGCGGGCCCTGGCCGAGGGCCACGCCATCTGCGTGCACAGCCGGTCCCACGACTACCACGAGCTCTATCCGGGGCGGCGGGCAGACGCCGAGCACATCGTCGCCGACCACGACCGGGCGATCGCCGACCTGCGCAGGGTCTTCGGCGACGGCTACTCCGCAGGCTGCTACCGCTATCCGGGTGGCCACATGTCGTGGCACGGGATGGAGCCGGCCGACGCCGCGCTGGCGAGCGAGGGCGTGCACTGGATCGACTGGAACACGATGACCGGTGACGCCGAGCCCCCGAAGCGCGCCCCGCACACCGCCGACCAGGCCGCGCGGATGGTGCCGGCGGGGCTGACCGCCGCCGGCGATCCTCGGGTCGCCGTGGTGCTGATGCACGACGCCGAGGGGATGACCCTGTCGACCGAGGCGCTGCGGACCGTGATCGACGGGCTGCGGGACAAGGGCTACCGGTTCGGCGTGATCTCCTGACCTGCGGGGCTCGGCGTGCCGGGACGGCATCGGCCCGGCGGGCGACCGACATATCAGAGCAGGCCGCGTTCGTATCCGACCCGGACCGCGGCGGCCCGATCGGAGACGCCCAGCTTCTCGTACGCGTGCACCAGGTGGGTCTTCACCGTCGCCTCCGACACCATCAGCGCCTCGGCGGCGCTGCGGTTCGTGCCGCCGGCCGCGATGACCCGCAGCACCTCCAGCTCGCGCGGGGTCAGCTGCGCCGTGTGCCGGCGTCCGGTGAGCGCCTCCAGGGCGGCGGCGGTGAGCACCGGCCGGCCCGCGGCGACGTCGTGCACGGCGCGCAGCAGCTCGTCGCGCGGGGCGTCCTTGAGCAGGTAGCCGTGCGCCCCGGCGCCGATCGCGGCGAGGATGTCGTGGTCGGTGTCGTACGTGGTCAGCACCAGGATCCGGGCGGTGGTGCCCCGGGCGAGGAGAGTACGGATCGCCTCCACACCGTCGCCGCCGGGCATCCGCAGATCCATCAGCACCACGTCGGGCCGGGTCCGCTCCACGACCGCGACCCCCTCCGGGCCGCCGGCCGCTTCGCCGACCACCCGCAGCCCCGGGTCCCGGCCGAATACCCCGATCAGGCCGTCGCGGACCACCGGGTGGTCGTCGACCACCACGATCCGGATCGGCGTACGTCCCTCGGTCGGCCCGTCCTCGGTCGGCCCGTCTCCGATCCTCGCATCCGCTGCCATCGGGTCCTCCCCGTCGTGTCGTACGTCCTGATCTTCCCCGCCGGTCTGATCTTCCGCGCCGGTCGTGTTCCCCGCCGGTCGCCGGGGGCGGCCGCTCATCGCGGGACGGCCGCGCTGACGGTGCAGCCGCCGGCGATCTCCAGGTCGAGGCTGCCACCCAGCTCGCCGATCCGCTGCCGCATCCCGCGCAGTCCGTTGCCCACCGTGGGGGCGGCCGGATCGAAACCCCTGCCGTCGTCGCGGATGTCCAGCCGCACCTCGTCAGGCTGGTAGGTGAGGGTGACCGTGACCCGGGTCGCGGCGGCGTGCCGGGCGACGTTGGTCAGGGCCTCCTGGCAGACCCGGAGCAGCCCGGCGTCCCAGCGTCCCGGCACCGGGCTCCCGTCGAGGACGAACCGGGCGTCCAGCCCGGTCGACCCGCGGACCTGGGCCACCAGATCCCCCAGCGCGACCGGCAGGGTGTCGGAGTCCAGGCGGGGGGACGCCAGAGCGCGCACCGCCCGCCGGGCCTCCCCGAGGGCGTCGTGGGCGGTGTCGGCGGCGCGCCGGATCCGGGCCCGGTGCTCGGCCGCGTCGGCGGTGTCCTCGGCGGCCTCGAGCTGGGTGATGATCCCGACCAGGCTCTGCGCGACCGTGTCGTGGATCTCCCGCGACAGCCGGGCCCGCTCGTCCTGGACACCGGCCTCGCGGGCCTGGGTGAGCAGCTGCTCCTGCAGCAGCGCATTGCGCTCCTCGGCCGCGCGCAGGTCGCGTACGGTGCGCTGCAGGATCCCGATGTTGCGGACCCGGCGCATCTCCAGCACCCCCATCAGACCGGCGATCAGCAGGTTGGCGGCCAGGAACAGCAGGTAGATGCCGAGCGAGGCGAAGCCGGAGCGCGGCCCGCCCATCTGGGACAGTGCGGACAGCGCGGCGCCCACCACCAGCGAGGCCCACGCCTGCCAGCCGCGGAACAGCACCGGGCCCTCGATATAGGCGAGGAAGGCGTACAGCCCGTACAGCGGTGACAGGACAATCAGCGCCAGGGTGACCGGAACGCCGAGCCAGAAGCCGATCCGCCGGATCCGGAGGTCGACCCTACCGAGGGCCAGCGGCAGCCGGTAGGCGACCAACACCCCGGTGAGCGCGAGGATGAGCGGCATCTCGGTGTCGCGCACGATCAGGCCGCGCAACGCCACACTGAACGCCAGGCCGAGCGCGAGCAACCCCAGCGGCAGGATCCGCAGCACCTGCTCGACCGCGGAGGTCGTCCCGTCCCCCGAGGTCAGCCCGTCTCCGGAAGTCGTCCCGTCACGGAGCGCCGGGGCCACTGCCCGCGGCTGGTCGGTCATGACGACCATCCTGCCTCACCACCCGTCGGCCCTGCCGTACCACCCACCGGCCGGAGTCACTCCCAGCGGAACGTGCACAGTGCGACGACGAAGCATCCGGCCGTCCACACCAGCAGACAGACCAGCGGCTGCCAGCTGAACGGTCCGCCCAGCAGCGCCTGGCTCAGCGCGGTCGCCGCGGCTCCGCCGGGCGTCCAGTCGGCGATCCGGGCCAGCCAGTCGGGGAACTGCGCCCGGGGGAACCACATCCCGGCGGAGAACCACATCACTGCGGCGAGCGCGGCACCGACCCCGCTGGCGACCCGGGAGTTCGGGATGACCGCCGCAAGCATCGCCCCGACGGCGAGGAACGCCGCGCTGCACGGCACCAGCGCGGCCACCAGCCACGCCAGCCGGGTGGCGCTGCCCAGGCCGAAGAACAGCGGGTAGACCCCCATCAGCACGCCGACCGCGATGGTGACGGCGAAGGCGAGGAGCAGCACCGCGGTCAGCAGCTGTCGAGGGGAGGCAGGGGTGGTGCGGAGCCGCCGCAGGAAGCCGAGCTCCCGGTACTGGCCCAGGGTCATCGGCATCACCTGGAGGGCCAGCAAGGTCATCGCGAAGACCACCAGGACCGGCTGGTAGGCCTCGACGACGCTGACGCCGCCGAACGGCGCCTGCGGCTGCCGGGCGGCCGGGATCGCGCACATCACCACCAGCGCGGTGAGCGGGATGATCACGGTCCAGATCACGACGGCCGGCGTACGTCCCAGCAGGCGCAACTCGTTGGTGAACAGGGCGGTGCTGGCTCTCATCTCCGTGTCTCTCGGGTCGGTGATCCTGGTGTCGGGTCGGTGGCCCGCAGGTAGGCGTCGTCCAGGCTGGGACCGGTGACCCGGAGCTGCCCGGCGGTGATGCCGTGCGCGATCAGCGTGGTGAGGACGGTCTGCGGACTGGCCGCGTCGCCGTGCACCTGCACCCGGCCCTGCTCCTCGGTGACGGTCCGGACCCCGGGCAGGTCGCGCAGCAGGTCGAGCGGCACCGTCGGGTCGGGGACGAAGCTGGTGAGCTGGTCGCCGCCCTGCTGGGCCAGCGCGTCGGGGGTGCCCTCGGCCACCACCCGGCCGTCGTCGATGATGGTCACCCGGTCGCACAGGTGCTGGGCCTCCTCCATCGAGTGGGTGACCAGCAGGATCGTGGTGCCCTCGGCGGTGAGCCGGTCGAGATAGGTCCAGATGTCGCGGCGGGCCGCGGGGTCCAGCCCGGTGGTGAGTTCGTCGAGGATCGCGATCCGGGGTCGGCCGATCAGGGCCAGGGCCACCGACAGCCGCTGTTGCTGGCCGCCGGACAGCTGTTCGAAGCGTCGGTCGCGCTGGGCGGTGAGACCGAACCGTTCCAGCAGCTCGCCGGTCGGTCGCGGCTGCGGGTAGAACGCGCCGAAGAGGTCGAGGGCCTCCGCGGCGGTGATCTTCGCCGGCAGCCTGCACTGCTGGAGCTGCATGCCGAGGATCCGGCGCAGCGCCGGATCGCCGTCGGCGGGATCGATCCCGGCCACGTCGACCGTCCCGCCGTCCCGCCGGCGCAGGCCGCCGATGCATTCGACGGTGGTGGTCTTGCCGGCGCCGTTCGGCCCGACGATCCCGACGATCTGGCCCTCCTCGACCCGCAGGTCGATCCCGTGCAGGATCTCCCGGGGCCCGTACGACTTGCGGAGTCCGGAGACGCTGATCAATGCCATGGCTCCAGCCTGGCCCGCGGCCCGCCCCGGGACATCGCCCGCCCGGCCACACCCGCGGTCAACCGATCGGTGGAGGGGCCGCCGGACGGGACGCGATCCACAGCTACGGTCGGATCATCGCCGATCAGGACGCCCTCATCCGCCTTCCGGAGCCACCCGGGAGGCTCAGCCGCAGGTCACCCCGGTCGAGTGGACCGGGCAGTAACCGTGTGGGTTCTTGATCAGGTACTGCTGGTGGTAGTCCTCGGCATACCAGAAGGCCGGCTCGCCGGTCGCGGCGTCGAGGCGGGTGATCTCGGTGGTGATCGCGCCGTACCCCGCCGTCGCGTACGCCTCGGCGTACGCGTCCAGCAGCCGGTGGGCCACCTCCTCCTGGGCGTCGGAGACGGGGAAGAGCGCGGAACGGTACTGGGTGCCGACGTCGTTGCCCTGCCGGTAGCCCTGGGTCGGGTCGTGGGCCTCGAAGAACTGCCGCACCAGCGCCTCGTACGTCACCCGGTCCGGGTCGTACGCGACCCGGACGGTCTCGGCATGGCCGGTCCGGCCGGTGCAGACCTCGTCGTACGTCGGGTTCGGGGTGAAGCCGCCCTGGTAGCCGACCGCCGTGTTGGTGACGCCGTCGGTGCCCCAGAACATCTTCTCCTCACCCCAGAAACAGCCCAGCGCGAAGTAGCCGATCTCCGAGCCCGGCGGCGTGGCGTCGTCCGGCACGCCGAACACCAGGTTGTCCGGGGCGGGGGAGGGCAGGATCCGCTGCGTACGCCCCGGGAGCGCCTGCTCGCGGGTGACCATGGTCGGCGCCGGCCGCTGGAAGAGGAACATGCCCCGAGGGTACGTGCCCGGCCGCGCCGGGACCAGGGGCGGCCGGCACGGCCCGGACACCGGCTCACGTGGGCCGGACCACCGGATCGGCGTGGAGCGATCAGTCGTGTGGAGCGGATCAGTCGTACAGCGCGATGAACCGGCCGATCACCCCACCGGCCCGGAGCTTGTCGATGGCCGCCGGGATGTCGGCCTGGGTGATCCGGTTCATCGGCGGGTTGAGGGACCCGGTCCGCATCAACTCGTAGACACCGGCCAGGTCCTCGACGGTCCCCGACTTGGAGCCCTTGAGGGACAGTTGGTTGATGATCAACGGGTAGGTGCTGATCGTCGCCTCCAGCCTGCCCATCCCCACCTGGACCAGGGTGCCGAACTCGGTCAGCGCCTCCAGGCCCTCCGCGGTGGTGGTGCCGAAACCGGCGTAGTCGACGACGAGGTCCAGGCCCTTGTCCCTGAAGGCGGTGATCGAGTCGGCGACGTCGGTGAGGCCGATCTCACCGGCGAGTTCCCGGGTCTTCGGGGAGACCTCGGCCGCGTAGACCTCGGCGCCGGTGAGCACCGCGACGCGGGCCCCGACGTATCCCAGACCACCCAGCCCGATGACGCCGACCTTCATGCCTGCTCGGCAGCCGCCGGTCGTCATCATCGCGTGGTAGGCGGTCAGACCGGCATCGGTGGCCATCGCCCCGAGGTCGAACGGCACCTCGTCGGGAAGCCGGACCAGATTGGCCCGGGTCGCCAGCAGCTTCGGTCCGAATCCACCGTCCCACTTGCCGTAGCCGAGGGCGTCCCCGTCGGGCATCACCGGGGCCAATCCCACCCGGTCACCCACCTGCCAGGCCGCCATGCCCGCGCCGACCTCGGTGATGACGCCGGCGTTCTCGTGGCCCATGGTCCGTGGCAGGATCGGGAACAACGGCATCCAGCCCGGATCGTCCAGGGCGGTCACATCCGAGTGGCAGACGCCGGCCGCTTTCACCTCCACCACCACCGTCCCGGGGCCCGCCTGCGGTTCGGGAACCTCGTTGAGCTGGAGCGGATGGTTCGTCCCGGTGAACTGCCATGCCTTCATCGGAGTCTCCTTCGACACCGTGACCCACCCGCTGGCTCCGGACCACGTGGGTAGGCGGGTGGTGCGACCCGCGGGTCCTTTCAGGATACCGGTGGGGGAATGTCGAGAGGCCGGTGTTCGGCGGATCCGGCCGGGCTTCGCCGGTGTGATCCGTACCTCACTGGATGCCCCCTGGGGCATCGACCGGAGTCGCTACGATCCAGCCATGGAGCTCACTCCCCACCTCGTCCCGCTCGCCCGGCTCGTCGGCACCTGGGCCGGCGAAGGCACCGGCGGATACCCGACCATCAGCCCGTTCACCTATCACGAGGAGATCACCTTCGCCTTCGTCGGCAAGCCCTTCCTCGGCTACACCCAGCGCACCCGCGGTGCCGACGGCAGCCCGCTGCACCAGGAGACCGGCTACCTGCGGCACACCGGCGACGGTCACCTCGAGTTCGTCCTCGCCCTGCCGACCGGTCAGGTGGAGCTGGCCGAGGGGGTCCTGCGGACCACCGAGGACGGGCTGGCGCTCGAGCTGGAGGCCCGGGTCTGGTCGACCTCGACCGCCAAGGAGGTCTCGGCGACCAGGCGTACGTACCGGATCAGCGGCGACACCCTGGAGACGGTGCTCGACATGGCGGCGGTGGGGCAGCCGATGGCCCGGCATCTGGAGTCCCACCTGGTCCGCACCGCCTGAGCAGGCCGGGGCGCGGGCCCGGCGTCGCTCAGCCGCAGTGTCGCAGGTCCCAGTCGATCGGCTGCCCGCCCTGCTCCACCAGCAGGGCGTTCGCCCGGCTGAACGGCCGGGACCCGAAGAACCCGTTCCGGGCGCTGAGCGGCGACGGATGCGCGCTCTCGATCACCGGGACCGGCGCCAGCATCGGGGCCAGGTTGCGGGCGTCGCGCCCCCACAGGATGGCCACCAGCGGCCCACCGCGCCGCGCCAGCGCCCGGATCGCGGTCTCGGTGACCTCCTCCCAGCCCTTCCCGCGGTGCGAGGCGGGCTTGCCGGGCTGGACGGTGAGGCATCTGTTGAGCAGCAGCACGCCCTGCTCGAACCAGCCGGTCAGATCGCCGTTCGGGGCCGGCGGGATGCCGAGGTCGGACTGCAGCTCGGCGTAGATGTTGCGCAGGCTCGCCGGCAGCGGCGACACGTCCGGGGCGACCGAGAAGCTCAGCCCCACCGGGTGCCCCGGGGTGGGGTACGGGTCCTGGCCGACGATCAGCACCCGGACCTCGGCCAGCGGGCGGGTGAAGGCGCGCAGCACCCGGTCACCGGCCGGCAGGTAGCCGCGCCCCTCGGCGAGTTCGGCACGGAGGAAGTCGCCCATCCGGGCCACCACCGGCTCCACCGGGGCCAGCACCTCGGCCCAGTCGGGCGCCACCAGGTCGTGGAGGGGAAGGCGGGTCATCGTACGGTCTCCTTCGGGGAACTGGCCGGCGTCCGGCGCGGCATCCGCGCGGAGGCGAGCGCCGCCAGGCCCATCAGCAGGGTAGCCGTCAGGTACGCGAACGGGATCCCGGCCCGGTCGGCGATGACACCGGCGAGGATCGGCCCGAGGATCTGGCCGGTGTCGGAGGCCATCGAGAAGACCGCCACCGGCATGCCCGACCGGGGGCCGGCGATGTCCCCCACCGTCGCGGCGGGGGCGGTGCCCATCAGGGACACCGCGAGGGCGTAGACACACAGCACCCCGATCAGCGTCCAGATGTCCGGCACGAAGGCCACCGCCAGCATCGCCACCGCACCGATGACACTGCCGGCGATCATCGCGGGTCGACGTCCCACCCGGTCGACGAACCACCCGGCGGGCCGCAGGGCGATGGTCTGCACGACCGAGGCGATCGCCATCGCCAGCCCGGTCCAGATCGGATCGCGGTGCAGCACCTCCACCACCAGCACCGGCGTGAGCGAGCTGCGGATGCCGAGCGACGTCCATCCGGTGGCGAAGTTGCACGCCAGGGCGGCCTGGTAGCCGGGGTCGGCGAGGACCCGCCGGAACGGGCGGCCGGCCGGCGCCGGATCGGCGGAGTGGCCCCCGGTGGTCGCGGCCGGGCGAGTGCCGCGCAGCCCGGCCATCCCGACGATCGCCGCCGCCACCAGGGTGGCGGCGTAGAAGAAGAACGGGACGCGGATCGACACCGCCGCGAGCAGCCCGCCCACCGCCGGACCGGCCATGTTGCCGATCAGGAAACCGGTCTGGAACGTCCCGGTCGCCCGGCCGCGGTGGGAGTCCGACACCGAGCGGATCAGCAGGGTCATCGCCGAGACGGTGAACATCGACGACCCGATCCCGCCGGCGGCCCGGAACAGCAACAGCTGCTCGTACGACTGGGCTGCTCCCATCGCGGCGCTGGAGGCCGCCACGATGAGGATCCCGACGGTGAGCACGGCCCGTTCGCCGGCGCGGTCGATCAACCGGCCGGTCAGCGGGCTGGTGACCAGCCGCATCACCGCGAAGGCGGAGACGACGAATCCGGTCTCGAGCTGTCCCACACCGAAGTCCCGGGCGAACACCGGCAGCACCGGGATGACCACGCCGAAGCCGACCGCCACGAAGAAGGAGATGACGGCCAGCACGTACACGTCTGCCGGGAGACGGTCGGCGCCGGCGTGCGGCAGGGGTGCGGGGCGGGTCACTGCCGGCAGTCTAATCCGCTCCGCCTCCTCCGACCGATGTCCGGGCGGCCGCCAGGGGCCGGCCGGACATCGGGTGGGATCAGACCGGTGGGATCGGACCCGGTGGGGGATCGGACCGGCGGCGGGTAGTTTGGGGGGTGCCTCACCCAGCGACGTTCCAGGGAGTCACCGCGTGGACCACACGACCGACCAGGGAGCCGCGGAGCAGCCCGCGGAGACCTCCTCGGGGGCTGCGGCCCCCGCGCCCGCTCCGCCGGACCCGGCGGTCCACCCGGACGGCGCCGCACTGCACCGGCAACACCGCGGCCCAGCGGCCGGCAGTGACGGGACGACGGGATCCGCCGCCTCCGTCCCCGGACCGGTCCGGGTCGCGGCGTCGTGGACCTGGCGGCTGCTGCTGATCGGCGTCGGGATCGTCGCCCTGGGCTATCTGCTGCGCTATTTCTCCGGTCTCACCGTCCCGCTGGCGGTTGCTCTGCTGCTCGCCGCGCTGCTCACCCCGACCAAGGCCTGGTTGGTGCGCCACGGGGTGGCCCGGGCCGTGGCGGCGGCTCTCACGCTGGTGGTCGGGCTGCTGCTCGTCCTGGCGGTGCTGTCCGGGATCATCCTCCAGGTGGTCGGGCAGGGTCCCACCTTGGTGAGTTCCTCCCAGGCCGGCATCATGCAGCTCATCGCCTGGCTGAGCAACGGTCCGCTGCAGCTGGCACCGGAGCAGGTGCAGGGCGCGCTCGGCCAGGTGACGGCGCAGATCCCGCAGCGGCTCGAGTCGTGGGCGGGGCAGATCCTCGGCGTCGCCGCCGGCGTCGGGTCGTCGGTGGCGAGCTTCTTCGCGGGGACGTTCACCGCCCTGTTCGCCCTGTTCTTCTTCCTCTACAGCGGCCGTTTCCTGTGGTCCTCCTGCCTGCGGATCGTGCCCAAGCGGGCCCGTCCGGCGATCGACCGTGGCGCCACTCTCGGCTGGCGGGCGCTGATGGACTACGTACGCTCGACCGTCCTGGTCGCCGCCGTCGACGGCATGGGCATCATGATCGGCGCCCTCGCCCTGCAGGTGCCGATGGCCGGCGCGATCGGGGCGCTGACCTTCCTCGCCGCCTTCGTGCCGATCGTCGGTGCCGTCGTCGCCGGAGCGGTCGGCGTGCTCATCGCGCTGGTCACCAAGGGCTGGATCGCCGCCCTGATTCTGCTCGGCGTGGTGATCCTGGTCCAGCAGCTGGAGGGCAATGTGCTCCAGCCGTTCCTGATGGGCAAGGCGGTGTCCCTGCATCCGTTGGCCATCCTGCTGGGCATCAGCATCGGCGTCACCCTCGGCGGGATCGCCGGGGCGGTCGTCGCCGTGCCGGTGCTCGCGTTCATCAAGGCCTTCTCCGACTCGCTGGGTGCCCGGGACTGGCTGCACCTCGCCCCGGCCGCCGACTTGAGGCTCGGACCCGACGACGTGGTGGCCAGCAACGCCCTCGGCGGCGGCACCGAGGAGACGCTGCGGCGACAGCTGGACCCGGACAGCCCGACGACCGCCGACCTCGAACGGCGCCGGCGGCGCCGGGAGGCCAAGGGCTGAGTCTCCCGGACCGTCCGCCGGCCGGACCCTGAGCCTGCCCTGATTCGGCCCCAGCCGGGGTGGGGCGCACCGGCCGGCGCTTCTATGGTTGACGCATGGACACGCCTGACCTGAGCCGGATCCTGGCAGACCTCGCCGCCGGCAGGATCGACACCGCGGAGGCCAGCCGGCTGATCGAGGAGCTCCAGGGCGGCGCACCGCCGCGGCCGGAGACGACGGCGCCGGGTGACACCGAGGAGCCGGCGACCGCCACTGGTGACGGCACCGATCAGGACACCGCGGCGACGGGCACGCCGCCGACCGCCTCCGGCACCCCGGGCGATGCCGGGCCCGAGGAGACCACCGAGAGCGGCCCGTCCAGCGCCGAGACCTGGGCTCAGACCGCCAGTGCCGCGCAGGCCGCCGGAGACTATCTGCGCGACGTCTTCCGCAGCGCCCGCCAGGCGGCGGTCAAGGCCGCCGACGCCGCGGCCGAGGCCGCCGGTACCCACCCGCGGACCGGCCATCCGGACAGCGGCACCACCGAGAGCGGTGCGGCCGGCCGGCCCACCGGCGTGCAGCGGCTGTCGGTCCGGGTGACCGGCAAGCGGGTGCGGATCGTCGTCGACCCGTCGGTGACCACCTGTCACGTCACCGGGGACCATGTCCTGCGCCGCCACCCCGACCTGATCGAGGTCACCGCGGAGGGCGACTTCCGGCCGCACCTGGGCGGGGTGAAGCTGCTGCCGCCGCCGCGCCGGCTGGACGACCTGTGGCGCCGGCCCGGGGACGAGCTGCTGATCCGGGTGAACCCGGCGCTTGCCCTCGACGTCGAGGTGACCGCCGGCAATCTGCACCTGTCGAATGTGCCGCGGCTCGGCCGGGTGCGGCTCACCGCCGGCTCCGCCACCATCGAGGGGTTCGAGGTCGTCGAGGACGCCCTGCTCCAGGCGGCGATCGTGCAGATGAGCGGCACCGTACGGTCGGGCCGGTCCCGGATCCGGGTGGAGTCGGGGCAGTTGTCCCTGCGGCTCGGCGACGAGTCGAACGTGACAGTGGTCGCCGAGTCGCAGCTGGGCCGGGTCACCTGGTCCGGACGGCACACCGGGGCGGGCGACCAGGTCGTGATGGGCAACGGCTCCGCCCGGCTGGACGTGGGGGTGGTGATGGGCCACGCCGGCGTGAAGGTCGGCGACGACCCCGCGCCGGAGGCCTCCTGAGCCCAGGCCCTCCCCGCCGGGCCGGGATGCACCGAGGGCGTACGGCCGGGTGATGACAGGCACCGGACCGTACGCCCCTCACATGCTGTGGGGCCCCGACCGTGTGGTGGGGCCCCGTGGGTGTCAGTGTGCTTCGATGTTGAGGATGGTGACGCTCGCGACGGCACCCGTCGGGGTGTCGAACTCGACCGCCTGCCCGACCCTCGCTCCCAGTACGGCCTGGCCGATCGGGGACTGCGGACTGTAGACGTCGGTGTCGGCCAGCGAGGGATCCAGTTGGGCGTTCTCCCGCGAGCCGAGGAAGAAGGACTCGGTGTCGTCATCGTCGCCGTCCCAGGCGACCGTCACGACGGTGCCGACGCCCACCACCTCCGTGTCCGCGGGACCTTCGCCCACCTGGGCGGTGCGCAGGATGTGTTCGATCTCGGTGATCTTCGCCTCCTGCTGCCCCTGCTCCTCACGCGCGGCGTGATAGCCGGCGTTCTCGGAGAGGTCGCCCTCCTCACGGGCCTGGGCGATCTTCCGGGAGATCGCCTCGCGGTTGCCCTTCAGTGTTTCCAGGTCGGCGGTGAGCTTGTCGTAGGCCGCCTGGGTCAGGAACAGCGTGTCGGTAACGTTCTCTGCCATCCCCGCAGTCTAGCCCACCCCCGGGAGCACCCCTCCCCGCTATACCAGCCGGCACCCCGCGACGGAGACGGCGTCGGCACGGCGGACGGTCCGCAGACTCCCGTCGACGGTGACCACTTCCTGGTCCGAGGGCGGGATGGTGATGTCCGCGTCGCCGATGTGTTCGTAGTTCTGGGCCTGGGCGCGCACCGTGCACACCGCGGCGCGGCTCGGATCGGTCCGGGCGACCTGGAGGGTGAAGCCGGCCCGCTGGTCGTCGATCACCCAGTGCGCGGTCAGCGTGGCCTCCACCGGCGGGCGCTGGGAGTTGCGGACGGCGACCTGCAGGTACCAGCCCAGTGCGACCACGACCAGCGCGGCGATGAGGATCCGCAGCAGGACGGCCCGTCCGGCCCCGCCGGGGTAACGGCGGGCGATCCGGTCGATGTCCGCCGGGTCGTCGCTGAGTGCCCGGATGCTCGTACGTGCCACCCGCCCATTGTGCCCCGTGGCAGGATTCACAGCGTTGTCATGGGACGGTGCGGAACGGGCTGGGAAGGAGTGGTCGATGAGCACACCGCAGGGACCCCACGAGGACCATCCGAGCGTCGGGGGGTGGTTCCCCGCGCAGCGGGTGGATGCCCTCGGTCAGCGGCTGCGGCTCCTCCATGTCCACGCCCACCCCGATGACGAGTCCAGCAAGGGGGCGGCGACGACCGCCCGGTACGAGGCCGAGGGCGTCGACGTCATCGTGGTGACCTGCACCGGCGGGGAGCTGGGTGACGTCCTCAATCCGGCGATGGACCGCCCGGAGGTCGTCGCGAACCTGGCCGAGGTGCGGCGCCGCGAGATGGACGCGGCCCGCGACATCCTCGGGATCGACCAGATCTGGCTCGGCTACCGCGATTCCGGGCTGCCCGAGGGAGATCCGCTGCCCCCGCTGCCGGAGGGGTCGTTCGCGACCCTGGACCCGGCCGAGGCGGCCCACCCGCTGGTCGGGATCATCCGCCGGATCCGTCCGCACGTCGTCACCACGTACGACGAGAACGGCGGCTACCCGCATCCGGACCACGTCCAGACCCACCGGGTGGCGATGGAGGCGGTGCGCCAGGCGGCCGACGGGGCGCTGCACCCGGAGCTCGGCCCGGCCTGGGAGGTGCCGAAGGTCTACTACCAGATGACCCTCACCGCCGGCCGCTGGCGCGCCCTCAACGAGGCGATGAAGGCACACGGTCTGCCCGGGGCGTACGAGCAACGGCTGGACCACCACCCGGTGGACGAGGCCTACCAGCGTCGGATCACCACCCGTATCCCGTGCGCCGACTATTTCGAGGTGCGCAACCGGGCGCTGCTCGCCCACGCCACTCAGATCGACCCCCATGGGGCATGGTTCGCCTGCCCGCTGGAGATCGAGAAGGAAGCCTGGCCCACCGAGGACTACGAGCTGGTGATCAACCACACCGAGGCCGCGGTGCCGGAGGACGACCTGTTCGCCGGGATCGCGATGCCGCATCCGACGGTCCGCTAGGGTCGGGGCCATGGTTCTGCTGAAGGTCCTCCCGCTGGAGGTGAACGGCGGCGCGGCGAGCAGCCCGACCGAGGTGATCGTCTTCGGCGTGCTGGCCCTGGCCATCGTGGTGATCGGCCTGCTGCTCTTCCGCTCGCTGCGGAAGATCGACGTGCCGTACGCCGCGGACCTGCAGCCGGACGGAGCGGAGCCGGGCCCGGCGGAACAGGCGACGCCGGGCGAGGGCGATGCCCCGGAGCAGGGCTCCGGTCCCGACGGGACGGACCGTCCCGGCACGCCGGAGGACCGTCCGCAGGGGTCCTGACCGCCGGTCACCGGGGTGCGCCGGGTCACGTCGGTGCGCAGTAACGTGTGCGTCGTATCCCCGCCCGGTGGTACGAACCAGATGGGACTTCCATGCGACACCTCTTCGATCGGCACCGTCGTGCCCCGGTCGTGGCCGCCCTGGCGGCGCTCCTGTTCCTGCTCGCCGCCCCGTTCGCGCGAGCGGCGACGCCCGCGCCGAACCCGAACAACAAGCCGGCCCAGGGCAAGCATTATGTGATCGGCACCGACACCACCTTCGCCCCGTTCGAGTTCCGTTCGGAGAGTGGCGAGATGGTCGGCATCGACATGGACCTGCTCCGCGCCATCGCCAAGGACCAGGGCTTCACCGTCGACATCCGATCCCTCGGCTTCGACGCCGCGGTGCAGGCGCTGCAGTCCCGGCAGGTGGATGCGGTGATGGCCGGGATGTCCATCACCGACGCCCGGAAGAAGGTCTTCGACTTCTCCGACGCCTACTACGACTCGGGTGTCCAGTTCGCCGCGCCGAAGACCTCCGCGGTCGCCTCCCTGGCGGACCTGCGTGGCAAGCGGGTCGCGGTGAAGACCGGCACTGCGGGGGCGGACTACGCCGAGTCGATCAAGGCGCAGTACGGGTTCACCACGGTGGCGTTCTCGCAGACCGCCGACATGGTCAACGACGTGACCGCCGGCAGTTCCGCGGCGTACGTCGACGACTACCCGGTGGTCGCGTACTCGATCCAGCAGGGTGCGCCGATGAAGCTGGTCGGCGACAAGGCGCCGGCCGGCTCGTACGGTGTCGCGGTCAACAAGGGCACCGATCCCGAGCTCATCGAGGCGTTCGACCAGGGGCTGGCGAACGTCCGGGCGAACGGCCAGTACGACCAGATCCTTGCGAAGTACCTGGGCGAGCAGGGCACCACCCAGCGCTCCGGGTTCTTCACCCTGCTCGCCGACACCTTCCCGACCCTGATGAAGGGCCTGGGGATCACCGTCGCTGCAGCGGCCCTCTCGATCGCCATCGCGATGGTGCTCGGCATCGTCTTCGGCTTCCTCAAGGTCTCCGGCAACGCGGTGCTCACCGGCATCGCCTCGGTCTACGTCTGGATCTTCCGCGGCACCCCGGTGCTGGTCCAGGTGTTCTTCTTCTACTTCGGCATCCCGGCCGTCACCGGGGTGACGCTCACCGCGCTCACCGCCGGCGTGCTGACGCTGAGCCTCAACGCCGGCGCGTACATGACCGAGATCGTCCGCGGCGGCATCCAGGGCGTCGACCGGGGCCAGATGGAAGCCGCCCGGTCGCTGGGCCTGCCGTACCTGAAGTCGATGCGGAAGGTGGTGCTGCCGCAGGCGATCAAGATCATGACGCCGTCGTTCATCAACCAGTTCATCATCACCCTGAAGGACACCTCGCTGCTGGCCGTCATCGGCCTGGCCGAGCTCACCTACATGGGCCAGCAGATCATCGCCCGCAACTTCCGCTCCTTCGAGATGTGGCTGATCATCGGCGTCATCTACTTCATCGTGATCGGTCTGCTGACGGTCGCGTCCAACCAGGTCGACAAGAGGTTCAACAAGTGAGTACTGCACAGCAGCCCGTCGGTGCCGGCACCTCGGGGACCGGCCGCGTGCCGCTGGCGGAGCGGCCGGACATCATCGTGGTCACCGACCTCGCCAAGTCCTTCGGCGACAACCACGTCCTCCACGACGTCGACCTGACGATCAAGGAGGGGGAGGTGGTCGCGATCATCGGCCCCTCCGGCGCCGGGAAATCCACCTTCCTGCGCTGCCTCAACAAGCTGGAGGACGTCAGCTCCGGCCACGTCGTGGTCAACGGGCACGACCTGACGTCGAAGGACACGAACCTCGACGCGGTGCGCCAGGACATCGGCATGGTCTTCCAGCACTTCAACCTGTTCCCGCACATGTCGGTGCTGGAGAACGTCATGCTGGCCCCGGTGGAACTGCATCGGGCCGCTCGGGAGCAGGCCCGCGCCCAGGCTGCGGCGCTGCTGGCCCGGGTCGGACTCGCCGAGAAGGCCGACGCCCGCCCCGACCAGCTGT
Organism: Raineyella sp. W15-4; assembly: GCF_033170155.1. Classification (GTDB taxonomy): domain Bacteria; phylum Actinomycetota; class Actinomycetes; order Propionibacteriales; family Propionibacteriaceae; genus Raineyella. The sequence continues at coordinate 2,682,632 of NZ_CP137079.1, read as the reverse complement.
CCGGCGGTCAGAAGCAGCGGGTGGCGATCGCCCGAGCACTGGCGATGCAGCCCGACATCATGCTCTTCGACGAGGCCACCAGTGCGCTGGACCCGGAGATGGTCGGCGAGGTGCTGGCCGTCATCCGGGACCTGGCCGACCGGGGCATGACGATGGTGCTGGTCACCCACGAGATGGGCTTCGCCCGCGAGGTGGCCGACCGGGTGGTCTTCATGGCCGACGGGGTGATCAAGGAGCAGGGCACGCCCGCGGAGATCTTCGACCACCCGCAGGACCCGCGGACCAAGGACTTCCTCAGCAAGGTGCTCTGAGCGCGGCGCAGGTGTCGACGAACACCGTGTCCAACTGCGCCGGCTGACCGTGACCCATCCCCCACAGCACCCGCAGGGTGCTGTGGGGGATCAGCAGGTGCAGTTCCTCGGCCTCGGACAGCGGGATCACCTCGTCCTCGTCGCCGTGCAGGATCGCGGTGGGGACGGTGATCCCGGCCAGCTCCGCCGACCAGTCGGGGGTCCGGGCCATCGCCCGGTCCTGCCGCCGCTCGCCGGCCGGATCGTGGTCGCGGACGTAGAGCCGGTGGCCGAGCCGGATCAGCGCCTGCGGATCGTACGGGTAGAGCGAGCCGCCCAGCGGCAGCACGGAGTTGACGAAGTCCTCCACCCACTCCGTCTCCCCGGGGACCGCTTCCGCGGCGGATCCGCCGGAGGCTGCGGCCGGGCTGTCCGCGGCGACCGCCCGGCCGCTGCGAGGCGCGGTGTAGAACAGCCCGAGCCCGGCCGTCAGCCGCGGGTGACGCAGCGCGACCAGCTGGGCGACCATGCCGCCGAGGGAGCGGCCGCAGACCGTCGCCGGTTCCCCGCCGAAGACCTCGATCAGCCCGGCCACGTCGTCCGCCATCGTGGTCAGGTCGTACGGCCGGTCGGGGAACTTCTGCGACCGGCCGGCGTCCCGGTTGTCGACCCGGACCACCCGGAAGCCCCGCGCCGCGAGGTCCACGCAGAACTCGCGTGACAGGCTGATCAGCTGGGCGCCCCGGCCCTCCAGCTGCACCTGCAGCGGAGCGTCGGGGGCGCCGAACACCTGGACGCACAGCCGGGTCCCGTTCATCGCCTCGACCAGCGTGTCGATCCCCTCGGGGATGTCGTGCACGGGCCCGTCCCACAGCGGCAGCTGGTTCATGGCGCCGACGCTACCGCGGCGGTGTCTGAGCCGCCGGGCACAATGACGAGCGTGACGAACTCCCTGACCATCCGCCCCGCCGTCCGTACCGAGCGGCGGACCGGGCGACGCGGCGCCCGCGAGGTGCCGATCGCCCACTACGTGGCGCTGCTCGTCGACGGGGTGCCGCTCGATGTCGCGGTCACCCACGGGACCGGGCTGGTCACCCCGCTGCAGGGATGGTGGCTGCTGCGCACCTCGCCGGTGCTCGACGAACTGGCCGGTCGCACCGAACAGCTGCGGCTGCCCAGCGGGTTCGCGCCGATCCGGTACCTGTCGCCGGGGCGGGTGCCGCTGTTGGTCTGTCCGTACGACGACGACATCGCCTGCGGCTGGCTCACCACGCGGGTGCGGGTCGACGAGCGGTCGGTGACGTGGACCGATTTCCGCTGGGAGAACGGCGGCTCCGGCCGGGCCGAGCCGGTCCGCGGACTGCCGGGACGACTGGTGTTCGACCGGGCGGACTACCTGGCCACCCTGGCGCGGGCCGGCGAGCTGGTCGCCGGGCTGCCCGAGGTCGACCCGGACGGCTCGTGGCGGGACGACGAACCGGTGCCGGGGGTGCCGGCCGGTCTGGAACGGGCCTGGGGGGTCTGGGCCCGGTGGCGACACAGGGGGGTCGAAGGATGAGTACGGGATCGATGACGGACATGGCGTCGTTCCGGCGCAGGCTGCAGGGAGCGGGCTCTGCCCCGGCCGAGTGGACCGAGGAGACCACCGCGCTGTACGCGGCCGAGGATCGGCTGATCCGGTGGGTGGAGGACGGGAGTGTACGCCTCGACGGGACGACCTGGCTGCCGGAGCCGGACCCGCTGTTCCACGACGTCAAGGAGGTGGCGCGGTTCTGCGATGCGGCATGCGATCGGCTCGGGGTGCCACGGGTGGAGGTGCGGGCCCGGAAGGGCCCGACGCGGGCCGAGTACCAGGCGCCGTTGATGGAGATCGCCGTGCCGCCCGCCGAGATCGGCGGGGCCTGGGCGTTGCGCGGGATCGTGGTGATCCACGAGCTGGCCCACCACCTGGTCGCCGTCGGCGGGAAGCAGGAGGGCGGGCCGCACGGGGCGTCGTTCCGGCTGCGGATGACCCACGCGCTGGAGCTGCTCGGATTTCCCGGGCAGGCGAAGCTGCTCGGGCTCGCCCTGGCGACCGATCACGCCCCGCCGGAGCAGTCGGTGTGGCGCGACCGGATCGCGGCGATCCTGCGTCAGGCCGAGGCGACGACGCACCGGGCGGAGGCGGAGACATTCGTCAGCCGGGCCCAGGAACTGGCCACCCGGCACGCCATCGACCTGGCGCTGCTGCAGGCCCGGGATCGGGCCGCCGGCGAGGCCGCCCGAGCCGGGGAACTGCCCGAGGAACAGAGCGTCGTGATCGGCCGGTCGGGTCAGCGGTGGCTGCGGCTCTACTGCACCCTCTTCATGGCGGTCGCCCGGGCCAACGACGTGGAGTTCCTGCTGGCCCGCGACTCGACCCGGATGTACGCCCACGGGATGCCTTCCGACATCACCATGACGATCGCCCTCTACGAGTCGCTGCGCGCCCAGATGGTCGCCTCCGCGACCCGCTGGATGGCCACCGGGGACTGGAAGCGGGAGACCACGGTGCTGGTGGAGGGGTATCGCCTCGCTCAGCCGCCGGTGCACTGGTCGACCGCGAAGACTTCCTTCTACGAAGGCTTCGTCGCCTCGATCGCGGAACGACTGGCCGAGTCCCGCCGCCGTGCCGAGGAAGAGGCCGTCCGCGCCGAGCGACTGGGCGGGGCGGACCCGGCCGCGACGAGGAGAGAGGGGACAGCGGCGGGGAACGGCGCGGCGTCGGCCGGCGACCCGGGGTCGGTCCTGCCCGGTTCGGCAGCCCTGCACAGTACGGCCGTCGTGCTGGCCGCCAAGCGCGAGCAGGTGCGGGCCTTCCACCAGCAGGTGGTCGAGCGGATCCGCCCGGGACGGTGGCGCGGCAACGACCGCGGCCCGAGCGGCTGGTCCGAGGCCGGTGCCCGGGCCGGCCGGGAGGCCGGTCGACGGGCAGCGGTCGGGCGGGCGCGGGGGGAGCTGCCACGCTAGGGATGGGGCGCACCACCGCGGAGATGTGTTCTCGAACAGAACTTTCACCCGGGGGGTGACGTCACGGTCGATCAGGGGATCGGCTGCGTCAACCACGAGCTTCTGGACGTGCTGACAGGCCTCGAGTGAGCGACCCAGTGCCCCGAGTGAGCGACTCGGGCGGTGGTGACGAAGACCCGGTGGGCGCAGAGCCTGCCTTGCGCGAGCAGCGTGGGTTTCTTGCAAGGTGGCGTCGGTGTTCCTCCTAGGCTGGACACGCGGAGTCGAGGCAGCCTCCGCGATATCTGCGTCGTGTATCACTGTCGTGTATCACTTCTGTGAATCAGTGACGTGGATTGATCCACAGGCCACTCGTCAGGAGCTACAGGAAATGGTCAACCGACTCGCCCACGCCATCAGCCCGTATCTGCTGCAGCACGCGACCAACCCGGTGGACTGGCAGCCGTGGGGAGCGGAGGCCTTCGAGGAGGCCCGTCGGCGGGACGTGCCGATCCTGCTGTCGGTCGGCTACGCCTCCTGCCACTGGTGCCACGTGATGGCCCACGAGTCGTTCGAGGACGAGGAGACGGCCCGGCTGATCAACGACCACTTCGTCGCCGTCAAGGTCGACCGCGAGGAACGGCCCGACGTCGACGCCGTCTACCTGAACGCCACCCAGGCGCTGAGCGGCCAGGGCGGCTGGCCGATGACCGTCTTCTGCACCCCGGACGGGGAACCGTTCCAGGCGGGCACGTACTACCCGCCGGAACCTCGCCACGGCCAGCCGGGCTTCCGGCAACTCTTGGGCGCGGTGGCCCGGGCCTGGGCCGAGCAGCGCGACGCCGTCGTCGAATCCGCCCACCAAGTGGTGGACCACGTCACCGACGCCACCGTTCTCACTCCCGCGATGATCCCCGCGACCCTGGGCGCCGAGGACGTCGAGATGGCCTGGGGACGGCTGCTGCCCGAGTACGACGCGGTCGACGGCGGGTTCGGCCGGGCCCCGAAGTTCCCTACGGCGATGGTGCACGAGGCGCTGCTGCGGATGTCACAGGCCGGGGCGCTGCCGCAGCACCAGCGCGAGCAGGCCGCCGAGATGGCCTTCGATTCGCTGGAGGCGATGGCCCGCGGCGGGCTGTGCGACCAGATCGGCGGCGGATTCCACCGCTACAGCGTCGATGCGCAGTGGGTGGTGCCGCACTTCGAGAAGATGCTCTACGACAACGCCCTGCTGCTGCCGGCGTACGCCCATGCCGCCGCGCTCGTCGAGGACCGGCGGAAGGCGCTGTTCAGCCGGGTGGCCGAGGACCTGGTCGACTGGCTGGTCCGGGAGATGACCACCCCGGACGGGGCGTTCGCGGCGGCCCTGGACGCCGATTCCCCCGACCCGCTCGGCCAGTCGAGCGAGGGCGAGTACTACATCTGGAACCCGGCCCAGATCCAGCAGATCCTCGGTGAGCGGGACTACCACGACGTGCTGCGGTTGTTCCGGGTGACCGATCCGGGCACCTTCGAGGGCTACGCGTCCACGCTGCAGCTGCCGGTCGATCCCGACCAGGTCGGTCCCGACGGGGTGCGGCTGTACCACCGCGCCCGGGCCGTGTTGCGCGAGGTGCGGGAACACCGCGCGGCCCCCGCACGCGACGACAAGGTCGTCGCCTCCTGGAACGGCTGGATGGTGTCCGGGCTGGTCCGGGCCGCTCAGTGGCTGGACCGCCCGGCCTGGCTCCGGGCCGCCCGGAGGGCCGCCGAGGTGGTCTGGGACGTCCATCTGGTGGACGGCCGGCTGCGACGGGTGAGCCGGGACGGCGTGGTCTCCGAGGCACCCGCGACGCTGGACGACCACGGCGCGCTGGCGGAGGCCTGCGGGCTGCTCGCCGAGGCCACCGGGGAGCCCATCTGGGCGGACCGCGCTCGGCAGTTGGTGGCGCTGGCCGAGGATCACTTCGCCGCCGGTGACGGCGGCTGGTGGGACACCGCGGACGATGCCGGTGGGTTGTGGCTGCGCCCGCGGGCCCTCGACGACAACGCGACCCCGTCCGGGGTGGCCGCCATGGTGGCGGCGCTGCGCCAGCTCACCCGGGTGACCGGGGAGGAGGCGTACGACGCCCGGGCCGACCGGGCGGTGCGGACCCAGGCACAGCTGCTGCGGACCGCCCCCCGGTTCGCCGGGATGGCGCTGGCGGACACGGTGGACCGGCTCGTCCAGGGCTCCTGACCCAGGACGCCGACCGGTCCAGGGGCCGGACTCAGACCCGGCCGATCGCCAGACCGATCGCCACCGCGTGACAGATCGCGGCTACCGCGGTGGCCGCATGGAAGATCTCGTGGTACCCGAACCAGGTGGGGCTGGGGTCGGGCGACTTCCGGGCGTAGACCACCGCGCCCGCCGTGTAGACCAGGCCGCCGGCGAGCAGCAGGACGACCACGCCGGGGCCACCGACCCGCCAGAACGTCGGCAGCCACCAGACGGCGGTCCAGCCCATCACGATGTACAGCAGGGTGTAGAGCCAGCGCGGCGCGGTGAGCCAGAAGACCCGGAACAGCACCCCGAGCACCGCCGTCCCCCAGACCACGGACAGCAACACGATCCGGTCGGCGCCGTGCAGCATCGCCACGGCGAGCGGGGTGTAGGTGCCGGCGATGAAGACGAAGATGTTGGAGTGATCCAGCCGGCGCAGTACCGCGGTGGCGCCGGGGCCCCAGTAGAACCGGTGGTAGAGGGCGGAACAGCCGAACAGCTCGAGGGCGGAGAGCAGGTACACCGCGACGGCCGCGCGCAGCGGCAGGTCCGGCGCCCAGATCATCAGGCCGATGCCGGTGAGCAGCATCAGCGGCGCCATCGCGGTGTGGATCCACCCCCGGGCCCTGGGCTTCACCGGGCCGGCGAAGCCGGCGGGCCGGGTCAGTCGTGGTCCTGGCATCGGACGCCTCCTGGAGGTTACGGATCCGTAAGCTACGGATTCGTAAGTTACTCTAGTCGGCTGGGGGCCGGATCCGAAGCGGCCCGCGGAGTGGACCTCGTTACCCTTGACCCATGTCCCGACTCGACAGCCTCCGCGAGCTGATCGACCGACTGCACCCCGCCACCCTGCTGTACTCGACCTATGAGCACCGGCTGACGGCGGAGCTCGATCCGGTCGCCCTCCCGCAGCACGTGGCCGTGCTGGCCGACGGCAACCGGCGCTGGGCTAGGGCGAACGCGCCCGGCCAGCCGCTGGTCACCGGCTACCGGGCGGGGGCCGGCAAGCTGAAGGAGTTCGTCGAGTGGTGCGACGAGCTCGGGATCCCGATCGTCACCCTGTGGGTGCTGTCGACCGACAACCTGCGCCGCGCGGTGTCCGAGGAGCTGGAACCACTGTTGGAGGTGATCGCCGACCTGGTGGAGGGGATGGCAGCCACCGGGCGGTGGCGGGTGCAGCCGGTGGGGGCGCTCGACCTGCTGCCCTGCCCGGTGGCCGAGCGGCTGCGGGCGGTCGAGCGGGCCACCGCGGACTCCGACGGCATGCACATCAACGTCGCCGTGTCGTACGGGGGGCGCCATGAACTGCGTGACGCGGTCCGCGACCTGCTGCGGGAGAAGGCCGCCGAGGGCCGGACGATCCAGGACGTCGCCGAGACCCTCGACATCGACGAGATCGGCGAGCACCTCTACACGGCCGGGCAGCCGGACCCGGACCTGATCATCCGCACCTCGGGGGAACAACGGCTGTCGGGGTTCCTGATGTGGCAGTCGGCGCACAGCGAGTTCTACTTCTGCGAGGCGCTGTGGCCGGACTTCCGCAAGGTCGACTTCATCCGCGCCCTGCGGTCGTACGCCCAGCGAGAACGTCGCTACGGCCGCTGACGGCCGGGATAGGTCGGTCGACGGCCCGGTCTCGCCGGTCGGGACGTCAACCCCGGGTCGGTGACGGCCCCATGACCGTCCGGTGGTCGCCGTGTTAACGGCGGGTGAAATTTCCCGCCACGCCCCCACCGGAATCGTCGAAACAGGGATCCCCGTGGCTAGGTTGTTCGTACGGGTGGAGGGGAAGCCACCCGTACGGAAGGAACATTGATGACCCCTTGCGGACCATCGATGCGGGACCTTTCCGAAGGCACCGCCGTCTTCCGGCCATCCACGTAGCTGCATGGCCGGGCGTGACTGGCGCGCGGCCATGTCGGAAGGAAACATCGTGCAGGAGACCACCTCAACCGGGCGTCGTACGTACGTGATCGACACCTCGGTTCTGCTCAGTGATCCGCGGGCCCTCTCCCGATTCGAGGAGCACAACGTCGTGGTGCCGATCGTGGTGATCACCGAGCTGGAGGCCAAACGCCACCATCCCGAACTGGGCTACTTCGCCCGCGCCGCACTCCGTTTCCTGGACGACCTGCGGGTGCGCCACGGTCATCTGGACGCCCCGGTGCCGGTCAACGAGCAGGGCGGGACGCTCCATGTGGAGCTCAACCACACCGATCCGGAACGGCTGCCGGTCGGCTTCCGGTTGGGCGACAACGACTCGCGCATCCTCGCCGTCGCGATGAACTACAAGGCCGAGGGGGCCGATGTCACCCTGGTCTCCAAGGACCTGCCGCTGCGGGTCAAGGCCTCCGCCGTCGGCCTGGAGGCCGACGAGTACCGCAACGAGCTGGTCACCGACACCGGCTGGACCGGGATGGCCGAGGTCGAGGTCGGCCCCGGCGACCTGTCCCGGCTCTACGAGGAGGGCGTGATCGACCTCGACGCGGCCCGCGAGCTGCCCTGCCACACCGGCCTGGTGCTGCTCGGTGGCGGCTCCTCGGCGCTCGGCCGGGTCACCCCGGGCAAGCAGGTCCGGCTGGTCCGCCCCGAGGTGCAGGCCTTCGGTATCCATGGCCGTTCGGCCGAGCAGAAGGTCGCTCTCGACCTGCTGCTCGACCCGAGCGTGGGCATCGTCTCGCTGGGCGGGCGGGCCGGCACCGGCAAGTCGGCGCTGGCGTTGTGCGCGGGCCTGGAAGCGGTGCTGGAGCGCGAGCAGCACGAGAAGGTGGTCGTCTTCCGGCCGCTGTACGCCGTCGGTGGCCAGGAACTGGGCTACCTGCCGGGCAGTGAGGGGGAGAAGATGGCGCCGTGGGCGCAGGCGGTCTTCGACACCCTCGGCGCCGTCGCCCACCGCCACGTCATCGACGAGGTGCTCGACCGCGGTCTGCTCGAGGTGCTGCCACTGACCCACATCCGGGGCCGCTCCCTGCACGACGCCTTCGTCATCGTCGACGAGGCCCAGTCGCTGGAGCGCAACGTCCTGCTCACCGTGCTCAGCCGGGTGGGCCAGAACTCCCGGGTGGTGCTGACCCACGACGTGGCCCAGCGTGACAATCTGCGGGTCGGCCGGCACGACGGCATCGTGGCGGTGGTCGAGAAGCTCAAGGGCCACCCGCTGTTCGCCCATGTCAAGCTGACCCGCTCCGAGCGGTCGCCGATCGCCGCGCTGGTCACCGAACTGCTGGAGGATCCGGTGCTGTGACGGATCTCACGATCGGAGTCGTGACGGCCTGACACCGGGCGGCCGCGGGAGGCCGGGGAACCGTTCGCTCGGGGGACACCGTGCCGTCCCGATTTGATAACGGTTCGGTAAATATCACAGGATGATCACGATGAACGTACGCCGTGCCCCCCTGCTGATGACCGCCGCCGCATCCGGTGTCCTGGCCGCCGTCGCCGCGACACCCCTGGTGCTGCACCGGCAGGACTCCCTCGAAGCGGTCCCCGCCCCGCCGGCCACCGCCACGGCCGCCCCGACCCCTGACGACCTCGCGGCCCGGGCGGACCAGGTCACCCGCGACCTCGACCGCCCGGCGCTCGACCGGGTCGCCGCCCAGCAGCGGTTGGCCGACGCGATCAACGCCAACCAGCAGGTGCTGAGCGACCGGGCGAAGGCCGTGGCCGATGCCAAGGCCGCCGCGGACAAGGCGGCTGCCGCGGCAGCGGCCAAGCAGGCGCAGTCCGCGGGTGGCCGGGGATCGGGCTCCTACTCCGGGGCTCCCCGCGCCGTCGCCCAGCAGATCGCCTCGGCCGAGTTCGGCTGGGGCGCCGCCCAGTTCCAGTGCTACGACCAGATCATCATGCGCGAGTCGGAGTGGAACCCGGCGGCGACCAACCCCTCGTCCGGTGCGTACGGCATCCCGCAGGCCCTGCCCGGCTCGAAGATGGCCTCCGCCGGCTCCGATTGGCGCACCAACCCGGTCACCCAGATCCGCTGGGGCCTGGGCTACGTGAAGGACCGCTACGGCACCCCGTGCCAGGCTTGGGCGTTCAAGTCCTCCCACGGCTGGTACTGACGGGTGTCCGGCTGGTACTGAGCGGGTGTCGACGGCGGGTGTCAGCCCAGCAGCGCGTTCCGCAGCATCGTCGCGGCCTCGCGCGGCCGCGCGGCCTGTGTGATCGCCCGGACCACGACGATCCGCTCCGCCCCGGCGGCCCGCAACTGCGGGACCCGGGCGGTGTCGATGCCGCCGATCGCGAACCACGGCTTGGGCGGATGCAGTGCCGTCCCGATCTCTGCCGCATCGGCCACCAGGTCCAGCCCTACCGGCGGTCGGCCGGGCTTGGTGGGGGTGGCCCACACCGGCCCGACACAGAAGTAGTCCAGCCCCGGATCCTCGGCCGCCTCGCGCGCCTGGGCGAGGCTGTGGGTCGAGCGGCCGACCAACACGTCCGGCCCGAGGATCGTACGGGCCTGCGCCGTGGTCAGGTCGCCCTGGCCGACATGGAACACGTCCGCGCCGACCAGCAGAGCGAGGTCGGCCCGGTCGTTCACCGCGAACAGCCGCCCGTGCTCGGCGGCGATCCGACCCAGCAGCTCCAGGGCCGCGATCTCCGCCCGCGCCTCGAGCCGCTTGTCCCGCAGCTGGATGATGTCCACCCCACCCTCGTACGCCGCATGGAGGAACGCCTCCAGGTCACCTTGCTCGGTGCGGGCATCGGTGCACAGATAGAGCCGCGCCGCGTCCAGCGCGGCGAGCCGGCGGGAGCGGGAGGTCCGGGCGGAGGGGACGCTGGGGGTCGGCGACGATGTCACGGGCCTATAGTAGGGAGCACATTCCGCGGGAGCCCACCGGATGAGGGCTGAGAGGGCCACGTGCCGACCGCTGAACCTGATGCGGGTCATGCCGCCGTAGGAAAGGAATGCTCGTGGTCGAGCACACTGCCAGCGATTCCCGGTCGCGCTCTCGCTCGGTGATCGTCGTCGGCGCCGGCATCATCGGCCTGGCGACGGCCTGGGAACTTCTCGACGCCGGCTGGGAGGTCACCGTCTGCGATCCCGCCCCGATGTCGGGCGCCAGCTTCGCCGCGGCCGGGATGCTGGCACCCGCCTCCGAGGTGGTCTGGGACCAGCCCACTCTCTACGGGCTGATGGTCTCCGCCGCCCAGCTCTGGCCGCGGCTGGCCGCCCGGGTGGCGACCGAGGCGGGGCGCCCGGTGGGACACCTCAGCACCGAGACCCTGGTCTGCGCCGGCGACGCCGCCGACCGGCAGGCGTTGGCCGATCTCGCCGTCCTCCAGCGCCGGCTCGGCATGGACCTCCGGGAGATCTCCTCCTCGACCGCCCGGCTCCTGGAGCCCGCTCTGGGACCGGGGGTGGTCGGGGCGGTACGGATCCCCGACGATCACCAGGTCGACCCGCGTCGGATCATGGCCGCACTGTTCGACCTGCTCGAGCACCGCGGCACCGTCGTCCGGCAGCGGGCCGACGGAGTGTGGTGGACCGCGGAGCGAGTGGGCGGCGTACGCCTCGCCGACGGCAGCACCCTGGCGGCCGACGAGGTGCTCGTCGCCGCCGGACTCGCCTCCGGCGAGCTGACCGGGCTGCCGGACAGTCTGGAGCTGCCGCTGCGCCCGGTCTGGGGCGACATCCTGCGGATCCGGGTGCCCGAGCGGCTGCGGCCGCTGGTCACCCGGACGGTCCGCGGGCTGGTCCACGGCAGCCCCGTCTACCTGGTGCCGCGCGAGGACGGCACCGTGGTGATCGGGGCAACCTCGCGCGAGGACGGCCTCGCCGGCCCGAGCATCGGCGGCGTGCACCGACTGCTCCGCGACGCGCAGCGGCTGGTCCCCGGCGTGCTGGAGTGCGAACTGCTGGAAGTCACCGCCCGGGCCCGACCCGGCACCCCCGACGACGTCCCGCTGATCGGCCGGGTGGCGCCCGGACTGACCGTCTCCACCGGCTATTTCCGCCACGGCATCCTGCTCAGCGCCCTCGGCGCCCGGCTCGGGGCGGACCTGGTGGCCGGCCGCGATCTGGAGCCGGAGACCGCCGCCGCGGTCGACCCCCGCCGCTTCGCCCCGGTGGAGGTCCGATGACCACGACCGTCAACGGGGAGGCGTACGTCCCCCGGGCCGGAGAGACCGTCCTCGACCTGGTCGCCGCCCACACCGGCCGCCCGCTCGACCCCGACGGCCGCCCGGTCGACGGTGGCCGGCTCGGGATCGCCGTCGCGGTGGACCGGACCGTCGTGCCCCGCAGCAGCTGGGCCCGTACCCCGGTCACCGACGGTCAGCAGATCGACCTCGTCACCGCCGTCCAGGGCGGTTAGGAGCATCATGACCAGCACGACGGCCGGCCCGACCGGCGATCCCCGCAGCACAGCCGGCGATCCCACCAGCACACCCGGCGATCCCAGTACCCCGCTGGTGATCGGCGGCAGATCCTTCGGCTCCCGGCTGATCATGGGCACCGGCGGGGCCACCTCGATGGCCACCCTGGAGCGGGCACTGGTCGCCTCCGGCACCGAGCTCACCACCGTCGCCCTCCGCCGGTACGGGCCGGCCGGCCGCGAGTCGCTCTTCGCGCTGCTGGACCGGCTCGGCATCCGCGCCCTGCCGAACACCGCCGGCTGCTACACCGCCCGGGACGCGATCCTCACCGCCGAACTCGCCCGGGAGGCCCTGGAGACCGACTGGGTGAAGCTGGAGGTGATCGCCGACGAGGACACCCTGCTGCCCGACCCGGTCGAGCTCTCCCGGGCCGCCGAAGACCTCGTCGGACGCGGCTTCACCGTGCTCGCCTACACCAACGACGATCCCGCGCTGGCGCACCGGCTGGAGGGCCTCGGGGTCGCGGCGGTGATGCCGGCCGGCGCCCCGATCGGCACCGGTCTGGGCATCCTCAACCCGCACAACATCGGGCTGATCGTCTCCCGGGCCGAGGTCCCGGTGATCCTGGACGCCGGCATCGGCACCGCCTCCGACGCCTGCCTGGCGATGGAGCTCGGCTGCGACGGCGTGCTGCTGGCCACCGCGGTGACCCGGGCCCAGGACCCGGTCGGGATGGCCACGGCGATGCGCGCGGCGGTCGACGCCGGTCACCGGGCCCGGCGCGCCGGCCGGATCCCGCGACGTACGCTGGCCGTGGCCTCCAGCCCGCTGGAGGGGATCGTCACCGGACCCCGCGAGGAGGACGCGCTGTGAAGCCACTGGTCGAGCCCGGCCCGCCGCTGACCGCGGCCGAGGCCGGCCGCTACGCCCGCCACCTCACCCTGCCCGGGGTCGGCGAGGAGGGGCAGCGCCGACTGCGGGCCGCCCGCGTGCTGGTGATCGGTGCCGGCGGCCTCGGCGCGCCGACCCTGCTCTACCTGGCCGCCGCCGGGGTGGGCACGCTGGGCGTGATCGACGACGACGTCGTCGACCTGTCCAACCTCCAGCGCCAGGTGCTGCACCGCACCGAGGACCTCGGCCGGCCGAAGGCCGAGTCGGCCCGCGACGCGCTGCTCCGGCTCGATCCGGCGCTGGACGTCGAGGCGTACGTGGAGCGGCTCGACGGTGACAACGCCCTGGGGCTGTTCCGGTCGTACGACCTGGTCCTCGACGGGGCCGACAATTTCGCCACCCGCTACCTGTCCAACGACGCCGCCGAACTGACCGGCACCCCGTTGGTGTGGGGGTCGATCTTCCGGTTCCAGGGCCAGGTCAGCGTGTTCTGGCCCGGCGAGGGGCCGATGCTGCGCGACCTGTTCCCCGACATCCCGCCGGCCGGTTCGGTGCCGTCCTGCGCGGACGGCGGTGTCTTCGGCGCGCTCTGCGGGTCGATCGGGTCGGCGATGGCGACCGAGGCGATCAAGCTGATCTGCGGCCTCGGGGAGCCGCTGGTCGGCCGGGTGCTGGTCCACGACGCGCTGCGCGCCGAACAGCACACCCTGCGGCTCGTCCCCGACCCGGACCGGCCGCCGGTCACGGCGCTGACCGAGGCGGTCGAGGCCTGCGCCGCCACCGCCGCGCCGCGGGTCGAGTCGACCACCGTCACCGAGGTCGTCGCCGCCCGCCGGGAGGGCGCCGCCCCGGTGCTGCTGGACGTCCGCGAGGAGTGGGAGCGCCGGATCGTCACCGTGCCCGACGACGTGTGGAAGCCCTTGGGGGAGGTCCGGGCCGGCGGCTGGGGCTCGGTCGCCGAGCTGGTGGACGGTGCCTGGGACGTGGTCGTCTACTGCCGGTCGGGCGTACGGTCCGCACAGGCGGTCCGGCTGTTGCAGGACGGGGTTCCCGACGGGGTGCGGTTGCGCAGCCTGACCGGGGGAGTGCTGGCCTGGAGCCGGGAGTTCGGCGGCCCGCAGTACTGAACGCGGGTGGCGCCGCGCAGCCGATCTGTGATGATGGGGCAATGGCCGATCACACCGTCAGCCCGCAGGCGCGCCCCCGGCGGATCAAGAAGCCCACCACGATCCGGGACATGTTCCTGTCGCTGGGCGTGATCATCGTGCCGATCCTGCTGCTGACCTGGCTCTACACCAACAACCTGCCCGACTACCCGGTGCAGGCGATCGACCCGGCGCCGGTGGTGGCCCAGGCCCGGGCCGAGGCGCCGTACCCGGTCTACGCCCCCGCCGGGCTGCCGACCGGGGAGGGTGGCTGGATCGTCACCCAGGCGTCCTGGGTGCCCAAGGGCGGTCAGACCCGTGGTGGCGGCGGGGTCTCGGCTTCCGACGAATGGCTGTGGGGCGGCCTCGACCAGTCGAAGATCTACTACGCCGTCAACGAGTCCGACGACGAGCCCGGCACGGTCATCCGGCGGCTCAGCCGCGACGGCAGCCCGGACGGCACCTCGACGGTCGGCGGCGAGCAGTGGGAGCGGTGGCGTTCCCCGGACGGCCGCACCCGGGTGCTGGTCCTCCGGCAGGACGGCTACACCCTCGCGGTGACGGCCGACGCGCCGTACGAGGGGCTGGAGGCGCTGGTCGCTACCCTCAGCACGCACTGATTCCCGCGGCCGGGTGGCCGGTGCGCCGGTCTCCTGGAGGTGGCTGCCGCGGGTGGCTGCTGGTGCCTCCGTCGACCGGCCGCCGCCTACTGGCCGCCGTCCGGAGGTCGCCGGTCGCGGGCCGCCTCGATCCGGGTCCGCGCCCCGTCCAGCCAGGTCTGGCAGAGGTCGGCGAGCTGCTCGCCACGCTCCCACAGCGCCAGCGACTCCGACAGCGTCGCTCCACCGGACTCCAGCTTCTGCACGATCTCCACCAGTTGGTCGCGGGCCTGCTCGTAGCTCAGCTCCTCGCCCCGCTGCTGTCCACCCACCGGGCGCTCACTCATCGAACCGTCCCTCCTCGAACTCCGCGTCGTCGAACTCGTCCGTACGGCCCTCGATCTCCACCACCTGCACCACCACGCTGCCGTCCGCCAGCCGGGCGGTGAGACCGTCCCCCTCGTCGACCTCCGCCGTCGAGGTCACCGGCCGCTCGTCGGCGTCGAGCAGGATGGCGTACCCGCGCTCCAGGGTCGACCGCGGCGACAGCGCCCGCCCCCGCTGGCGGGCGTGGTGCAGGCCGATCTCCTCGGTGCGTAGCCGACCCTCCACCGCCCGCAGGCCCCGCTCGCGCAGCGCCGTCAGCCGCTCGGCGTGCAGGTCCAGGGTGCCGGTCGGGGCCCGCAGCACCGGCCGGGAGCGCAGCGCGGCCAACTGCTCGGTGCGGACCGTGACCGCCCGCTCCACCGCCCGGTCCAGACGGGTCCGGACGGTGCTGAGGTGGCCGAGCTCGGTGGCTGCGTCCGGGACGACCCGCTTGGCGGCGTCGGTGGGGGTGGAGGCCCGCAGGTCGGCGACCAGGTCGAGGATCGGCTGGTCCGGCTCGTGACCGATGGCGCTGACGACCGGGGTCTCGGCCCGGGCGACGGCCCGCACCAGTCCCTCGTCGCTGAACGGCAGCAGGTCCTCCAGTGACCCGCCGCCGCGGGCGATGACGATCACGTCGACCTCCGGCTCCGCATCCAGGTCGGCCAGCGCGGCGATCACGCCGGCGGCCGCCTGGGGGCCCTGCACCAGGGTGTGACGTACCGTCACCACGACCGCCGGCCAGCGGCGGCGGATGTTCTCCAGCACATCCCGCTCGGCCGCCGAGCCGGCCCCGGTGATCAGGCCGACGCGGCGCGGCAGGAACGGCAGTGGCTTCTTGCGCAGCGGGTCGAAGAGCCCCTCCGCCTGCAGCATCCGCTTGAGCTGCTCGAGCTGGGCCAGCAGCCGGCCCTCCCCGGACGGCCGGATCTCCATCAGCTCATAGGTGAGCCGCCCGCTCCGGTACCAGTAGCGGGGACGGACCCGGGTCACCACGGTGGTGTCGACGGTCAGCGGCCCGGCCACGTCCAGCACCGCCACCGGGCAGGACGCCTGGACCGACACCTCCTCGGTCAGATCGCGCAGGGTCAGGTAGCCGGTGCCGTTGCGGTGCCGGTTGAGCTCGATCACCTGGGCCTCGACCCACACCTCACCGAGTCGCTCCACCCAGTTCCGCACCGCGCCGGCGATGGTGCGCAGGGGCTGCGGGTTCTCCGGGGAGGAGGTGAGCTTCCGGTCGGCAGGCACGAGGCTCACCCTACGACGCCCCGCCTACACTGACTGCCATGACGACTCCCCCCACGTCCGACCGCACTCCCGCCGACCCACAGCCGGCGGCCGCGAAGCG
Source organism: Raineyella sp. W15-4 (assembly GCF_033170155.1). GTDB lineage: Bacteria > Actinomycetota > Actinomycetes > Propionibacteriales > Propionibacteriaceae > Raineyella. Next base: position 2,666,469 of record NZ_CP137079.1, on the reverse strand, counting down.
GGTCGTGGTCGCGGCACCGCGCGGCTACTGCGCCGGCGTCGACCGCGCGGTCCAGACGGTGGAGAAGGCACTGGACACGTACGGAGCCCCGATCTACGTCCGCAAGCAGATCGTGCACAACAAGCACGTCGTCGAGACGCTGTCCCAGCGCGGGGCGATCTTCGTCGACGAACTGGACGAGGTGCCCGACGACTCGCTGGTGATCTTCTCCGCCCACGGGGTGTCGCCGGCGGTGAAGGCGGAGGCGGAGTCCCGCGGGCTGCGGACGATCGACGCGACCTGCCCGCTGGTGACGAAGGTGCACCACGAGGCGAAGCGCTTCGCCCAGCAGGGGGTGCAGATCCTGCTCATCGGCCACAGCGGCCACGAGGAGGTGGCGGGCACCTCGGGTGAGGCGCCCGAGCACATCACCCTGGTCGAGCACCCGGCCGACGTCGACGAGCTGGACGTGGCCGATCCGGACAAGGTCGCCTGGTTGTCGCAGACCACGCTGAGCGTCGACGAGACGATGGAGACGGTGGACCGGCTGCGGGAGAAGTTCCCGCACCTGATCGATCCGCCCAGCGACGACATCTGCTACGCCACCCAGAACCGGCAGTCGGCGGTCAAGCAGATCGCCGCCCACTCCGACCTCGTCATCGTCGTCGGGTCGGCCAACTCGTCCAACTCGGTGCGGCTGGTCGAGGTCGCCCTCGAGGCCGGCGCGACGGCGGCCCACCGGATCGACCGGGCCGAGGAGATCGATCCGGACTGGCTGGTCGGGGTGTCCACGGTCGGCGTGACCTCGGGTGCCTCGGTGCCGGAGGGCCTGGTGCAGGGTGTGCTGGCCTACCTGCAGGAGCAGGGCTTCCCGCCCGCCGTGCAGGAGCGGCTGGTCGAGGAGAACCTCACCTTCGCCCTGCCGCACGAGTTGCGTACGGCGCGCCGGCCCGCTCGCGGCTGACCGGCCGCCCGCCTTCGCCACCGCGCCGGGACCGGTCCCGGTAAGATGACCTGCGCACCGGCTGCCGCGGCGGCACGTACGTCACCGGCTGACCGGATCACCGTCGGATCGCCCAGCACGAGGAGTGGCCATGGCAGCGGAGCCCGCACCGGTCCAGATCATCCATCCGCGGGACGTGGTGCTGGCCCCCACGGGCGGGCTCAGCGTCCGGCGGACGCTGCCGGACCGACACCGCTCACTGATCGGCGCCTGGTGCTTCCTCGACCACTTCGGCCCGGAAGATCCGGCCGTGCACGGCGGGATGCGCGTCGCGCCGCACCCGCACACCTCGCTGCAGACCGTGACCTGGCTGTTCTCCGGCCACGTGGAGCACCGCGACTCGCTGGGGACCCGGATGGTGGTCCGGCCCGGGCAGCTCAACCTGATGACCGCCGGGCGGGGGATCAACCACTCCGAGTACTCCACCCCGGACAGCCCGGTGCTGCACGGTGTCCAGCTGTGGACCGCCCTGCCGGCGGCCGCCCGGCTGGGCGACCCGCGGTTCGACCACTTCGAGCCGGAGCCGTTCGGGATCGGCGACCACCGACTGAGCGTGTTCCTCGGGACACTGGCCGGTGCGTCCTCGCCGGTCGGCACCTTCAGCCCGCTGGTGGGCGCCGAGATCGTCCTCGGCGAGGGTGACCTGACCCTCGCCGTCGAGCCGACCTGGGAGTACGGCCTGCTCGTCGACAGCGGCGCGATCAGCGTCGACGGGGAGACGATCGCCGACAACGAGCTGGGCTTCCTCGCCCCCGGACGCGACCGCCTCGTCCTGCGGCGGGAGTCCGCCGGCCCGCGACCGACGCGGATCGTGCTGATCGGCGGTGCGCCGTTCGGGGAACAGATCATCATGTGGTGGAACTTCATCGGCCGCACCCACACCGAGGTCGTCAACTACCAGGCGAACTGGCAGGCCGCGATCGGACGCAGTGACGGCAACGGCACCAATCCGCGTCAGTTCGGCCCGATCACCGCGGCCACCGGCGGGGAGCCGCCGATCCCGGCGCCCCCGCTGCCGCCGGTCCACCTGCGTCCTCGCGGCTGAGGGGCTCGCCGCAGAGGGAGCCGGCGGACCGGGCGCTCACCGGTCAGCCCGACCCGACGGCTCAGCCGCCGGCGACCAGGAACCGGTACGCCGGGCTGTTGGCGGTGAGCCGTTCGCACTCGATGGGGGAGGCGTCCATCCGGGCGAGCAACGCCGCCAGGTCGGTCGGTTCGCTCAGTTCGATCCCGACCAGTGCCGGTCCCAGTTCCCGATCGTTGCGCTTGACGTACTCGAACAGGACGATGTCGTCGTTCGGGCCGAGCACCTCGTCGAGGAACGCCCGCAGCGCCCCCGGCTCCTGGGAGAAGTTGACCAGGAAATAGTGTTTGCGGCCCTCCCAGACCAGGGACCGCTCGATCACCTCGGCATACCGGGACACGTCGTTGTTGCCGCCGGAGACGATCGCGACCACGGTCTGGCCCTGGCCGACCATCACACCGGTGCGCAGCGCGGCGGTCGCCAGCGCCCCGGCCGGCTCGGCGATGATGCCGTCGACCTGGTACATCTCCAGCATCTCGGAGCAGATGGCGCCCTCCGGCACGGCGACGGTCATCGGCGGGCGGACCGCGGCGACGGCGTAGGTGCAGTCACCGACCCGGCGGACCGCGGCACCGTCCACGAAGGTGTCCAGATGCTCCAGATCCACCGGTCCGCCTGCGGCGAGGGCGGCCGCGAGGCTCGCCGCACCGGCCGGCTCGACTGCGATCACCCGGGTGTGCGGGGCCCGTTCCCGCATCCAGGTGAGGATCCCGCCGAGCAGGCCGCCGCCGCCGACCGGCACCAGCAGGATGTCGGGCGCGCTGCCGAGCTGCTCCACGATCTCCTGGGCGACGGTGCCCTGGCCGATCACCGTACGCGGATCGTCGAAGGCGGGGACGATCGTCGCGCCGGTGCGCTCGGCCTCGGCCGCGGCGTAGGCGGCCGCCTCGTCGTAGGTGCGGCCGGTCAGCACGACGTCGATCATGTCGCCGCCGATCTCGGTCATCCGGTCCCGCTTCTGGCGGGGGGTGCCGGTCGGGCAGACGATCCGTCCCTGGATGCCCAGCGCCCGGCAGGCGAACGCCACACCCTGACCGTGGTTGCCGGCGCTGGCACAGATCACCCCGGCGGCCCGCTCGGCCTCGCTCAGACCACTGATCAGGTAGTAGGCCCCGCGCAGCTTGTAGGAGCGCACCGGTTGGAGGTCCTCCCGCTTGACCCAGACCTCCGCGCCGGTGCGGTTGCTCAGCCGTTCGTTGCGTTGCAGCGGCGTCCGGCGGACCACGCCGGAGAGCCGTGCGCTGGCCTCCTCCACCGCGTCGGCGCCGACGCGGATCCCGTTCCACTGGAAGCTCGGGGGTATCTCCATGGTCACCGGGCCATTGTGCTCTTCAGCTCGCCTCGTCGCTCAGCAGACCGGCCGGCTCATCCTCGCGGGGCGGGCCGACGACGTCGGCGCGGGAGTCGGCGAGGAGCTCGGGGGCGCTGGCCGCCCGTAGCGGCTCGTCCACCGGTGCGGGCGTGGCGAGCGTCTCGCGCGACACCTGCAGGTCGCGCATCCGGCGGGCGCTGACCAGCACCCTGCTCTCCAACGATCCCACCGCGGCGTTGTAGGACCGGACGGCATTCCCGAGGCCACGGCCGATCCGGTCCACATGGTCGCCGAAGGTGGCCAGCCGCTCGTACAGCTCGCGGGCGATCGCGTACACCTCGGCGGTCGAGGCGGCGAGCGCGACCTGACGCCAGCTGTGGCCGATCGTCCGGAGCATGGCGATCAGGGTCGCCGGGGTCGCCAGCACGACGTCGCGGGCCGCGGCGTACTCGTGCAGGTCGGGGGACTGCTGCAGCGCGGCGGCGAGGAAGGCGTCCGAGGGCAGGAACAGCACCACGAACTCGGGGCTCAGCCCGGCCAGCCGCCAGTAGCGTTTGGCGCCGAGCTGGTCGATGTGGGTCCGGACGTGTCGGGCGTAGTTGCCCAGCAGGTCGTCGCGGGCCGCCGGGTCGTCGGTCTCCATCGCGTCGAGGAAGGCGGCCAGCGGCACCTTCGAGTCGACGAAGACGCTGCGCCCGCCGGCCAGGTTGACCCGCATGTCGGGCCGCAGCGTCCCCTCCTTGGTGGGGATCGAGACCTGCAGGTCGACGTCGCAGTGCTCGACCATCCCGCTGATCTCGACGATCCGCAGCAGCTGGGTCTCCCCCCAGGCGCCGCGGACCTGTGGTTTGCGCAGGGCGGTGGCCAGCGCCGCCGTCTCCCGGCGCAGGTGTTCCCCGGTCGTCCGCACCTCGAGCACCTGATGGCGCAGATCGGTGGTCATCGCGACCCGGTCCTTCTCGACGTCGGTGAGTCGCTTCTCCAGCCGGTGCAACGACTCCTGCAGCGGCTGGAGCACGTCGGCGGTCGCCGACATGCGCTGGTCCGCGGCCCGGTCGGCGCTGAGCGCCTGGCGTTCCAGGGCATCGGCCGACAGTGCCCGGAATCGCTGGGTGAGGGTGTCGTCGTCGCCGGTCGCCGGGCCCCGCCGGGGCAGCAGCCGACCGGTGGCCACGGCGAGGAGCAGCCCGGCCAGCAGACCGATGACGATGCCGAGGACGAGGGAAGTGGGGTCGAGACCCGTCGTGATCATGGCCCCAGTCTGGTGGGCCCCTCTGACATCGCCGCCGAAGGTGGCAAGACCCGGCGCCCGGACGGGGTTGAATGGGGGCCATGCCGATGACCACGCGCCCGGATGCGCACGCACTGACCCACCTCGAGGACCTCGGTCACTTCGTGCAGGCGGCCCCCAGTCCGTTCCACGCCGCGGCCGAGGTGGTCCGCCGACTGGACGTGGCCGGGTTCGTCCGGCAGGACGAGACCGAGCCCTGGGACGCCGCGCCGGGTGGTCACTACCTGGTCCGGGGCGGTGCCGTGGTGGCCTGGCGGGTCCCCGAGAGGGCCGGTGTGCACAGCGGGTTCCGGATCGTCGGGACGCACACCGACTCCCCGGCCTTCCAGGTCAAACCGGCGCCGGACAGCGCCGCGGCAGGCTACCAGCTGGTCAACGTCGAGGTGTACGGCGGCCTGCTGCGCAACTCCTGGCTCGACCGCGAGCTCGGCCTGGCCGGACGGCTGGTGACGGTCGCCGGGCAGGAGGTGTTGGTCCGGACCGGGCCGTTGATGCGGATCCCACAGCTGGCCATCCACCTGGACCGTACGGTCAACGACGGGCTGGTCCTCGACCCGCAGCAGCACCTGCACCCGGTGTGGTCGGTCGGCCGTCCCGAAGCCTCGGTGCTCGGCCACGTCGCCGCCCTGGCCGGGCTGGCGGCGTACGACATCGCGGGGTTCGACCTGCGCAGCTTCGACGTCCAGCCGCCGGCGGTCTTCGGCGCGGAGGAGGAGTTCTTCGCCTCGGCACGGCTGGACAACCTGCTCAGCGTCCACGCCGGTGTCACCGCGCTGCTCGACACCACCCCGGCGCCGGGCGGCGGCGACATCCAGGTGCTGGCCTGCTTCGACCACGAGGAGGTCGGGTCGTCGACCCGCGCCGGGGCGGCCGGGCCCGTCCTCGAGGACGTCCTGGTCCGCACCGGGCACGCGCTCGGGGCCGACGCCGACGGACTGCGCCGGATGTACGCCCGCTCCACCGTGATGTCGAGCGACGGCGGGCATGCGGTGCACCCGAACTACCCCGAGCGCCACGACCCCGCCCACCAGCCGGTGCTGAACGGCGGCCCGATGCTGAAGGTCAACGCCTCACAGCGCTACGCCACCGACGCGGCGGGCGCGGCGCTGTGGACCCGGGCCTGCCGCGCCGCCGGGGTGAAGGGGCAGGTCATCGCCTCCAACAACGCCGTGCCGTGCGGGTCGACGATCGGCCCGATCACCGCCACCCGGCTGGGTCTGCTCACCGTCGACGTCGGCGCCCCGATCCTGTCGATGCACTCGGCCCGTGAGATGTGTGGATCGGCCGATCCGTACGCCCTGCGGAGGGTGCTGGCGGCCTACTGGACCGGGGCCTGACGGTCATCGGCGCCGACTGGGCTGCCCAGCTGCCCGGACTCGTCGGCGTCGCCCGGAAAACCGCCGTGCCTGGCCGGGCGCTGAGGGTCCCTCATGCTAATCTCGCCTCACCCGGCCCCGGGAGCACGCAGAGGGGCTTCGTGACCATCGATCTGGAGTGTTCATGAGCGACTACGATCCGTCCTGGAGCGGCGATTGGGAGGCCGATCCCGCCCACTCCACCATCCGCTTCACGGCCCGCCATGCCATGGTGGCGAAGGTCAGTGGCGCCTTTGACGACATCGAGGTCAAGATCCACGCCGATGCCGAGCGCCCCGAGCTGTCCACCGTGTCGGTGAGGATCGGCGTCGCCAGCGTCAACACCCGGAACGCCCAGCGCGACGAGCACCTGCGCAGCGCGGACTTCTTCGATGTCGAGAAGTACCCGTACATCACCTTCGTCAGCACCTCCATGGAGGAGGTCGACGACCTGGCGTTCATGGTGACCGGTGAGCTGACCATCCGCGACATCACCAAGACGGTGGTGATCCCCGTCGACGTGATCGGCGTGGCCAAGGACCCGTTCGGCGCCGGGACCCGGGCCGGTTTCGCCGGCAAGCGCCGGATGAATCGTCGCGATTTCGGGCTGGAGTGGAACGTCCCGCTCGACACCGGCGGGGTGCTCGTCTCCGAGAAGGTCGACCTCGACTTCGAGATCAGCGCCATCAAGACGGGGCCCTCCACGGGCGCCGGTCAGTGACCACGCCCGGCTGATCACCGAAGGAGGAGACGATGGCCAGCATCGAAGACTTCGAGCCACAGAACATCCGACGCAAGGAATTCAGCGTCCGGATGCGGGGCTACGAGACGACCGAGGTGACCGACTACCTCGCCGATCTCGCGGACCTCATCGAGGACCTGCAGGACGAGAACGCGCGGCTCGTGCAGACCAACCGTGACCTGCGCGCCGAACTCGAGTCGTACGGGGGCAGGCCGCCGGAGGGCACTGCGCCCGCCCCGGCGATGTTCTCCGCGCCCGTGCCGGCCCCGGTCGAGCCGGGAGTCTCGGCCGGTGGGCAGGCCGAGGCGATCCTCACCCGGGCCCAGCAGATGGCCGACCAGCTGATGGCCGATGCCGAGGTCGAGGCACGCCAGCGGGTCGCCGACGCCGCCGACGTCGACCTGGTCGACTACGTACGGACGTACGCCCGGGTCACCCACGACCAGATGAAGGGTGTCCTCGACCAGCTCAACCAGCAGCTGGACCGGCTGCACGACCTGGCCAGCCGCGATGCGCACGGTGCTGCCTGGGACGCCACCCACCAGAGCTGAGCCGTACCTGCCCCCGCCCCTCGGAGCGGGGATCCCGCCCTCCGGGGCGGGCGCCGGGCGGCCTGGCGGGTAGCCTGCCTCGGCTAGACTGACCTGCCGTGGCACTCACCATCGGAATCGTCGGTCTCCCCAATGCGGGCAAGTCAACGCTGTTCAACGCGCTGACCCGTAACAACGTTCTCGCCGCGAACTACCCGTTCGCCACGATCGAGCCGAACGTCGGTGTGGTGGGGGTGCCGGACCCGCGGCTGAAGGTGCTGGCCGAGCTGTACCACTCGGAGCGGATCGTCCCGGCCACGGTGTCCTTCGTCGACATCGCCGGCATCGTCAAGGGCGCCTCCCAGGGCGAGGGGATGGGCAACGCCTTCCTCGCCAACATCCGCGAGGCCGACGCGATCTGCCAGGTCACCCGGGTCTTCGACGATCCCGACGTCACCCACGTCGACGGGGCGGTCGACCCCGGCAACGACATCGACACCATCACCACCGAGCTGATCCTCGCCGACCTGCAGACGATGGAGAAGGCCCTGCCGCGCCTGGAGAAGGAGGCGCGGATCAAGAAGGAGTCGAAGCCCAAGTACGAGGCCTGGCAGCAGGCGTACGAGACGCTGTCGCAGGGCAAGGGGGTGTACGCTGCCGGCCTCGACCTGGAACCGTTGCGCGATCTGTTCCTGCTCACCGCCAAGCCGTTCATCTACGTCTTCAACTGTGACCAGGACGAACTGGCCGATGAGGAGATGAAGGCCAGGATGCGGGCGCTGGTCGCGCCGGCCGAGGCGATCTTCCTCGACGCGAAGTTCGAGTCCGAGCTGGTCGAGATGGACGAGGCCGAGGCGCGCGAGTTCCTCGCCGAGATGGGCGTCGAGGAGCCCGGTCTGGATGTGCTGGCCCGGGTCGGCTTCGCCACCCTCGGCCTGCAGTCCTACCTCACCGCCGGCCCCAAGGAGGCCCGGGCCTGGACGATCCACCAGGGCTGGACCGCGCCGCAGGCCGCCGGGGTGATCCACACCGACTTCGAGAAGGGCTTCATCAAGGCCCAGATCGTCTCCTTCGACGACCTGGTCGAGGCGGGCTCGGAGGCCGAAGCCAAGGCCCGTGGCAAGCTGCGCCTGGAGGGCAAGGACTACGTGATGCAAGACGGCGACGTGGTCGAGTTCCGCTTTAACGTCTAGCGTTATTGACGCGTTACGTTATATGCTGGTTCTGTGATCAGATCGTTTGCTGACCGTGACACCGAGCGAGTGTGGCGTCGCGAGCCGGTGAAGCGACTTGATCCGCGAATCCACAAGACAGCGAACAGGAAGCTGCACCTCTTGGACGCTGCCACGGTGCTGGACGCGCTGCGGGTGCCACCAGGCAATCGCCTCGAAGTGCTCAAGGGTGACCGGGCTGGCCAGCACAGCATCCGCATCAACGATCAGTGGCGGATCTGCTTCCGCTGGACGGATGCCGGCGCTGAAGACGTCGAGATCGTCGACTACCACTGAGGAGGAATGATGCCCGAGAAGCTCTACCCGCCGATCCACCCGGGTGAGGTCCTCATGGAGGACTTCATCGAGGGGTTCGGCATCACGCAGAACAAGCTCGCCGTCTCCATCGGCGTACCGCCGCGGCGCATCAACGAGATCGTGCATGGCAAGCGCGCGATCACGGCTGACACTGCGCTGCGCCTGGGGCGGTACTTCGGGGTCGACCCGCAGTTCTGGCTCAACCTGCAGACACGGTACGAACTTGAGGTCGCGAACGACCACATCGCTGATCAGGTCGCTGCAATTGCACCGCTGAAGACCGCGTGAAGGCACAGGGTGGTCGGTGGTGATGGTGGGAGTCGATGAGTACACCCTGCCCGACCCTGAGCTGCATGTGTACCACCACGGAGTTGGAACCCTCTGTGTCAGAAGGCGTGCGCACGCCGAGCGCGGCTGTCGTCGGCGGAAGCCGCACTCCAGGCCCGGACCAGCAACACCTCGATTTCGACGATCCGGTGAGCCTCGACCTGACAGGGGTCTCGACCCTCGTCCTCGTGTCTGCTGGTCGCGCCGAGGACGATGTCGTGATCGCCCGCCACCGGGCCGTGCTCGAGGCGGCCATGCGTGACGGCGTGGAGCACGTCGTCTACACCAGCCTGACCAGCGCCGGGGATCACCTCGCGCACGCGGTGGCCCACCGCGCCACCGAGCGACTCATTCAACAATCCGGCCTGGGCTGGACGATCATGCGCAACGGGCTCTACGCCGAACTGTTCGGCGCGCTGCTCGCCTGGGCCTCTGACGGTGAACTCGAGTCCCCGTTCGGTGACGGCGCGCTGGCGGCTGTCACGCGCGCAGACCTCGCCGCCGCGGCAGCGGTCGTGGCCCGTGATCCCGCCGCGCATGCCGGCCGGATCTACGATTTGGTCGGCGAGCCGGTCACGGCGCTCGACGTGGCCCGTGGCCTCGATGTCAGCCTGCGGAGCCTGAGCGAATACCGGGCCCGACTGAGCGATGCGAATCTGCTGGCCTTCCAGCCGTCGATGCTCGCCTCGATCGCGACCAACATCCGGCACGGCTTCCTGAACGAGACCAGCCCCGACCTGCGGGATCTTCCAGGCCGGCGGCCGGCCGACGGCCTGGAAAGTGTCGTACGAACCGCGGCGTCACTGCGTCCGGCACGGTGACGCGGCGGGCGCGGCGAGGCCGTGGCAGTCGAGGCCCTGCGCGATGAGGCGCCGGTAGTGGGAGATCTTGCTCTCGAGTGCCCGGTCGGCCGCGTCGATTGCCGCGCGCCGTTCGCTGAGCCGGCGTCGATGCCTCTCCAGGAGCGCGATCCTCGACGCGTGACTTGCGGCGCCCTCGCCGAGCATCTGTACGAAGGACATCATCTCGGCCGTGGGCATGCCGGTGTCAGATGGTTCCAGCGTGTCAGGTGGCCCGTCTCGACGAGCATCACGTCACTGCACGAGGCGGTCATGGCCTCCGCGTCCACCCACCGGACTCGGCAGTCCTCGTAGGTATCCAAGGCAGGCCGCGCCTGCTCGCGGACCACCCTCCTGCGGTACGACGGGACCACTGGGCCAAACTATGACGATCACAAACGTCATTACGGTGCGATCTGACTATAATAATCGTCAGTAGGGAGGGGGCACTCATGTCCGGCTACAGGATCGACCGCCAGATCACGGCCTTCGGTGAGCACGTGCGGGGCTGGCGCATGATCCTCGGGTTGACAGCGCAGCAGGTGTCCGAGCGTGCTGACATCACTCGTGACACCCTGCGCAAGATCGAGTCGGGTAACCCGAGTGTCAGTTTCTCCAACGTCGCCCAAGTGCTGCGAGCACTGGGCGTGCTCGACCAGGTCGTTGAGGCAATCGATCCGCTGAACACCGACATCGGCAGGCTGCGCGCCGGCAACCTCTCCAAGAAGCGCGCGCGATGACGGCGATCGATGTTCTCGTCGCGGATGACCGGGAGGCGGGGGCCACCCGGCCGGTCGGCCAGGCTCATTTCACTCGCAATCATGGCCAGATCTCTACTACCTTCCTCTACGACTCGGCCTACCTCGCCGGCGGCGGGATGAACATCGACCCCGCATTGCTCCTGGTGTCCGGTTCGCAGCATCAGCAGGGGCTCATCAGGGCTTTCGGCGACAGTGCTCCTGATCAGTGGGGACGCAATCTCATCGAGAAGGCCGAGCGGACCCGTGCTCGCGAGGAGCACAGGGCGCCGCGCAGACTCGACGACCTCGACTCCCTTCTGGGTGTCAGCGACGACACCCGTCAGGGTGCGTTGCGCTTCCGTCTGCCCGGCCATGACGAGTTCCTGGGCAGGCCTTCGAGCGTGCCACAGCTGACCTCGCTACCGGAGCTCCTGCAGGCCAGCGACGAGCTCGCCTCGGATGCCGACCCGTCCCGTGCGGTCAAGCAGCTCCTGAACACGGGAACGGGCCTGGGCGGTGCCCGGCCGAAGGCCTCTGTGTGCCTCGAGGACGGCAGTCTCGCGATCGCCAAGTTCCCACACTCCAGCGACGGCTGGGACGTGATGGCCTGGGAGGCCACCATGCTCGATCTCCTGGAAGCCGCGGGCATTCGCACGCCACAACGACGGCTCACGCACGTCGGGGAGCGGAGCGTGCTCATCCTGCGACGATTCGACAGAACGGGCACAGGAGCGCGTCTGGGATACATCAGCGCGATGACGGCGACCGGATCCACCGATGGTGAACGCCGTGACTACGCCGACATCGCTGAGGCGATGCGGGACATCTCCCGCTCACCCCGGCGGGATCATCATGAGCTCTATGACCGGATCATCGCCAGCGTCGCGCTTGGAAACACCGATGACCATCTGCGCAATCACGGGTTCCTCGCCGATCACGGCTCCTGGACACTCAGTCCCGCCTTCGACGTGAATCCGACCCCGGACGTGACGCGGACCCGTGCGACCTCGATCGCCGGGGCAGATGCGCAATCCGAGGAGGTTGACGGACTTCTGGCGCTCGCCCAGGACTGCAGCCTGTCTGCGGAGGCAGCCCGAGAGCGGCTGAGGTACGTAGCGTCCGCCCTGGCGAATTGGCAGCACCAGGCCCGGAAGAACAGGATTGCCGAACGCGAGATCACGATGATGGCAGAATCGATCGCGCCACGGCTGGAGGCCGTCGTCGCCGCAGGCACAGCCGCATAGCGACCTCATGTCCCAAACGATATGGCGTCGTGTACGGGGAGGTTGCTCGGCGGTTGCCGGCCTTGAGCGGCTGCTATCATCACTGATAGCAGCTGTCATAGTGTCGAGGAGGTGGCAGCTATGGCGTCCATCATCGTCCGCGGGCTCGACGAGTCCGTGAAGAAGCAGCTCGCCGCCAGGGCAAAAGAGCACGGACGCTCCATGGAGGCTGAGGTCCGTGACATCCTCACCAGGGCCGCGCGCCGACCCAATATCGGAGTGGCCCTGATGCTGGCGGCCCAGGACGTCGGCGGTGTCGACGATCTCCCGGTCCCGGAGCGGGCGGACGTCGCGCGGGCGGCGGACTTCGAGTGATCGCTCTCGACACGAACGTCATATCGGAGGTGTTCCGGACCCGGCCGGAGCCCCAAGTCGTCGCGTGGCTGGAATCCCTCACCGGCGAGGTCGCCATCACCGCCGTCACGCTCGCCGAACTACTGGCAGGTGTGCGGCGACTCCCGGACGGCAGGCGCAAGACCGCACTGGGGCAGGGGATCGACGCTGCGCTACAGCCCTACCGGGAGACCGGTGCGGTCCTCGCTTTTGACGAGGGGGCTGCCGGCCACTACGCCGATATCCTCGTCGCTCGCGAGAGCGCGGGGCTGCCGATCAGCACAGCTGATGCACAGATCGCCGCGATCTGCCGGGCCCACGGCGCCACCTGCGCAACCCGGAACACCAAGGACTTCGCCGGCACCGGGATCGACCTGACCGACCCCTGGGTCGACTGATCGGCTTGCGCGTCACGCCCAGCGACGATCGGGTGACCTTCACGGATGCCGAGTATCGGGGAGAACGATGAGCGGACCCGGCAGTAGCTCTCCTGACCTCCCCGCCGTGGTTCACTGACGCCATGGATGACGACGTCCGGCGTGAACTGGCGCCCACCGGCGTGTTGCGCGCCTCGATCAACCTGGGGAACCCGGTGCTGGCACAGGGCAGTCCGTCGCACCCCTCCGGGGTGACCGTGGACCTGGCCAGGGAGCTCGGCCGGCGGCTGGACGTACCTGTCCAGTTGGTGTGTTTCGACGCGGCGCGCAAGTCCCTGGCTGCCGTGGTCGATGGCGCGGCCGACCTATGCTTCCTGGCGATCGACCCGGCCCGTGCCGAGGTCCTCACCTTCACCGCGGCGTACGCCCTGATCGAGGGGGTGTTCGCCGTGCCGCAGGACTCCTCGATCCGGACACTGAACGACGTGGACCGGCCCGGGGTGCGGATCGGTGTGAAGCAGGGGGCGGCCTATGACCTGTTCCTGTCCCGGAAGTTGCGGTTCGCGGAGGTGGTCCGCGGGGCAGAGGGCACCATGGTCTTCCGCGATCTCGGGCTGGACGTGGCTGCCGGGATCCGCCAACCGATCGCTGCCTTCGTGGCCGCCGACCCGGGCCTGCGCCTGATCGAGCCGCCCTTCATGCAGATCGAGCAGGCGGTCGCGGTGCCGACGGGTCGTACGGCATCCGCGGTGCGGTTCGTACGTTGGTTCGTCGAGGACGTGAAGGTGTCCGGATTCGTCGCCGATGCGCTGCGGCGCTCCGGGCAGGACATCGCGGTCGCACCTGCAGCCGACGGGTGAGCCCCGGTCCTTCAGCGGCGGGAAGACGTCGGAGACCGCCTCACGACGGTTGGGGCGAGCTCGTACCGCTTCCCCGATGGACAAGGGCCCACATGGTGTGACGTACCGGGGCGTCTCCTGTCCCTGAGTGGCCGGCGCCACGACGAGTTGTCGGGGAGTCCGCAGACATCGCAGCAGCACACGACCTTGTGATATATCGCGCGATATCATGGTGACATGACGAATGCAGTTCGGGAGTTGCGGGAGGCTGCGGGCCTCAGCCAGGCTGAGCTGGCGGAGCGGTCCGGAGTCGCACAACCCAACATTGCTGCGTACGAGGCTGGTCGACGGAGGGCCTCGGTGGCGATGCTGGAGCGACTGCGCACGGCGGCTCGCCCGCTGCCGCATGACGCGCTGGCCGCCCATCGCGACGAACTCGTTGTCTTGGCGCACAGCTACGGCCTCAGCAACGTCCGCGTCTTCGGCTCCACCGTACGCGGTACCGACCGTCCGGGCAGCGACCTGGACATCCTGGTGACGCGCTCGCCGGGGACCGGACTGATGGCGCTGGCCGCGTTCGCCGAGCGGGCCAGTGATCTGCTCGGAGTCGAGGTCGATGTGGTGACCGACGGTGGTCTCCGCGCCGATCACGAGATCCTGGCCACGGCCGTTGCCGTATGAACGTGCGGGATGCTGCTGCGTTGCGTGAGATCGTCCGCCTCTGTGACGTCGGAGCGGATCTGGTGGCCCGTGGCCGTGAGTGGTATGTCGGTGACCCCGACAATGTGCCGGGTCTGGCAGCGGAGTCATTGATCATCAAGGTCGGTGAGAACGTCGCTCGTCTGAGCGCCGACACGACGGACCAGCACCCCGAGGTTCCATGGTCGTTGATCAAGCGGATGCGCGACCGACTGGCGCATCACTACGAGGGGACCGATTACGGGGCGGTCTGGGACACGCTCGTGGTCGACCTGCCGACGATCCGTGGCTACCTCGCCGGGGTGGTGGATGAAGCTGGGTGATGTCGGCGGGCTGCCCCCGTGAGGTTACGTGGTTCCGGGACAAGGCCGCTGAACGGATCTGGCACTCGTCGACTGCCACTGACAGTAACCTCATAAAATCGATTCATCCCGGCGAGGTGCTCATGGAGGACTTCATCGAGGGCTTCGGGATCACGCAGAACAAGGTCGCGGCGATCACTCCGCTGCAGATCGCCTGAGCGTGTGCCCACTGTGGCTGACGCACAGTCGTTCACTCAGCGGTGACGCCCGCTGTTCGGACCGCCCTGCCGTGGTTTGGTGGCAGGTGGGCCGGGTGGGCCGCGAGATCAGTTGAGTTCCTGGGCGAGTCCGATGAGAATTCCCTCGGGGCCCCGCAGGTAGCAGAGCCGGTACGCGTCCTCGTATCGGACGACGTCGTCGCTGACGAGTTGTGCGTCGAGCGCGCGGAGCCGGCCGAGGGTCTCATCGATATCGTCCACGGCGAACATGACGCGCAGGTAGCCCAAGGCGTTCACCGGGGCGTTCCGGTGATCGGCGATGACGGATGGCTCGAGGAAGCGGGAGAGTTCGAGCCGGCTGTGGCCGTCCGGCGTGCGCATCATCGCGATCTCGACGCGCTGATCGCCCAGGCCGGTGACGCGACCGGCCCACTCTCCCGCCACCACCGTTCGCCCTTCGAGCTCGAGTCCGAGCTCACGGAAGAACTCGATCGCAGCACCGAGGTCCTCGACGACGATGCCGACGTTGTCCATCCTTACGGTCATGTCGCCCATCCTAAGGAGGCAGCAAACCGGGTGGCCCGGCTCGAATTGCTGGACCGGACGGCATGGCGGCGATCAGGGTGACGGCTGAACTCGCGCCGACACCGGTCGCGCAAGGGGCGGCCGCCGCGCCGCGTAGCGTGCGGATATGCGTTTCACCCGATGGTCGATCAACGACGCTATCTCACTGTCCGTCTACACGTCGGATGCGTGCGGCATCTACGTGCTGGAGTTCGCGGACGGCGAGGAATACGTCGGGCAGACTGTGCACCTGCTCAGCCGCTTCTCTGCGCACAGGCGACGGTGGCCCGGCGAGATCGTCGCAGTGCGATTCAGGGAAGTCGCGCCGGAGCTTCTTGACGACGCGGAACGTGATGTCGTCGCCCTGCTGGTCCGCGACGGTGCCAGGCTCCGCAATGTCGATCTGATCGGGCTTCCACTGCGGTCGCCGGAACTCGACCACTATGTCGACCCGGTCGATGTCGAAGACTGGCTTACCGGCGACAGCGACGCCAGCAACATCGGCGACCGTGGAGTGATCGCAATGCAACGGCAGCGCACGCGCAACAAGTTCGCCGAGCTGGCGGCCCGGCCGGACTACGAGGCCATCCGAGGCGGACTTGCTCGCTACGTGGCTCT
Organism: Raineyella sp. W15-4; assembly: GCF_033170155.1. GTDB lineage: Bacteria > Actinomycetota > Actinomycetes > Propionibacteriales > Propionibacteriaceae > Raineyella. The sequence goes on along the minus strand of NZ_CP137079.1, from coordinate 2,650,505 downwards.
GTGCATCCCCTACCCGCATCGTACGGAACGCAAGATTTGGGTGGTCACGAGTCTGCCAACGACTGGCAGGAGTGCGGAGTGGAGACGGCTCGCGGCCATCTCCGTCAGCAACGTCGAGGCGCTCGTCATCGGTGAGGTGACAACGGCTGGCGGTGAACGCGCAGTATGCGGTTTTGCCAATCTCGCCCGACTTGACGCAGTACCGCCGGAGCTCAGCGAGGATCTGAGCTTCCAGGATGGTGAGTACGGCAAGACCGGGGCTGTGACCCAGGTATGGTTCGATGACCTGGAGGCACTTGGCGAGGTCCTGGATGACGAGGCATTACTGGACGCGGCTCGTCGGTTTTCCGTGGGGCTGCTCCGGAAAGGCGGTGGCATGTTCTCGCGGTTCCACGACTACCATCTCGCGGACGACCTCTTCGCCACGATCGAGTGCACCCTTTAGCCCTCGATAATCTCGATGTACTCAACCACGTTCCCATCGGGATGGCGGGCGATCAGCCTGGCCCCGTTCGGGCCCGGCGCCGGGCCCTCCAGCAATGTCCCGCCTGCCCCGGCTATCGCGTCGACGACGGTGCCGATGTCGCGGACGGTCACGGTGGTCGCATGGGTGCGCACCTCGGCCGGTGCTCCCTGAATGATCAGAAACGTCCCCACCGTTGCCAGCCTCATCGTCCCGTAGGTGAACCGGTGGGGGGCGTGGTCGCCGGTCAGTCGCTCGTACAACGGCAGAGCCGCATCCAGGTCGTTCACGTAGACCCGGGCCAGCACCCCGGTGATGTTCCCGCTGTACCGAGTGGTGTCGTTCTGCCCGCTCGATGGCTCGGCGCCGATGGGGGATGCACTGCCGGTCACCGTGATGCCGCCCCTGGTCGGGACGTTGACCGTCAGCAGGCTCGGGCGTCCGACGTGGGCTCCTTGGTGGATCGTGATCCTGCTGCCGCCGCTGGCATAGCCGAGGGCGCGCAGGTAGGCGCCGGTGGATGCGGCGGCCGATCCGGTGGCCGGGTCCTCGGTGATGCGTCCGACCGGAAAGAGGTTGCGTGCCAGAAAATCGTCCGCTCCGGCCTCGTGCAGCACGGTCACGGTCCCGGTCCAACCCTGGGCTTGCATCAGCGCGGCGATGGCCGACGGAGCGAAACGGAATTGGTGGAAGACTCCCGCGTCCTGCAATACCAGGATGGGATGCCAGTTTCCGGCGTACGCTTCGCGCGGCGGGAAACGTTCATCGATATCCGCGGCCTCGAGGCCGAGGAAGTCCAAGAGTTGGGTGAGGACGTCCGGAGCGATGGTGCGGACGCTTGGCTCCACGCTGGTCATCGCGACGTCGATGGCTCCCGAGGACGCGCGGATGGTGGTGATCGGGATGGCGCCGGCGGGGGTGTCGAACACCATCGGCCCCACCCCGTCGCGCTCGGCGAGGGCGACCGCGGTGGCAACCGTGGCATGGCCGCAGAACGGCACTTCGGCGGCGGGCGACCAGTAGCGCACACGGTACCGGCGTTCAGCCCGGTCGCGGTCAGCGACGTCGGGGGCACCCGGGAACACGAACGCTGTCTCCGAGTAGCCGACGTCAGCCGCGATCTGCTGCATGCGGTCGTCCGAGAGCCCCGCGGCGTTGAGGACGACCCCAGCTGGATTCCCACCGTCGGGACTTTCCGCAAACGCGGCGTAGCGCGCGATCTCCGTTCCCACGCCTTCTTCAACTGGCCCATCGGCACACGTATTCCCAAGCAGCCATACCCGGTGGTCACGCCCCCTCCTGGGGGGATCTCGATGGACCTCGGGCGGGCGCATCGGGTCGGATACGGTTGGGCCCGTGGACGAGCTGGGCACCGCGGATCGCATCACCTCGTGGGGTGTTCTGGAGAGGCGCCGTCCGGCTGTCGAGCGGGCTCGGTTTCTCGACCTGCTTGTGAACGGGACGTTGTTGCGCGATCAGCTGCAGCTCAATGACGTGTCGACAGGATGCACCCCTCTGCGGTCGGAGTGGACCGTGAGCGAGGGACTGGCCTGGCTCGACCGGCTGGCCGATCCTCGCGGCGGAGCCCTGGCGCCCGGTCGGGTGGGCCTCTTCGTCTGTCAGGTCTGCGGCGACGTGGATTGCGGCGTCCTCAGTGTCGCGCTGGAGCGATCCCAGGGGGTGGTCCGATGGAGCCGGTTCGGCTGGGAGGGACAAGGCGATGGCATCCAACTGGTCGATGGCGCGGCCGGCGCGAAGACGTTCGAGTTCAGCGAAGCGGCGTACGACACGCTCCTGCGGTCGCTTCGGACGAGGGTGACCGCCAGTGCCCGGGAGATCCCCGCTGCGGGACACCTGTGGTGGAAGGTCGACCCTGAGCTTGTCATGGACCTGTGACGCCGCTCCACGCGATCAGATTCCGACAGGATCGCCGACCTCGTGGTGGTCGGTCACCACCAGCAGTGTTTGCCGACGCGGTGAGCGTGTGCGCATCTCATCGAAGAGCACATGGCCGTGGGGGCTCGGACCAGAGCGATCAAGGAGGGGGCGGCTGTATGAGAGGCCCAGGTGCACTCTACCTGGCCTGGGTGGTGCACGATGTCGAGGAAGCCTTCGCGTTCCCACAGACCTGTGACCACCTGGCGACCCGCACCGGGATCGAGGGGCTGGCTGCGCGTGGATACACGTCAGTCGTGGGCCGGGGTGCACGTCGCGGCGCGGTCCCCGACTGTGAGATCCGCAAATGGTAGTGTCTGAGAACCGCAAAAGGTAGCCTACCTCAACCGCAAATGGTAGCGTACGGCTCCTTCGGCGGTAAGGTGGGCGACGTGGACTACCTGGAACGGACGGTGGATCGTGAGCTCGACGAGTTGCTGCCTGTCGCGCCCGCTATCGCCCTTGATGGGCCCAAGGGCGTAGGAAAGACGGACACTGCTCGTCGCCGCGCCGATGCGGTCTGGTTCTTGGACGACCCTGCGCAGCGAGAGGTTGCTCGGGCCGATTTCGACCTGGCATCGGTTCCGCCCGGCACTGTCCTGCTGGACGAATGGCAGAAGCTCCCGCAGGTATGGGATTCTGTCCGGCGCCAGGTCGACGCGGGTGCGCCCTCAGGCCGGTTTCTCCTCACCGGTTCTGCCACTCCGGTCGATCCGGCAGGTACTCACAGTGGTGCCGGGCGCATCCTGTCTCTGCGCATGCGCCCGATGGGCCTGCATGAACGCGGGATGGTGACCCCGACGGTCTCGTTGTCCGCTGCTCTCGCGGGTGGTGCGGAGCATGTCGGGGGCCAGACGGCGTTCTCCTTGCGCGACTACGCCGATGCGATCGTCGACAGTGGCTTTCCCGGCATCATGGCCACGGCGCCGCGTCTGCGTCGGGCTCTCCTCGACGCCTACCTGCAGCGCGTCATCGATCGGGACCTGCCCGAGCGGGGGTACGACGTGCGCCGACCGGCGACGCTCAGGTCGTGGCTCGCGGCGTACGCGGCTGCGTCGTCGACGACGACCGCCTACTCACGGCTGCTCGATGCGACGACCGGCGGAGATTCGAATCAGCCAGCGAAGACGACAACGATCGCCTATCGCGATCACCTCAGCCAGCTCTGGTTGCTCGATCCGGTGCCCGGATGGACACCTGCGAACAATCCCATCCGTCGATTGCAGCAGGCCCCGAAGCATCAGCTTGCCGACCCTGCGTTGGCGGCGCGCCTCCTCGGCCTGTCCGCGGCGTCGTTGCTCGGGACTGCCGGCGCGCATATGGCGGGTCCGCTCTTCGAATCGCTCGTGACCCTGGGGGTCCGAGTCCTGGCCCAGGCCGCAGAAGCGTCGGTGAGCCACCTTCGCCTCACCGGTGGAGATCGAGAGGTCGACCTCATCGTCCAGGGCGTCGATGGTCAGATCCTCGGCATCGAAGTGAAACTGGCTCCAGAGGTGACCACCTCCGACGTCCGGCATCTGGTGTGGCTCCGCGATCAGATTCCCGACAGGATGGCCGACCTCATGGTGGTCACCACCGGCACGACGGCGTACCGACGGCCGGACGGCATCGCCGTGGTGCCGCTGGCTCTGCTCGGTCCGTGAGCGGCGAGGAGCGGGTCGACTACTCCGATGTGGCCGGTCCGCCGGGTGAACTGGGAAGCGTGTTGACGGCGCGGATGAGCCGGTGGAGGGAGCCCACCTGGCGCGGATCATAGGTCATCAGGAGCCGAGGCAGGTCGACACGATCGTTGTCGCCCGCCTCCTGCGCGAGCGGAGCGGAGCGTACGATGCGGCCCTTGGTCAGCAGGTGTCCGAACCGATCATTGAGGTCGTCGACCTCGGCGGGGGTCGGCTCCGCGCGCAGACGCAACACCAGCCGGCGTCCGACCCAGCGCAGCGAGTCGTAGTTGCGCCAGAAGCCGGTGATCTCGTCGGCTGCCGCGGGCACCGAGTCGGTCACCAGGACCCGGTCGAAGTCGTCGGCGGAGATGACTCCGGCCGGGATCATCGCCTCGCGGGCGAACCGTCGCAGCCCTGCCCAGAACGTTCCATCGGGACTGTCCAGCAGGACGATGGGAGCCGGTTCCGCCTTGCCGGTCTGTTGCAGGGTCAGCACCTCGAACATCTCATCGAGCGTGCCGAACCCTCCCGGCACGAAGACGAACCCGCGGGATTCCTTGACCAGCATGAGCTTGCGGGTGAAGAAATACTTCATCGCCACGTGATTGCCGGATTCGACGGTCGCCGCACTGGGACTCTCCTCGAACGGCAGCCGGATCGAGACGCCGAGGGAACGCTCACGGCCAGCGCCCTCGGCCGCGGCCTGCATGATCCCCGGCCCCGCCCCGGTCACCACCATCCATCCGCGTCGCGACAGTGTCGTCGCGGTGTCCGCGGCCGCGCGATACAACAGGGTGTCCGGCCGGGTCCGGGCCGAGCCGAAGATGGTGACCTTCGGCACCCCCTGGTACGGGGCGAAGAGCCGGAACGCGGCGCGCATCTCGGTGAGTGCCGCGGAGGCGATCTTCAGGTCGAGCCGCGTCGGCGCATCGGTGCCCAGGCCGAGGCCGGTCTCGAGGATGCGGGCGACGAGGTCGGCGTTCGCGGTGATTCCCGCCTCGGTCACGAGTCGCGTCGCGGTCTCGGCCGCCTGATCGGGAATCGACGCCTGATCGGAAATCAAGGATCTGTCCACCATGTCTCCAGCCTCGCACGGAAGGCTGAGCCTGGGCGTGGCGCTGACGGCCGGTGGTCTCACTGCGGCGCAGGGAGGCCGAGCGAGGTCATCAGCGCCACGACGTCCCGGCGCGCCTGGGCGGAGTCCTGCGCAGTCACCACGAGACCGTACGCGGCCCGCAGGGCCCGGAACAGGTCGTCGACGTCGACATCGGAGTCGACGGATCCGGCGCGACGGGCGTCGTCCAACAGCGGCGTGATGATGCCGGCGAGGCGGTCGGCAGACTGCTCGGCGGTCGCCGTACGATCCGCCTCCACCGCGGTCTCGACGAAGGCCACGTCGGTGAGGATGAGCGTCACCAGCTCGCGCCACACCCGGTCGAACACCTCGGGTCCGCCGGAGGCGGCGGTGCGTTCGATCCGGGTCAGGTTCTCGTCGAACACCGCCAGGGCCAGATCCATCCGAGTGGGGAAATGCCGATAGAGCACGCCCTGCCCGACGCCGGCGTCCCGGGCGATCGCCGTGAGTGGGACCCGGAACCCCTGGGCGGCGAAGAGGCGACGGGCCGACCGCAGGATCGCCGTACGGTTCTCCGCTGCTGCCGCCGGACCCCGGTTCGCCTTCGGTCGCCGCTGTTCCATTACGTCGACTATACTCATCCGGACAGCATCGTCCGGTAGTGACGGACCGATCGGGAACAGGGTGGTTCGACGATGTCAGAGATGTCAGGCACAGGGGATGAGACCTACGACGTGGTGGTCGTCGGCAGTGGTGCGGCCGCCTTCGCCACGGCGCTGGGAGCCGTCGACGAGGGCCTCAGCGTGATCATGGTGGAAAGCACCGATCGGTGGGGCGGCTCCACCGCGATGTCGGGTGGCGGCCTGTGGCTCCCCGACAATCCGCTGATGCGCCGTCAGGGGGCGGCGGACTCCCGCGAGGAGGCCCTCGACTACCTGCGACGGACGGTCGGGGAGCCCGGCCCGGCGTCCTCGCCGGAGCGGCTCGAGGCGTTCGTGGGCGGCGTGGAGGACTTCGTCCTCACCGCCGAGCGGCACGGCATGGAGTTCCTCCGCGACCCCGACTACCCGGACTACTATCCGGAACTGCCCGGCGGGAAGATCGGGCGCGCCATCGAGGGGCAGAACTTCGATCTCAAGCGGCTGGGGGAGTGGGCCACGACGCAGCGGGACCCGATCCCCCTGCCGGTGCGGACGAATGACGTGTGGCTGTTGGGCCGGGCCTGGTCCACTCCCGGTGGATTCGTCCGCGGCGCGCAGTTCGTGTTCCGCGCCCTCGGCGGTCTGGTACGCGGCAAGCGCCTGGTCGGCCTGGGCGGCGCGCTGGCGGCCCAGTTCGCCCACGCGGTCCTTGTCCGCGGCGGTGTCCCGTTGCTGCTCGGCACGCCGGCTGAGGCGCTCGTCACCGAGGGCGACCGGGTGGTCGGCGTCCGGGTCGGTGCACCAGGCGGGGAGAAGGTGCTGCGCGCCCGTCGCGGCGTGATGCTGGCGGCTGGCGGCTTCGAGCACAACCGGGAGTGGCGACGCCGCTACGAGGGGATCGACGGCTATCCGTCGGGCAATCCGGGCAACCTCGGCGACGCGATCGCGATGGCGCAGGACCTCGGGGCGGCGGTCGACTACATGGAGGACGCCTGGTGGGGAGCCTCGCTGGCGCCGGTCGAGGGCGGCACCCCGTCCTTCCTGGTCGGTGAACGGTCGATGCCGTACGGCCTGATGGTGGACGCCAGGGGGCAGCGGTTCGCCAACGAGTCGGAGTCGTACGTCGACCTGGGGCACCACATGCTCGCCCACGACAGGGACGGCGACTACTGGTTCATCACCGAGGCCCGCCACTCCCGGCGCTACTTCAGCACCTTCTCGATCATCCCGGGCCTGACCAAGGCGATGGCGGCGCAGGGTCTGCTGTTCAGGGCGGGGTCACTGGACGCCCTCGCGGGCCGGATCGGCGTGGACCCGGCCGTGCTGCGGGGGACCGTCGAGCGGTTCAACGGCTTCGCCCGCACCGGGCGGGACCAGGACTTCCATCGTGGGGACTCTGCCTACGACCGCTACTACGGTGACCCCACCGTACGGCCGAACCCCTGCCTCGGACCGCTGGAGAAGGGCCCGTTCACCGCGTACAAGGTGGTCATCGGCGACCTCGGCACCAAGGGCGGTGTGGTCACCGACGCCGACGCCCGGGTACTGCGGGCCGACGGCTCGGTGATCGCGGGTCTCTACGCCGCCGGCAACACCACCGCGTCGGTGATGGGCCACACCTATCCCGGTCCCGGATCCACCATCGGCCCGGCCTCGGTGTTCGGTCTGCGGGGCGCCCGCCGGATGGCGAAGGAGGCCGCGATCGGCTGATGCCGCGCGGCCTGGGCTTCCGTCGCGAACTAGCCTGTCGGATGTGAACGAGGTCACCGATCACATCTCCGTTCGCGGCGCCCGGGTGCACAACCTCAAGGGCATCGACGTCGACATCCCGCTGCGGGAGCTCGTCGGGATCGCCGGCGTCTCCGGCTCGGGTAAGTCGTCGCTGGCCCTCGGGGTGCTCTACGCCGAGGGATCGCGCCGTTACATCGAGGCGCTGTCCACCTACACCCGCCGCCGGATGGCGCACGCCCCGCGGGCCGCAGTCGACTCGGTGCAGCATGTGCCCGCGGCCCTCGCGCTGCGCCAACGCCCGGGAGTGCCCGGGGTCCGCTCCACCTTCGGCACCTCGACCGAGCTGCTCAACGTGCTGCGGCTGATGTTCTCCCGGCTCGCCTCCCACCGGTGCCCCAACGGCCACCGGATCGGGCCGACCATCGACGTCGCGGCCGAGATCCCGATCCGCTGCCCGGTGTGCGGGGCCGCCGTCACCCCACCGGGCGCCGAGGCGCTCGCCTTCAACTCCGGCGGGGCCTGCCCGACCTGTGCCGGCACCGGCGTCGTCCGGGCCGTCGACGAGGCGACCCTGGTGCCGGACGGCTCGAAGTCCATCGACCAGGGCGCGGTGGCCTCCTGGCAGATGATCGGTTTCAAGGTGATGCCCCAGGTCGTCGCCGAGTTCGGGGTCCGCACCGAGGTGCCGTTCGACAAGCTCACCGCCGCGGAGCGCGACATCGTCCTGCACGGGCCCGAGGAGAAGCGGCACATCAGCGTCACCACCAAGACCGGCCGCTTCGTGGAACTGGACTTCACCTTCCGCAACGCCCGACTCACCGTCGAGGAGGCGCTGCGGACCGCGAAGGACGAACGCGCCGTGCAGCGGATCGCCAAGTTCCTCACCACCGGCACCTGCCCCGACTGCCACGGCAGCCGACTGTCGGAGGCGGCCCGCACCCCACGGATCGGTGACCTCGGCCTGGCCGATGTCACCGCGCTGACCCTCGACGACGTCGTCGCCTGGGCGCCGACGGTCCGTGGCACGCTCCCGGCGGAGATGCT